>JBKBNH010000049.1:0-502 GCA_046295395.1 Flavobacteriales bacterium | reverse complement strand
CAGATAGCACGGTATTGAGAATTATCGGTGTACCACTCGGACACATGCTGATTGCCTTTGCTTCTTTGAATAAAGGGTTGAACAAATTGGAATTGAATAAAGATGCTTTAGAAGCTGATTTAGAAGAAAACTGGGCTGTGGTAGCAGAAGCGCTGCAAACTGTCTTACGAAGAGAAGGCTATTCAAAACCTTACGAGGCACTGAAAGACCTGACAAGAACAAATACCAAAATCACAGCCGCTTCAATAGCTAATTTTATTGATTCTCTCCAAGTATCGGATGTTGTAAAAGCTGAACTGAAAAAAATCACACCATTCAACTACACTGGGATTGCCTAGTTTGATGTATAAAATAAAAGATCTTGTCAATATTTGTAAGTTCAAATGTCAATAAGATCTTTTATATTTTTTTCATATTTTTCAAAATAACAGGCTGTTGAGTGCTCTTGAAAGCCTAAATATTCTATTTTTACAGTAATTGATATTGAATTATTCTGTATCAA
>JBKBNH010000048.1:0-526 GCA_046295395.1 Flavobacteriales bacterium | reverse complement strand
TTAAAGCAAAATTACATTCACACAACGTAATCTATTTACGTTCTAGTGGTACGATTGCGGGGAATCATCTTTTTTTTACTATCTTTGTTTCTTTCATAAACTAAAATACTAACCAAAAAAAATATAGCTATGTGTAATTTAAAAGATTTAAAGTGTTTTCCAACTGGAAATGCAAATATAGTTCAAAACGAAGATTCAATTATAATTGAAAACCTTAGTAATTCTGGAGTTGATGGCATTTTAATAGACACGAACGGTGCGAAGGATTTTGTTTTGAACTTCAAGGAGTTTCAAGTTGGTATTGATAATTCTGTTAATATTTCTCATATTGGAATTGACGAGTTGGGGAGGACAAAAATTTTAGCACAACAAGCTATTTACGTCAATCCCGAAAATAAACGTGTTGAATTTGCTTTTAATAGTAGATTATCTTCTAAAAAAAGTATCTTGCTGGTTGGCAAAATTGAAGAAAGGGTTTCATTCCAAGGACGTTATTTAAATCCTGATTTTAATCCTAATATTAATT
>JBKBNH010000047.1:0-543 GCA_046295395.1 Flavobacteriales bacterium | reverse complement strand
AATACCAAATTAACAGTATAGGTGGACAATACATTAAAAGTGGAGAATACAAAAGCGAGATTGACTTAGTAGAATTGAGAAGCGGAATTTATATTTTAACAATTAAACAAGACAACAAAGTAATTAACAGAAAAATCATCAAGGAATGACCAAAAGACAAGAACGCCTAGCCCATAACATCACCTACCCAAAAGTGGCGGTTCAGTGGTTAAATCAAGCTTTGTATTTCTATCAAAGTTTCTGCTTGGTTGACAGTGAAGTGCTCCGAAATCGCCACCTTCGGGTAGCTGCAAAACGTTACCAGCAAGCATAACAAAACAAACAAATAAATAAAATGGAAAAAGAAAACAAAACAATTATTTCAACTCTAAACTTTGATAATCCACAGAGTTGTGAAGAAATAGTGACGCCCTTTATTAATGATAAAGGAGAAGTTATTGCAGAGTCAAAAGTTGCAAAAGAATATTATATGACTTCAAATGCACCTGACGCTGGCAATAACTATGATGAACGAAGAGCGAATCTAAGAGCAAAAATCAAAAC
>JBKBNH010000046.1:0-546 GCA_046295395.1 Flavobacteriales bacterium | reverse complement strand
AGGTGGCGATTTTAAGCACTAAATTTCATACGAAGCACCAAATTTTAAATTTACCAAAAACTGT
The DNA here is from genome assembly GCA_046295395.1 of Flavobacteriales bacterium. Lineage (GTDB taxonomy): Bacteria > Bacteroidota > Bacteroidia > Flavobacteriales_D > JBKBNH01 > JBKBNH01. The sequence goes on along the minus strand of JBKBNH010000046.1, from coordinate 482 downwards.
CATACGAAGCACTGCACCGCCACTTTTGCCAAACCCGTGTTACCAGCTGGCGTTCTGTCGTCTGTGTCTTGTAAGTCAGGTCTGATAAGGTTTTCGCTGTCTGTTTATGTTGCTTTTTCTGTGAAGGTTGTGCGTTGGAGGGTTTAAAAAAAATTAGAAGTGGAAGGAAATTTTAAAAAATAATTTTGTCTGGGTAGCAAGGGGCAAGCTCTTTTGCAATTTTTGGTCACTGCGTTGGTTTGTGTGAATTGCAAATGTGCTTGACCCCGTGTGTTGGCTTATTTCAAAAACAACTTATTCAATAAGTATTGTTCATTGCTTTCATCCCAAATTAGCCAGACCTTTTTTTTAGTGGATTTGATTTTTCCTATATTCATTTTATCGTCTGCATATATTTTCAACAAATTCTTTTTCGTCAAGCAATAGATTGGTTCATTTATACTCTTACTGAAATGGTATGATGTCCTTGTGGGCGAATAAAT
>JBKBNH010000045.1:0-550 GCA_046295395.1 Flavobacteriales bacterium | reverse complement strand
AAGCCATGAAAGTTGGGGGCGCCTGAAGTCGGTAACCGCGAGGAGCCGATTAGGGCGAAACCGATAATTAGGGCTAAGTCGTAACAAGGTAGCCGTACCGGAAGGTGCGGCTGGAACACCTCCTTTCTGGAGAAGTTACTGATCTGTGTGGTAGTAGAGTTTGAAGTATGTTGATTTTCCTTGTTGGTATTCAGGATAAAATAAGGCGTAGGCAGGGCTTATGGGAGGATAAGGAAGCGAAGGCAGGCGATAAGCTGCACTGCCTAGAGCTGAAAACAGAGTCCCGTAGCTCAGTTGGTTAGAGCACTACACTGATAATGTAGGGGTCCGCAGTTCAAATCTGCGCGGGACTACAGGCGTTCAAGATTAATGGTTTAGGGTTTTGAATTTTAAATCTTAAATTTTGAATAATTATCGGGGGATTAGCTCAGCTGGCTAGAGCACCTGCCTTGCACGCAGGGGGTCAACGGTTCGAATCCGTTATCCTCCACAAGAGTACAGATGCGGTTCGCCGCATTTATTTTTCAAGCAGAAGGCTTGGGTTTTAAAT
>JBKBNH010000044.1:0-566 GCA_046295395.1 Flavobacteriales bacterium | reverse complement strand
CATCGGCTCTTGGTGCCAAGGCATCCACCGTGTGCTCTTACACACTTACATTCACAAACAATTAAAGATGCTCGCGTCCACTGTGCAGTTCTCAAACAACACACACCAACCCCACCCACACCCCAGACCAAACGGCCACAAGAGCATCTCGGGAATCAGTGCCATCAGAAACAACCCACACCCCCAACCCACAGGAATGCATACGGTGCTGTCTCAGATACCCAACAGTGTGTTTTGTCCGAACCACGCTCCCCCCCAACCACCAGCCCTGAGCCGGCGCCAGAAGATCACGGCGAGTCCTACGCAATAGTGTTCCACCCAATGAGCCACCCGGCGCACCACGAACGGGCACGAACCAGGCGCTAACTCTGACCCCACCAACAGGCGGGGTGAGTGCTCCTTAGAAAGGAGGTGATCCAGCCGCACCTTCCGGTACGGCTACCTTGTTACGACTTCGTCCCAATCGCCGATCCCACCTTCGACGGCTCCCTCCCAAAGGGTTAGGCCACCGGCTTCGGGTGTTACCGACTTTCATGACGTGACGGGCGGTGTGTACAAGGCCCGGG
>JBKBNH010000043.1:0-585 GCA_046295395.1 Flavobacteriales bacterium | reverse complement strand
AGCTTGAATTTAGCACTTCACTGTCATAGAAGCACGAAACCCCCGCTTTTGCAAAACGGCTGTTAGTGGCTGTTTTTTTCTGTCTTTTCATTTAACAATACAAGTCTGAAATGTCGGGATTAGTTTCTTTGTCTAATGGATACCAATTTTCAATAGTTGCTCTTCGTGCAAAATAGTCCAATTGAAATCTTTTTGTTTCGTCAATATATTGTTCCCAATTCCAAGGTGTCACGGAAACCATAGAATTGCTGTCCACAATCCAGTCGTGTGTTTCTTGAATGTCAATTGTGGTTTTAACACCGTCAACAACTTTATTATCGGCTCGTCTGATTGCTTCTGTGATAATCGTCAAAGTCACACCTGTGTTTTGAGTTTTCATCTTTAAGCAAAAGTTCTTTTTAAATTCTTGTATTGTCATTTTTATTTAGTTTTAAGTTAGAGTAACTGTCCGATTTTAATTTCATATTCTTTTTGGTTTCCGTCTTGCATTGCTGTCCAAATTTCTTGGAGTGTCTTTTGATTTAACGCAATCCAGTCCTTAACAACCTTGTCGTATTTGTTATTAAGATTTCCAGCAACTCGCAC
>JBKBNH010000042.1:0-585 GCA_046295395.1 Flavobacteriales bacterium | reverse complement strand
CAACCTCCTGGCTGTCTCAGCGATCCCACATCCTTTTCCACTTAGTACACGCTTAGGGGCCTTAGCCGGCGATCTGGGCTGTTTCCCTCTCGACTATGAAGCTTATCCCCCACAGTCTCACTGCCGCACTCTCACACCTCGGCATTCGGAGTTTGGCTGACGTCAGTAACCTTGTAGGGCCCATCGGCCATCCAGTAGCTCTACCTCCGAGGTGAAACATGCGACGCTGCACCTAAATGCATTTCGGGGAGAACCAGCTATCACGGAGTTTGATTGGCCTTTCACCCCTACCCACAACTCATCCCCTCAGTTTTCAACCTAAGTGGGTTCGGTCCTCCACGACGTCTTACCGTCGCTTCAACCTGGCCATGGGTAGATCACTCCGCTTCGGGTCTAGAACACGCCACTATAATCGCCCTATTCGGACTCGCTTTCGCTACGGCTACCCCACACGGGTTAACCTCGCGACATGCCACTAACTCGCAGGCTCATTCTTCAAAAGGCACGCCATCACCCCGAAGCCTTTGACGGATTGTAAGCGCACGGTTTCAGGTACTATTTCACTCCCCTCCCGGGGTACTTTAC
>JBKBNH010000041.1:0-590 GCA_046295395.1 Flavobacteriales bacterium | reverse complement strand
ATGATTCCCCGCAATCGTACCACTAGAACGTAAATAGATTACGTTGTGTGAATGTAATTTTGCTTTAAAATTAAACATTAAAGCATGAATATACTAGATTTTGTGGAGATTTTTCCGAATGAAGAAAGTTGTAAAACACACTTTAAAGAGCAACGTGAGAAGCTAGGTATTACTTGTCAAAAGTGTGAATGTAAAAAGCACTATTGGTTAAAGTCCAAATGGCAATGGCAGTGTAGTGAGTGTGGTTTTAGAACTACTTTGCGTAGTGGAACATTTATGAAAGCTTCCAACTTACCTATTCGTAAATGGTATTTGGCAATGGCTTTTATGTCAGCTACTAAAAAAGGGTTATCGGCCTGTGAACTGCAGCGCCAGTTAAGACACAAAAGATATGACACAATTTGGTCACTAATGCATAGGATTAGGAATGCGATGGGTAATAGAGATAGCCACTATACCCTCGAAGGAATGATTGAGTTTGATGAGGCTTATTTTGAAAAAGCTACGCCAGAAGGTATCAAACTAAAAAGAGGAAAGGGTAGTCAAAAGCAACAGAATGTTGCAGTAATGGCTGAATCTACCTATCTGGA
>JBKBNH010000040.1:0-611 GCA_046295395.1 Flavobacteriales bacterium | reverse complement strand
ATGGGAGATGGAACAGCTAAGTTTTCATTTGGGGATGAGTCGATTGTTTATAAGTATGAATCAGCAGGAGAATATGTTGTGAAGTTAAGAATCGGGTATAAAGAAGGTCCCGCAGATGAAATTGAGAGGGTTATAAAAGTTGTTGATTAGTTCTCAATATTAGGTTCTTATACTTGCTTGTAACGGTTCTCATATTTGCGAAGGCGGGGATTTTTAGCACAAATGTTCATTTGAAAAACTGAACTTGAACCTTGCACCAAACTTTCATAGAAGCACGAAACCCCCGCTTTTGCAAATATGATGTTATGGTGCGTTTTTCTCATTTCGTCCGTGTCAATAGTTTTGAGTTAAATATATTTCTGTCTGTTTCGCAACCATAAGTTATTTGGGATTTTTCAATGCTTCCAACTCCTATATAAATGTATGTCCAACAGTCTTTTTTAGAGTTGTCAATGTATTCGTTCATTCCATAAACATTTTCGTTTTCGTCTTCAAATGTTCCTTCTGCTCCAAAATAAAATACCGGTTCAAGGTCTGCTGTTCCTTGTCTGCCATTTGTTTTCTTTCCGTTAGATTCTTCGTAATAATTATACTCTAAAGTCGAGTAATTA
>JBKBNH010000039.1:0-635 GCA_046295395.1 Flavobacteriales bacterium | reverse complement strand
AACCAAGCACAAATGTTGATAGAAGCACTGCACTTGATTTAACCACTTCAGCCCCCATTGCGGCAAACGGCTGTTATAGCCAGTGGTTCTTTGTCGTCCGTTAGTTTTCATTGTATCCAAATTGTCTGCTTTGTAAAATTTCTTTCCACCAACTTTCTCTGTCAATTATAATTTGGTCGTCAGTTGTTGATTTGTAAATGTCAAGTATTGAGTATTTAAAGTGTTTTTTTATGTGGTCAAAAGTCAGTTGTTTCAGTCCTGCGTTTCCACCGTGTCCGCTCTTTACGTATGCTCTCCAACGACCCAAAATCATATTGACACCATACGCTGAACCGACATATTTTTTTCCATTAGAAGTGTCGGTTATTAGGTAAACACCTTTTTGGTTTTCCAATGCTGTTTTCCAAGTATCTCTATCTACAACTCGCTTCAAGGTGTCCCAAGAAATATTTACCTTGTCATACCCAGGAAACAAGTCATTGTCTAAGGAAGTTGGTAGGATTTCTTTAACAATGAATTTATCTATTTTGTCACCTGTCAATGTTACAAATGCTTGATACTTATGAAACTGAACTATAAGTCTGCCGAAATATTTTTCAAACTCAGTCAGTTTTTCGTATTCATAAAAAGTGTTC
>JBKBNH010000038.1:0-636 GCA_046295395.1 Flavobacteriales bacterium | reverse complement strand
AGCCCTCCACCACCATGCTGACCTTCAGGCTCACCGGCACCACAGAGGCAACGGGGTCGACCACGACGAACCCACCCAGTCTGTGCCGCAACGAACGCGACCAGCAACAGCAAACGGCGCCGAATCTTCGCTCACCATGGTGAGCCTCGAAGACGGCGCCGTACTGCTGACCTGCTAGTTTGCGGGGAGTAGCGGTGACGGGCGTAGGCGCGTCGGGTCGTCACCAGAGAGACCAAAATCGTTCCGATCCTGGCTACGGATCAGAAGGTTTGGGGTTCGAATCCCTACAGGCGCGCAAACCGATCAAGCCGCAGATCAGCACGCTGACCTGCGGCTTTGTCGTTTTCAGGACGGGGAGAGGCTGGTCGCGTAGGCGCCGTTCGGTCGGCGCTCATGGCGGCGGACACACTCCGGACACAGTTGTGCTGGTGCGCGGGGCGTCCCAAGCCCATAGAACTGCGGTCCCGGTGCCCCGCTGCGTACTACCGAGGAGGCCCGGACCTCAACCGTTCTGCACACTCGGGTACGGGGGTGGCGATGCAGCGTGAAAGCCTTGTGTTGTCGCGTACCGCGGACACCATTGAGGCCCGGTGCTGGCCCGTTTCTGGAGTCGATGGGCACCGGTCGTGCCACGAC
>JBKBNH010000037.1:0-654 GCA_046295395.1 Flavobacteriales bacterium | reverse complement strand
AAAAACAATTCAAAATTTTGAATTGAAGCGATATGATAAAAATTAAATTAAAAAACGCTTTTCATAATCATAGAACAGAGCAACAAATGTAGCTGTAACGAACTTAATTTTTGTTTAAAAAAAACAAAAAAACCGCCCTAAACAAGGCGGTTTCAAATTTATTTTAGAAGATAGATTATCCCTTTTGAGCTTCTGCTCCCCCAACAATTTCAAGAATTTCCCCAGTAATGGCGGCTTGTCTGGCTTTATTATAGGTCAATTTTAATTGGTTTCTTAAAGCCGTGGCATTGTCGGTTGCTTTGTGCATGGCGGTCATACGAGCACCATGTTCTGCTGCAAAAGAGTCTCTCACAGATTTATATAACTGAGTCTTCAACGATTTTGGAATCAAACTCAATACAATTTCTTCTTTGGAAGGCTCAAACAAATAATCTGCATTGGCTGAGATTGTATCTGCCTTTGGAACCAAAGGAAGGAATTGCTCTGATTTTACAATTTGAGTGGCTGCGTTTTTGAAAAGGTTGTATACAATTTCAATTTTGTCATAGGTTTCATTTGCATACAACTCCATAAGCTCCTCTGCAAGAAGGGCAGCATTATCAAAGGTAAGCTCATCGAAAAGCTTACTTTGGTTGCTAATGACATTATGCGTTT
>JBKBNH010000036.1:254-675 GCA_046295395.1 Flavobacteriales bacterium | reverse complement strand
AACCCCAAAACCAACAGCTACAAAGGTGAGGTTTTCTTAATCACAAATGCAAATAATAGTTCTACAACATTTACGATGGCGGACATTTTTAAAAATTACAGCTTTGGTAAAATTGTAGGTGAACCAACAGGTGGAACGAAACAAGGCTTAAATGGAGGTCAGATGTTCTTTTTGTGTTTACCCTTTTCAAAATTTGAAATTGATTTGCCAATAATTTTTCAAGCACCAACTGAAAATAGTTTAGATGAAGCCGTAAATCCAGATTACTTAATCACAACCAAACAGTCAGATATATTTTACAATCGTGATTCACAAATTGAATTTATTTTTAAGAAGATAAGAAGATAAAAAGATAAAAACGAACGCCCAACACGGGTTTGGCAAAAGTGGCGGTTCAGTGCTCCGCAGACACATTTGTGGT
>JBKBNH010000036.1:0-244 GCA_046295395.1 Flavobacteriales bacterium | reverse complement strand
AAACGTTATGCACAAGGCTAAAAGACAACGACCAATCAAGAAACTGACCGACTGAACACTTAAAAATCGTATTTTTGAGAACGATAAGACAACAATAAAAGTGAAACAAAGAATTTACATAGACACGTCAGTTTTCGGTGGATATTTTGACGAAGAGTTTAGGGAACATACTATTCCTCTTTTTGACAGAATTAAAGCAGGCGAATTTGTCATTCTTTATTCGACAGTTACACAGGACGAACTT
>JBKBNH010000035.1:0-694 GCA_046295395.1 Flavobacteriales bacterium | reverse complement strand
AAACTCATTAAACGAGGTTGTTTTTTGTGGTTTATTTTAAAAATTATCTTTCAGAGGAGGTTGTGCAACGGTTACTGCTGTTACCTGCTGGCGTTCTGTCTGTCGTGACGTGAAAGTCAAGTCTGATAAGGGTTTCGCTGTCCGCTTACTGCTTTTGTGTCGGCTGTGTGTTGGCGGATTTAAAAATTTTAGAAGGGAAGGAAATTTTAAAAAATAATTTTTCTGTCGGGAAAGGTGAAAGCTCTTCCCGATTTTTTATCGGGATGTGCTTATCCCGATAGCCATCGGGATGCGATGGCTTTACCAAGGATGTTCGCTACCGTCAAAGTTTAAAAATTTACCGCTGTCATCAATAGTAACTTTTGAAGCGATGTTAGTCAAAATGTTTGTTACAGCTTGTTCTGTTGTAAATTGAGCTTTTTGTCCGCCCATGTCGGTTTGAACCCAACCTGGATTTACGTTGATGCAAATGATGTTTTCTTGTTTCAATTCATTTGCCATAGACTTATTCAAAACGTTCAACAAGTTTTTACTACCAACATAACCATAGTGTCCACCAAATGTCAAATTTGTTACAGAACCTAACCAACTTGAAATATTGATTACCATCGGCTTTTCACTTTTAACAAGTAGTTGCCTTAAGTATTTTACTATTAAAAGCGGTGCAATACTATTAATGTGTATCACATCTAAC
>JBKBNH010000034.1:0-719 GCA_046295395.1 Flavobacteriales bacterium | reverse complement strand
GAAAAGTTTGATATTATCTTTGATGCTGTGGGTAAAACCACCAAAAAGGATTGTAGTAACCTCTTGACCAAAAACGGCATTTATAAAAGTGTAAGTTCAGGATATGCTTCAGAAACAATACAACAACTACAACTATTAAAAGAACTATTTGAAAAAGGAGAGTTGAAGGCTGTAATTGACAAGACCTTTCCAATAGGCGAAATAATAGACTCACATAGATATGTTGACACAGGAAGAAAAAAGGGAAATGTTGTACTGAAAATAGACGAATGACAAGAACACCAGCCACCAACACGGGTTTTGCAAAAGTGGCGGTTCAGTGCTTCGTATGACAGTTTTTAGTAAATTTGAAATTCGGTGCTTTGTAGGAAATTTAGTGGTAAAATTCGCCACCTTCGCAAAGCCCGAAACCGTTAGGCCTCATGCTAAAAAACGACACAATCGAATGATAATGACAAAACACTTGACATATTTTCTTTTGACATTAGGACTGATTTCTTGCGGACTTACTTACGACAAGAACGAAAAAGTGCAACCAGGAGAAATTAAAATAAGTTGGACTGACAATTTGAGTGGAGACTTCTCATTTATAGAAAGTTGGGATTATCCAGAAGGTGTTTATAAAAACGACTTTGGACAACTAAGTTGCGGTGGACTATGTCCGCCTGAAATTGACAGAATGAAAGATGAAAATGGCAAAATATACCAAGACTCTTTAG
>JBKBNH010000033.1:0-754 GCA_046295395.1 Flavobacteriales bacterium | reverse complement strand
CGTTTGGCTTTAAATAAAAATTGCCGTTTCCGTCTGCCGTGTCCAAAACCGCAATTGTCTTTGTGTTTTGGATAAAAAGTCCTTGTGGTGAAAAGTCTTTGTTAAACATTCCACCATTCATTGCGAAAGTTAGGTTCAAGTTTTTACTCTCAACATAGTTCTTTAAATTTTGAATGCTTTTCAGCTTTTCGCCTTTTTCGTTTTTCCAATAGAGTTGTAAGTCTTGAGTTTTAGTATCAACTGTATATGCTAAAATATTGTCGTCAGTTGAGTTATGAGAAGTCGTAAAAGCAATTAGTCCCGCTGTCAGCAGAAGTAATAAACTCAGTAATATTATTTTTCCTTTACGTTTCAATTTCTGTCGTTTTTTTGTTTGCAGTGTCGTTGTTTTATGGTTGCAGGTAACGTTCCCACGCTTGGCGCAGTGGGGGATTTCGGAGAACTGAACTGTCAACCTGCACAAATGCCAAATAGAAGCACAAAACTTGAATTTTGCACTTCACCCCCCATTGCGCCAAACGTGTGTTACCTGCTGGCGTTCTTGGTTGTGTTTATTCATTTTTTATGTTTGTTTGCCACGCTAATGTTATCAAATTCCTTAATGCAGGATTTTTTGATTGTTCGATTGATTTTATCTTAATATGGCGCATTTTTTTACCAGTTCCCTCTAACAAATTCTCTGGGTCGTATAAATCAGTTCCAGAAAAAAATCCAAGGTTAACCCAATTTTTATGTGGTGCGATGTAAAGTTTCC
>JBKBNH010000032.1:0-763 GCA_046295395.1 Flavobacteriales bacterium | reverse complement strand
TTAATAAACTGCTAAGGGCCTTTAGCTCAGGCGGTTAGAGCGTACCCCTGATAAGGGTAAGGTCAGTGGTTCAAGTCCACTAAGGCCCATAGGAATGGGGACGTAGCTCAGATGGAAGAGCATCTGCTTTGCACGCAGAGGGTCAGGGGTTCAAGTCCCCTCGTCTCCATAGGAAAAGAAAAAAGGACCTTGGCAATTGAATAAGGTAGTAGGAAGTAGATAGAAGGAAAGGCCAAGCTGCTAAGGGTCCATGGTGGATGCCTAGGCAGCCAGAAGGGATGAAGGGCGTGGCAAGCTGCGATAAGCCTCGGGGAGCTGCAAGCGAGCGTTGATCCGAGGATTCCCGAATGGGGAAACCCACCAGCCCATAGGCTGGTATCCTCGAAAGAGGAGCCGAACCGGGCGAAGTAAAACCTTTTAGTAGCCCGAGGAAAAGAAACCGAAAGGGATTCCCTAAGTAGCGGCGAGCGAACGGGGAAGAGCCTAAACCGACGTAGTGCCATGGCGGCAGCCTTAGCTACGTCGGGGTAGTGGGACATATCCGTCAGAAGTCTGCCGGCTTCTGGGGAAGTTACAAAACCGACAGGTAGCAGAAGTAGCTGGAAAGCTACGCCATAGAGGGTGAAAGCCCCGTATGCGAAACCTGGAGGTCTTCCTAGGATATGATCCCGAGTACCACTGCCCCCGTGAAAGGTAGTGGGAATCAGCCCAGACCACTGGGTAAGGCTAAATATTCCTGGCTGACCGATAGCGCATAGTACCG
>JBKBNH010000031.1:459-805 GCA_046295395.1 Flavobacteriales bacterium | reverse complement strand
GAGTAGCCATTCATCATTTTTAATTTGTGCTAATCCAATGACAACTTGAGTTTCTTTGAACCATATTTTGCCACGTATATGTTTTTTATTTCCGTCCTTATCAACTTCAACTCTGTCAGCACTATTGTGAAAATTTCCAATTAGCATTAATTCGGGGTTGTTGTGGTAGTGTTGAAGAGCATTCCAAGAATTATTAGAGAGATTAAGTCTAATTCTCACGTTATCTAAATTCTCAATTTTTAGAATGTCGTTTAATTTAATGCTGTCCATTTCCTAAAGTTATTTAGTTTTGTTTTGTCTTACTACCAGTTGCAATAAAGTTTTAGGGCTAGTCGAAGGTGGCGAT
>JBKBNH010000031.1:0-449 GCA_046295395.1 Flavobacteriales bacterium | reverse complement strand
CCACAAATGTGTCTGCGGAGCACTGAACCGCCACTTTTGCCAAACCCGTGTTACCAGCCGTTTTTCTATCGTCTAATTAGCAGTCCAACTCTGTCATTGTCTATGTATGTATTATAGTCCTGTTCGCTTGTCTCAAACACAAAGGGTTTTGTTTCACTTGTCAACCCGTCTTCTGCATAATCTCTAATTTTCTTTGGTAGAATTAATCTTGGTCGGTAAAAGTCAAGAATTTCAAAATGTAAAATTGGTCTGAACGAAAATTCGTCAGGGAAAAGTTTCTCAAAATTTCTATACGATAATTCCACTTCATAAAATGTCTCGCCTTGAAGGTTGAACTCTCGGTATTCAAAGAATTTTTGATTTAGAAACTCTGAAAGTCCTTTGTAATAATTTCTTGTCAGCCCACGCAACAGCTCATTGTCGTATTGAATGTTGTCATTAAAGGGGTC
>JBKBNH010000030.1:450-822 GCA_046295395.1 Flavobacteriales bacterium | reverse complement strand
CAAAGCGAAAGTACTTTTTTGAAAAGTTCCATAAAGACTTCTTCACCATATAACTGACGGGTTCGGCTGATGGTGCTGTGCCAGGGCAAAACCTCATCAATATCATATCTGATAAACAAACGAATATCCAAACAATTGGAGCAGTATTCAATCAGTTTTCGATCAGAATTGATGTTGTTGAGATAACCCACCAAACAGATTTTGAAGAACACCACAGGGTCGATGCTCTCTTGTCCTTCTTGTCCATAATAGTCTTGAGTAGCTTTATACAAAAACCGAAAGTCAATGGCTTTATCCAGCAATCGGTAAAAATTATGCTCCGGAATTAAGTCCTGTAAATGAACTTGGTAGAGCATTTTTGGAGTGAGTTCT
>JBKBNH010000030.1:0-440 GCA_046295395.1 Flavobacteriales bacterium | reverse complement strand
GCAGGGGTTTTGTGCTCCGTAGTACAGGAAAGTAGTAAATATAAAGTTCAGTTCTTCGTAGGGTGTTCAGTGGTAAAAGCCCCGCCCTTCGGGTAGCTGCAAAACGTCAAACTGTCTAAAAACCTCTTTTCTACACTTAACTAACTGATTGTTAATAATTAAGCACTTGTTTTATTTGCTTACATACTGATAATCAGTAGTTTTTTGGCTGTTTAAGCCATTCTTTTTCCCTAACTTTAAAATCGCAAATTCTTAGAACCTCAAAATTAATTACCGCGAAAGCCGTTTAGTAATTTCCTTTTATCCTATTTTTGAACCCGAAGCGGAGGTTTTAAGACAAACTGACGTTACCAGCAAGCATAAAGAACCGACACCGAAAGACAATGTGGTGAGTAATAGTAAAAACCCACAGACCAGAACAATGATTGACGGGAGAAAAA
>JBKBNH010000029.1:0-875 GCA_046295395.1 Flavobacteriales bacterium | reverse complement strand
ATAAACTGGACGTTCATCGTCCTCGTCGGTAGTGAGAATAATATTCAAAAAAGGCTCTATAATGGGTTGGTTCGGCAGTGTTGGAATATCCGGACTTTCAATATTCATAAGGTCAACATTTGGTATTTTAAGATGGGTAAATATACCATTTTGAATCGGCATATAAAAAAAAGTAGACCATTTGAGATAAATTTTCGAATTCAGAGGCGAAGGGGCAGTTTTGATGCTAATATCTAATTTTCATCCCCAAAAACAAGCTAAAAATATGCTTTTTTTTAATACATTTGCGACACTAAAATTTAAACTACTTCCATGAAAAATACAGCACTCACCTCGATTCACGAACAATTGGGAGCCAAAATGGTTCCATTTGCAGGATACAATATGCCGGTGCAATACGAGGGAGTCAACCTTGAACATGAAGTCGTTAGAAACAACGTTGGTGTGTTTGATGTATCCCATATGGGTGAGTTTTTTGTAACGGGTCCGAACGCACTGGAATTGATTCAGAAGGTTTCTTCTAACGATGCTTCGGTACTCACCCACGGAAGGGCTCAATACTCCTGCTTACCCAACGAAACCGGAGGTATTGTTGATGATTTAATCATTTATAAATTCCATGACGAAAAATATATGTTAGTGGTAAATGCCTCCAACATAGAAAAAGATTGGGAGTGGATCAACAAACATAATACCATGGGGGCTACATTGGAAAATCACTCAGATGATTATTCTTTATTAGCCATTCAAGGTCCGAAAGCTGTTGAGGCGATGCAGGCTCTCACAAGTGTAGACTTGTCTGCTATCAAATACTATCATTTTGAAATTGGTCCATTTGCAGGTGTGGAACATGTAATAATCTCAGCTACGGGGTA
>JBKBNH010000028.1:265-878 GCA_046295395.1 Flavobacteriales bacterium | reverse complement strand
GGCGCATAGAAGACGAATCTATGCCGAGGCCTCTCCAGGTAAGAACATACTCCTTCGGTTTACCCCCGCTGCATCTACATCGGTAGATTGGATTGTAGCCTTCGGTTTGCTGTGCAACCTCAACCACCTACCCATGCCTCTTATGCAGTTCCTGTTCGTCGGTGCAAACCTTTGCAGTCCTGCTTACTTCACTGCGGGCTTCACAACCCACCAGCTTGCAGCTTGCTAAGTGTATGCCGCTCGGCATCGCTGCCCAGCAACCAATCCCACACTACAGCGACTCTCACGCTGCTGGTAGTCTCCAGCACACCCCTTCCGCATTGCGTTCAGAATCGTTGAAAAATCACACTTGACTTTTCAAATCCTATCCCTAAATTTGGAATGGTGTCCGAATGACAGTATGTCCATTCTGGACACACACAGCACCTACAAAAAATTGGCGGTTCAGTGGTTAAATGAAGCTTTGTGCTTCGTATCAAGTTCAGTGCTGGCAGACAGTTTAGTGCTTCGAAATCCGCTTCTTCGCCAAGCGCCAAAACGTTATAGCTCATTTTAAATCGTGCAAAAAAGAAAAAATCATGATTAAAAACTTAAAAATTGTTCAAGCAATATC
>JBKBNH010000028.1:0-255 GCA_046295395.1 Flavobacteriales bacterium | reverse complement strand
CTCACAGGAGAAGACCGCCAGCAGATTCCTTTGTTTGTGGGTTGTTTGGAGGAAGCCATTGAGGCCGACAATGAAGTGCGGCTCATAGATGCCTTTGTGGAGGCGCTGCCTTTGGCTGATTTTGGCTTTAAGGTCGATCATTTGGAAAATGGCAGGCCGGCCTATCACCCCGCCGATTTGCTCAAGCTCTATTTGTACGGCTACCTCAATCGCATCCGCAGTTCCCGCTTGCTCGAAAAGGAATGCAAACGCAAT
>JBKBNH010000027.1:0-879 GCA_046295395.1 Flavobacteriales bacterium | reverse complement strand
ATCGCGGACCTCGGCGGACGGGTCTCGCATCTGGGCGATGAACCGCTCGAGCTCGCGGCGCTCCACACGCACGGAGCGGCCGAGGTGGACGACGCGGAGCCGGTGGCTGGCAACGTGGCGTTCGACGCTGCGGCGTGCGCAGCGCAGCTGTCGGGCGGCCTCGTCGAGGGTGAGCAGCAGGGTGTCGGCTGCGGTCGTGGTCAGGGGGCTGGGGTGCGTTGTGGTCTCCATGTGGCACCAAAGTGCGGAAACCGGTCCCCAGCGATCACGGAACCGGGGGGACGCGGGGGGACGCTGCCCGATTTCGGGGGGACGCTGTGGGGGGACGCGACCAGGGACGACCTGGTGCGACGTCGGTGCCGCCGAGAGTTTTTGGGCCGGTTCTTGAGCCGAAGAAGGGCCGCCTCCCAGCGGGAGAGCGACCCTTCTGAACCTGTTTGCGCAGGTCATGCGGTGAATCCGATCTGCGCGCCTGTAGGGATTCGAACCCCAAACCTTCTGATCCGTAGTCAGATGCTCTATCCGTTGAGCTACAGGCGCCTGTCGCGAGGACCAGATGAGGATAGCGGACGGCTGCTTCGTTCTCTAATCAGTGGGGGTGGGCGGATCGGGGCCTTGGTTTCGAGACGGGCGCTGCACGCCCGCCTCAACCAGCGGCCCCGGGCAGCGCGCCCTCCTCAACCAGCGGCCCCGGGCTGCGCGCCCTCCGCACCCAGCGGCCCCGGGCTGCGCGCCCTCCTCAACCAGCGGCCGTCAGCCGAGAACGAGGAAGCCGATCAACGCCAGGACGGCCAGCACTGCCAGCAGGACGAGCACCATGCCGCTCACGATGAACGGCCGGCCCGACTGGCTGGACGGGTCGGCGTCGTCAGCGCGGTG
>JBKBNH010000026.1:0-941 GCA_046295395.1 Flavobacteriales bacterium | reverse complement strand
AAAAAATAGTTGATACGAAATGGAAATTACTTGACCAGTTTGCTGAAAGAAAGAACTATAATATCTCGCAAGCAGACATGTATCAACTGTATGCTTATGGAAAAAAATACACCACTGACAGCATTGATCCGTGCCTCGTCTTACTTTATCCTTCAAATCCTAACTTCTCTAGTAAGTTAGATAATTTTATTTATGAAGGTGACTTAGCTTTGGAAGCAATTCCTTTCGATTTAAATGGAAATGAGGAACATCAACAAAAACAAATAGAAAATATTTTAAACATCTAAAACAGCCAACCCATTTGGTGGCACATTTGTATTTTTTCCCCACACACAGACCAACGCTAAAAAAATTCAAAAGAGCCACCAAGCCATCGCACCAAGACACTGCAAATATGGACAACAGAGCAACGACAGACAAAACGCCAGCACCTAACAGCACCTACAAAAAATTGGCGGTTCAGTGGTTAAATGAAGCTTTGTGCTTCGTATCAAGTTCGGTGGTGGCAGACAGTTTTCGTCTCCGAAATCGCCAACTTCTTGTAGCTGCGAACCGTTAGCTGCAAGCGTAGAGAACCGACACCGCAACAAAAAACCTTACTTTTGACAGATGACAAATGAAGAAATAAAACAGAAAATTATAGACGAAATTGCGAAGACTGAAAAACTCATCATCGAATATCAGGAAATGACCAAACCTGTGGCCCCTGACGTTGCTATCGGACGAATTTCAAGAATGGACGCCATCAATAACAAAGCCGTAACAGAATCGGCTTTAAGAAAAGCACAAGAAAAGCTAAACAAGCTGAAATATGTGCTTTCTAATATTGGAAGTGAAGACTTTGGATTTTGCAAGAAGTGTAAAACTCGAATTCCTATCGGACGCATTTTAATCATACCCGAAAGTATGTATTGTGTAAATTGTGCAAAATAAAAAGGGCG
>JBKBNH010000025.1:419-955 GCA_046295395.1 Flavobacteriales bacterium | reverse complement strand
GAGTTTCTTTGTAATTTGGGTTCTGTGACGAGCTAAAGTCATAAACTGTTCATGTTCTTCCGTTGGGATGTAAATTCCTTTGAGTACTCCCTGTTTTAATTGGTTCGACAGATTTTTAGAATCTAACGCATCTGTTTTTTGATAGCGTTCTTTGTCGCCTGTTTTAACGTCGGCCGGATTAACGACCAACACATGCCATCCTAAGTTTAAAAAATAACGTGCCACAGAAAATCCGCAGCAGCCAGCTTCGTAAACTAAATGAACTTCATGTCCGGGAAAGGTCCGCTCAACGTATTGATACAAATCTTCCGATTCAGAAGGCATCGAATACGTTTTGTGGAAAAATAAATCGGTTTGAATGGAAACTGTCCAACTTTTTTTGTGAATATCTAATCCAATGAATATCTTTAGAATAGTTATGGCATCGTGTAATTGCATAATCTTCGTTTTTTGTAAATTCAAAGTTATGCTTTTACATAGATGCTTTGCAAAAGCGGGGGTTTCGTGCTTCTATGACAGTGAAGTGCTAAATTCAA
>JBKBNH010000025.1:0-409 GCA_046295395.1 Flavobacteriales bacterium | reverse complement strand
TTTCTTTGACAGTTATTTGATAATTACATGTTT
Source organism: Flavobacteriales bacterium (assembly GCA_046295395.1). Classification (GTDB taxonomy): domain Bacteria; phylum Bacteroidota; class Bacteroidia; order Flavobacteriales_D; family JBKBNH01; genus JBKBNH01. The sequence goes on along the minus strand of JBKBNH010000025.1, from coordinate 376 downwards.
TGTGCATCTATTTATTTTTTGTGCTTAATTTCCCCGCCTTCGCAAAGCGGCAAACCGTTAGCAGTAACCCTAAACGACAACCCTAGAATATGGCAACAAGAAAAAAACCGACACAACAACCAGAGAGAATTCCGACCCAATTAATAGTTGGCAAGGACTACTTTAAGGAAAAGATAAATGAAAGAATTCAAGCTGGTGAAGAAATATACAATAGGCAAATCCAAACACGACCACAACTTGAAGAAGCCCAACAGAACTATTTTGATTGGGACGACTATAACTCTGAATTATTAAAACAGTCATTCAATAATGAGCATAACGAGTATAAATCAGATTATGACGGAGTAAATAGTTTTTACGGAATGTTCCTTGGTGG
>JBKBNH010000024.1:547-987 GCA_046295395.1 Flavobacteriales bacterium | reverse complement strand
AAGCAAGGCATAATCAACGAATTACAAAACCTAAAACCGACCGACCCGGAAGAAGTAATCATTAATAGCAAATCATTCAAAAGAGACAATCGGACAGTTGCCCAAATAAAAATTTTACGTGACTTCAAATGCCAAATTTGTTCGACAACAATCAAAAAGAAAGACGGGACATTTTACATTGAAGCAGCACATATAGAACCAAAACATAGAAAAGGTAGAGAGACACCAGACAACATTTTACTTCTTTGCCCAAATCACCACAAGGAATTTGACTATGGCGAAAGAAATATTTTGTTACACGACAAAGAAAAAGTTCATTTCACATTGAATGGACAAGAACATAAAATATCACTAAAAATTGACTGACATTAACGAAATAGAAAAAAGCCGAACCGCTAACAGCACCTACCCAAAAGGCGGGGTTTTGTGTTCCAAAGACA
>JBKBNH010000024.1:0-537 GCA_046295395.1 Flavobacteriales bacterium | reverse complement strand
AAATCAAGTTTTGTGGTAAAAGTCCCGCCCTTCGGGTAGCTGCAAACCGTTACCTGCAAGCGTAGCAGACGACAGACCAACCAACTGAAAGAAACAAAATGAAACATCCAAAACATAAATCCTTTGTTGACAAATCAATTGGTGCCGCACTTTCTGCAATTGAAGTTTATAACAAACCCGACTTTAAATATAGAGAAGAAACATTTTCAATTTTAATGATAAATTCTTGGGAGCTTCTATTAAAAGCTAAAATCATAAAAGAGAACAATGGAGATTTAAAATCCATTTACATTATGATTCCAAAGGTTGGGAAAAAGGGAAATAAACTAAAAACATTAACGCCAGACTTAAACAGAAGTTTCAATCCTAAGACAATTGGACTTCCTAAATGCCTTACAATTTGTGTAGAAGAACCAATAAAGCTAAATGCCACGGTTAAAGAAAATATTTTTTTGTTAATGGAAATAAGAGATACTGCAATTCATTTTCAACACGCTGACCTTTATTTAAGCAAAAAGGTTTTTGAAATTGGGACAG
>JBKBNH010000023.1:0-1130 GCA_046295395.1 Flavobacteriales bacterium | reverse complement strand
CGAGCTCGGAAATTTTTACATAGACAAAAGCATCTTTGGAGATGCTGGAAATGACGAAAGCGAAAAAAAGTACCTGCAAAAATTTGATTTTGGACTCAATGCAGGAATTGAGTATCAGTTTCCATTTGGTTTATTAATTGGTGCAAAATATACACACGGCTTTACAGACCTATTTCAGTATGCCAATAGCTATACTTTAGGAGACATAAAAACAGATAATATAAAAATTTACAACAGGTCTGTTATGTTCTCAATTGGCTATGTCTTTTCCCGAAAACGATAAAATCCGACTTTTAAAACTGCATCAGTTCTGACGTTCCACGACCATTGGCAACCGTAATCATTGGCGGACTCACAAGCACTTTGATATTTGCACCGATACTTATACCGCCTCTTTATTGGTGGACGAATAAAAACAGAAATGGTATCAAGACCAAAGAATAAGCCAACACACAGGGACAGGCACATCCAGATGAAAAATCGGGATGTGCCTGTCCCTTTATCACCACGACAAAATTATTTTTTAAAATTTCCTTCCCTTCTAATTTTTTTTTAAAACCTCCAACGCACAACCGTCACAGAAAATGCAAAATAAACAGACAGCGAAAACCTTATCAGACCTGACTAATCACTACACGACAGACAGAACGCCAGCTGGTAACATCAGTAACCGTTGCACAACCTCCTCTGAAAGATAATTTTTAAAATAAACCACAAAAAACAACCTCGTTTAATGAGTTTTAAGCGAGGTTTATTTTTGGAGTGAAGTTTTTGTTTCGGAAAAATGGATAGCTTAAAAAGGCTTTTTTCAAGTCAAAAAGCAAGGTTTTTAAAGAAAGAGTTGCTTTCCCTTTGTTGATGGATACAACTTGGGCTATGCTTTTGGGTTTTTGAGTTATAAACTTGAGGTATTTTTTCAAATTATAGGTCATGGCTGCCATGAGTACATGCTTATTAGCTTGTTGTATTCCTCTTGTGTTGACCCGTTTCATGTTCAGAAAATTAATCAGCGTGCCCAGAACCGGTTCTACGGTCTTGCTTCTTATTTTAGACATGCGTTTGGCATACTCGGGGTTTTGGGTGAGTTTTACGTGCATCTTGTCGTAGAGCTCCTTATGGATGCTGTCGTC
>JBKBNH010000022.1:0-1343 GCA_046295395.1 Flavobacteriales bacterium | reverse complement strand
TTAGTCTTTCTAAATCGCCACCTGCGGCAAGCGGCAAAACGTTAGCAACAATAATAACAAGACAGAACAATGAAAAAATTTATCTTAACAACAATCATTACGACCATTATCTCAATTCAAGGGTATGGTCAAAAACAATGTGACATTAGAAATCATTATGAAGATTTCATTTCAATTCAGAAATCTACATATAATGAAAAGGACTATCTTATAAAAAGAGTAGTTGAAGCACAGAGAAAGAGTTGTTTTTCCGAGTTGGTGAATAACAATCCTATGCTTTTTGACTACTTATTGACAAACTTTTCATCGAACACAAATTATCAAAGTCTCTTAGAATTGACTGACAGTATAGCAATTAGAAATAATTATTTCGTTGACTTGAAAAAAGACAGTTTGTTTAATTCTGTTATGACAGATTTAGTTAGCAAGACAATTGACAAGAAAATTCCTAAAGACACTGTTTCTATGGACAAATTATTAAATGTAGCCGTGAAATACTTTTCAATAATGAGACTTACTGACGAAGGGCATTACGTTGGTAAAGTTTGTGTTGGCTTAAACGACATTAAGAAAACAGAAAGTGAAAGGAAACCATTTATAGAAGCTTTTTCATTTTCATCAATTCTGAAACATTACCAAAGTGAAGAGTATAGTATGTATGATGAATTTGTAAAGGCAATAAAAGAACTGTATAAAGTAAATCTTGGAATAGACAAAAACGAAAAATTATTAAGAGCTCAGGGAGCAATGTTTCTGCTAATGAGAAATAATGAAAACCTGAAAAAGATGTTGAAAAGTGAATACGAAAAACAGAAAGACAGTTTACCTTTCATATTGACAGACAATTAATTACTGTTGCTAACAGCACCTACCCAAAAGGCGGGGTTTCGTGTTCCAAAGACAGTTTTGTGGTTAATGGAAGCTTAATTTTTCAAATAAAGTTTTGTGGTAAAAGTCCCGCCCTTCGGGTAGCTGCGAAACGTTAGCCCACATTATAAAAAACGACACGACAAGATAAATGGCACTATTTAAAATTGAAAATAATGAGCGACTTGAGAACATAAAGGAACAACCTTTTAAACTCGAAAAGGACATACAATCGCTTACTGAAAAGAATCTGAAATCAATTTTCGGTCTTGACTTTGTAAAATCGGAATTTAGCCTTAACAACTTTCGTATTGACACTTTAGCGTTTGACAATGATGCAGGAACATTTGTAATAATCGAATACAAGCGAGACAAGAATTTCAGTGTAATTGACCAGGGATACGCTTATTTATCGCTAATGCTTAACAACAAAGCGGACTTCATTCTTGAATTCAACGAAAACTCAAAAGAAACTT
>JBKBNH010000021.1:0-1625 GCA_046295395.1 Flavobacteriales bacterium | reverse complement strand
AAAACAATCAATTGTTTGTGAATCCTTCGGATCCTTTAAATCCAGAATCAGATTTTATTAGAACGATTGAGTCTTTTAATCAGTTTTATAGGTTTACGTTTTCCACGCAGTTCAGAAAATGGCCCAATCTTGAAACTGGTTATAATGTTAATATCAATGAAAATCCAAACAATTCTTTCACAACTCACAGTCCTTTTGCTAGGCTGGAATATGTGTTTGGGAAAGGGTTCACTTTTAATGGGAGCTACACATACAACAATTTTAGGAGTTCTACTGGTGATGTTAGAAATACATTTGATTTGCTTTCTGCCAGCTTGAATTATAGAAAGAAAGATGCCAAGATGGAATATAGAGTTTCTGGAACAAACTTACTCAACACACAAACTGTAAATAGAGACAGCTTTAATATTATTGGTTTTAGTTCAACGCAGGAACAAATTTTACCTAGGTATTTGATCTTGTCCCTCAAGTATAACATCTAAAAAAAATCCCGCTTCATTCAGAGCGGGATTTAAGTTTTTAAGTTAATTTACAGTCCGAAAGACTTTTTGACTTTTTCAACAAAATCAAGCTTTTCCCATGTGAATAATTCTACCTCTAACGTTTTGGGAACACCATCTGGAGATTTAAACGTTTTGGACACAATTTCATTTTTTCTACCCATATGACCATAGGCAGCGGTTTCACTATAAATCGGGTTTCTCAATTTAAGTCGCTGCTCAATCGCATAAGGACGCATATCAAAAAGCTCTGATACTTTAACTGCAATCTCAGCATCTGTTAGACTAACTTTTGAAGTGTCGTAGGTGTTTACATAAATATTGGTAGGTTTTGCTACACCAATAGCATACGACACCTGAACTAAGATTTCATCGGCCAGGCCTGCAGCTACTAAATTTTTTGCAATATGCCTAGTGGCATAAGCTGCACTTCTATCCACTTTACTTGGGTCTTTACCAGAAAATGCTCCACCACCATGAGCCCCTTTTCCACCATAGGTGTCAACGATAATTTTTCTACCTGTAAGACCAGTATCTCCATGCGGACCTCCAATAACAAATTTTCCAGTTGGGTTGATGTGATACGTTATTTTATCATTAAAAAGATGAGCATACTGTGGGTTTTTGGCAATCACTCTAGGAATCAAGACCTTAATTATATCATTCTTAATTTGTTCCAGCATTATTTCATCTTCAGCAAAAGGGTCATGTTGTGTTGATACCACAATCGCATCAATTCTTACTGGTTTATTTTCATTGGAATACTCCAAAGTGACTTGAGATTTTGCATCTGGACGTAAATAAGTAATTTCCTTATTCTCACGACGAAGAGCGGCAAGTTCCTGAAGAATTTCATGGGATAACTTAAGAGCCAAAGGCATAAATTCTTCCGTCTCATTCGTGGCATATCCAAACATCATTCCTTGGTCACCAGCACCTTGAGCATTGGCTTTAGCCTCGAAATCAGTATTTTCAGATTTACGATCTACCCCGCGGTTAATATCATCAGATTGGTCATGAATGGCAGATAGTATGCCACACGAATTGGCATCAAACATATATTCACTTTTGTTGTAACCAATTTTATTAATTACATCTCTTGTGATTTTTTGAACGTCTAAGTAG
>JBKBNH010000020.1:266-1819 GCA_046295395.1 Flavobacteriales bacterium | reverse complement strand
ATCGTGACGAAGTTGAAAAAACTGATACTTCATACGATGACGACTTAAATCAAACTTCTGAAATAGTATTTAATGAAATGAAATTTTCATTTGTTGAAGAAGAAGAATTTTCAGGGACAGGACATTCCGGACTTCCAAATTGGATACAATACCCTGACATTCCAATGTGCCCAAAATCAGGTAAAAGAATGAAGTTTCTATGTCAATTAAACGGTGGAGTTACTGCAAAACGGACAAATGTTGAACCTAAAGACGAGTGGTATAGACACTATTATGAAGAGTTGAATTTTTGGGGTGACGGAGACTTATTTGTATTCTTTGAGCCGACATCAAAAGTTGCTTGCTATTTCATACAAAACACATAGAATGACAAGAAAGGCGGCATATAACAGGCGTTTGGCAAAAAAGCGGGTTCAGTGCTTAAATGAAGCTTTGTGCTTCGTATCAAGTTCAGTGCTGGCAGACTGTTTAGTGCTTCGAAATCCGCTTCTTCGCCAAGCGCCAAAACGTTAGCGGGCATTGTAACGAAGACAAAACAAACAAGTAGAAATCAAATAAATTAAATGAAAAGAATAATTGTAGTGGCAGGTGCCACAGGAAATATGGGCGGTAAAATTATCAAAGCTTTATTAGCGAAAGATATTGAAGTGCGAGCCATTGTCCGTTTAGAAACTGACAGAAGTAAAATAAATGAATTGGAGCAAATAGGTGTAAAAGTTTTTCAAGTTGACACAAGCAAGAAATCCGAGATTTCTAAATATTGTATAGGTGCACATTGTTTTGTGTCAGCTTTAGCTGGATTAAGAGATACAGTTATTGATGCCCAAAAAATATTTTTAGATGCCGCAGTTGAAGCAAAAGTACCTAGATTTATTCCGAGCGACTATTCAATTGATTTTACAAATCTAAAAGAAGGAAAAAACAGAAATTTAGATTTAAGAAGAGAGTTTCATAAGTACCTTGACAATTCCGCTATTCAGGCGACAACTATCTTTAATGGTCCATTTATGGATTTATTAACAACAGATATGCCTCTAATACTTTTTAAGCAAAAACGAATTTTATGTTGGGGCAATCCAAACCAAATTATGGAATTTACAACAACTGAAAACATAGCGGAATTCACAGCAGAAGTTGCAGTTGACGATAACACACCTAGATATTTAAGAATTGCAGGAGACAGGCTTAATTGTAATGAATTCGTTAAATTACTTTCCGAGTTAACAACTCATAAGTACAAGTTATTCAGACCAGGGGGCATTGGTTTATTAAATGCATTTATAAAAATGGCAAGGTTTTTTTCGCCATCTAAAAATGAATTATATCCTGCTTGGCAAGGCATGCAATATATGAGAGATATGATGGAAGGCAGGATTGTTTTTCAGAAATATGATAATGAACGATACTCTAACATAAAATGGACTACCGTAAAAGATTTTTTAATTAATCAACAGGTCAACCTAAAATAAAGGACAGAAAAAACAACGACCCGCTAACAGCCGTTTGCCGCAATGGGGGCTGAAGTGGTTAATTCAAGTGCAGTGCTTCTATCA
>JBKBNH010000020.1:0-256 GCA_046295395.1 Flavobacteriales bacterium | reverse complement strand
CTCCGAAATCCCCACTGCGGCAAGCTGCAAAACGTTAGCGGTCAGCTTAAAAGACGACACCAAAACAGTAAACAGACAAAATGAAAATACCAAAGGAATTAACTCCATTAGCATATGAACTTTCAAAAAAAGTATTTGAAGGTAAACTGACTTTTAAAGAAGGACAGGAACAACTTGTGGGCGACAACAGAATGAACCCTAATTCTGCGGCTGACTATATCAACAACTTTCGCTGCATGGTTGAAGGCAGACGGTT
>JBKBNH010000019.1:0-2266 GCA_046295395.1 Flavobacteriales bacterium | reverse complement strand
CCAACGTTGAAGTCAAAGACGACGGAGCTAAAGTGAAAATAGATTAATACTGTACACACGTATATTCTTTATAGATACTTTAAAACCCCGATAATTCGGGGTTTTTTTATGGGGTATTGTTGAAGTAGCAATTAATCCGTTCATTATTAAGGCCTCACGAAGTGAAAAATGTGTCTAGTCTTAAACTAATTACTACCTCCTACTTCCTTATCGCTTCCTTTTAACAAATAATAGCCTAGCAGTCCGGCGATGGCAGAGGCCGCTAGGATTCCGAGTTTGGCTTGCTTGATGAGTTGTTCGTCTTTAAATGCTAAGTCGGTGATGAAGAGCGACATGGTAAATCCGATGGCGGCAAGGAGCCCTACTCCCATAATTTTAGGCCAAGTCACGTCTTGAGGTAAATGACAAATCCCCAATTTGACTATAATGAATGTAAACAAAGTGATGCCTATTACTTTTCCAATGACGAGACCGCCCACCACACCCAAGGTCACAGAACTCGTGAGTTGTTGGAAGATATCTGAGTCAAGCACCACACCTGCATTAGCAAAAGCGAAAATGGGCAACACTACAAAACTGACGAAATTGTGAAAGCTGTGTTCCAAACGATGTAAGGGTGGTGAGGCATCATAGGTTAGTAAAGTGAATTTATCGAGTTCGGAACTAAGTTTGCTTTTATTAAAAGGCTGGGTATCGTGTTGATGTCCTATTTTATGGGTCAGCAACCGCATTTTTCTGAGGAAAAGTCCGGTATGAATTTTTCGATTGGCAGGTATTGTAAAAGCTACAATAACCGCAGCGATGGTGGCATGCACGCCAGAAAGTAAGATGGCCAGCCATACTCCCCCGATTCCAAAAAGAGCATAATATAACGTATTTCTGATGCCTAAGATGTTCCCCATGATGAGGAAGACCATAAAAATAGCTCCTAAGTATAGATTTTGAAAGGCGATTTCTTCAGTATAAAACAGGGCAATGACTAAGATGGCTCCTATGTCGTCGACGATGGCTACAGCGGTGAGAAACACTTTGAGCGAGAGTGGTACCTTGTCTCCTAGTAGGTATAGAATCCCTAAGGCAAAAGCTATGTCGGTTGCCATGGGAATCCCCCAACCGTTGGCTCCAGGCGTTCCTTGGTTGATGAGGATATAAATCAAGGCGGGTACCAACATCCCGCCGAGTGCAGCTAAGGCGGGCAATAAGGCATCACGAAAAGAGGAGAGTTCACCTTCTAAAATTTCACGTTTTAACTCTAAGCCCACCAGGAAGAAAAACATCGACATGAGTCCGTCGTTGATCCAATGTAAAATGTTCTTTTTGATTTGGAAATTGTGTACTCCAAAGGAAATGTACTTGTCTAAAAATGCAAAATAATAGGAAGACAAACTTGAATTGGCGACCACTAGGGCTAACATGGCTGCAAGGAAGAGCACGATTCCTACCGATGTTTTTTTCTCAATAAATTTTTGGATGGGCTTCAGAAAGAAAAGATCTAATTTGGACTTTCTCATAGTGGAGATTTTGAAGTTAGAGAACCTTGGATCTTTTGCGATACTTGCAAAATTACAACAATTTAAATGCCGAATTGGGGATGTATTAGTTAATAAACTGGAAATTTAAGACTTAAAAATCTAAATAAAAACTAAAAATTTAAATGTTATAAGATTAAGGAATGGCATGTGAGTTGGTGTACCGCTGTACTTTTTTTTAGCCACGAGTGCACGAATGGTTTTGAATATGTGTTGCGGATATTCTCGAATATTCATCTACCATGAGCGAATCTTTGGGTTTAAAGTAGATTACTTCGTTTTTTTTATCTATACTACATTTTCTTATGTAATCTGGTTATTTTGTTCTTCTAATGCCATCCGTTTTTCAAATTTATTGTGAATGTAAATGATACATAAACCAAAAACAATGGCACACACAATCAATGCATTGTTAAGCAATCCTGTGGTGGAAAAAGACAATCTAATAAGGATGGTTGAAATAATAAAACCAGAATTTCGAATAACTTTATGGAATTCATCTGTGAGAAAAAAGGAAAACAACAATAAAAAAACATCCGCAAAAATTAAAACCGTAAAGAATTGTTCAAAAAAGATGTTGTTAATGCTGGCAAAAGAATTGGTTTGGTATTCGTTGGGATGTAAACCATTGATAAACCAATTGGTAAAAGAATAAATTGCCAATACAACAAATATAGGTACCAGGGTGACGGCTAAACTTTGTTTAATTTTCACAAATCGCAATACTGCTTTGTTTT
>JBKBNH010000018.1:0-7039 GCA_046295395.1 Flavobacteriales bacterium | reverse complement strand
TGAAAAACAATTTGACAACAAACTCATTCATACCAAATCGGGAATGGGATTTATTTTGAAGGCGGATTTTTGATTGCGGAATGCGGATTTTGGAATTAAAAAAGATTAAAAAAAATGAATAAAGAGGATTTAAAACGTAGAACAAAACAATTCGCACTTCGGATTATAAAACTGGTTGAAGAATTGCCGAATACGAAAACTGGAAATGTAATTGGCAACCAGATAATCCGTTCAGGAACTTCTGTTGCAGCAAATTATCGGGCGTCTTGCAGGGCAAGAAGTTCAGCCGACTTTATTTCAAAAATCACAATCGTTGAAGAAGAAGCAGATGAAACTTTATTTTGGTTGGAATTGATAGTTGAAAGTGGTCTAATGAAAAAAGAGAGATTGCAAGAATTAATAAAAGAAGCTGATGAACTAACAGCCATATTTACGGCATCAGGAAAAACAGCTAAAGCAAATAATCCGAAATCAAAAATCCGAAATCCGCAATGAAGATACGGACACGGCTCACCATATTATTTACCCTCATTACTGCTACTATTTTGTTGGCGTTTGCTTCTATAATCTATATTTCAGCGAAGGAGAACCGTGAAAAAGAATTTTACTCATTGCTTAAAAAAGAAGCTCTGACAAAAGCAAACTTGTTTTTCAATGCAAAAGTAGAAACCAAAACCCTTCAAAACATTTATAGAAATAATCGGCAGATATTAAACGAAGTTGAAGCTGCCATTTACGATAGCACTTTCAATTTGCTTTACCACGATGCGGTGGATATTGATTTTGTAAAAGAAACACCTGAAATGATAAACGAAATTTATCAAAAGGGTGAGCTGAAATTTTATCAAGAAGATTGGCAGGTAATAGGCCTACGCTATGAATTTGAAAATAAAAATTACATCATCACAGCCACAGCTTACGACCAATACGGATACAGCAAATTGAACAGTTTATTAAAAAACAGTATAATCGTTTTTATCATTTCCATTTTACTTATCTATATCGCAGGACGTTTTTTTTCAAAAAAAGCATTTGAACCTGTAAAGGAAATGACCGAAAAGGCAAAAAATATTTCGGCAACTAATTTGGATTTGCGGTTGAGCAGCAACGGCAGCAAAGACGAATTAGCGGAATTAGCAAATACATTCAACGAAATGCTGAACCGCCTTGAGAATTCTTTTGATGCACAAAAACATTTCGTTTCCAATATTTCACACGAGTTGCGGACACCTCTTGCTGCTATCATTACAGAGTTAGAATTGTCTGCAAACAAAGAAAGAAGTATTGATGAATATAAATTGGTTATTAAAAACGCCTTGATTGATGCAAAGCGTTTGGTTCGTCTTTCAAATAGTTTGCTTGACCTTGCAAAAGCCAGTTACGACCCTTCCGAAATTGCTTTTAAATCAATCCGTATTGATGAAATTTTGTTAGATTCACGGCAGCAGGTGCAACAGTCAAATCCTACTTACAAAATTGATATTCACTTTGAAAATGATTTTGAAAACGATAATCAAATTTCCGTTAATGGCAACGAATATCTTTTGAAAGTTGCTTTTGCAAACCTTTTTGAAAACGGTTGTAAATTTTCTAAGGATAAATCCTGCACAGTCTCCATATCATTTAATCAATCCGAAATCAAAAATCCGAAATCAAAAATAACTCTAAACTTTACAGACAAAGGCATTGGCATTTCAGAAGATGATTTAAGAAACATCTTTACTCCTTTTTATCGTGGCGAGAATAAGCTGTTTGCAGACGGAAATGGAATTGGACTTTCACTTACTCAAAAGATAATTTATTTGCATAAAGGTATTATTGCTATTCAATCTAAACAAAATCAAGGAACTACTTTTACCGTTGAGTTACCCTCTGTATAGTCGCTCTAATAAAATTCTAATATTTTTCTAAAAGGTCTCTAACAGCTTCCAAACGGAGGCTGTTTTAGTTTTGTAGCGTTGAAATTAAAAATCAAATAAAATGGATTTAGGTTCCAGTTGTATCATCTGCAAATTCATAAGCTAACCTTCACAGTGCTTTCAGGCTGTGCAAGGTAGTTATGGAATTGCACAAACTGAAAGCAAATGACATTATTAGACTTCACAACTCGCCTATCATTAGCCCTTATTCTAGGGGTTGCCATTGGCCTCGAAAGACAATGGAGGCACAAAAGTGCCGGTCTTCGTACCAACACTTTGGTTTCTTTGGGTTCTGCTGCCTTTACCCTTATTTCTTTTGCACTTACTTCTACCGTAGATGCCGATGGCGTTTACAGAGGCGATGCCACTCGAATTATCGGGCAAATAGTAACAGGTATTGGCTTTTTGGGAGCTGGAGTAATCATGAAAGATGGTCTGAGCATTCAAGGTCTGAACACCGCTGCAACTATATGGTGCTCTGCTGCAGTGGGTGCTTTGGCAGGTGTAGGCTTATTTGCAGAAGCTACCATAGTGGCATTTGCCGTAATGCTCACGCACTTACTTCTTCGCCCTTTGGGGATAAAGCTGAACAAATTTTCCTTTCAAAAGGAAGAAACCGGCTCTTTCTACTACTCCTTCAAAATTCGCTGTAAAGAACAAGTTGAAAATCATTTGCGAGTATTGATTTTGAACGCTCTAAAAAAAGACAATCACCTACAATTACGCTCGCTCAAGAGCAGCGATGACGGAAATCCTGCCTATACCTATGTTGAAGCCGAAATTTTAGCCAATGGCAAACACGATATAGAAATGGAAAGACTAGCGGGATTGCTTACGCTGGAATATGGCGTAACACAAGTTAGCTGGGAAATAAACGGACAACAAAACGATTAATATGATGACTTATCAAGAACTCAATAAACTCGTTAAAGAATTTCAGCACATTGACCAAATTATTGAGATGGTTCCTGTGATGAAAAAAATGCCTGTGGTAGAAGTTGGCGAAGTATTGCAAGCCATTGATGAAACGTATCTGTTCACCATTCTTGACCGCTTTTCATTGGAGCAACAAGGCTTAATTTTTGCCGAGTTTCCAATGGTGAAACAGCTTAATCTATTCAAGTCGGTTTCCCAAAAACGCTTTGCCCAGATTTTTGAAAATATGCCTTCGGACAATCGAGCAGATTTCTTCCAACACCTAACACAAATAGAACAGGCTGCTTTGCTGCCGTTTCTTTCGAAAAAGATTCGTGAAGATGTTATCGAATTAAGCTCCTATCCTCCTGAAACTGCGGGCGGAATTATGAGCACCGACTTTGCTACGGTGAGAAGTGATATGACCTGTGCAGCAGCCATTGAAAAAGTAAGAAGCGATTCTCCCTCCAAAAAAACCATTTACTATGTATATGTAGTGGATGAAAATCAGCAATTACAAGGCTTCATTACACTGAAAGACCTGATAATGGCAGAACCCTACACCAAAGTGGAAGATGCCCTGCACAAAGATTTTGTTTATGCTTTTGTGGATGAAGACAGAGAAAATGTCGCCTTACAAATTGAGAAGTATGATTTGGTGGCTATACCTATCTTAAATCGAGAAAATCAATTGGTCGGAATCGTAACACACGATGAGGCTTTGGATGTAATCCGTGCTGAACACTCGGAAGATATGCAAAAGTTTATGGGTATTGCACAGGCCAATGAAGCATTTGATTATATGGGAACAAGCACCTTAAAGCATTTTAAAAAGAGGGTGGTTTGGATAGTGTCATTGGCAGCAGTGGGCATTATTTCAGGTGTCATTATACATAGCTATGAAAATGCCTTAGAAAAACTTTTAATTCTTGCCCTGTATATGCCTATGGTGGCTGATACAGGGGGAAATTCGGGTAGTCAGGCTGCAACTGTGGTGGTAAGGGCATTGGCATTAGGGCAAATCACTGTTCGCAACTGGTTCGTAATTCTCTGGAAAGAAGCTAAAATTTCGTTGCTTCTTGCAGTGTGTTTAGGATTATTGGCTTATGGTAAGGTTTTGTTTTTAAGTTGGGAAACGGATATTCCATCGGCTTATTCGCTCCCGCTGATTGCCTTTATGATTTCCTTGGCTTTGGCTTTACAAGTAGTTACGGCTACTGTGATAGGCGCAGGCTTACCTCTCTTAGTAAAACGCTTTGGTGGCGACCCCGCAGTTGCTGCAAGCCCTGCCATTACTACCGTAGTTGATATTACAGGATTGCTCATCTATTTCGGAATGGCAACACTTTTCTTTTCACTTTAAATTTTAATCAATAAAAACAGAAACAATGAAAAAGTTATTTACAATCTTAATCGCAGGTGTAATAGGCGTGAATGCTTACGCTCAAACGAACGACACAATTCATTCAAAAAACGAACTTCCTTTTTTTATCCACGAATCGAAAAAAATTCCCGATTTTGAGTTGGAAGAAAAAAAAGAAGGAACTTTTGTAACAGGTTTGCCACGCTTTGAATTCGACCCAATTCGTGGATTTGGTATTGGGGGCAACGTGAATCTTTTTATGAACAAAACAAAAGAAGACCCATTCTTTGATTACACGGCCTATCGACATAGAATCAATGCTGAATTTTTTATTTTTCAGAATGGACGGATACGATACGCACTAAACTATGATGCTCCTTACATTTTCAATTCAAAGTGGCGATTAAGGGCAGATATGGTACATTGGGAAGACCCTAATGCACAATACTGGGGTATTGGACGTTCATCTTTAAACTCCTTACGATTTAGGGATAAAAGAACAGGCATAACACGAAACTTTAATAAGGTTGCCGATTATGAAGAAAACCTTTCTCTTGCAGAATTAGGTAGCGATGGAAATTATTATACAGACTTTCACTTTAACCATATTCAACAAAGAGAGCAATTATATAATGTGCTTGGTGAAAGAGTGATGATGGGGGGGAAGCTTCGTCTGATGTTTGGCTATGAAGCCTTATTTACATCCTTTTCGTCATATAATGGGCAGGTTGCAGAGGAAGCCTACAACTTAAACGGTGATGAAGTAGAAGCAATTAATAATCCAACTTTATTAGATATTCAAAAGGCAGACGGCACTTGGGATAAGTTTAACTTAGGTGGCTTTACAAATGGCAATAACTATATGTTCACTAGTATGCTTGCAGGAGCTTTAATTTATGATACAAGAGATTTTGAACCCGACCCATCAAAAGGGATATTTCTGCAATACTCACACGAATACTCAGCGCCTTGGTTAGGTTCCCAATTCAACTTTCATAAGTTTATGGTGCAGGGGCAATTTATTCATACACTGAAAAGATGGAATAACAACAAAGGTCGTTTAACATTTGCAGGTTTAGCCGCAATGGGTCATATATTCGGTCCTAACATCAATTTTATTGAAATGTGGGATTTGTCCAGTCAAGCTGAGGCGGGTGGAATTTTGGTTTTGGGCGGTGGTCGTTCCGTTCGAGGCTATAGAGAAGCACGATTTTTAGCACCAACAGTTGCCTTGGTAAATTTGGAAATGCGTGCAAGGCTGTATGATTTTAAACTTCTTAAACAACACTTTGCTTTAGGAGTAACGCCTTTTTATGATTTTGGAAGTGTGTGGGACAGACCAGGAGATATGAATTTCAGACAATGGAGAGGTGCACCTGGTATTGGTGGACGTATTGCGTGGAATCAATCAACAATGCTGAGATTAGACTATGCTCAAAGTAGAGAAGGAAGTCAATTCTTCTTTGGATTTGGACATATATTCTAAAAAAGCAACTTCACAGAGGCAGGCAGAACGCCAGCTGCAACTCGGGTTTACTCATTTATTCTTTTATCTAAAATAACGGTATTCGTGATTGCTACACAGTTGGCAAAAGTGGCATTTCAGTGCTTCATATAACAGTTTTTACTAAATTTGAAGTTCGGCTCTTCGTATGAAGTTTTGTGGTAAAACTGCTAACCAGAAAAATAAGATAGATAAAACGAATGAATTTGAAGATTAAAAAAACAATATTTTGGACATTAACGATATTGACATTAGTTCTCACTTCTTGTGCAGGACTAAAAAATGCACAACTTAATTCTCAACTTGACAAAAGCAATTGTAATCAACAAACAGTTTTCAGTTACGTCAAAAGTGACTTGCTAAAACCAATTCACACGCTTGACATTGACACCATTTTAATAAACAGATTTTCATTTCAATCATTAAATGCAGCAAATGCAATAGGAATATTTGACTTACTATCGGAGTTGGTGAACTTGAAAAAATCCTATAAAGCAAACCCAACCATAGACAAACGTATAGAAATCATTGAGCTCTCACAGAGAATTAATCAGAGAATAAATATTTCTTCTCTTGAAATTTCAGCCGTTGCAAGTGAAATGGATTGCGAAGAAGAACGAGCCGACCAAATTGCCACTTACCTTAAGGGAAAAGAAGATGATGCTGAAACAAAGCTGACAGTTGGGGCAATTGTTGTAGGTGCAGCAGGAGCAATTACAGCAGGAATTTTACTGACAAGTGGAGATGCAGGAAATGCGCCTGAATTTATTGGAATTGGAGCAGGCTTGACAGAAGCAACATTGGGTTTGCTGATTTTATTGAACAAACGAAAAGTTGAGTTTTATCATTCAAGAAACGCCTTGAAGGACATTTGGGAAGCACCAGAAACTTCAACAATCTTCCCTACTTCGGTTTGGTATTACCTAACATACGAAAATCCAAACAAAAATGAAAAATCACTCCGACAACAACTTGCTGATAAGTGGTTGGGCTTCGGGCAAATTGCAGACACCAAGGAAAAACACAAGGATAAAGTTTATGATTTGTTTTTCGGAGAAGGCGGCAAATACACAGCAGACCAATTGACAAATAGAGCCAATATGCACGACCAAATTGAAGCACAAATAAATCTAATTAAACAGGACTTGAAACAATTAGCTTTGGAAATTGAAAAAATAAATGCACCATAATCAGACAGTTAAAACCCTTAACAAACCTGACCATCACTATACGACAGACAGAACGCCAGCTGCCAACACACGTAGCCGTTGCACAACCTCTATAAAACGATAAAAAGTCGATATTTTTACCCAAAAACGGCTTTCATACAGGCTTTTT
>JBKBNH010000017.1:0-26996 GCA_046295395.1 Flavobacteriales bacterium | reverse complement strand
TGAGCAATTCTGTCTTTTACTTGAAAAAGACGAAGCTACAATTAATACGGTTTTAGATAAGAAGAATAAAGAATGCATAGAACTATTTCCTTTTAAAAGCGACCCATTTGAAAAAGTTGTTTTAGATACATTGTTGTCCGTAAAGTTATAAAACTAGGAGAAGAAGGATGTCCTTATTATTATGATAATGGAGTTAAAATTCCATATAAAGCTCCGAAAAACTTTTTTGGTGTTGTTATAGACGTAAATTATAGTAATCAAGAGTTCGAAGATTATCTTAATAATAACAATATTATCTTAAAAACAGACGCGAAAGAGCAATTAGTATTAATAGAGATTCCTAATGAGCTTACCCAAAGCGAAAAGGATGCCTTATTAGGTGGTCTTTGTGACCTTCAATCAGTTAAGATAGTTGGTAAAGCTCTAAATACAACTACTCCAGTTTTTTTAGGAGGGGTACTTGAAATTTATACTGATGAGACTAATTTGACGTCAATATATGAATTAGCTGACAATCTATCACTTATAGAACTTGAGCCTCCAATTTCTATTGGGAACTTAAAACAACTGTCTTTTTCAACTTCGCAAAAATATGTAGATGAAGAAATTGTAAGTATTGCTAATCAATTTATGCAACTTGATCAAGTTGATAAAATATCTACTCTCATTATAACTGAAAGCCGACCCCTTTCCCTTTTCGAAAATGCTTTATTCACTGAGCAGTGGCATCACGCCATTATGAATACTAATGCGGCATGGCAACTGATTGCTTCACAATTGAATAAAGAAAATAAAAAGGGAATTGAAAAGCGTAAACTTAAAAAGGATGATTATAACCTTGCAAAGAGTAAGTTAACATCTAATATAGTTACTTTTATTAGACCAGGGAAGAATCTATCAAAATCTGAATAAAGAGTTCCTAGAGGCTGGAAAGAAGCGTTTAGCAGGCGATACAACGCGAGAAGCCACGAGTGATGAAGTATCAGAACTTAGAAAGGAAAATCAACGTTTAAAGGAGATTGTTGCCGATTTAGTGTTGCGCTATGATATTGTAAAAAAAACATTGGACATTTTGGATTAAGGAACAAATTCAAGAATTATATGCGTTTTACAGTATCAGAAAAACAGGAGCTCATCAAAATGGTTGTTGAGTCAGATCTTGGAGTCAACCGGACCTTGCGCGAAATAGGCTTGAATAAGAGCACTTTTTACACATGGTATAAAGCATTCTCAGACTACGGTGTTGAAGGTCTAGAACCAAGCAAAAGAAGTTCAAGAAGACAATGGAACAGTATTCCACAGGAACAAAAGAACTTGGTTGTTGAAATAGCGCTGGAACGACCTGAATTATCATCCAGAGAACTCGCTTATCATCTCACTGATGAGCAGCAGATTTTTATTTCAGAGTCGAGTGTTTACCGGATTTTAAAGGCAAGGGGCTTGATCACATCTCCAGCTCACATCTTCATGTCTGCAGGCGATGAGTTCACCGATAAGACCAAGTTCGTACACCAAATGTGGCAAACGGACTTCACCTACTTCAAAATCATCGGCTGGGGCTGGTATTACCTAAGCACCGTTTTAGATGATTACAGCCGATACATTGTCCATTGGGAGCTTTGTGCCAACATGAAATCAGAGGATGTGAAAAGAACTATTGACAGAGCCATCAGAAAAGCGAAATTGATCACTAAACAGCGTCCAAAACTGTTATCTGACAATGGGTCATGTTACATTGCTTCTGACTTGAAATCTTACCTAAAAGACAGTCTTGGAATGGAGCAAATCCATGGTAGACCAATGCATCCGCAAACTCAAGGAAAAATCGAGCGGTATCACAGAACTATGAAAAATGTTGTGAAACTCGATAATTATTACGCTCCTGAAGAGTTGGAAAAGGCGCTTGAAAAGTTCGTTTACCGATACAATAATGAACGCTATCATGAATCCTTAAACAACCTTACGCCAGCGGATGTTTATTACGGTCGAGGCGAACAAATTTTGCAAGAAAGCGAATAAAACAACGTTCTTTATACCAAAGAAGAATGGAATATCGACAACTTAAACTGATAGAAAAATCGGAAAATGAGAAAAATAGTTTAGTTTTGAATTAACAGGAAACCCCAATTAAGAAAAAGTCCACTTTAGTTTGAATACATACAGTGGACTGCTCTTTTAACGCTTCTAGTGCCACTTTTGTCTTGAAAGCAACGCTGAATTTTCTTCTTTCTCTTTTCATTATACGGCTTAAAATTAAAAATTTACTTCGCTGTCCTAATTTTGGGTAGTACTATACAGCTATCGTCGATAATTTTTTTTCTGAGCAAAAACAATCCCATTAGCGCCGATTTCCGAATGTTTCTTTCGCGGTTAGCTCCCATAGAAAACATCTTAGAGTAAACACCACCGGGTCCACTCACCGAAATCCAAATCGTACCTACAGGCTTTTCATGTGTACCTCCATCAGGACCTGCTATTCCCGATGTTGCAATAGCATAGTCGGTTTTTAGCAAACTTCTCACCCCGGCAGCCATCTGCTCTACCACTTCTCGGCTTACTGCACCGTGCTGCTCCAAATCAATAGGGTTTACTCCAAGTTGTTGTTGCTTCAACTCGTTGGCATACGCAACTATACTACCCTTAAAATAAGATGAACTCCCCGAAACAGATGTAATCAAATGGGCTATATACCCTCCTGTACAACTTTCTGCTGTAGAAACTGTTAATCCTTTATTTTTCAATAACTTACCTACCACTTCCTCCAATTTATCTTTATCATAACCATATATATACTGAGGGATTAACTTTTCTAAATCGGCAATAGCCTTTTCTACTTTTCGCTTTGAATCAGCAGCATCAGCCTCATTTCCGGATATTCTGAGTTTTACAATGCCCGGCGAAGGCAGATAGGCCAATCCCAAGCCTATATTTCTAATGGAAATTTCCCATTCCTGAATAATATCTGCCAAAAAAGACTCTCCAATACCCTGAGTAAGTACGCTTCTGTAATAAGCCGACTGAAAACTATATTTATTGAGAATTCGAGGCAAAACCTCGTTTTCCATGAGTGCTTTCATCTCGTAGGGAACCCCCGGAAGAGATACAAAAATAGCAGCTCCTTTTTCAAACCACATTCCCGAAGCTGTGCCATACTCGTTGGGTAAAACTTCGCAAGATTCGGGCAATAAAGCTTGGTTTACATTTACTTCCAGCATGGGACGGTTAACCAATTTGAAATAGGCTTCAATTTTTGCCAAAACCTCCGTATTCATAATCAACTTTGTATCAAAGTATTCGCAAAGAGTAGGTTTTGTCAAATCGTCTTTGGTTGGTCCCAGCCCTCCTGTAAGAATTACCAGCTCAGCTCTTTTTCGGCAATCTTCCAGTGCATCCAATATAGCCTCACGGGTATCTGAGATAGTTAAGATTCGTTGCAAATTTATACCCAGCAAACTCAATTGCTCGCCAATCCATGCTGCGTTGGTGTTTACTGTCTGTCCGATTAAAATCTCATCGCCAATAGTTACAAGCTCTACTCTCATAAATCAAAAATAGGTGCTAATATAATTTTAATACAACAAGCTTCATCCTAAAAAGTGCGGCAAGTCGAAAACTTTAAGCTCACCTAATTTTATTTACATTTGCTATATGCAAAGATTTTTAGTCAGTATTTTACTTTTAACGAATTTAATGGTCGGCTTCGCTCAAGACGAAACCCCCTGGCTACAGCGAGACAATAAAACCTTCGAGCAAGACGGGATAAAACTACAATTCATAAACAGTGATTTTGCCGAACAGAATAAAGACTTTAAAATAGTAAATTTTGACAACTCCGGTCAAACACTGTTTAGCGACCAATACAAGGGCGTGATTGTCGATTTTGGGCATACTATCCTGCCCAAAGGCTTTGTAGACAAGCTGGATGTAATAGTAAACGGACGAAAATTTGAACTTCCGCAACTCTCACCTTTTGCCATAAACGGGTACGAAACAGGTGAATTTTCTCTAAAAATCATTGCCTACGACAAAACTGGCAATCTCTTGCCCTTCCAACACACATCGGGAGGAAAACTAAAACTTAATGTAGTGCATACTACTCCCGTTTTTGAAAGCGATGCCGTAGTTTTAGGTATACTAATACTTATACTGGCCCTTATTTTTTACACTTCTAATTTACCTATATTTAAAAAATTCTACACCCTTTTACCTGCACTTTTATTGTGTTATTTTATTCCGGGCATTCTCAATTCTTTAGGCATAATATCGGGCGAAGCAAGCGGGCTATACAAAGTTGCCTCACGCTACCTACTCCCTGCCAGTTTAATTTTGCTTTGTTTGGGTATGGATTTAAAAGGAGTTTTACGCTTAGGTTCAAAAGCACTTATTGTTTTTTTGGCAGGTACTTTCGGAGTAATAATAGGTGGCCCGATAGCCTTATTGGTTACAGCTGCTATATCTCCCGATCTACTTGGAGCCAATCCTTCTGAAGTGTGGAAAGGTCTTTCTACCATTGCCGGGAGTTGGATTGGCGGAGGAGCAAACCAAACTGCTATGAAAGAAATATACGGCCCATCAGAAGCGCTGTTCTCCAAAATGATTGTAGTAGATGTAATGGTAGCAAATGTATGGATGGCTGTTTTGCTCTTTGGTGCAGGCATGAGCGATAGAATCGACACTTGGTTTAAGGCCGACAACAGTGCCATTACCGATTTAAAAAACAGGTTGGAAAAAGTCGCTTTAGAAATCTCTAAGGTTCCAACATCTACCGATTTGATGGTTGTTGCTGCTATAGGCTTTGGGGGTACCGCTGTTTCTCATTTTGGGGCAGATGTAGTAAGCCCCTACTTTGAGTCCATGAAAGACTGGTTGGCTAAATACGGGCTAAACTCACTGGCCAGCGGATTCTTTTGGCTGGTAGTATTTGCAACTACGCTGGGGGTTGCCTTGTCATTTACCAAACTAAAAAAATACGAAGGTGCCGGCGCTTCAAAAATGGGAAGCCTGTTGCTCTATATTTTAGTGGCCACCATAGGTATGAAAATGGATATAGGCGAAATTTTTAAAACTCCGGGACTTTTTGTGGTTGGTTTTATTTGGATGTTTTTTCATGCCGTATTTATTTTGCTCGTGGCACGACTAATAAAGGCTCCGTTTTTCTTTGTGGCAGTAGGCAGCCAAGCCAATGTAGGTGGCGCTGCATCTGCCCCAATAGTGGCTTCAGCGTTTAGCCCATCGCTGGCAACAGTGGGCGTACTACTTGCCGTGTTTGGTTATGCACTTGGAACTTATGGTGCGTGGTTGTGCGCATATATTATGGAAATGGTTTCTCCATGAGAAATTTTCTGACCGGCATATTTTCAATTAATTGCTTTTTGTTGTTTGCTCAAAACACCATAGATGTTCGAATATCCAATCGTGTTGTGGAAACAGACAGTATAGAAGAAGCAGGCAGTGTTGTATCCAAAGAGGTGTACTTTACCAATTTCTCAACAGATAAGGTTTGGATTAAATCTAGCGAATCGGCCTGCGGGTGTGGTACTCTAATCCACACCAAAGACACACTGTTTCCTAATGCTTCTGGCAGTATAATAGTAACTTATAATCCTGCTGGAAGGCCCGGTAAATTCAACAAGGCCTTTTCCATTACGTTCACTAATGGTAGCCTGGATGCTACAGCGCACTTTTCGATGCAGGGATATGTAATACCAGTTAGTTTTTCAGGAGACATCACACCTGATGAACTGGTTAACCTGATGCGATTTGTCGTATATCCTGAGGAAAAAAAAAGATTCATTAAAACGGAGAGTTTTAATGAATTTAAAAAACAGGCTGCACGTATATTGCTCGAGGATACTACTATTTATTTTAGTGTTCTGATGCAGGAAGGAAAAAAGCAGAAAAGTTTCAACTCATTCAAAAAAGAAATGAAAAAACAGGGGATTTATTTCCCACCACATAAAATCGTTACCTCAAGTTTGCCAAAGAACGACTCTTTCCCCAAACTGGTTGTAAGCCTTGTTAAGTTAAACCCTGCGCCATGTTTGGCAGATGTTGAAATCATAAGTGAGTCGAAAGCTCAGTTTCTTCCCAGACAAATTTTACCGGTTTACTTCCAATACCTATACAATCCAAAGATTGGTGCTTTAGACACAACCGACGTACGATTTAAAAAATACATCGAAGAACTAAAGCAAATTGTGCCCAACTTCGAATCCTTAAAATTTGTATTGGTAGCCTCAGCATCCAAACACATGAACGACCTATCTATATATAAAAACAACAAAGCCGTTGCTGAAAAAAGATTGAATATGACAAAAGAAAAGTTTTTTCGGTACATCAGCAATCATGTTGTCGAATTAAACACAGCCGAACATATTCTCAGAGAATACAGCCTGGTTTTGGGCCCCGAATACGACTACAGAACCCATCTGCCTAAAGATTTTAACTACTATCAATACCTTGTTATCATACCGGTAATCAAAACCGATTTTAAAATTGAAGATATCACACTGACCAACTATAAGGTTAATTTCGATTACCGACAGGTGAAACTAGACCCCTCCTCTCCTGGTTTTATTGATTTTGCTAAACGAATAGCCACCCTTATAAAACTACAGGGATATGCCGAAGTAAGTTTTGAGAGCAGTTCTTCACATAGCAAAACAATGGCTTATTGGAGAAACGATGTAATGTCTTACTACAGAACACTAAACACGAAAATTGAGCTCGAAAAACTACTCGAAAAATTAGGTGTGGATCCACTAAAACTAATCGTAACCGAAGAAAAACTTATGGTAACTGGTCCTAAAAAACCAAAACCGGAAGATGACCTTACTCCGTATCAGTACGTAAAAATTTCTATCATTGATTAAAAGCCTATATTAATTTACTGAACTCTAATGAGCTAAATGAAGAATAATCATATATTTTGTTGTAGTTAGTTTTTATTTGAAAAATAAAAATTGTTTGTATATAGTATTCCTAAAATAAAAATTGTTTTCTTAGCACCTGAATAACGTAAAGGAAAAGTGACGACGCAAGGGAAGGCTATTAAAACAACAAACACAAGTGTTCATGTTGACGATGAAGGTATCATTCACATCATTATGAATGATAACTCTCATATAGAGTATGAGGAAACAGTTCAGCAATTTGAATTCTGCGCTGCAAATTGCGAAATGGGCAGGTGTATTATTTTGGTTGACTCAGGAAAGTTCTCGACCATTTCTAAAGAAGCGCGCGAATTCTCCAACCGTAAGGAATCCGTAGACCTTAGTTATGCTCAGGCTGTTGTGGTTCATAATATCGCTCAGCGAATTATCATTAATTTTCTCAAAACATTCTACAACAACAAAGGACCGTTGGAAAAAATGAAAGTTTTTACCGATAGAGCCAAGGCCTATCAATGGCTCTTGGAGAAAAAAAAAGAACTAAACAATTCTATCTGAAATGTAACCTGAATAGTTACCCGTACGAGGACAATTATCAAAAAACTTAAATCGTACCGTTAATTTTCTATTTTTGCCACCCATACGTTTGGCATGTTAAATCCTTAGCAGTTTTTCTTTAATTTGTAACCGATACTAAAACTCAAAAATGAAAATGAAAAAAATTAAAATTTTATTGGCTTCGGCAATGCTAACCCTGTTTAGCGGTGCCTCTAAAGCCGACGAAGGGATGTGGCTTCCTATTTTACTGGGGAAGAAGTATGCAGAAATGCAAAAACTAGGACTTAAGCTTACTGCCGAAGATATTTATTCTGTAAACAAAAGTAGCCTCAAAGACGCAATTGTAGCCTTAGGAGGAGGTTTTTGTACAGGTGAAATGATTTCCAAAGAAGGATTGATGCTTACTAATCACCACTGTGGTTACGATGCTATTCAGAAATTCAGCACCACAACCAACAACTACCTTAGAGATGGTTTTTGGGCTATGAGTCGCTCACAGGAAATTCATGTACCTGGACTTACTGTTTGGTTTTTAGACCGTATGGAAGACGTGACCGATAAAATTCTGAAAGGAACTAGTGTAGGAATGACTGAAGGCGAGCGTGCTAAAATTATTCAGGCAAACATTAAAGAACTTAATGACGCTTCGCAAGAAGAAGGCAAGCGTATTCAAATCAAAAACATGTTTTCAGGAAACGAATACTACATGTTTGTTTACAACATCTTCAGCGATGTACGTTTAGTGGGTGCTCCACCGGAATCTATTGGAAAATTTGGTGGCGATACAGATAACTGGATGTGGCCTCGCCATACCGGAGATTTCTGTATGTTCCGTGTGTACAGCGATAAAGACAATAATCCATCAGAATACAAAGAAGACAACGTTCCTTATAAACCTAAGCATCACCTGCCAGTTTCGCTTAAAGGTGTAGAACAAGGCGATTACGCTATGGTGATGGGATACCCAGGAAGTACCGATCGCTACCTTACTTCATACGGAGTTAAGCAAGCCGTTGAGCTTGATCAACCTGCTCGTGTTAAAATTCGTGGAATGAAACTCGATATCATGAAGGAATTTATGGATAAAGATGAAAGTGTTAGGATACAATATGCCTCTAAGTATGCCCGCATTTCTAACTACTGGAAGTACTTTATGGGACAAAGCGAACAACTTGTAAACAACAAGGTTTACGACAAGAAAAAGACCTTGGAAAATCAATTTCAAGATTGGGTAAATGCCGAATCAGAAAGAAAAGAAATATACGGTGATGTTTTGAAATCCTTTGAAAAATATTACGCTGAATCCAGTAAAACAATAATTCCTGAAGTGTATTTTGGCGAAGCCATTTTTGGAGTAGAGCTTCATCTGTTTATTATGAACAATTTTGGTATGCGCTCGGCCTTGCTTCCCGCTTTAAAAGACAATGACGCCACCAAGATTGCAGCCGCCAAAAAGAGCATTCTTGATAATGCTGATAAGTTCTACAAAGACTACGATGCTCGTGTTGACCAAAAAATATACGCCGCCATGCTGGAGTTGTACTACAAAGATGTGGATCCCCTCTTCCATCCTACTTCATTAGAAAACACGCGTAAAAAATTTAAAGGATTTGACGCTTATGCCGCAGCATATTTTGCTAAATCACCTTTCACTTCGAAAGCTAAACTAGCTGCTTTCTTAGATAAAGTGACCACTAAATCTTTAGAAAACGATATGGCCTATAAGCTTTTCAATGAGTTTATGACCATTTATATTGAAAAACTAATGGGCGCAGGACAAGGAAACGATGCTCTAAAAGAGCGTGCAGATAGGCTGTTTATTGACGGTATTCGCAAACTAAACTCTGATAAGTTTTATGCCCCTAATGCCAATTCTACCATGCGTGTTACTTATGGTTCAGTTCTTAATTACGAACCAAAAGATGGCGTTTTGTACAAGCACTACACCACTCTTAGGGGCGTAATAGAAAAAGAAGATCCAACCAACCCTGATGAATTTACGGTTCCCGCTAAACTGAAGGAACTATACAACACTAAAAACTACGGTCAGTATGCTGATAAAAATGGCGATTTAGTAGTTAACTTTTTAACAAACAACGACATTACCGGTGGTAACTCTGGAAGTCCTACAATTAACGCCAATGGCGAACTTATCGGTACGGCATTTGATGGTAACTGGGAAGCTATGAGCGGCGATATCTATTTCGAACCAGATTTACAGCGAACCATCGTATGCGACATTCGTTACGTTTTGTTTATCGTTGATAAATATGCCGGCGCAGGTCACTTAGTTCAAGAAATGACGATAGTAAAGTAAAATCTTCCAATTCTCGACTTATATTTACCCTTCTTTCTCTTGTGAGAAAGAAGGGTATTTTATTTTAAACTATGCAAAACATTATTCCTTTGAGTGAAGAAGAACTAGGAGTCCTGACTATCCTACGCGAGGGAGAAAGCAAGTTGGGAGAATTTATTCACACAGATTACAAATCGAATGAAGTAAAATTTGTACTACTTGGAATACCTGAAGACATTGGCTCTCAGGCAAACTGTGGATTACCTGGGGCAAAAAACACCTGGCCTGCCTTTCTTAAAGCCTTCCTAAATATCCAGCACAACGATTTCAACAAGCAAAAAGTATCAATTCTTGGATCAGTCGACACGCAGTTTCTTTATAAAAAAGAAGAAAAAGATGTAATTAAACTTCGTGAGCTTACTGACCAACTGGATGAAATCATATACCCCATCATTAAAAAGTTAATCGAGCTTGATAAGATTCCCATCGTAATAGGAGGAGGTCACAACAATTCCTACCCTCTACTCAAAGGATCCTCTTTAGCACTCAATCACTCCGTAAATTGTGTAAACATAGACCCCCATGCCGATTTAAGATCCCTGGAGGGTAGGCACAGCGGCAATGGTTTCTCCTATGCGTTTAACGAAGGTTTTTTGCATTACTACCATGTATTGGGTCTTCACGAAAACTACAATTCGCAATTTATTTTGAATGAGTTCTCTGAGCACAAAAACCTTTCTTTCACGAGCTACGAAAGTTTTTTGAAAAACAAATATACTTTGTCTGAATTGGCAGCAAGAGCGCTTCAAAAAACTACTGCACCACTGGCACTTGAAGTCGATATGGATAGCATTGCCTACATGCCTTCCAGTGCATTAAGCCCCAGTGGTTTTACTCTCGATCAGGTTCGTCATTTGCTCTATTTGCTCACACGGCAAAACCACCCCGTTTATTTACATATTTCCGAAGCTGCTCCCACTAATACAACAGAAGAAAAAATTATAGGAAAAGCCATTTCCTATATCGTTACTGATTTTATTAAAGCCTACGAATAAAATTATTTCTATATTGAGAACCTATTCAACTAAAGCCACGTAAATCTGCGCATGAAAGAAGAACCCAACGAACATACAGAGAATACCATAACTTGGAAAGAACGTTGGGAGCGTTTTTTTTACTTTTTTCCAATTCAACTTTTTTTACTCCACATAAAACGTAATCACCTTCTCCTCATCTTTTGGCTGATTTTATTTGGCTATATTACCGAGTCGTTTGGTGCCAGCTTTGGCGTTCCATATCTTTTTTTATACCCTGAGTATTTGGGCGAGGTAAATGTATGGTCGCACGCCATTTTAGGCTTTTCTGTGGGTGGTTTTGTAATGGCCTTCCATATATACAGCTATGTGCTTCACGGATATAAATTTCGTTTTATTGCAACCGTTTCCCGCCCATTTTATAAGTTTTCTCTCAACAACTTTTTCATTCCTTTTCTTTTTGTAGTTACTTATTTAGTCTGTGCTTCTTCATTTCAGCTTAAAAAAGAATTAGTTGCTCCTGCTCAAGTATTCCTGAATATGATTGGGTTTCTTATAGGGCAATTTTTGTTTGTGGGAATTACCATTCTTTACTTTTTTAAATTCAACAAAGACGCAAAAATCTTGGGTGGTAGCAGCGACGACGCAAAGGATCGACTGATTGATGCAACCCTACACAAAAAACAAAAATGGAACACCCGATTAATGGGCAGCAATAAGTGGCGGGTAGAAACCTATATGAATTCTACCCTATCCATAAAACTAGCCAGAGACAGCGAACATTACGATAAAGAAATTTTGGAGAGAGTATTCAGACAAAATCATATCAATGCCTCCATTTTTGAGTTTATCATGATTATCAGCTTTTTGGTAATTGGAGCCTTTAGAGATAATGAATGGTTCTCTATTCCTGCTGGCGCAAGTATTATACTGCTTTTCACTATGCTGCTTATGCTCATAAGTGCCTTTTACTCATGGCTCAAGGGATGGACACTCACCGTTATTATTGTTTCTGTAGTGCTTGTAAATTACTTAGGCAGCCACTACGAATTTTTTAAGTATCGAAACTTTGCCTATGGCATAGATTACACGACCAAAGCAGATTATAGTTTAGAAAACTTATATGCTATCAGTCAAAATGGAAAAACTCATCAAAAGGATAAAGAACATAATCTGAATATTCTAAACAACTGGCGAAAGAAAAACGAATCCAACTCTATTTTAACTGGTCAAAAACCCAAAATCATTATTCTAAACGTGAGTGGTGGCGGACTTCGCTCCGCATTGTGGGCTTTTACTGTAATGGAACAAGCCGATAGTATTTCCGGTGGACTGTTTCTTAATCAATTGCAGTTCATAACGGGTTCTTCCGGAGGCTTGATTGGTGCCGCATATTGGCGTGAACTAAAGTACAGGCAAATTACAGACACTACTTTTATCTGGGACACTAAAAGATTTCAGGACAACATCACAAAAGACGCACTAAACCCTGTTGCCTTTGCTATTGCAACAAACGATTTTCTAGTCCGCTACCGTACAATTAAAGACGGTAACTACACCTACACTAGAGACAGGGGACACGATTTTGAACAGCAACTAAATAAGAACCTGGAGGGCGTAATGGATAAAAGACTAAAAGACTACGCTAAACCAGAATTTGAAGCTACTATTCCAATACTAGTAATGGCACCTTCTATAATAAATGACGGCAGAAGGCTAATCATTTCTTCTCAGCCGGCTTCCTACTTTTGCGACTATACCCTACCCGACAACAATATAGTTCCGGCTATAGTAGAAAATGTGGAATTTACCCGATTACTGAAACAACAAAATGCCATGAATATAAAATACACCAGTGCACTACGCATGAACGCCACCTTCCCCTACATTATGCCAATGGTTACCATGCCAACAGAACCGCCTATAGAAATAATGGATGCTGGAATTCGCGACAATTACGGAGTAAAAACAAGTGTTCAATACCTGAAAGAATTCCGAAATTGGATTAAAACCAATACATCCGGAGTGGTTTTTATACAAGTGCGTGATACCGAGAAAGAAGAAGAACTCGAAAACTTAAGTTCGGGCTCAGTGATGCAACGCCTGAGCAAACCCTTCACCGGTGTATCGGGAAATGTTACACGCATACACGACCTAAACAACGAGCAGTTTGTACAAATGGCTGCCGAGTGGTTTGGAAATGATTTCCACTACCTCACTTTCACACTTAAGCATATGCGAAACGACCGGATTTCGCTCAGCTGGCACCTTACCAATCTAGAAAAACGCAAGGTGATTTTAAATCTTCAAGACAAGGTAAATGAACTTGAAATGCAACGATTAATCAACTTAATTTCGGGAAAGCATGAGTAAGAAGAATAGAATTAATGTGGTATATTCTACCAACCCTAATTTTAACTACGACCACGAAGAAGACGAACAAGAAACCCTTTCTCCTGCAGAACAAAAACTACTGGTAAGAATAGAGCGCAAACACCGTGGCGGAAAAACGGTAACACTAGTTGATGGCTTTATTGGCACAGACGAAAGTCGGGAAGAACTTGCACGTAATCTTAAATCAAAATGCGGCGTAGGCGGCTCAGCAAAAGAAGGAGAAATTATTATACAAGGTGAATTGGTGCAAAAAGTATTCGACATTTTGCTAAAAATGGGGTATAGCCGCACGAAGAAAGGAAACTAAAAAAGATAATTTAGATTGGCTAAGTGTAATCCTACTCTATTAAATAGCTCAGCAGGCTTTTAAAAACTTTAAATTACTTTTACCCCTGCTAATGCAGGTCATCAACATTATATACACTTACCTTACTTCCCCCCGGTCGCACGGCTTAGTGTTGTTTTTCACCGCATTGCTAGGATACTGGCAGATTAGTTTGTTCTATGGAGTTTTACCTTGGGATTTGATTGATTGCTACTACCCGTGGAGGTATTTTGTTGCAGAATCTATACAACAGGGAGAAATACCGCTCTGGAATCCATTTCAGCACCTAGGGTTTCCCATTCATGCAGATATGCGAAGCAGTGTTTGGAATCCTGAATTCTGGTTTATTGGCTATTTTTTTGGTTATACCGCCTACACATTCAATGCGTTGTTTGTAGGCTATGCTTTTATAGGAGGATTGGGCTTTTACAAACTTTTCGGAAGATTTAACAAGAATAAAACCGCAGCACTTTTAGGAGCAATAGGCTACATTTTGATGGGGTTTTACGTTAGTCGAGCTCAGGAAATTTCAGCCATTACCGCCGCAGCCTGGACACCTCTTTCTCTCTACGCATACCTAAAACTCATTCAACAGATTAGTGCGTTAAATATTTTCAGAGCTGCGTTGTTTTTGTTCTTTCTAATTGTAAACAGCTATCAAACATTAACCATTGGCACCTTTTACCTCTTGCTGATTTTATTTTTTATTAATCTCATCAGTAACATCAAACGAAAGCAAACTAAAGCGGCTCTCTGTTTTACAGGAGCAAATCTACTTGTGGCCCTTTTAATTGCTTCGGCCTCGGTAGTAATGATGTGGTCTTATGTGCAGGCTAATCCGCACGTAAACCGACTAAGTGGGCTCAACTTTAGTCAAACAGAGTTTTATTCTTTTCCCTTTAAAGCAATGCTATCGCTAATTACACCCTACGCTACTGTTATAAACGAAAATTACTGGGGTAGTTTTTCAGTAATGACTAACGGTTATATGGGAGTAATTTTATTGGTCTTTGCTTTCGGTTATTTATTCTCTAAGCAAAAGTATTCATTATGGCTTAAAGCTATACTTGTTTTTTCGCTCATCAGTTTGTTTGTTGCCATGGGTAAAGATACACCCGTTTTCAAATTCTTCTTCGATTATGTACCCTTGATGAACCTGTTTCGTTTCCCTTCGTTTTTAATTTACTTTTTTTCGCTCAGCCTGATTTTGCTAGCCGCTCTGGGCTTCGATTATTACCAGAAAAATACGAATTCGTTTAAACCCGTTATTACCGGATGCCTTACTGTATTCTCTGGTATTCTGTTTATTCTAATCAGTCTTAGCTTGTGGAAAAAAGGCCACCACTACTTTCCTGCGCTCGACTTTTCGCAAAGCCTGTTGCTAAAAAAAGAGGTGGCAACACTCTCCAACCACATTTTTTGGCAATCGACATTATGGCTGGCTATTCTGTTGTTTCTAATTGTTTTGATTAAAAAAAACAACCTGAAAAGCTCGTTTATTTTTGCAGCTGTAGTGTTGGAAATGCTTATTGCCGTACAACTAAACATGCCTTATACCGGTAAATCATTTGAAGGCAGCCCCCGCCAACTTACTCAAGAGATTTTACTCAGCACATCAAAAAACATCCCTACAGACTCCAGGCCAATTGCTGAGCAAACCGATCAGCGACCAAGCCTATCCCCTTTGTGGAGAAATACTTCCACATTTCAACAACGTATTTCGGCAGAGGGCTACAATTCATTTATGCTTAATGGGTTCAAAAGCCTATTAACCGAACACCGCTCCCTGCTCGATTCGATGAATCAAAATGGATTGGCTTACTTTTCTGACGATATCCGCGCAGTTTCTACATTAAACTCTACCCAAATAACCAAAAGCACCGTTTTTCTGCCCGACAGTCTAATAAATAAATTGCCAACCTTAAAAAACGATAGTACCAACAAGCTTTCGATTGTGCGAAAAGGGTTTCACAAGTTTATCCTGAAAACAAATGTGCAATACCCTGTTTTACTCACCCTGCAACAAAACCACTATCCCGGATGGAAAGCCCTTGCTAATGGAAAGGAGATAGCACTAATAAAAGGAAATTTAAATTGCCTTTCGGTACTCTTAACTCCCGAAATGAGTGAACTAATTTTTCGCTACGAAAACCCCTCTATGATTAGTGTTGCAACATTTTCACTAATTGGCTTTCTATTTATCCTCTTCGGGTATAGTCTTTTATCACTAAGAGAATGGCTTGGGCGAACAAAAGAGTTTCACTCGGGAATTTTACTCTGCGGACTTTACTTTTTCGGCACGCTATTTTTCACAGGAAAACCACACCCTACATCCGAGAGCAACAAACTATATACACTAAGCCTCCAGACAAATAGTCTGATTGAAGAAATAGAACCAGAAGGCTTCAGTAGTGTATTAGACCTTGCATTGGACACCCTGCCCCGAAAGGGTTTTGTAATAGAAACCCAGTTCTCATACCTTGATTCACTCAACAACAAAGGTTTTTTCTATGTGGTAACGCATCAAAACGATGCGGGAGAGGTACTTTTCTACAAAAGCTACTCAGCCGAGTACCATAAAGCTTATGAGAAAAAAGAGGAAGTACTAACTATTAAAACTCCTTACTACCCGACACAAAAAAAGGGTAAAATGCGTATTTATTTCTGGAACGCAGGAAAAACCAACGCCACCGTGAAGGATGTAGAAATTAAGATTTACCGCTGAAAAGTTGTTGTATTACCCCATATTGAGACGGTATCCCCAACAAAGAACTACACTTTAAATGAAAGGCTTTAAACCGCTCATCTGATGCGTTTTCAGCCTCCGGCACCACCAATACCTTCATGTGTGCGGCAAGCCCCGCTAAAGCCCCATTAAAAGAATCCTCAATTACCAAACAATTTTCAGTATTTACACCTAATGCCTCGGCTGTTTGCAAATATACTTCGGGATGGGGCTTGCCGTATTTCAACGGTTCAGCAGAAAATACAGCTTCAAAATCTTCCCTCATCCCCAATCTATCCAACACTGCATCTATAATCTGCATCCACGATGACGAGGCCAAACCTATTTTCCATCCTTTTGATTTGAAAAAAGTCACACATTCCTTTGCTCCCGGCATGGCCTGCCCTTGGGTTTTCACCAATCGTATCAATTCCTGTACCACTTCTTCGGCCAACTTATGTTGGTTTGCATCAGCATGATTAAATTCAATCAACCAGCGCTTCACCACATCATCTATCCGCAAGCCCGCCGTACTTCTGCACATGGCATCAGTAAGGGTTATGTCCACACTGGCAAACACCCGCTTTTCGGCCTCTCGCCACAGCGGTTCAGAATCTATCAGGATTCCATCCATGTCGAATATGACGGCTTGTTGGAACATATCTGCAAAATTCAATAATTAAACCCATATATTTGATTTCACAACTAAATATTTTCAGTATGCGTTTGTTTTTCAAATCGATATATGTTTTTATCCTTCTTATTTCAGGTATATTTTGCAGTATTTCTCAGAACACCCAAAAACTGGAAACCATACTACAACAAGGACACAGCAAGTTTATTTCCTGCTACAGTTTCAGCCCTGACGGCAATTATGTGGTTACGGGAGGTACAGACAACGCTGTGATTCTGTGGAACTTCAACTCCGGACATCAAATGCGCACCTTCAATCGCCACACCGAACCCATTCAAAGTGTGGTTTTCAGTAAAGATGGTAAATGGATTCTGACTGCTTCCAGAGATAATTCTGCCAAAATTTTTGAAGTAGAAACCGGCAAACTCCTGCGTAACTTCAAATTAGAAGGGCATATTCTGCAACATGCCTACTTTAACCCCGACAACAGCAAAGTGGTGCTTAGCAACAACCGCGACCTACAATCGGTGTGGAACGTGGAATCGGGTAAATTTCTGGGAGAATTTCAAAAAAACTTCGGTGCATTCAACCAGCAACAACTATTCGACCCCACAGGAGGTCAGATTCTGAGTACGCCGAACTACAAAAACACACTGGTGATAGACATTCTATCAAAAGACACCCTTCTAAAATTACCTTTTGAAAAAACCTTTAAGATGGCATTTAGTCCCGACGGGAAATACATCGCCCTGAGCTCTACCATGCTGTTCAGTAAATTGTTTGATGCCAAAACCGGAAAAGAACTTTTTATTCTCGACGATAAGCCCGAAGTGGGATGCGATGGCTGCAACACCCATCAGGTTTTCTCTAACGACAGCAAGTACCTGCTCACCATGTCGAGTAAAGTAGATGCAATCTTGTGGAGTACTACCAACGGAAAGAAAATACGTTCTTTCAACAAAATCAAAGAAAGACCTACCTGTCTCGTTTTTAGTCCCAAAGACTCATATGTGCTAATTGCCCTCGACAAAGAACTATACATCTACGAAGTAAAATCGGGTATACTAAAAACTAAAATCGAAAACCCGCACATGAGTGGTTTTGAGTTTTCATTTAGCCCCGGTGAACGCTACATCATTCTTCCCGGAGCCAACAGTGAAGCTGAAATTTGGGATATAGAAATCGGTAAAAAAGTAAAATTACTTGAGGGTTTTCAAAATAAAAAACGAGACGACGGTTTGCGCTACGACCAGACTTTTTGGCGAGACAGAACCATACTTAACCACATCATGCTCAAGCGGGGATTTGCCCTAAGCCCCGATGGTAATCAAATGGTTATTGGCAACGTAGATTCCACCGCCCTGATTGTAGATACCAAAACAGGGAAAACCATCCACACACTTAAGAAGCATAGTCAAGTTGTCTACACCTTCGACTACAGCCCCGACGGGAGTATGGTTGCCACAGCAGGAGGCGACAGAAATATACACCTGTGGGATAGCAAGACAGGCGCATTTATAAAAACAATCGGACGACACAGAGAAGTCTTGTTTGATATAAAGTTCAGTTCCACCGGAAAACAACTCGTTAGCGGAAGTTGGGACGGGTCTATGATTATTTGGGATTTAGAAGAGGGAAACAACTTGTATATCGGTTCAAAAGACAACTCGCCTTACCATGTTTCTTTTACCCCAAACGATTTATATATCGTAAGTGGCGATTTGGGCAAGGGGTTAAATTTTATCGAAGTAGATGCAGGCGTTACTTTTCGCTCACTGGTAGGCCATACCGAAATAACCACAGGAGTGGCGTTTAGCCCGGATGGAAAACTAATGGCTTCTGCCGCAAGAGATGGTAGGGTAAAACTATGGGACGCTTTAACAGGAATGCAAGTAAACAAGATGGAGATGCAACCTGCCCCCATTCATGCTATAACCTACGAACCAAATGGAAAATATATAGCAGCAGGAAGCGGAGACAATAGCATTTTGCTTTGGAATCCTGCTGATAATAAGATTAATAAACTAGAAGGCCACAATGCCGCTGTTACCAATTTAGAGTTTACCCGTGATGGAAAAAAACTCTACTCGTGCAGCAGCGATGGCACCATCATCGTATGGGATATGACTACACTAAAGCCCCTGTACAGTAGAATACAACTGAGCCGGAACGATTGGCTAGCCACTCATTCCTCTGGTTTTTTTGACGGGTCGGCCAAGGGACAAAAACTGGTAAATTACGTGTCGGGCATGAATGTTATTTCAGTAACATCCCTATTCAATAAATACTACACCCCCAACTTGATTAAACGCATCATCGAAGGAGAAACCTTTTCGTCGGTACAGAAAGATTTTGAAAAAAATATGCAAAACACCCCTACCCTCGCTTTTTTACTCAGCGAATCGGGCAAGAGAAACGTTTTGTATGATGTAGACAGTGTAATTAGGTGGGATCAAAAAGAACTGCCGCTCCAAATTCAGTTGAACTCACAGGGAAACTCTATAGACGAAATAAGGATATACAACAACGGAAAATTGATTTATACCGATTTTATGTCGGGCAATATTCAATTTCGCAGTAGCGAAAAAAACATAAGAAGCTACACGATTGCCCTAACCGACGGAACAAATGAGATTAGTGCTGTTGCCGTAAACGAAAAACATATTGAATCCGCTCCCATAGCCATTAAAATTATCCACGACGGCGAATCAGCCAATACCGATTTATTTCTGTTTACCATTGGTATAAACGAATACAAAAATAAGCAATATAACCTCGATTTTGCCGTAAACGATGCTAAAGCATTCGCCAGAGCACTTAAGTCGGGTGGAGTCACCCTGTTTCACAGTATCAAAGAGTTTTCATTAACCAACAAAGACGCAACAAGAGAAAACATACAAAAAACCATTGAAGACATTAAAAAACTAATAGGTCCTGAGGATGTGTTTGTATTCTATTATGCGGGGCATGGCGTGATGAGTGTGGAAAAAAATCCGGCTGACGCAGAGTTTTACATCATTACCCATGACATCATCAATCTTTACGGAGATGCTGGAATTCTAAAATCAAAAGCCATTTCGGCTAGAGAAATCATGCAGTTTTCGATGGAAATACGTGCCGAAAAACAACTATTCGTACTGGATGCATGCCAATCGGGAGGGGCATTGCAAAGTTTTGCAACTCGTGGCGATGGACGCGAAAAAGCACTAGCACAACTCGCCCGCAGCACAGGAACCTTTTTTATTACCGCCTCGCAGGACGCTCAATACGCCAATGAAGTAGGTAATCTGAAACACGGATTGTTTACCTATGCACTGCTCGAAATCCTTCAAGGGAAAGTTTCCGGAATAAGTGAAGAAAAAATTACGGTAAACAGAATGAAGTCCTATGTAGAAGATCGTGTGCCCGAGTTATCAGAAAAATACCGAGGCTCTCCCCAATACCCTACCGGATATAGTTTTGGGCAAGATTTTCCAATTGTTATTTTGAAATAAATCAGGTATTTATTCTATCAGCAATTTTATAGTTGTTTCTGTCGGCAGAACTTCTAGATATCATTTCGCCTAAAAATCCGGCTAAAAAGAGCTGTGTTCCCAAAATCATAGTGGTAAGCGCTATGTAAAACATCGGTTTGGAAGTAATCAAAATCCCCTGTGGATTCAGAAACAACTTATCAATGCCTAAATAAAGCGAAATCAAAAAACCAATAAAAAACATGACTGTACCCAAAAGACCAAACAAATGCATTGGCTTTTTTCCAAATCTACTGATAAACGTAATGGTGGCCAAGTCTAGAAATCCATTAATAAACCGCTCCATTCCAAATTTAGTATTTCCGTATTTTCTGGCCTGATGCTGCACCGGTTTCTCTCCTATTTTTCTAAACCCAGCCCACTTGGCAATAACGGGAATATAGCGGTGCATTTCACCATACACCTCAATACTTTTTACTACTTCTTTTTTGTAGGCTTTTAATCCGCAGTTAAAATCATGCAATTCTATACCCGACATTTTGCGGGTTGCCCAGTTAAACAGTTTTGTAGGTATGGTTTTAGAAACAGGGTCGAAGCGCTTTTTCTTCCATCCCGATATCAGGTCGTAGCCTTCATCAGTAATCATGGTATACAAACCAGGTATTTCCTCCGGGCTATCTTGCAAGTCTGCGTCCATAGTGATGACAACATTACCTGTAGCAGCCTCAAAACCTGTGTTTAACGCCGCTGACTTCCCGTAGTTCCTTCTGAATTTAATTCCTTTTATGGCTTGATTACTCTGAGAAAGTTCTCTGATTTTTTCCCAAGAGCCATCATCGCTACCATCGTCCACCAAAATAATTTCGTAAGCAAACTTATGCTCTGAGCAAACTTTGCTTATCCAAGAAGTAAGTTCGGGAAGAGATTCCACTTCGTTAAACAAGGGAATAACTAAAGAAATATCTGTTGATGTACTCAATTGTTGAAGGGTATTGAGAGCAAACTTACATAAAGTTTTTGAAAAGCCTGATTAATAAATTTCGCAAAAAAAGTGCACCATTGGAGCTTAATTTAATTAAGCCATTCATAAAAAAACTCATCACAATACTGCTTAATTGCTTATATTTGAGAGCAACCAAGCAAGTAGATAATGTATTTGGTATAGTTATACGCTAGGTTATCTCTTGTTTAGAATAACGTTACGAGCATGAAAAAACTTTTATTAATTCCTTTTTTGACGCTACTAGTGGTAGGCACAGTAACGGCCCAAAAGAATCTTGTCCGCTTTAAATCCGGGGATTATTTTCCGGTTCAAAATATCGAAAACTTTACCCATACATACCCTGTTTCCGAAATAGAACTATATCAAGACAAGTACTTCAGGTTGATACAATTCAACCGAACCCCTACTCAAAATGACCATTCAGAATTGAAAGAATCAGGCATTGAATTGCTTAATTACCTGCCTGAAAAAGCCTTCTTTGCTGCTATCTCCAAACAAGCCAATCTGAGTCAATTAGCAAACAAAGGAGTTGTGTCGGTTGAGCCAATCCAACCAACTTTCAAGCTAACGTCAAATTTGATTACCGAAAATTATTCCAATTGGGCTCTTTTTGAAAACAACCGAATTGGGATAAACGCATCTTATTTCAGTATCGTAGACCCAAAGCATGTAGAAGCAAAACTCAAACTCATGGGGGCAGACATCATTATGCATAACGATGTGCAAATGATTGGCTTTACCATTGACATTGTCAATTTGAACAACCTCTATCAACTTAACGAATTTTACTATTTCGAAGAGTTTGATGAACCAGGTGAACCTGAAGGAATCAGAGATGTTACAAACCACAGAAGCAACATAATAAACACCGCTTATGCTTCGGGATTAAAATACAGCGGGAAAGGAGTTACTATAATGATGCAGGACGATGGCGTTATTGGCCCACACATCGATTACCAAGGTAGAATTGATCACCGAACTGGAACAAATGGAGGAAACCATGGTGACCATGTGGCTGGGATAATAATGGGGGCTGGAAATAGAGACCCCAGAGGAGTCGGCAATGCCCCGGGAGCATTTTTATTAATTTACGGTTCTGCCAACACCAATTACAACGCTGTACCCAATCTATATCTCAACGAAGAAGTAGTAATCACATCTAAAAGTTACTCCAACGGAAACAATACCGGATACACCACCCTTGCTCGTCAACTGGATCAACAATGCAGAAATTACAACGCTTTGGTTCATGTCTTTTCTGCAGGAAATTCAGGAACCTCAGACTTTGGCTATGGCGCAGGTGCAGGTTGGGGAAATATAACCGGAGGGCACAAACAGGGTAAAAACGTGCTCGCTGTAGGAAATTTAACTCACTTAGATGTATTAGCAAACTCAAGTAGCAGAGGTCCTGCTGCCGACGGAAGAATTAAACCTGATATATGTGCCGTAGGCTCAAGCGTATTTTCTACCATTGACCCACACACCTACGACAGTTTCGGAGGAACATCAATGGCGTGTCCCGCCGTTGCCGGAGTTGTTGGTCAATTATACGAAGCATACCGCAGTATGAATGGAGGTCAAAATCCAAACGCAGCATTGATTAATGCCGCCCTATTAAACACAGCTGAAGACTTAGGTAATCCGGGTCCCGATTTCAGACATGGATGGGGAAGAATTAACGCCCGCAAAGCATACGAATTACTAAAAAACCAACATTATTTAACAGATGAAGTAGACCAAGGAGAATCAAACACTCACACCATAAATGTTCCTGCAGGTACAATAGAACTACGTGTAATGGTTTACTGGACAGACTACGAAGGAACTGCTAATAGCACTAAAGCTTTGGTGAATGACATCAATATCACATTGACCGACCCCTCGGGCAGTATATTCAGTCCATGGGTATTAGACCCCACTCCAACTGTAAGCGCATTAAATAACGATGCCGTGAGAGGAATTGACGATTTAAACAACGTTGAACAAGTTACGATTGAGAATCCAACAACCGGAAATTACACCGTTAGCGTAAGTGGTTTCAACATACCTATGGGACCACAAGCCTACTACTTGGTTTACGAATTTGTTCAAGATGAAATTATACTAACCTACCCCATAGGCGGCGAGGGATTTACTCCTGGGACAACTGAAGAAATTCGATGGGATGCCTATGGCTCTACTGGCAATTTTACGGTCGAATATTCTACAGACGAAGGGCAGACCTGGACTACCTTAAACGCAAATGTACCAGGCGTTAGAAGACACTACAGCTGGATAGTTCCGAACGCTTTAAGCGGATTGGCTAAAGTAAGAGTGTCCAGAAATGGACTGAGCTCAGAAAGCCATCAGGTGTTCAGCATTATCCGAAGACCGACAGCTATAAATGTAGCTTGGGCATGCCCCAACTCATTCAATATAACATGGAACCCTGCTGTAGGCGCAACAGGTTATGAAGTAAGTCTTCTAGGTAATATGTATATGGACTCTGTGGGCAGAACATCCGCAACCAACCTTACCGTCTATGCAAACTCTAACACTGCTCACTGGATAAGTGTTAAATCATTAGGCCCTGACAATGCTGAGGGTGAACGTGCTGTTGCCGTTCAAAAAACAGCTGGAACATTTGGATGCACCCTATCTGCTCCCGTAGCAGAAATAACTTCATCCTGCACTGAAACCGGAGCTAACTCATGTGTGCATTTTTACGACATCTCTACCAATGCCGGACAAGGCTCTGTTTGGCAGTGGTATTTTCCGGGCGGAAACCCATCCACTTCTACACTTGAAAATCCGATTATATGTTATGACTCAATAGGCACGTTCGATGTAGCTCTAGTCGTGAGAAATGGCGTAGGAATGGACTCTGTTTATTTATCCAATTACATTCAAATTTCAAACGGAGCTCCCTTACCCTTCGTTGAGGATTTTGAACAGGGCTTAATGCCACAAAACTGGGAGATTAACAATCCGGATAATGACATTACTTGGGAAATAAATACAAGTGTTGGCGGTTTTGGAAATAGCTCAAATAGCGTTTTTATTGATAACTTCTCGTCTAACTTCTCTGGAAATGTAGATCAGTTATACACCTCTACCATAGATCTTTCTTCTACGGTTATATTTGATTTAACTTTTGATGTTGCTTATGCTCCGTTCGATGAGTTCCAGACAGACACACTAACAATATATGCTACCATCGATTGTGGCATAAATCTTCTTGAACTCTACAAAAAAGGTGGGATTGAGCTGGCCACAGCTCTAGCAACCAACAACTTGTTTATACCTCAAAACACACAATGGAGAAAAGAAACCGTGTCATTAAACAGTTTAGTCGGTCAAACCTCTGTGAGACTGGTTTTTGAAAACAAATCAGGTAACGGAAATGTATTATATATAGACAATATAAATATGTCTCAATCTGCCGAAAATTTTTCGGCTGGAGAGTTGATTCTTTTCCCCAACCCGTTTCACGATCAGCTCAATATAGTCGGATTGAAAAATGATGAGATAGTAAGACTAAGTATTTACAACACCCTTGGTGAATTGGCAATGGATGAGAAATTTAACGCTCCCGGCAGCCTGTTCACAATGAATTTAAGTGATTTTGCTGCTGGTGTGTACGTGATTAATATTCTGACTCCCGGAAAAAACATTACACAAAAATTGGTAAAACATTCTAGTAAAAGAAATTAATCAAGTCATTAAGTTTTTCATTCAAAATCTGATTTGGAAGGCTAAAGTATATTTATACCTTTGTGCCGGGCAAGTCTTGTGCGACCAGCTCCTGCCAAATCCCCCAGGATGGGAACATAGCAAGGGTAGGCGGTTGTAGCGGTGCGACACAAGTAGCTTGCCCACTTTTTTCTCCCCCTCTTACTCAGCCCTAATCATTGTCTGAAAAACCTTAAAAACAACACTTTAACTATATTTGTCCTTATATGTCAAAAACAATAGTTGTAACAGGGGGAACATCAGGAATTGGCTTAGCAATATGCTCCCACCTAGCAAATAAAGATTATACTGTTTTTGGTGCCGGTAGAAAAATCAATTCTTCTGAATTACCCGACAGCATTAACTGGGTGGAAATGGATGTTACCCGTGTAGATTCCATAAAAATTGCCTTAAAACAAATTTTAGAAAAAACAGGACGAATAGATGTACTCATAAATAATGCGGGAATAGGAATGGCTGGCGCTATAGAAGAGTGCAACATGAATGACGTAATGACGATGTTCCAAACCAACGTTTACGGCACAATAAGAACATCGAAAGAAGTATTGCCTTACATGCGGAAACAAGCAGAAGGACTCATTATAAACATCAGCTCAATAGGCGGACTAATGGGGCTTCCGTACAGAGGAATATACAGTTCTACCAAATCTTCCATAGAAACCATTAGCGAGGCACTTAGCATGGAAACCATGCAGTTTGGCGTCAAGGTAGTTATTATCGAACCAGGAGACTTCAACACCGCCATCAACCAAAACAGAAAAATTGTTCAACCATCCCAATCAAGTCCATATCTTAAAGACTTCAATAGAATACACGGTATAATTCAGTCTGAGGTCAGCCAAGGTGAAGACCCTATTCTTATAGGAAAACTTGTAGAGCGAATAATACTAACCAAAAAACCAAAACTTCGCTACAGAATAGGTAACAAAACCAGCAGGCTAGCTCTTTTCCTTAAGGCCATTTTACCCGACAGACTATTTGAAAAACTCATGATGCAGCACTACAAAATTAACAGAAAATAACTCAGTTACCTGCAAGCTTAGACAGACACGAAACAACATTATGACAGGAGAACATGAAATAGCAATCGTTTTGACAGTTCTATCATTTGGACTTCCCGTTTTGTATTTCATTTTGACAAGAAAAGCATTAGCTCCGTTTTCATTACGGCAATTGACTAAAAGTTTCAATTTTGCTCTTATTGTTCAAATTATCTTGGCAGGGTTGTTTTTAGGACTAATGGGATATATGGACAAGAAAATATATACAGAAGGACAAAGTACTGACTTTATAGACATTATTATGAACACGGGGATGACCTACACTATTGTTGGCGCTTTCTTTTACATTCCCGGACTTATCCTGTTGAACTTGGTTTCATTTTTCGTTTCAAGACTTAAAACTAAATGAGTAAAATGAAAACATACGGCTTGACAGTTTTCTTGACATTATCGTTCGGACTTTTTTCGTGTTCAAACTCGACCGACAAAAAACAAACTGACAAGACAAAAACTCACGAAAGACTAATCGACTGTAAAACGAAGTATATAATGGAAGACGGAAAGGAAGCTGACAGCTATCACGAAGACTATGAAAACTTTATCAAGGACTATTTTTCGGAAGAGCAAAATGGAGACACATTAATCGTAACGACTTTAATTGAAGTAAATACTTGCGGAAAGACAATTGGAGATATTGAATTTTTGGGAGACAAATTGTTTTTAAAAACAAGACAAATTACAGACGAAGTTTGTGCCTCGACAATGTTTGAAAAGTTTACTTACAGAATTCACAACCCTGAAAAGAAAAAGTATGAAATACAAAGCGAAAGATAGAAAACCAGCAGGTAACAGCAGTAGCCGTTGCACAACCTCTATAAAACGATAAAAAGTCGATATTTTTACCCAAAAACGGCTTTCATACAGGCTTTTT
>JBKBNH010000016.1:0-52216 GCA_046295395.1 Flavobacteriales bacterium | reverse complement strand
CAGGTGGCGGTATGACAACAGTAACGGGAGCCTCGCCAAGCTTCACCGTAACAACCCCTGCGCAAACATTAACGTATAATGCACCTACACTTTCCTTGTCGAATGGCGGTGGCTCGGTAAACTTGTCCACAGGAAGTGTTTCTTCCGTAGGGCTTACAGCACCAACTCAATTTAGTGTTACCGGTTCGCCTGTAACCGGCGCGGGAACATTGGGCATTTCGTGGAACTCTCAAATAGCCAACACCGTGCTGGCTGCGCCAAACGGATCAGCCGGCTTACCCACCTTCCGTGTTTTGGCACCCAATGATATCCCCAATTTAGATGCGTCAAAAATTACCA
Source organism: Flavobacteriales bacterium (assembly GCA_046295395.1). GTDB lineage: Bacteria > Bacteroidota > Bacteroidia > Flavobacteriales_D > JBKBNH01 > JBKBNH01. The sequence continues at coordinate 51,877 of JBKBNH010000016.1, read as the reverse complement.
CAGGAATACTGCCTTTAGCCAGAGGCGGCACAAGTGCTGCATTAACGGCGGTTAACGGCGGCGTGGTTTACTCTACAGGAGCAGCTATGGCAATAACTCCTGCCGGCACAGCAGGGCAAATTTTACAAAGCAATGGCGCAGCAGCCCCCACTTGGGTAACCGCCCCCATTGGTATGCCCACCACTGGCGCAAACGGACAAACCCTTCGTCATAATGGATCGGCATGGGTGACTAGTTCAGCCCTTTTTAATGACGGAAACAACATAGGCATTGGAACAACAAATCCTCTTACTAAATTGCATATAGAAGGCGTGAGTCCGGCTATGCTCATAAGAGAAACCACGCCAATCAATGGAGCAGCTTTAGTTATGGAAAGTGCTAGGCAATATGTTTTATTGTCTAACGAAACGGGGTATTTCAGAATCGAGGATAACACGGCAGGAGTATCTCGCTTTAATATATCTCCCACAGGAGATGTGGGCATAGGTATTCATACCCCCCAAGCAAAACTTGATATTTCTGGAGGTGCTACCTATTTTCGTCCAAATTTTGCTGACACGGATAAAATTTTGGTTCAGGACTATATCGGGTCGGCCATGCGCATACATACGGATGCTTTAGCAGGAACGCCTTACGATTTGATTTTAGGAACTTATCCAAATGGGCATCTTAATCAGTTGTTTTTAAAACAGAGTAATGCAAACGTTGGTATTGGCAATAATAATCCAACCGAAAAATTACATGTGTCGGGCAATGTATTGATACCTGCCGCAAACGAGTACATGTACGAAACTCCGAAGACCAAGTACTTATTCATTCCACATATTGAGTTCGAAACAGAAAATCAGAATACAGCAAATTTTGACAAAGGTAATTTTGCTGTCTTTGGTCACTTTTCAACAGGGGCAACATGTGGGTATGCGTCTGCTCCCGTTCACTTACCTCAGGGAGCAAGAATCACAGAAGTAAGGTATTATGTTATGGACAACAACCCAGGTACTAATGCTTGTGATGATTTGAATTTAACTATGGTCAGGTATCAACCTTCTAACGGAACAAATTCAGGGCTTGTATCTCAGTTTACTTCAGGATCAAGTCCTGCGATTCAGCAAATTTTTCAGACAATGAACGAATTAGTAGACAACTCACAATACACGTACAAAGTTACTTTCAGGGGCACAGGAAGCACCAATACAACCCGTTTGTATGGAGTGAGGATAACATATACAATAACCAACGCAGAATAAAAATCATAGAATTTTGAAAGCATTAATCTACATATCGATTTTATTCCCATCAATACTTACGGCTCAAATTACACTTGACAGACAAGTTTTTGGGGCTATGGGTGGAGGTTCGGTTCAGCCGGGGTATTCTATTGATTATACTATTGGAGAACCGATTGTAAGAACAGCAACCGGTGGAAATTTTGACTTTACACAGGGATTTCAACAGCCTTTTACTATTGGGCCGGTTGTAATTCCGCTAAGCGCGACATTTCAGGTTGTGCCTGAAAGTTGTTTTGGGGCAGCTGATGGTTCGGTAACTATAACATCTATAACCGGTTGTGACAGTAATTATACTGTGGAGTGGAATGATTTAAGCAATGGAAATAGTGTTTCGGGTCTAACCGGAGGAACTCAGGTTTCTGTCACCATTGTTTCAGATGATGGTTGCATGCTTACTGAGAGCTTTATCATTATACTAAACCCCGGTGCAGATTGTGCTTTGGAAATTTTCAATGCTTTTTCGCCTAATGGTGATGGCAAGAATGACATATGGTACATAGGAAATGCCTTAAGTTGGCAACCCAATTCGGTAACCATTTTCGATAGATGGGGAAATACCATTTGGACTGCAGACAACTACGACAATATAAATGTGGTTTGGGATGGCTCTGACAAAAATGGAAGAGCATTGCCCGATGGAACTTATTTTTTTGTTTTTGTAGCCGGTACAGAAGTTAAAAAAGGATTTGTAGAAATTACACGATGAAACATATACTAATTATACTATCACTATTGTTCTGCTTCGCAGCGAAAGCGCAGCAAGATTTTCAGAACACCCAATACATGTTTAATCAGTTTGTGATTAACCCTGCTTACGCAGGAAGCAAGGACGAACTATCAGTAAATCTTTCCCACCGTTCGCAATGGGTTGGCTTTGAGGGAGCTCCGCAAACTCAGGTTTTCAATATTCATGCGCCATTAAAAAAAGGACTGGGTGCAGGTATGCAGGTGTTTAATGACCAAATAGGACCGCGTAATGTAGTGGGCGCTTCTGCCGCCTTTTCTTACAGAATTAAAATGGGAAAAGGCAAGCTGGGTTTTGGTCTCAGAGGAGGAATTATGAATTACGGTTATGATTGGGCAAAACTTAACTACCACGACATGACCGATGATGTTATCGGTGTTGGAAAGGAAAGTTTTATTGTTCCTTCTTTTGACTTTGGCACTTATTATCAGTCGAAAACATTTTACGGCGGATTAGAAGTTAAGCACCTGGATAGAGCCAAATTCCCTGTAAAAGTTCAGTCGGCATCCCCTAGTCTGGATACCGAGGGTAGAATGTATTTACATGCTGCGTTATTCTTGGGTAAAGCATTTGAAATAAATAAGGATATAGCCCTAAAAACCTCCGTTTTAATGCGAGCTGTTGAAAACGGTCACGGATATACAGACTTAAATGCCAGTATTTTCCTTTATAGAAGAATATGGGCAGGAGTAGGAGCTCGTTCCAACGGCGCACTTATGGTGATAGGAGAGCTTTATTTAACCCAAAACCTGCGACTAGCCTATTCTTACGACTTCGTAACCTCACCATTAAAGGCTCATCAGGCAGGTTCACACGAAATATTTATTGGCTACGATATAAATTTATTTGGAAAAGATGCAATTTCACCTCGATACTTCTAAGAAACTAGTATTTCAAACTCTATATCTGTTACTTTTTGCGGTGTTTTCAAATGTCGCTATTGCCCAGTCGGTAAAAGGAGATAGGTATTTTGACCAAAAGCAATACAAGCTGGCCTTGGAAGAGTACCAGAAAATTATTGATAAGAACCCAACCGCAACTACGATTCATAGAATAGCGTCTTGTTACCTGTGGCTTAAAGACTACGAGAAGGCCGAAGCCTATTTCGAAAAAGCTACCGGTAAAGCTGAGTTGAGTAACGAAAAATACCTAAACTACGCCTCTATTTTATTGAACAACAACAAACTTAAGGAGAGTAGAGAACAACTTCAGAAGTACATGACTCTAAACCCCAATGACGAAAGGGCAAAAGTGTTAACCACTTCTCTGGCTAAAATAGAAGAGTGGAGTAGGGTTCAGAAGCCGTTTAAAATAGAATCGATAGAAGGGATAAACACAAAAGAGCCGGAGTTGTGTCCTCAGGTATACAAAAAGAGCCTCGTTTTTTTGAGCTACAGCACAGTAGATTGGGTAAACTACGATTTATTCGATCCTACACGTGAGCCTTATTTACAATTGTACAAAGCAGACATGAAAGGGGATGATTTTAAATCGTTTGGTAAAACAGAAAATTTTTCCAAAAAACTCTACCACTATTACGATATAGGTCCGGCTACATTTAGTAATAATTACGACACTATGTATTTCTGCAAAAGTGTTAAAGGCAAGGGATACCAAGTAATGCAACTTTTTGTGGCAACGTTGGTTAATGATAAAATAGACAAAGTATATCCGTTTGAGCACAATTCTACAGCCCATTCATTTATTCACCCTACGCTTTCTCCCGATGGCAAAAAGTTGTTTTTTGCATCCAATATGGGAGGAGGGAAAGGAGGTATGGATATCTATTACAGTAAGAAAGACAAATCAGGAAAATGGTCTTTTCCCAAACCTGTTGAAGGAAATATAAATACCCCGGGTAACGAAGTTTTCCCTACCTTCTACAGGAATAAATTATACTTTTCGTCAGACGGGCATGCCGGTTATGGGGGATTAGACATCTACATGGCTCTGGAAGACGATAAGTTCAAAAACATTATTAACCTCAGAGAACCATTAAATTCGCACAAAGATGATTTTGGCATTACTTTTCTGCTTGATGATGAGGGATATATATCATCCAATAGGACGGGGGGCAAAGGGTCTGATGATATATACTACTTCAAGCAGATTGCTGCTATAGAAGATTTGCCCGAGTCTTCCATTACCGGGGTATTTGAGTATGCTCGCTTGGGCATAGCCAACACAACGCTTGTGCTGATGGATGAAGAGAATAATGAAATAGGCAGAACTAGAACGAATAAAGACGGAACATTTGAGTTCAGAAATTTGAAACTCTCCTACGAATATACCATCAAAGCGCTTGAAGATACAGACAGCGATGCCCAGATTTTTATAACCAACTCCAAAGGACAAAAAGTAGCCACGATGTTTTCCAGAAATGTGGGCACATTTACCTTCAGGCCTTTGCCAAAGGAAGAGTATGATAAAATGAAACCGTTGGATATTGAAGAAGACGAATTAACCTTTCTAACCATACCGGTTTACGGTCAGGTATATAAAAAACTTCCGGGCGACTATGCTAAAATGACAGAGGTATATGTTGTAAATGAAGATGGAAGTATTGTTGCTCGTGCCCAAACAAACGAAAACGGAAAATTCGTGTTCAGAAAATTGGCCCCTAACGAACAATACCTCTTTAAATTATCAACCAACGAAGAGGATTTGAATATAATTATACTCGACGAAAACGGGAAATTGGTAGAAAGTACCAACAAAGAACCGGGGCAGTTTAAGTATATTAGGCTTTCGGGTGACGCTGCGGTTATCACGCTGCTTAACGAGGAAGATGTTGTAATTAAAATTCGGGAAAATGAAAACTTTATTATTTCCAGTATATATTACGACTACGATAAGTTCTACATCAACGAAGATGCGGTAAAAGAACTCAACAAATTGATTGTTATACTAAACAAGAATCCTCACATAGGCGTAATCCTGAGTTCGCATACCGACTCTAGGGCTTCTGATAACTACAACCTGGAACTCTCTCAAAAGCGGGCTAAGTCGGCAGTTGATTATATGATAAGCAAAGGTATTTCATCACCGAGATTGGTAGCCAAAGGCTTTGGCGAAACCAAGCTAGTTAATCACTGCGCCAATGGAGTTGATTGTTCCGAGGAAGAACACGCTAAAAACCGAAGAACGGAAATTCAGGTTATTAGTATCGAGTAATCATACTTATGAATGCTTATAATCGATTGATTGTTAATAGTTTTTTATTAACGGCACGAATATTTCAATTTATACCCACACATTTGTAAAAATCATTTTATGAAACGCTTTTTCATTATACTTTTTCAGCTTGTTCTTATCGTTGCACACGGTTCTGCCCAAAACTTTAAGGTGATTGATAAATACCTGAGCGAAGTTCAGCAGAAATGGGATGTGCCCGGAATAAGTGTGGCAGTGGTAAAAAACGACAGCGTTGTTTTTGCTAAAGCATACGGAGTTAAAGATGTAAACGATAAAAAATCACAGGTTGATGCCAATACGTTATTTAGCATAGCCTCAAACACCAAAGTTTTTACGGCAACAGCCTTGGGCATGTTGGTTGACGAAGGCAAAATAAACTGGGATGATAAAGTGGTAGATTACCTGCCTTATTTTAAGCTATACAACCCTTACGTTACAGAAAGTATGACCATCAGAGACTTACTTAGCCATAGGGCAGGTTTGGCTACTTTTAGTGGCGATTTAATATGGTATGGCTCTACGCATAGCCGAGAGGAGGTAGTTAGAAGAGCAAAATTCTTGAAACCTGTTTCGGAATTTCGTACAGAATTTGGCTATAGCAACATTATGTATTTGGCAGCGGGAATGGTGGTTGAAAAAGTGTCCGGAAAAACCTGGGATGACTTTGTAACAGAGCATATTTTGAAGCCGCTGAACATGAACAGAACCATAACCACATTTAGTCAACTTGGTAAAGCGGAAAATGTGGCCCTTCCACACAATACGATTGACGACAAAAACGTGCCGATTAATTATGTGAATTGGGACAATATAGCTCCTGCAGGATCCATTTTTTCGAGCGTGAATGATATGGCAAGCTGGCTTAAACTATGGCTAAACAAAGGGAGCGTGAACGGAACCCAAATACTTAGCGAAGACCGAATATACGAAATGTGGCATCCGCACATGGCAAAACCGGTATCTAAACTATCTCGTTCGTTTTGGCCATCTAGGCACTTTACTTTTTATGGACTTGGATGGGAATCTTTTGACTATCAAGGATTACAAATTGTAACCCACAGCGGAGGTTACGATGGCATGGCGTCTAGAACCGTACTTATTCCTGAAAAAAATATGGGTTTTGTATTTCTCAGTAACAATAACAATGGTTTGCCAACTCCAATTATGTTCTCCATACTAGATAAACTAATGAATGTAAAAACCAAAAACGATTGGTGCGATATGTTTTTGGAGTTTCAAAAATCGGGCACAGAAAAACAAAAACAAGAAGAGTACATGGCAGAGCAGAGCCGCAACGTTTTGGCAAAAAACTCACTTTCTCTTGAAAAATACTGTGGCACCTACGGAGGTGAGATGTATGGCAACTGTGAGATAAAACTTGAAGACGGAAATTTAACTATTGATTTTTTGCCAACTCCTTTATTTAAAGGAAACTTGAAGCACTGGCACTATGAAACATTTACCATTACATTGCCACAAGTTCCTTCACTGCCGAAAGGTAGGTTACGCTTTATACTCGATAAAAATGGCGAAGTAGAAGAACTTAAAATTGAAATTCCAAATCCTGATTTCGACTTTTCCGAGTTAGAGTTTAAGCGAATTAAAAAATAGTAATCTTGCGTTTCAAAATTATATGGATATTTCCGTTTTTGCTGCTGATGGCATTTTTTTCATGTGGAGAAAAAAAAACTGCAACACCCGATTCCCTGCAAAAACCTCATCAGGTTGAGGTAAACTATGCCAAAGGTTTCAGTATAAAAAAAGGAGAAGGTTATACGCTTTTTACAGTTTTTTTTAACTCCAGAGATTCTAGTTCCTTTATTTTGGATTTTAACGGGCAGGTGAAGTCGGACTTACCCATTATAAAACACCCGGTAAACAGGGTAGCTTGTTTAACCACTACGGTAATTCCCTTTTTTGATAAACTCGAATCGCTTGATGCTATAATCGCCATGGCATACCTTCAATTTGTTCAAAATAAATCGGTTAAAAAGCTATCCGAAAACGGTAGTATTTTTAATTTGAGTAATACCGATGTAGATACCGAACTATTATTAGCAATGGGTTGTAGGGTGTTGCTTTCCAATTCTAAGGGTAATCTACCCATCGAACAACTAAATAGGTGCAATATTATACCGATTTATTTTACAGAATATAACGAAAATCACCCATTGGCAAAGGCGGAATGGATTAAATTTTTTGGAGCATTATTAGACAAAGAAGAGGAGGCGCTGAAAATTTTTACAGAAATTGAAAAAAACTACCTGACAGTAAAAAATCACTCAAAAAACACAGGAACTAAGCCAAAAATTTTGTTTGGCTATGAGTATCAGGGTAAGTGGTCTGCGCCTGGCGGAATGAGCTATATTAATCAATTGATTGAAGATGCAGGAGGAGAGTATTTTTATACTCAGGACAACAGCACAGGGTCTTTATATTTAGATATGGAGGAGCTTGTGATTACCTCTCAGGGGGCTTCCTCGTGGATGATTGTAAGCCAGTATTCACAAAGCCCGTTGCTTAGTCAGCTGGCTGAAGAGAATAAGTACCACAAAACCTTTGCAGAGCAAACGAAAGGGAATGTGTACTTGTGTAATACGCTTAAAAATAGGTATTTTGAAGATGCCATACTGGAACCGGATATTTTGCTTAAAGACTTTGTAAATGCTGTTTTTCCTGAAAAAAACACTACTTACACGGCCCGCTATTTTGTGAAGTTGAAGTAGGCTTAAATTCCATAGTCTGGTGAATACGAAGCCCCGCCGGGCTGCCAAGTTATTGTCGTTTATGTTTTGTCAGGTCGTCAAAATACTTTGGTGTATGTTGGTTGGTAATTACCACTCACCACCGGCTGGCATTTGTCGCCACTTGTCAGTCGGGGGCTGTGTGGTTGCAAAGTTTTATTCTTTTTTGTTTTTCGATTTACTGTCTATAGGTTGCAACTGCGGTAAATGCAGGTGATATTTTACTGCTATCAATCTGAAAGCAATTACTGTCAATGCAGCTATTGTTTCTGTAATACCTGTAGGAAAGTGAAAGTAACTACATATGAAATAAACACCACCTCCTGCAACACAAGCAAGAGCATAAATGTCTTTTCGGAATAGCAAAGGCACTTCATTCAGCAACACATCTCTAACCACACCACCCACCGAACCTGTAATTGCTCCCATTATAATGCAAACCCAAAAAGGCAGTCCGGCATCAAGGCTTTTAGTTATACCCACTACGGTAAACAAACCAAGACCTATAGTATCGAACAAAAACAAAGTGCTGCCCCATTTGAACAGTTTCTCTTTAAACAATAACGTGGCAATTAGAGCAACTCCTGTTGTCAAAAAATATTTACCGTCAAGCATCCAAAAAGGAGTTACATCAAGCAATAAATCTCTCAAAGTACCACCGCCAATGGCGGTTACCAAACCAATAATGTAAGCACCGAACCAGTCAATTTGTTTGCCTGATGCTAACCTAATGCCGCTAATGGCAAATGCAAATGTGCCTAATAGGTCTAACAGTATGGTGAAGTTAATTTCCAAAATATTTTCTGTTTGATGCTATTAACCAATCTTCACTGAGGTCATAGTTAAAGAACCTGCCACAGCTTTGTCATTAAACAAACTCACTTCATCCTGTTCTTCTTTTAATGCGAATGAATAAAGCAAAGGCAAAAAGTGTTCAGGTGTTGGAATTGCTAAATCAAATGCTTTTCCTTGTGAACGGAAATTGATGAGCTGTTTATGGTCGCCACTTAGAATAATTTTTTTCATTTTCTCGTTGGCTTCAATTGCCCAATCAAATTCAAAGTTTTCATTTAGCTTTTCCCAGGTATAATACTCCCCAAAAATAGGACAGCGATATAAATTTATAATTTTAAGTTGTAATATGAAAAGAGAAAGAAGAAAATTCAGCGCTGCTTTTAAGTCAAAAGTGGCGATTGAAGCTCTTAAGAAGTAAATGACCCTTCAAGAGTTAGTCGAGAAGTATAGCGTTCATCCCAATCAAATCACAGGATGGAAACGGGAGTTTTTAGGGAACGCCAGTGTTGTATTCGAACCAAAAAGCCAGCAGGATTCGACAGGCCAAGAAAAAGAGGATATGTACAACAAGATTGGACACATATGCTTATCCCAAAACGACCAAACGCGCCCCTGCGAGTTATAAGTATCCCTATTTGCTTCGGAATTTGAATATAGAAAGAACAAACCAGGTCTGGCAAACAGACATCACCTAAATACCTAATGTGGCGTGGATTCATGTATATGGTTGCTATCATTGATGTACACAGCCGAAAAATCCTCAACTGGAGTCTTTCAAACTCAATGACAGCAGAATGGTGTGCAGAACTCTTACAAGACACCATTGATAAGTGCGGAAAACCCGAAATACACAACTCAGACCAAGGTTCGCAATTTACGAGTGAGGTTTACATCGATATCCTCAAAAAAAATGAAATTCAAATATCCATGGATGGAAAAGGTAGAGCTTTAGACAACGTTTACATTGAACGTTTTTGGCGTTCAATCAAGCAGAAGAAAATATACCTCAATCCCGCAAATGGTGGTTTAGAACTTTATCGCAACGTAAGAGAGTATGTAGATTTTTACAACGCAGTCAGACGGCATACTGAAATCGGAAAGGTTCCTCCAGACGAGATTTATTTCCCTAAGATGATTGCTGTTTAAACAATTAAGAATAACTTAGTTTTTGTCCTAAGAATGGGGAGTAGTTCATTTATTGTGTCGTTCTTTAAGGTTGGCTATAACATTGAGATAAAGATTAAATATTCTTCCACTAAGTTTTTTGTTATGTAACACTTAGATTTCCCAAATCTTGGATGTTCGGTACACAGTGCCCTTAAAAAGAGCCACAATCTTGTTGTGTTGATTTTTCACGGTAATATGGTAAATTCCTATTTTGTTTCTCAGGTCAATTTCTTCGGTAGTTGCTGTAATTATATCCCCTTCTTTTAGGGGCTCGGTATGAGAAATAGAAGTTTCTACAGAGACGGCCATTCTGCCATGAGAGTTGGCGGCAAAGGCAAGGGCACTGTCTGCTAGGGAGTAGGTTATACCACCGTGAGCAATGGCAAAACCGTTCAGCATTTCTTTGCGTATGGTCATTCTCAATACTGATTTTCCCGCTCCGTCCTCAATGCGTTCTACCCCCAACCATTGGCTGAAGGGGTCATTGTTGTACATGCGATCAACAACTTTTTTGGCCAATTCTTTTTCCATACTCTCGTTAATAAAAGGTTTTGCCCTCTGCTGCCATTCTTCTGAGCAAGGGAGAGGTTCTGTATCGGTCTTCATGGTATTCGTTATAAAAACTGTCCAGCTTTTCTACGCAGGCAGCAATACCAATTTCGTCTGCCCATTGCAGTAATCCCTTAGGGTAATTTACACCCTTGATCACAGCAAGATCGATATCGTTGCGCGAGGCAATATTCAGAAAAAGAGCATCGGATGCTTCGTTTATCAGCATTACAATAACCCGATTAAATATAGCTTCTCCGAGTTTTTTATCGGTATTTGGCGTAGGAGTTATTGCTCCTTCGTTGTAGTCATAATATCCTTTTCCGGTTTTTCTTCCAAGCATCCTAGCTTCAGATAGTCGTTTTTGAGTAAACGAAGGTTTGTAGCGGGGGTCGTAGTAAAACTCGCGAAATACAGTTTCGGTGACAGTATAATTCACATCATTGCCTATAAAGTCCATAAGTTCAAAAGGCCCCATTTTAAAGCTTCCAAACTCTTTCATGGCATAGTCTATAGTGGCAAAATCGGCAATGCCCTCTTCATAAATTCTAATTGACTCTCCGTAGTAAGGTCTTGCTACACGATTAACAATAAAACCGGGAGTGTCTTTAGCTAGAACGGTAACTTTTTTCCAGCTGTCAACTAGCTTTCGGGTTTCATCTGTGATTTTTGATACCGTTTGCACAGCGGGAATAATTTCTACCAAAGGCATAACCTGAGCAGGATTGAAAAAATGTACACCTATTACTCTACCAGGGTTTTTGCAGGCGGAGGCAATTGATGCTATGGACAGGGAGGAGGTGTTGCTTGCTAAAACAGTGTCTTGAGAAACAATGTTTTCTAGTTGGGCAAACAGTTGTTGTTTTATTGTCAGATTTTCGACAATAGCCTCTATAACCAAGCCACAATCAGAAAGATTATTCAGGCTGTCGGCTATATTAATTTTATTTATTATTTCGGTAGCTCTCTCGTTTGTGTATTTACCTTTTTCAACTAATTTCCCCAAACTCTGCTTTAGTTTTTCCAGTGCTTTTGCCGCTGCTCCCGGTTTATTGTCAATCAAAAAAACGCTATGCCCGGCAGTGGCAGCCACTTGTGCAATGCCACTACCCATTGCCCCAGCTCCAATAATTCCAACTTTTATCATAACTTCTACTGATTTCGTTTAGCGTCAAAAGTAAAAAACTTGAAGTTAATGATGATATATTTTTTTTCTAATGTTTCCGTTTTTTGTTTTTAGAAATCAGTATTGTAATAGGTTACAGGTAGTATATAATCTACTGAAACGATAATAAAAAACACAAAAAGAATTGTATTTACATGAAAAAGCACTAAATTTGCAGCCCTTTTTAAGGAAAAAGCCGAGCGGCATAGGCTAAGTAAAACCACTCCCGAAACTGCCGATAATCGGGATACAATGACTAAAATTAATGTCAGAAGAAAACAAAGAGACTACACCAGAGGTAGTTGAAACACTAGCTGTAGAAGCTACTGAAAAGCCGAAAAAAGCTGCTAAATCCGCAGCAAAAACAGAAGAGTTTGATTGGGTTGCACATGAAAAAGGAATAGATTATTCCGAAAAAGAAATCCAGAATTTAAACAAACTTTATGATGGAACACTTAATCAGATTGCTGAAAAGCAAGTGATTTTTGGCACGGTTCAATCTATTACAAAAAAAGAAATAGTTATTAACCTTGGCTACAAGAGCGAAGGAGTAGTCTCTACAAACGAATTCCGCTACAATCCCGACTTGAAAATTGGAGATTCTGTAGAGGTGTATGTTGAGCAACAGGAAGACAAATCAGGTCAGTTGGTTGTGTCTCACAAAACTGCCCGTATGCACAATGCATGGGGACGAGTTAACGAATGTCTTGAGAGCGGAGAAATTATCACCGGTTTTGTTAAGTGTCGTACTAAGGGAGGTCTTATCGTTGATGTATTTGGTTTGGAAGCATTCTTGCCGGGTTCTCAAATCGATGTTAAGCCTATTCGTGACTATGATGTTTATGTAGGCAAAAATATGGAGTTCAAAGTGGTTAAAATTAACCCTGAATTTAGAAACGTGGTTGTATCTCACAAAGCGCTTATCGAGGCTGAAATTGAAGAACAGAAAAAACACATCATGTCAGGTCTTGAAAAAGGTCAGGTACTTGAAGGTGTGGTTAAAAATATCACTTCCTACGGCGTTTTTATCGACTTGGGTGGTGTTGATGGCCTTATCCATATTACAGACCTTTCTTGGGGGCGTGTTAATCATCCTGAGGAAATGGTTAAGCTGGATGAAAAAATCAATGTGGTTATCCTTGATTTCGATGACGACAAGAAGAGAATTGCTCTTGGCTTGAAACAACTTCAAGGTCATCCGTGGGATGGTTTAGATGAAAATTTAAAAGTGGGCGATAAAGTAAAAGGTAAAGTAGTTGTACTTGCCGATTATGGCGCATTTATCGAAATCCAACCCGGAGTAGAAGGATTGGTTCACGTAAGTGAAATGAGCTGGAGTCAGCACTTGAGAACGGCTCAGGATTTTCTTAAGGTTGGTGACGATGTAGAGGCTGTAATTCTTACACTTGACCGCGATGAGCGTAAAATGTCATTAGGTATTAAGCAACTTACACCTGATCCATGGGAGAATATAGCATCTAAATATCCGGTTGAATCTAAGCACAAAGCTACTGTTAAGAACTTTACAAACTTTGGTGTATTTGTAGAACTAGAAGAGGGGATAGATGGACTTATCCATATATCTGACCTTTCTTGGTCTAAGAAAATCAAACACCCATCAGAGTTCTGTACTGTAGGAGATAATATCGATGTGGTAGTTCTTGAGCTTGATCTTGAGAATCGCAGACTAAGCCTTGGACACAAGCAGTTGGAAGAAAATCCATGGGATGTTTTTGAATCGGTGTTTACCCTTAACTCAATACACAGTGGAACGATTGTTAAGATTCAGGATAAAAATGGTATCGTAGGTCTTCCTTATGGTATAGAAGGATTTTGTCCGGCTAAACACATGAAGAAAGAAGACGGTAGTCAGGCGAAAGCTGAAGAAACCTTAGATTTCATGGTTTTAGAGTTCAACAAAGAATCCAGAAAAATATTAGTTTCTCACACCCGTACTTTCGAAGCCGGTTCTAATGAGGCTGAGTCTAGAAAAGCTAAACCCTCTAAAAAGGGAGATAGCGCAGTTAAGGCTGTGAATGACAATGTAGAAAAATCTACTTTAGGTGATATCGGTGCTTTGGCTGATCTTAAGAAGAAAATGGACGGAGGCAAGTAATTAGCCTGCAAGTTTAAATTATATAATCCCTCCCGTATTCGGGAGGGATTTTTTTATCTGTAAATTTGTATTCGAAAAATCAAAATTAAATGTCAGAAACTACATCTTTAAAACTGATTAATCAGATAATTTCAGACTTGGATTCCGATCAGGAGACCAAAATATTGCAGGCTTTGGCAAAAATCCCGGAGAGGGGAACCGATAAGGTAATTCCAGTACTTATAAAACTACTGGAGAAAGATTACAGCGATGCCATTACAGGAAAAACAACAGCTATTTTATCCGAGTTGAAGAATTCATCATCTTTACCGGCTTTGATAGAAGGTCTTTCAACAGAATCTTCCAAAGTGAGGGAAGTTATACTTAGCTCCATATGGCACTCCGGACTGGATGCATCTAACTATTTGCCACGAATTGTAAAAGCGGGAATAGCCGGCTCCTATATGGAATGCGTAGAGGCATTGACTATTGTAGAAAATATAGACATCCTGCCTTCTGATGCTAATATTATGGAAAGCTTAATGCTGCTTAGGGAAGAAGAAGAAAAATCTACAAAAAATGAAAATTCAGTACTTCTCTCGGAAATGAAAAAAATAATTCAGGCAATGGAAGACAGCTTGTAACCGACTTTATTGAAACGTGGTACAATAAAAAAGCCGAAGAACTCTTCGGCTTTTTTGATAAGTATAGCTGAGTTTATTTGTTGGTAGGTAATCCCATCAAAGGAGTTTTACCATCGGTTATAATTACTTTACTGTTGTTTGATTCTGCTAGTTTTAAAAAGGCCTCTACCTGCATTACTTGTATTAGCATTGGGGTTAAATCCCGATTAAGTAGCTTGTTGGCTTCTGCCTGTGCTTCGGCTTCAATTTTGATGGCTTTAGCCTTCCCTTCTGCTTGAATTTCTGCAATTTCTTTTTGACCTTTTGCAGCGATTATCAATGAGTTTTTGTCTCCTTCAGCCTGTATAGCTTTTCGATCAGCTTCTAAGACTTCTCGCTGCTTAATAAACTCCATACGCTGTGCGTCTTGCTCTGCTCGTAGTTTTTCTTCTATGGCATTGCTGATTCCAGGAGGCATAGTAATTGATTTCAATAACACGGCTTCTACTTCAAATCCTTTGGGATTAAGAATTTCATTCATTCTAATGGCAATCTGTTTTTCTATTTGTTCTCTTTCGCCACTGTGCATGTCTTTGGCGTAAAACTTAGAGGCTACGTCTGCAGCAGCTGAGCGAAATACAGATGTAACGATATCGTCATACCTCAAGCCTATCGTTTCTATCACTGACTTGGTCATTTTGGGTTTAATTCTGTACAGTATAGATATTTCAGAACGAATTGTTAAACCTTCTTTGGAGGGAAGATTGGATAGTATTTCTCTGTTGATAGTTCTGGTAGGTACTTTTATTATTTTCGAGGTAAATGGATTAAATACCATAACTCCAGATTCTTTTGAGTTTCCGAGTTTCCCGAGTTTTCGTTTAATTCCGGTTTCTCCCGGCCTAATGATTGCGCACGAGGATAGAATTACACCTAAGGCTAGTGCACCAATAATTACTTTTTTCATATACTTGATTTTTAAGGATTTACTTTTATTGATTAACAAAAAATTAACAAAATTCATTCCCAAATTATGTTGATGTTTTATGTAAAATGGGCTGTTCTTGTCTGTAATGTGTTGTTATATAGTTGTTTGTATTTTTATTTACTCAATGTTTTAGCCTTTTATTTTAAGATTTTTTAACACAAGTATTTATCGGTTCGATAACAAGCTAAAATTTATTCGACTTAACGATTCTATCCACATAGGTTTGTTTGAATATGGGCATTACAAAGACATTCTGATTTAATACTTACGTTTAAATTTGTTTCTATGATAATTCGGGTTGTTGCGATTCTTTTAATTGGTTTGTTTTTTTCTTCCTTTCGGGTAGCTGCACAAAATATGCGCAAAGTTGATAAACTCGAAATGCTCTATGATCAGGGCAATTTCAGGGCAATTGTGCGAAGAACTAACCGAATGATAAAAAATGATGAATACAATGGAATTGCTGCGCCTTATTTTTTTCGTTCAATGGCAAAATTACAATTGAATTATAAAGATGGAATTATACAAGACGGGTACTCTATGAGTGAAATAGCCTCGGATTTCAATCGGTTTTTGCAGTTAGACAGTAATGCTTATTGGGCAAGGGCATATGCTTCTTATTTTTACGAAACTCGGCAGGAAATATATGGTTATCTTGGTGTTGCGGCAGGAGATGACCCATCTCAGCTAGTGAATGAGAAATTTCAGGAGCTTAGTGTTGTTTTTGGAAATGAAGTAGCTTTTAAAGATGTGATTACAGTCTCTAACCCCCCCGATAAACCTAAGCCAATTTCTTATAAAGACAAGGGTAACATATACGAAAATGTGGTTAGTATGGCAGAAAGCCATGTAGGCAAACCCTATCAGTTCGGAGCGACAGGTCCCAATTCGTTCGATTGTTCAGGTTTTACTTGGTATATATGGAACAAAAACGGTATAGATTTGCCCCGATCTTCTTCTGATCAGGCAAGTGCGGTGTCTAGAATCAGAATTAACGATGTGCAAAAGGGAGATCTGCTTTTTTTTGGGCGAAGCGACAAGACAATCTCGCATGTGGGAATAGTGGTAAGCGAAAAAGGCCAATCACTAAAAATGATACATGCTAGCAGCAGTATAGGTATTAGTTATGTGAATGTAAATGAGGTTGAATACTGGAAGAATAGGCTGCAGTTTGCCGGGCGGGTGAAGAAATAAAGTGAATTTTAGCCACCGAAACACTTAATGGTTTAATAACCAACTTCTGATTAACTATATACCGAAGCGTTTTAAGCCTAATAAAAAGAAAAACCATCCGGGCAAAGGTTTTTCTTTACCACGTTTATTTAAATTCATATACCAGCCAATTGCCTTTAGCATGGGTATTTTGTGTGTTTCCACAAATTCTATCAATGTTCCGTCGGGGTCTTCTACATAGCTAAACCTTCCTGCGCTTTCGCCCATATCGAAAGAGTTTTTACTATCTACGGTAAATTCGTGCCCGGCAGCCTTGCATCGCTCTTCCAGTTTCTCCATATTAATAGTGTCGAAGCATAAATGAATATACCCCAAGTCTCCCCAAAATCGGTTTTCGAAAAGTTTTACGGGGGTAGCTTCCAGTGCTTGTATAAGCTCTATCTGTACGTGCCCGAAAAATTTAGAGAACCCTCCCACGGCCGAAGCAGGGCGCTGAAGCAATACTCTTCTCACCTTACGGACTTCGCTTCCGGGATATTGAAAGTTTTCAATCACATCATAAACAACTTCTTTTAGCCCTAACACATCGGAGTAAAACTTTTTCGATTGATCGACATTGGAAACTCCAATAAAACTACCACAAACTCCACCTATAGCGTTTTTGTTGGTATTGTTTTTAAATAAGTTGCCTTTGACAAATTGAAAATGATTGCCAAAACTATCCGTTAGCCAAAAGCCTTTGGAGCCATCCGGTAGAGGTTGAATGTCGCCAATCTGAATATCGGTAAGCGTAGACTTAAGATTTTGGTGAGTGGCTTCGGGATTAGTACATTTTATTTTTACAGCATTAATACCTAAATCACCTGGTTGTAGCGTACCCGGATAGGGCAGTGACTTGCGGTCTTTGAACTGCCAAATTTCAAATCCACCACCGCCGTTCATGCTAATGGCAAGCATGGCTCTTCTTTTTCTGGGTTCTCCTCCAGTGTAACGCACCATGAGTTTTGCCACGGCCTCATCATCGAAAACGGACACATTTACGCCCATATTTTTATAAAGCGAAAAGGCTTTATCTACGTCATTTACGCCTATTCCTACTTGTTGTATTCCGGTTAAAATAGTCTCCACGGGATAAAAGTAAAAAAACACTTCAAATTTATGCTTTGTTCAGGCTGGATTTTACTCACCTTCTATAATTAGTGAGTAGAAATTTTAAAAACAAACTTGATAATTAAATCTAAAGAGACGGAGGCTGCTTTAAAATAAGCGTTACTTTATCACTTTCTTATGATACTTCACCAATTTGGCATTGAGCTTTTGAATTGCCGGCGCTGTATTTACTCTTTGCTGCATGGGGTCTACAGTGGTGGAAAAATAAGGGAAAGGTTTGTTTAACTGAATAAAGTCGGGAGTTTTAACTATAAGCCCTGTCATTCCGGTTCCATTTTCGGTATCGGTTGCACCGAATTCGACTATAAAAAATGATGTTATTTGGGGTTGAACGGGAAGTGGTAGGAGGTTTTCGTCTATAAAATTTACAGCACTCCAATTTAGGGTTGTCACGTTCTCAGAATCATCACTCATAAAGAAATAAACCGGACAGAAAGTAAAGTGTGTTTTGAAGGATTGAATTATTTCTTTGTTGGCTTTTTGTGTTTTCTCGGTTAAATCATCTGATTCTTTGTGTTTTTTTGTTTTTTTGTAGGCTTCTATTTTATTGTTATTGGTTTTTAACCTCACGAGTAACACTCCTGTTTTAAGGGTATAAATTTGTTGAGCAGATATTGTTTTGTTGATTTTTTTGTAGCCCGGAATTTTTAAAACAAGTTGGTTTCCTTGTTTGTAATAACGTGCAGTAAGAGGTTTTATTAATTTCTCAAAGGTATTTTTTCGGTGATCGAAATTGCTTAGCAATGTAAGCTTAATAGTGTTTGCCTTTATAGTTGCTAGAAATTCTTTGTGTTGAACTATGACCATACTTTTTTTATCTGTTTTTTCAACCAAGACAGGGATGTAAGCAAGGCATATACCCTGATCCAAACTTAACAATAAGGTTGTTTTTTGTGTAATAAAATGATTCAAATCTTCAGATTTCTTCAAAAATTCAATAACCAACTCTTTACTGCCTATGTTGTCGAAATTTATGCGGTAGCTGTTTGTTATTACATACGTGGAGTCAAACAGAGTTGTTTTTAACCAAGCACTGCCATTTGCTTTTATCAGGCAAAATGAGACTTCGGTTTGCACTAAATATACACGGGCGTTTTTTTGGTATTCAAGTACAGTGTGTGTTTCGGGATTAAAACTGGGAACAGTGTCTGTTCCAAAAGGGGGGGTATTCAAATCAACAGGAAAAGAGAGGATAAGATTCTTGCTGTTTAATTGCCCGGTTAATAAAAAAGGAAGGTATAAAAGGTTGATAAAAATAATGAATTTATTCATGGAGGGTAAATTACAAAAATTAATGTGAGAAGCCGAATAATCTTTTTTTAACGAAGCTTAAAACTTACTAAAAGGTTATATTGTTTATTTGGCGAAATTTGTCCCTATTATGATACAAGCAGAAGAGGCTTTTTTAAAACTGAAGAAACACTATTTTGACAAACCCACGAGCTTAGCAGTGGAGAGAAAGTCCAGATTAAAAGCTATGCAAAGGTGGATTAAGGCGCATGAGAGTGAAATTATTGCTGCTGTTTGCGAAGACTTGGGCAAGCCGGAAGAAGAAGTTCTGATAACGGAATTTTTTTCGGTTAATAAAGAGATAGAAACAGCCCTTATAAATCTGAGAGACTGGATGGCTCCTCAAAAAGCAGGATGGATATGGTACTTGTTCTTGTCGTCGGGCAAGACGATGGTCGAGCCAAAAGGAGTTTCTTTGATTCTTTCTCCTTGGAACTTCCCATTTTTACTAGCTATTTCTCCACTTGTCTCTGCTGTTTCTGCCGGTAATTATGTTTTATTAAAACCTTCGGAGTTTGCCCCAAAAACGGCAAAAGTGGTAAAAAGGCTTTGCGAGGAAGTTTTTATAGCAGGGGAAGTGATTTGCTTAACTGGTGATGCTGCTTTGGCGGCGACTTTAACTCGTTTGCCTTTTAACCATATATTTTTTACAGGGAGTCCGCAAATAGGTAAACTTGTAATGCATTCGGCTGCCGAAAATCTGACCTCCTTTACACTCGAATTAGGAGGGTGTAATCCAGCGGTAATCGACCAAACGGCTAATCTTAAAATGGCGGTAAAGCGAATTTTACAAGGCAAAAATTTAAATAACGGACAGTCGTGTGTGGCTCCTAATACCTTGTACATACACGAGTCTGTTTTTGATGAGGCTTTGCTGTTACTTAAGAAGCAAACACATGAGCTAGCTAATTTTGAAAGGAGGGTAGTAAACGAACGCCATTTTGAAAGGCTCGAAGCAATAGAGGTAGAAGCGATTAATCATGGAGATGATTTGCTTGTTGCTCCTATAAAAGACAAGAAAAAGTTAATCTATACCAATGCATTGTTTTTATGTGGAGATAATTCGCCCTTGATTGGTGAAGAGTTGTTTGGGCCACAATTAGGAGTGTGTAAATACAGCGACTTAAACACTCTATTGAACAACCTAAGAAAGAAGGAAAAACCCCTTGCGGCATATTTATTTACACGTTCACGTAAAAACAGGAAACTTTTCGAAGCGAAACTGAGTACCGGAACCATGTGCATAAATGAAACAACCATACAGGTGGCCTACCCGGGGTTGCCTTTTGGTGGTTCAAACTATAGTGGGATAGGAAAATCTAAGGGGTATTATGGTTTTAGAGAATTCTCCAATGAAAAAGCCGTCACCCATCAAAGTAGGTGGTTTACACCATTGATGTTGCTGTATCAGCCCGTCACGGGGGTTAAGCGACTTTTAATCAGGCTGGTAGGTAGATTGTAAAAACATCAATTTGGTTCAATATGAATAAGTACATCCGAAATTTGAGGTAGTTTTTTTATCAGATAATCCTTTAATCGGTGAGAAATATCGTGCCCATTTTTTACGCTTATACTTCCGTCAACTATGGCATGCAAGTCAACTAGATAAACCATCCCGGCTTTTCTTACATGGCATTTTTCGGTTTCCAAAACCCCTTCAACGTCAAGCGCATATTTCCTTATCTCGTTTTCCAGACCATTGTACACATGTTCGTCCATAATTTCGCTTAGCGCTGGTCTGAAAATAAGGTAGCTGTTGTATAAAATAAAAAAACTTGCACCTAAAGCAGCCCAATCGTCGGCGCTTTCGTACCCTTCGCCCAAGAGTAAAGCAATGCTAATTCCTACAAATGCCATTAACGAGGTAATAGCATCGCTACGATGGTGCCAGGCGTCTGCTTTTAATGAGGTGCTTTTGGTTTCTTCACTTTTACGGTTTACGTATCTAAAAAAACCTTCTTTAAATACGATTATTATGCCTAAAACAATAAGCGTATATGATTCGGGCAGTTGATGTGGAGTCTGGATATTTTGTATGCTTTTGTATGCAATTACCGTAGCAGAAGCAACTAGAAATCCGACAACCAGAAAAGTAATCAAGGGTTCTGCTTTTCCATGACCATAAGGGTGATTATCATCAGCAGGTTTATTTGAGTATCTGATGCCTATCCAAACCATTAACGAAGAAAACACATCAGTAGTAGATTCTATTGCATCAGCAATGAGAGCATATGAATTTCCGAAAAAACCGGTAAAACCTTTAATTATAGCAAGTAAAGCACTGCCAATAATGCTAATGTAGATAGTTTTTAAAGCGGTTTTTTGATTTTTGGACACCTGCAATAATTGAGCGTACCACAAACATAAAAGAATTAATTCAGATAGAACCCGGATTCAGTTTTTTCTTGTTCCATCAAACGGGTTAGAATACGTAATTGCTTTAAAATGTATTCGTCAAGATTTCCAGATAACTGATGTTTTACCCAGTTGAGTTTTTGCGAGTGGCTTAAATTTAATACTGAAAGTAAATCATAAGCTGTAGTCATTTCGGCTATGGCAACCACAGCCTTAATCTCATCTCGATTTATTTCCAATGAACTATGCTCAAGTGCGTTTAAATAATCAATATAAGCCAGTTTCACTCCTTTACTCACTTCGTATGGAGGCAAGCTTAGAGTATTTACTACGGCTGATTGATATTGGTTGTCTTCGTTGGCTGAATATGTACGTATTATTTTTACATTTTTTTTGCAGGTTACAATAATATCTAAATCTCCAGTGTTGTATCGATTTACCACTTTAGTTACATGAACAAGTGAACCATATTCTGATTTTTTTCCTTTTTGAAAGTATATTATAGTAAAAGGCAGGTCACTATTTAAGGCCATGTTAACAAGCTGTTTGTAGCGTGGCTCAGAAATATGCAGAGGTATCGTTTCTCCAGGCATAAGAAAAACACCTAGGGGGAAAATACCAGTATGTAGTTGTGAGCTATTCACAGTAAATAGAACAAATTAAGATTAAAATAGTTTACTTTACGTAGACGAAGTTTAATCGTGAAAGGTTGGTCAGATATTTTGTTTTTGTAGTATTTTCTGAACAATTCTGCTTACAGCGGGGCAAATTTCTGTATTTCGAGTGGTAAGTTTTAGAATTTGCTGTATGTTTTTTCGATTTGTATGGGGATATTCCTTACATGCCAATGGTCGGTATTCATATACACTACAGTAGTTATCACTCTCCAGAAACGGGCATGGAGTAAAATTTAGGACATAGTCTCCATCCGAATCGAGGTGTAAATACTTTGCTATCAACTGAGCAGATTTAATTCTAAGGTGTTTTGCCAATCTTTCTATATCCACATCGCGAAAAATTGGGCTAGTTGTTTTACAACAATTGGCACATTTCAGACAATCTGTTTTCTCAAATACTTCGTTGTGAAGTCGGTGAAACAATTCGTCGACTTCTTTCGGTTTTTTTCTTTTAAACCGTATAAGTGTCTCGCTAACAGATTTTTTATTTGCTTTTGTCCAATTTAGGTCTTCTTCGTAAATCATGTTTTGCAAAATTACAATTAGATAAACAGCTTTGCTTCATTTATTTTTTCTAATTTCCCCACCGTTTTGAGTGAACACATGGAAAAATACGACCTCTGCGTAATTGGAGCAGGGCCCGCAGGATATGCGGCAGCCATGCGAGCGATAGATTTTGGCAAAAAGGTTTTGTTGATAGAGAAAGATAAAGTAGGTGGAGCAGGCGTTTATAATGGGGCGTTGGCCTCTAAAACTCTTTGGGAGCTTTCACAGAAAGTGCACACCGTTAATCAGACGATATACGAAAGAGATCAAAAGAAATTTGAGATTAGCTGGAGCGAGGTAAAGCGGGTTGAACAAGAAGCTATTTTTGAGCGAAAATTCCAGTATAGTTGCCACATTAAATTGCTTCAGACAGAAACATTAAGCAAGTTGTTTTCATTTGAAAGAGGTTTGGGATCTTTTATCGACAAGCACCATATAGAGATAGACAAAGGGATTGATAAAAAGGTGATTTATGCAGAAAACACTCTAATTGCAGTTGGAAGCCGTCCTAGAATGTTGCCCAATATACAAGTAGATGAAAAAATAATACTTAGTAGCGATGGTATTCACCATATTGATGATTTTCCGAAAAGCTTGGTGATTGTGGGGGCGGGTGTAATTGGTTGTGAATATGCAACTATTTTTTCCAATTTTGGCAAAACAAGGGTTCACATAATCGACCGAGCAGACAGAATACTACCTTTTGAAGATGAAGATGTCTCAACATTGGTAGCCGAAAACCTTCGTTCGAATGGAGTCGTCATACACCACCAATCTCAATTAGAGCGACTGGAAGAGAAAGACGGAGAAGTAGAATACGAACTTTCTTATCCTGATGGAAGAAGAGAAGTGATACGAGTAGAAAAGGCTCTTTTGGCGGTAGGTAGAGTTTTAAATAAAGAGGGGCTGAACTTGGAGAATGCAGGGGTTTCGATGAGTAAGCGAGGTGTGCACATTGGTGATGAAGACACACGAACCAACGTAGATAATATATATGTAGCAGGAGATGCTTCGGGTAGAATAGCTTTGGTAAACATGGGAGAACTTGAAGCCCGTCATGCCGTAGAAAAAATGTTTGAGGGCAAGGCAAACCCATTGTCTTACGACAACATTTCAACGATAATGTTTTTGCAACCTGAAGTTGCAGCTGTAGGATACAACGAAAAACAATGTTTGGAAAAAGGATTGGATTATAAAGTAGCAAAAATTGATTATTCCTGTATAGCCAGAGCCATAGCTATGCGTAAAACACAGGGGTTTTTTAAAATAATTGTAACCAACGATAAGGAAATGAAATTATTGGGCATGAGAGCAGTCGGAGAGCATGCATCGAGTGCCATACAGGCGGTAGCTATGCTTATTAAAATGAACAAGGGAATTGAAGAGCTGGCGGAACTTATTCATCCGCACCCATCTATCATTGAAGGAGTTCAGGAGTGTGTACGTATGTTACTGAACAAGTCTGTGTTCAAATCATCCGTGTTTAAGGATAAATTGAAGTGCTACAAGTGTGAATCCGGTATATATACTCCGCTACAGCGGTTGTAAACAACAATCTTTCCACTTATTTCTCTTTTTATTAAGTAAATTTGCACCATGAGAATTAGTTTCCAGGGAGCAGCAAGAACCGTAACGGGCAGCAAGCATTTAATCACGCTAGATTCAGGCAAAAAAATCCTCCTTGATTGCGGAATGTTTCAGGGGAGGCAGGTGGAGGCTGATGAACTCAACAAATTTTTTCTTTTCAATCCCGAAGAATTGTATGCTGTTATTCTTTCACATGCCCACATAGATCACTCTGGTTTATTACCCAAGCTAGTTAAAGATGGCTTTAAAGGCCCCATATACAGCACTTTTGCTACCAAAGACTTGTGCGATATTATGCTTGCCGATAGTGCCCACATTCAAGAAACAGAAGCCTATTACACCAATAAATACAGAGAAAAAACAGGTAAACCTTTCGTTAAACCACTATACAATTCTACAGATGCCATTTCTTGTATGAACCAGTTCGTGCCGACTCAATACAGGAGACCCTTCAAGGTGTGTGATGAAGTTACGGTTGAATTTTTTGATGCCGGACATATACTTGGAAGCGCTATCACCCACCTAACTATCACCGAGAACAACAAAACTACTACGCTTACTTATTCTGGAGACGTGGGAAGATACGTAAACAGAATTTTACGTTTTCCTGAAGAGATTCCTCAGTCGGATTATATTATTCTGGAGTCAACATATGGAAACAGGGAACATGGAAGTGCAAAAGATGCGGCGGCGGCATTATTGGAAACTATTAACGAAGTATGTGTAAATAACCAGGGCAAACTAATTATTCCGGCTTTTAGCATCGGAAAAACCCAAGAACTTATTTATACCCTAAACAAAATGAAAAACAAAGGTGTGTTGCCGGACATCAAGGTGTTTGTTGATAGCCCTTTGGCTATAAATGCTACCGAAATCATCAGAAACCATACTTACTGTTTTAGTGATAGTATATTGAAATACATGGAAAACGACCCAGATCCGTTTGGGTTTAATCAACTGCACTATGTTCAGAAACAGGAACAAAGCAAAGCGCTTAACACCATAGAAGAACCGTGTATTATAATATCGGCATCGGGAATGGCAGATGCCGGTAGGGTAAAGCACCACCTAGCCAATACAATAGAAAATCCAAACAACGGGATATTATTCATAGGCTTTTGCGAAGGCTCATCACTTGGTGGTAGAATTATTGCCGGAGCAAAAAAAGTGACGATATACGACAATGAATATAAGGTGAAAGCAAAAGTAAAGGTGATTGATTTTTTCAGTGCTCATGCAGACAGAAATGAATTAATCCGCTTTTTATCCTGTCAGAATCCGAAATTGGTAAAACAGGTGTTTTTGGTTCATGGAAATGAGAATGCTCTTTTGGAATTTCAAAGAACACTCCGGCAAAAAGACTTTGTGGAAGTTATTGTTGCTGATTACAACAAGAGTTACGAATTAGATTGATACAAATTATGAAAAAGCTATATTACGTTATGCTTTTTATAGGTGTGTTTTGGGGTAAAGCTCAACAAAATCCTATACTACAATACCGATTAAACAAGTCGATAAATTGGGAAAATCTTATAGAACAATACAAAAAACTGGACGGAGAATTTCCTCAGGCAAAGCTGATTGAAGCCGGTAAAACTGATTGTGGAAGACCACTTCATTTATTTATCATTGATATGGACATGGAGTTTTCACCGGAAAAAGCTCATTTTCGCAACAAAATAGTTATGCTGGTAAACAACGGAATTCATCCCGGAGAACCCTGTGGTATAGATGCTTCACTAAAATTAGCCAACGACATACTGCATGATAAATCGAAACTAAAAACACTAAAAAACACCGTGCTGTGCATAATTCCGGTTTACAATGTGGATGGCAGTGCCAATAGGGGGTGTTGCAGCCGGGCAAATCAGAATGGTCCCGAGGAGTACGGCTTTAGAGGAAATGCTCGAAACCTCGATTTAAATAGAGATTTCATTAAAATGGACACAGAAAATACCCGATCATTTATTCGTATTTTTCAAAACTGGAAACCTCATTTGTTTGTAGATACCCACACTACTAACGGAGCCGACTATCCCTACGTGATGACACTAATTACCACACAAAGAGATAAACTGGCCACTCCATTGGGCGACTACACCTACAATACCTTAGAGCCGGAACTTTATGCCCGAATGGAAAATCGCAAATATCCTATGTGTCCTTATATGAATACGCTGGGTAAAACACCTGAAAGCGGAATTGCAGCATTCCTCGAGACCCCACGCTATTCTACAGGTTATGCAGCCCTGTTTCACACGATAGGTTTTGTAACAGAAGCCCACATGTTAAAACCTTTTAAGCAAAGGGTAGAGGCTACTTATGCTTTTTTGGATGAATTACTTGATTTGGCTAATATTGAACGCAAGAATATACTGAAAGCCAAACAGGAGGCAGAAATATACACAGCAAAACAAACTTACCTACCTATAAACTGGGAATTAGATACTACGATTGTTTCCCAATTTATGTTTAATGGCTACACATCAGACTACAAGATTAGCTCTATTTCAGGATTACCAATATTGTACTATGATCAAACTCAATCATGGAAAAAAGACGTTAAATTTTTTACCCGTTACAATATAATCGATTCGGTAGTAGTTCCTCATTTTTATATAGTTCCTCAAGCCTGGAAAGAGGTTGTGCAGCGGTTACAGGAAAACCAGATTGAAATGAAGCCATTGCTTACCGATACGCTTATTACTGCCTGGTTTGAATATATAGGACAGGTGAAAACAGTCGGCTCGCCCTACGAGGGGCATTTTTTGCATCAAGAAGTTGTTACAGAATTAAGGGGTGGAGAGCCAGTTTCTTTTTTCAAGGGCGATTGGGTGATTTCTACTGATCAACTCGCCCGTAAATTTATAGTAGAAACACTTGAGCCACGGGCGATAGACAGCTATTTTAGATGGAATTTCTACGACGAAATTTTGCAGCAAAAAGAATGGTTTAGCGATTATGTGTTTGAACAAACGGCCATGCTATTGCTGGAAGATAACCCCGATTTAAAGGCAGCGCTTCAAAAACAACAAAAAGAAGACGAGTCATTCGCCAAATCGCATTTTCAGCAATTGTATTTTATCTACAAGCACTCTCCCTATTACGAAAAAAACCACCGCAGGTATCCGGTAGGTAAGGTTTTTTAATTTTTGTATAAATATAGCAATCATTTAGTTTTTTCGTTTAAGGTATAACAAAGCGGAGTTTACTTTTTGTCTTCCGACAATCCCCGTTATATTTGCACAAACGCATCTGAATCATGAGAGAAATTATAGAAAAAGCCTGGAATAATCGCGAGTTGCTTAAAGAAGCCTCTACGCGAGAGGCAATAGATACTGTTATTGAAGAAATTGACAAAGGAAGACTTCGTGTGGCCGAATTAACAACTAATGGCTGGCAGGTAAATGAGTGGGTGAAAAAAGCCGTGGTGATGTATTTTCCAATTCGAAAAATGGAAACGATAGAAGTTGGCCCATTCGAATTTCACGATAAGATGCGTTTGAAAACCAATTATGCCGAACTGGGTGTGCGCGTGGTGCCTCATGCAGTTGCCCGCTATGGTGCATTTGTGGCTCCCGGCGTAATCATGATGCCTTCATACATCAATATAGGAGCTTATGTAGACGAGGGTACAATGGTTGATACATGGGCTACAGTGGGCTCTTGTGCTCAAGTAGGTAAAAATGTTCACTTAAGTGGCGGAGTGGGGCTGGGGGGGGTATTGGAACCCCTGCAAGCGGCTCCAGTGATAATAGAAGACGGGGCTTTTATCGGTTCCAGATGTATAGTGGTAGAAGGGGTTAGAGTGGGCAAAGAGGCTGTACTGGGTGCTAATGTAGTTTTAACCAAATCTACCAAAATAATAGATGTTACCGGAAATTCTCCTGTGGAGTATCGGGGAGAAGTGCCTCCCAGAAAGGTGGTAATTCCGGGAAGTATTCCCAAGCAGTTTGGAGCAGGAACTTATCAGGTCCCTTGTGCGCTGATAATTGGCGAACGCAAACCAAGCACCGATTTAAAAACATCGCTAAACGATGCTCTACGAGAGTTCGAAGTTACCGTTTAAATGAAAATTGGATTTGATGCAAAACGGGCATTTTTAAATGCAACAGGGCTGGGTAACTATAGCCGTGATTTGATTCGTTCGTTGGTTCAATATTTTCCCGAGCACCACTATTATTTATTTACACCCAAGCACATTGACAATTCTTTTTACCGCTGGGCTAAAGAGCAGTCTAATGTATATGTGGTAGAGCCTTCTATCAAAGGAACTTCATTTACTCAAAGCTACTGGCGAAGCTTTCGGATGCTTAAGTATGCTGGCGAATTTGAATTAGATATTTTTCATGGATTGAGTGGTGAAATTCCCAAAATACACAAGGGAAATACCGTAAAGACGATCGTTACAATTCACGATTTAATTTTTATGCGTTATCCTGAGCAGTATAAAGCGATAGACCGGTTTTTTTATACACAAAAAGCACGGTATGCCTGTCGTAAAGCCGACAAGATTGTGGCTATTAGTGAGCAAACCAAGTCTGATATAATTAAATTTTTGCATGTTCCTGCTCATCATATTTCGGTAGTTTACCAAACCTGCCACCATGTGTTTTATTCGGAATCGGTTCATACAATTCCCGCGGGTTTGCCCCAAAAATTCTTACTTTATGTAGGAAGTATAGAGGAACGAAAAAATTTGAAAGCACTGATTCAGGCACTACCTATGGTAGGCGACATTCCTTTGGTGGTTATAGGCAAAAAGACGGCTTACTGGCGCGTGGTAGAGCAGGAATTGAATAATTTGAATCTTAAGGATAGGTTCGTTTATCTGGAAAATCTCAGTATGGGCAATCTTGCAGCAATATACAGGCAAGCAGAAGTTTTTGTTTACCCTTCTGTCTTCGAGGGTTTTGGTATTCCTATTATTGAGGCATTATTTAGCGGAGTACCTGTAATAACAAACAGCGAGGGTTGTTTCGAAGAGGCCGCCGGAGAGGGAGCTCTTTACGTGGATGTTAAAAATCCATCGGCCATAGCAGAGGTCATTCGTTCTATACTTAATCACACAGAATTGCGAAACAACCTCATTCAGGGCGGACGAGAGCACGTTCAGCAGTTTCTTCCTCAAGCTATAGCTCAAGATTGGATGAGTGTTTATCAACAATTACACAACGTCTGATAACAGCCTGTATGGCAGGTGAGTCCGTATGCATATACCTTAGCTGATCCAGAGTGAGTTTAAACTCGTTGTTCAAGTCGGGGTAAGTTTTTAATTTCTTTCGTAAAAAATATAAACCATGTGCTTTTACAGCTACAGGAGTTTTTGGGTTGAGCAACAAATTAAAGCAATCGTTTACAAGTTTTCCTTCGTGTGTGTAATTGGCTTTGCACTGGGCAATTACTTTTAAAATATGCCGTTGGCAGGATTCACTGGCTTTTTCCAGCAGGCCAGCCCATTGGTTGGCCCAAGCGGGGTAAAACTTTTTGTGGTTGATGAAATATACCTCTAATGCCCAAGCCGCCCGAAAATCAACCGGATGCGATTCAGTTTTAATTTTTTCCAACACCTCGCTCACCGCCTCGGGGTGGGAGTAGAGGTAGCGCGCTAGTGATACGGTATTTTTCTTGGAAGAGTTCTTCTCTAGTAGATTAATCATCGACTCAAACTTAGGGAATTTTTTGTTTTCGGGGGTAGTTGTGCAACGGTTACTGTTGTTAGCTGCCGTTTTTGTTATCATTGCGTTTGAATGTCTATGTATAGTAATTCCCGTTTGTAAAATTCTTCTGCGTGTAAGCTCCCCCAAAAATAGCGAAACCCTTCTTTCGGGCTGTTAAAGCATCGCTCATGGCAAAAACATAAGTTCCGGAATACTCTATAAATTCCAGTAAGCTTATCACCATCTACTTCAGGCAGAGGTTAACAGTATAAATATGTGATGGGACATACGACAAATACAAAGATTTTGAGTAATAAAAATACTACTCTAAAAGGCATTATTTTTAAAGAGAATTTGCGGACTAATTTATTTTGCCGACAACTGTTCCGTTGTAGTTGTTTTTAAGAAATTTCTACAACGCACCTTCTAACGGGTAAAATATTGTAAATAAAAAAGCCGCTCAATAGAGCGGCTTTTTTATGACTAAGTAATGCTTTAGTCTTTCTTTGAGCCAAGCAAAAGAAAATCGTTAAGTACAATTTCCGTAACGTAGCGTTTGTTTCCGTTTTTATCGTCGTACGATCGATTTACTAATTTGCCTTCTATGGCTACTTCGGTTCCTTTTTTCATCCACTTTTCTACACGATCGGCTGTTTTTCCCCAGGCCACTAAGTTGTGCCAATGCGTATCGGTTATTTTTTCGCCGGCGTTGTTGTAGTAGGTTTCGTTGGTGGCCAAAGAAAACTTAGCCAGTTTTTGCCCGCCATTAAGGTTTACAATTTCTGGAGTCATCCCCAGATTACCAATTAATTGCACTTTGTTTCTTAGATTTTTCATAACACATGATTTTAGTTAAACAATGAGTTCTAATTTTTTTCGCTGAATTGAATCAACGATGCAAAGATGAGATGACCAAAAAACCTTATTCGGTTCTTTGTCATTTACTTTCGTTTGTATACATTTACAAGCATTTGTAACCGTTTGCAAACGGATATAGGCTATGAAAAAAAACTGTATAGAATGTGCCGAACCCTTTGTGGGTAGGGTAGATAAACGGTTTTGCAGCGATGCCTGCAGAAATGTGTACAACAATCGCTTAAATAGCGATGCCAATAGCTACATGAGAAATGTAAATAATATTTTGCGGAAAAACAGAAGGATTCTTGCCGAACACCTGAAAGGCGAAAAAAGCAAAATACACAGAGACACCCTGCTAAAAGAAGGCTTTTCGTTTGATTACCATACCAACGTGTACACCACTCAAAAAGGTTCCAGTTATTTTTATTGCTACGAAATGGGTTTCCTGCCCCTCGAAAACGATTTTCTACTTATTGTGAAAAAGGAGTTTTATTAAACAGGTAGAGTGAAATGAATTTTGCCCTTATATGCAGGGTGTTTTCAGAAGTTGTAACAAAATATTTACCCAAAAACTTACACCGCATTATATCTTCAGCAAATACATGGTGTCAAGTGTTTGAGGACGAGTTTTTACATTCAGAAATTCCTTTTTCAGCAAAGTAATCACGTAGTGATTCAATCGGTGAACTTCTTTTACGTCGATATCCGCTTCTTTTATCTGCTCGTAGCCGTATTGGCTGGTGTATACGTAGGTGTTTCTCCCTGCCCACTCTATTAGTGTATCGGGGTCGTTATGAAACTTAAATCCGCATCGTCCTGAAACTTCAATAGCAAAACTGTTTTCATACAACGCATGAACGATTTCGGTGCCTCCATGTGTTGTAATTATCACTCCGGCACTATAGCCGGCATCGTAGGGGGCTAGTTTGGGGTAAAAGTGGATGTTTAAAAACAAATTAGTCAGGGCAAACAGGCAAACGGCTGCACTTACCAATTTGGTTAACCATTCGGTTGGCGTAAAAAGCATTAACACCGGAAATACCACGGTCATGAGTGTCAAAGCCCACAGTGCTGGCGAAGAGGAGGGAAAAACCAAGGTAAGTATTAGAATAAGCAGGCTGCCTACGCAAGCTATAAGGAGAACAAAAAACAACTTCCCCCACATTAGGAGGGGCTTACTTTCTTTAAACCGAAGTAAAAAATCGGCTACTAAAACACTCATCAGCGGGTAAATGATAAATATGTAGTGAGGTAGTTTAAAGTTGGAGGTAGATAATGCAAGAAAGGGCAGTAATGTACCACCAAGGGTGTAGTATTCTCTGTTTTGTCTTAGTGATTTTTTAAGTAGGGTGCGGATGCTGTATACTAATGCAGCTATACCGGCAATAGACCAAGGCAAATAAGACCAAAGATAGGTGTGAGTAAAGAAGAAAGGGGTTGAGTCGTCTTTCCATACATTTTCTCCGGTAATACGTCCGAAGCTTTGTTCCCAGAAGAAAAAATAAATGCCGCTTACACCGGTTCTGCCATTCACTGTTTTTTCGGGATGCAAGTCGAATTGGTGATAAATCCCCCAAAGCATAGGGGAGAGTATTGCCCCTGTTATTAGCAACCCAACTATCCATTGCCACTTAAAAATTTGCTTCCATTCGCCTTTTATGAGCACGTGTGTGCCTAGCGCCATAGCAGGTAAAACTATTCCCATAGGGCCTTTTGCGAGCATTCCCAACCCTACGCCTACAAAACCGAGAATTAAATGTTTCCACGAGTTGTTTTGCAAGTAGCTGATCAATTGCCATACAGCAAAAATAATGCTTCCGGTAAGTATGGTGTCTGTCCTTACGTCGTGGTTAAACAAAAAGAACGCCTGACACGAAAAAAGCAGCAAGGCAGCAAGTTTTCCCGTATGCTCGTTATATAATAGCTTGCCAAGCCTATAGGTAGAGTAAACGGCCAGTAAGGTAAATAAGAATGAGGGCAAACGGTATTGCCATTCGCCCACACCAAACACTTTAAAAAACAGACTCGTTATCCAAAACAGCAGGGGCGGTTTATCTAAGTAATCGTAGCCACGGTGATATATTTCCAAGTAATTTCCTGTTTTTAGCATTTCCTGCGACATGGCAAAGTACTGATTGGCGTCAACCCCTTGAATGGGGAAAAACAGCCCAGCTATGTAAGCCAAACCACATAAACCAAATAGTGCCAGATATAGCTTATGGCCGGATGGGGATGTTTTCAAAGAGGTCATTTACAGATTGTGGTCTTTTGTCTATTAGCCAAGTAAAGTCTTTTAACAGTTTGTCTTTTTCGGTAAGTTGTTGCATGGGAATAATGCTTCCGTCGGGTTTCGAATAAAATTTAATTAAATCGACTTTCCCGTTTTTCATTTCAATACGCATGGTGCTTGCCGTTACACGGTTTAATCCGATGGGTTCTTTTTCTTTCTCCGAAACATAATACAAGGCCTCGCCATTGCCTTTAACAATAAGGTGCGATAGGGTAGAGTCGTTCATAAACCCTTCAATCAACCGACCTTTTATCTGGTTGTAACCTACGGTATCTTCTTCACTTATGATAAAGGCTTTCTCCGTTAATACAATCTTGTCCATTTTGTTGTTTTTCAAGAAAATATCTATGCTGTCTGCGGTCATTTGAGTGTCGTCCGACCAAAGTACGGGTTCGGTAAACATTCGTATAACACTGTCTTCAGAGTTGTAGGTAAGCGAATCGCATAATCCTTGCAGGTCTGATTTGTAAATTTTCACCCTGTGAAAGACTTTTATCAAACTGCTTATGCTGTCTTCTTTCGAGGTGATGGTATCTCCGGCAAGGTGAAGCGTATCTTCATCCATAATTTTGCTGAGTAAAGCTTTTCCGGTTACTAACGAGAAGCGCTCTTTTTCTTTGTGCTTAGCATAGTTGCCATAGATGATGTATTTTTCGGTAGTATCTTCAATTTTCACATTTCTGAAGGCTTCTCCGATTCCATTGTTGCGGTTGTAGTAGATACTGTCGCCACTCAGGGTTTGATTTTTGGATAGAATACTTGCGCCATTGTAGAAAGAAGAAATTTCTTTTTTACTGTCGTACCAGCCTCGGTAGCATTTTATCGTATTTTCTTTTGAAATAATTTCGGTGTAGCCATAAAATCGGGAAACCTCAGAATCGGGATGATACACTAGCGTATCGCTTTTCATGGTATATTCCGGATTTTGCATTTTTACATTCTTTTTAAAAAAAAGTGTTTTGCTCTTTGTGTTGTAGCGGCCCGTTTCTGAGCTGAGCGTATTACTGTTTTTAATACTGGTAATGGTTCCGCCACCTATGTAGTTACCCACTCCGACTTTGGTATCGTAGTCGAGGTAATTTGTAGTTAGATTCATTTCATTATCCCGAAAGGTTATGTTGTTTCTCAGTCGGGCTTGTTTTTTATTACCGTCGTAAAAGAGTGAGTCGCCTCTGAGTTGTATGCTATCTCCCTGGTTAATTTTTATATTTCCGTATGCTTCAATGATGTTTTTTCCGGTAAAAAAATAGGCACTGTCGCAAAACATGAGGGCATCATCGTGTTTAAACCGCACATTGCCAATAAGCCGTTGTGCGTCTTTTTTGTCTTTATCAAATTCTAGTGAGTTTGCTCCGAGAATTTCTATTTTTTTACTTCCTGCTTTTTGGGAAAATAACACCAAGTGTAAACCCGTAAAACAGAGTAAAAATAAAATATGAAACGGTTTGTTCACGTCAAAAAAAACAATTTTTTTTATCGAATTAAGTTTTTCTTGACAAATCAAAATCACTTGGTTTAAAAAAACATTAAACGGAAACTACTTTTTCCCTCAAGATAGTCTGATCTCTATCCGGACCAACAGAAACGATGGTGATAGGAGTGTTTACCTCGCGCTCTATAAACTCGATATAGTCTATTAGTTCTTTGGGGAAGTTTTCTAAGTTTCTTACACCGGTCAAGTCGTATTTCCATCCTTTTAGTTCGGTATAGATGGGTTTAACGGGAGTAGAGACAATATCGTATGGGAAACGATCGGTTTTTTCGCCGTTCACTTCGTATTCGGTACAAACCATTATGGTGTCAAATCCGCCTAATACATCTGCTTTCATCATGGCAAGCTGGGTAACACCGTTTATCATCATGGCGTATTTCAGGGCAGGCAAATCCAACCATCCGCACCTGCGTGCACGCCCGGTGGTAGAACCAAACTCGTTACCGGCTATACGCATGCTTTCGCCTACTTGGTTATCCAATTCTGTGGGGAATGGGCCACTACCCACACGGGTGCAGTAGGCTTTAAATATGCCAATGACTTCTCCTATTCGGTTGGGGGCAACACCTAGACCTGTACATGTTCCGGCTGTAATCGTGTTAGAAGAGGTAACAAAAGGGTAGGAGCCAAAGTCTATATCCAGCAGGGTTCCCTGAGCGCCTTCTGCCAGAACTTTTTTGTGGCTGTTTAGTTTTTCGTTTACAAAATATTCTGAGTCGATTACCGTAAGTTTTTTGAGTGTGTTCAGACTTTCAAACCACTTAGCTTCTTCTTCGGCAAGATCATATTTAAATTCGTAGAAAGAGAGTAGTTTTTTGTGCTTTTCTACCAAGGCATTATACCGCTCTTTAAAATCGTGCAGAAGTATATCACCCACCCGCAATCCGTTTCTTCCGGTTTTATCCATATAGGTGGGGCCAATTCCTTTGAGAGTAGAGCCGATTTTGTTTTTTCCCTTTGCCGTTTCAGAAGCCCTGTCGAGCATGCGGTGTGTAGGGAGTATAAGGTGTGCTTTTTTAGACACCAGCAAAGTTTGACTTACATCTACACCGATGGCTGCAAGCTTCTCTATTTCACTTTTGAAAATTACCGGATCTATAACTACGCCATTCCCAATAACGTTGGCTACATTTTTTCTGAAAATTCCACTGGGGATAGTATGTAGCACGTGTTTTATTCCGTCAAACTCCAGCGTATGACCTGCATTTGGCCCACCTTGAAATCGTGCAATCACGTCATAATGTGGCGTTAAAACGTCAACAATTTTTCCTTTGCCTTCGTCGCCCCATTGCAGGCCTAAAAGTACATCAGCTTTAGTCATATTAGATTTTTATTGAGTAGGTTGAACCAGCCGCAAAAGAGCATCTTCGGTGGTTTCGGTTATAGTAAATACAGAGTTTAGTTTGGTGATTAGCATCAGTTGCTGAATTTTATCACCTATTTGGGTCAAAATCAATTCGCCACCGGCGTTGCGAATACGGGTAAGCAGGTTGATAAAAACACCTAACCCACTACTGTTTATGTATTCCAGGTTACTGAAATTGAGCACAAAATACTTTACTCCGTCTATTAAATGGTCATCAATTTCGGAGATGAATTCAATGGCTTCTGATTTATCCATCAGCCTGCCTTTACAGCTTATTATGCATACGCCGTTTTGCGTTTCGGTATCAAATGAAAATCCCATAATTCTAATTTTTTGAGTTCAGCAATTCGTTGGTTTCTTCGTTTTTTTTCTTTCCGTAGAAATACAAAGAATGATGAATAATTTCTATGCCAAAAACATCTTCTAGTGTTGCTTTGATGTTTTGTATACGCGGGTCGCAAAACTCAATAACTTCGCCCGAATCGGTGAGTATAATGTGGTCGTGTTGTTTGAATTCGTGCGATTTTTCGAAGTGCGCTATGTTTTTGCCAAACTGATGTTTTCTTACCAGATTGCATGCTAAAAGCAAGTCCATGGTGTTGTATAGCGTGGCACGGCTTACGCGATACTTTTTGTTTTTCATCTTAATGTATAGAGCTTCTATATCAAAATGACCTTTGTAATCGTAAATTTCGTTGAGTATAGCAAAGCGCTCGGGAGTTTTGCGGTGTCCGTTTTTTTCCAGATAGGCGGAGAATATTTGTTCTACTTTGGCTTTAGTTTCTATGCTTGCAGTCATAGCGCTAATTAAAGTTCAAAATTACTCAAATAAGGTTTGTGCAAGCCTCAAACCAAAATGATTTATCAACATTTAACAAGGTTGGGGTTAAGTGCCGTTTTCAATAAAAAAAATGATGCATTGCAAATAGAATGTTTGCAGTGGTTATATTTTCTTGTTCATCCAGTTTCCTTTCCACAGGTAAAGGGTGGAGAGCAATCCCATAGCGCCAAAATAAACGTACTCCATAGACCAAACTCCAGTAAGTGAGCTGTAGTTCATTACTATTACATAGTAGCTTATACACAAGTAAATCAGAATACAACTCAGTTCGATAATCATAGAGACAAAGGTATTGCCAGACCCTGCCACTACATTAAACAACACACCCACTATTGAAAACAAAACCATTGACCCCGAAATAAGGTAAAGCAGGGGTACGGTTTGTTCAATTACATAATCCCGGTCATTTATAAGGCTGATTAGCGCTTCGGGGTAAAGAAAAACGCCATGAATAAATATTAACAGAAATAATAAACTTAAGATTGTAAGCCGCTTGGTCGTTTGAATGAGTTCGGCTTTGTTGTTTAGCGAAATATATTGGCTAACGTAGGTGCGCGTTGCAGTACTGAAGCCCATTATAGGTATAAATGCAATAAAATACATGTTTCTGAGCACCTGAGATACTTCCAGTTCTACTTCGCCCACTTGCTCAATCATCATAAAAAAGAAAACCCACGAGGAAGTAGCCATGAGCATTTGAATCATAAGTGGATAGGAGAGCTTGAATAAGCGAGAGATTACACTTACTTTTAGCTTATCCCAGCCACGCAAAAAGAAAGTTTTTGTTTCCTTGTCGAGTAGAAAATAACTGAATCCAAAAATCATGGCAGCGCATTCTGCCAATACCGATGCCAACGCAACCCCTTCTAGCCCCATTTGTGGAAAGCCAAACTCTCCAAAAACCAATAAATAATCAAGTACAATATTAAATACAGCCAGTATTATGCTCCCCCAGGTAAGGAACTTCGTTTTACCCAAGGCGCTATAGTGGGCTACAAAAATTTGGTAAATCGTGCCGGGTATTAGTCCCCAAGCTCTTACAACCAGAAATCGATTCATCAGTTCACCTATTTCTACCGATTTTACTGTTGCCGAAATAATGTTGGGGGCAAAATAAAGTAACAAAATCATGAAAACCAGAGCCATGCCCCCTACGCTCACAAATGAGTGGTAGAGTATGTTTCCGATGTCTTGTCTGCGCTGCTCTCCGTAGCGCCGGGCAATAAGAATTTGCACTCCCTGGGTGAACCCCATACAAATTGTAAAAATGGTGATGTATATCATGGCGGCATTGCCCGAAGCAGCAAAAGCAAGTGAGTCTACACGACTTAAGAATGCAGAATCGGTAAGTGCAACAGCAAACTGGATAAAATTACCCAGCATAATGGGTAAGGCTACCAGTAGAATACCTTTATAGGAATTATCTGCTCTCATTTATTCTACCAACAGCACCAGACCTTTGAGGTATTCTGTTTCCGGGTGAAAAATATTAATAGGATGATCGGCCGGTTGATGCAGTTGGTGAAGAACCCTTACTGTTCTGTCTGCCTCAATGGCTGCGGCGGTAATAGCGCCATTAAACAAGCCCTTATCAACCACCTGAGAACAAGAGAAAGTGAATAGCAGCCCACCTTTTTTCATGTGTTTCATGGCCTGAGCATTTAGTCGTTTGTAGGCTTGCACGGCTTTGTGTTTGGCACTCATGTGTTTGGCAAATGCGGGCGGATCCAGTACTATTATGTCGTATTGATTGCCTTCTTCTTTCAGGTACTCTAGCACGTCAGCCTTTATAGAGGTGTGTTTTTTATTTTTTAATCCGTTCAGGCTAAGATTTTCTTCCAGTTGCTCGATGGCTAAGGCACTACTATCTACTGAAACAACTTGGCTTGCGCCGTGTTTAAGAGCGTAAAGAGAAAAACCTCCGGTATAGCAAAAGGTATTCAGCACTGATTTGCCTTTAGACAGGCGACCCAGTAGTTCACGATTGTCACGTTGGTCAATAAAAAAACCAGTTTTTTGTCCTTTTTCCCAGTCGATGTAAAAAGATATACTATTTTCTTTTGCAATACCTTTGCTTGCGTTGCTTTTACCCAGATAGTGAGACGCACTATGAAAATGAGGTTTTATATAAAAATTTACAACCGTGCTGCCAAAAGCGTTTTGTATAGCTTTTTGAATGTTCTCGAAATAGGGTTCGTATCCTGCTGAGTGAGTTTGAATTACAGCGGTTGATTCGTATAAGTCAATGATAAGCCCCGGCAGAGCATCACCTTCACCATGAATTAGGCGGTATAAGTTAGTCTGTTCGTTGTTTACCACTCCCGCATTTTTACGACTATCGTAAGCAGATTTAATTCGGTTGTTCCAAAAATGCTGATTAAAATCCTCATTAACAAAACTCAACACCCGAACACTTATGGAGCCTTTTCCCCAAAAGCCTTTGGCTAAGAATTTGTCTTGATGACTGCGCACCTCTACAAGTGTTCCTTCCTCAAGGTATTCAGGTAGAGTTTTTATAGCCCCGGAAAATACCCAACGATGTTTTCTCAAGAGTGAACGTTCCTTGTCTTTTTTGAGGTAAATTTTTGCAATTTCCATAG
Organism: Flavobacteriales bacterium; assembly: GCA_046295395.1. GTDB lineage: Bacteria > Bacteroidota > Bacteroidia > Flavobacteriales_D > JBKBNH01 > JBKBNH01. The sequence goes on along the minus strand of JBKBNH010000016.1, from coordinate 12,617 downwards.
ATGCGGCAAAAATAGCTCACATATTCGGTAGAAAGTCTAAAAAACTGATTATTTTCATCACCTAATAATTTTTCAAATGAATAAATATCTATCTCTATTTGTTGGATTGGTCTTGTTTGCCTGCGCCTCGCCCGATGAGAAAATACAACGCCAAACCCTTGAAACTATTCTGGCTGAATACGAAGAATGTAAATTAAATAGCCAGTCGGTTGGAGCTTGCAAAAACTTTGTTTCCCGTGCCATTTGCGAGTACAATGGGATTACTGACTTTATAAAAGACGGAGAGTATGTAGATTACCACGAGGTTTTTGAAATAGTTGTGGATAAATGGAAATGGAAAACACTGGGTTATGCTACTAATCAGGAGGTGCTTATAGAGGCACAGGAGCTTGCCAACAAAGGAATTGCCGTTGTAGCCATAAACACAAATGATAAACATAAACTGCCTGTTTTAATAACTACAGGCGAATTGATTAAAAGCACTAAATGGAAGTTAGATGTACCTAATTGTGCAGCGTTTTTCCCATTTAACGGGCCACCTTCATTTATCAGCAAGTCGCTTAACTATGCTTGGAGTAAGCCAGATGGGGTGAAAATATATGCCAGAAAGGGGTAAGCTATTCAAAAACTACGACCATACACCTGTTTAAGATAGGGTGGGTTGTATAATCATTAATTTTTCATTTAGCTACTATTAACAACAAACTACAAAAAAAAGGAATTTCCTTACTGTTAGCTGAGTGAAAAAAATTACGTAAGTAGAACTATATGTGTATAATCTTGTTAAAAGTTAAATTTTCTTCGGAACGAAAGAAGAGGTAAGAGTTTTACATTAGTACATTCAAATTAAAGGCTTATGCTGCGCAAAATATCCTTTTATACCGCTTTGTATTCTGTTTTACTTTTTTTGGCTGCCTCATGTGGGCAAAAAGATGTTATTAAACAAGATGAGACCAAAATTGTGTTCAGGTACAACGAATCAGCCGGAATATCTTCTTTAGACCCGGCCTACGCCACTCGTTTTGAAGATATACTGGCAATGGGTCATTTGTATAACGGTCTTATAGAATTAGATGATAATTTAAATGTGGTTCCATCTATAGCATATGGTTGGGAAATTTCTGATGATAAAAAGGAGTATACCTTTTTTCTTAGAAATGATGTATATTTTCATGACCATGAAGCTTTTTTCGAAGGAAAAGGAAGACGCGTAACGGCTCACGATTTCTTTTTCTCTTTTTTTCGCATTCTCGACCCTGAAACGGCTTCGCCCGGTAAATACATTTTTGCCAATTTAGATAAATCTGAACGATCGGATTTTGTTGGCTTCAAAGCACTGAACGACTCGGTGTTTAAAATCTTTTTAACAGAACCTCAACCTTCTTTTTTGCAACAACTTTCACTTATGTTTTGTGTAGTTGTTCCGGTCGATGTAGTGGAAAAATATGGCGCCGATTTCAGAAGAAATCCTATAGGAACAGGACCCTTTAGATTTAAAACATGGAAAAATGGGGTTAAAATAGTATTGACTAAGAACGAGAAGTATTTTGAGAAAGACGAAAATAATGTTCGCTTGCCTTATTTGGATGGGGTTTCTATATCGTTTATACAAGACAGGCATCAGGAGTATAGGTATTTTGTTGATGGCAGGTTTGAAATGATTTCGGGGTTGGGACCGGAATTTAAAGACGAGCTTCTAACTCCAAAAGGTGATTTAAATGAAGAGCATGCAGACAATGTGTATTTTCAAAAAATACCTTGGTTAAAAACAGATTACCTAGGCATATTGGTAGACCCCACCTTAAAAGTTGTGACTCAAAGCCCACTGAGAGATAAGTACTTACGCCAAGCGGTTAACTATGCTATAAACAGACAAGAACTAGTTCAATACCTGAGAAACAATGTTGGGACTCCTGCCGAAAAAGGCTTTGTGCCCAAAGGAATGCCTTATTTTGAAGAGGTGAATTTTAATGGCTACAACTACAATCCAGAAAAAGCTATGCAACTTATTCGGGGGGCAGGATACAAAGAGGGGCAAACCGTGAATGGTATCACGCTCATAACTACAGATGAATACAAAAATCTTTGCGAATACATTCAGCATAACCTGATGGATGTGGGAATTGATGCGAAGATAGAAATAGTGCTTGCTAATGTTCAAAAGCAACGATTGGCTCAGTTTCAAAACAATTTCTTTAGAAAATCATGGATAGCAGACTACGCCGACCCGACTAATTTCTATCAAATCTTTTACAGCAAAAATTTTGCTCCCGATTTAGGATCTAACTACACCCATTTTTCTGATATGGAGTTTGATAAACTCTATGAAAAATCGCTAATAGCCGAAAATAAGGAGGAACGGGTGAAAATTTTTTACCGAATGGAACAAATTCTAATGGATCAATCACCGGTAGTTCCACTCTTTTACGATGAAACAGCACGATTTTTCAGAAAAGAAGTTACCGGCATAAGCGGAAATGCGATGAATATGTTGAGTCTTAAGCGGGTTAAAATTCGCAAATAACACTTCATAAAGCTGTAAATCAAATTGTTATTTTTATTTAGGTAATGAACAATTCAATTAACTTATCAATGAATCAAAAAAACTTTGGTACAACCAATTCAAAATTCTAATTTTGGACAAATTGTAAAAAACACAAACAGCATGTCAGTTTTAGTAAATAAAAATTCGAAAGTTATAGTTCAGGGTTTTACCGGTAGCGAGGGAACTTTTCATGCCAGCCAGATGATTGAATACGGTACGAATGTAGTAGGAGGGGTTACGCCCGGCAAAGGCGGACAGACTCATTTGGATCGTCCTGTATTTAACACCGTTGCCGAAGCAGTAGCTAAAGCGGGCGCAGATGTTTCTATCATATTTGTTCCACCGGCATTTGCTGCAGATGCTATTATGGAAGCCGCCGAAGCAGGAATTAAAGTGATTATTTGCATTACCGAAGGTATTCCCGTTAAAGATATGGCTACTGTGAAAGCATACCTCAAAGGAAAAGATTGTCGACTCATTGGGCCTAACTGTCCTGGGGTAATGACGGCAGGGGAAGCAAAAGTAGGAATCATGCCAGGTTTTATTTTCAAAAAGGGAACTATCGGCATTGTATCTAAATCGGGAACATTAACCTATGAAGCAGTTGACCAAATTTCACGAGCAGGATTGGGCCAAACTACTGCCATCGGGATAGGTGGAGACCCCATTATTGGCACAACAACCAAAGAAGCTGTTCAATTACTTATGGAAGACCCCGAAACAGAAGGAATTATCATGATTGGTGAAATAGGCGGTAATCTGGAAGCAGAAGCCGGAAGATGGATAAAAGAACACGGAACAAAGCCTGTTGTGGCGTTTATTGCAGGAGAAACAGCACCTGCAGGCAGAACAATGGGACATGCCGGAGCTATTGTTGGCGGACATGACGACACGGCTGCTGCTAAAAAAGCCATTCTGCGATCGTGCGGAATTCACGTGGTGGACTCACCAGCTCAAATAGGTAAAAAAATGGCCGAAGTACTTGGAGTAACGGTGTAATAGAACGCCCATCGGAAATATCTTAAAAGCCTCGCCAAATGCGGGGCTTTTTGTTTCAGAGTGAATTTATGTGAATCTTTCAAATTCCATAACACAATTTCGTGCAATTAGAAATGTTGATAAGTTGACCTATACTCTTATCAAACGATTTTTATTTCCTCGTACTTTTCAAATTAAATAACAGCTAGTTTATACAGAATTAACCTAGTAACCACACATTTAGCAAATCTATTATAATGAGTAAGACAAAAAAGCAAAAAAAGGTATTCGTTTTAGATACTTCTGTAATCCTGCACGACCATAATTCGATAAATAATTTTGAGGAGCACGATATTGCTATACCGATAACTGTATTAGAAGAACTTGATAATTTCAAGCGAGGTAATGATACCAAAAATTTCGAAGCTAGAGAGTTTATCAGGTTGCTCGACAGGATATCCGAAAACTATCTTTTACAAGACTGGATTCCGCTCGATCCTTCGGCTTCAGGAAAAGGCTCCATCAAAATAATTATCGATCATGAAACTCCTAAAATTGATGCGGAGAGAGCTTTTGCAAGTAAAAAAGCCGATCACAAAATCATTAATGCAGCACTTAGTCTTAAAGAGGAGGAAAAAACAAAGAAAGTTGTACTTGTTTCTAAAGATATCAACCTGCGGTTGAAAGCAAAAGCTCTTAACTTGCAGGCTGAAGATTACGAAACCGGAAAAATAAATAATGCAAGTAATTTATATACCGGAAAGCAAATCATTGAGGATGTAGATAAAGAAATCATCAAGGATATATTCACTCATGGCTACACCGATGAGATTGAATTTTTAGGAGATAAAATGATAGATAATGGTTTTTACATTTTAAAAAGTGAGCGATCTTCGGTTTTGGCCTATTACAACTGTTTTAAACAAATTGTTGAAAGAGTTGAAAAACAGTTTGTTTACGGAATTAAACCAAAAAATGCCGAGCAAACATTTGCCCTCCATGCCTTGCTGAACGAAGACGTTAAGCTAGTTTCCCTTCAGGGAGTGGCTGGCACAGGCAAGACCCTGTTGGCTTTAGCTAGCGCACTGGAGCTGAAAAATAATTATCACCAGATTATTTTGGCAAGGCCTATTGTTCCCCTGAGCAATAAAGATATTGGTTATTTACCGGGTGATGCAGAGGAAAAAGTCGGCCCTTACATGCAGCCTCTGTTCGATAATCTTAAGTTTATCAAAAATCAGTTTGGCGAAAATGAGAAGAAATACAAAGCCATTGAAGAAATGGAGAAGGAAAACTTCATCAATATCACACCTTTGGCATTTATTAGAGGGCGAAGCCTTTCTAACGTAATATTTATCATAGATGAAGCGCAAAACTTAACCCCTCACGAGGTAAAAACCATTATTACCAGAGCGGGCGAAAACACTAAAATCATCTTTACAGGCGATGTGCATCAAATAGATACACCTTACTTGGATGATCAGAGTAACGGACTCTCTTATCTGATAGACAGATTAAGAGGCAGCAAACTTTTTGCACATATTACGCTAGAAAAGGGTGAACGAAGTGAATTGGCGAATTTGGCGAACGATTTATTGTAATCGACGTTTAAATCGACATGAAAATTATTGGCCATAGAGGTTGCAGAGGTGTAATGCCCGAAAATTCTTTTGAAGCCTTTGAATACGCGGTTCGGTTGGGAGTAAAGTCGATTGAACTGGATGTGGTAGTTACAGGAGACGGAAGATTACTCATTTCTCACGAGCCTTATATTAACCCGGCTATTTGTTCAGTTAACGGGAATCTATTACCCCTGCACGAAAAACGTAATATTTTTCAAATGAATGCAGAGGAAATTAATTTATATGATTGCGGCTCGATGGGGAATCCTGAATTCCCGGAACAGGTAAAAGTAGCCGCAAGAAAGCCTTATTTGAAGGAAGCGTTAGACATATACTTGCCCCAAGGTGTAGAGATTTTGGCTGAAATAAAATCAGAAGTTCAGGACTACGGCGTTTTTCAGCCATTTCCTATGAAATATGCAGAGTTACTGATGTTGGAACTGAGGGAATATGCCGTGTACGAAAACCTCATACTGATGTCGTTTGATGAAACTCTGCTGAACGAAATTGCTGCCATTAGCTCAGATTTCCGACTTGCTTATGTAACAGAAAGCCCAGAATTTATCGGAAATCAAATTAATAAATTACATTTCAACCCAATAGCTGTATGCCCTAGGCTTGATTTGGCTAAAGAAATTTTTGCAGAAAAATTATTTGGAAATCCTTTTCGGGTTTATCCTTGGACGGTGAACACTCACGACGATTTAAATCAGCTATCTGGTTTAGAGATTCAGGGAATCATAACTGATTATCCCAGCAGATTTATGGTTTTTATGTAGGCTCAACTTTTGATACATGTTAAATATCATCCCGTCTGAAAGACCAACTTTGGGGACTACCATTGTTTCTATTTCGGCACTTTCCATTAAGGCTAAATAGATGTGCCCGGCAGGTATAATTACGTCAGCCCGGTCAGGCTTTAAATTCAGTTTTTTTATACGTTCTTCGAGGCTAAAACTTTCTATGTAATTTACAATCTCTTTAATCTCGCCGTAGGAGATTGACTCCTGGAATCCATGATGGCTTTCTTTAAATATACGGTTTATGTTGCCCCCTGTACCGATGGCGGTTATTCCTTTTTCACCTTTGGTGGCAGATGCTACCCATTTTCTAGCATCCTCCCATTCTTTGGGTTTCACTTTGTTCGATAAAATTCTTACCGTTCCAAGTTTAAATGAGTTACTGGTAATTCGCTTATTGTTTTTGATTAGAGAAACCTCTGTGCTTCCCCCTCCCACATCTATATATAAGTAAGTCTTGGTGTTGTCGAATCCGGAGGTAAAGAAGTTATTCATTATCAAATCGGCCTCTTCTTTTCCGGTAATTAATTCTAGTTCAATACCGGTTTTAGCTTTTATCACCTTTATAATTTCTTTACCATTAGCCGCTTCGCGCATGGCAGAGGTGGCGCAAGCCCTAAAGTTTTTAACTCCATGAACATACATTAGATACTTAAATGCCAATAGTGCTTTTTCCAGTTTGTCGGCTTTCTCTTCGGAGATTTTTCCGTCGCCAAAAACATCTTCACCTAAACGAATGGGAACACGCGTGAGGGCTATTTTTTTGAAATAAGGTTTTTTCTTTCCCTCTTCAATCACTTCTTCTATCAGAAGCCTAATGGCATTTGAGCCTATATCTATCCCTGCTAGTTTCAAATCTTAGTCTTATAAATGCAATTAACCTGTGAATACATTTACTAATGTATAGTATACATTTGGTTACAGCACACAATTGTGAATAAGTAAAGATGTGTTTTTGAAAAATAATTAAGCCATTTCTATCGGAGTGGACTGTATAGAAGCGGCGATTTGTATATATCTTCGGGCGAAACCATGGTTTCCTCCCAGGGTATTTGGCTGCCGTAACGTTCTTTAAGGATTTGCTGTACCTGGGGGTGATTTAAACTGTATGATTTTAGTGGTTTTGGTATGCACAAGGCTATATTCCCACCCTTTGAATAGGCTTTGAAAACGAGCTCTGAACAATAAATTTGGTCATCGCTCCAAAGGAATTTTAAATCATAATTTTTGCCAATCTGACTTTTTGCCCAAGCAGTTATTTCACGGAATTGGTTATCATTGATTCCCAGAGAGTCTTTAAGCCTTTTCACCTCAAAATAAGAGGAGTCATTTTGTTTAATCCAGTCGTCAAATCGGACAATTCGCACAGGTTGAACAGCTTCAATTACATAGACCTCATCGTTTACAGTTTCTATAATACCGCAATGGCTGAAGTTAGATAAGGTTGCAAGTTTGATGGCGTCGCATTGTCTGCTGTTGGTTGATTGAAATACAATATCTCCGGCTTTCAGCAGCTTAATTTTATGCAGAGAACCAGTTTGTTTTTTTAGCTCTTTATTACCAATTAATCCATGGCTAATCAGCAGCAGTAAAATGTATAGAAAATTCATACAAGCTAAGTTAGTTATGTATTGATTTACAAAACATAACTTAACAAATATTAACCTAGGGAGAAAAAACAATTTTATGAACTAGCACAGAGCCGGAACAAGTGATTTTAACTAGGTATAATCCATCTCGATACTTGAAACGACTCAATACAAATGCGTTATTTAAGTGTTTTTTAGAATCAACTAGATGACCTACGGATGTGTAAATGGCAGTTTCATAGACTTCATTACACGTTGTGTTGATTACTATTTCTTCGGAATTATAGCTAATCGAAGATGTAAATTCGACATAGCTGAGGTCTACCGCTTTTATATTTGATAGGCTAAACTTCCCATCAAAATCTACCTGCATTAGCCGGTAATAATTCAACCCTTTTGATGGCGACAAGTCGGTGTAGCTATATCGATTTAGTTCTATAGAATTGTAGTTTCCATTAATAGTGGATATGGTGTTAAAAGTAACACCATCTGTAGAACGCTCTATCTCGAAATGTTTGTTGTTTATTTCGCTGGCAGTAGCCCAGTTAATTTTTACTGAAGAGTTGTTTTTTTCTGCTTCAAAATAAAGCAATTCTACAGGGAGCGGATTCGATGCACACTCAACGGATACGAAATCAGTAGTGTTATAAGCCCTTCCTCTTCCTGTATGATAAGCGTTTCCGTTTATGTTGTCTGTGGCATAACGGTAGGCAAAAACGCGGTAGCAATTAACACCGGTAGGATCGGGGTCAAAGTCCGAATAGGTTACCGTGGCTGTGCCGGGGTTGTTAATGTTATCGATAACTATACCTCCACCAGGTATAGCATCGCCAATAGCGTAGGTTGTGCCGTCAACCGGAGTGCCAAATGTTGCTGTAGTACTTTTCACAATCATATAACCTTGTGTGTTATCGGCAGGGTTGGGGTCTACAGCACTGTTCCAGGTGAAACTAAGCGCTAATATGGGTGATGTGAATCCTGTAGATGCCGTAACAGTTTGTGACGTAATTTGGGGTTCGCGGAGTTGTCTTACAAAATCAGTATTTCCATTTGCAGAACTTACACAAGTGTTTGGTAAACCAAAGGTTAAGTTTACGTTACTTGTTTCTGTTTGCCCTCCTGTAGCCGGTCCATCAAAATCAGTAAGTGTACCGCCTGGGCAGGTGTATAGTGCTGTTTCCGAAGCCAGAGATTGGGCATGATTTAACTTGGGAGAGGGCATTGCCGTCCAGCTTGTGCCGGCAGTAGTTAAATGCCCAAGTGCGTGAATGTGATTTCCGGATCCGTCTCTTAGTTGAATAATTTCTCCTGAGCCTGCAATATTCAGTGTATTTCCACTCCAGGAAGGACTTGTTCCGAAGGAGCCCCCGGAGAAAAAAGTGGCATTTTGAGCAGTAACCATGATAAACCCGTCTGACTTGTCTACGGTCTCCGGATTAGACGCTAATGATGAATTTATTACTCTGTGCCAGATTACAATCAGGGTGCCGGATCTCATGTTGTTCCAAAAAGGAATGTTGTTAAATGTAATAGGTGTTTGCCAGTTAGTCTGACTACCGTTGTTGTCTCTCAGTGTCCAGTTTCGCATGTCCAGGTTGTCTTCTACAACAACAATTTCTGTCCATTCGTTTCTATTATCAGCGCTGTTGAAGTAACTGTTGACTAAGGCGCTTTGGCAGAAAACCAAAGAAGGGAAAAGCAGCACGTTAGCCAAGAGAGCAAAAAACTTCATGAAAACGCTGTTATAGATGACCTTAATCCTTGTGGTTTCGTCCGTCAAAACAGTACAATCTGGACTGTAGGGTTTCACAAGAATTTTGACAAAAATATGCCTTCATAAGAAGAATGTTGTTAACTCAGTATTACTTTTTAGTGAAAATATACCGGTATTTATCAACAAGTTGTGAAGTAAATACGGTTTTTGGTTCACAAACGTGTGTAATAATTTCCGTTGGGTGATTTTGGTAAGCACTTAATTTACGTACGTTTGCAAACGCTATGTATAAGCTCATTTTACAACCGCTTTTGTTTTTGATGGATGCCGAAAAAGCTCATCATTTTACATTTTCAATGCTAAAATTTATACACGCTATACCTGGAGTTTCATCGCTTACCAAAACCATATACCGGTTGGAAGACAAAGCTTTGGAAAAGGAATTGTTTGGTATTAAGTTCCCCAATCCGGTTGGTTTGGCTGCAGGATTTGATAAAGACGCAAAACTCTTTAATGAATTACACAATTATGGTTTTGGCTTTATAGAAATAGGTACATTAACACCCAAGCCACAGCCCGGGAACTCTAAAAAAAGATTGTTTCGACTGAAAAAAGATCAGGCCCTTATTAATAGAATGGGTTTTAATAACGGGGGAGTTGATGATGCGGTGAAAAGACTAAAAAAAAGACGCCCGGGAATTATTGTTGGAGGAAATATAGGCAAGAACAAGGTAACACCTAATGAGCAGGCTGTTGACGACTATTTAATTTGTTTTAAAGCGCTTTACGAAGATGTAGACTATTTTGTAGTTAATGTAAGCTCTCCCAACACCCCCAACTTAAGAGAGCTACAGGAAAAGGAACCGCTTAAAATGCTACTTTCTCATCTGATGAGCCTCAATCACAGCTATGCTATACCCAAACCAATTCTACTAAAAATAGCTCCCGATTTAACAGAAAGTCAACTGGATGACATCATTGAAATTGTAAACGAAACCAAGATTCAGGGTGTTATAGCTACCAATACCACTATAGACCGATCAGGATTGCTAACAACAACCGAAGAATTGGAAGCTATAGGCGCAGGGGGTTTAAGTGGAAAGCCTGTAACCCGAAAATCTACAGAAGTTATTCGATACCTAGCACACAAGAGTGATAAATCATTTGCTATTATTGGAGTAGGTGGGGTGCATTCGGGTGAAGATGCTATTGAAAAACTAGAGGCCGGGGCAGATTTGATACAAGTTTATACCGGGTTTATTTACGAAGGGCCTTCGTTAGTAAAAAAAATTAATAGGGCATTAATTCAGCGGAATAAACTAAATTAGTACTCCGTATGCAAAACAAGGTTAAAGTAATAGAATGTCCCCGCGACGCCATGCAAGGCATCAAAGAGTTTATACCCACCGAGGTTAAGATGAACTATATTAACTTGCTGCTCAAAGCAAATTTCGACACGTTGGACATGGGTAGTTTTGTTTCGCCCAAGGCTATCCCTCAACTGAGTGATACTGCTGAGCTTATAAAAAAACTTGATTTAACCGATACAGACACAAAATTACTCACTATTGTAGCGAACGAACGAGGGGCTCAGGAAGCAGCTAATTTTGATGAAATAACGTATTTGGGATTTCCCTTTTCTGTTAGCGAAACTTTTCAGCAGCGCAATATAAATTCATCTATTTCAGATTCGTTTAGGCGATTGGCAGAAGTACAAAATATCTGTGCTAAGTATAACAAAAAACTGGTAGTTTACCTTTCGATGGCATTTGGAAATCCTTATGGCGACGACTGGAGCCCCTATATAGTGGCTCACTGGGCGGAAAAAATGCTGAAGGAACTGGATGTTAAAATTCTTTCGCTTTCAGATACCATAGGTTCGTCTACTCCGGAGGTAATAAATTACCTGTTTGGGAAACTCATACCCGCATTTCCCGAGGTGGAAATAGGAGCTCACTTGCATACCACACCCGATTCGTGGAAAGAAAAAGTAGAAGCCGCATATATGAGTGGTTGCAGGCGTTTTGATTCGGCAATAAAAGGATACGGAGGCTGCCCGATGGCCAAAGATGAACTCACAGGCAATATGCCTACGGAAAATGTAATCGGTTATTTTTCAGAAATCAATGTTAACCATGGGGTAAATCAGTATGCTTTTAACAAAGCCATGCAGGAAGCCTCTTTATTATTCCCAAAATATGCGCATTGAATGGTATAAGTATATAGGCATCGTATTGCTGTTAGCCTGGTTGGTTTGTTTTGCGTTGCCGGTGGTAGATGCATCAGGAGGCATCCGTCTTAACGGGTTAGAGGCTTTGCTACTAAATATGGCAGGTTTTGTTTTTGTTGATAGCATCGGACAGTATGTAGAATTTTTGTTTTATGTTACGACAAATCTTTGGATTTTAATTTTAATCATTCGTATGATTATTAATAAACATTATAAGTTGTTGCCTACAGCATTGCTTAGTTTTCTTCCGCTTACCTCTGCATTTATATGGTTTGTGAAAGAAGAAAATGCCTCTTATCTGCTTATGGGCTATTGGATGTGGCTTTCAATTATATTTCTGGTTGTTATTTTCAGCATCGCCCGCTCGCTAGTTCCTTATGCTAACGAAAAAAATTAGTTCGTAATGTGGGATTCGCGAATAGCGCTTACCTATACTTTTTTTTATCTCATATTGTTGGCCTTGATGTTGTTTGGCGACCATGCCGCTATTATGTTTGGTACTATGACTAGTGTTTATGCCATGCCGCTTATCGGCCTTATTTATGCCTTATCGTTGCGTTTTTCCTTTTCGGGTATGGCTATTTTTCTGTTTTCATTGTGGACGCTTCCCGATTTAATCAGTTTGTGTAGTCCGCTTAGCAATCCGGCTTATTTTTGGTTTGTTTCTTGGAGTGTGTTGCCTATTTTTTATGGGGCTGTTTTGTTTTTTAATAAACCGTTAAGAAGATGGAATGCGACTCACTTTCTGTTGAGCTTTAGTCAGGTGAGTTTGTTCTTGTTTCCTGATTTTGAATGGGGGCGTTTTTTGCATGCAATTCCTTTGGTAATTCTTTCAACAGACTTGTTTTTAAATAATTACAAGAATGACTCGTTAAAATCAGAAAAGCGATTTAAAATGCTTCACGCAGTTTCTCTATTGGTGATTTTAATAACCGAAATGGCTTACACGTGGTTAAATGGTTGAACTCCTTTTAACCCCAAAAAACCTCCTTTCCTTAAAAAAGAGGGTGAAAAAATTTGAATTAGCCGTATTGTTAGATAGATTAGCAAGTAAACTTTAAACCTTTTTTACAAAAGCAAAATAACCGTTTAACCCAAAAACCTACCGATTCCTAAAAATGCAGATAAACGATTTGTTT
>JBKBNH010000015.1:0-73828 GCA_046295395.1 Flavobacteriales bacterium | reverse complement strand
TGTGCTCTATTTCCTTAAAATCACTTTTTCCTATGCACTCAGCACGAAGAGGACAGTGTCTATACTCAATTGGTAAAGAAGCTTGGGGTGCATCTCTTTCTTGCCTTGCATAGCCTAAATTTACTCGATTTCGTAGTGCTTTTTCTTTGCTTTTTTATTTCTTTTTCAACATCTTTGATGTGAGTTGTGCAACAAGTACAGCACCTACCCAAAAGGCGGGGTTTCGTGTTCCAAAGACAGTTTTGTGGTAAAAGTCCCACCCTTCGGGTAGCCGCGAAACGTTATTTCAAGTAACTAAAGTCCTGGCCTTTTTTAATAGCCTTTACAGATGCTAAAATAAGTTTTACCGCATTTTCCACGTCTTCCCTCTGACACATCTCTACCGTAGTGTGCATATACCTAAGTGGCATTGAAATTAGCGCCGAAGCCACCCCCGAATTAGAGTAAGCAAATGCATCCGTATCTGTGCCCGTGGCTCTGGAAACAGCCTGACGTTGAAAAGGAATCTTTTGTTTCTCCGCTGTGTTTATAATCAACTCCAGTAAATTGTTCTGAACAGCAGGACCATAAGTAACTACTGGGCCTTTGCCACAGTGTAAATCTCCATTAGTTATTTTGTTCATCATAGGCGATTGCGTGTCATGACACACATCTGTTATAATTGCAACATCCGGCTTTATTCGGCGCGCTATCATTTCAGCGCCCCTCAATCCGATTTCTTCCTGAACAGCATTAACGATATATAATCCAAAAGGAAGCTTAGTTTTTCCCTCCTTTAGCAAACGGGCAACTTCTGCAATCACAAATCCCCCAATACGGTTATCCAAAGCCCTGCCCACAAAGTTTTTTTTATTCAGGATTATAAACTCATCCTCGTAGGTAACCACACATCCCACATGAATACCGAGTTTTTCAACCTCTTCCTTGTTTCTACAGCCGCAATCCAAAAATATATTCTTGAGCGAAGGCGGCTCGTCTTTTTCTTGCCTGGTATGAATAGCCGGCCAACCAAAAATTGCTTTTACAATACCTTTTTTGGTATGGATATTTACCCGTTTTGAAGGAGCTATCATGTGGTCACTTCCTCCGTTTCGCCTCAGATATATGTATCCGTCAGTGGTTATATAATGGACAAACCATGAAATTTCGTCGGCATGAGCCTCTATAACCACTTTATAGGGAGATTTTGGATTAATAACTCCTACAGCCGTTCCATAAGTATCTACAAAATACTCATCTATATATGGCTTCAAATAATTTAACCAAATCCTCTGGCCTTCCGTCTCGAAACCCGTAGGAGAAGGGTTGTTAATGTATGATTCTAAAAAGATTAGCGATTTTGAATTGAAAATACTCTTTGATGCTGCCATAATAGTAGGGGTTTATTTTTGTCGAAAATAAAAAAATTTTAATGGTTTGATAATTGCAAACGAACTTTGTTGTTCCTATATTTCGTGAATATTAAAAAACTCCTCAATTATGCTTAAAAAGATAGGTGTGTTTTCAATTTGCATGATTTGGCTGACTAACGTCAGCGCACAAACTGGTGATGAAAAAGTAATCATCATGCAGCAAAATGATTCTACAAAAACAGACACAACAGTTATTCCGCCCGACGCTCTCGAGCGTTATAACGAAGGTATAAATGCATTTGAGCAAAAGATGTACAAAGCAGCAGTCAGTCATTACTCAGCAGCTATAGAAATAGCCCCAAATTTCTCTAAAGCTTATCTAAATAGGGGTTACGCTCACATCGAACTGAAAGATGGCTCAAGCGCCGAAAAAGATTTTATCAAAGCAACCGAGTTGGATAAGAGTTTTCATCAGGCATTCTTTGAACTAGGCATCATGGCTGAAATTAATGGCGACATGGACAAAGCTATCGAATACTACGGAAAAGCCATAAAGGCCAACAATAGAGAGCCTAAGTACTATTATCAGAGAGGTTTGCAACGATTCAATAAAATGGATTACAAAGGAGCAAAAGATGATTTCACAGTAGCTATAGGCCTAAAAGACAACTTTGCCTTTGCTTACAACGACCGGGGTAGCGCAAACAGAGAGCTAGGCGACTACAGTGCCGCTATAAAAGACTATCAAGCGGCTATCGTGCACAACCCTAAACTTATACTGGCTTTCAATAACTTGGGCAGTGCCTATAGAAAGAAAGCAGAATTCGATAACGCAATAAACGCATACACTGAGGCAATTAAAAAAGATAAAACCTACTACCTTGCCTTCAACAACCGAGGCTATGCGAAATTCGAAAAAGGCGATTACGAGGGAGCTATAAAAGACTTTCAAGAGGCCATAAAAATTAAAAATGATTACGCATTTGCGTATAACAATATGGCAGGAGCCTACCTTAAGCTAAAAAAATACGAGGATGCTATAAAAGCAGCCGATAAAGCCATTCAGTTTGACCCTGATTATGGGTACGCATACTATAACAGGGGTGTGGCTTACGAAATGCTGAGAAACGAGCTTAGAGCTTGTGAAGATTGGAGAAAGGCCTCTGAACTTGGAGTAGAGAGCGCCGGAACCTATTATCAAACCGGAGATTGCAATAATAATTAATATTACAGAGGAGAAATCACACATGAAAAATATACTTACAGCCACACTTCTACTCTTTACGCTAAACGCTGTAGCACAACAAAATATAGAATTCGAAAAGAGCAATTTTAAAGAAGATAAAGGAGCTTTTAAAGATGCCGTGAAAAACCTTGAGTTGGGAAACACCCTATACAACAGTCAACCCTTTCCGCGCTATGTCAAAGCAATACCTTACTACGAGGCGGCCAACAAATTCAACCCTGATAACGGCGATTTGAATTTCAAATTGGGTATTTGCTACCTGAACTCTAACATGAAATTTAAAGCCCTTGAGTATTTTCAAAAAGCCTACAAACTTAAGCCTACCGTAAGCAGAGAAATACACTACTATATTGGCAGAGGTTTTCAGTTAAACTACCAATGGGATGATGCTATTTATGAATATGAATTATACCGCAAAGTACTGAACAATAAAAACGATACTGAATACATCCTTGAAGCAGTCAAACGAATAGAAGAATGTAAGTCGGGGAAAGCTCTACAAGCTAATCCTGTTCGAGTTTTTATTGACAATATGGGCCCCTCTATTAATACAGAATACCCCGAGTATGGAATGATAATGAATGCCGATGCCACTGAAATTTATTTTACCAGCAGAAGACCGTCAACCACAGGTGGGGGTAAGGACGAGTTTATGGATGAGTATTTTGAAGATATATACTCTTCGCAAAGAATGGGTAAACAATGGACTATGGCTCAAAATGTAGGTTCTCCATTAAACACAAAAGGCCACGATGCTGTTGTTGCGCTTAGCCCTGATGGATCAAAAATGATTGTATATATAGATGAAAAAGGGGATGGTAACTTATTTGAAAGTGTAAGAAAGGGAGACCAGTGGAGCAAGCCTCAAAAATTCAATAAAGAAATATGCTCCCCCTTTCACGAGCCTTCTGCGTGGTATAGCTACGACGGCAAAAGACTTTATTTCGTTAGCGACAGACCTCTTGACCCAAAAGGGAAAGAACCCAAAGACAAAGATATATACGTTGCTACTTGGAATACCGATAAAAAGAAATGGGACAATGTTACCCGTTTACCCGAAACCGTAAACACTCGATACGACGAAGATGGAATTTTCCTTCACCCTGATGGTAAAACACTTTACTTTTCTTCTAAAGGCCACAACAGTATGGGTGGATACGACATCTTTTACACCATCCTGCAAGATGATGGTAGTTGGAGTAAACCGGTTAACGTTGGGTATCCGGTAAACACACCCGATGACGATGTGTTTTTTGTTGTGGCAGCAAATGGTAAATACGCTTACATGACTTCTTTCCGTGAAGATGGTTTTGGCGAAAAAGATTTGTACATGATTACCTTTTTAGGTGAAGAAAAACAACCTATGCTAAATACCGAAGATGTGCTGCTTGCCAGTGTTGGGGTTCCGGTAAGAGAAAAAGTGATAGAACCCAAAATTGAGGTTAAAAGAAGCCAACTGGCCATATTAAAAGGTATGGTTCGTGATGCCAAATCACTTAAGCCACTTGAAGCAAGTATCGAACTGGTTGACAATGATGATAACCTTACTATTGCTGAGTTTAAATCAGACGCAACCTCCGGTAAGTACTTGGTATCGTTACCCGGCGGCAAAAATTACGGTATCGCTGTAAAAGCAGATGGCTACCTATTCCATTCAGAGAACTTCGACATCCCTAAAGACGCAAACTACCAGGAATTTGTAAAAGATATTAACCTGAAAAGAGTAGACGTGGGCGAAATCATTGTGTTGAAAAACATTTTCTTCGATTACAACAAATTTACCCTGCGTAAGGAATCTCAGAACGAATTAGACCGACTAACCAAATTGCTTAAAGATAACCCTACCATTAAAATAGAAATAAGCGGTCACACGGATAGCAGGGGTTCTGCTGCTTACAACAAAGAGCTTTCGCACAACCGCTCAAAGTCGGTTGTTGACTACCTCATAGAAAAAGGCATCTCCCCTAGTAGACTAGAATACAAAGGCTATGGAAAAGAACAGCCCATTATTACCGACGATGAAATTGCCAAATTAAAATCTGAAAAAGCAAAAGAAGACGCTCATCAAGAAAACAGACGTACAGAATTTAAAATTTTAGGAAAATAAACCAAAAGAATAATGAGAGTATTACACTTGTTACTCATTTTCCCCTTACTTGGGGCTAATGCACAAATAAAACCCAAATCTGTAAAATACGACATCACTGAAGCAACTGTATTTCTTTCAGGAGCGCAATTAAAACATGAAGCCAAAGTAACCCTCGATGCCGGAACAAATATTCTGGTATTTGAAGATTTACCTGCTATGCTAAATAAAAACTCGATTCAAGTTAAAGGCGATAACAACTTTACAATAGTAAATGTAAAGCATGCAAACAACCATCTTCGCAACAGAGCTCTGTCGCCCAGAATAACCCGCTTAAACGACAGTATAGAAGACCTCCGATTTAAACTGGATATGCGCAGGGCGGTTAAAACTGTTTTCGAAGAAGAAAAGAAAATGATATTAGCCAACAAGGAAGTTCGGGGCGAAAATAAAGGTCTTAACGTAGACGACCTCATAGATTTATCAGACTTTTACAGAGAAAGACTGAAGGATATAGAAATGAAACTACTGGATATAAAGCTAGAAGAAAAGAAGCTCCATGAGCAATTATCTCGACTAGAAACTTCTTTGGCAGAACTAAACCCCTCAGCTACCAAAAGTACAAGCGAAATCACTGTAGAAGTCTCGACCAAAAGCAAAACCTCTGCTCAAATCGAATTGAGTTTTTTGGTCATAAACGCAGGCTGGATACCTGCCTATGACATAAGAAGCAACGGAATAAACAATCCTATTGAAATCACCTATAAAGCCAGAGTTTTTCAGCAAACCGGTAACGATTGGGAAAACATTAAGCTCACCCTTTCTACTGGAAATCCCACAGTAAACAACACTCAGCCTGAACTTAGCCCGTGGTATTTATATTACTACGTTCAGTCGCAGAACAAATCGAAAGCCCTATATAGTCAATCATATCAATGGAAAGCAGAAGAAAAATCTAAAGATGAAAGTAGAAAAGAGATTCCTTCAGCCACATCTGTAACAAGAAACGATTTAAGGCCTGCGAGTATAGCCGAAAGTGCTGAATTTAGCCAAACCTTTGTAACGGCAGAATTTCCCATTTCCATGCCCTACACCATTCCTGCCAACACCCCCCCAAGTACTGTGGAAATTCAGAAATATAAACTAAATAGCACATTCAAATATTATGCTGTGCCTAAATTAGACAAAGATGCATTTATACTTACCGATATTTCGGGCTGGAGCCAGTACAATTTTTTACCCGGTGATGCCAGCACCTACTACGAAGGTACTTTTGTAGGTGAGTCGTTTTTAGACCCCATCAGCACCTCCGATACACTATCAGTTTCATTGGGAAGAGACAAGGGTATTACAATAGAAAGAAATAAAGTAAATGAATTATGCAGACAATCTACCATGGGCGGCACAAAGCGACACAGTATTACAATAGAGATTATTGTAAAAAACAATAAAAAGGATGCCATAAACATTGATGTCTACGATCAAATTCCGCTATCTAAATTAAAAGAAATTGAAAGTGAATTGGGAAATGCAGGCGGAGGAACATACAATAAGGAAACCGGAGAATTAAAATGGAGCTTAGCGCTAAACCCCGGTGAGTCCAAAAATATTAGATTTAGCTATAACGTTAAACACCCTAGAGACAAAGTCCTTTCAAATCTTTAGAGATTGAACAGCGTAGTTGAAAATCCGAGAATCGTGTTCATGGGGACACCCCATTTTGCCGCAGGTTGTTTAGATATTTTAATTGAAACCGGGCTAAATGTTGTGGGTGTTGTTACTGCTACAGATAAGCCGGCAGGAAGAGGCCATCAACTCCAATACTCTGCAGTAAAAAAACTTGCTCTACAGAAAAATATTCCCCTACTGCAACCTGAAAAGTTAAAAGCTATAGAATTTATTGAAGACCTCTATAATTTTAAAGCCGATTTATTTATTGTCGTGGCATTCCGAATGCTACCTGAAGTAGTTTGGTCTATGCCCCCACTGGGAACTATAAATCTGCATGCTTCTCTACTACCTCAATACAGAGGCGCTGCACCAATTAACTGGGCAATAATAAATGGCGAAAAAGAAACTGGAATAACCACCTTCTTTATAGAACAAGAAATAGATACGGGGAAAATTTTGCTTCAAGAAAAAATGTCGATTGGCGAACACGAAACCGCCGATTCACTACATGACAGAATGATGGTGCAAGGCGGACATCTTTTAGTAAAATCCATACAAGCTGTTTGTACCAGTTCTATAATTCCAATTACTCAACAAACCAAAGAAAATGAAAAACTAAAAGAAGCTCCAAAGCTTTTCAAAGATCATGGAAAAATAAACTGGCACAACAAGGCTCAACATATTCACAATCAAATTAGGGGCCTCTCCCCTTTTCCCGGTGCTTGGTCTATTCTTAATCAAGGTAAAGAATCATTAACAGTAAAAATACACTCGGGAAAACCTCTACAGAACAAATATTTACCAATAGGAGCAATAGAAACAGATGGAAAAAGCTATCTGCATATAGGAACTTCTACGGATGTGTATCAGATAGAGGAACTACAATTTCCCGGAAAGAGAAAAATGACCACAGATGAACTTCTTAGAGGAATTAACTGGAATAAATCATGGTACTTCGAATAAGTATTTTACTACTCTTCTTTTCTGTAAAAAGCATCTTTAGTAGTACTCATATAAAGGATGCTAGACAAATAAAACCAACCGAAAAGTACGACAACATTCATGTGCAAAAATTTATGGCGACAGCCTAGTAAGCACTTTTATTATCTGGGTTAAAAAAGAGGTAAAAACCCACAAACATCTCTCCCATAGTGAAAATATATACATTGTAGAGGGGAAAGGAAAATTCACCCTGGGCGATAGTACTTACATTATAAAAAAGGGCGATATGCTTTTTGTGCCTCAAAACACCTGGCATTCCGTTACAACTACTTCAAAGAACCCACTAAAAGTTATCTCCATTCAGTCACCCCACTTCGATGGTTTAGATAGAATTCTGAAATAACAAGCTATTTTACGCATCCGACATAGATCATAAGCACCACTAAACATTGTTAAACATCACTAAAAATAAGGGTTTCAGGATATGTTTTTCAACAAAAACCCTATTTTATTAACAAAATGGCGAAATTTTGACTGCAATCACTTGGCTCGCATGGTTTATCGTATATATTTGTTTCGTTCAAATAAGATATTTATTAACCTAAAAAACAAAACAGTATGAACAAAGCAGAATTAATTGATGCTATCGCTGCATCTTCTGGTCTTTCTAAAGCAGACTCTAAAAGAGCTTTAGATTCTTTTGTAGATGTGACAGCAAAAGCACTTAAAAAAGGTGACAAAATCGCTCTAGTTGGTTTCGGTTCTTTCGCAGTTTCTAAAAGAGCTGCTAGAAAAGGCCGTAACCCACAAACTGGAAAAGAAATCAAAATCGCTGCTAAGAACGTAGTACGTTTTAAAGCTGGTGCTGACCTTTCTGCAAAAGTTAACAAGTAATTGTACCTTTCCCTTGTGGAACAAAAAGCCCCGCTGTATAGCGGGGCTTTTTGATTTATATTAATTTTAAGCTATGAATATTGACGAAAAAGTAAACGAATACATTTTAAGTCTTGTTACAGAGAATAAAAGAGCCCTATTTGAGGAAGTTTTAAAAAACAGAACTCGTCATGTCACTACAGTGCTTGAAAACACTTTTCAAACACACAACGCAAGTGCTGTTCTGAGAACTGCAGAGTGCTTCGGAATACAAGACGTTCATATCATAGAAAATAAGTTTAAGTACAGCATAAACCCGCAAATAACACTTGGCAGCGCAAAGTGGATAAACCTATACAAACACAACACTGTAGCCGAATGCTACAAAAATCTGAAAGACAAAGGATATACCATATACGCTACGCTTCCCGGCGACAGAAGCAAGGCGCTATACGAATGCGAAATAAGCTCGCCAATTGCTTTGGTCTTTGGAACAGAAAAAGAAGGTCTTTCTAAAGAAGCTATCGAATTGGCCGATACGTTTTTGCACATTCCCATGTACGGATTTACCGAAAGTTTCAACGTTTCTGTATCGGCAGCCATGTGTGCATATGATATTACAACACGCTTGAGAAATTCCGAAATAAATTGGCAACTTTCGAAAAATGAAACAAAAGAACTTCGTTATCAGTGGGCCAAAAAATCCGTTACCAAATCTAAACTCATTGAATTGGCCTACCGAAAAAGACTGCTTACCGAACCTGATAAATAAATGAAACACTTCGGGCTATTACTTATTTTATGCTGTGCGGGTTTATTTTCATGCCACAAAAACACAAACTACAAGCACAGAGAATCGACACTCTCTGTTGAATTTTCTGATGACTTCGAGGAAGATGTAATTTTCATAAACCTAAATGATACCAATGACCTTGAAAGAAAATTGATTGCCTCCGGGCTTATAAATATAAAATTAATAGACTCTACCATTCGGGTAGATTTAAGGTATGCTGACACCAATAATTTTTTAAATTCAGACTTGTACAACGGACTAAAAAGGTGCTACCTACAGCCCAATGTAGCCGAACGTTTGGCTAAGAGTAATCTATACTTAAAATCACTAAAACCAGCATACTCTCTATTGGTGTTTGACGGTGTGCGGCCTGTCTCTATACAGTGGAAAATGTGGAACTCCCTAAAAACTCACAGCCATGAGCGCAGTAAATTTGTGTCTAACCCAACTAAAGGCTCTCTGCATAATTTCGGTGCGGCAGTAGATGTAAGTATTTGTGATGAAAACGGGGTAGAATTGGACATGGGAACTCCGTTCGATTTCATGGGTGGGCTCGCCTATCCTAGTCTAGAAGATAAATTCTTGAAAACAGGCGAATTATCTTTGAAGCAGGTCGAAAACAGAAAACTGTTGAGAAAAGTTATGCAGCACAGTGGCTTTTGGGGCATACAAACAGAGTGGTGGCATTTCAACGCTTGCTCAAGAGACAAAGCCAAAGAATTGTATCAAATAATCGAGTAATCAATAATCGTACTTACCCTTCCATATTTTGTTCAGGTGTTTCTTTAACTCCTGTTCCCTTTGATTTTCCCCGGGTTTATACAACAATGTATTTTCAATACCTTCAGGCATAAACTCTTGCAAGTGTGATTCGTCCTTATGAGTGTGAGAATACATGTAATCTTTTCCATAGCCCAATTCCTTCATAAGTTTTGTTGGAGCATTTCTCAAATGCAAAGGAATCGGCAAATTAGTTTTTTCTCGGGCTATTTTTTGAGCATCATTTATTGCTACATAGGATGCGTTACTTTTAGGTGAAGAGGCCAAATAAGTTACACATTGGGCCAGTATTATTCTCGACTCCGGCCATCCGATTACATTAACCGCCTGAAAACAATTGTTGGCCATAATAAGCGCAGTGGGGTTGGCATTGCCTATATCTTCGCTTGACAAAATCAACAAACGTCTGGCTATAAATTTAGGATCTTCCCCCCCTTCTATCATCCTTGCTAACCAGTATACAGCAGCATTAGGGTCGCTTCCTCTGATAGATTTTATGAAAGCCGAAATTACATCGTAATGCATCTCCCCTGACTTGTCATAAAGTGCAGGGTTTTGCTGTATGTATTCGGTTACATGTTTATTATCTATTATTTTCTCTCCTTGTGGCAGGGCGTTTACCACAATTTCAAGCAGACTCAGAAGTTTACGTGCATCTCCGCCTGAGAGTTTAATTAATGCCTCAGTCTCTTTTACCTCGACATTTTTCGACGCTAACCAAGAATCTTTTTCGATGGCATTTTGCAAAACCTCATCAAGCTCTTCACGGGAAAGATGCTCCAAGGTGTAAACCTGACAACGGGAAAGCAAGGCAGAAATTACCTCAAACGATGGATTCTCAGTAGTGGCTCCGATTAAAGTCACCACGCCCTTTTCTACAGCAGCTAGCAAAGAATCTTGTTGAGACTTACTAAATCGGTGAATTTCATCGATAAACAGAATCGGGCTATTTTGAAACATCCCCTGATTAGAGGCCGAATCAAGAACTTCTCTAACTTCTTTAACTCCCGAATTTACCGCGCTTAGCTGATAAAAGGGGCGTTTGAATTGTTGAGCCAAAATAAACGCCAGTGTAGTTTTTCCAACCCCTGGAGGCCCCCAAAGTATCAAGGAGGGCAAATAACCGCTGTTTACAACCTTTCTCAGGGGGCCATTTTCTCCCACAAGGTGTTTCTGACCTATGTAATCATCAAGCATTTTTGGCCTGAGCCTTTCTGCCAGAGGGGTGTTTGGGTTTGCAATCATACGTTTCTTAAACTTTCAATACGTACTGGCGGATAGTCGATTGGTACTTTCCTCCCGGATAATCATCGTTGTAATCAAAATTAATCCAAACATCCCCGTTAACATCTATATGGTAATAAATTGGCGAATTGGCAGACTCTTCTACAAAGAGAATGTTTTTGATTGCATAAATAACACTTTCCAAATCTTTCTCTTTACCGATTTTCATCTCAGGATAAATATGTCCAACCATAGCTCCATCTCGTTGCCGAACGGTAGTCTTCACCAGATTCACCTCACTTCCTATAGCCCTGAGGCAAGCCGCCATAAGTACGGAGTAATCATCACAATCTCCTTTTAGCATCCCATCGCGCTCCATCAAGTCTATCGACTCGCTTGCAGAAGCATAATAGTCTTCGAACCGGGGGTCATGAACATATCGCCACTTGGCATTGATGTATTTAAAAATTGAAAATGACTGCACTACGTTCAAGCGCATTCCCAACGACCCGTATTCATCAAAATTTCTTATTGCCGCAGCCGCAGCAAAATCACGAACCTTTGGATTTTGATAATCAATTGCCCTTAGAAGTTCTTCTTCTCTGATAAATGGTTTTTTAACATCAGTTTCAAAAATCACACTTATTCCATGTTCGTCTAGGTTGTATAGAAAGGCTCTGTAATCACGAACAAAATCACTAAGTGAATAAATCCCCGAAAAGCTGGTAACTGTAATAACTAACAATCCCAGAAGAAAAATCGCATACATAACTACCCGAATGCGCTTAAACAAAACGTATATGATTACATATATAGATGTAAATGTAAGGTAATGATCAATCCTGTATCCTTCCTGCCCTATCGGCAAACTGATTACCGGCATATGGGGATAGGCTATTATGAATGGGGGAATCGTAAAGAAAATGACTGCAAGAATGAGTAAAAAATGATTAAACCCCTTGTGTTTCACGTAGGGCAACTTGTTTCTCCATGTTATTTTACGAGAATCTTTCTCTATATTTTCTTTTTTTTCCAACTACCGGCTAAGATAAGTGTTGTATACTTGTAACGCAATTTTGAACGAAATGATTTACAAGGTGCAAAAATCGGAAGAAGTTTGGCGAAAACAACTATCAGAAGAAGAATATTATGTATTGCGCCAAAAAGGCACCGAGAGTCCATTCAGCGGAAAATACAACCTTCATTTTGAAGCAGGTCAATATTGCTGCAAGGGTTGTGGGTATGCCTTGTTCTCTCACCAAATGAAATTCGACTCGCATTGTGGGTGGCCAAGTTTCGACAGCGAACTTCCCGAAGCTAAAATTGAAAAGAAAACAGACCGTAGCCACGGAATGAATAGAATCGAAATACTTTGTGGCAACTGCGGGTCTCATTTGGGACATGTTTTTCCTGACGGCCCCACAAAAACAGGAATCAGATACTGTGTTAACTCTATTTCACTGGATTTTTCGGGGGAGTGAAAAACTAAGCCAAAACGTCCGTTAAGCCTTCTTGTTTTAAGAAAACACTTTTAGCAAAGGGGCATAAAGGGATTATTTTTATATCGTTTTCTCGAGCAAATTTCACGGCTTCCATAACCATCATTTTCCCAACGTCTTTCCCATTATAAGCCTGAGAAACCTCTGTGTGGTCTATAATAAATTTATCTTTGCCAGCCCATGAGTAGGTCATTTTTCCTGCTTCAACGCTATTATCTATTACCCTGAAAAACCCTTTCGATTCTAAATTAGTGTGTTCAAGCTTCATAAGTCTATTTTTTTATTGGTGGTAGTGGAACAAACTCTGTTTCCCCGGACACTTTGGCAAACTCCTGATTTACCCACCTCATTTTTGCCTTTTCAATCAATTTTTTATCTGATGCTACAAAATTCCAGTAGATAAAGCGCTCCTGAGGAAAAGCTTCTCCGCCGAATATATAAACAGTAGTATTTGCATCAACTTCAAACTCACACAACTTACTGTTATTAGCCACAAGTATTTGTTTTGGTCCAAAACAATTCCCATCGATTTTCACCCCCCCCTCTAGTATATACATAGCACTTTCGCCAAATAATTCATCACCGAGGGTTAGTTTACATACTTTTGTACTTTTAATTTCAATTAAATATAAAGGGCTATACACCGGTACCGGGGATTTATAACCGAATACTTCACCTGCAAGTAATTTATAATTAACTCCTTCTTTCTCCCATTGAGGTATTTCTTCTTTAGTAACTTGAACGAAAGAAGGGTCAATCTCCTCAAAATCTTTAGGTAGGGCTACCCAAATTTGCAACCCATGCAGGCGTTTTGTTGTTTGGCGAAGGTAGTCTGGTGTTCTTTCCGAGTGTACAACTCCCTTGCCGGCCGTCATCCAGTTGATTGCTCCCGGAGTAATTTCAATTTCGGTACCAATACTATCCCTGTGCATAACCGCCCCCTCTATAAGATAAGTTAAAGTAGATAGTCCGATATGTGGGTGTGGTGCTACATCAAGATTTTGTTCTGCGGTTAGTTCCGCAGGCCCCATATGATCTATAAACACAAATGGGCCAACGGCTCTTTTTTGCCTGAAAGGCAACAGCCTTCCTACCAGAAAATCTCCAATATGGGCAGCGCGCTCTTCTATTATTAACTCAATGTTTGACATGTAAAAATTTGATGGGTTTTATTACTTAAGCCAAAGTATTCTTATGTGAGGCATAAAGGAAAACCCTCGTGCATTAACTAATTCCTGTGATTTATCGGCCATTTTAATGGTGTGCCAATAAGCATTTACACCCGCTTCAAGAGCAAAAGCATCGCTTATTTTGATTTCTTGCGTAAATCCCGACAAAAGCCCCCACCCAAATCCTTGAGGAAAATTATTGGTAATATACCACACCGGATTTGCCACATCGTAAGCAGGAAGATTTCCGATTTGAATTTTATTTTCTTTGAACTGAGTAAAATTACCATGTGCCCCCAATGAAAACCATCCGCGTCCGAAAACAGCCTCGCTAATAACAAACCTAAAACTCAGGTCTAAATGGGTTCTAGATTCTTTTCCTGTTATTGGAAACGCTTCTATGTTTCTGCCGGGCGTATTAACATTTGGTCTGTCTACAAACATAGTAAAAACATCGTTTACCCTTAGGGTAGTAAAGCTTCCTTCGAGCATTAGCATGGCGTCGTCGCTAAAAAAATATCCTGCATTTGCAGAAAGGCTAACCGAAGGAGTATAACGAATATTTTCTGAATAATAATCGAATGTTAATCCGTTGTTGTAGACTAGCTCCTGATCTATCTGGTCTTTGAAAAATTGCGTGCTAAAAATACGAGGTATGCTGTATGATTGAGAGCCATTATATAATTGCGCGGGTGATTTAAAGGCAAAATACCCCCCTACACCAACGCCTAGTACAAAGGAGTTTTCCTGCGACTTAACAGGTGTAAGATGAAGAAATGAAAAAAATAAAACGAAATAACGCATGACTATTTTTCTAAATTTTAACGGAATTAATACTCCATCAAATTTAGCAATTGTTTTTCAAAACGCTCTTTCGGTAAAAAATCGGCTTCCAGGGTTAAGGCAAACGGAACTGGTGTATCTAAGCTTGCAACCCTTAGCACAGGTGCATCCAAGTATTCAAAACAAGTCTCATTAATAATAGCCGAAATTTCTCCTCCTATGCCTCCTGTCATACAAGCTTCGTGAAGTATAATTGCTCGTCCTGTTTTTTTAACGGATTCTATTATAGTCTCTTTATCTAGTGGCAGCAAGGTTCTTAAGTCGATAAGGTCTGCATGAATATCCTTGTGTTTATCCAATATCTCCATAGCCCAATGCACCCCCATTCCGTAGGTAATTATAGAAATATTTTTACCTTCTCTCACTCTATTAGCCTTACCTATTTCTATGGTAAAATAGTCGTCATAAACCGGTTCAGATACGCTTCTATACAAGGCTTTGTGCTCGAAAAACAGAATAGGATTCGGGTCTTCGAAAGAAGCTAGCAGCAACCCTTTTGCATCGTTAGGAAATGCAG
This sequence comes from Flavobacteriales bacterium, assembly GCA_046295395.1. Lineage (GTDB taxonomy): Bacteria > Bacteroidota > Bacteroidia > Flavobacteriales_D > JBKBNH01 > JBKBNH01. The sequence continues at coordinate 58,833 of JBKBNH010000015.1, read as the reverse complement.
GGTAAACAACCTTTAGTCCCGGTGTATGCACAAACCAGGCTTCGTTACTTTGAGAATGAAAAGGTCCTGCGCCAACTCCGGCTCCTGTTGGCATGCGTATTACCACGTCAGCATTTTCTCCCCATCGGTAATGAAGTTTAGCCAAATTATTTACGATTTGATTAAATCCGCAAGTAACAAAATCAGCAAACTGCATCTCACTCATGGCTTTATATCCTTTAATGGAAAGCCCTAAGGCAGAGCCTATAATTGCCGATTCACAGAGCGGCGTGTTTCTAACCCTATCTTTACCAAATTCATCAACAAAGCCTTCTGTTACTTTAAACACTCCCCCATATTCGGCAATATCTTGCCCCATAAGCACCAGCTTATCATGCTTTTTCATTGCTAAGCGAAGACCTTCGCTTACCGCATCAATAAAGCGCTTCTCCGTTTTGGTCTCATCTTTTGGCAGTGCAGTCTTGCTTTGATGTGGTTTATAAACATCAGCTATTTCTCTTTCAGTGTTTGGCTTAACCACCTCTTGAGCATGAGCAATATCAAGCGAATCGCTAATCTGTTTTTTGATTTGGCTTTTAATTTCTTCTGCTTGGCTTTCTTTTAGGATACCTTCCTGAATAAGGAATAACTCGTAATTATTTACCGGGTCTTTTTGCGACCAATTGTCCTGCAAGCCTTCGGGATAATATTTGGTTCCAGAAGCTTCTTCGTGCCCCCTCATCCTGAAAGTTATACACTCCACTAAAAACGGTCTGGGATTCTTGCGTATCGAAGTATTGATCTTATCTATTGTATCATAAACCGCCAATATATTATTCCCGTCAACCTGAACAGCCTCCATTCCGTAACCTATACCTTTGTCTATAAATTGCTTGCAACGAAACTGCTCGGTAGAAGGTGTGGATAATCCCCATTGATTGTTTTCTATCACGAAAATCAAGGGTAAATCCCAAACGGCGGCAACGTTTAACGCTTCATGAAAATCCCCCTCACTAGCTCCCCCATCTCCTGAAAAAACCAAGGTTGATTTTTTCTCAGCTCCAATTTTGTTAGCCAAAGCTATACCATCGGCTATGCCTAATTGAGGTCCAAGGTGCGAAATCATTCCCACCAGATGATGCTCTTTTGTGCCGAAATGAAACGATCTGTCACGACCTTTGGTAAACCCCATCTCTTTTCCCTGAAACTGAGCAAAAAGCCTGTGCAACTCAATACCTCTTGATGTAAAAACGCCTAAATTCCTATGCATGGGAAGTATGTACTCGTCTTTTTCCATAGGCAAAGTGCATCCTACAGAAATTCCTTCTTGCCCATAGCCGGAAAACCACTTCGAAATTTTTCCTTGTCTAAGAAGAATCAACATTTTTTCCTCGATTAGCCGAGGGAGCATAATTGCTTTGTATATTTCAATCAACCTATCGTCTGTAAAATTCGATCTATCGTATTTGATTTGAAGTTTTTCAACTGTTGGCATAGTGTATCTTCTTATTTAACACAAATGTAAAGGAAAGATTGAATCTTGTTGTGTTAATTTTACAACAAAAGAAATAATTAATGTTAATTATATTAATAAATATATCCCTCAGAAAAAATAATTGAATGCAAATACAACTATTATATTTATACTTACGTCATGAATGCAAACTTTTAATTTGTCAAAACACAAAACAATGAAAAAATTAGTCAGCCTTCTTGCTATCATTACAATCTCATTTAACTCCTTTTCATCTCACTATATCGGTGGAAACTTTACCGTAGTCCAAACTGGAGCAAACACCTTTTCAATCACACTACAGGCATTCAGAGACTGTGCCGGTATAACACTACCTAACTCATTAACAGCCAGGGTTTATAGACAGTCGAACAACTCTCTATTTACTTCTGTCACGCTAACTAGGACTCAACAATTTCTAGTTTCGTTAGGTGATGATTGTTACACTCCCTCATTGTGTATTCAAGAAAACATTTACGTGAATAGCAGTGTAAATCTTGCAAATGAACCTGGGGGATATTATGTTACATTCTCCGAATGCTGTAGAAATGGTGGTATTACAAATATAAATAACCCGGCAAGTGCTAGTATGACATTCTATGCGGACATTCCTGATCCTGCTTTGGCAGGCGGGAACTCTACCCCCGTATTCGGCTCTTACCCGGCAGATGGTTATTTCTGCATAAACAACACCATTACTAGAGATTTTTCTGCGGTAGATCCCGATGGAGATTCATTGGTATATTCTTTAATTACACCTTATGCCCTCAATACAACAGGCCCAAAACCGTTTCCTACAATTAACTGGCAAGTTCCATACAATTTAGCTAACATTTGTGGAGGAACACCCCCAATGAGTATAAACCCTCAAACGGGTATTATAACTGCAAATGCTAATGTAGCCGGTGTGTTTGTTTTTTCTGTGCTTGTAGAAGAATATAGAAATGGTGTGAAAATTGGTGCGACACACCGCGATGTTCAGTATCAGGCCTTGGCTTGTCAGCTTGATGCCCCCCCTCAATTTTCTAACCTAAGTCCAAATGTTGATGTTTATGTTAACCAGGAAGCTTGTTTTGACATACTTGCCTATGATGATGACATTACTGACACCATATATCTAACAGTATCATCACCTGACTTGAATATTGCAGCTACCTACATCCCCCCTACATACAACGGGGTAAACTATACTTACACCAATTTTCAGGGAGCGGGTAATTTATCTGTAAATCATTATGTAGTAAGTGGAAATAATTATGAAGGTATAGGTCAAATTCCTATGCGGTTCTGCTTTACGCCTGCATGCGAAGATTTAGACGAAACCTTTACTTTAAATCTAATGGCATATTCGTTAGGGTGTTCAGGATCTGACACCGTACAAACAAGTGTACTTATTCATGTTTTAACGAGTATCCCGATCTTAAATTTAGATATTCCGGATACTGTTAATGTAACTTTAAACGACAGATTGTGCTTTGATCTTATAGCTTCTGATAATATAAATTTAGATGACACCTTATTTATTAAGCCTATTGGATTTGGGTTTGATTATTTAGGTAGCTACGTCCCGCCTACTCATACAAACATAGGTGGGCAAAGCATGCATTACTATACTGATTTTATAGGGCAAGACACGGTTTGGATAAACAATTACAGTTACGTAAACGGAACTGCAGGTGCTGTAATAAACGTGCCTATGAGGTATTGTATGGATGCGACTTGTGAAAGCTTGTACATTGGTGGTGAATATATACTTAATTACATGGCGTTCTCCACATCCTGTGGTTCTGATACGGTTTATAAATCCTCTCGTATTATTGTAGACCCTATACAAGGTGGTCCAGATGAAATACCTAACATCTTCACCCCAAATGGTGATGGAATCAACGATTATTTCACCTTAAGAGGTATTAACGACCCTTGCTACGATGAAATGGAAGTGAAAATATACAACCGTTGGGGAGTGTTGGTATACGAATCTAATGATCCTGAGTTTAAGTGGGATGGTAACAACAAGAGAGGTGTCCAATGCGCTGAGGGAACCTACTTCGTTTTAATAGAAGGAAGCTACGGTAGTATATATGACTTACAAGGCAACAGAACTCCTGTTCCCGTTAAGAAACAATACACTATTCAGTTGCAGCGTTAATCACGCTATTATATAATTCTTCGTAGAGCGGCAGTATTTTGTTAATATCGAAATCTGCCGCTCTTTTTATGGCAGCTTGTTTAAATTTGTTTAACAACAGTTGATTCTCTAACAATCGTAATGCATCAGTAGCCATTTTATCTGTGTCTCCAACTGGACTCAAAAATCCACTCACGTCGTCTTGAACCAATTCAGGAAGTCCTCCTGTATTTGTTGCTATTACAGGCACCCCACTCGCCATGGCTTCTAATGCAGATACGCCAAAACTTTCCGTTTCGGAGGGCAAAACAAACAGGTCGGCAAGATTCAATATCTCTTTGGTGGATTTAAGTTTACCCAAAAAGACAATATCACCACAAACCTTATACTCTCTGCAAAGTCGCTCAACATTACTTCGTTCCGGCCCGTCACCAACAAACAACAGTTTAGTTGGTATTTTTTCTCTCACTTTTTTAAACACTTCTACTACGTCTTCCACTCGTTTTACTTTTCTGAAATTAGAAATGTGGCAAATGATTTTTTCGCCATTAGGTGCATGTCTCGATTTTGCCCCGCTTTGCGGAGGTATTAAATAGCTTGAAACGTTTAAAAAATTAGGTATTACCTCTATTTTTCTCGAAATCTTAAAGTGAGTAAAGGTGTCTTTTCTTAGACTCTCCGAAACACTGGTAACAGCATCAGATTCGTTAATTGCAAAAGTAATTACCGGCTCAAAAGAAGCATCTCTTCCTAACAAGGTAATATCTGTACCGTGAAGAGTAGTTATATAAGGTATATGTATACCCTCTTTTGCCAGAATTTGCTTTGCCATGTATGCAGCAGAGGCATGAGGTATAGCATAATGGACGTGAAGCAAATCAAGTTTTTCGTATTTCACTACATTAACTAGTTTACTTGCCAAAATGAGCTCGTAAGGAGCGTAATCAAAAAGCGGATAATCCACTACCGAGACTTCATGATAAAAGATATTTTCTCTAAAAGAACCCAAGCGAACAGGCTCGCTGTAAGTGATAAAATGAATTTCATGACCTTTCTTAGCCAGCTCTTTACCTAATTCTGTGGCCACAACTCCACTTCCTCCAAATGTCGGATACAGTACTATTCCAATTTTCATAATATTAAAGTGCCTTTGGTGAAGGTATATTTATTGCATCGTAAAATACTTTTTGAATATCTGTACGGATGCTCATTTTAGTAATTTTGTTATTCTCTGCATCAGGATGCACCCTGTTAGACAAAAGCACATAAACTAATCCTTTATCGGGGTCTGCCCAGGTTATCGTGCCTGTAAAACCTGTGTGCCCAAAGCTATTATTAGAAGCACATTTACTACAAGTCGGCCCTGCCCCTCCCTCGCTAACAGGTTTATCAAAACCAATTGCTCTTCTATTTTTGTTATCCAAAAAGTGTGACTTAGTGTAGTATTTAATCATATCCTTTTTTAAATACTCCTGCCCTGCATATTTGCCTCCATTTACAATCATTTGCATAAGCATTGTAAGTTGCTCGGCATTGCTAAATAATCCTGCATGTCCGCATACACCACCAAGCATTGCGGCTCCCTGATCGTGTACATAGCCGTGTATAAGTTGTCCTCTGAATTTTTTATCATTTTCAGTGGGTATAATCTCCTCCTTCGAAAACTTACTCAACGGATTGTAGGTAACTTTGTATAAACCTATTGGTGAATAGAATGTTTTATCTACATATTCTGCCAAAGACATATTGGTTTGTCGCTGAATGATATCCATAAGAAAATAATATCCAATATCACTGTACTTGTATTTTTTTTCTTTGAGCAAATTTGTTTTTAGAATCCTATTGTAGATAGAGTCTTTATAGGAGTTTAAAATAAATAAATTGTCAGCTACTTGCAAACTCATGCTATCATTAGGGGTTTTTGAATATATAAGTGGTGATGGTTTTCCTTCCTTTATAGTTTTCAAAAAAAACGGTATCCAAGGCTCAAATCCTGCCTGATGCGCCAACATTTGCTTCATATTTACGCTATCGTATTGAGAAGAATCTGTATAAGATAGATAATCACACAACACTTTATCTACATCATATCGTCCCTCGCCCTGTAACCTCATCAATGAGAGTGTTGTAGCTGCAATTTTTGTGATTGAGGCCAAATCATATAAGTCGGTGGTTTTAACTTCCGTAGTTTTATCATAAGTATGGTGCCCAAAAGATTTGCTGTAAAAAATCTTTCCGTCTTTAGCGGCTACAATCTGGCATCCTGGAAATACCTGCTCTTTTATTGCGTTCAATGCAATAGAATCAACTTTTGCTAAAAAGGACGATTTAATGCCTATTTGTTCGGGAAGTACAAATCCGGTTCGGATATCTCCAGTTGTTGAAATACCGTGTCCCACCTTGTATTTACCAGCACTTATCGGTAGTTTGCCTTCTGCAGAAATTGCGCCAACTATCATTTGAGAAACCACATCACTAACGGCTTTCTCGTCTTCGTAAGACAGTATTATTACTTTGGCCTTTTCGACTTCAGAAAAGTTATTCAGACTATAGGGATTGCCTGAAATGTTTAGTATTACGTTATTGTTTTCGCACAGAGAACTTACAAGCGTTTTTACCGCTTGATTAATGCCAAAATTGGAACCTGTTTTTTGATTCATTCCATGTATAGTAACTACCACATGATTAAACTCTTTCAGTTTTGTATTTAGTTCCGTTACCGATTCGCCTGCTTTAATGGTAAAGCCTTTGACCGGGAGATATCTTGACAAATAGGTGTCAAGTGTATTTGATTTCTCCAAATTTATAGCAACTGAAGCCAGCTTAACTGTATCTACATTTCTGAATGGTATCAGGTTTTTTTCATTTTTCAGTACCGTTAATGCTGCTGCGTATAGTTTATTGTTGATTGCAAGTGCTTCGTTATTGTTCAGCCTTTTATGAAGTGCTTTGGTCGAAAGTGTCTGCTTTTTATGAAGTCCTGTCCAATATTTTACTCTTAGCAGTTTATAGCATCTGTCGTCAATCTCTTTTTGAGAAATTTCTCCCCGGGCTATAGCTTCTTTAATAAATTTTATCCCTTTAGGAACATCAGCCGGAAAGAGCAAAATATCATTCCCCGCTTTTATCGCCAACAAATCAGCATGACCGGGCTCGTTGTGAGCACTAACGCCCTTCATATTCATGGCATCGGTAAAAATAAGTCCTTTAAAACCCATTTCTTCTTTCAACAGACCATTCACCACGTTGGGCGACAAGGTTGTTGCTCTATTTTTTGTACTGTCTAACGCAGGTATATGTAAATGGGCTACCATTATGCTACCCAACCCACGCTCAAATAAATATTTAAACGGATACAATTCAAGACTGTCTAATCTGTTTCTGGTATGTTTTATTATTGGTAAAGTGTGGTGTGAATCTGAATCCGTATCTCCATGCCCGGGAAAATGCTTGGCATTTGCCAGTACACGCTGATCTTGCATACCTTTCATATACTGATAGGTTTTTCTGGCTACATTTTCTCTTTCTTCGCCAAAAGATCGGTAGTTTATCACCGGGTTTTTAGCATTGTTATTTATGTCTGCAACAGGAGCAAAATTTACTTGCAAGCCAACTTCTCTGCACTGTTTTGCAATTTCAACTCCCATTTCGTAAATCAATTCTTCGTTCTGTATTGCGCCTAAGGTCATTTGCTTAGGAAACTTTATCGTGCTATCCAGGCGCATAGCTAACCCCCACTCTCCATCAATAGACATCAAAAGGGGGGTTTTTGCAATTTTTTGATATTGATTAATTAGATTTACCTGTCGCTCCGGCCCCCCTTGAAAAAATATTAATCCGCCAATATTATGGTCTTTAATTAACTTTTCAACTTTAGCAACGTGCTCTGCTCCTTTGTTGGAGTAAGCTGCCACCATAAAAAGTTGTGCAATTCGTTCGTCGGGACTTAGTGTTTTAAAAACGCTATCCACCCACTTTGTGTTTTCTGAATAAAAGGGGGGGGCAATAATACCATCTGACTGATTATATAATTTAGCTCCGTGTTGTTCTTTCGATTCTTGCCCGTCAAAAAAGTTAAATGCAACAAAAGGCAACACAATGAATACAGAAAATATCAGATTTTTTAGCTTTTTCATAAGTTGTAAAATTACCACAACAAAATTCAATCACGAATTATGCCTCAATTTTTTTATGAGCAAATAGCTGTGAATGGTATTATGTCAAAAACACTACGTTAAACTACGTATTTCAAATGCATTTACAAGAATTCATCTTTGTAACAACTAAAACGTTAATTAAGATGAGTACTAAAAAACTACTATTTGGGCTTTTTACAACAACAGTTGCTTCTATATGTCTTGGTCAAAAGCAAATTAAGTATGATGTACTGAAAGATAACCCACACTTCTTTATACATGTAAGAGGTGGGGCTATTGCCGATATCGATTTTTACGACAACAATGTAAGGTCGGGATTTTACATAGTGGGAAATGCTAATCTGTCTGAACGAATTTATGTGGGTGGAGAAATTATGTGGGGAACCGAAAAATGGAATAGAGTAGCTAGAGAAGCCAGCACTATTGTAAATAAATCTATGTACGATATAAACGGAAGGGGGTCATTGTTCTTCTCCGTTAAGGAAGAAAGACAAGATGTAAAAGTTACACTAAAAAAAGATAGTTGGAGATCTGGAGGATATCAATACTCTCAAGAAACTTTTATTAATGCCCCGGCGACCACAATTAATAAATTCGGTCTCACGGGAAGTTTTGGCCTTTATAGAAACACTTTTCTGGATAATTTCAAACGAGATACTGTTTATCATCTTCAAGAGGAGGGAACAACAACCATTGAATACATAAAGAATGCCGCCACTCATTTTTCGGGTCCCAGAATTACAGCCGGCTTTCATATAAGCAATGTGCGAAATTTTGTTATAAATGCTCAAAATGCCTCTACAGGTGAGGTTTATGGAAAAAAAGGCGTGAGAAATAAAATCGATATTATGATTGAAGCCATGTATATGCCTGTAATTGCAATAAATGAAAACTTCACTACAAAACCAGATTTTGGAGGTAAAGAATACTCTCTTGCCCAAAAACCTGATGTTCGCAACATAGGTTACCGATTAAGGGTCGATTCTTATACCGTAAGTACCGTTGGCCTTGGCTTTAGATTCGAATTTGGTTCTAGGCCAGGGATTGCCTTTCAAACCGATAGCGAAGGAAAACTGAAAAACCTATACCTGACAGCCGGTCTCACATTAGGTTTTAATAAGTAACTCAAATAAGCGCGTATTTCAATAAAAGAAATAGAATCTACTAATTTTTACAAAAAACACTAAACATGAAAAAAATAATCTATCTATGCTTATTTATCACTTGTTTTGCATCCAATGCTCAGCAAATAAATTATGAATTTAAAAAGAACGACCCTAATGATATTTGCAATTTCGTTATAAACTTAGATCTTCTAAACATGGATTTAAACATGGTAGATCTTTCTACCATGAGTTTTGGCACCGGATTATGGGCTAGGGCTGAGTTTTTCGACAGAATCGGAGCCGAGGCCACGATTCGCAAATCATATCTTTATTTTGGGAAGATGTTTAGCGATGTTAAAAGAAGAGGTAATACAGAGCTAATTTTTGGTGGGCATCTTAAGTTTTCTGACAAAACTAAGATTAGATCAACAAAAATAATTTTAAAAGAGGTGCAAGGATATAATTCTGTTACCCAAACTTTTATCGAAGTACCAGCCAATGTAAGAAAGTCCAGAGAATTAAGAGGGGGATTAATGGTAAGATCATTATCCATGGAGCTTGATGAATTTACGAAAGTTAGCAATTTAAATGGTGACGAAATAGTAAATTACTTTGGTACAGGTTTTTACGCCGGTATTTCTACTACTCACGTAATAAATGCTTTTATTAACGCAAAGGGATATGGCTACAGGGGGAGTTCTGCCTTAACTCGATTTTATGCAGATATTATTTTCATGCCGGTGAATACGTTTTCAACCTCTACGGGCAATGTCGGAGTGTCTAAAGAAGTAAAAGACAATTTGGAAAAAAGTACTAATCCTTTGGGGTTTCGAATTGGGTATGAGCTATTCCAGATTGAAACCAGAGATATTACCGGAAAACGATTTGGAATGAGTGTTGATTCTCAGATAGGAGTGAAACCATATTTAGGATTATTTATTGGCTGCAGTATTGGATTATCAATTATAAAAGAAAGGATGTAGACATAAAAAAGGGCGCCGTCGGCGCCCTTTTTTATGTCTCAAAATGTAAAAAAACTATTTCGAAATTCTAAAGCTGAAAATTCTTTCTCCTTTACTAATCTTAACTATGTAAACTCCTGTCGCAGAATTTAACAGAGGGAGTTGGAACTGTTGATTGTCAGAAGAAACTACCAACTGCTCACTCTGAATTATTGCTCCAAGTATATTGTAAATGGTTAAATCGTATTTCCCTATTTCCACATTTAACATGGTTAAATGTAGTTCGCCGCTAACCGGATTTAAGTACCCTTGAACTAATTGAGTGCCTAAATCTGATAGGCCAAGGAAATCACAATTATCAACCGTTACGGCTATAGTCTCAGAATCAGTTTGAGAACAATTATTATTCACTGTTAGTGTAACATTGTATGTTCCCGGACCAGGGAAGGTAACCATTTCGGTAGGATTTGTAGAAGTGGCTGGAGTTCCTCCTGTAAATACCCAAGAATATCCTGTAGCGTCTTCTGACAGAACAGGCCCATCAAAAAACACGGGTTGATTATAGCAAATATTTGTTCCCGGAGTGAACAAGAAATCGGCAACAGGAGGCTGCTCAACGTAAACCGTAACCTCTGAAGATGAAGAACATCCACCTTGTGTTCCTGCCACAGTATATGTAGTTGTAGATACCGGAGATGCGGTTACATTAGCCCCTGTTGTTGCACTCAATCCGGCTGCAGGACTCCATGCATAAGTAGCGGCTCCGGATACTGCCAATCCGATGCTACCCCCCGGACAAATTAATGGGTCTATAGGCGTTAAATTTAATTGAGGGGTTGGATTAACCGTAACATCAACAGAATCAATAGCATAATACCCGCATTGATTATTTGCAACCAAATACGTTTTGTATGTACCGGGGTTGTTGTATATAAAACTAGGATTGTTAAGTGTAGAATAACCTCCTGTTACACCATTTACATACCACTCATTTTGAACTACGTTATTCGGTGTACTGTTAGAATAACTGATGCTGTTGCCCGCACATACAGGAGAAGTGTTTGCTACAATATTTGCCTGAACCGGATGTTGAGTAGTTCTTAAATAAATATGCATCGATTGTCTCGGGTTGCCTTGAAAAAAGTTATCAAAAGCATACCAACCTGCGGGAGCACCAAGGGGATTACCTGCCTGCATTTGCAAAAATGCTTTATTAGTCCTTCCTGTAGCATCGTTCAGAAAATTATGTGTATAAGCTATTGCATACTCCTGCCCTAAAGGTGTTGGCTGAGGAACAGTAATTCCTATGTAGAAGTTTCCTGTAATTTGGTAAGGAACATCAAACTCTACAATCGTTGGATAAAAGGCATTGGGATTGCCCGGTACTGTTTGATTAGCTACAATTTCCGATAGAGGTGTGTTTTGTGTGTAAACGATAGTTCCAGGCAAACCTGCTACTTGATTCCATATTCTGATTTGAACCATATCGTTGGGGTTTGTAGACTGGCCTCTTACAAAATAAATCATGGCATTTTGAATGTAAGAGCCTGCTGGAAACAAAGCGGACTGGAAAGATTCAGCGTAGGCAATTACCCCCTGAGTATTTGTACCGCCAAGATAAGAACCCGGCCCACCAAATGTATAGGTGTATATGGTATCTCCGGGAAGGGTGTTAGTAATCTGTGTACATCCCGTATTTGGATTTACCGTTATGTAAGCTGTTTTAGTCTCTGTATCACTTCCGTTTGCATTTGTGGCTGTCAGAGACACTGCGTAGGTACCCGGGGTATTGTAAACTATGTTCTGCGGGTTTACTGCAGTAGATGTGGCGGGTGTGCCTCCGGTAAATGTCCACGAATAGGATGTAGGATTGTAAATGGACAGATTGGTAAAGTTCACGCTTCCTCCAGCTGTTATAGTAGTAATGTTTGCCACAAAATCAGCCTGAGGAGCCCAGTTTAGTGTTGCTGCCACACAAGCCATGGCGTTGTTGGCATTTATTCTTCCTGCTCCTAAATTTGGGGCGAAAGCCCCGGTAGCCGGATCGCATGTAGTTTTAAGACAGTTCTCTACGTCTGCAGGGGTTAAACTCGGATTCATAGAAAGCATTAAACCACACAAACCTGCAACCAGTGGAGAGGCCATTGATGTACCCTGTTTATTTCCATACGAACCCAAACCAACCGGTATAGTAGAATAGATGGAGGTTCCGGGAGCGCACAAATCCACCCAACCTGTTCCGTTGTCGTAGTTAGAAAAACTTGCTTTGGCATCTGTTCCCTGAGAAGCGGCTACCGAAATTACGTTGGCATAGCCAGCAGGGTAAAACAACGTGTTTACATTGTTATTTCCACAAGCAGCAACCATTACTACACCTTGGTTATGTCCAAAAGTAATTGCATTTTGATAAGTGGCAGAAAAAAAAGACGACCCGTAAGACATGTTGATTACGTTTGCACCATTTTCGATTGCATAAAGCACTCCCTGAAGTGTAGATGTGAGCGAACCACTGGTATTTGCAGCCCTAACACTCATCAACCTAACTCCCGCTCCAATCGAAGCTATTCCGATACCATTATTGGTTGCCGCACAAGCTATACCTGCAACATGGGTTCCATGATCAAAACTGCTAAGTGGAGTACCGGGTCTCGGGTTACCTTGCTGAGAAGGTGTTGATGTAGCCACATTTGCTCCGTGCACGTCGTCAATATAGCCATTGCCATCATCATCTATTCCATTTCCCGGAATTTCTCCGGTATTTACCCACCTTATTGGCATTAAATCGGGATGATCGATATCTACTGCATCGTCTACTACGGCAATCACAATATTTGCACTTCCTAAAGACTGTGCCCACGCCAAGCTGGCTTGAATTCTGGTTAAACCCCACTGTTGAGCAGGATAAGCCGGGTCGTTAGGTGTGAATGTTTTTTTATCAAGTGGCACACGCTCTGCATATTCGATAGCAGGATGATTCTGCAAAACCCGAATAATTTCATCCACTTTTTGATAGTCTGAAAAATCAATTTGATATGTGATTTTCAGTTTTGGGGCTTTAAAATGTGCAAACGGAGCCGACACATTAGTAACTTGAAAACCACTTATAACATTTGCTAAAAAAGGCAGTTCATCAAGTGCTTTTTGCATTTCAGATCTACGGTCTTCCTGCCCTTTCATCGTCATGTTTTTTTGCATAACGTAATCGTCCTTGATTTTGAACCAGATCTTACCGTCCTGACAATTATCGTAAACGGTTTGAGCAGTGCCAATGGCAGTAAATCCAACGGCTACAATAGAGAGTAGTAGTCTTTTCATGGTGAGTTTTTTATTGTAAATGGAGTGAAATTTACAAAATGAAAAGACTTGTTTAACAGTTTGTTAAAAAAATATGACGAATTTACTTTTGATGGTTATAACTTCTACTACCAAAAATAGAACTCCCCACTCTTACCATAGTACTACCCTGCTCCATAGCCAACAAGTAATCCCCACTCATTCCCATCGAAATTTCCTTAAAGTTTTCCGAATGATAAAAATGTGTTTTTTTAAGTGTATCAAAAATGGATTTCAACGTCGAAAACTCTTTTTTCACCTGCTCCTGTTTTTCTGTAAAAGTTGCCATACCCATTACTCCGCAAATAGCAACATTATTCATTTCTTTAAACTCCTGCGAATTCAATAATTCTGTTGCTTCCGCTAGATTAAGGCCAAACTTGGTTTCCTCCTCTGCAATATGAAACTGCAGCAGGCAATTTATAACCCTATTGTTTTTTTGGGCTTGTTTATTAATCTCTTTAAGGAGTTTTAAACTATCAACAGAATGTATAAGCGAAACAAAAGGTACTACGTGTTTTACCTTGTTGGTTTGTAAATGCCCTACCAAGTGCCAATATATATCCCGGGGTAATTGCGCTGCTTTTTCGCACATTTCCTGCACCTTGTTTTCGCCAAAATGCCTGTGTCCGGTGTCATAAGCTTTTTTAATTAAATCAGCAGGGTGTGTTTTAGAAACAGCAATTAACGTAACTGAAGCGGGTAGTGTTTTTTTTATTTCCGTTAATTTTTTATCGATGTCCATGTCTAGCTTTTCATGTTTGTAAACTGCAGTCCAATCTGAAAATCCTCTCCTCGGCAATGGGCAATCACTGCTTGTAAATCATCTATTTTTTTACTCGTAACTCGTAGTTGATCGTCCATGATTGCCGCCTGTACTTTTAACCCGCTGTCTTTTATACTTTTTACAATTTTTTTGGCTGTCTCTTTGTCTATGCCCTGCTTTACCCTGATATCTTTTTTAAGCATATTTCCTGAGGCGTAATGATCTTTGCCAAAATCAAGGTTTCTGTAATCTAGTCCATTTTTCACAAACCGACCTATAATTGCTTTTTCTACCTGATCCATTTTTAAATCGTTTTCGGTTAAAACGGAAACCATGAGGGATTTTTTATCGAGTTCGATGTGGGTTTTTGAGCTTTTAAAATCGAAGCGATTCAACAGTTCTCTTTTTACATCGTTAATGGTGTTGTCTAGCGTTTGTATGTCAAACTTACTTACTATATCAAATGATGGCATATTCTATGTTTTTAGCGCAAATTTAGGACTATTTATATTTTTAAGTTGCTTACTCCTCTAATTCCTCAGGCTTAGTTGCTGCACTTTTTGGTTTTTTGTTTTTCTTTCGTTTCATAAACTCGGGTATTATCTCCCTCACTCTATTAAAGTTTTTTTGGTAAGACACTCCTATACCTTGTGTAAAGGGGGCCTGATCGTTTCTGGTGATATCAAACTGATTCGACTGGTTGAACGCTCTTAGCCTTATTTCTTCCGAGAGCCTGTATTCAATAACAACATCACCTATCACCTGGCTTTGTTTTTCATATCCTGCCGATCCTGCTCCCTGAGCTACGCCAAAGTTGCCGGAAACCGACAGGTTATTATCTAAAAATTGGCGAGATACCTGAACGGCCATCTCGCTATTGCTTATGTCGTCTCCCGAACGGTAGTTCAGCCCTACTTCGGTTTGCCCGGTTAGTTTAGATAACCAGCTGCTGAGCTGAGTAGAAAGTAATTCGCTGGTTATTGTTTGCCCCAAGCCTAAGCCACCACTGGCATTATCTGCCATGTCCATTCGGGGTAAGAATCGGTTTAAAATCAGGAGCGAAAAGACCTGTTTATTTTTCTCTTCATCAGTATCTATTAAACTACGTACTACTGCTTTGGCATTTTCGTCTACACGCGGCACACGAATATCAAACATAAGATCGGGATTAAACAAGCTGTTGCTCAAATTCATAACTACCTCTACTTCCGATTTGTTTCTGTAACGCTCTCTCACGTCTTCCGACATGATATCATACAACGATGCTCTTGTGCTGTAGAGGGCATTCAGGTTTATATCTGCGTTGTAGGGGTCGCCATACCAGGATATAGTCCCTCCTTTCTCTACCGTAAATCGCTTATTTATTACATCCTGAAGGGTAAATAAGTAATCGCCTCTTTCTATTTCAAATTGCCCATACATATTGAAGCTACCAAACCTATCAATCTCCATTAGGATGTTTCCGGCACCACTTCCTGATATTTTGTCGCCCACCAAGTCATCGAAAACAATCTCAAAAGAGGCCTCCTTGGTAACATCCAGATTGAATTCCATGTTTATGCCAGTAAGATCCATTTTTTCGTCTTCCACTTTTAGAGAGTCTGCCTGAACAAATGTTACGAAATCCTGCAAAACGACTTCTTTTGCCCCATACAACGGTAAGGTAATATTGGTGCCTCTCTCGGTTTTGGCTTTTACTTTTATTTCGAGATCTCTTACCTTGTCGTAGCTAACCATTACATCGCCAGTGGCATAGGCTGTGCCGTAATACAAACTATTGAAATCATAAGTAGTATTTAAGCATAAGAAGGGCTCAAGCATGTCGATAGAAAATTCGTAACTATAGTTTTTAAAATAATCGTGGTAAAAGGCGCCGTTTATTCTTGCCCTTCGGCCGTTGGCGTCTCTTAGTGGCAGATAGTTCATGTAAACCAAATCGTTGTTTATCATTATATCTCCGGATAGGGTGTATGAGGTGTTCAATAGGGCTACTTTAGCTCCGACGTCTTTCATCGAAACTTTTCCATTAAAATCAGGCATTTCCGGAGTTCCAGTCAGTTTAACATCCCCGCTTACTAAGCCTTTCAGATTAGACAGAGCATCTGGCAAAAAAACGTTGTAAGGTTTTAAATTAAGTTCTTTTATATTTAGGTTAAAATCAAGATTATTGTCTTGCTGTGTAACATGATAAACTCCGTTAAATTTAATCTGCTTTACACCATTCAAACTTAATGCTCCGTCAGCAGCAAAATCTTTGTTTATTCTATCCCAACTCACCTTGCTCCACACATCTCCAAAGTACTCCTCATTCACTTTAAATTCTGACAGGTAGGTGTCTGCATTAAAATATACATTGTTGTATACATCCGACAGTTCGCCGCTTGCCTCTACCCTACCTTTTATGGTATATCCATAAGGCTCTAGGAGGGGGTTAAACTGTCGTAAATCGAAGTTAGCAAGCTCTACGTTCAAAATATCTTCTACATTTTCGCTCACCACCCCATTGAGTAGCACAGTTTGGTCTTTGGCATAAAGCGTAAAGTTTTGCAAGTGTAGCGATGTGGTATCTACATAAAGTTCAGAACCCGAAACAATATTCCACTTGTTTTTGATGGTATAAAATTGAGAGTCTTTGAAATTAAACTCAAACCGGCCCAAATCAGGAAAATGGCCCAACATATTTAAATCGCCCCAGCTTGTTGAGTCTGAGTTGTACCAACTTAAACCAATATCTATGTTTTCGTCGTAGGTGCTAAATAGCACTGAGGGATTGTCTAGAATATGTATCTCATTCACCAGGAAGTCTTTTGCTGTAAAATTTAATGCATATAAATCGACTATTTTATCTGTCGTAATGTTAATAGAATCAAGCCTGACGTTACCAAAAATCAACCAGCCGCAGTTCATGGTTAAGTTGAAATCATCTTTCTGAGAATTGAAAGATCCGGTGAGAACAGTTCCGCTTGCCACACTCAATCTTGGGATAAAAAAGTCGGTTACTACACTTAGATCTTTAATCTTTATGTCAAAGTCGAATTTTTCTCTCGTATTAAAAAAAGTTTCCCTTTCTCTGAATAGTGAAGGAAAAATGTGCGATGCTAATTCTACAAAACTATAGCCGATAGAATCTATACTAAATTGTCCTTCCAGTGTTGCATCTATAAAGTCGCTATAGATGTTGATCTGATGATACAACGGATTTTTCATCGCATCTAGCTCTATCTTGTTAAAGAAATAGTCTTTCCCATCTTGATAAATTGCTATTTCATCTGCTTTAATGTATCCGTTAAATTCATTTAGATTGTTTCCAAAACCATTAATTTCTATTACTCCACAGAAACTCGTTGTTTTGTTCTTCACAGGAATATTTATTTCGTACAGGTGTGCTTTAGAAATGTCTGCCATAAAGTTGAACTGTGGTATCTTTGATGCAAAGTCTATTTTCCCCCTAAAATCCAGCCCGATATTTTTGTCCTGAATAACTAATAGTCCTTCAAAAATTTTGTTTTCTATATGGGCCTTTGGAAATTTAATGTTGGCGTATTTATAACCCATTACGGTGGCCGAAGTTGCATATCCGGAAACATCCATATTCAAATCTTTTAGGGCGACCCCCCTCCCCTTTACATCCAAATGCGCAGTAATTTCTCCGATAGTTTTGTCTCCCAGGATTTTTCCCACATTCAAGTTTGCAGCATCTACCCATCCTTCATATGAAAAAAGCCCCCCCTTGGGTTTTTTGCAATTCAACTCTGCAAAGGCACTTCCTTGCTGTGTAATTACACTTGCCTTAAAATAAAAGTCGGAATACGCTCCACGGGCATTACCCACCATAAGTGTTTGTCCTAGCCGGGCTACTTCTTCGGGTAATTTTATCGGAGCGACTCCAAAACCCGATAAGTCAATCGACTCAATATCGTTTTTATTGATGCTCAATTCCTTTAGGTTAAAATCAAAATGGGTTAAATCGGGGCGGGTTATTTTTATCAGGCTACCACTTCCTTTTAGATAAGACGATTTGGTAATACCAAAAACAAGATTTTGCAAATCTAAATCATTAACTGTTCCTTTTATATCGCCATTGATAATGAGCATTTGATTTACGGACTTGAACTGCGGAACAAAATAGGACAAATCCTTAAACAGTAACTTGCTATTTACTATGTTGGCGTTAAGTTCTACACTATCCACAAAATGTTGAAAATTTTTAAACGAGTGGTATGTCAAGCTTAGCTGAAGTATATCTAAACTAGTCTGCTCGTTCTTAAGCACGAGATTGTCAAAATTCATTTTCCGGTCAGAAAACTTTACACGAGACGAAAATTCATCAACCTTCAATCCGCTCCTTTCTTCGAAAGTCAGCATATCGATATTGGCAAAAAAACGCTGCTCTTCTTGATAAAAACTGCTCACTTGTACAGAAAGATTATCAAGCCGTATGTGGTCAAAATCTACTCCGTATTCGCTGTAGGGTTTGTGGTCGTTGTTGTAAGCGAATCTTGAATTAATTAACGAAATTGTGTTAAGTTTCAGGTCGAATGGTCTGGATGATTTTTCGGTTTCGGTGGTAAAGTAATCTACTATAAATTGATGGTTAAATACCGAATCTGTTTTATATTTTCTAAGATTCACGTAAGCATTACTCATCTGAATCAATTCTATTTGAGCAAAATTGTTTTTTATACTCCAATTGCCTATTCTACTTTTAAGCAAA
This sequence comes from Flavobacteriales bacterium, assembly GCA_046295395.1. Taxonomy (GTDB): domain Bacteria; phylum Bacteroidota; class Bacteroidia; order Flavobacteriales_D; family JBKBNH01; genus JBKBNH01. The sequence goes on along the minus strand of JBKBNH010000015.1, from coordinate 40,175 downwards.
TCGCTATAAATAAGTGTGTCGCCGTGTAAATCTCTCGCAAACACCCCGTGCAGGTAAACATCTTTAAAAAAATCAATATCTATTTTTTGGATAGAAATTTCGGTATCGAGCTCATAACTGAGGTAATGAGCAGCCTGATTACCCACAAAAGTCTGAAACCAAGAGGTTTTTATGGCAAATGCGCAGAAAAACAACAAAATCAACAGTAGTTCTATGAATAACTGTATGCTATTTAAAAATATGAGACCTAGTTTTTTAATACTTTTACAATAAATTAATCTGTCGGGTGCAATTAGCCTACAAAAATACTAAAGATACCGTCATTATTGGCATAGAATCTTCTTGCGATGATACTTCTGTTGCTATTCTTAAAAACGGCAATATACTTGCCAACATTACGGCCGGGCAAAAAATACACGAAGAATATGGCGGTGTGGTGCCCGAACTCGCCTCGCGAGCACACCAACAAAACCTTATTCCAGTGGTGCAAATTGCTTTGAAAAAATCGGGAATCCAATGGAGTGATTTTTCTGCCATAGCCTACACCCGAGGTCCTGGATTGCTAGGTTCGCTATTGGTGGGTAGTTCTTTTGCCAAAGGCTTGTCTTTGGCTCTCAACACTCCGCTATTGGAGGTGCATCATATGAAAGCGCATATCCTCGCCCATTTTATAAAAGATTATCCTGAACAGCCCGTGCCCGATTTCCCTTTTTTGTGCCTTACCGTTTCCGGCGGACACACACAATTGGTTAAAGTAAACTCGGCTGTAGATATGCAGATTCTAGGACAAACCATAGACGATGCTGCCGGAGAAGCGTTTGATAAAGCTGCAAAAATTCTTGGGTTGACTTATCCGGGGGGGCCACTTATAGATGAATTTGCACAAAAAGGTGATGAACAAAAATTTAACTTTACCATTCCCAAAATTGAGGGGCTCAACTACAGTTTTAGCGGTTTAAAAACTCAGTTCTTGTACTTTATTCAAGCAGAAACTACTAAAAACAAACACTTTATAGAAGAAAACCTAGCCGATATTTGTGCCTCCTACCAAAAAACAATTATAGATTTTCTGATGGTAAAGCTAAAGCGCGCTGCCAAAGAACATCGCCTCAGAGACGTTGCCATTGCCGGAGGCGTTTCTGCAAACATGGGGCTGCGCAACAGGTTGAACAATCTTGCCAAGGAACAAGGATGGAGAGTATTTATACCTACTTTTGAGTACTGTACCGACAATGCCGCCATGATTGCCATGGCAGGATACTTTCAGTTTTTGGAAAACGATATCGGAAAAATAGAAAACCCACCGCTAGCCCGTTGGAACATGTGATGATGCGCACACCCATTATAGCCTTGTTTTGTCTACTAATCTATCAGGTTGCTGGGCAGGATAGTATTTTAAAAGTGATGAAAAGCTCTTATCCCATACACCCTCAAAACATTTTAAAATCGAACCCCATGCGAATACTTTGGGGTAGCATTCCGCTCACCTCGGAATACAGAATAAATTACGAAACCGTTATGAGCAAAAACACCTCGCAGGAAATTGCTATTTCGCTTTACGGTAAAACTCCTTTTTTGAACGCCAATAACGCCAATGGCGGTGCCGCTATAACCAACCTGAGATGCGAGGGACTCAGGTTTCAATATGCTTACCGTTTTTACCTCAAAGGTATAAACCGATTTTTACCGCCCGACGGGTATTACATTTCACCACATTTTTCGTACGCTACAGCTCGCTTCTACGACAAAACTCAACCCCGCCAGCGCAGAGACTATATACAGGTAGAGCATTTCGATGTGAACATTTTCGTTGGGAGGCAGTTTGTCATAAACAGAAACCTCATATTCGAGATATATGCCGGAGGCGGGTACAAAAAAAATCGATGGTTCGAAAGCTACGCTAATGGAGTAAGGCGGCAGGTTTCTATAATCGATTTTGATTACTACAATAGTAACTACAGACTACACTTGGGCTTTAATTTCGGGTTGGGATGGAATCATTAGTGTTTTTATTTACCTAAAAAAATAACAAACAAAAATCTTGTAGCTCTGCCAACTTCATTTCTGCCCACCTTAGTAAAGCATTGATTTTTTTGCAAACAAGATACTGTAAGACTAAACTGCTGGTTATTTAGTGGCTTATTTCTTGGATAATTCCTCTACCTTTTTCTCTGCGGCCTCGTATTTTTCAGTCATGTCTAACTTGTAATAAAGACTGGCAATTGATTTCCATGTATCTAGTTCATCAGGAATGATTTCTAAAGCTCGCTCAAAATAAGGAATGGCTTTTCTATACTGATCCATCGCTTTTTGAAGCTCTTTTTCATACAGTTTGAAATCTTTAATATCTGATGCCTTCGAAGACATTTCTACTCCCTGATTCACATACATAGCCGCCAAGTTGTAGTTAGCTTCAAAATAATCTTTGTTAAACTCAATAGCTTTTTTGTAAGCGTCTTCTGCTTTTGCGTAATCCTGAAGACCATCGTAAACCACGCCTATATTGTAATATAATATAGGGTTTCTAGGGTCTAGCTCTATGGCTTTTGCCAAAGCAGCCTGAGCCTTATCATTATTGCCTTTTTCTATATGGTAGTTAAATTCTTCGATAATCAATGTTTGATCAGAAGGATATAAGCTTCTTCCCTTCTCCAATACTTCTAATCGCTTCGGAGAATCTTTAAATACATCATTTTTATACTGTATTACCAGCAATTGATATAACACCACATCGTTAAATTGTAAATCAACTGCTTTTGAGTAGTACTCTATGGCTTTATCTGTCCTATTTTGATATTCAGCAGCCATCCCTGCATAAAAGTATGCCAATGTATCCTGCATCCCTATTATGTCCCACATAGCAACAGCAGCCTCAAAACTAGCTTGAGCCATTTCGTACTCCTTTTTCTGAAAGAAATCAGAACCGGCATTCATAGACAGAGCCCTGTACATATTCATCTTTTGCTCGATTTGGGGCTTGTATTCATTTTTGCTATCCAATTCAATAGCTTTGGCATAAGCGCCTTTTACTTCACCTCCAAAAGATTCTTGCTCAACAATAGGTTTCACATCTATATCCATTGCAAAACTTAGTAGAGTGAAATAAATTTCGCCCTTATAGAAATAGGTCTTTGGGTCAGATTTCATTTTTTCATCTTCAAGTGCCTTGTCTATATATTCTTTGGCTTTGAGTATGTCTTTTTTTGCCTTGCCCATGTCTTTAGTCTGCATGGCCGGCATTACTTTGTTATAGCTCATTATCGCTGTTGTTCTGTCCTTAGACCCCTGAGCAAGCGCAATCGTTGTCGAAGAAAAGACTAAAGCCGCTAAAATTATTTTTTTCATAGTTCTGTGTTTTCTTTTTAATGATTCAATATTACTGATTATTCCATAAAGATTCTGCAAACACCTTGCCAAGCCTATTCTTCAGTATTTTCATTTCCTCCTTCTTTCTCTCCATTGGTCTCTCCTTCTGTGCTTTCGTCTTCATCACTATGAGGAACTTTGGCAACAGCGGCAATCTCATCATTGTTTCTAAGGTTGATTAATTTTACACCTTGTGTGTTTCTACCCATCACCCTTAATTCATCCACATTCATTCTAATAGTTAATCCGGAACGGGTGATAATCATTAAATCATCCTCATCAGTAACATTTGTGATGGCAATCAGTTGCCCTGTTTTGTCTGTTACATTAATCGTTTTCACTCCTTTCCCTCCTCGGTTTGTAATTCTGTATTCCGATACAGCAGAACGTTTTCCGAATCCTTTCTCAGAAACCACCATCACGTCGTTTTCCTCAGAGTCAACAGCAATCATACCCACAACTTCATCATTGTTGCCACCCAATGTAATTGCTTTCACTCCGGAAGCATTTCTACCCATTGGTCTCACTGTTGATTCATTGAAACGAATAGCTTTTCCCGACTTGAGAGCAATCATCATTTCCATAGTTCCATTGGTAAGTCTACACTCAAGCAGTTCATCTCCTTCTCTTACAGTAATGGCGTTAATACCATTTTGACGAGGACGAGAATAAGCTTCAAGCGATGTCTTCTTAATTACACCTTTTTTGGTACACATCACGATAAAGTTATTGTTTATGTAGTCTTCGTCTTTTAAATCTTTAACATTGATGTAGGTCTTTACCTTATCATCTTGCTCGATGTTTATCAGGTTTTGAATTGCTCTTCCTTTTGTTGCGCGATTGCCTTCAGGAATTTCAAAAATTCTCATCCAAAAACATTTGCCTTTTTCTGTAAAAATGAGAAGATAGTTGTGGTTTGTGGCGATAAATAAATGTTCTAGGAAATCTTTATCTCTTGTAGCACTGCCTTTTGAACCAACACCGCCTCTACTTTGCACACGATACTCACTCAACGAGGTACGCTTAATATAACCTGCATGAGAAATTGTAATAACTACTTCTTCGTCAGCGATAAGGTCCTCGATACGCATCTCATTTGCTGCGTATTCAATATCAGTTCTACGCTCATCACCATATTTTTCACGAATTTCGACTAATTCATCCTTAATGATTTGCATTCTTCTGCCTTCGTCCTCAAGAATATTCTTTAAATCAGCAATCAATTTAACTAAGTCATCGTATTCTGCTCTTAGTTTATCCTGCTCCAGTCCGGTTAACTGGCGTAAGCGCATTTCAACTATAGCCCTTGCCTGAAGATCACTCAGGTTAAACCTACCCATTAATTTTTCACGGGCTTCGTCAGGACTTGATGACGCTCTAATCATTTTTATTACTTCGTCAATATTGTCCGAAGCAATAATTAATCCTTCAAGAATGTGTGCTCTTTCTTCTGCTTTTCTAAGCTCAAATTTTGTTCTCCTGATTACAACTTCGTGCCGATGTTCAACGAAGTGAATAATCATATCTTTAAGATTAAGTTGAACCGGACGACCCGCAACAAGCGCAATATTATTTACTGAAAATGAGCTTTGTAGCGAAGTGTACTTGTACAACTTATTTAATACGACATTAGGGATTGCGTCTCGCTTTATTTCAAACACAATTCGCATTCCGTTTCTATCCGATTCATCACGAATATCACTAATGCCTTCAATTTTTTTATCTTCTACTAGCTCTGCTGTCTTCTTAATTAACTCAGCCTTGTTTACCTGATAAGGAATCTCGTTAACGATTATAGCTTCTCTTCCTTCTCTAATCTCTTCGAAAGAAGCTTTTCCTCTTACAACAATTCTCCCTCTCCCGGTTTCAAACGCTTCTTTCACACCTTCGTAGCCATATATAGTTCCTCCGGTTGGAAAATCAGGAGCCTTAATATACTGCATTAATCCGGCTGTATCAATATCTCTGTTGTCTATGTATGCTATAATTCCATTTACAATCTCCGTTAAATTATGTGGCGGCATATTAGTGGCCATACCCACCGCAATTCCGCTAGATCCATTAACCAGTAAGTTTGGAATTCTAGTAGGGAGAACCGTTGGCTCCTGTAAAGAATCATCGAAGTTATTAGAAAAATCTACCGTTTCTTTTTCTAAATCAGACAGTAGCTCTTCTGCCGTCTTCTTAAGTCTGGCCTCCGTATAACGCATAGCTGCTGGGCTGTCTCCATCAATAGAACCAAAGTTACCCTGACCATCAACAAGAGGGTATCTTAACGACCATTCTTGAGCCATACGAACCATTGTGTCGTATACTGACGAGTCACCGTGCGGGTGATACTTACCCAGCACCTCACCCACAATACGAGCACTTTTCTTGTATGGCTTGTTTGAGAATACACCTAAATCCTGCATACCATATAACACCCTTCTGTGCACTGGTTTAAGCCCATCTCTAACATCTGGCAATGCCCTCGATACTATTACCGACATCGAATAATCGATGTAGGCTGATTTCATTTCATCTTCAATGTTGATGGGGATAATTCTTTCTTCTGCCATATTGTCTTAAATTTCAATCATTATTTGTGTTTTGCACGTACTTTGCTATAATAGCCCCCGAAAGTAGTTTATTGAGTTGAGATAACCCCTATAAACTCAAGGGTAAATACTAACAAATTTTTGTGGAAAATTGATTTGATATAAATCGCGTTATCTAATAATGTCCACCTAACTTTGAAAGTGTCTAAAAATGGGCTAATTTTACAAAGATTAAGGATAAAAAATAATTGAGTATGGAAGCGAAATTTTCGCCTAGGGTAAAAGATGTAATCACATACAGCCGAGAAGAGGCTCTTCGGTTGGGGCATGATTACATAGGTATTGAACACCTACTACTAGGGATCATAAGAGAAGGTGAAGGTGTCGCAATTAAAATAATAAAGCGAAGCGGAATAGACCTTAAAGAGTTGCGCAAAGACATTGAGGGGGCGCTTAAGGTGTCCACGAACAAGAACGCAACCTTGGGAAACATTCCTCTAGTAAAGCAGGCCGAGAAGGTTTTAAAAATTACTCTTTTAGAAGCTAAGCTTTTTAAAAGTAATTTAATTGGCACCGAGCACTTACTTTTGGCTATACTCAAAGATGAAGACAATATAGCCACCCAAACACTAAACAAATTCAGTATGGATTATGATAAAGTAAAAGAAAATCTGGAACACATGATGGAAGAGGGATTGAAAACCCCTCGCGCCGAGTTGCCAGGAAGTTCATCCGATGATGATGACCCGACGTACGGCAATGGCGGTTCTGGAGGTGGGGCATCCAGAAAACCGGGGGACTCTAAATCAAAAACCCCCGTATTGGATAATTTTGGGAGAGATTTAACCAAGTATGCAGAAGAAGGGAAATTAGACCCTATTGTGGGGCGTGAACAAGAGATTGAAAGGGTTTCTCAAATTTTAAGTCGAAGAAAGAAGAATAATCCAATTCTTATTGGGGAGCCCGGTGTTGGGAAATCAGCCATAGCAGAAGGTCTCGCTTTAAGAATTGTTCAACGAAAAGTATCTAGAGTGCTATTTAACAAGCGCGTAGTGTCTCTTGATTTGGCCTCTTTGGTTGCAGGGACAAAGTACAGAGGGCAGTTCGAAGAGCGAATGAAAGCACTTATGAATGAGTTGGAAAAGTCCCCAGATATTGTATTGTTTATAGATGAGATACACACCATAATTGGTGCAGGCGGGGCTTCCGGATCATTGGATGCTTCAAATATGTTTAAACCTGCCCTAGCTCGTGGCGAACTGCAAGTAATAGGCGCTACAACCCTTGATGAATATAGACAATATATTGAAAAAGACGGAGCATTAGAACGTCGGTTCCAAAAAGTGTTAGTAGAACCGACTTCAATTGAGGAAACTATTCAGATTATAAACAACATTAAAGAAAAATACGAAGAACACCATAACGTAAGCTACACCAGCGAAGCTGTTCAGGCATGCGTTAAGCTTACAGCAAGATACATTACCGACCGCCACTTGCCAGACAAAGCCATAGACGCTCTTGACGAAGTAGGTTCGCGTGTCCATATTAAAAACCTGAATGTTCCCAAAAACATCATCGATATTGAGCAAAAAATTGAAGAAGTCAAAGAAGAAAAAAATCAGGTTGTTCGCAGCCAAAAATATGAAGAGGCTGCTAGATTAAGAGATAAGGAGAGAATACTTTCTGAAGAACTTGAGACAGCCAAAAAGAAATGGGAAGAAGAAAGTAAATCTCATAGAGAAACTGTAACAGAGGACAATGTGGCTGAAGTTGTTTCAATGATGAGTGGAATTCCGGTTCAACGAATAGCAGAAAAAGAAAGTGGCCGATTGGTTAAAATGAATGAAAACCTCAAAGGCACAGTAATCGGGCAGGATGAAGCTATTCAAAAAGTAGTAAAGGCTATTCAAAGAAACAGAGCAGGATTGAAAGACCCTAACAAACCTATCGGTTCCTTTATATTTTTAGGGCCTACAGGTGTTGGTAAAACCCAATTATGTAAGGAGTTGGCTAAACACATGTTCGACTCAGAAGATTCACTCATTAGAATAGATATGAGTGAATACATGGAGAAGTTTGCAATTTCTAGACTAATTGGAGCGCCTCCCGGCTACGTGGGCTACGAAGAGGGCGGTCAATTGACTGAGAAAGTTCGTCGTAGACCCTACTCTATTGTTTTGCTTGATGAAATTGAGAAAGCTCACCCGGATGTATTTAATCTATTGCTTCAGGCTCTTGATGATGGTCAATTAACCGACAGCTTAGGTAGAAAAATTGATTTTAGAAACACCATTATAATCATGACGTCTAACATAGGCGCTCGTCAGTTACAGGATTTTGGTGGTGGCGTTGGCTTTGGAACCAAGGCAAAGCAAGAGGGTAAAGATGAGAACTCTAAAGCAATTATTGAGAGTGCCTTAAAGAAAGCCTTTGCTCCTGAGTTTCTTAATCGAATAGACGATATAATCATGTTCAACTCATTAGAGAAAGAGCATATTTTCGAAATCATAGACATTGAACTAAACAAACTTTACGGCAGGCTTAATGATTTAGGGTATAAAATAGAACTTACAAGCGATGCGAAAGATTTTATAGCTGACAAGGGTTATGACAGCAAGTTTGGCGCAAGACCTCTTAAAAGGGCGACACAAAAATACCTTGAAGACCCTTTAGCTGAAGAAATCATTAAAGCTAACCTCTCAGAAGGAGACGTGATTAAAGTTGGCCTGAACAAGGATAAAACAGAAATAGCCATCAAAATTGATAAAAAGAAGGCTTCCAAATCTGCTCCAGAAGATAATAATGATTCTCTAGAAGAGTAAAATCGACTAATTACATCAAAAAAGCCCCGAAAAAAATCGGGGCTTTTTTATGTTTAAAAACTAATGTATGATATTATAAACTTTTCCGTTAAGCTTTAAAACGATGTTTTCGTTCAGGCTTAAATATTGATTAAAATAAGCATCCTGCGAATTTGCCAGGTTAAAATATTCTGAGCTAAACTTTTTAATCTTAATGGATTGTTGGATTTCTTTCTCGCTAACCTCTACATCAACCCATTGATTTTTCTGTTTGTAAAATGTTTTGTTTCCTATGTTATTCATATTACTAACAGACCCGCCCGCCTGATCAGCATACTTTTTGTTATTAGAAACGTAACCCGCCGGAGCAGCTGATTTCATCAAAGCCTGATTTTCGCTTCTTATAATATTTGCACTTTCACCTCTTACCTCATTCAACTGTGACAGCCCGCTTCTTGTGTGGTTAATAAGCTCTCTATCATCAGCCAAAACCATATCTTCTCTAGCTAAAAATGCTGTATATGGAGTAAGTATTCCGTGATCTTTGCTAAGTTTTGTCAGTTCTGCTACCATTTCTTCGTTTTTTCCGTGCAAATCAATCTGATTAACTAAATAAGCCACCCTTCTTGAAGCCCATATTTTTTCCAGATAATCATGTGTTCTGCCGTCAACATGCGAATTCAACACAACATCGTAAGAAAACTCTTTCCATTCACCATTTATTTTTCCTTTAATGGTTACTTTGTTTTTGCCGGGCTTGGTGTATTTACCTACCCAAACCAGTTGCCCGCCTTTAAACAAATCGGGCATTTTTTCGGGATAAGCACTTCTTATATCGGTGTTGTTGAATTTTACGGACAAGTCAGACATTACTGGATTACTTATCTGAGAGTAAAGCGCTGCAACAGCTGTTTCAATATCTTCGCTGGGTTTAACATATTCGGTAACGCCCCCATTTCTGGTAGATAATCGATCAAGCAATCTAGCATTTACATCATTGCCTACGCCAAAAACAAATAGTCTTGCATTCTTTTTATTTGAGCGCTCGAAATTATCTGCTATTTTCATTTCGTTTCTTTCGCCCACAGTTGGCATACCGTCCGTTAAGAATAAGATGTAATTTGGGTTGCCGTTTTCAGGTATCATCTCAATGGCTGTTTTCAAAGCTTCATCTATATTCGTTCCCCCTCCAGCCATCACTCCGCTTATGTAGCTATTTGCATCGTCTCTCGACTTTTTAGAGTACCGTTGAATTTCTTCTTTATAAACCTCTACCCTGTCGTCAAACGTGATTATATTAAACAGGTCGCCATCGTTTAGATTATTGATAACAAATTCCATTGCTTTTCTGCCTTGCTCAATTTTTTTGCCGCTCATAGACCCCGATCTGTCGAGTACAATCAGCATATTTTTGTTGGTAACCTGATTAGGCTGTATTGATATTGCAGGCGAAGCCAAAAGCATAAAATACCCATCAGTACTTGCATTCGGCTTGTAACTAAGTACAGTGGCGCCCACCGTACCGCCTGCTAAGCTATAGTTTAGCTTAAAATCGTTAGTAGGTAAAGTGTTTTTAAGTTCCATTTCAATGGTGGCCTGCTTATCACCATTTCTTTTAACCTTTATTTCATCAGAAGGGCTAAAAATGGTTTTAATCGGTTCGGTAGATTGTATTCTGACTGTTAGACTTAATGTTTTGAGCATGTTTGACGAGAATTTTTGAGTTCCAAAAGGATAAGTAAAATGTACTTGCTCCATTTTTCTTTCCAGCATTTGAGTATACTTTACAGAAATTTCGCGCTCCTCGTTTATCCCAATAGGGAAAACACTTGTTTTAAACAATCCGTAGCCAACATACTCCATAAGAGCGGGGTCTTGCTTTCTTCTAACAATACCTTCGTAAATTCTTCTGGCTTCTTCCTTTGGCATAAGTTCTCCTGGTACTTCTTGCCCATTAACCATAAGCATAAAATTTTGAACGATTCCCTGATTGGGTAAAGGAAAAAAAATCTCAATCTCCATGCTGTGTTTGTTGGGATTTTTTATCCGTTGAGTTACTGTAACATCAACTAATTGATTTTTGATACTGGCATCCACGTGTATACTAACTACTTCATATGACTTTGCAACTGAAACCGATCCGTAAGAACCTCCGCTTCTGGTCAACGTAGACTTATCGTGTGATTCAGAAGTTACGGCAAATTGTGCTTGTGAAATAAATGCCCATGGAAGTAAATGAGTTAAAAACAGTGCTTTTTTCATTATGTTTAGGTGTTTAAATTTTGTTACTGTACACCCTGTTTTATATTTGGTTCATTAAACTTTATTTTCTTCCCATAAATATTTTTTTCTACGAGCAACAATTTAAGTTATGTAATTAAATTCCGCTAGGTTTATTACCTTTGGTAGTATTATAAAACGTTGAGATAATGAATAGCCAACTTACTTTTGATGAGTTTGATAAGATTTCGATGCAAGAATGGCTGAAAATTGCTGAAAAAGAATTAAAAGGAAATTCTCCGGAACAAATATTGAATTGGACGGTTGAAAAAAATATTTCGGCACACCCTTATCCCGAAGCTAGTCGTGTTTATTCAAGCTTTGGAAAAAGCACTAATGATTGGGCGGTTATCGAAAAAATTGAGATTCCTAGTTTTACCGAAGCCAACAAAACAGCCCTTCTTGCTTTAAATAACGGAGCTACGGGACTTCATTTTGATGTCCCTTTTTTATTAGTTAACGATCTGGAAGAATTATTTAAAAACATTCTCCTTGAACATATTACCGTTTTTATAAAAATCACATCCTTTCAACAGGCCGAAGTGTTCTTTAAATGGATAACAGAACAAAAACATCCTACCGATTCTCTAGTGGGTGGTTTGTTGTTTAATCCCTTCAGCGAAGCTGCCTCGAAAGGCGAGTTTAATAAGAATCTTACAGAAGATATTGTTTCCATAGCAAAGCTGGCACAACCTTATAGCAGATTTAAGTGTTTTTCTGCAGGAGAATCTATCTACCACCACGGAGGAGCATCTTTGGTAGAATCCACAGCATTTGGCTTCTCAGAAGCAGTTGAATTTATTCAAATCCAAATAGAAAACGGTATTTCTATCGATGATGCTGCAGCAAATGTTTTATATGAACCAATAGTGGGGAGTTGTTTTTTACCTGAAATTGCACGAATGAGAGCCGTCAAGCATATTTGGTCAAAAATTATTGAAGCATACAACCCTATGCATAATTGCAGTAAATATGCTTACTTATACGCCTCTACATCGAAAAGAGAAATTGCTCTGCCCGATTCGTACAACAACTTACTGAGGGGTACATCACAAGCCATGTCGGCAGTTATTGCCGGTGTGGATGCTTTACATGTAGAATCCTTCGATTCTCTTAACAAAAACTCGACCTTTGGCAAAAGAATAGCCCGAAACACTCAGTTATTGCTTGAGCACGAATCCTTTTTAGATAAAGTATCAGACCCCTCAAAAGGTTCGAGATACGTAGAGTCGCTCACAGAAAATTTCATAAAAAAAGCATGGTTACTATTTTGTGAAGTTCAAGATTTAGGAGGAATCAAAACAGCCTTAGAAAGAAATTTTATACAATGGAAAGTGAAACATTCTGCCAGCTTAATAGCAAACGAAATTGCCGAAGGAAAGAAAAAAGTAATCGGTGTAAACATCTATCCCAATGCAAAAGAGGATTATTTAGAGGAAATCAATACCAACACCAGCTCACTTAAAGATTTTGAAGCAATAAGTCCGGTATACCCCTATTCTAAATTTGTAAAACCTGTAAATGCATAAAAGATGAAAAGACCGGATTTTAGACAGATAGACCTCTTAAGCATTTCGGAAAAAAACGCTTCCTCACCATTGAAGTGGGAGACAGGAGAAAACATTGAACTAAAGACAGCATATACCGCTGAGGATTTTGAAAAATTAATACACAAAGATTTCTTAGCCGGTGCAGCACCTTTTTTGGGTGGTCCATATGCAACCATGTACACTCAACGCCCTTGGACAATAAGGCAATATGCTGGATTTAGCACAGCCGAAGAATCAAATGCTTTCTACAGAAGAAACCTTGCCGCAGGACAAAAAGGGCTATCCGTAGCTTTCGACCTTGCCACACACCGAGGATACGACAGCGATCATCCAAGGGTCGTGGGAGATGTGGGAAAAGCAGGGGTAGCCATAGATTCTATACTAGACATGAAGGTTTTATTCAATCAAATTCCTCTCAACGAAATGTCTGTATCAATGACCATGAACGGGGCAGTAATTCCAATACTAGCATTCTACATTGTTGCAGCAGAAGAACAAGGTGTAAAACCGGAAGAATTGAGCGGAACCATTCAAAATGATATTTTGAAAGAATTTATGGTTCGCAACACCTACATCTATCCTCCCGCCCCATCAATGAGAATAATTGCAGATATATTTGAATACACCTCGAAACACATGCCTCGATTCAACTCAATTAGTATTTCGGGCTATCACATGCAAGAAGCCGGAGCTACGGCTGATATAGAACTAGCATACACTCTTGCCGATGGATTAGAATACATAAGAGCCGGAATAAAAGCCGGCATGGCTATAGACGACTTTGCGCCAAGGCTCTCGTTTTTTTGGGCTATCGGAATGAATCATTTCATGGAGATTGCAAAAATGAGAGCCGGTAGATTACTATGGGCCAAAATTGTAAAACAATTCAATCCTAAAAATGATAAATGCCTGGCTTTAAGGACCCACTGTCAAACTTCGGGTTGGAGCTTGACCGAACAAGACCCTTTTAACAACGTGGCAAGAACTTGCATAGAAGCCATGGCAGCAGCAATGGGCGGCACTCAATCGCTTCATACTAATGCTTTAGATGAGGCTATCGCTCTGCCTACTGATTTTTCGGCAAGAATTGCTAGAAATACACAGTTATTTATTCAACATGAAACAGGTATTTGCAAGGCTATAGATCCTTGGGCAGGTTCGTACTATGTAGAAAGCCTTACCCATCAATTAGCCGAAAAAGCCTGGAAACTACTACAAGAAGTAGAGGAGCTTGGTGGGATGGCTAAAGCTATTGAAACAGGATTGCCAAAAATGAGAATTGAAGAAGCTGCCGCACGAAGACAAGCCAGAATTGACAGCGGAAAAGATATTATTGTTGGTGTAAACGCATTCACAACAGAAGAAAAATCGGCTATTGATATTCTGGAGGTTGACAATACCAAAGTTAGAAACGCCCAGATAGAAAGATTAGCCAAACTTAAGGCAGAACGTAATGCCGAAAAAGTAAACGAAAGTCTGGAGAATCTGACTCACCTTGCCCGTTTCGGAGAGGGTAATTTACTGGAAGCGGCTATTGATGCCGCCAGAAACAGGGCTACATTAGGTGAAATTAGTTTGGCCATAGAAAAAGTTTTTGGCCGTTATCAAGCTCAAATAAAAAGTATTAGTGGTGTTTATAGTTCAGAAAGTATGAATGATGAAGACTTTAAAACAGCCCGAGAGCTGTCAGATAAATTTGCCGAATTAGACGGTAGAAGACCCCGAATATTGGTTGCTAAAATGGGGCAAGACGGACATGATCGGGGTGCTAAGGTTATATCCACATCTTTTGCCGATATAGGTTTTGATGTAGACATTGGTCCGCTGTTTCAAACCCCCGAAGAAGTCGCCAGGCAGGCGGTTGAAAACGATGTTCATATACTAGGGGTTTCGTCTCTTGCAGCCGGACACAAAACACTGGTTCCGCAGGTGATTGAAGAGCTTGAAAAATTAGGTCGTGGCGACATTTTGGTAGTAGCAGGCGGCGTAATTCCACAGCAAGACTATCAATTTCTTTTCGATTCAGGTGTAATTGGAGTTTTTGGTCCCGGAACCAAAATCAGTAAGGCTGCAATAGAAATATTAAATAAGTTAATCCAACGCTATAACTAACGGCTTGAAAGGTCTTGAAAAATATCCTCAGAACTACTTACTTGCGTGGAGCAAAGCCATTGCCGGTAAAAAAGATTTTCTTCCCCTTTTAATGAAAAGCGCATACAAAGAGCTTGGAGTTTTTGTGTATGCACTCAACAACAAGGAAGACGCCAGAAAATGGCTTTTGGAAAACGGATATCCTCATTTAATGGCTCTTATCAATGGCGCAGAGGGAAATACAAAAGCCTTGGAATGGTTAATGAACTACAACTATATAGAGTTTTACTATATTGCCATCGCTGCGGATGGGGATGAAAAAGCAAAAAAATGGTTGTTACAGGAAAATAAATTTTTACTTCAACTGGCTCTTAGAATAGAATCCGTTAAAGACGAAATAGAAAGAAACAATAACGATATTCACAAAATAAGCCCCGATTAACACCAATCATTATGAGTCTTGGCGAAAAAATACTGGTAGTACTTATTCTTCTTGTTTTTGCAGGGGGAGTAATCCTTGGTGTAAGACTATACCGATGGAACAGAAGAGATATAAAAAGAATTAAAGAAATTAACGAGGCAAAGAAAAGTGACAAAGAGCGAACTTAGAAAATTATATAAAGCAAAAAGAGAAGAATTAAGCGGTAACGATATTGATGAAATGAGTCGTTCCATCGCCACTAATTTTTTCAGTACCTTTCAGTGTAACGGCAAAAATGTACATGTGTATCTGCCTATATCCCAAAAAAAGGAGGTAGATACAACCGGCATTATAAACACCCTTAAAACGAACAACAGATTAATTGTTTCGAGAACTAATTTCGAACGACAGGAAATGACTCATATTGAGTGGAGTAATACAACGTCGTTTTTTACAAGCGAATTTGGCATAAAAGAACCCACAGGAGGTCTGATTGTAGAGCCGGCATCAATAGACTTGGTTTTAGTTCCACTGTTGGCTTATGATACAGAGGGAAACAGAGTGGGTTATGGAAGAGGATTCTACGATAAATTCCTGAAAAATTGTAAGCGAAGAACTCAATTTATCGGACTCTCTTTTTTTGAACCGGAAAACTCAATTGACGATATCGAAAAACACGATATAAGACTGAATTACTGTGTAACCTCTAATCAGGTTTATCATTTTAAAGAATAAAAAATACCAAGGTCTCAGCCATTTGCTGATAATTGCATTTATACCTGCCATTGCAGTAACATTTGGTTTGAGCAACTCTTTTGTACCTGGAATCTTATTACTTATTTTGGGTGTTTTCACCTCATTATTCTTGTTTAGAAAAAAAAAAAAATGAAACTCACCATTCGCCCAATAGAAGCTAACGACAATAAGGAACTGGCTGATGTTATCAGAAAAGTTTTCAGGGAATTTAAAATAGATAAATCCGGAACGGTTTATACCGACCCCACAACAGATGCGCTATACGAACTTTTCAGGCAGGGCGGATCATGCTATTGGGTTGCTCTTTGCGATGAAAATATAGTTGGCGGATGCGGAATTTTCCCAACAAAAGGACTTCCTAACGGGTGTGCGGAATTAGTTAAACTCTACTTGGCAAAAGAAGTAAGAGGCAAAGGACTGGGCGAAATACTCATGAAAAAATCTATTCAGTGGGCTGTAAACTACGGGTACACACAATTGTATCTGGAATCTTTTCCTGAATTAAGTCAGGCAATTAGCTTGTATACTAAACTTGGATTCAAAACATTAAAGAAACCGCTAGGCGATTCTGGTCACTACGCGTGCAACCTGTGGATGTGCAAAAAAATAGACTGTGCTAAAACACCTTGAAGCTTGCAAAAAATGCTTTTATTTGCTTAGTGTTTGGCATATCGCCCTTAGCTCCTAGCACTCCTACCTGATAAAGCCTATCCTCCTTCATAAACGCCCTGTATGTTGTTGTAAGTGTCCCGTCCTGATTCGAGCCTTTAGCCTCAAAGCCTTTTTGTCCGCTTTGTTTCACAGGCTTAACAGAACCTTTAATGGAAACACTCTCCATAAAGCCCTCCGCAGCAGCCTTTGCAGCCACACTCTTGTCATCTGCATTCATCGCTTTTATTCCAAAATCAGAATAACCTACCAAATAAACTACCCCTTCGTGTACACACAAAAACATATGCACATCAATTCCTGACGCTTTTTCTGAAGTATGGCTAACATCTTTGGTAGGAAAATTAATAGTAAACTTACCTTCTGCATTAGTGTAAGGATTAACCGTGGCAAGAGAAAAGACTAATAAAGCTAAAGTTTTTAACATAACGCAAGATTAATCATTGATTACAAAGCTATTAAAAAATGCTTCGCTTTTCTCTTTGGACGGATAAGAACCATCTCTCATTATGCCAACCTGATAAAGTCTGTTTCCTGCTGTGTAAGCACGGTAGTATACATGGTATCCGTTGGATGTTGATTTGGCTTTTGCATAAATTCCTTTATGTCCGGAAAGCTCTATAAATTCCTTTTCTTCAACTACATTTAGTCCTATAGAGCTTGTAAAACCACTAACTCCTCCTTCGAGCATCGAGTTAATGGTTTCTTCTTCTGCTCCCTCAAACATCCCTGAGGGATAATCATTATATCCAACTAAAAATGCCTGCGTTGAACTTTCTTCATAAATAAACATTTCTATCATAATATCCCCAACGAGAGTAGGCTCTTTTACACTTGATTGAGTTGGTTTCCCGGGTAGTCTTACCGAAAATCTGCCATCTTCATTATCAATCGTGACCCAACTTGAAAAAGAATTGGAGGAGACTTCTTCTTTTAAATTATCAGCTACGTTTTCAACACCAGATGAACATGAGGAGAAAATTGAAATTAAAGCAATTATTCCCGTGTAAGTTAGTTTTCTCATAGTTTAGTTTTAAGTGTCTTAATTTTTGAAGCTGTTAATATAGAGGAAATTATGCTCAAAACACAATATCCTAAAAAATAATACATTCCCGCTAAGGTTTTGGCTTCGGTCTCAACCCCTGTATTCATGTTGTAAAACGATAAAAAACCAAGAAATAAAGCAGCCACAAACACATCCGCCATACTCCATTTACCTAAGGCATAAGAAAAATTAAAAATTCCCTTATATTTTTCAGGATTTCGCGAAAAAGCAAAGCCAAGCGTTATAAGCAATTTAAAAACAGGTAGAACTATACTGAAACACAATATGCATATAGCCACCAGCCAATTACCATCTTTTACCAAAAGAAAAATAAGGTCTAATACAGATTTGCTTTGATAGAAATAATACATCCTACCATGAAACACCTGACTCAAATCCATATTCAAATGCTTGATGTACCCTCCTATCAGCGGGATATCTTCAGAAATATAATCTTTGGCCTTTACCTCAAGAGGGATTGTCAATTCAGTATTAAATGCGCTAATTTCCATCATGGGCACTGCAATTCCATTAGCTAAACAAGGCATAGCAGCCAAACCTATTCCTATACCCAAATAAACCAACAATTGCTTTTGAAGAATACCCAAAACCACCGTTGAAAGTAAATAAACCACACATAGAGCTAAAACAAACAAAGACATGCTGAGCATATTATCGTAAGATTCTTCTGCTATTGCCAATTTATCTTCGCTTAGCACTCGGCGTTTTCGCCATTCCGATTCAGTAAATATCCACTCTTTTGCCTGAAGCAACCTTTCTTCAAAATTTAAAACTTTAACATACTCATTTTTATTTACTTTATACTCCTTACCGTAAGCAATACTTTTATACGTAAACCATCCGCTGGATGTTAAAAAAAGAATACTTACAATTACAAAAACTCCTCTCATAATATTTTTTTATGGTGTTTTTATCTCTGCGTCAATCAACTTAGCGCAAGAAATAAGCAAACCCTATTTTACTGATAAATGTAATAAATTGAACTGAAAACTGTTATAGACTTATATGCAATGTTAACAATTCATTGGTAAGAAATTATTCGATAATTGAGCTAAAAAAGAAATAATAGTTTTATTTTCACCAAGTTAACTTGTCAAAAAAACAAACACCATGAGCAGTAGAATATTCCTTGTACCCCATGATTTTACTAATGTTGGAGATGCCGCAGCCGTTCAGGCGCTACATTTAGCAAGCCAAACCGGAGCAGAAGTCTCATTACTTCATATTGTTAAATCGGATAGCGAAATAGCCGCAGCCCAATCCAAACTAAAAATAATCGTTCAGGATCTTTCTCAAAAAAACACTACCGTTAAAGTAAATGCCTTTGTTAAAAAGGGGAACATATTCGAAGACATCGGAAGCATGGCTGGTTCGCTAAAGGCCAGCATGATTGTTATGGGAACTCACGGAGCAAAAGGTATGCAAAAACTTTTTGGAAGTTTTGCCATAAAGGTTATAACCAGTACGAGTGTTCCTTTCCTTGTTGTTCAGGATAAGCCCGCTATTAAGCGTATTGAGAAAATTGTTTTCCCTATCGATTTATCTGTTCAGAGTATTCAAGTACTTTCTTTTGCTTCGGACTTGGCCAAAGTTTTTTCGTCTGAAATACATATTGTTGCCCAGCCGGAAAAAGACGCTTCGCTAGCCAGAAAAATAAATGCAAACCTTACTGTTGCTGCGAAACAATTTGACAAATCAGGGGTAAATTACAAAACTGCATTTCTAGAAGGCTCGAAAAGCTATCACCAAAAAGTTCTCGATTACGGAATGAGTGTGGGAACAGACATGTTTGCTATTTCTTATCATGTGGAAAGTCTACTGCCTCAATTCGACCCTTTCGCTCAAAGCATATTGGTAAACGACTTAAAAATACCTACACTTATAATCAACTCCAAGCAGGTATCTCAACTCTATTACTAAACTATATACTAATTTGTAAGGTGAGTGAAAACAATACTTTCTCTCATCTTTAGTGGTATATTCCAATACCCCATATACTCAACCTTATTGGGTATGAAAACACCGTTTTTAGGCGCAATAGAAACCTTCATTTTAACGTCGAAACTAAAACCTATGGTATTCGCAATAAGGTGATAAGAGCGCTGAAGCACCTGCATAGTCTCCACGTCATACCAAGTTATAAGCTCTTTAATCACCGTGTGTCTGCTGGCAAACTCAGGTTTTGCAATACACGAAAACATGTAACAAAATTTGTTGTTGTGCATCACCTTGCTGATTTTATAGTCATAATATTTAACCATATCATCATCAAAAATGGAGAGCTTATCGCCTATTAAAGGTACTGATTCTATATCAGCACCAGGATTAAACATAAATAATTTAGCCTGATCTTTATGCTTTTGCATCCTACCCTGCTTGGTGTTAACCTGCTTAGGCGTTACTATAAGCCGCTCTACTTTCTTGGTGTCTGCCGGCATAAATGCACGGTCATACATTTCAAGCGTGTAGTACCTATGCTCTCCTTTTTTATCGTATACCTTTCCCGTTATTTTTTCTTCTGCTTTTTCAATCCACATTTTGCCCGGGGCATTATGTTGTCGGCCAATGATTGTGCGAGTTGCTTTTTCATTTTCTTTTCTATTAACAACCATCGCTTTCGAACTAATTTTATGCGGAACGTTCCTAAGATTTGAAAAAGCCAGTAAGTATGTTGTGTCGTTTATGGTTAAATCAACAAATCGTTTTATATCAAATTCATTGGGAGCTATAATTGTAATACTATCCAACCTGATGGATTGATATATTTTTTCTTCCTGAGCAGAGCTGTTTAGTTGCGCAATCAACAATAGCAAAAGCGTGAGTATTGTCCTAAAATTGACCATTTATAGTTGATGAGTTACCATTAGTGTAAACATTTTGACTTAAACTTTGGTGCAAAGTTTATATTTGTAACAAAATTAGGATTAAAATGATAAAAACACTCATTATTAGCACTACTGTATTGTCAACTATTACTGTTGGTGCTCAAAATCGTGAAATCAAATTCACAGAGTTTGACCTGGATAATGGATTACACGTTATACTGCACGAAGACCATAGCACTCCCATTGTTGCTGTATCTGTTCTATACCACGTTGGATCAAAAAACGAAAAACCGGACAGAACCGGTTTTGCTCACTTTTTCGAGCATCTTTTATTTGAAGGTTCTGAGAATATTGAACGTGGAAAATTTGCAGAACACGTTGAAAGCAATGGTGGAGTTTTAAATGCTTACACATCCAACGATAAAACTTTTTACTTTAATATACTCCCCTCCAATCAATTGGAGCTTGGTCTTTGGTTGGAGTCCGAAAGAATGCTGCATGCTAAGGTTGATATTGTGGGAGTTGAAACTCAGCGCGAAGTGGTTAAAGAAGAAAAAAGATTGCGTGTTGACAATCAGCCTTACGGATCTTTAATTGAGGAAATAATGAAAAGAGCTTTTAAAGTACACCCATACCGATGGATGCCCATCGGCTCTATGGAGCACTTGAACGCTGCTTCTGAAGAAGATTATAAAGAATTTTACAAAACCTTTTACGTTCCAAACAATGCTGTTTTGTCAATTGCGGGTTCGTTTGACTCAAAACAAGCCAAAGAACTTATCACCCGCTACTTCAAAGACATTCCTAAGGGAGGCATAGCCAAACCTGTAGTTTCAATGAATGAACCACCTTTAGAGGGTGAGATTAGAGATACGATATTCGACAATATTCAACTCCCTGCTGTTGTTCAAGCATACAGAATTCCCGAACAAACACATCCTGATGCTTATGCTCTTGACATGCTTACCATGCTTATGAGCCAAGGTAACAGCTCTAGATTACAAAAGCGCTCAGTTGATGAAACCCAAAGCGCTCTTTTCATCGGTATGTTTCCATTTAGCTTGGAACACCCTGGTGTAGCACTAACCTTTGGCATCTGCAATCAGGGGGTTGACCCAGCAAAGCTAGAGGCAGAAATGAATGAAGAAATTGGAAAACTCAAAAAGGAACTTATTTCCGACAAGGAAATGGAACGTTTAATGAATCAGATTGAAAATGATTTTGTGAACAACAACAAAAACATGATGAGTATAGCTGACAATCTAGCTTCAGCTTATGTGTTTAGAGGCAACACAAATTACATCAACGAGGAAATGAAAAAATACACCAAGATTACCAAAGAAGACATCAGAAGGGTAGCAAACCAATACCTGAAAGAATCTAACCGAGTTGTTTTGTATTACTTACCAAAAGACGAAACAGAAAATTAATACAAACTTATTTTAAAAGATTGCTTATCATGAAAAAAAACATAATAATAGCCGTATTAGCAGCAGTGGTTTCATATACACCGGCTCTAAATGCACAAACCAAATCTAAAACTGCGACACAAAAACTGGATCGCTCTCAAAAACCAAAACCCGGTCCGGCTCCAAAAATTTCGATTGGTAATTACGAAACCTTTAAGCTAGATAACGGATTAAGTGTATATCTGGTGAGGAATACAAAGTTTCCGGTGGTTTCATTTCAGCTAACCGTGGATATAGATCCTGTGCTGGAAGGTGACAAAGTTGGTTTAGCCGATTTTACAGGAAATCTTATAAGCAAAGGCTCTCCAACCAGAAACAAAGACCAAGTCAATGAAGAAGTTGACTACATGGGCGCAACATTTTCTACTTTTAGTAGTGGTTTTTATGCCACATCACTAAAAAAGCACACCGAAAAACTGTTGAGTATATCCAGTGATGTGTTCTTAAACCCTGCTTTTCCTGCAGAAGAGCTAGAAAAGCAAAAAAAGCAAGCCATTTCGGGGTTAAAAAGCTTATCTACAAATCCTGATGCCATTATGGCTAATGTAAGTAAAGCCCTTCGCTATGGTAAAAACCACCCTTTTGGAGAAATTCAAAAGAAAGAACACATAGAAAACATAACAATTGAAGATTGCAAAAACTATTACAACACGTATTTCAGACCAAACAACTCTTACTTAGTAATTGTAGGAGATGC
Organism: Flavobacteriales bacterium; assembly: GCA_046295395.1. Taxonomy (GTDB): domain Bacteria; phylum Bacteroidota; class Bacteroidia; order Flavobacteriales_D; family JBKBNH01; genus JBKBNH01. The sequence goes on along the minus strand of JBKBNH010000015.1, from coordinate 17,644 downwards.
AACTCTTGAAGAAGCTAAAAAATGGGCCAATTATTTCTTCGGAAAATGGGAAAAGAAAGAAGTTCCTACCCACAACTACAAAAATCCAAAAGGACCTGACGGCACCGTAGTTAGTTTTGTGAACAAGCCCGGTGCGGTACAAAGTGTTATAAATATTACCTATCCGGTAAACTTGAGCTTAAATAGTAAAGATTACCTTGCCTCGCAGGTTATGAATGAAATTTTAGGCGGAAGCGGATTCGGAGGAAAACTCATGCAAAACCTTCGTGAATCAAAAAGCTATACCTACGGAGCCTATTCCAGTCTAACTCAAAGTAAACAAGTGGGGTCTTTCAAAGCAGGCGCTAGTGTGAGAAACGAAGTTACTGACAGTGCTGTACATGAAATAATCAAAGAAATGCGAAACATGATTGAAGGTGATTTCACAGAAACACATCTTCAAAATGTTAAAAATAACCTGAACGGAAAATTTGCACTTTCTTTAGAAAACCCTCAAACAGTTGCCCGTTTCGCATTAAATATCGATTTGTACAAATTACCTAAGGATTACTATGACACCTACTTACAACGACTCGAAGCACTTACTCTGGAAGATATCAAAGCAGCAGCAAAAAAATACGTTACCCCCGGCAATTGTCATATTGTTGTTGTAGGAAATCAGTCCGAAGTTGCCGAAAATCTCGCCAAATTTGCCACAGACGGAAAAGTAAATTACTACGACTACTTCGGCGATCCTTACCTAGATAAACTAAAAGAAGCCCCCGCAGGGGTTACGGTTAAAACCGTTTATGACAACTACCTGAAAGCAATCACTAGCAGTAGCGATATGAAGAAAGCCTCTAAGAAACTGATTAAAGTAACCGGTATGAGAATGACTATGAAGACAGAAGTTCAAGGAATGTCAATTGAAATGGTTTCTACAACCAAGCAACCGGACAAGCTTCTTATGACGGTTGGAGCAAACGGAATGACCCTATCCAAAACAATTGTAAACGGTGACAAAGGCAAAACCACGGGAATGATGGGAAACAAAGAAATGGATGCTGATGAGGTTGCTCAAATGAAAAAACAAATCACTGTATTTAGGGAGATGCACTCGGTAGAACCCGGTACTACACTTTTAGGTATAGACGAATACAATGGCGAAGAAGTATATAAAATTGTAAATCCTGATTCGTCGTTTGATTACTACTCCGTTAAAACAGGCTTTAAAATTTACTCAGAAAGCACTCAGAAAACCGAGCAAGGCTCAACAACTGTTACCAGCGAACTATCCGACTACAAGGAGGTTGGCGGAATAAAATTCGCCCACAAGAGAACCCAGAATATGGGTCCGCAAGTGTTAGAACTTAATGTTTCCAAAATAGAGCTTAACCCCAAGGTAGCCGACACTGAGTTTACTATAAAGTAATTTTAACTGAGTAAGCACTTAAAAAGGCGAGGGAATACCTCGCCTTTTTAGTTTCTACCAAATTTCTAAAATTTTAACACTCCTCAGGTTTATTTTGCCGCTAATTAAAATCTGAAGTTCTACTTTTGTAAAAACCAATAACTAATGGGTAAGCTAAGCTATATTTTATCGATTATTCTGCTACTAACTTCGGCTTCCCACCTATCGGCACAACAAAAATCAAAAAACAACAAACCTATAGAGCTAAAAAACGGATTTCGGGGGCTTGCCACTTACCAGTATACCACTAAAGACAGTGTAGAGCTGAAAAACGGACGCTTCAGCTTCAAAGGAAATAAATCCGACCTATCCGACTGGGGGCAAATAAGCCAGTTTTCTGCAAGTGGAAATTACTTGAACAACCTAAAGAACGGCGTTTGGAATTTCGAACTTAGCCACTACTTGGTAGTTCTAACAGAGATTGTTCAACACCAACCCAAAACCAATACCACCGGAAGCCAAATATCGCTACAAGCAAATTACATACAAGGCAAAGCAAACGGAAAATGGACCATTACCGAAGATAAAATTGAAAACAACAAGATAATCCCCTCTGTATCCTCAACCCAAGCCGAATTCAGCCAAGGGTATTTTATCAATCGGTTCTCTCACAAAGGGCGCTACAAAGGTATGCCCTACTCCATCTCCGGAAGCTTTAGCAAAGAAGGTTTTTTGCACGGTAACTGGATAATAGAATTTAATAATGTCGACCAAAACTGGATTGAAAAAAGAACCTATGATGATGGTTTTTTACTCTACTACAGCCTACAAGAGAAAAACGCAAAAAAAGTAGAGATTGAAGTAGACTACGACGATGTAAAAAAATACCTGACCCGGCTGAAAAGTAAAAATGACATTGCACCACCATACAGTATAGGCAAAGACCGATACGAAATTGGTTTTGACAACGGCTACACGGCAGACTCCCCCAAAAGACAAGTTCAAAAAAACGGTAACAACCTGCTTCACAATGCTTTTCAACTTTTCACTAACAGCTCTATGATGTTTTACCAAATAAGCGGAGACTCCCCTATTGTTAGCCCGGCAACCCGTAGATTTATTTACGAGCTTAGCCCTTCAGAATCGGATGCTTTACAACAAGCAAAATTGCTCACAGACACCTTGTGCTCCACTATAGACTATTACCTTAAAAATCCCTCTTTTAAACTCAACTACAAACGAAGTGATTCTTTGTCGTTTACTTACGAATTACTTCATATAATAGCTAAAAAAGCTGCTATTGTGCAAGAAGAAATCGCCCATATTGAAGATCCTGCATTTAAAATAATTAACCCAGTAAACTATTACGAAAAAGGAATTCCTGAGCTAGACTCTATGATTATCGTAGCCTATGAATTCGATAATAAAGAGATTACCAAGCAAGTGAACATAAATACACAGGTGGACGACGGAAAATCTATTTCTATAAAATTACTGATGTACACCGAACAGATGGAATTACTGATGCGCAATATTCAGCCTTTTTTAAATGCCACATTTGTTCAGTTTGGCAAGGAAAAAGAAATTGAAGAAAAAGAAGAAAAGATAGTTTCACTTTTAGAAGAACTTGCTCACCTCTACTCTTCTGAAAACTATATTTCTGCAAATGGAAAACAACTGCCCGCACAAGTATTTGATAGTATATACACTCATTTAGCCATTATAGACTATGAACGAAAAATGGAGAAATATATAGTAATTACTGATTTGGAAGATCGAAAAAATCAGGCGAAAAAAATTATATCCGCACTGGAATCCATTAAGCAGATACATGCCCAATTAAAAGAAATACTTGAGTACAAGGAAAGACTCGATATAGCGTTTACAAAATATACCTACAACCCCTACACGGGAAAAAACGACCTAAAAGAAAGAGCAAAAAAGCGATTGTATCAAAAGGCAGTTGAAGAACTACTACCAATACTTATAAAAGAGTTGGAGGAAGAAAAGTCTACCGAAATAGCACAAGAAAAAACAAACACGATTGTGCATTTATACAACAGGCTGTTAGAACTGGTAAAACTATCCGACAAAGAGACTCGAAAACTGGAGAAAAAACTTAGAAAAGAAAGCGACCCGGAGAGAATTAAGCGTCTACTGGATTTGTAGAATTTAGGCGCAACTAGTTTGAACCATTTACCGGCTTATCGTCAAGCCAAGCCCCGCTGTATTTAATAAAGCCATCCGAATTGTAAAGAGTCCCTTTGCCATTTCGCTTATTATCTTTCCAATCTCCCTCATAATACTCGCCATCCGGCCATCTATAAATCCCATAACCATCTCTAATATCGTTCACAAAAGTGCCTTTATACTTATGTCCCTCTTTCCATATATAAAAGCCTTCGCCGTGCCGCTGATTGTTCTTCCACTCGCCATGGTAATATCCTCCCGTAGACCAAAAGCCTGAACCTACGCCATTTGCCCGATTATTGGACACTTGACCATAATAACGAACCTTATTGCCCGACGACACAACAAAAACCAGTGTATCGCTTGTCTTTTCAGGGCTTGTTTTAGCCGCTGCACGCAAAACTATGATGGAGTCATTTAAAGCAGCTTTTTCCTTTCTGGCTAATGCTAAACTTGCATTCTGATTTGTAATCATGCTATCCAGTTGAGCAATTTGAAAGGATGATTCATGAATGGTTTTTTCTAAAAATGCGATTTTGTACTCTAGCTCTTGTCTGCTTAAATCTCTTTGCAAATCGGACTGTTCTGAATTTTCAATCAAATCCATTCGCTGACGAAATAAATCGCCCAGTTCGGGGTCGTATTTTTGGTACTGCTTATAGTAATAAGCTGCGCTGTCATAATTTCCCAAGATAAAAAACTGGTCTGCTTTCGTGCGGATATTCAATCCCTGAATTGAATCCTCTAGTGTTAATTGAATTAGTTTTTCCGATCCGATGGTTTCTGCTAGCGTCTTAATTTGCCGTTTGCCCGAAAACCACAAACCGCAAAAAACTATCAGCAGAGCTACTGTGATATATATAACTAAACGTGCTTGCGCTATACTTAACTTCATTTACTAACCTTTTTCTATTTGCGTACAGGCTTAAATCAATCACCCATCAACACACTTGGTACTATTTTATTTTTATTTCTAAAATCGATATTATAAAACAAATTTAAGCGAATTATATGTGATTGTCGAAACTCATATCCATTCGACTTGGTTCCGGTTGTCCACATATGCCCACCAAAGAAAGTAATCTTATTGTTAAGTATGTAGCCTATCGCATTGTAAATACGGAAATCTTCTAAGTGCTGATATACTACGTGTTTTCCTGTTTCAAAAAATATTTCGGCACTAGGCGAAAAAAACCAAGTTTTATTTTGTAATGTCTTATTATTTAATGGTATGTATGCAAAAATCTTATACCTGTATCGATCAGTATACTTGAATGAAGCCCCTATGTTATTGTCTCTTTTCCAACGGTGTTCAAAACGAAATTGATGATATAACTTAACGCGGCCTATATAAGGTTGAGATAGTAACCATTGATGCCAGATACGGGGCTCAAGTGTTACCTTCTCAAAATCAGGATTACCGGGATCAGGAGTAAAATTAAACACAAGCGTTGGACCCAAAATAACGTTGAAGTACTCGTTGTGCACATAATTAACACCCCATCGGTTGTACACCTGACGCATCCTTCCAATAAAATCGTAGGTATTATCTAAACTATTTCTGCGTCGGTAGTGGTGTTCACTATAATACAAAAACTTTTCAGAAAACCGCCCTCTGATATAAAGTCCATTCCAATTTCCTGTCTCCTCCACTTTTGATAAAGATGAAGTTGGAGGGGTAACTTGCGTGTAACCTGATAAAAAAGAAAATAATAGTACTATAAATAATACAAATTTCATTTTACTGTAGTTGAAGTTCTAACTTTCTTAAAATATCAGATACCGAATCTTTCGATCTTAATTTTCGGTTGACTTTGCTTGGGTTATTCTCCAATACATCAATCATATATTGCTGAATAGCTAGAATATTGTTGAATTTTCTTATAAATCGCTCGCAGTCGTATGTAGCATTATTGTTCAATTCTTGAACTGCCCATGGTAGCAATTTTTGTGTGTAGGCGTTGTACAGTCGTTCGTGTAAAATAATATCCATCTTTGTGTAAGTTACGTGGTTCATTTCTTCTTTATTATAAGCCCCATGAATAATTAATCTACGTTGTTTGATTATAGCTGTTTTCTCAATCAACTCATTCATGCGCTCAAGACACTTCAGCATTTCTTCTCCCCTATTGTTCTTTTTAGCCTCATCATAGCTTGAATAGGTATGAAGAATTTTGTTTTTAAATCCTATAAAAGCATCTTGAAATGGCTTATCCAAATCGCTGTCAAACAAGGCTGTAAATCTTAAATAGACCTTTTCTTCTACTTCGTCTGCCAATTTAATCATTCTACGTTCCTGTTCAACTAACTCGCTAGTTACCTTAACTTCGGACAAACGCGCATTTATTACTTGTAGCAAACGGTTGTATGTGAAATCTATTGAGTTAAGGTATTCGGTCATATCTTTTGTATAATCTGCCCCCGATGATACCGCATCTATATCAACTTTAATACTGCTGGCAACCCCTCCAAATATATAATTCTTTTCCACCGGGACATTTCTCAGTCTGTTCCTTATAAAATTGGCATACTTTTCTCGATCAATGTATTTAGAAACGGGAATATCTAGCATTACAGCGAAATCACGAACAACTTCGGTGTGACTTTTCAGAAGACCCAACGCTATTGACTTGCGGGTTAAAACACTATCCGTGAGTACATATATTGTAAATACAGGAGATTGTAACAAGGAGTCCATTTGCCTACACATCGTTTCAGCCTTTAAACGAAGCCCGTCTATACGTGCCTCTTCGTTGGTTTTAAAAGGATGAAGAGGGTACCTTACTTTTGGTAAATTAACCTCCAGTATCTCGGGTGAAAACTCACCTAATTCTAAATTTTGAAATACCAAGTAGCTTATCGACCTTTTTAAGGTGCTAACAAAATCTAACACACCTTCTAATTTGGCAGACAAGTCTTTTTCAGATTTTTTTAAGCGTAAAGTAACGTAGTGATAAAAGGTGCTGTCTAAATCCAATTCTTCAAAATCCCCTACGGTATCTTCTTGCTCAAAAATCGATTCTTCGTTATACAGAATACTTGTAATTAAACCTTCATCAAAGTTAAAATGAATTTTTTTTCGATTGTCTTCACTGTATACGTATTCCCACTTACCGTGAAGCAAATTGTTTTTACCGAATTTACCATTGATTTTTACGCTATTCTTATTGCTATCGTATATAAAGTCTTTTTGGTACTCACCTTTACTGTTAAACATAATTGCTAAAACCTTAAATTCACCTATTACTTTTGCATTCTTTATATTTTTACCCACAACAGTCCATTCCCCAACAGGCTTATTCGCCTTAAAATTTCCCGACAGCTCGTACGAGATTCCATCTATCGGATTACTAAGAAAATAATTGTTTACGGTTTGATTGCCCTCGGACAAGTTAAAATGAAGCCGATTGGAAAAAACAGCGCCATCCAACTCTCCGTTTTTGTAGTTGAGATTTAGAATCGATGCGTTCTTTTTAAAAGTATGAGCCTCTTCCTCGCTTAACGACTGAAACAATTCAATATAATACTTACCATTTTTTATAGTATCTCCTTTTCTAAGGGTATACTCAAACTCTTCCAATACAAAAGATTTCGAGTCGATAGTTTTGTTCACTTTTGCAACAGACTGACCATTTACATTGAACAGCAGCATAAGTGAAATGCACGAAATCAATATTTTAATTAACCACATAATGGATGTTTTTCAAAAAACCCTAAAGATAATATTTTATATGTTTTTTTAAGCCCGATAAACAACGAGTCGATAGACATACTTATTTTATTGGTCGAAGCGCCCTTTCCGTTATCCGAGAAAAAAATAACCATTGATTTATTAAGTGAAGTACCCCTTATTGCTTTTTGCATACCCGCTGTTAATTTCATCCCTGTTTGTATAAAACAGCAATTAATGCGGTTCCAAATCTAACCTTTTAGTATTAGCAAATAAAATGTAGTTTGTTAAACAATCTTAATTCTGTGTTTGCACTTTTAAAATTCTAAAGAGTTCAAAAGAGGTGTCTGTTTAAAAACTATTATAACCCTTCTTAAGCTAAGTCGATAATGCCTTTTGGGGCTAATTCAAAAATTTAACATTTAGCAGTTGTCTGATTTTCAACAATCAGTTAAATTTCTGTAAAATACTGCTTGTTATTTAAAATACTTCTGTATACATTCGGCAAAGATATAAGTAGAAACACTTACTAAATGGGAGTCTCCGGCGGTGATTTACTTCCTGTGTTTCCGCTTAAAACCGAAGTAATCGTCCTTCGATTAATCACTGCCGGATTCCCACCTTTTATGACTCCAATCGACATGATGTAATTTAATATCTGCTGAATAGAAAAACAAAAGGACAGCTTACAAAAACTTGCACTAATGTGTCTGCTAGGCACTACACCGCCTCTTTTGCTAAACGCCTGTTAGCTATTGTTTTAGCGTTTTCTTTTTATATTTAGCTGTGTGATCAATATAACGGTCATTACAATGCTATTAAAGAATCAAAATATCTAACACTTGATACTTGAAGGTCCTTATAATTAATAAAATACTCCCCATCTTTAGGACAAACTCTAAGTTATTCTTAATTGTTTAAACAGCAATCATTATTAAGGGCATAAATTTCATCCGGTGGGATTTTGATCTATTTCGAGATAGAAACACCCTGTTGCAAATAAGTCTAGTTTTAAACCTTGTGGAAGATGTTAATTTCAGAATTAAAGAAATACCCGTACCTTTGAGGATAATTATTGCATTTGAAGCAATAAAACGAAAAAATTATGAAAAAAATCTTTTTTATTGCAGGAGTAACTTTGTTTACTTTACCTGCCTTTGCTCAGAAAGGCAAATCGAAAAACACAAAAAATCAAAAAACACAAACCGTAAAAATGATGAACGAAAGAGACACGGCAAGTTATTGCCTCGGTGTAAACATTGCCGAAAATTTAAAATCGCAAGGTCTGGATGAAGTAAATGTAGATTTAATTGCACAAGCCATGTCTGATGTATTGGGCAACAATGATTTGGCTATTGATCAAAACAAAGCAGCTCAAATATTTCAGAATTATGTTGTATCGGCCCAAGAGAAAAAACACTCCGGAGTAAAAGAAGAGGGCGAAAACTTTCTGGCACAAAATGCTAAAAAGACAAATGTAAAAACTACAGCCAGTGGTTTGCAATACGAGGTTATTTCTATGGGTGAAGGCCCCAAACCCACCATCAACGACAAAGTGAGAACCCACTATCACGGCACACTTATAAATGGAACAGTTTTCGATAGCTCTGTACAAAGAGGTCAGCCTATTTCATTTCCTCTAAACGGCGTAATAAAAGGCTGGCAAGAAGGTCTTCAGCTAATGCCCGTAGGCTCTAAATTCAGATTCTTTATTCCTTACGATTTGGCTTACGGAACAAGGGGAGCGGGAAATAACATACCTCCTTACTCAGCACTTATCTTCGAAGTAGAATTATTGGGCATCGAATAAAAAACAAAAAACAACGATTTTAAATGAAAAAAATATTGACCCTTGCAGCAGCTATAAGCATTTTGTCTGCCTGCAACAAAAGTGATAAGAACAACACCAACAACTTACCACTTTTAACCAATCACGACTCTGCCAGCTATGCTCTGGGATTGAACATAGGACAAAACCTCAAAGGAAGTGGTCTTCAAGACATAAATCCGTCTATCATGGCACAGGCTATACAGGACGTAATGGCAGATAAAGAACCCTTGTTTGATGAAATGATGGCTATGATGGTTTTTCAATCATACATGGGCAAAGCACAGGAAAAAGAGACTGAAGCCAACAGAGCAGAAGGAGAAAAATTTTTGGCTGAAAACGCAAAAAAAGACGGAATTAACATAACCGCATCCGGATTACAGTACCAAATTATTAAGCTTGGAGATGGAGTCAAACCAACCTTAGAGAGCAATGTAAAAGTTCACTACCACGGAACCGTAATTAACGGAACCGTGTTCGATAGTTCTGTAGAACGCGGAGAGCCAATTTCGTTTCCTCTTAGTGGTGTGATTCAAGGATGGCAAGAAGGGCTTCAACTTATGCCCGTAGGCTCTAAGTTTAAATTCTACATTCCTTCCGATTTAGCATATGGGCCGAGTTCACCAACCGAAGCTATTAAACCCCACTCTACTCTTGTTTTTGAAGTTGAATTGTTAGCTATAGAAAACTAATGAAAAAACAAATTTTGCTTTCACTTACTGCTTTATTTACTATAGCCTGCTCTACTCAGGAAACAGATGAAGCGGCAGAAGATATTGACATTTCTACCGAAGTTCAACCGAGTGAATCGATTGCTACTGTTACTCCACAACCAACTTTTGCTGAAATTGCAGCAAAAAACGCTCAGGAAGGAGAGAATTTTCTAAAAGAAATTGAAGCTAAAGCAGGGGTTAAAAAAACAGAATCGGGTTTGTGTTACGAAGTAATAAAGCCGGGAAAAGGGAAAAAACCCGGAATGCAAGGCCAAGTTCAGGTGCACTACCACGGAACCCATATAGACGGCAGGGTGTTTGACAGTAGCGTAGAACGTGGAGAACCCATCACATTCAATCTGGGACAAGTAATTATCGGTTGGCAAGAAGGTCTTCAACTTATGCCCGAGGGTAGCACATACAAACTGTACATCCCTTCAAAACTGGCGTACGGAGAAGGTGGCACTGGCTCTATCGGACCAAACGAAGTTTTAATTTTCGAAGTAGAACTTTTAGGTATTCGTTAACCCAGTCAAAGTATAACTAAAGAGCTATCTCCCTAGATTTTAATTCACCGGATGATAGCTCTTTTCTTTTTTACTAAAGCAATTGAAGAGAATAGGTCTTATATCCGACACACACAGCTACTACGAACCCAAAGTGGAAAAATATTTTTCCGTATGCGATGAGATATGGCACGCCGGCGACATCGGTTCACTCGAAGTAACCGATGCCTTAAAAAAAATTGCTCCTCTCAGAGCTGTTTACGGTAATATCGACAACCATCAGATAAGAGCCGAATTTCCCGGCAGTTTGCGCTTTATGTGCGAAGGCGTAGATGTATTCATTACCCACATTGGCGGCAAACCCTATGCTTATCCCAAAGTAATGCGGGAATACCTGCAAGTTAACCCTCCTAAACTTTACATATGCGGCCATTCGCATATTCTTCAGATTCAGATGGATAAACGGCTCAAAATGCTATTTATGAACCCCGGAGCAGCCGGAAAACACGGTTTCCATAAAATACAAACCATCCTTAGATTTGACATAGATGGAAGCGAAATAAAGAACCTCGAAGCTATTGAACTCGCGCCAAGGTCTTTACTTCAGCAATAAATTTATAATTTAACCACTCCTCACATTTTATATTAGTTTGCCCGGCTTTTAAGTTCTTTTAATTAATTTCGAGGCCAATAATTAAAAACAAAAATCTCAACTGTGATGAAAGAAGTTTATATCGTTGCTGCTGTAAGAACTCCTATGGGTTCATTCGGTGGCTCCCTGTCTACCGTGCCGGCTCCAAAACTTGGTGCAGCTGCTATAAAGGGTGCGCTTAAACAAGCCGAAATAGACCCAAAAGAAGTAAACGAAGTATTTATGGGTAATGTGCTTCAAGCCAATTTGGGACAAGCTCCTGCCCGCCAGGCGGCTCTTTTTGCAGGCATTGGACAAAACGTGCCTTGCACTACAGTGAATAAGGTATGTGCTTCGGGAATGAAAGCCATTAGTCTGGCTGCGCAAAGTATACTATGTGGTGACAACGATGTAGTTGTTGCCGGTGGGATGGAAAACATGTCGATGGTGCCGCACTACTACGATGCCCGAAATGCAGTAAAACTGGGTGATGTAAAAATGATTGACGGAATGGTGAAAGACGGACTTACGGATGTTTACAATCAAGTACACATGGGGGTTTGCGCCGAAAAATGCGCTACCGAACACCAAATTTCACGCGAAGAACAAGACAAATTTGCCATTACATCCTATGAACGCTCGGCGAAAGCATGGAGCGAAGGAAAATTTGCCGGAGAAATAGTTCCGGTAGAAGTACCACAGCGAAAAGGCGAATCTATTTTGGTTACCGAAGACGAAGAATACAAAAATGTGAAGATGGATAAAATATCGTCGCTTAACCCTGTTTTTCAAAAAGATGGTACAGTTACTGCTGCCAATGCTTCTACTTTAAATGATGGCGCTTCGGCCCTTATTTTGGTGAGCAAAGAAAAAATGGAAGCTTTGGGATTAAAACCATTGGCAAAAATTATTGGTTATGGCGATGCCGCTCATGAACCTGAATGGTTCACTACTGCCCCATCAAAAGCAGTTCCTGTGGCACTTAAAAAAGCCGGACTATCTGTTGCTGATGTAGACTACTGGGAGTTGAATCAAGCTTTTTCGGTGGTTGGACTGGCAAACATAAAACTACTGGGGTTAAATGCGGAAAAAGTGGATGTAAATGGCGGAGCTGTGGCTCTGGGCCATCCGCTTGGTAGTTCAGGCTCACGAATTATTGTAACCCTAATAAATGTACTGAAGCAAAATGGTGGTAAATATGGTGCTGCCGGAATTTGCAATGGTGGTGGTGGAGCCTCAGCTATGGTAATAGAAAATGTAAATTAAAAAGCGTAACTTACGCATACAAAAACCGCCCCGAGTATTCGGGGCGGTTTTTGTATATACTATTTTATACCTGCCAACAAGTCTTGATAAAACTGCCCTACCAGTGGAATGGGTTTAGCTTCTGCATTTGCCGCACTTACAATTCCCAAAATCCACAAAACGAACAAACCCAAGTAAACCAAATTAATCGCCATGATGATTAACCACCCGATAAAAGGAATGAAAATCAACATCATGGATAAGATAAATAGCGCTAACCCTGTAAGATAAATGCCCAATGTTTGGCGCAGATGAAAAGCAGCCAATTCAGATTTTTGTTTTTCGTTGCCGTGCATAACAAAAGCTATAATCCAACCTATAAAGGTGATGTAGCTGATTAAAGCAATGTTTTTGGCATTTTCGTTTTGATTTTCCATTCCGGTAATTTTTATCATTTAACTTTGACGAAGATAGATTTATTTTAGAAAATATGCACCCTGTTATTTGTCAAGTAGTTGTTGCTCCTGTTCGCGCAGAAGCATCCGACAAAAGTGAAATTGTGAGCCAGTTGCTTTTCGGAGAACTTGCACAAGTGCTAGAAGAATTACCCCGCTGGGCAAAAGTACGTTGCTCACACGACGGATATGAAGGATATATTGACCCTAAACAATTGAAGAAAATAGACAGCAACTGGGTCGAAAAGTTCACTTCGAAACAACACACCAGATTAAACAACACAATAGCGGAAGCAGACTGTACAACGGGTAAGATAAATCTAGTAAAAGGCTCTGTATTGCCTTTTTATACCAATGGAATGTTTTATTTGGGCGAAGAAGCCTTTTACTTACCCGAAGGCAATCGGGCTCCCGAAAAAGACATTTGTACAACAGCCCTCTCCTACCTAAACGCTCCCTACCTGTGGGGCGGAAGAAGTCCTTTCGGAATAGATTGCAGCGGGTTTACTCAAGTAGTATTTTCTATACACGGAATAACTTTGCCTCGCGATGCCTACCAACAGGCAGAACTGGGCGAAACAATTAACCTGATTAATGAAACCCTGCCGGGCGACCTCGCCTATTTCGACAACGAAGAAGGTAAGATAATTCACGTTGGTATTGTACTGGAAGGGAATCGCATTATACACGCCTCGGGTAAAGTCCGCATTGACAAGCTTGACCATCAGGGAATTTTCAATGAAGAAACAGGAAGCTATTCGCACCAGTTGAGGGTAGTTAAACGAGTTACCCCACCAGCAATGCCTTAGCATGCTCAACAGCTGCTTCGGTTATTTTTTCGCCGCTTAGCATTTTGGCTAGTTCGGTTATCCGGTCAGATGAGGAAAGCTGAGCGATGTGCGTAACGGTGGTATGGGTCTGGGTTTCTTTGTACACTTTCAGATGCGCACTGCCCATACCTGCTACCTGTGGCAAATGCGTGATGCAAATCAACTGCATATTGGCACCCATTTTTTGCATGATGCGCCCCATTTTTCCGGCCACCTCTCCACTTACTCCGGTATCTATCTCATCGAAAATAAGGGTAGGAATAAGCGCCGATCTAGATGCCAGCGCCTTAATGCACAACAGCACCCTCGATAGCTCTCCGCCCGATGCCACTTTTTGGATGGGCTGTAATACCGAGCCTTTGTTTGCCGAAAACTGAAACAACACCTCGTCCCTACCCAGCGTACCAAAATCGCTCAGGGTTTGCACCTGCACCACAAACTGCGCATGAGGCATTGCCAACTCAGCGAGCATTTCAGTAGTTTTTTGCTGAAACGATTTAGCTGCCTGCCCTCTGGATTGGGAGAGCTTTTCGGACAAGCTGACCAATGTTTCTTTAAGTCGGTCTAGCTGTTTTTGCGCAGCGGCTATTTCTTCTTCCAGTGAGCCGAGGCTATTTAGTTTTTCTTCCCAGGTTTGTTTTAAGGCAATTAGCTCTTCGGGATTTTGTACTCTGTGCTTTAGCAACAGGCTGTTGTATTTATCTAGTTGAACCGAAAGTGTCTCTAATACTACCTGATCTACTTCTGTTTTATCGAGTTGATGAGTAAGCTCCGATTCTATGTCTTTGATTTCGATAAGGGCACTGTTGAGGCGTTGGTAAACCTCGCTGAGTGACTGGCTTCTGGTGGAAATTTTACTAAGTTTTTGCAGGGTATCGCGCAGTGCTAGCGATACAGAACCGTAATCTCCAGATAGGTGTTGAATTACTTCGGCCAGTGTAGTTTTTATTTCCCCGGCGTGGGTTTGCAGGTTAAAATCTTCTTCCAGTTGTGTAAAATCGTGAATGCCCACTCCTACTTCTTCCATTTCCTGAAGCTGAAAACGCAGGTAATCTTCGTCGGTACGGCAGCCACTTTCGAGTTGGGTGAGTTCGTTTAGGCGTTTTTTCACCGTTAGGTACTCCTGATAATTTACCCGGTATTCGTCCAAAAGAGGTTTGTTGCCCGCGTAGGCATCTAGGGTGCGCACGCGGTATTCGGGTTTGCCGATAGTGATTACCTCGAACTGGCTATGTATATCGATAAGCAAAGCGGAAAATTCCTTGAGTTGGCTAAGGGTAACGGGTGTATCGTTGATGAAAGCACGGCTTTTGCCGGAGTCGTTTATTTCGCGGCGCACTACGGTGTTTTCCAAATAATCAAGGTCATTTTCGTCGAAAAATGACTTGAGTGACAAACCCACCCGAAAAGTACCCTCTACCACGCATTTGCTCTTGCCTTTTTGCAGCACCTGAGTATCGGCACGTTCGCCGGTTATAAGCCCCAGTGCGCCCAGCAGTATGGACTTTCCCGATCCGGTTTCGCCTGTAATAACGGTGAATCCCTCCTCTAGAGACAGATCCAGTTTATCTATGAGCGCATAATTCGATACAAGCAGTCGGGTAAGCATGGGCTAAATGTACGACCTATTCATTATATAGAAAAAGGACAAGAAAAATTTTGCTAACAGTAGCCTCTGACTTTATTGTATTCTATTATCTTTGGCAAGATATGTCGGAAAAACCAAAGTTTATAAAAGAATTTCTTAAGAAGAAAAACAAGGTGGGTGCAGTAGCTCCCAGTTCTAAGTTCCTCAGAAAAAAGATGCTGAATAAGATTGATTTTTCGAAAGCCAAAACTATTGTAGAACTGGGTCCGGGCACGGGTGCATTTACCTTTGAGCTGCTGAACAAACTCTCGCTCGAGGGGAAATTAATCGTTTTTGAGACCAACGAAAGTTTTTTTGACATCCTTCAATCGAAAATAAACGACGAAAGACTGGTACTGCTGAACCGCTCTGCAGAAGATTTGCCTGTTGTATTGCAGGAAATGAACATCAGCGAGGTAGATTACGTGATTTCTTCCCTCCCACTTGCTATCATACCCGAAACGATAAAAAACAACATATTGAAAGCCGTTACCGAAACGCTTTCATGTGAAGGCTACTACATCCAATTTCAGTATTCGCTCAATGCAAAAAAACTGCTGGAAAAAAACTTCGACGACGTTACGCTAGACTTTACCCCCATCAACATTCCACCGGCATTTGTGTATCGTTGTAAAAAAGGGCAAAGCGCATAGTTTCTTTTATCCGGCAATTTGAGTTGTTTTATGATTTCACACTCCCCGGCAATTCTTCATTAGTTAAGTAGCTGAAAGTTTTATATTTTTGGAAGTGTGCAGGTAAAATAACCCTGTACACTGTTGATTATATGAATAGAGTTATTGTTGTTAAATCTCTGATTCACAAAAACGCGGAGAGGCTGGGCCTCTATTTTCCGCACGACCAAGAGCTTATTGATTTGGTGAAAACCTTTGCCGATGCCAAGTGGAGCCAAACCAATAGGTGTTGGCATATTGCTAATAACCGTACCAATCTGAAAGAATTGTCTAACGTTTTTAGAGGCAAAGCATACGTTAATGCAGATAGCTTGTTTTTACCAAAACCAAAACAGGAAAAACCAATAAAACCGACTGAAAAGTTAGTTCTGAATGGCGAACTTAATACAGAGCATCTCAAAAAAATAGCACAGTTTAAAGACTGGCTAAATAGTAGGCGTTACTCCCTCAACACCATTAAAACCTATATCGAAGCACTGCGCACGTTTTTAAAATTTTTCCACAAAAAGCCCATCAACGAAATAAGCAACCAAGACCTTATTCGCTTTAATAACGAGTACATTTTGCACAATGGGTTTTCTATATCTTTTCAAAACCAAGTGGTAAACGCCATTAAGTTATTTTTTAGAAAAATTGAAAACACCCAATTGGAGGTAGATTTGATACATCGTCCCAAACGGGAAAAAAAATTGCCCAATGTGTTGAGCAAGGAAGAAGTACAATCTATCTTGAAAAATACTATAAATATAAAACACAAAGCGGCTCTTTCTTTAATTTACTCTTGCGGATTAAGGAGAAGTGAATTATTGAACTTGAAAATTAATGACGTGGACTCAAAAAGAAACTTACTTATTATCCGAAAGGCAAAAGGCAATAAAGATAGAATTGTTCCATTATCGTCAAAAGTACTAGAGCTTTTGAGAAAATATTACAAGCAATACAAGCCATCGATTTATTTGTTTGAAGGACAGAGTGGTGCTTTGCAATATTCAGAACAAAGCTTGCGAAAGGTTCTGAAAAATTCATTAGTTTTATCAAAGATAAATAAACCCGTTACTCTGCATTGGTTAAGGCATAGTTATGCCACGCATTTGTTGGAGAGTGGAACAGACTTAAGATATATACAAGAAATACTTGGACATAATAGCAGTAAAACAACAGAAATATATACCTATGTTAGCACTAAAAATATTCAGCAAATTAAATCTCCATTTGATGATTTTGAATTGGGATAAGCGCACCCCAAATTTAGAAAAAGGTACACTAATACACCCAAATATGGGTGGATTGGCGCACCTTTTAGGGGAAAAAGTGTGTATATAAACAAGTTACCAGCAATGTTAGACGACCGCACAATCACGACACTTTGTAAAGTCATCGGTGGACTGTCCACTACTCGACTTCGAGCGGACTTTGACTTAAATTTTAAGTTCGGTGCTTCAATCAACTTTTTACCGGTGGACAGCCCTGCGCTGACTTTTAGAAAAAAAATATCACGGACGAACAATCAACTAACACAACCGACAACGATTTGCAAATAACATTAGAACAAAATATTTAAACTTGTGATTAAATGGCAAAAACAAAAACGACATATACTGGTCAGGACATAACCGAATTTATAAATTCATACGTTGACAACGAACAAAAGAAAGCCGACAGTTATCAACTAATTGACTTATTAAAAAAATGGTCAGACTCTGAACCTAAAATGTGGGGACCAAGCATAATCGGATTTGGTAACTATCATTACAAATACGCAAGTGGACACGAAGGAGATGCACCAGTTCTTGCATTTTCGCCACGAAAAGCAGCCTTGACACTCTATGTTTACTCTGACACTGAGAAAAGCAAAAACTTATTGACT
>JBKBNH010000014.1:0-99590 GCA_046295395.1 Flavobacteriales bacterium | reverse complement strand
AGGCTGGTGCACGACAAGCCGCTAAACACCGAGCAAACCCAAACCGAAATTACCCTGCACGATGTGCAGAGCGCCACTTACATTGTGCAAGTAGCCACACCCACCCAAACCTACGAAACCAAAATGGTGGTGGTGAGGAAAGGAAAGTAATAAGTTATTAAAATGGTTTTCATTTTATAATCTTATTTTTGCTCTAAACTACCACATCGGCATTATGAATCAATTTTTAAATGATTTTATACTCGGGTATAAATCCTATATACAGTCATGGAAATTCATCAAGGAACACAAACTTTGGTTTTACTTCGTAATTCCTATTGTGGTTTTTGGCAGCTTAATTTATTTTGGCTTTTGGATGCGCGGACTTGCCGGCGAAGCTTCTGTGATGAGCGAGGCCAAGGACATCTCGTTTTTCGTGTCCATTTGGTATAAGTTTAAGTTTTTGATTTATTGGAT
This sequence comes from Flavobacteriales bacterium, assembly GCA_046295395.1. Taxonomy (GTDB): domain Bacteria; phylum Bacteroidota; class Bacteroidia; order Flavobacteriales_D; family JBKBNH01; genus JBKBNH01. Next base: position 99,134 of record JBKBNH010000014.1, on the reverse strand, counting down.
TATAGCCGTAATGGCGTTAAACCTTACTCGCTACATAATGATGACGTTACTTTCGCCCGTACTCAGTGTTGTATCAGAGCGGGTTGAAAAAATTCTAACCGGAAACAACTACTCTTTTAACCTACCGCAAATGCTCAGGGACGTGAAGCGAGGCATAAAAATTTCGATTCGAAATATGATTCGTGAAATATTAATTGTTAGTACCATCTATATAGTTGCTGCTTTTGTGGGGTGGTTAATCGATGTTAATTTAAGTTGGCTCTCGCTTTCGCTCAGTTTGTTGATAGCATTTTTCTACTACGGATTTGGTTTTATGGATTACATAAACGAACGCCGCCGATTAACCATTCGCCAAAGTGTTTTGTTTGTAAGAAAACATTGGGGACTGGCCATTTCACTGGGGTCGGTGTTTGTATTGATATTTCAAATTTTGTTTCCCATATTCGAAGGCAATAAATATTTGTTTCTGCCCGGAGCCATAATTGTATCGGTAATACCCATATTCAGTATAATAGCTTCTACATTGGCGTTGCATGCATTGGTAGATTTGTCAACCAACGAATATGCAGTGAAAACGATAGGAGGTGAGAAATTTTCGCCATCAGATAAACCCGATGGTGGGAATGTGTGAAATTTTAACTAATTTCAGCTGAAAATTTTAGGAATAAAAAAAATAACGTAGGTTTGTTTCAAAGCCTTTTGTCATAACAGAATATGAAAAAAATTGTAGCCTTATTTTTAATATTGGGACTATTTAGTCAAAAAGTAACAGCCCAAAGCGATAGCACGAAGACCCTAAACGAAAGAGCAAAAATTCAAGTTTGGATGCTCGATGCTTTCAATAAACAAATGAGCTACAATTACCGTGGGGCGCTTCAGGTGTATCGAGAGGTGCTTAATATCGACAAGAAACACGCTAAAGCCAATTACGGAGCAGCAGAGTGTCAGTTTAGCTTGGGTAACTACCAAAGTGCACTTTCTTATATAACCAAGGCAATAGAAACAGATTCGGAAGTCAATAAAGAAGCCGGGCTTTTATTGGGCAGAATACTACACAGGCTTGCTCGACTAGATGAGGCGGTAGTAGCATTTAACGAATTTAAAGCAACTCTAAAATCAGAAAAAGCCATTACCGATTCTCGCATTGATTTGTACATAAAGCAGTGCGAGTATGCTAAAAAAGCTATGCAAAATAAGGTTGATGTAGAAATAGTTAACCTCGGTGAGAAGATTAACACGGTTTACCCGGAATACGCTCCCGTAATTTCTGCTGATGGCAAAAGCATGTATTTTACTTCTAGAAGACCCGATACTAAAGGCGGAGAAGTAGATAATACCGGAGATTTTAAATATTTTGAAGATATATACTACACCGAGTGGGACGAAAAAGAAAATGATTGGGGAACTGTGCAGCCGGTACCGGGAAGAATTAATACCGAATTTTTTGATGCGGCTTTGGGAATATCTCCTGATGGCTCTCAACTATTTATTTACAGAAACATTACTAGAGTAACGGGTAGTGGAGATATATGGGTTTCTAAGCTTTCCAGCAGCGGTAAATGGGGAAGCCCTCAACCCATGACAAAACCCAAAAGAAACTCTATAAATTCATCTTATTTTGAGAGTGCAGCATCTATCACGGCAGACGGAAATACCTTCTACTTTGTGAGTGAGCGCCCCGGTGGATTTGGGCAGGCAGATATATACGTTGCAACCAAAGTTGGCAAAGAGTGGGGAAAACCGGTTAATATTGGGTCTAAAATCAATACCTCGTATGACGAGAAATTTGTTTACGTTACCCCCGACGGAAATACGCTATTTTTTGGTTCTGAAGGACATGAAAATTTGGGTGGATACGATATTTTTGTTTCTCAAAAAGATGCTAACGGAGAGTGGAGCACTCCTAAAAACTTAGGGTATCCTATCAACACAGTAAAGGAAGAAAAAACATTTACCGTGACTTCTGATGGGAAATATGCTTACATAGGTGCCGAATATGAAGATTCTCGCGGAGACTTTGATATCTACCGAATCGACATCTCCAAACTTGATTTGATAAAAAAATAAGTCTTAACCAAACCTTTTAAAAGACTTTTTTTCTAGCCATTTCCGTTATACGATAAAAGAGGACTTAGAGATTTGGTGGGGCTTAATGAGGGAGGAGAAGTAAGGTTTAATGGACTGAGTTTTATTATCAAAAATGGCGATTTTGTTGAGATTAAAGAGACTTAAACTCGACTTTTATAATAAATTTGACCGATGGCATTCATTCGCAAAGCCTCTTTCGTAGATTCAGTAATTTTGGCAGAAATAGGTAAACTATCTTTTGTACAGTCGCACGGAACGAGTGCTGCTCCCGAAGAAATCGAGAAGTATATTCAGAAGCACATGAGCGAAGAGGTTTTTAAAGCGGAATTGGCTAACCCTCTCCATGGGTATCATATTTTGGAATATAATGGAGAGCCTGTAGGTTATTCTAAAATAATATTGGATGCCGACCATAAGGATATTTCTATGAAAGGGCTTACGAAACTGGAACGTATCTATCTGCTCGAAAAATTTCATGGATTGAAACTCGGCCACCGACTGTTTGAGTATAATTTACAACTTTCTAAGGCGGCCGGTCAGGTTGGTATGTGGCTTTTTGTGTGGGTAAAAAATACCAAGGCTATCAACTTCTACATTCGTTTGGGATTTGAAATTTCCGGAAGCCACGATTTTCAAATTTCTGAAAACCACAGCAACCCCAATCACATACTTCTACTCAGGTATTAACAAAAAAAAGCCCCGAATTGGGCTTTTTTTACTTATAAACAGGCTACTTTATGCCCAATTTGGTTTTCATTTCTTTGCTTAGCGCATCTTTGTGCACCACGTAGTTTATCGTTTTATAACGAAAATAAGGCATAGAGGTGTAGAAATACCCATCGCAATCGTTGGCTTTTCCCCAAGAGTTTTTTACGACAAAATACTTAGCGCCATTTTGGTCTTTTACAATTCCGGTAATATGCATACCATGATCGTCGGTTGTTTCGTAGTTGTCGAAAGATTTTTGACGCTCTTCTTGGCTAACTATTCTTTCTTTTACCGGAGTATCAAATGCCGAGCTTTTCTTTTCTGCACCGGCATCGTTGAAGTGTCGGTTGTCTTTACCTTTAATGTTGATGGTGCTTTCATCTTCGGGCAAAATAGCCAATCCTTCACGGAAAGCAAATCCTTTTTCGCTCACGTCGGCACCCCAGGCCAGTCCGTATCCGTTTGTTACGGCATTTTCGGCAATGGCCATAAACTCATCCAAAGGCACGTTGTACGACAACCCCAATGACCAGTTGTCGGGTATTTCGATGGCAAATTTTTCGTAGAAAGGATGATGTGTAAACGAAGTTATCGAAACGTAATCATCCATATTAAGTCCAAGAAATTTGGCAAAGCTTTGCGGAGTATACTTTTTTCCCTGATAAGTAAATTCGGTGGGAAGCTTTCCTAGGTATGCATCCAGTACACCATTAATGGCCGCTTGCCAGGAAGTAGTTAGCTTTTTCTGAGGGTTTCCTATAATAACTTTTACCATTGCTTGCAGCAAGGCAGTAAGTTCTGAGTGGTTGTGTGTTTCTTCCCCATAGTTTAAACCTTTGTATACTTCCTGAGGCACAATACCGTGTCTTTTTATTACCCAAGGAATATCGTGAAAGGCTCCCCCCTCATCCATATTATTGTTTCCGTGAAAACGAACAAAGCTTTCTGTTTTCCCCGCATAGGCATGACGCACGATAAACATTTCGCTCAGCTTGTGTTTTCCTTTTCCCATTCGGATGAGTTCTGATTCATAGAAAGAAAGAGCCGAAAAACTCCAACAGGTTCCTGTGCGGTTTTGGTTTTGCACTTCAAGAGCTTCAATATCTTTAATTACGGTAAATTTATATCCACCGTCTTTTTTGTTTGTTAGGGATTGGGCATTTACGGCCAGTGCGGCTGTAAATAATCCAACGAGTACTACAAACCGGGTGATTTTTTTCATGATTGATTGATTTAGATTAATGAATAGGTTATGGTTCCGTCTTTTTCGTCTTTCAGTTGTATTCCGGCATCTTTTAGGCGGTCTCTAATTTGGTCAGAAAGGGCGAAGTTTCTCTGAGATTTTGCCTCTTTTCTAAGTTCGATAAGTAGCTGTATGGCTTTGTCTAATGTACCTGCTTCTCCCGTTTCTTCTTCGGGCTTTACACCGAGTACATCTATAAGCATGCTATTAAATGTAGCTTTTAGCAGATTGAATGTTTCTTCACTAATTTGACCTATAGATTTATGCTGATAAAAATTATTGATATGGCTTACCAGTTCGAATAAAACCGCAACGGTTTTTGGCGTATTAAAATCATCATTCATCTCCTGGTAGCACTTTGCGCATAAGTCATTTATTTCGGTATCAATTTCCCGGTTTAAATTATCGCCTTTTACGTAAGTAAAATCGTTTAGCAGTTTCAGGGCACTCATTATTCTTTTGTGTCCTTTTTCTGCGGCTTGCAGGGCTTCGCTAGAAAAATCCAGTGTGCTGCGGTAATGCGCCTGAAGCATAAAAAATCGAACTACCATAGGCGAGTAGCCTTTGTCTAGTAGATTGTTGTTTCCACTGAAAAGTTCTTCGGGCAACAAGGTGTTTCCGGTAGATTTGCTCATGCGTTTGCCGTTAAGCGTGAGCATGTTGGCGTGCATCCAGTAATTAACAGGAGGTTTGTGGTTAGCGGCTTTACATTGAGCAATTTCACATTCGTGATGGGGGAATTTTAAATCCATTCCGCCTCCGTGAATGTCGAATTGTTTGCCCAAGTATTTTGAACTCATTACCGAACATTCCAGATGCCATCCGGGAAATCCCTCTCCCCAAGGGGAGTTCCAACGCATAATGTGCTCAGGTAGGGCTTTTTTCCAGAGGGAAAAATCTCTAGGGTCTCTCTTTTCCTGCTGACCGTCCAAATCGCGTGTGCCTTCCAGTAATTCTTCTATGTTTCTTCCCGAAAGTTCTCCATAACTTCCGGTTTCGTTATATTTTTTCACATCAAAGTATACCGAGCCGTTTACTTCGTAGGCAAGGCCTTTACTCAATATATCCTGAGTCATTTCTATTTGCTCTACAATGTGGCCGGTAGCAGTGGGTTCTATACTGGGGGGGAGTGTATTAAATAGTCTCATAGTATCTCGGAAGTTTACAGTGTATTTTTGAACCACTTCCATAGGTTCTATCTGCTCCAGTCGGGCTTTTTTTGCAATTTTATCTTCGCCCTCGTCCGCATCATTTTCCAAATGACCGGCATCGGTAATGTTTCTTACATAACGCACTTTGTAGCCTAAATGCAATAAATACCTGAAAACAACATCAAAAGAAATGAATGTACGGCAGTTACCCAAGTGCACATAACTGTACACGGTAGGGCCGCATACATACATGCCCACGTGCGAGGGTGTGATGGGGTTAAATGTTTCTTTTTCACCACTCAGGGTGTTGTAGATTTTTAGGTTTTCGCGCAGCTTTATGTCCATATATACTTTGAGAGGCAATAAAAGTAATGAAAAATGTAAAATTCCGAATGAATAATAAAGCAGGAGAAACACATCTTATCTATTAAAGTCTTATTTGTGTTCTTTTTTACAGCGGTGAAAAATCTTTGTACTTTGTAGCAAATTTAGAAAACCATCATTGTTACTCTATGTCCGGTATCTACTTCCATATTCCCTTTTGCAGAAAAGCTTGTCATTACTGCGATTTCCATTTTTCTACTCAGCTTAGTGCTAAGGAGCGAATGGTGGCAGCCTTAATCAGTGAGGTTAATCTGAGTAAAGATTTTATTACCGAAAAAACCGTAGAAACCATTTATTTTGGCGGTGGCACTCCAAGCGTGCTCTCTGCCGTTGAAATCACTTCACTTATAGCTGCCGTAAGAACAAATTTTGAGGTGGTAGCTGAACCCGAAATTACCCTCGAATCCAACCCCGATGACTTAACGCCCGAATACCTCGTGGAGTTGAAACGTGCAGGAATAAACCGTCTGAGTATTGGTATTCAATCCTTTTTTGATGATGACTTGGAACGGATGAATCGTTCACACAATGCGGAGCAGGCAAAAAAATGTGTGCAGCTTGCCCATGCAGCAGGAATCAGCAACATTACCATAGACCTCATATACGGCATGCCCTACATGGACGAAATTAAATGGAAGGAAAACCTGCAATACGCTTTACGTTTGCCCGTTCAGCACATTTCTTCTTATTGCCTCACTGTGGAAAATAGAACGGTTTTGCATCACAAGGTAAAGCAGGGTGAAATTCCCGATGTGGATGAAGACATGACGCTAAAACATTTTGAAATACTGATGGAAGAAACCGCAAAAAAAGGATTTGAACACTACGAAATTTCTAATTTTGCCCTACCCGGTTTTCGCTCCCGGCACAACTCTTCTTATTGGTGGGGAAAACAATACCTGGGTATAGGCCCTTCGGCACACTCCTATAATGAATCGATAAGAAGATGGAATCTTGCCAACAATACCCGCTACCTGAAAGCTATTGAAGCGGATGAAATTCCTTGCGAAGAAGAAATATTAACTCCGAAAGACAAACTCAACGAATACCTACTTACACGGATAAGATTAACCGAGGGGTGTAACTTTAAGGACATGAAATTGTTATACTACAATAAACTTCCGGAAGAAACAGAAGATAAAGTAGATGCATTTTGCTTGACGGGATTGCTCGAAAAAACCGATACGGGATTTAGGCTTACGCAAAAAGGAAAGTTTAGAGCAGATGGTATAGCGGCGGAGTTATTTGTAACGAACTAAATATTCATCCATATGAAAAAGAAAATTGCACTCTCTTTGTCCTTTGCATTTTTTGCATTGGTCGTCTTTGCACAATCGATTCCACAAAACTTCTACTGGAAAGAGAAGAATAAAACCTACCGGGTTTATCCGGTAAGAAATTCTACTATTCCTTATGGATTGACAAAACTTAGTATGTCATACAGCAACAAAGCGGGAATTGTTCCAGTACAGCAAACGTTGGAAGACGGAGAATATATTGTATTTACCGAGTTGCGCGGGAAAAAATTCAAGTGGTACAAATTAAAACATACTTATACAAAAAAAGATACGCTTATACCCAGAGCCGTTTTTATAATGATGAATGGTAAAAAGAATGGTAAAGTTGAGTTTTACAATAACAAAGGTAAACTCATGTTGAGCGGTTATTACCTCGAAGATTTACCTCATGGAACCTGGACAGACTATTCAGGATTAACTAAATACAGGCGACAAATGATAACCTGCCAGTACAACAAAGGTAAAAAAGAGGGAATATATGTCGAACTCAACCTTGCCATAGGGAAGAACCCAATTCCTCGTATTCAAAAAATGGAAACGTATAAAGACGACAAGCTGCACGGGGTATCGTCAACCTATTCCAACGGGAAACTGCTCTCAACAATAAACTACAAAGACGGTAAACCCATAGGCAACTATTATATTTATAATTATAACGGTAAACTCATAGAAACAGGAACTTATGCCGATTCTATCGGTCAGCCCGTACTCAGTAGCATCTATCATCCTGATGCGTTTTTTGAACACCATAAATTCACGTATCAAAAAATTAACTACGATAATTTCGGTGACAGAACACTTGTTCTTTCAGACAATTTGGAGTATAATAAAAATCTAAATTCAATCATAGATATCAACGACTATGAAGCCGAACAGTATGCTAAAGATTACCACGGTCAAGTGATTAAATATCACGAAAATGGCAAGCCTAGGGTTATACTAAACTACGCCTATGGATACCTGTGCGAAGAACCTGTTTATTTAGATAAAGAGGGCAATCCACTTCACAAAGTAGAACAGTTTAAACTAAACGATACCCTCATTAAAACTGTGGTGAGTGGTTCTGGTTTATTACACAAAAACTCTCCTGCCAAAACTAAAAGTAGGTTCAGTTATACCCTCTTGAACGATGAATTAAGCGAAGCCAACCACAACTATTTTGATGTTTCACATAGAAATAAGAAGAAAATAATCGATACGATTGAGTTTCGTTTTAAGTCATTTCAATACTACGATAACCTGAAACATAGAGATACTTTAGTTGAACGAAATGTAACCACAAAAAATGGCGAGATTTCGTATAGAAAATACTACTACCTGAAAACCAACGCCACATTTGACGACTCAAAAACCCACTACTATTTTGATAAAAAAAGCACGACATTAAAAAGTCAGGCAATATTGAAAAAAGAAGAAACAAATTCGCCCTACTATGCATATACCGCTTGGAGTAAAGACGGTAACCTGAAAGCAACTTTTGAAGATAAATACCATTTTATATCTACTGACAACAAACCTGTGAGTCATCCCTATATTTTTGATAATAGCGCATTAATCACCTATAAAAATCAGCCATACACCGGAACTATAGAGGAGAGAATAATTCAAAAAAACAAAAAAGCCAATGTGGTAAAAGAAACCAAATCCGGATTGGTGATATATGAATATTCAAGAAAATACACTAGGAAGCGTAAATCCAAGAAGTACAAAAAAAACAAAGAATATTCCATGAATAAAAGAACGCTGTATGAGTATAAGGATGGAATAAGGAATGGAACTACATTGAATATAAACGGCAAAGATACTTTGGAACACCAACACTACGTGAATGGACACAAGGATGGACTCATAAAAGAATACAGATACAAAACCCTTTCGGATTTCGAAAAAAAATCTAAATCCGCCGGAAAGATTAAACAAAGAGGCGTCAACCTGAATAAATCTTACTTGTATCCAAAAGAAATTTCGAACTACAAAGAGGGGAAACTACATGGTTTATCAACCAACTTTAACTACTATTTTGAGAAAGTGTATGAAGTAAACTATACTGATGATAAACTAGAAGGCGAAGCCAAATATTACAAGGATGACAAACTTGCCGTTTCGGGCACATTCAAAGAAGGTTGGTATGACGGCGTTTGGAAAGGTTACAATACAGCAAATAATCAAGTTCTCTATTCGGTAACTTTCAGAAACGACACTACCACAGGTAAGTACGCTTCTTTTTACGAAAACAGCATGCCTCAATATGAAGGAAATTTTGACGATAAAGGCTATTTCACGGGCACTTGGTTTTCGTATCATCCGAACGGGGTGCTACGCTGCGAAGAAACTTTTGAAGATTCGGTGTTTAATTCTGCGGTTGTTTCCGGTAGAAAAAATACAATTATCCCAAGCGACAGGTTGAAAAAGCCCGATATGAATTTTGCGTTGAACATCTCAACGCTCAATAGAGGACACAAGGGACAGTTTAAGTTTTATTTCCTTTCGGGAGCAAAATCGCACGAAGGAAGACTCAGTGAGCATGGACAGCCCGAAGGCGTGTGGGTCTATTACCACGATGGGGGCGGGAAAATATATGAAGTAGACCACACCCCCGGCGAGTATGCTTTTATGCGACTGGATGGCACGGTAGATACCATTCATCACATGGGGGTATGTAAGGAGTGGTATGCCAATGGTAATTTTAAAATGGAGGGACTGTTGCTTTCGTCCAAAACAAAGTTTGATTGCGCACGGCAGTTTGAGTTTCCCGACCACGAAATTTTTTACCTGCGCTTTATCGATTACAATAAGCAAACTATACTTGAAAAAGGCATAGGCAGAGTAGCGCAACTCAACCGAAACAACGCCCTGGAATACGAAGGCGAAGTGGTAAACGGGTTAAAACAGGGAGTGTGGCGCTACTACGACCTCAATGGAAAACTCAACCGTATAGGTGCTTTTGTGGATGGCGAAAAAGACGGAAGGTGGCTTTCCGGTGATCTGGAGTTTGTTCATTTTGAAGACTTAGCTTGCATCAACCCCTTTTACCTTAAACAGGGGGAAAATACAATATCTACCAACAAGAGAATAAACATTACAGAAACTTTTTACAACAAAGGGCAATTCGTACTTAGTACAAATTATTCTCAAAACTTAGAGAAAGCAGAGGAAAAAATACCAATTAAAAGGAAAAAACACAGAATAAAGCATGGGCATTCAGTTACTTTTTAGAAAATAATACTTTGAATTTAGTTTCAGGATTTACTTTCTAAATTCCGTTACATTTGCTGCTAAATACACTTGTTTGTATGCAACACATAGAACATAATGGCAAAAGGCTAAATGCGAACCTGAACGAACCCATTGATATTTCTATTCCCATGGTGGCGAGAGAGGGAAGGGTAGCGGCTTGGTATGTTTCGCCGATTTCTATAGAACCGGTTCGTACCAACGGGTTTTTGGGTAGCGTGGCCGAGGGCGGTGCAGTAAATTTCAGAGATATAGGCTTTAATCCTCATGGAAATGGAACTCATACCGAATGTTTGGGGCACATTACCAAAGAGGTACACTCGGTAAACCAGGCGCTAAAACAGTTCTTTTTTGTATCTAAACTGATTACCCTCACCCCGCATACAGTTTCCGAAGAAAAAGGCTGGCAAAAGCCCGGCGATAAAGTCATTACCAAAGTACAGCTAAAAGAAGCCTTGCAGGGCAAATGCCCCGAGGCGTTGATTCTGCGCACCTTGCCCAATGGTGATTTTAAGTGTGTCGTTAATTACAGCAATACCAATCCTCCTTATGTAGAACCAGAAGCTATGGAACACCTCATTGAACTCGGCGTAAAGCATTTTCTGCTCGATTTACCTTCTGTAGACAGGGAGCAAGATGGAGGTTTGATGCTAGCTCACAAAGCCTTTTGGCAAACCGAGTCGGCAAACCCACGTATGGATTGCACCATTACAGAATTGGTTTATGTGCGAGAGGAAGTGAAAGACGGGGATTACCTGCTTAATCTGCAATTTGCACCTTTCGAAAACGACGCATCGCCTTCTAGACCAGTGTTGTTCAAGTTAGGCTAGATTTAGTCGGCCTTTCGCTTACTCATCACTCCGTTTTGAATACGGATAGATTCTGTATGAATTGTCTCAAGAATTTTTTTGATAAAATCAGTGTTTAGTTTACTGTTTTCTGCCCACTCAGAGCGGGTATTCAGTATTTCCTTCCAACGCTCTAGTTGAAGAATGGTCACATTGTTTTCTTGTTTGTATTCTCCTATTTTTTCAATAATCTGAAACCTTTTAAACAGGATGTCAATCATTTGTTCGTCAATAGCGTCTATTTCCGCCCTTAGCATATCCAGTTGCGATTGAAAAAATGGATTTACTGAATGTTCGGTTCTGATTTCAAGGGAATTGAGAAGAAGTTCTAATTCAGAAGGGAGTAATTGTTGTTGAGCATCACTCAGGGCCTCGGAGGGGTTGAAGTGTGATTCAATCATCAATCCATCGAAGTTTAAATCTAACGCTTTTTGTGCTACCGAATGAATTAGTTCCCGGTTTCCACAAATATGGCTGGGGTCGCATAGTATTTTTAAGTCAGAAAACTGTCGTTTGAGTTCAATGGGAATCTCCCAAAACGGATTGTTTCGGTATCGGCTCTTTGTTCCGGAAGAAAACCCTCTGTGCACAGCTCCTACCTCTCCATTTGTCGCAGCTTTAATTCTTTCTATAGCGCCAATCCACAGTTGTAAATCAGGATTAATGGGGTTTTTTACTAACACCGGAATATCTACCCCTTTAAGTGCATCGGCAATTTCTTGAACGGAAAAAGGGTTGACCGTGGTGCGAGCACCTATCCATAACATATCTATACCACTTTTTAATGCTTTTTCTACGTGTTGTGCATTGGCTACTTCTGTTATTACCGGAATTTTTGTTTCAATTGAGACAGTTTTTAACCATGCAAGGGCTTGCTCTCCGGCCCCTTCAAAGGCATAGGGCCTGGATCGGGGTTTCCAAACACCAGCTCTTAACACATCAATTTTTCCACATTTGGCTAAAGCAAGTGCTGTGGCTAAAACCTGTTCTTCGCTTTCAGCGCTGCACGGACCACTTATAATTAGTGGTTTTCTTTCTATTTGTGGGAGCTTTATGATAGTGTTATTTTTTTACATCCTACAGGTATAATATTAAACTCCACACACCTTGATTTTGTTCGGTATGTTGGTTAATTTTGTGGTTAATTCAAAGGGGCTTACTTTTTGAACAAACCGTGAATTTCGGCATCAATAGAAGAGATAATTTTACCTAAATCTTCTTTGTTCTCATGGTAGGAGTTTTCGTCTACATCTACAATAATTACTTTCCCCTTATCGTAAGTAGAAATCCACGCTTCGTAGCGTTCATTTAATCTTTTCAAGTAATCTAAACGGATGCTTTCTTCGTATTCTCTGCCTCGTTGTTGGATGTTTTGAACTAGTTTTGGCACACTTGCTCTCAGATAAATTAACAAATCAGGGGCAGAAATGAAACTTTCTAGCAAGTTAAATAGAGAGAAATAGTTCTCGAAATCGCGGGTAGTCATTAGTCCCATCGAGTGAAGATTAGGTGCGAAAATAAATGCATCTTCATAGATGGTACGGTCTTGAATAACAGTCTGATTGCTCTTTTTTATTTCCTGAATTTGAGTAAATCGACTGGTTAGGTAGTATATCTGCAGGTTGAATGACCAACGTTGCATATCATCGTAAAAATCGTATAAATAAGGGTTTTGGTCAACATCTTCAAAGTGAGTTTCCCAACCGTAATGTTTCGCTAATAAAGTGGTTAGGGTTGTTTTTCCCGAACCTATATTTCCCGCTACAGCTATATGCATAATACTTTTAGGATTTTGGATGAAATTACAAATATCTCGTAAATATAAAAGTATTACTTAAAGGTTAAGCCAGAAATTGATGTGCTAAGTACCTTTTTTTCTTTATTGAGTATAAATAGCTGTTCTTTGGCTATTGAAAACCAGATTATATCAAAGCGATTTAGTGCGGCTTCACTATGCTTAAAAGTGATAAGGTCAAAGTGAAAAAGTTTATTATCCTTCAGATACCATAATAAATTTCCTTCTACTTGAAAATGCGTAATGTTTTGCTCGGGAATATTCTTGTAATAGGTGCCAAATATATCAAAAACCAATATTCCTGAACTGGGATTGTTTATGTAGAGCCTGTCTGACTTCTCTTGCATAGAAACGGGGTCTAGTTGTTTTAAGTTCAGTAAAACGGCCAAATTTTGGGTTTCTACTTCGGATTTTAGTTGTTGATTTAATCGGAGGAGCTTAAAGTTTTGTCTGTCATAAGCCCATATACTATTATTGAAGTAAGAGTTTGCTACCAGTGTGATTTGACCAGGGAGATTGTCTTGCAGGTAACTTACTTTGGTATTTTGTTGACTAATGGTGTTGTCTGTAAACACTAGAGCGGGTTGTTCAGCGTAGAAAATAATTGGTCTGAGTGGAAGTCCGATATCCATAGAAGTTACCGGCCCCAATACTTTATTGGAGTATGTGTAAAGTATTTTTCCGTTTAAATCAGTTTTATTGATAATATCGGCTTGAACAAAATAGAGGAAACCTGTTGGATCGGCATATATTTTGTCAGCTTTACCTTCAATTGATTTCCATTCTACTTGAGCATGTAGCACGCCCGAATTTAGAATGCTCAATGCAAGACTATTTATTATCCAATATTTTAAATATTTCTTCAAGTACAATTCTGTTATTACTCAACCGAGGCACCTTGTGTTGTCCGCCAAGTTTGCCTTTTTGCTTTAACCAGTCATAAAACGTGCCACAAGGTACAGATGTTACTTTGGGTAGACTTATTGTTAAATCTCCGGTTCGTTTTGCTTCGTAATCCGAATTTAAACTTTTTAGTTCATCATCGAGTAAACGGGTAAATATTTCCAGATTTTCAGGTTCTTTTTCAAACTCTATTAGCCATTGATGCCCTCCCTTATCGTTATCCATATATATGGGGCCTGCGGTATATTCTTTTATGGAGGAATTTGTTTTTTCGCAGGCAGAATGAATGGCTTTGTCGGCATTATCTATTATTATTTCTTCTCCGAAGGCATTGATAAAATGTTTTGTTCTGCCTGTAATTTTGAATCGGTAGGGATATATAGAAGTAAACATAATAGTATCGCCTACCATATATCGCCACAATCCGGCATTGGTGGAAATTACAATAGCGTAATTTTTCCCAAGTTCAACTCCTGCCAGAGGTACTGTTTTTGGGTTGGTTTTACCAAGTTCGTCTTGAGATATGAATTCATAAAAAATACCGTAGTCCAGCATTAGCAGAAGGTTACTGAAATTGCCTTCTTGTAAGCCGAAAAAACCTTCTGATGCATTGTAGGTTTCCAGGTAATTCATGTTGGTTTTTCGAATGATATTTTCATATTGTTTTCGGTAAGGCTCAAAATTGACCCCTCCGTGCATAAATAATTCAAGATTAGGCCATATGTCAGCAATGTTGTCTTTTCTGATTTTTTCCAAAATACGTCTGAGTAAAACCAACCCCCAGGATGGCACCCCAGACATTGAGCGAACGTCTTCCTGAATAATGGCATCAGCCATTTTTTCAATCTTTTCTTCCCATTTGTCCATCAGTGCAATCTCGATATTTGGAGTTCTTTTTAACTCTACCCAAAGGGGTAAATTTTTAAGAATAATGGCTGATAAATCACCCAAATAAGAGTGTTTGTTTAGCGAATTGATTTGAGCACTACCACCAATCACCAAGTTTTTTCCTTTGTATAGTTTTGCTTCGGGAAAGTGATAGTAGTATAGCCCTAATAAATCTTTACCGCCTTTATAGTGGCAATCTTCTAAAGCTTCTCGGCTAACCGGAATAAATTTACTTTTACCGCTGGTGGTTCCTGATGATTTTGCAAACCATTTTATAGGGGTGCACCAAAGTAGGTTTTGCTCACCTTTTATAAGTCTTTCCACATAGGGTTTTACATCGTCGTAATCCTGTATGGGGAGCCGGTCAGAAAACTGTTTGTAGGATTCAATGGATTTGTAATCGTACTGTTGCCCCCATTCTGTATTTCGAGCAGAATTAATAAGGTAACGAAATACGTCGTGCTGAACTTCGTTGGGGTATTTTTTAAATAGCTCGATTTGTTTAACGCGACGTTTAGTTAACCAAGATAATATGGAGTTAAACGGCATACACCGAACTGTTTAATAGTAATAGAGGCTCCTTAGCCTTATATATTAGCAAAGGAAAAGAATTCCGAAAATTACTGAAATAGCAAAAATTATGTAAATAGTAGCCACTCCTGCGGTTGATTCGTCAAAATAGTTATTAGCCATAGCGCAATTATTTTGCCGTAAAAATAATAATTGTATTCAAATTGAAAGCATGAATACGGATATTTCTATGTCACCTTAATTTAGATTACGCAAAAAACAAAAAAGCCTCTTCAGAAGTGAAGAGGCTTTTTAAGTAATTTATCTATATCAGTTTATTTAAAATCGAAATCGTACATCATTCGTGCTTGAATACCACTGTATCGGCTAATCTCTCTTAGTTGTTTAATCTGTTTTAGCAACTCTCGGTCGATTGACCCTGCTTTAGACTCAGCCTCGATATTTTCTGTCTCTTCAATTTGCTCAAGTATTTCGGCTAGCTTATTGTCTTTTGCTTTAGGGTAAGGTAGTATTCCAAAATCATCTAAGCCTGCTTTTTCTGCTGCAAAGGCGATAGCTTTATTTATGCCGCCAATTTCATCTACTAAACCCAGATTCAGGGCGTCATTGCCTGTCCAAACTCTCCCTTGCCCTACACTGTCTACTTCGGCAATTGTTTTATCTCTTCCGTCAGCAACTCTTTTCATAAACACGTTGTAAATGTCATCGACTCCCTGTTGAATTATACCTATCTCTTCGGGAGTTAGGTCTTTATTCATGCTAAACACAGAGTAGGGGTGTGTTTGTGCTCTGTCGAAGGTAATGCCCAATTTGTTTTTCATGGTTTTCTCTAAACTCGGAATTACTCCAAAAACACCGATAGAGCCTGTTATGGTGTTGGGTTGAGCAAATATCCTGTCAGCTGCACATGAGATATAGTATCCGCCTGAAGCTGCTAAATCACCCATAGAAACGATAAATGGTTTTGCTTGTTTGGCCAGTAAAACTTCTCTCCAGATAACGTCTGAAGCTAGAGCGCTTCCTCCGGGAGAGTTTACTCTTAGTACAATGGCTTTTACGCTGTCATTTAGTCTTGCATCGCGTATGGCTTTGGCTATGGTTTCCGAACCAATAGTTTCTGCATCGCCTTTACCGCTTTCAATTCCACCAACAGCATAAACTACAGCAACATATTGCTTTTTTTTAGTGTTGGCTTTTAATTCTTTTCTGTGGGCTTTTCGGGCGTATTTATTGAAGTTAACCAAGTTGAGGTCTTTTGCTTTTTCATCCATTTCGGCTTTTGCCTTCAGCATGTCGATGATTTCGTCGTAATATTTTAAGCCGTCAACTAAACCGTGAGTTTGAGCATCTTCGGCTTTTCTAACTAGCAAGCCCCCTGCTATTTCATTAACTTTTTCCAATGTAAGTTTTCGGTCAGATGCAATATTTTGCGCAATGTGATTCCACATAGAAGTTAAAAATCGCTCCACCTGCTCTCTGTTTGCCCCACTCATTTTTTCATACATGAATGGTTCTACAGCACTTTTAAATTTATTGTTTGAACCTCTTATTACTTGTACGTTTACGTCTAGTTTATCGAAAGCACCTTTGAAGAACATCATTTCGGTCCCCATGCCTTTTAGTTCAAGCATTCCGGTGGGATACAAGTAAATTTCATCGGCCACCGATGCTAGGTAGTAAGCTCCTTGTGTATACATTTCACTGTATGCAACTACAAATTTTCCACTCGTTTTAAAGTCAATAACTACTTCACGCAATTCCTCGATTGTGGCAGGCCTGGCACTCACAGAGGTTATATCCAAAAATATACCTTTTATTTTTTCATCCTCTTTGGCTGCTTTTATACCGCTCTTAATTTCATCAATTCCCATCTTGTTAATCATTTGAAAGGATGAGGCATCAAATTTTGAAAAACTTCGTTCACCAATATCTTTGTCGAATTTTATGTGAAGGATACTATTTTTCTTAATTGACATTGGTTTGGGGTCGCCAAAATATTTATCTCCAAAAGAGCCTAGTGCGGCCATAAGTGCACCAATGAAAATAAAGATTAATACCAGCCCGATAATTAGGGTTGACAATCCTGAGGCGAAAAATGTTTTCCAAAATGGTTTCATAATGAATTTTGATAATATACGTTTGTAACTACTTTTGACAAAAGTACGACGGGTATTTATATTTCCGCCGATTTATTTACATGAGTGGCTAGCAGGGGTGTTAAACAGCTTAACCGATTGATTTTTGAATACTATCACAAATATAATTTTTCTTTTACTTGGGTCTAATCTAGGGGAAAGCAGGGTTATTTTTCAGTCAGCAAAACAATTACTTTCGCAAGAATTTGGAGAGTTAATCAATATTTCTTCGTTATATAAATCCCCCTCCTGGGGATTTGATTCGCCTGATGATTTTCTGAATCAGCTTCTTGTTTTTGATACGGATAAATCTCCGAGGGAAGTACTGAGAATTTGCCTTGATGTAGAGTTGAAATTGGGAAGAACACGAAAATTTAACCAAGCACATTATGAATCTCGGGTAATAGATGTTGATATGTTGTACTTCGGAAACAAAATAATTGATAGTGTTGATTTGCAAATTCCCCACCCGAAAATTCAGTTAAGAAGATTTACTTTGATGCCACTTGCGGAAATTGCCCCGGATATGTTACATCCGTTAATAGGTAAATCACACGATTTATTGTTGGCAGAATGTGTTGATGACAGTATAGTAGAGCAAATAAATGAAAATAATAGTTGAAGGAAATATAGGTTCAGGCAAAACCACATTGGCTAAGAAACTGGCTAATCATTTTGCGTTAGAGTATATACCGGAGCGGTTTGAGCACATTACCTTATTGAATGATTTTTATCAGGGAAAACAAGTTGCTCTTGAGTTAGAATTAGCTTTTTTAAAGGAGAGATACCGACAGTTTTCTCAATTAAAAGCGAAAGAAAACTATATTGCCGACCACTCTTTTTTTCGCTCACTCATTTTCGCAAAAGTGAATTTATCTAGTCAGGAATATCCGATTTTTAAAAAAGAATACGATAAATTATCCGAAGACATTCCATTACCCGAAAGATTAATATACATTGACAGTAGTGTTGAGGAATTATTGTTGAGCATAAATCGAAGGGGGCGTTCGATTGAAAACCAAATTTCCGAAGAATACCTGAGAAGAGTAAACCAATCCTATGCATTTTTTTTTAAAAAATATCCGATTTTCAATTTGCTTATTTTACAACACAATTCTTCTGTAAGTGAGGTTGTTATGGGGCTGAGTAGAAAGTGATTTATTCGAACAGAATTTTAATTAACATTATTTTCATAATATAACTGTATAATCCTTTCGTAAATTGGAAACATTATTTAAGTTTGCATCGCCTAAAACTACATTTTAAAACAATTATGAAAAAACAGAACTTAAAAGCAATTGGTCTAATAACTGTTTCGAGCAGTTTATTCCTTGCGGGCTGTAACCTATTAAAAGACCTTGAATACAAGGTAGATAAAAACCCATTAGAAATGCATGGTGACAGCATCACCGTGGTGATTAATGGTAAATTCGTGGAGAAAGGTCTTCACAAAAAAGCAGTAGTTGATGTAACTCCTACATTATATGCTGCGGATGGCTCTAAAAAAGCATTTGACACCAAAACATTTAAAGGCGAGAAAGCTGCCGGTAATGGAGAAGTGGTAACTAAAGGGGGTAAGTCCTTTACTTACAGAAGCACTATTCCTTACACTCCCGAATTGGAAGTGGCTGACCTAAAAGTAGAACTTCTTCCTAAAAAAGGAACAAAAGAAAAAAGCTTGGTGGTTACTGATAAAATTGCTGATGCAACAATTATTACTCCGCTTTTAGTACAAAAAGACGCTCGTGTAATAGTAGGAGCTGACAAGTTTAAAAGAACTACAGAAGAAGAGTTTAAAGCGGTTATTCACTATGAAAAAAACAAATCTGTTGTTCGTGCCTCTGAATTGAAGGATGCCGACATTAAGGCTTTAGAAGATTTCTTGAAAGCTTCAATTGGAAACCAAAGAGTAGCCCTTAAGCATACGAACATTTTGGCTTACGCTTCTCCAGAAGGAGAACTTCAGTTGAACACAAACTTGGCTAACGAGCGCGCAGAATCTGCTGCTCAGTACTTGTTGGGCGCAATGAAGAGACTTAAACTACAGCAAGGTAACGACTTCATCAAAAGAATACCTAAAGGCGAAGATTGGGATGGTTTTAAAGTTGAAGTTGAGAAAACTACTCACCCAGACAAAGACATTATTTTACGTGTACTTCAGATGACTGCTGATGTTAATAAGCGCGAGCAAGACATTAGAGCAATGGCTAAAACATTCGAATTCCTTGAGAAGAATGTGTTACCACAATTGCGTCGTTCACAAATCATTGTGGTTTATGATAAAGTAGGTTACTCAGATGACGAACTTCGTCAGTTAAGCAAAACTAATCCTAATGAATTGAAGTTAGAGGAAATTCTCTACGCTGCTACACTTACTGATGACCTAAATGAGAAATTGAGAATGTATCAAGTTGCAGAGCGTAATTTCCCTAATGATTACAGGGGGGCTAACAATGTAGGTTATGTTTTGATGCTTCAAAACAAAATGAGCGAAGCAGAAGCTCAATTTAAGAAAGCTAATGGAATTCAAGATAACCCTGTATCTGTAAACAATCTTGCTGTGATAGAGCACATGAAGGGTAATCGTAACAAGGCATTGGAAATGTTTGAAGCTTCTAAAGGTGCCGGGCCAGATGTTGCTTACAACATTGGTGTAATTAATATTCAAAAAGGTGACTACAGCGCAGCTGTATCAAACATGGGTTCTGCTAAAACTTTCAACAAGGCTCTTGCTACTTTATTGAATGGTGATGCAGATGCTGCTTTGAGAATTGTTGATGAGTCAGCCGATAAAGATTCTGCTTTAGGCTATTATCTTAAGGCAATTTGCGGAGCAAGAAGCAACAAAAAAGATGTAGTTGCTAATAACTTGAAGTCTGCCGTAGCTAAAGATTCTTCGTTGAAAGAAAAAGCTAAGAAAGACAGAGAGTTCTTGAAATTCGCAGACGTAGTTAGCGGTTTATAGTAAATTTTAGGTTCTGTACATATAAACAAAGGCTTTCCGAACGGAAAGCCTTTGTTGTTTTAACATCTTTTTATAGGTCATTTTCTTAACTTTGGTAGCAATTATATGCGGCTATTATTTATCAGTTTACTACTGTTTTTGCCACTGGAGCTTAAATCGCAAAATCAGGCTAGGCCACAACCCTATGGCGCCTGGATATCGTATACCGGAGACAATAAGATAAACTCGAAATTTGGAGTACATTCTGAAGCTCAGTCTAGAAATTTCGGAATAAAAAATACATTAGAACAATATTTGATACGTGTAGGTATTAATTACTACTTAACCCCTACATCAATGATTACTGCAGGTTATGGGGTTTTTTACACTCAACCAACTAACCAAAGTACCGTAGGGAGTAGGGTTTTTGAGAATAGGGCATGGGAGCAATTAATTCTTAGACATCGTTACAACAATGTTTTTATAGAGCACAGATACCGATTGGAACAGCGCTTTATTCAAAATCTTGATTCCAAACAGAGTACAAGCAATCACAGAATCCGGTATCGTTTTCAAACTACTTTCCCCTTATACTCCATATCGACTAGTCTTAAGCATTATTTTATAAACTGTTCGAATGAAATTTTTTTAAACTTAGGCAGAAAAGTGTCGGGCGAATTGTTCGACAGAAATCGTTTTTATGTAGCTGTTGGCTATCAATTTAGCCCCAAGATTAATTTACAATTAGGTTATCTAAACCAGACTATTGGTATTCCCAATCAGGATGTGTATGATGTGAACCACAATTTGCAAATAGGGTTGCTCTATAACTTGGATTTGGAATTTATAAAATTCCCTACAAAGTCAGGAGACTAATTATCATCATGAGTTTTAAAGGAAGATGAGGTCATTTGGTTTATCTCTTCCAGTTCTTTTGCGGTTAAATTGCGCCATTTTCCTGTGGGCAAATCCAAATGAATATTCATTATTCGGATTCTTTTCAGCTTAATAACCTCATAACCTAGGTATTCGCACATTCTTCTGATTTGCCTGTTTAAACCCTGAGTGAGAATAATTTTAAACTGATTCTTGTTTAGTTGTTCTACAAAACATTTTCGGGTTACAGTATCAAGAATCGGAACACCATTACTCATTTTATGAATAAAGTCTTGGGTGATGGGTTTGTGTACCGATACTATGTATTCTTTTTCGTGATGATTACGGGCTCTTAGAATTTTGTTTACTATATCGCCATCACTGGTGAGTAGTAAAAGTCCTTCACTCGGCTTGTCGAGCCTTCCTATGGGGAAAATCCTCTTGGAGTGATTGATGTAATCTACTATGTTGTTTTTTTCTACTTTCCTGTCAGTGGTGCAAACAATGCCAATGGGCTTATTAAATGCAATATACACGTGGCTTTCTTCGGGCTCGGTAATTAATTTACCATTTACCCTTACCTCGTCGTTTGGGTTTACCTTCGTGCCCATTTCAGGAACTACCCCGTTAATGGTTACCCTTCCTTCTTTAATGAGCTTGTCTGCCGCCCTTCGGGAGCAAAAGCCCACTTCGCTCAGGTATTTGTTTATTCGAATAGAGTTGCTACTATTCATTTGTTTGATTTTCTTTTACCTGACAAAGATAGTTTAATAGATTTTCAAACTGGAATAGGGTGTCCTTCTTCCTTGATTATTTAGTTAAAACACTTAACTTGAACTTTGAAAATGAGTAAAATATAATGCGTTAAAACAATTTGTAGGAAATGATAAATACCAATTAGCTAACATTAATTTACTAAATGCTCAGAAATTATAAAGCCTGATTGACTTTGGAAAAACAGTTAGGGATACTGAAAAAGCATTGCTTTTTAGTTAGACTTTTTGGTTGATGTGATTTGGTCTCTAAGAAATTTAATTTCTTCTTTCAAACTTTGTATTTGGTCTTCGTATTGTTCCTTTTGCGCAAAGTAAAAGTTTTGAAAAACGCTTGAATGATCGTGAAATTTGTTATTACTCACCGTTAGACTAAGGTCATCATTTTTCAATAAATCAGTAATGTCAGTTTCTAACACTTTTGCTATTTGCATAATCCGGTCTATACTTATTTTGTTTGACCTTTTTCGATTTGAACGTATGCGGATTGCGATATGCCGAGATTGTCAGCCATATATTCTTGCGTATAGCCTCTCAATTCCCTTCTTTTTCTTATATTTAAGCCAATATGATTCATATAGCGTTGTTTTATAACCAAGAATAATAAATTATAATTGATTCTGATAATGTTTGGACTAACATTTTTTTAATTTGGGGTTATCAAATGGCCATTTTGATAAGCGTAAACCGAAAAGCTTAAGAGTAGGTAAACAAAAATCAAATTAAAATGAAAAAAACAGTAAAATTACTTGTAGGGGTATTATTCCTTCTAGGAAATCAAAGTTGTTCCAAAGAAATTGGCTTTAACAAGTCTAATACATTTGAAAAAAAAATCAAATGGAAATCGGATTCTTCTCGAATATGACAGTATTGTAAGTACATTCGAGGGTTCGCGTTTTGATAGATTATTAAACTGGACATATATTGATAACAGTATAAACTATAGAAACAGTTCAAATGTAATCTTAGCAATAGATTCCTTAACAGATATAGAAGTCGTTGGAGTAAATCTTTCGACAGATACAGTTTTTACTCTTTTGATGGGGGCGTGGAGTACAGTTTTGACGTTTCTGACTATACCACTGATTACTTGGTTGCAAATGTGACAGGAGATAATAGAAGTATGACAATTAAAATCACGCATAGCAGTGCAAACTTTCCAGAGTTTTTAGAGTCCCTTTATGTTGGTATGAACATATATGAGGCTGAAGGTGAAATAGAAGGATGGTGGCCTGTTGTTTTCGGTGCAGCAGTATTGGTTGCGTCTTTAGTTGATTATTATTGTGATTCTCAAATAGCTGCTGGAGTTGCACTCTGCACTCAAAATTCCTTTTGTAGTGTTGTAAACACATGCAGTGCTACTTGTGTAACATGTCCTTGATTACTGATGAAAAAATAAAAAACACTTCCCACAGAATAATTCTATTCTGTGGGGTATTTTTTTTGGTGCTAGGAATAGTTGGAATGGGAATAACTAGTTACTTTGAGATAAACACAAATTACGTTATTGATAAGGAAAACCCTTTTGTTCAAAAAATAGCACAATATCCCCCTCTTGTTTTTCTTACTGCTGTTTTGATTATATCGCCATGCGTAGAAGAATTATCATTTCGTTATTGGTTGAAAAGAACTAATTTTTCAATTCTTGTTTCTTATTTTGGGGTGCTTGGTTTTATTTTTTTAGCAACAGATAGTAGTTTATTCTTGCTTTGTTCGGTAGTTTTTTTTTATATCAGCTTTTTTATACTCTACAAAAAGAAAAATAAACAAACTCTTGGGTTTTTTTTATCAAGTGTTGTTTTTGCATTAGTTCATTTGGGTAAATCCAATTTCAGTTGGAACACTAGTTTTATTATTCTCTATTTATTCGGAATGGGATTATTACTTTCTTTTATATGCACCAAATTTGGTTTCAGATATGCTATTTTCGGACATTTTATAAATAATTTGCTTGCATCACTTCCGCTTTTCATTTTTTTAGGTTCAAATGTTGTAATAATAGAAGGTAAAACATATCGGGCTGAAATTTCGCCAACTTTCCCTATAGCCTTTTCAGAGAAATTAATAATCGCTAAAGATAGTATGACAATTATCGGACACCCATTCCGAATAGGAGTTCAAATCGCACCTTATAATAACAAAATTCATTATTTGCCAATTGTTCATAAGTTGAGGTATGTAGATATGAGAGTGAAATCAATCGAGCAAAACCAAATTGATAAAGAAGACTTGCTTTTTAAATTTCTTGAAAAAATGGATTTTAAGCTAGATACATTTGTTAGAAAAGCACTTGTATTAGGTGTTGATAAATCGGGAAAAAGTCAGCAAAATGCAGCTTATAGAAGCTCGCTTTATGATTTTATCTTGTATTTACGAAATAAATACAACCTACCCCTTATCCTTAAAGAGGGCACTATTGAAGAGTCTATTCTGATACCAAATGCTGTGTTAAAGGCTAAATCCTTTGAAGAAGTTTTGACACTTATGAATGGTTATATTTTAATAGACACTACCGTTTCAAATCACGAGTTGAAATATATTCAACTACATTATTGATTGCCTTCAGTAGATAAAAGCCTCTGATTGAATCAATGAGAGGCTTTTATCTACACTTTTATTAAAATCTAATTCGCCAACTGAGTTTTTATAAGATTTAGGGCAGATCCGGCCTTAAACCACTCAATTTGCTGTTCGTTGTAGGTGTGGTTTGCCAGAATATTGTCTTTACTTCCATCAGCGTGAACAAACTCAAGTGTAAGCGGTTTTCCCGGAGCAAACTCGGTTAAATCTAGGAAGTTTATAATATCGTCTTCTTTAATCTTATCGTAGTCTGCTTCGTTTGCGAAAGTCAAGCCCAACATACCTTGTTTTTTAAGGTTTGTTTCGTGAATTCGTGCAAATGATTTTACCAATACTGCCCTAACTCCCAAATGACGTGGTTCCATGGCGGCATGTTCGCGTGAAGAGCCTTCACCATAGTTGTGGTCGCCTACTACAATTGAAGGAATGCCATGCATTTTATACGCTCGCTGAACTTTTGGCACCTCATCGTACGATCCGGTAAGTTGATTTTTTACTTTATTGGTTTCGTTATTAAATGCGTTAACTGCACCAATAAGCATATTGTTGGAAATGTTGTCCAAATGCCCGCGGTATCTTAACCAAGGGCCGGCCATAGAGATGTGGTCGGTTGTACATTTACCTTGTACTTTGATAAGTAGTTTTGCACCGGTAATATTCATGCCGTCCCAAGCAGGGAATGGGTCAAGTAACTGCAATCTGTCTGAATCGGGTTTTACAACTACTTCAATCTTACTACCATCTTTAGCAGGAGCTTGGTAGCCGTTATCTTCTACAGCAAAGCCTTTACTGGGTAGTTCGTCGCCAACAGGAGGGTCTAGTTTTATTTGCTCTCCTTTGTTGTTGGTAAGGGTATCTGTAATGGGATTGAATCTTAAATCACCGGCAATTGCCAAAGCGGCTACCATTTCCGGGGAGGTTACAAAAGCGTGTGTATTAGGGTTCCCATCTGCACGTTTAGAGAAGTTTCTGTTGAAAGAGTGCACGATAGTGTTTTTTTCCTGCTTATCGGCACCGGCTCTGTCCCATTGGCCAATACATGGTCCGCAGGCATTGGTAAATATGGTGGCGTTTAGTTTTTCGAAAACCTCTAAAATACCATCTCTTTCGGCTGTATACCTGACCTGCTCAGAACCCGGATTAATTCCAAATTCTGCTTTGGTTGAAAGACCTTTTTCTACAGCTTGCTTTGCTATTGATGCTGCTCTGGATAAATCTTCGTAAGAGGAGTTTGTACACGAGCCAATCAATCCCCATTCAATTTTGGTAGGCCAGCCATTAGCTTGTGCTTTTTCTTTAAGTTCGGCAACGGGGGTAGCCAAATCCGGGGTGAAAGGACCATTTACGTGCGGAGAAAGGGTAGAAAGGTTAATTTCTATAACCTGATCGAAATATTTTTCGGGATTAGTATATACTTCGGGGTCGCCGGTAAGGTGTTCCGCTACCCTGTCTGCAAGTTCAACCACATCTGCTCTTCCGGTAGCTTTCAGGTAGCGACGCATAGATTCGTCGTATCCGAAAGTAGAAGTTGTTGCGCCTATTTCGGCACCCATGTTGCAAATGGTGCCTTTTCCTGTACAAGACATAGAGGTGGCTCCTTCGCCAAAATACTCCACAATTGCCCCTGTACCGCCCTTCACGGTTAGGATTCCGGCTACTTTAAGAATTACATCTTTTGGGGATGTCCATCCGTTTAATTTTCCTGTAAGTTTAACCCCGATAAGTTTGGGAAATTTAAGTTCCCAAGCCATTCCTGCCATTACATCTACAGCGTCAGCACCTCCCACACCAATGGCAACCATTCCCAATCCGCCCGCATTTACGGTATGTGAATCGGTGCCAATCATCATTCCTCCAGGAAAAGCATAATTCTCCAAAACTACCTGATGTATAATACCTGCGCCGGGTTTCCAAAAACCTATTCCATATTTATTACATACCGAAGCTAAAAAGTTGAATACCTCGTTGTTTTTATTGAGTGATTCCTGCAAATCTTTTGTTGCGCCTACTTTTGCCTGAATCAGGTGGTCGGCATGTGCCGTTGATGGTACGGCAACTTTGCTTCTGCCGGCCTGCATAAATTGCAGAAGTGCCATTTGTGCAGTGGCATCTTGCATGGCAACTCTGTCAGGAGCAAAATCAACATAAGATTTACCGCGTTCGTAAGCGGTGGTCGCCTCACCATCCCACAGGTGGGTATATAGAATTTTTTCAGATAGGGTCAATGGTTTTTCGACCACTTTTCGTGCCGCAGCTACACGAGACGGAAACCGCTCGTAAACTGCCTTAATCATGTCTAAATCGAATGTCATAATGCAGGTGTATGAATTTAATTATTGGTTGTTGTGCGAAGTTAATAAGATAAAGGGGATAAGCAAAAGAGTGATTGAAAAATAAATCAATTAAAATAGGCAGCTTGAGGGTTGTTTATTTTTCTCAGAAATTTGATTTAAAATACTCTTCTCAGTAGTTTTTATGGGAAATATTGTCGTAAACAAAAAGCCCCGCAACTTCTTGCGGGGCTTGTATAGTATTGTTGAGAAAAAAATTTACTATTTATTTTCAGGTGTAGTGGCTTTAGATGCGCAAGACTTTGAGCAAGTTTTGCCTTCAGTTTTGCCAGCACAAGTTTTTTCGCTTCCTTCTGTTTTTCCGGCACAAGCTTTTTCGGTTGATGCCTCGGCAGACGAATTACCTTCTTTAGAACAAGATTTCCCTTCTGCTTTTGATGCGCAGCAGGCTTTTTTCTCACCATTTGCAGCGGTTGATGCTTCAGCTTTTTTCTTCTCAGCACAAACTTTCTTACACTCGTCTGTGCAGTCTTTGCAATCGTTTTCGCACTTACACTCGGTAGTTGCTTTTTTCTTGTCGTCAGTCATCTTGTCTACGGCAAAAAGAGCCGTGGAGAGAAACAACATAGAAAACATTAAGATAGATAACTTTTTCATAATTGTCGTTAGTTTTAAGTTTTACAAATTTACAATTTATTTTGGTAACTCTGCCAGTATCGTTTCCAAACCTTTTACTTTTTGCTCTAGTTGAACTTTGATGTTGGCGTTTACTGGTAGAAACACATCAACTCTTGAGCCAAACTTTATAAAACCAAGCTCGCTTCCTTGATTTATATTATCACCCTCTTTCGAGTAACAAACAATTCTACGGGCTACTGCACCGGCAATTTGTCTTACAAGAAGGCGCGATTTCCCATTGTCTATCACTATGGTGGTACGCTCATTTTCTGTAGACGACTTCGGATGCCATGCTACCAAGTATTTTCCTTTGTGGTATTTGTAGTAGGTTATTTTCCCGGAAATTGGGTACCAGTTGGCGTGTACATTAAGCGGCGACATAAAAATAGACACCTGAATGCATTCTTCGTTCAAAAATTCGGGTTCAAATACTTTCTCTATTACCACAATTTTACCGTCAGCCGGGCAAACTACCTCGTATCCAGCGGCATTTGCCGTGCGATGGGGTACCCTAAAAAACTGAATAACCAAACCCCACAGGACGAGCAGTGTGCTTACTGAAAGTATAAATAAAATATTTGCTTCGCCGGTTAAAAACCAAATACCGGTAATGGCTATAGCCAACAGCAGTGTAGCTGTAAGCATAATGGTGTTTCCTTCTCGGTGTAGTTTCATAGCTGGTTTAGGCGTTAAATCCTGAAATAATTAGTAAATAGGTTAAAACAAAGGGTGCGGCAAATAATACTCCATCGAATCTATCGAGTACGCCTCCATGCCCGGGCAGCAGATTTCCCGAGTCTTTTACACCGCAACTACGTTTTATTTGCGATTCGGTGAGATCGCCCAATGTTCCAAATACTACTATTATGGAAGCTATGCTTATCCAGTGGATAGAAGAACTTTCAGTGAAATAGGAGAAAATATAGGCTGCTAAAAAGGCGAGCAGTACACCGCCAAAAAAACCCTCCCAGGTTTTGTTTGGCGAAACTCTTTCAAAAAGTTTATTTTTCCCGAGCACAGAGCCAAATAGGTATGCTCCGGTATCGTTACTCCACAGAATTATGAAAAAACCCAACAAAATATTGACAGAACTATTGTTCATTCCGATATAGCTATCGAAAATAGAGTGATGGGTAAAAAAGTTGAGGGTAGCCAATGGGCAAATGATATAGAGTATACCCATTATGCTAAAGCTGATGTTAGAAACCGGAAACTCAGATTTTCGGAACAATTCTACTACCACAATGCTTACTAAAAGTGGGAAAATTAAGATAAGAAAGTGATCATTTATAATAGCGAACCTGTTTAGAGCAATAATCCAGTACACGACCGTGGCCGAAGTGTAAGCTATTAGCTTTTCAGGCTTAAAACCACCCAAAGACATGAGTTTTAAAAATTCAGTGAAGCCCAGCATGGCCACCACGTAAAACAGTCCCGCTGCTGCATATTTATTCCACACAATACAACCTACAAGAACAATTAGGAATACGATTCCGGTTAGGGTTCGGGTAATTAAGTTTTTCAATCTAGCGGGTTTAAACTAATCACAAGTATAAGAAGAATAAAAATTAAAGCATACAGCAATCAAATCACTACGTGGTTAAATACTGCAAAATCAAGCGCTAACTTTCAGCCGAACTATCGGATGATATTTCGTTAATATCTTCGCTTTTTACTTCAGTGGTAGAGGCTACGGTCTTTTCGTCTTTGTCAAAAGTTCTTTTTCCAAAAATTTCTTCCAAGTCCTCCTTGAATATAACTTCTTTTTGCAAAAGTTGATTAGCCAGTGAGATTAGCTTGTCTTTGTTTTCGCTCAAAATTTGCTTTGCGCGGGTGTATTGTTTCTCAATCAGTTTGCTCGATTCAATGTCGATTATTTTGGCGGTGTCTTCGCTGTAGGGTTTAGTGAAGCTATATTCTCTTTGTCCGGTAGAATCGTAGTAAGACATATTGCCTATTTTTTCATTTAATCCATAAATACTTACCATGGCATAGGCTTGTTTGGTAACTTTTTCCAAATCGCTTAATGCTCCGGTAGATATTTTGCCAAAGATTATTTCTTCGGCGGCTCTTCCGCCAAGAGCGGCACACATTTCATCGAGTATTTGCTCTTTGGTGGTGATTTGTCTTTCTTCGGGAAGGTACCAAGCAGCACCTAGGTTTTGCCCCCGCGGCACTATGGTTACTTTAATCAACGGGCTGGCATGTTCTACCATCCAGCTTATGGTGGCGTGTCCGGCTTCGTGAAATGCGATGGTTTTCTTTTCTTCGGGGGTTATGATTTTATTTTTCTTTTCCAATCCACCTATAATTCGGTCAACTGCGTCTAGAAAATCTTGTTTTTCTACTTGTTTTTTCTTTTTTCGGGCAGCTATAAGTGCTGCTTCGTTACAAATATTGGCTATGTCTGCACCTGAGAATCCTGGAGTTTGTCTTGCCAAAAAGTCTATGTTAATATCTGGTCCGGCTTTAATTGGTTTTAAGTGAACTTCGAAAATTTGTTTTCGCTCGTTCAGGTCGGGCATATCTACATAAATCTGCCTGTCGAATCGACCTGGTCTCAAGAGGGCTTTGTCTAAAATATCAGCTCGATTTGTAGCTGCAAGTATTATAACACCGCTGTTGGTGCCAAAACCATCCATTTCGGTAAGCAATTGATTAAGTGTATTTTCTCGCTCATCATTTGCTCCCATACTGGGGCTTTTTCCACGAGCCCTCCCTATGGCATCTATCTCGTCAATAAATATAATAGAAGGAGCTTTTTCTTTGGCTTGGCGAAATAAATCTCTAACCCGCGAAGCTCCAACACCAACAAACATCTCAACGAAATCTGACCCCGAAAGCGAGAAAAATGGAACCTTCGCTTCCCCGGCTACAGCTTTGGCTAATAAAGTTTTTCCTGTCCCCGGAGGGCCAACTAAAAGTGCACCTTTGGGTATTTTAGCTCCTAATTCAGTATATTTTTTTGGAGTTTTTAAGAAATCTACAATTTCTTGAATTTCTTCTTTTGCTCCCTCTAGTCCGGCTACATCGCTAAAGTTTATGTTTGTGCCTTTGGTTTTGTCAAACAATTGTGCTTTGGATTTACCGATGTTAAATATTTGTCCCCCGGGGCCTCCTCCTCCGGTGACTCTGCGCATAATGAACACCCAAATGGCTATCATAATGCCGATAGGCAATAACCAACTCAAAATGTCTCTTGTCCAGTTTTCATGTTTCTGGTTATCTATTCTAAACTCATATTCTTCTGACCATTTTTCTAAATTAGTACCGAATTCATCTTTGTTAACTGGTAGATTAAACTGGTAATGAGGGCCTCTGTTTATATCGCCCATCATGGGCTTGGCTATGCGTTTTTTGTGAAATTCGCTTTTCAGGCTGTCGGCTTTGATATACACTTCGGCAAATTCGTCGTTAAAAACAATCACTTTCTCAACATGACCTTTTTCTACCATTTGTTTGCGGAAATCAGCAAAGTTGATTTTGGTGGTTGCTGCATTGAACTGAAAAAAGTTTAATCCAATTAATACAACCAGAATTACTACATAAATCCAGTAAAAATTAAATCCTCTACCGTCGCTTTTAGGTTTATTTTCGCTATTTTCTGACATACTTTTTCTTTCTAAAATTAATAAACGTCTTCGTACTTGGTTGTTTTGGCATCAGCCCACAAATTTTCTAAACCGTAAAATTCGCGGGTTTGTTTATAGAATACGTGAACAACCACGCTAATATAGTCAAGTAGAACCCATTCGGCATTTTCCATACCTTCTCTGTGCCAGGGCTTTTCTTTTAGTGTTTTTATGGTTTCATCTTCTACGGAATCGGCGATTGCCTCTACTTGTGTGTTAGAGTCTCCATGGCAAATAACGAAGTAATCGCAAATGCTATTGGGTATATCTGACAAATCGAGAACTACTACTTCGTGTCCTTTTTTCTCTTGAATTCCTTTTATTATTGTATCTACCAGTAAACCTGTGTTTTCTTCTTCTGTATTCCAGCTCATGTGTTTTTTTAATCTATCTGTAATTCTTTTGCAAAGTAATAACAAATAAAGGTTAGTCAATAATTTTTTACCTTGCAATCCAATAATTAAAGCATGCAAACGCTATTTGTCGGTCAAAACTTAATTGAATTACAGGAGGTGGACTCTACGAACAATTTTGCTACCATTCTTATAAATACGACAAATATAATTGACGGAACTGTCATTATGGCTTATCGGCAGTTTGCCGGCAAGGGACAGCGAGGAAACACCTGGATTTCTGAGCCTGAAAAAAATCTTACATTTTCTATAATTATTGGAAACGCTACGGTTGGCTTAGGGGTGTTTCCAAATTTTGATTTGAGTAAAGCTACAGCACTAGCCATTTCAGACTATTTGACAGAGAGGAAAAAATTGAGTGTGCAGGTTAAGTGGCCAAATGATGTTTTTGTAAATGACAGAAAAATAGCCGGAATTTTAATCGAGTTTATTTATAGGGGTAATTTACCTAGGTTTGCAGTGGTTGGTGTAGGTTTAAATGTGAATCAAACTGAATTTTCGAATTTTTTTTGTGCTACATCGTTAAAAACGGAGCTGCAAAGTGATTTTGAGGTGAAAGAAATTTTAAAGGAGTTGTTGCCCTACGTAGAAAAGCGGTATATGCAGCTGCGCTCTGATAGGGGGCGAAGAGATTTACATGACGGTTACCTGAATAAGCTTTTGGGCTATGGTGAGTCAATAAACTATATACACGAAGAGCAAAAAAAAACAGGGGTGATTACCGGTTTGTCTTCTGATGGGAAAATAGAAATTGAAAACGCAGGCGCACTACAGAGGTTCGAGATGAAGGAAATCAAGCTTCTTCTCTAACTTTTACCAACCTATCGGCCATGTAGTCGAATAGGTTTTTGAGTGGTTTTTCTACCATCAATTTCAAAAATGGGTTTAAATCAGCCTTGCAAACCATTTTAGCCTTTGTAGTTTCGGGATTTTCATTGGTTAACTCTAAATCTAGATTGAATTTTAAAGGAGAGCCCTCTCCGCTAATGAGCATAATGGTGGATGGTTCATTAGCACCATTGTATACCAAAGTTATGGTGTAAGTATTTTGAATTCTGAAACTACACAATTTTTTGTCTGCTTTCCAGTCCGAAATCCTGTCTTTAGGAAGCAGGAGGTGATAATTACTCAGATTTTTTAAAAAATCGAAGGTCTGTTGACAAGATCCTTTAATGGTTACTTCTTTGCTTTCTATTATTGTCATTTTAATTTATTTTCCCATACGGAGGGGTTTTCTCTCCATTCTTTCAGGGAGTCTAAGTCATCTTCGGAAATATATTTTGATTTTACAGCTTCTCTTATCAGTACATCATAGTCCGTAAGTGTTATAAGCTCACATTTAGCAGCTTTAAAAGACTCACTGGCAGCTTTAAAACCGTAAGTAAAAATGGAAACCATCCCTTTAACGATACAACCGGACTCTCTTAGTGAGTCCACAGCCTGAAGGCTGCTTTTTCCGGTAGAAACCAAATCTTCGATAACGACTACATCTTGTCCTTCTTCAAAATAACCTTCTACTTTATTGTTAAGTCCATGTTCTTTGGCGCTGGGTCTTACGTAAACAAAACCAACGCCTAGTTCCTGAGCAACTAAAACTCCCTGTGCAATACCACCTGTAGCAACACCGGCAATTAAGTTTGGTTTTCCATATTTGTCAAGTATGGCTTTTGATAGCTCTTGTCTTATAAAAGTTCTGATTTGAGGATAAGATAAAGTTTTCCTGTTGTCGCAATATATGGGCGAATTCCAACCGGATGCCCAACTGAAGGGTTGATCAGGTTGTAATCTGACTGCCTTGATTTGAAGTAGAAATTGAGCTACTTTTATCGCCGAATCCTTATTTGAAATCATGCAGCAAATGTATAAAGTTTTTATTTACAACTCTCCGGTTTTTTTTGTTGAAGACATCAAAGATTATTTCCATAAGATTAATGATGCTGTTAATCTGAGTATTACTGATGTACTTAGGTATGGCATATTGCGTTTGGTAAATCAGCATTCGGGTAAAGCTATAGTGGTGGATTGCTATGATGTTGAGCAGGATTTTAAAATGGTTTTCAAGGATTTTAAGATTATTGAAGCTGCCGGTGGATTTGTAGAAAACAGTAAGGGTGAAAATTTATACATCTATAGAAATGGTTTTTGGGACTTGCCTAAGGGTAA
Organism: Flavobacteriales bacterium; assembly: GCA_046295395.1. GTDB lineage: Bacteria > Bacteroidota > Bacteroidia > Flavobacteriales_D > JBKBNH01 > JBKBNH01. Next base: position 65,578 of record JBKBNH010000014.1, on the reverse strand, counting down.
ACTTGAGAATGGAGAAACCTGGGAAGAAGGAGCGCTGAGAGAAGTGGAGGAGGAGTGTAGTATTCACGGGCTAATTTCAAACGGTTTAATGTACATAACCTATCATGTTTACACTACAGAAGGTAAGCATGTTTTAAAGCCAACGTATTGGTTCAGAATGGTGTATAGTGGGGGCGAAAAGTTGATTCCTCAACTTGAAGAAGGCATTGAGAAAGCTGAGTGGCGAAGCAAAAACGATATTCAGGAAATTTTGGAATGCACTTTTGGTTCTATAAAGGATGTGATAGAAAAAGGGTTAACGGTTAACACCTAACACTTGGCTAAATGTAGTTTTTAGTATTTTTTTCCGAAAACCCGGTTTATATAATTTCTCATATTAACTTTAGCAATATCGCTTCTTGCTTGACCTTTAATTACATCAAATCCTTCGTTATTTTTTTAAAATAGAAATGAAAAAGCCATTCTCCGCTTAAATCTTTTGAAATTACATCTGTTCTGCCGAATCGGACATCGTTTATTTTGAGTGAGTCACCCATTTCTTCTATGGTTACATGGTGATTGGTTAGGTATAATAGCCTTCTAAACTGGCTATCTTCCAAAAGGGAATATTTTGTTATAAGGTCATGATTTTTGGGGTAAAAAATCCAGTCAATGTCGTTTTCTTTTTTATCAAAAATGGAGTAGCTGCTCAGGTAAAATCCATCTTCTACCTCTGCGACCCCCTGCCAGTAAAAAGTGGTGATAGGCATCGCTTTTGCTTTAACCTTTTTATAGTCGATGTTTTTTGCAGTTAAGTCTTTTTCAAGTTTGGTGTTTATAATTTGCTGTACAACTACACCCCATAGTAGGTAAGCTGTGCTTAGCGTTAATCCTAGTGTGTTTAGCCTGAAACGAATATTGCTTTCATGGTTAAAAAACATAGCTGCCAACACTAAAAGTAAGAAGGGTATGGTGTACAAAGGGTCTATAACAAAAATACTTTCAATGGCTATTCTCCATTCAAATGGCCAAAATAGCTGAGTACCCCAGGCGGTGAAACAATCCAGTAGGGGGTGTGTAAATAGTGTTTAAAATATTAACCAACTCCATTCTTTTGATGTTATTGGTATTTTGGCGTGTATACGTTGTATGATCCAACCCAGTAAAGGTGCTGCAATGATGCAGAAAACCAGTGAATGAGAAAAACCGCGGTGAAAAGCCATTCCGTCTACAGCTGGAAATAAACGAGTGAAGAAAACGTCTAAATCAGCAATGGTTCCCCCTATCGCCCCCTACATTATGGCTCTGTTTCCTGCTTTTTTCCCAAAAACGGCTCCACCTACTGCTGCGCCCAATACAATCTGACTTAATGAATCCATAATACTGCAAATGTAATGTGTTTAGTTTAGCACGCCGTATAAATCAAACACCCTGAGAATGCGAAAGTTTTGTAAACAAAAGACAATGAGTAAAATTGGTAGTAGATAGGTGAAAATTTGAGTAAAGAAATAATACCACATAGTTGGACCAGCCAATGAAAACCAAAGAATGGTAAGAATGAAGAGAATAGGTATAAAAAGTCCTAGGGAATAGAACCCGGAGGGTGAATCTATCTCATAAACTTCAGCAATTTTTATGTTGTTTTCGACTCTTGTTTTGGTGGTCAATTCAAGTTTTTTAATATCCTTGAATATAGGAGTGTAGTACACCTTCACTTTGTTTATTTTCGGAATACCATAACTTACATTCAGGGTAAACATATCTTCCGAAGAAAAATGAAAATCATAAGAATAACTACCCGAATTATAGTTTAAATATTTAATACCTATGTTGTCTAAAGTTTTTTCTTTTGGCTTTAAGGTGTAGTCAATAAGCATGAGCCATCCCAAGCAATGGAAAACAATTACCATTGCGAAAATATATCGGAAGTGTTTGCTTTTTTTGAATTTTACGTAGCTCTCTACAAACAGTTTTTGTTCTTCGGCAAGCGACTTGCCCTTTTTGAATGCCGCTCTTCTTTTGTGTAAGTCGTGGTTTTTGTATGGATTTTTGCCTGCTTTTTTTTGTTGAGCTTTGGTTTGATAATGCGTTTTATTATCGTCCCAAACAGAAAGTAGTTCATAAGCTTTTTGAATTCGTATGAATTTTTCTTGTGCACCTGACTCGCTATTTAAGTCAGGGTGGTACTTTAAGGCCAGTTTCCTGAATGCTTTTTTTATTTGGTCTTGGTTAGCATCGGGAGGGAGTTCCAGTATTTTAAGTACTTCCTCTTTAGTCATTTATTAGCGCCAGTGTTTTAGGTCGGTTTATTTTACCTGACGGGGTTCTTACAAAATGAGAAACGAATTTGATTATCTTCGGTTTTTCTATCGAATTATATACAGAAGCAATTAAGTTTTCGATTACATCTTTTTTATTGTCGGATTCATCAGACTCTATAACCAATACAATTTTTTCGCCTAATTTTTCATCAGCGATTCCACCCATAAAGAAGGGCTTATTCATGTGCGGAGCCAGTTTTTCTTCTAAGCTTTCCGGATGTAGTTTTATGCCTCCTGAGTTTATCACAAAATCTTTTCTTCCTTTCCAACGAAATGAGGTCTCGTTAATAAGTTCTACAACATCGTTGGTTTGTAAAGCTTCGTGACCTAACTGAGGGGCATGAATAATCAATGTTTCTTCGGTTGATAAGGATACGTTAATATGGGGTAAACAAGTGTAAAAGGTTGCTTCTATGGGAGAAATTTTTCTCAGAGCTATGTGACTGTAGGTTTCGGTCATGCCAAAGGTAGCCCAAGCATTTATTTTTCGTTGTTTTAATCTGTAAATCAGTTCGTTGTCAATCGACGATCCGCCAATAATGAGCTTTTCGATTAGGTTCAGTTTTTCGGGGTTTTCCTCGATAACGGTATGTACCTGATGTGGGGTCATTGCAGCAAAATTTACGTATTCAGTTAGGTTGCGAACAGGATTTGAGGCGGGGGATACTAAATACATATGAAGATTATGAGTTACTGCTCTTATAACCATCATTTTACCTGCAATAAAGTTCAGAGGCAAACATATTAATATTTTGTCTTTTGGATTGAGCTTAAAAAAATCACAAGTAGCTTTAGCGCTGTTGACCAAGTGTGTTTTTTTAGTCTGTATTTTTTTTGGGATACCTGTAGAGCCACTGGTTTGCAATGTGATTTCAGGATTGAAGGATTCCCATTCATTTATAAAAGAGGAGAGTCCTGGAAATAATTTATTGTTATTGGCCAGGCTTAGAAATTCTGAAACTGAGTATGTATGGTTTTCAATTATAATCATTTTTCAATGGGAGAGAAGTCCCAATTTCTACTGGCTACATAGTGCAGAAACTGACCATTAACAACAAGTGGCGACTTTATATTGTTTTCATAAAGTAGCCCGGTACCAAGCCCTTGTGGCATTTGTGGGTTTAACTCAGCGACCCATTGCGCAATAGCATTTAAACCGATGTTAGACTCTAACGCAGAAGTTATCCACCAACCTATGTTTAAGCCTTCAGCTAGATTTATCCAGTTTTCTGCAGCTTGAACTCCCCCAATCAATGAGGGTTTTAGGATGATATACTTAGGCTTTATTGTTTCGAGTAACTCTGAACGAGATGCTTCATCATGAAAGCCAATTAACTCTTCGTCAAGCGCAATATCAAGTGGTGATGTTTCGCATAATTTGGCCATCTCATCTCTTTGCCCTTGTTTGATAGGCTGTTCAATAGAGTGAATATCGAAGTCTGAAAGTAGTTTTAATTTATTCAAGGCATCTTTAGGGGCGAAAGAACCATTGGCGTCAACCCTGATTTCAATATCTCTTGAGGGGTAATGTTTTCTTATGTATGATATTAATTCTAACTCTTCGTTAAATTTGAGAACTCCTATTTTCAGCTTTATACAAGAAAAACCTTGTTCTATTTTTTCTTTTACACGGTTGTACATTTGTTCTTTGGTTCCCATCCACACCAATCCATTGATAAGAATAGATTTTTTGCCTGAGGTGAAATCGTTTTGATAGAGAATGCGTGTGCCCGACATGGCCAAATCGCGCAGAGCAGTTTCCAAACTAAAACAAAAAGCCGGCAAATGTTTGTAGGTATTTGCAAAATCGTAGCAAACTTCGTGTGGCATTTTTTTTAGTTGGGCTAGCGCTTCTTCTATTTCTTCTGCCGATTCTAGGCTCAGACCTGAGATTATACTTACTTCGCCAAGCCCTGTTCGATTTCTCAATGGATCATGAATACTAATGAACCAGGAGTCTTTGGTTTTTAAAACGCCTCTTGATGTTCCTGCTTCGAAATTGAAATGCAAGGTGTATTTTTTGTAAGATATATTCACCGTGTTGAGCTAATGCGAAAACTAAAAGTAGCTAAATTGTTGATTAATGCAAAAAATTGTTTTTTAATATCACTAAGAAACAAAAATAGAGATAAAAACAAAAAACCCGCTAGAAGAGCGGGTTTTACTGAAATTATTAAAGTTTATCGACTAGTTTGTCTATTTCTACATGTAGAGCAGCTTCTCTAAGGTTAAGGGCTATTATTTTCCCTTCGGCATCTAGCAAAAAGTTCATAGGTATTGAGCGTATATTATAGATGGCGGCGGCTTTTGATTGCCATCCACCTAAATCGCTAACATGGTATTTCCAGCTTAGTTTGTCTTGTTTAATAGCGGCTTCCCAAGCGTCTTTATTCATGTCTAGAGAAACACTGTAAATTTCAAATCCTTTGGCATTTTTAAATTTCGCGTTACTGTATTTGTTGTAGGCATTTACAATGTTTGGATTTTCTCTGCGACAGGGGCCACACCAAGAAGCCCAGAAGTCGATTAGCACTATCTTGCCCTTAAGTGAAGAAAGTGTTAAAACATTGCCGCTTGGATCTTTAAGGCTAATTTCGGGGGCATAGTCGCCTACTTTTGTTCCTGTGGTTTGTATTACCACTGGCTCGTCGGTTTTAACTGTAGGCTGTGTGGTGTTTTTATAAATAAAACCAAAAGTAAGGAACGATGCCGCACACAAAAACAAGATAGACTCTACTCTCTTCATTTTCTTAATATTTTGTTAAATATGAAACAAAAACCATTCCACAATTTACGACAATCTCCTTATATCAGCCCCGAGATTATTTAAGCGTATATCGATGTTTTCATAACCTCGGTCTATTTGTTCAATATTATGTATTACACTTTTTCCCTTTGCTGATAAGGCTGCGATGAGTAAAGATACTCCGGCTCTGATGTCGGGCGAGGACATGGTGACACCTTTCAGTTGGGTTTTACGCTCTAATCCAATTACGGTTGCGCGGTGTGGGTCGCAAAGTATAATTTGTGCGCCCATATCAATAAGTTTATCTACAAAGAACAAACGGCTTTCAAACATTTTTTGATGAATAAGAACGCTGCCTCTTGCTTGTGTAGCCACCACCAAAATGATGCTCAATAAATCGGGCGTAAAACCTGGCCACGGTGCATCAGAAATGGTCATAATAGAACCGTCTATAAAGCTTTCTATCTCGTAGATTTCTTGCTCGGGAATGTATATATCGTCGTTTTTAAGCTCAAACTTGGTTCCCAATCGGCGAAATATTTCGGGGATGATGCCCAAGTTTTCATAAGAAACATTCTTTATAGTGATTTCGCTTTGCGTCATAGCGGCCAATCCCATAAAACTTCCTATTTCAATCATATCGGGCAGAATGGTGTGTTCGGTGCCTTTTAGCTCATTTACCCCTTCGATAGTTATAAGATTGGAGCCTACACCGCTTATTTTAGCTCCCATTCGGTTAAGCATTTTACAAAGCTGCTGAAGGTAGGGTTCGCAGGCTGCGTTGTATATAGTTGTAGTGCCTTCGGCTAGAGCGGCTGCCATAACTATATTTGCTGTGCCGGTTACCGAAGCTTCGTCCAATAGCATATAACAGCCTTTTAATTTTTCAGCTTCTGCTTTGTAGAAATTACTTTCGGTATCGTAATCGAATTTTGCACCTAGCCTTTGAAATCCGATAAAATGCGTATCTAATCTTCTCCTTCCTATTTTGTCGCCACCAGGTTTAGGTATGTAGCCTTTGCCAAAACGGGCAAGCATAGGTCCTACAATCATAATAGAGCCACGTAAATCGCCGCCTTTTTTCTGAAAATCGGGACTGGTAATAAAGTCGATATTTACGTCATCAGCTTTGAAGGTATAGGTTCCTTTTTCCAGCTTGTTTACTTTTACACCTAGTGCTTGAAGGAGGTTGATGAGTTTGTTTACATCAATAATATCGGGAATATTTTTAATAATAACTTCTTCCTTGGTTAGTAAAACGGCACATAGTATTTGAAGTGCTTCGTTTTTAGCTCCCTGTGGAGTTAGCTCTCCTTTTAGTTTTTTTCCTCCGTGTATTTCAAATGATCCCATAGTATATTTATCTCGATCGCTTTTTAAAGTTTCTGTTATTTTTTTGTACTTTGTTGTTTCTTCTATGTGGTTTGTTTTGTGGGTAAGCCTGAGTGCTTCTAGTGTTTTTGAGAAGATCAGAGGTTTGAGACAGTTGTTCGGTTTCCGAGAGTTTTAGTTGTCCTTCGCTTAGTTCTGCCAGTTGTTTCAGAATGGTTTCGTCTTCTACAGTATTCCTGTTCCAGGTTAAAAATGTGCGTTTCATCAGATTAGCGAGCATACGTACGTATTCTTCTTTTTCCGGGCCAGATTGCATTTTTATACCGGCTTTAATCAGCTTTTCTATAGATTTTCCGTAGTGGCCGTAGCGTATTTTGCTTTGAGGGTAAGGAACGATTTCCGGTTTTGTTTGGAAAGTTTCTCTGCTGGGTTTTGGGTATGGAGAATCTAAATCTAGTTTGAAATCGCTGATGATAAATAAGTGCGCCCACAATTTGTGATTGTAATCTTCGGTGTCTCTTAAGTGTGGGTTTAGTTGCCCCATAATTGTAATGATGGAACGGGCTATACGGTTTCTTTCTTCACGGTTTTGAATGGTGAGTGCGTAGTCTACCATTTTTTGCACGCTTCTACCATATTCCGGAATTACCATCCTCGGCAGTTGACTGTTATATTCTAGGTCTAAAACTTTTGTGTTCAAAGTGTAATGTTTAGGGGTCAAAGTTAATCGAAACAAATTAAGCCATTTTATTCTAATCCAACAAGGTTAGTTTGGCAAATTTCAGGAGCAGGCTTTTTTGGCCTTCGCTTGGAAAGAATATTGTAGCTTTCTGGTTGGGATGATTTCCCTCCAGTTGCAGTACTTTACCTTTTCCAAATTTTTCGTGCAGTACGCTAGAGCCTACCATGATACCGGTGGAGTTGTCGGTAGTTTCTCCTTCTTTTCTGAGGGAGTCTTCGATTCTAGCAAGATTTTTTGGTTTTTTGATGGGGTTTTGCTCGCGTGATTGGATGGGTGGTTTCGCTTTTGGTGCAAACCCTGATTTTGTTTCTGCCGAACCAAAACCTCTGAAAGCAGAAACGTTTTCGAAGCCAAATGATTTTTGCTGGAATATCGGAGCGTTTTCTTCGGGTAATTCTATATAATTGGCATTAATTTCTTCAATAAAACGGCTGGGCTCGCAATAAATTTGATTGCCCCATCGGTAACGACTTGTAGCGTATGACAGTGTTGCTTTTTTTTCAGCTCGGGTTAGGGCTACGTAAAACAGTCTTCTTTCTTCCTCCAATTCGGCGCGTGAATTTAATGCCATTTGGCTTGGGAAAAGATTTTCTTCTAGTCCTACTATGTAAACATAAGGAAACTCCAAACCTTTGGAGGCGTGGATAGTCATTAGCGAAACTTTGTTGTTGTCATCGTCTTTCTCGTCCACATCGGTTAGTAGAGCTACGTCTACCAAAAAATCGCTTAACAAACGAGATTCTCCTTCTTGAGCAGATTCGGAAAATTCTTTCATACCGTTAAGGAGCTCTTGAATGTTTTCGTATCGGCTCACACCTTCGGGAGTTTTATCGGTGTATAGCTCTGTCAAAATTTTGCTGTGCTGTGCAATTTCATTTCCTATTTCGAAGGCATTGGCTGTTTTAAGTTTTAGCGCAAAACTTTTTATCATAGTTACGAATTCCAGAATTTTCCCCGAAGCACCTTTGTTTAATCCGAGAGGTAATTGTTCACAGTGTTCCAGCACGTTCCAAAGTGTTGAGTCGTTTTCTGCAGCATAAACGGCGGCTTTATCGAGTGAGGTATCGCCGATTCCGCGCTTAGGATAGTTGATAATACGCTTGAGTGATTCTTCGTCGCTGTGGTTGGCTGTTAGACGGAAATAGGCAAGCAGGTCTTTAATTTCTTTACGCTGATAGAATGATGTGCCACCGTAAATTCGGTAGGGTAAATTTAGTTTTCTTAACGATTCTTCAAAAGCACGGGACTGTGCATTGGTTCTGTAAAGGATGGCAAAATCTTTTGGTTGTAACTGATTTTGCAGCTGTATTTCAAAAATGCTATTGCTTACCAAACGGCCTTCTTCGTTATCTGATAGGGCTTTTATTACTTTAATCTTATCTCCGATTGGATTATCTGTCCACACTTCTTTTTTGAGTTGGTCGCGATTGTTGGCAATAATACTGTTGGCGGCATTTACAATAGTGCCTGTAGAGCGATAGTTCTGTTCGAGTTTAATTACGGCGCATTCGTCAAATTCTTTTTTGAAGTTGAGAATATTCTGGATGTTTGCTCCGCGAAATGAGTAAATAGATTGAGCATCGTCGCCCACTACGCATATATTCCGGTGAGCGGCGGCTAATTTTCGTACAATTAGGTATTGAGAGTAATTGGTGTCTTGGTACTCATCAACCAATATGTATCGGAATTTGTGTTGGTATTTCAGTAGTACATCGGGGTGATCGCGTAGCAGGATGTTGGTTTGAAACAACAAATCGTCAAAATCCATTGCCCCTGCCTTAAAACAGCGCATAGCGTAGTTGTAATAAATTTGACCGATTTTAGGATGCTTACTAGCCGCATCGTCACTTTGAATTTCGGGATGGTTGAGGTAAGCTTCTGCTGAAATCAGATTGTTTTTGGCAGCGGATATTCTGCCTAATACGCCATTGGGCTTGTATATCTGATCGTCGAGCTGCATTTCTTTAATAATGCTTTTTAGCAAACTTTTGGAGTCTTGTGTATCGTAAATGGTAAAATTGCTTGGGTAGCCAATTCTTTCTGATTCTGAGCGTAATATCTTAGCAAAAACGGAGTGAAAAGTGCCCATCCAAATATTGCGGGCTTCGCTGCTGCCCACAATTTTTTCGATACGCTCTTTCATTTCTCGAGCGGCTTTGTTTGTAAAGGTGAGGGAAAGGATGTTGAAGGGGTCTGCTCCGGAACGAATAAGATGAGCAATTCTGTAAGTGAGTACTCTGGTTTTTCCTGACCCCGCTCCGGCTATCACCATCAAAGGTCCTTCGGTATGTAGAACAGCCTTGCGCTGCGATTCATTTAATCCGTCTAAATATTCCATCTTTCAAAATTACAAAATACACTCGGGGGATTTATGCGACTTGCGCTCGTTTTTACTAACAATTCTGTTGAATAAATTAGATTTAAATTTAGCGTTGACTTACCTCATGTCTAAGTTTTTTCTACTTTAGAAAAATATATGTCGAAAAAGAAAGTAGATAAGGCTGTTCCATATTCGCTTCCAAAGAAATGGGTCTGTTCCGCAATTATGCTTTTGGCCTTCGTTTTTTATGGAAATTCTGTAAAAAACGGATATGCTATTGATGATGAATTGGTAACTACCACGGATAGGATGCGCCACGAAAATGTGGAGAAGGGTGTAGCCGGGATAAAAGATATTTTTACTAGTAGATATGCACAGGACGGGAAGCAACAATACAGTTACAGGCCTATAACTACATTAACCTTTGCGATAGAGTGGCAGTTTTTTAAGGGTTCAGAAAATAGGGCAGGGATTAGCCACTTTATAAATATATTGATATATGGGGTGTGTGGCATTTTACTCTATCTTTTTTTGCTTCAATTATTTAAAGGAGAAGGGCAGTGGTTCTCGTTTTTTGTCGTTATGCTCTTTATGATTCATCCAGCTCACTCTGAGGTGGTTAACAATATTAAAGGAAGAGATGAATTGTTGGCTTTCGCTTTTGCGTTGTTGGCGGCTATAAATGCTTTCAAGTATTATGATTCTATGAAACCAATGTATATATATAGTTCATTTTTATTTATGCTTTTGAGTGCTTTGAGCAAACAATCTGCACTTTCTTTTTTTGTTATTATACCCTTTAGTCTATTCTTTTTTAGAAGCCTGAAAAATACTCGGTTACTTACTTTATTTGGGGGGTATGTGATTTGTATATCTATATTCAGATTTGTAAAAAGCAGTATTGTTAATCAGCAGGAATTAAGAATATATGAGTTTTTCGAAAATCCTCTTTTTGAAATGACTTTTTTGGATAGAATTCCTATGTTTTTTTACTCTGTTTTTTGGTATATTCAAAAGTTGATTAACCCATCAGAGTTGGCTTACTACTATGGTTATAATCAGGTTGAAATAATTACTTTTTCAGATGGACTTTTCTATTTATCATTTTTTGTATTAATTCTTCTTGGTTTTATTGCTTTGAGGGGATTCAGAAATAGATCTGTTTTGAGTTATGGTATATTTTTCTTCTTTTTGGCAATTGGCGGCGCAGCAAATTTGTTAGGGCCAATTGTAGGTATTGTGGCAGAGCGATTTGCTTTTATTGCCTCTGTTGGATTTGTTTTGGCAATAGCCTACTTGTTTTTCAAATTTTTGAAAATGGATTATTTGAAAGCTGGGATAAGTAACAATAAGCGATATACTTTTTTATTTCTCCTTGTTATTGGGATACCTTCTTTGGTGTTGAGTATAAATAGAAACAAGGACTGGTATTCTAAGAAGTCACTTTATTTGGCTGATATAGAAAAGTTGACAGAGTCGGTAAAAGCCAACTCTCTTCTGGCATCAGAGTACTATACCGAAGCATTTGTGATGCAGAAAGAGGGAAGTGAGTTTACTGAATATGACGTGATACAGCGCAAAGCTGATAGTGCTTTGTTTTATTTTGAAAAAGCGGTAAGCATATATCCCAATTACGCTTCTTCGCTCAATAACTTGGCAGCACTTCATTACACTTTTAAGCATGATTATAACCAAGCGATTATGTTAGGTAAGCGCTGTGTCGAAATCGACTCAATTTATATGGAAGGGCTTTATAATCTTGCCAATGCTTATGGTAAAAAAGCAGAAATGCAAAGAGAATTGGCTAATCAAATTCAAGCTAATAAAAACGAAATAGACCCTGAATCGCATTTCGTTTCATACACATATGTAGTAGAAATAAATGATATGGAGGAAGTTACCAGAGCGATGAGTTTTTTCAAAGCCTTAATGGCTAAATACCGCCCTTACGCCACTCAGCAACTTAATCAACAGCAAAAAGATATGTTTATCAGGTTAGCTTACAACTATGAGAGAATAGAAGGTAAGTTTCTGAAAAACAGTCGATTTAGTGATATGTTTAAAAATGCAGTTCAGTCGGGAAATTTGGACGACTTACAATATTTTTTTGATACGATGAATCAATCGTTAATAGCTTATTTGGATAAGGGTAAAGACACCGATAGACTTAAGAGATTGTTGGGTAGTTATTTGAGAGCGAATAAGGATACGGCATTTTACTATTTTGAGAAATTGTATCTAGTTAGTCCGATATACTTACCATTGTATAATGCAACTACAACGCTTGCAACTCAATTAGAGGACAATACGAACTTAATTATGTGGAACACCCGATTTGTAAAATCTTTTCCTAATGTCAATCATGCTCAAAATTATGTGCAGATGGCAAATGCATATAACTCTATAGGGTACTCTGACAGCACTAACTACTATTTCGAAAGAGCATTGAATAGCATGGAGATAGAATTGAGTGAAAAATCGACTAGACAAAGTTTGTCGAATGAAGAAATAAACAGAATTAATCAACTGAAGCAAGAACAGATGAATTTGTATAACTACTTGTATAAAATGAATTTGCAAAAAGGAGATACAGTAAAGGCATTGGAATATTTTAGCAAACTGTATTGATGCAACATAAAGAGGATTATAAAACTAAAAATTCACTAGATCTTAATTTCATTTTGGGAATTGGAAGATCAGGCACCACTTTGCTCACCTCTTTACTAAATCAACACAACAAAGTTGCAGCGTCTCCAGAAGTCTATTTTTATTTGTTTTTTGCTCATACATTTAAAAACAAGACCTCTTTCAGTCAGCGAGAAATTGACATGGTAATTCAGTTTCTGGAACAATTTGCAAGACTACAGCCTTACATTGGTTGGGATTTGAATTATAAGGAGTTAAAGAGTGTTTTGTATGCTGTTAGGAGAAATATTTCGTTTCATGAATTGATGAGGAGGATTTATCTTCATTTCAGGGCGCCTAACAAAGATTACAGTGATATAGAGATGGTAATTGATAAAAATCCTTCATACTCTTTACAGTGGCGAAAACTAATCAAACTAGATGAGAGTGCCAGATTTATTTTAGCGATAAGGGATTATAGGGCTAATTTATTATCAAGAAAGCAAAGTGTTAATTATTTGTCCTCATCTACTGTTTTTAATTCGGTTCGATGGAACTTGTTCAACAAGCGCTTACTTCGGTTACTCAAGAAATACCCTGATAAATGTTTGATATTAAAGTATGAGGATTTTGTTAGTAACACATCAGTTAAAACAAAAGAGCTGTGTGAATTTTTGGAGATTGAGTTTTCCGAAGATTTGCTCAACTTTTATCAAAGAGAAAAAGAAAATCTCAAGGCAGAAGAATATGTCAATGCTTCTGAAACATCAGAAAGGGCGGTTAAAAAGTACACCGACTTGGCCAAACCCATAAACGCAACGAGAGTAGAAGCTTGGAAAAGAGAACTACCTGAAAAGGATATTGAAATTTGTGAAATTATAAATGGCAAGGTGGGGGAGCAATTTGGGTATACTGTTAGTAAAAATCAATCTTTTTTAGGTTTAAAAAAAGTGTACATTTATTTAACCCATCCCATGCAGATTCTTAAAGCCTACTACAATATTTATAAAGATGATATTCTTTATTATGTGCCTATAGAGTTTAAGTTGAAACGATTTGTAAATCAAGTGGATAAAATTTCCAAATTGAGGAATGAAATATAATCAGCGCATATATTTCATTGTAGGGATGGGCAGGTCGGGAACTACGCTTTTGAGTAATATGCTAAATATGCATCCGGAGGTGGTAAGTACTCCCGAAAACAATTTTGCTCTATTTGGTAAGTCTTTAGCAAAAAGCAGATTGTTAAACATAGATTTCGAATTGTTTAAGGAAATGATAAAAAGAAGGCATAATCATGAAACTAGTATATGGTTTCCTTCGGATAGCTTTATAGATGCGATTTCACGAGAGGATGTGTCTTACTCTCAATTGTGTAAGGCGGTATATTTAAATTATGATAAGGCTAAAAACCCGGAAGAGGCAAGTGTTTTGGTAGATAAAAATCCTATTTATTCGTTGTACATGGATAAAATACTAAAACTATTTCCCGAAGCAAGATTTATTGTTTTGAGCAGAGATTACCGCGATAATATATTGTCCAGAAAACGGGTTTTTACGGGGTGGATTAATTCCAATACTATTCATAGTTATATGTGGGCTAAGTATTACAAGAGTATTATGGCTTTTGCGAACAAACATAAAGGGATTACCCATTTCTTTCGCTACGAAGATTTGGTTTCCCATCCAGAGAGTGAACTTAAAAGGCTATGTGATTTTTTGCAGGTTGAGTACTGTCAAGACATGACGAATCCGGCTGAAAATACAGCAAAACTACTTTCGCACGCAGAAGTAAATTTAGGATTGGAAAGTAGAAAGAAAATAGAATTGATGCACAATAGATTACTAAAACCAATTGATACGGAAAAATTGAACAAATGGCAGGGTAAGTTTAATCAGTCTGAATTGAATACGATAGAAGTTATAGCCGGAAAAACGGGTGAATACTTTAATTATAAAAAAACTTTAAAGCCATCAATTGGTGACGTTTTGTTAGTTCGGTTAAAATTATTTCTCTTGTTTTTACCAATAAATAGTTACAACTTCATTTTCGATTTGTACTATTATAAAATGCCGCTGAGGTTAAAATTGTTTTATTTTAAAAAGAGATAGTGTGGGGTTTAACAGTCTAGTATATGTATTTTTTCTTCCACTAATTGTTACGGGTTATTATATAATTTCTCATAGATTCAGGTGGTTTTTATTGTTGTTTTCCAGCTATGTATTCTATTGTTATTGGGATGTTCGTTATGGTGCGTTAATAGCTGCGGTTTCTCTAATTTCGTATGGCTTTGGCATATTAGTAAGCAAAAGGAAAAAGAAATCTGCGCTTTTTTTAGGGGTGATAAGTATTTTGTCGCTGTTGGTGTTTTTTAAATATTCGGGTTGGCTATCAGAGATTATAGTGAGTGCGGTTAATTTTTTTGGAAATAAAGAAATTGATTTAGGAATTAATTTCATGAGCATCCTACTTCCTATTGGTATATCCTTTTATACCTTTCAGGCATTGAGCTATATTGTTGATGTTTACAAATCTAAAATTGAGCCCGAAACGCATATAGGCTATTACGCTCTGTACATTTCATTTTTTCCACAACTAGTAGCAGGACCTATTGAGAGGGCAGGGGATTTGGTTCCTCAATTTAAGGCAGAATCAAAATTTACAAAATCAAATTTTACTGAGGGTGCAAAAACTTTATTGTGGGGTTTTTTTAAGAAGATAGTGATAGCTGATACTTTGGGGTTGTATTGTGTTAAAGTATTTAGCGATGTTTTTAATCCTCAATGGTCAGGGGTAGACTACTTGATTTCTATGCCGATTTTCGCCTACTATTTATATTGTGATTTTTCTGGATATTGCGACATTGCAATAGGGAGTGCACGCTGGTTTAATATTAAGCTTACAAACAACTTTAATAAGCCATTTTCTTCATTAAATTTCAGAGTTTTTTGGAGTAGGTGGCATATAACACTTTCTGTATGGGTTAAAGATTATGTGTATTTACCAATGGGGGGTAGATATGGTAATTCTAAAGTAAGGTCGTTTATTAATGTTATTGTCAGTTTTATTATAGTAGGGGTTTGGCACGGCGCCTCATTTAATTTTTTAATGTTTGGTTTAATTGCTGGTTTATATGTTGTTATTGATTTTTCAACAAAAGATTTACGGTTAACGTTTTTTAGCCGCATTGGGTTGATTAGGATTAAATGGCTATATGATTTTTTGTGTCGATTTTCGACCTTTATCGTGTTTTGTTCATTAAGTATTTTTTATTGTTTGAAAGATATTAATGAAACTTCCCTCTTTCTACAACACTTATTTGATTTTTCTAATAAACCAAATATTCTAATTGCGGATTTTATGATTATGCTTGGATTGATAGTGGTTTTAGAATCCGCTAATTATATAACACCAGAGGGTGGTGATTATCCGTTTGCAGGAATAAAAAATGATTTCATTCGAATTTCTGTTTACACCATGATAATTTTTGCAATAGTTTTATTAGCAGATAGAGGGAGCGAAACATTTCATTATTTTCAGTTTTAATGAGTTTTAGAAATAAAATAGTATTGTTCTTATCGCAAATTATTATAGCGCATTTTTTGTTGTTATATATTTTTTATCGGTATACTGAAGACAATAGCCTTCTGATGGAAAATCAAAAAAAATTAGAGTCGCTGCCAAACCCACCTGTAGTTTTAATAGCCGGAGATTCACACGCAGCACGCTCAATCGAAGACGATAGCCTGCAAAGTGCTTTTAATATGGCCTACTTTGGGGAAAACCCAATGAGAACCTATTATAGGATAAAGCATTATTTAAAACATAATCAGCCTCCAAAATACATCATATTGCAAGCTGATGCGGCTCGTTATTCGGGAAATTTTTTACAATTTAATACGAACTATTTTTTTTATGTTAGGTATGTGGAGTATTCTGAATTGCTTATTGAAGATCAACACAATCCGGAATATTTTTTTACTGGACTTAAATATAAACTGTTGCCTTATATTGAGTTTAGAGATGTAGTTGCTAAAAACAAAGAGAAGAAAAGAAAAAAAGCAGAGTTAGATTTTTGCTCTGTAAGCGATGCCAAAAAAGAATATGAAGTTCAGCAATTTATTAGAGTAAAAGTTCTTTCCAATAGACCGGAACTTCTTTACGATGATTTAAGTTTGAGGTACTTGGAAAAAACCATAAAACTATGCGAAAAGTATAATGTTGAACCGATATTCATAAAATTCCCTGTACACGAGCTATTTACCAGTACTTTAAGATTGTTTTGTGGAGAAGAGTTGTATAATCGCAGACTACAAGACAGTATAATAAACTCTGCCGGGTACAAAATATGGGATTATGAGGATTATTTTTCTGAGCGCTGTGATTTGTTTATAGATTCACACCACATGAATAAAAGAGGGAGAGAAGTCTTCACGGGTTTACTAAAAGAGAGAATAAACAGCGAGCTTTTACTTGAAGAGTAATCGGCCTAAATAATTTCTGCTGTGTAAGTAGGGAAGCAGTATTAACCTAAAAAATCCCATCATACCACTTCTTACAAAAGTCGGCAGGTGTTTTATGATATAAAGTCGTTGGAATAGATTCTGCGTAAAAGCTACACCCAGCATCGCAGCACAAATTCTGTTTTTTTTGTTCTTGAATTCGGGTCGGATTACGTCTACTATAAGAATCCATCTTTCTTCGTTGCTCTTGTTCCAGGCACAGTGGGGTTGGGCATCGCAAAATGCGAACAATTCAGCTTCTTGCCACCGCATGGTAACTCCATTAACTTCAATTCCTAGGAATGATTTTTCCTTTGGGATTTTTAACCCCAAATGACACCTGTAAAATACGTTGCTATCACCTACATGGGTGTCGATGATAGTTTCGGGTTTCATAATACTGAAACCGGCAGATAATACGCCATCAACACGTTCTAGTAATTTTGAGGTTTGCGGGCATTTTTTTTGATTTCGGTGTAGGTTTAGTCCCCAGAATTTCAGAGGAAAAATAGTCCAATTTTCTGCTTTGTTTGCTAACGTTCGGTTGAAGTAGGGTACAATGTTTTTGTTTTTGTTTTTTATCAATTCGGTTAGCTCCCCCCTAATGAGTTCGAAGTTGTCTTCCAGAACAGATTTAAATTCCAGTTCATTTTCCTCGGCAAAAGTAAAATCCTCAAAGGGCATTTTGCCTTTTCCCGAAAAAGAAAACCAAGCCTTTATTTTTTGATTAGCCTCCATGATTTAACAACACCCCTTTTCTTTTTTGGTAGGGATAGATTACGATTAAAATTAACTTTAAAAAACCGAAAATAAATCGATGAATAAATTTAGGGGCATTTCCAATAAAAGATACTTTTTCAAGTAAAATCTGTAAGAGCATAAAAGACCTTACGTTAATACATACTTTGTTTTTCAGATGAGAAAATTCAGGTCTCAATATGTCAAAAATTACAATTATTCTTTCCTCATCGGTTTGATTCCACGCTCGATGATTAAACGCATCACAGAAAGCCAAAACCTTGCCTTCTTCCCATGATTTAGTTTCACTTTTCACTTCAATTCCACAATGAGGTAGTGTAGAAGGTATTTTTATCCCGAAATGGCATCGCCATATTGTATTGGTATCTCCATTATGGGGCTTAATGACTGTTTTGGCCGACATTTTACTCACGGCGAAAGATAGAATTTCGGGAAATTTTTTTAAGAATTCATCTACAGTCTTGGTCTTGTTGAGGTTGGAATTAACGTTTATTCCCCAGGTCTTGAAGGTAATCGTACTCCATCCGCTGTTCTGGTTTAAAGATTTAAGATTATATGGCTTGTATTGTTTGGGGTTTTCTTTAATGAAATTTTCAATTTCAGTTCTGAACGAATTATAATTTTCTTCCAGTTCTGATGCCCAAGATTCTTTTTCCACCTCCACAAAAGCAGGTTCGCTCCCGTTGTATTCGGGATGCCAATAGTTGTACCAAGGAGATAATTTTGCCATATTTGTAAAGTGCTGTAAATATATCGTTTGTAAGTATGCCGACCAATAAATATTTCTATCCTAAAACTGACTTTTCTTTTGCAGCCCTGCTCGAAGATAATACTGAAATAATACTAGCTGAGTTAATGACGGTAATAGAAAACGAAGCGTCTCATTTTCCGCTCGATGCAAATTGGTTGGCTGCTCACCCCGACTATGTGGAAGGTAGTTTGTCCATCAACTGGAAAACATTTGAGTTTGTTTTTTTCGGAATTAAAAAACAGGTGAATATTGAAGCTTGTCCCAAAACCTATGAGGTAATTGCTCAGATTCCCGAATTAATTACTGCGCAGTTTTCGCTGATGCAACCTAAAACAAAAATATTGCCTCATCGGGGATATAGTAAAATTGTATTAAGAGCCCATTTGCCATTAATTGTTCCTGAAGGAAACCTATGCGGAATAGGAGTGGGAGAGGAAGTTCATTATTGGAAAAAAGGAGAGTTGGTTGTGTTTGACGATAGTTTTGAGCACGAGGCTTGGAATGATTC
Organism: Flavobacteriales bacterium; assembly: GCA_046295395.1. Lineage (GTDB taxonomy): Bacteria > Bacteroidota > Bacteroidia > Flavobacteriales_D > JBKBNH01 > JBKBNH01. The sequence continues at coordinate 46,992 of JBKBNH010000014.1, read as the reverse complement.
TACTGAGGTTAGGGCCCTTCTCATGTTTGATATTGCTAAACCAGGATGTGGTTATTCGGCTAGGGAAATATGCAAGTATAAAATGGATCGGGTAGATGACCCTTTTCTCCTGAACATTGCCCCGAAAGAAACTTGGAGCAGGTGGCTTAATCAGGGGTATTTTGATGAGGCTGAATAATCTTGTTGATTTCGTCCAATTGAAGGTCAGATTTTTCTCCATAAACTCTAGGTAAATCATAGTCTGCAGAGAGTTTTTTTGCTACTTCATTTAGCGTGCTTGCCTTTTTTAAATAGTCTTCTTTAGTTAGTATATACCACTTATTTTTAATTTTTTCCTGACCGGGAACTAGTGAATATCCCAGTGTTTTGTTATAGTGTATTGACTTTTTATTGTTTTTGAGAATTTGTATATACGATTTGTTACTTATGTTGAGCCTGAAGAATATAAAATTGATTAGGCATAAGCTGGCTAGTACAGCACTTATATTTTCCGGAGAATCGTTTCTGTTCCAAAGAAAAATCCCGCCTTCTCCGTACTGATCAGTTAAATTTATTTTTTTGCAGGAAATGATACCTATTTTTCCACTGTTCGATTCTATTAAAAAGTAGTAGTTGAATTTGTTGTTGATGCTTTTAAACCATTTCTCTTGCATAGCCTTGGTTATGTATTTTTTGTAGGCCATGGTTTTTCTTATCTCTGGCTTGTTTCGCCAATTTCTAACCAGCTCAATGTCTTCATACTTAAGACGGGTCAACCGAATGCCATACTGCTCTATTATCATAGAATTTTTTCCTCAAAAAAGGCGGGCTTATGGTGTTGTGATTTGAGTATCTTACTGATGTATTCTGCAATAACACCCAGAGACAAAATAATTAGTCCGGTAGAGAACAATACGGCAACAATTAAAGAGGTGTAGCCCTCGACTTCTATATTGAAGAACAGGCGTTTTACAATAAAAAACAAGCCTAATAAAAAGTTTACTAATGCTATAAGGAAACCAAATCCGGTTATAATTCTTAGTGGAAAAACGGAAGAAAATAAAATTACTTCAGAAGTGATTAATGATAGCTTAAATAGTGAATACCTAGATTTTCCTCTTTTTGAATCATAAGATGTAATCGAAACAAAGGCAATATTGTTGGTATGCCATTGGCAAAACTCATCGATGAAAGAAAAACTCCCTATATTGTTTAGCAATGATTTAGCTAATGAAGACTTCATCAGTCTAAAACTACTACCTCTACCCTTGTTTTTACCGTGAATTGAACGGGAGAATAGTTTGTATAAAAGAGTGAAAAAGGTTCTAATCCAACTATTTTTTTTTTTGGTTGATTCCCCATAAACCAATTGAGCTTCGGAGTTTTTTTGAGCATCTATTAGTTGTTTAATGTCTTCAGGATCATATTCTAAATCGTCGTCAAGGGTGATGATAAATTCACCAGAAGCATGTTTTATTCCACAAAATGTGGCATTGTGTTGCCCAAAATTTTTGCTTAACCTTATGCCTTTTATAATTTCTGGGAATTTCTTTTTATGTTTTTTGATTATCTCCCACGAATTATCTTCACTGTAATCGTCAACCAATATGATTTCGTATTCGGATGTGATGGAATTCACTGTTTTTACCACTCTTTCAACTAGTTCATCAAGGCATTTCTCAGCGTTGAACACGGGGACAACAATCGAATATTTCAAAGAGTTGATCATGATTTTTGGCTAAGTGTTAAACCTCCGTCCAGGATGAGGTTCTGTCCGGTAATCCATCGGGATTTGTCTGAAATGAAAAATTCGATAGCGTTTGCAATATCTATTGGTTCGCCAAATCCAAAGGGATAATTGTTTTCGTATTCTTTTAGTTTTTCGGCATCCGAAGCTTCGATGGTTTGATTGAAGATTTTTGTTTTGACTAAAGCCGGAGAAACTACGTTGCTCCTGATTTTTTTGCCGACTAATTCCAACCCTAAATTTCTGCTATATGCTTCAATTGCAGCTTTAGAAGAAACATACATTGCTCCTCCAAAATAAGGGTGGCGTGTAGAGATGGAGGAAATAAAAACTATGGAGGCCTCTTCGTTTATTTTTTGTTCGCTTAAAAGTTGAGCAGTCAATAGAATTGGAGCGTAGGTGTTGATATTCCAAACCTTATCTAAATGCTTTTTTCTGATAAATTTAACCGGAAGCGGAGACACTATTCCGGCTGCATGAACTATCCCGTCACATGAATTGAGTTTGGAAACAAGCCCCTCTAGGGACTCGTGGTTTGACAAGTCGCAACCCACAACCCGATGCTCTTCGTTGTTTATTTTCTTTAGTTGATTTAGAAGCTCGTTTAACTCCGTTTCGTTTCTCGCAATACCGGTTATTTTAGCTCCCGCTTGAGCCAATAGCAGGCACGTCTCTCTACCAATTCCTGAGGAGGCTCCCGTTATTACTATATGCTTGCCGGATAGATGCATTATTCAATTTCGACCAAGTTACTAATTTTCAAATTATTTATATCCACAATGGCAGAGCCCCAAGAAAACCCAACCCCAAAACCTGATAGGAGCAGTTTTCTGTTTCCGTTGAGTTTGTTTTTTAGTTCTGCAACTATGGTAAGCGGAATGGAGGCTGAACTGGTATTTCCATATTTTTCGAGTGAATAAGGGGCTTTTTCTATAGGGAAACCAATTTTTTTTCTTACCGATTCGTTCATCAATTTGTTGGCTTGATGCATAACCAAAAAATCAATCGAATGAAGCTCTGTATTTGAGAACTCCAATAGGGTTTTAATATTGGGTTTCACTTCCCGTAGTGAAAAATTAAAGACTTCAATTCCGTCCAGAGCCAAGTCTCTTTCGCAGCGGTTTATCCCCGGAGCTATTTCAATTTTCTTAAATGTATTTTTTGAATAAGGTTTCCTCGTTGCAGCGCCTTCTATTATGATGGCATTTCTGCCACTGCCGTCGCTTTGTAAGTTGAAATGTATGGGGGAGGAGTTCTCACTTCTTTCCAACAGAGTAGCCGTACCAGCATCGCCAAATAGGGGATAGGTGCTTTTGTCTGTATAACTGAGCGACTGACTGGATTTATCGCCGCAGAGCAGCAGCCCTTTTTTCATACCGGGCAGAGAAATTAGGTTAGATAAAACACTAAGCCCGTAAACATATCCTGAGCATCCCAAATTTATATCAAAAGCCATTACAGATTTTGATAGACCTAGTCTTTCCTGTAGAAGAATAGAAGTTGCCGGAAGAAAATAATCGGGGGACTGCGAGACAAAAACTAAAACGTCAATGGTGTCTTTGTCCAAATTGTTGTCTTTAATGAGTTTTGTTGCAGCTTCATAACACATGTCTGAAGTGCAAATGTGTTCGGGAGCAAATCTTCTGGAAGCTATTCCCGTACCCTGAGTAAACATTTTTTTTTCTTCGTCAGAAATGTAGTTGTATTCTGAAATAGGCACTTCTTTTTTGGGTACACACGCCGATATGGCTTTTAGGGAAACATTATGTATGCTGAACAAACTCAATCTATGCAGTTTTTGATTTCACCAAATTATATAAATCTTCAATGGTTACGGCATTTTTTAACTCTTCTCCGGTTAGCAAAACATCAAATTGGTTGTCGATAAAAGCAATAATAACCAAAGCGTGCATGGAACTGAAATCGGGGATGTTTCTGTAACTGGTTTTTGGTGAAAGCGAGTTTGTGTCTATATCGTCAAACTCTTTCTCCAGTAATCGGGTGAATTCTTCTAATGTAACCATGATGAGGCAAAATTATTTCCGAATGTAATTAAAATTTCAGAATCGTACCCGACCAAGAGTACCCGACTCCAAAACCCACTACCAAAACGTTCATCCCTTTTTTTACGGTTTCACTTTCAATAGCTTCATGAATACATATAGGGATTGTTGCCGAAACGGTGTTTTTGTGCTTAGCAAAGTTTGTGTAAAATTTTTCGTCCGGTATTTTAAGTTTTCGTTTTAAGGATTTAAGGATGATTTCACTAGCTTGATGAAAAACAAAAAGATCGATATCTTCATAAAAGAGTTGGTTTTTCTCTAAAATTTGCTGAACTAAAACTGGAACCTCCTGCATAGAAAAACGAAAAATCTCCAATCCGTTCATTTCCATTCGCCCGTGTGGCATACTGCCAATTTCAGCATGTTCTTTCAACCAATTTTCGTCAATAGGGTTGTTAAAAGCACTCCGGGCCACTCTTAAATTCAGCTCACCTGAGCCGTCAGTTCCAAAAACAAATCTACCTATCTCAGCCGATTCGATGGTGTTTTTTGATGAAGAAACCAACGAGCAAGATGCGGCATCTTTGAAAAGTTCTACTAAATCTTTGTCCTCCGGATGCAAAACCCGGGTCGGAAAATCGGAAGTTATCACTAGCACATTATTTCCCATTTGCGATTCCACTAAACTTTTTGCCAAGGCAATGCTTTGGGTGTACCCTGAGCAGCCAAAAGACAAGTCGAAAGTACCGATATTCTTAGGAAGACCTAATTTTTCCTGAACGATACACGAACCCGCCGGAGAGATGTAATCTGGTGCTTCTGTGCAATAAATCAGAAAATCGATATCTGTTTTTTTGATGTTCGGATGCTTCTCAAAAAACAAATTGCCGCAATCTTTTGCCAAGTCGGTTGCTAATTTATTAGCATGAAATTCATCTTTTAAATAAACTACATTACCTAAGTAGGAACTTGTTTTTTTATTTTGAATTTTCATCGAGACGTGTAGAAATTAACAATACGTTAAAAAAATGATAGCATAATTGCTACTTTAATTACATTTTTAGTTACATTAGCGGATAAAATTAAACATATTATTATGCAAAAAACAAAGAAGATTGTTTTTACGGGGGTGATGTTTTTCCTGATGATTAATTTATCAGCCCAAAACATTAGTAATGAAGTTGTTTACTATAACAAAACCCAATGTGAAATTGAAATTGGGGTGGATAAAATAAATGAGCTTCAAATTGACGATAATTTTGAAAAATGGAAAGAGAGAATTTTAGCACAGAATAAACATATTAGAGATATGAAATTTGAATCTCCGGTATTAACGTTGGTTTTTGTTAATGCAGATGATAGAGAAATTCACATGAACATAATTAGTAATGTACTGAAAAGGATTGAGAAAAATTTCGAAAACATAAATTTAATTGAAAATTAGAAGGGAGATGAAAAAACTTATCTGTTTGTTTTTTGTTGTGTTTGGTTTAAATTTGAGTTATTCCCAATGTAATACGAATACGTCTATTTGTACACCGGGCGTTGCCGGGCCGTTTAATTTTATTCCCGCATCTAACAATCCCTCGACTTGTTTAGACTTTTGGAATGGGGCAGGCACTCCAAATTACGGATACATTGTGCTATATATTACTCAAAGTGGACCTTTAAACCTTCTGGTTAATGGAAATAATAATTCAGGCTATATAGATGTAGCTGTATTTAACATTACAGGACAAGCTAATCCTTGCGCAAGTTTATCGCCTGCAACTCAGTTATCATGTAATTATGCTTCATCGGCTAGTGGTTGCGCCCAATTTGGGAATGCTTTTCCATGTGCTTCTTCTGTTGCTGCGCCAAATGTTACTGCCGGTCAGGTACTGATGATATTGGTGGAAGACTGGAGTAACGCGCATAGCTCTTTTACTCTGCAGCTCGGGCCACCTCCCGGAGCTCAAACCGGTCCCCCCGATGCTACCATTAATCCTGTAGGCTCATTGTGTGTAAATGCATCATCAATACAGTTGACTGCTGTAAATGGGGGAGGTACATGGAGCGGCCCCGGTACTAGCTCTGCCGGTGTTTTTAATCCTGCAACAGCAGGCCCTGGCACACACACCATTAACTATTCTCTTGGTGTTATACCTTGTAATTCTACTGGCTCAACCCAGATTACGGTAAATTCTTTGGATAACGCACAATTTTCATACCCCCAAACTGTTTATTGTAATGTAGGAACAACAACACCAACAGCAACACTGCCCGGAGGTGTTTATTCTGGAGCAGGAATTACTTTTGTAAGTACTTCTACGGGAGAAATTAACCTTTCAACGACCCCACCGGGCAATTATACAATAACTTATACGACAAATGGGCCTTGTCCAAATAGCTCTACTTTTGCCATACAAATTACATCCTCACCAACAACGAATTTTTCGTATACTACACCTGTTTGTGAAAACACATCAAACCAATCGCCGATATTTGGTCCGGGAGCAGGAGCAGGTACTTTTACATCAACCCCGGCCGGATTATCTATAGATCCATCAACCGGAGTAATAAATGTATCCTCCAGCGCTGTGGGTACTTATACCGTAACTAATGATATACCTGCATCAGGTGGTTGCTCAGCAGCAACTCATAGTACCACTTTTCAAATTAATCCTACTGATGATGCCGGCTTTTCATACAGTAGCAGTTCATATTGTATCACAGAACAACAACAATCACCTAGTATTACAGGTCTGGCAGGAGGAACCTTTAGTGTCTCTCCCATAACTGGTTTAAATCTTAATAATAATAGTGGTCATATAAATCCTAGTTTATCTACTCCAGGCACTTACACCATTACCTACACTACGAATGGGCTTTGCCCCAATACATCTAGTGTTGTAGTGACAATTGACAGTCAATTGGATGCAACTATTACCCCAGCCGGGCCTTTTTGTAACAACGATGGGCTGGTAATTTTAGTGCCTGTAACTCCCGGAGGAGTATGGAGTGGGCTAGGGATTACTGATTCTATAAATGGAATTTTTGATCCGGCTATAGCAGGAAATGGTTCACATATTGTAACTTATACTTTGTCCGGAGATTGTGGTTCTTCTTCTTCCATTACTATTGTGGTAAGTGGTCCAATAGCCTCGTTCTCAGCAACGCCCTCATCAGGTATATTTCCACTAATAGTTGATTTTATAAATAATTCAACAGGAACTGGATTGTCGTATTTATGGGATTTTGGAGACGGAAATGGTTCAATAACTCAAAATCCAACTAATACCTATGCGAACGAGGGGATTTATAACGCAAGCCTGATAGTTACAGATGCAAATGGTTGTACTGATACAGTTTCAATAACGATTAGCGTTGTGGGCGAAATAATTGTATTAATACCAAATATATTTTCGCCAAATGGAGACGGGGTCAATGATGTTTTTATTTTAACTACTGTTGGGATAGAAAATATAGAGATGTCAATTTATAATCGATGGGGACAGAATATTTTTATCTCAAGTGGCTTTAATCCATCTTGGGACGGAAAAATATCAGGTAATAATGCAGACGAAGGCACGTACTATTATGTAGTAAAAACCAGAGATATTCAGAACTCAGAAAAGACCTACACAGGACATCTTACCTTGTTGAGATAAAAGATGGTTTATACATTTAACAAAACCAAGATTAGAACTATATTTTTCTTCTTGATTTTGTCTTTTGTTTTCTATGGAAATACGCTGAAAAATAAGTATGCACTAGACGATAGTATAGTTGTCTTAGACAACGAGTCCGTAAAAAATGGAATTAAAGGACTCCCCAAAATTTTTACAGAGCCTTACGTGAAAAATCAAGAACAATCCTATGGTTATAGACCAATAACTATAGCATCATTTGCCTTGGAATATCAGTTTTTTGGAGAGAATCCGAAGGCAAGCCATTTTATAAATGTGTTGCTTTATGGACTAACTTGTTTTCTCTTGTTTAGTCTTTTACAGCTATTGTTAGGAGACGATAAATATAGTTTTTCATTGTTTATTACACTTATTTTTTTGATTCACCCGATACACTCAGAGATAGTTAACAATATAAAATCTAGAGACGAGCTTTTATTTTTGCTATTAGGCTTAGCTGGCATGAATAACGCTATTCTATACTTTGACTCTAAGAAAATCTCTAAGCTTATTCTATCTGTTTTATGGTTTTTATTAGCACTTTTATCTAAGTACACCGCATTAGTTTTGATATTTGTTTTACCTATTGTTTTCTATTACTTCCGGCAGTTTTCACTAAAGAGAGTATTTAGATTTTATGCCTATTTCTTTTTTGGATTTAGTATTTATTTTTTAGGTAAAAAATATTTATTGGATGTTTCTGATGTACGCTATATTCATTTTTGGGAGTCTCCCATTGAGAGCATGAGTTTTTTAGAAAGGATTCCCGCTTCTATATCCACTTTTTGGTTTTATTTATACAAATTAATTTTCCCTTTTCCACTTGTCAGTTATTATGGTTACAACGAAGTTATGTTGTATAAATGGTCAGATTTTCAGGTTTATATAATTTTATTAATCCATTTGTTTTTAGTTGGGATTGCATTGTGGCAATTTCGACAACGAAATATAATTTCGTTTGGTATTGCATTATATTTTATTGCATTGATACCTTTCTCAAATCTAACAAAACCAATTATGGGTATTGTTGCAGAGCGATACGCCTATATAGCTAGCATAGGATTTTCGATTATTCTAACCTCTTTAATATGGCGTGTTTTAAAAATCAAACCTTCAGATAAAATAAGCATAATTACCCCCCCATTTTTAATAATAGCTCTAATTGGATTAATTTCTTTGGTTTACACTTTTAATAGGAACCAAAAATGGGAGAACTCAACTACACTTTTTGCTAATGACATCGAGGTAGCAGAAAATTCATATAATTTGCATAATCTCTATTCGTCTTCATTATTGATAGAAATTGCTAAGTCAAATTTGACCAGAGACGTTGTAGCTAACAAAGTGAGTCGGGCCAAAAAATCATTGCAAAAAGCTATAGAAATCTATCCGGAATACTATAAACCCTATCTTACCCTAGCAAATATTGAGTTAACTTATTACAGTAATATAGAGGAAGCGAAGCATCTCACGGAAACCGCACATCAAATAGATTCGGTAAATTATAATGTGTACATTCTATACGCTAGGATTTTCAATAAGTCCGGAGACTCTCAATCGGCTGAGAGTATGTTTAGAAAGGCTATAGAGATAAGCTATAACAGAGATTCATACGCCCATTATATCACTTTTTTACTTGAAAAAAACAGAGAAGATGACGCAATTGTGATAATTGAAGAGGTTTTGTCAGGCAAAATTCAATCGACCGAAGAGTTTTTGCTAATTGCTGCAGAACTAGAATTAAAGAGAAATAACTTAGTTTCTGCCAGAAGCTATTATGAAAGATACCATTTAAGATTTCCCCAAAATCAAACCGTTATAGAAAACCTTTATAGAATCAATTTGAGCTTAGGCGATAATGTTCAGGCAAAAAAGTATTACGATTTGAGAGCCAAATAATTCGCCACAGCTGCTATTTAGTTTAACAAAATTTTGTTAATAAAATAAAATTGTTAAATTTCGGACTTATTTCATCTGAAAAATAAGTAGATGCAACTATTCAAAAAGATAGTTCGTCCTATAAACTGAAAAATAAAAAGTTATGCAAAGATTGTTACATTTTAGCCAATTGTTGTTATTGGTTGCAACCTTGTGTTTTGGAGTTGTAGCTCATGCACAGGTCACAAATAAACAACTTGGAAATAATCCGACAGCACCGGCATCGGTGCAAGCAACTAAAGGAAATGTAGGGTCAGCAAACAACAACATTAATACCCCCGTTTCTCTTAATAAGAGCGGAGTAAATACTTTGAAGGAGCAAAGCACGCCTACATCATTTATTATTTCTCCGCAGCTTCAGACAAAAGGAACAACACCAAACTTAAACCCGCAAAACCCCACAAATATTTCTGATATTGACCTTTTAGAAGATGCTCATTACAGAATATTTAAAAACATAAAGGGTCAGCAGTATCAAGATGCAGTACTTGCCTATATTCGAGAGATTCAAGCTAATTATGCACCTAATTTTCCAGTCAGAATGGCTGGTAATAAAGCGAAACCAGCTTTTGAATCTTGGATACTTTCTTATCCAAATGAGTTTAATAATTATTTGAGGGAGTTAGATAAACTAAATTTCAGCTTTAGAAGCATCTCTAACATTGGAAATTTTGCAAACCAAATAACACAATACAATATAAATTATCAAAGCTTAAATTGTGCAAATACTTACGATGCTGTTTATTATGGCGATGCCTGTAATACTTATTTGGGCGATTTAGTTGAAGAAAAAGAAACGAATCAACTACAAGGCGGATTACGTTCATGCTTTATTCAAGCCTCTATATGTACACCGGGTACTGCCGGACCATTCAATTTCAATTCTGCTACCCCTAATGTAGATTTTGCGCAAGGATGCCTTAATCAGCAACAAGGGCTCAATCAATATGGATTTATATTGTTGAATATAACTACTACCGGAAACTTAAACATGCTAATTAATGGTAATAACAATACAGGATATATAGATGTTTTGTTATACAATATACCTCAAGGAGAAGATCCATGTGATGCAGTGCTAAATTCGGCAAATCAGATAGGTTGTGGCTATGCTCAAAACTCGGGAGGTTGTATTCAGTTTGGAAATCAGTTTGGGTGTAACTCATCCTTCCCTGCTCCTTTTGTGACAGCAGGCCAACAAGTAATGATAATTGTTCAAAACTGGGGGTATGACTATCCTGTAGGGGGCAACCCTACTGGACCAGGTAGCACCAGTTTTACCCTTCAATTAGGTACTGGAGCGGGAACAGGTCCATACAATGGAACAGTTAATCCTGTCGCGCCGGTATGTGCTAATGCAGGAGCTTTTCAAATGACTTCCGTAACAGGAGGAGGTGCGTGGAGTGCCAGCTGTGGTGCATGTATAGACCCTAATACAGGCATGTTTAATCCGACGGCTGCGGGAGTAGGTTCACATACAGTGAACTATTCAGTAGGTCCTGCGCCATGTACAGGAACGGGTAGTACAACCGTGCAGGTAATACAGTGTTGTCCTCCAGTTAGTTTTGTAAATTTACCGGCTTCAACCAGTTGTACAAGTGGAAACATTACATTATATGCTAATGAAGCAGGTTTTACACCGGGGCAGGCTATTACACCGTGTTACTATGTGGAGATACAAACCAATGCCAACCATACAACACTCCAAGTGAATTATTTAGAGAATGGGGTGCTTATAGGTTCCTTAAACCCAACCCCCAACACGAATTGGTCGGGCTACGGTTCGTTTATGTCGCCAACGGCTAATAATCAGGTTCAGCTTTGTGAAACGGCGGCATCCATACCAGGGGGCAACATCACTTACAACATTAGAGATTGTCATTCTGGGGCGCTTTTAGCAACAGGAACTTGGGTAATGGATGGAGCCTGCCAAACGGTTAACGTTACACCTCCAGCTTCTTTAACAGGATCAGCTACCTGGTCGTCTAGCAGTCCAACCGGACTTGTTACTGTTACCGACTGGGGAGCTGCTGTTTTTAGCCCTTCAGCTGCAGGTCCTGGATCGCATACGGTAACTTATTGTTGGAATGCCCAAAACGGTTGTCAGGCTTGTCAAACGCAAACCATTACCGTTACAAATCCATTTACTTCAGGGTTTTCCTATCCTCAAAATTCCTATTGTCAGGGAGGGGGTAATGTGAACCCCTCAATATCGGGTACATCCGGAGGAACATTTAGTTCAACTCCTGCCGGATTGTCCATTAATGCGGCAACTGGGCAAATCAATTTAAATACAAGTTCGGCCAACACTTACACTATTACCTATAGTGTAGGAACAGCACCCTGTTCTTCTTCTTCAACGTTTACTCTTACTGTAAATCCGATTCCCACGGTAAATGCTGTGTCAAATCAAACTCATTGTGCTGGCGCAGCATCAACAGCGGTTAATTTTTCCGGAGCTGTGGGTGGCACAACTTATAACTGGACAAATAGTAACACTGGAATAGGTCTTGGTGCCAGTGGTTCTGGAAACATACCCTCGTTTACAACAACAAACGGAACAGGGTCGCCCATAACGAGTACAATAACTGTTACTCCAACAGCAAATGGCTGTACTGGAACGCCAATTAATTTTACCATAACAGTTAATCCAACGCCCACCGTTAACGCTGTTTCAAATCAAACACATTGTAATGGAGCAACTACAACAGCAATAAACTTTACAGGAAATGTAGCAGGAGCAACATACAACTGGACAAACAATAACACCTCGATAGGTTTGGGGGCTAGTGGCTCGGGTAATATAGGGTCATTTACTGCAGTAAATACGGGTAATACACCTGTTACATCAACTATTACGGTTACGCCTACGGCAAATGGCTGTACGGGTACTCCAATTTCATTTACCATAACGGTTAATCCGACTCCTACAGTAAATTCAGTAGCTAATCAAACGATTTGTGCAGGACAGCAAACCACAGCCGTTAATTTTTCTGGCAATGTTGCAGGCACAACTTACAACTGGACAAATAACAACACATCAATAGGGCTTGGTGCTAGTGGATCGGGCAACATCGCGGCATTTACAGGAACAAATACAGGCACTTTACCTATTACGGGTACAATAACCGTTACTCCAACAATAAATGGTTGTCCAGGAACTCCAACAAGTTTCACTATCACAATAAATCCGGTGCCAACAGTAAACCCTATCGGAAATCAAACTGTTTGTAATGGTTCTTCTACAGCTGCTGTAAATATAACGGGAAGCATGGGAGGATCGGCCACATACAATTGGACCAATAATAACCCATCAATTGGTTTGCCGGCAAGTGGCTCAGGTAATATTGGGGCATTTACGGCCGTTAACACAGGTTCCTCGCCTGTAGTAGCCACAATTACAATTACCCCTACTGCAAATGGATGCTCTGGAACTCCAACGAGCTTCACTATTACGGTAAATCCAACACCTACGGTAAATTCGGTTTCAAATCAAACGATTTGCGCTGGTCAACAAACTACGGCTATAAATTTTTCGGGAGCAGTTGTTGGCACAACCTATAATTGGACAAATAGCAACGTATCAATAGGATTAGGTTCTAATGGCTCAGGAAATATAACGGCATTTACAGGAACAAATACCGGAACATCACCTATTACGGGTACAATAACAGTAACACCTACCGTAAATGGATGTTCCGGAACCCCAACAAACTTTACTATAACAGTTAATCCGGTTCCGACAGTTTCAAGTGTTCCCAATCAAACTTTATGTAATGGGGCATCTACCACAGCTATTAACTTTACAGGAAATATGAGTGGTTCAGCAACTTATAACTGGACAAACAGCAACACATCAATAGGTTTGGGTGCTAGTGGAACAGGTAATATAGGCTCATTTACGGCAGTAAATACAGGAAATGCACCTGTTACATCAACTATTACGGTTACGCCTACGGCAAATGGCTGTCCGGGAACTCCTATCACTTTCACCATAACCGTTAATCCAACGCCAGTCGTGAATGCTGTGCCAAATCAAACGCTTTGTAATGGAGCTGCTACTACAGCGGTCAACTTCACAGGTAATGTTGCAGGTACAACCTACAATTGGACAAATAGTAATACATCAATTGGCTTAGGAGCAAGCGGAACAGGAAATATTGGCTCGTTTATAGCTGTCAATAATGGAACTATACCGATTACTTCAACCATCACAGCTACACCAACAGCAAATGGATGTTCTGGTTCGCCAATTACTTTTACTATTACTGTTAATCCTACTGATGGTGCATCGTTTGCCTATAATCCAAACACACATTGTTTAACAGGCACCAACCCAACACCAACTGTTACAACTCCTGGAGGAACATTCTCTGGTGCGGGCGTTGTTTTTGTGAGTACATCAACAGGGGAGGTTAATTTGTTAGCAACCGGAGTGGGTTCATACACGATTACTTACACTACTAATGGATTGTGCCCCACTTCATCAAGTGTTACATTCCAGATTACAACAGCACCTGATGCAACCTTTAGTTACGGAGGACCATACTGTCAAAACGGGACTAACCCGCTTCCAACATTCCCTGCCGGGTCAAGTTCCGGTGTGTTTTCTTTTACACCTGCAGGATTATCAATTAATACATCTACCGGATTGATAAATGCCGGAACAAGTACTCCGGGCACATATGACGTTACAAACTTTATTGCCGCTGCCGGAGGGTGTGCGCAAGCATCACATACAACACAAGTGGTAATTATTGCTACTGATGATGCATCATTCACCTATGGAGGTTCAACATTCTGTCAGACGGGAACGGATGCAACGGCTACAATTACCGGATTGGCAGGAGGAACATTTACTTCTACGCCCGCAGGATTAGTTATTAATTCAACTACCGGAGAGATTACAGTTTCTACGTCATCTTTAAATACCTACACGGTAACATACACTACAAATGGTGCCTGCCCGAACTCATCAACTGCTACAGTGACTATAACTGCTGCTCCTGATGCTACATTTAGTTTGGGAGGTCCTTTCTGTAATGATGCGGTTAACGAAACACCGGTATTCCTACCCGGGGCAAGTGCCGGAGTATTTACTGCCAATCCTGTTGGATTGGATATAAATTCTGCTACCGGAGAGATTAATATTCAAAATAGTACACCGGGAGTTTACACTGTGTTTAACGATATAGCAGCACAAAGTGGTTGTGCTCCTGCTCAGCATAGTGTTACATTTGAAATAATACCGATGGATGATTCAGATTTTGCCTATTCTAATGCGGTATATTGTACGTCAGATCCGGTTCAAACATCCACAATTAATGGATTATCTGGGGGTACATTCTCAGAAGTATCGGGCACTCCGGGTATTATTATAGATCCCGCTACAGGGGCATTTGATCCTTCGGTTACAACACCCAACACGTACACCATTTCTTATACTACCAACGGGCTTTGCCCTACCACAACCACAGTAAATGTTACGATTAGTAATCAGTTGGATGCTACCATAACTCAGGTTGGACCATTCTGCTCTACAGACCCGGTCACAAATCTTACTGCAGTTTCCCCTGGGGGAATATGGAGTGGTACTGGTATTACAGATGCAAGTTTGGGTACATTTGATCCATCTGTTGCCGGAACCGGTTCTTGGGTGATTCAATACAGTATTTCTGGCAGTTGTGGTGATACACAAATAATTACGATAGATGTAAATCAAACGGCTAATGCAACTATCAATCCAGTTGGACCTTTCTGCGAAATAGATGCTGCCGTTAATATTTCATCAGTTCAATCAGGTGGAACATGGAGTGGTACCGGTATTACAGATGCTGTGAATGGCACATTTGACCCGGCTACTGCCGGAGTGGGTTCACACACGATTTACTACACCATTCCTAATCCATGTGGAGATATAGACAGTATTATTGTTGTGGTATCAGGATCTTTGGCGCCAACAATTACGGCACAATCTGATTTATGTAGCTACGATGGCTCAGTCCAATTGATTGTTGATGTGTCAGGCGGAGTTTGGTCTGGTAGTGGAGTAGATGCCAATGGAGTATTTAGTCCATCAGTATCTGGGGCCGGACAACACCAGATAACTTATACCACCTCGGGTGCATGTGGAGGCTCTGATGCAATTACAATAAATGTTGGAGGTCCAAACGCATCCTTCACGGCAAACCCACCCACAGGTACAATCCCTTTAAGTGTTGATTTTACTAATACCTCTACAGGCTCGAATCTTACTTCTGATTGGTTTTTCGGTAATGGATTAACATCAAATCAGACTAACCCCTCCACCTTGTATGAAAACCTTGGTGACTACAACGTAGTATTAATAGTTACTGACGATATTGGATGCTCGGATACTGCGGAGTTTGCAATAGTAGTGGTAGGAGAATCCGGGGTCTTGATACCTAACGTGTTCACACCAAATGGAGACGGAATCAATGATATTTTCTACGTTACTACTGAAAATATTGTTGAACTTAAAGCGACAGTATTCAACCGTTGGGGGCAGGTAGTTTTTGAATGGGATGCTCTCAACTCCGGATGGGATGGCAGAACACTTGCAGGAGAGGAGGCATCAGAAGGAACATATTTCTTTGTCTTTAAGGCGTTAGGCGCTGATGGTAAAGAATATGACTACACAGGCAGTGTCCTTTTAAGAAGGTAACCCAAATAAAAATTGAGTAAAAAAGCCGCTGCAAAGCGGCTTTTTTTAATTAAATTGTGACAGAAATTTTGTGATTGCAACTTGAACGGCTTAATTTTCGTCTACAAATTACTACTAAATAAAGTTCACACCCATGGTTAAAGCGATTTACTCAGCAAAGTTACTTGTAGCTTCGTGTATTTTAATGCTGCCTGTTTTTTCTTTTGCTCAAATTGGTTCAGCAGCAAGAAACGATCTAGGCCAAAAAATGGAGGAGGGTGAAAGTAATTTCACGTCATTCACCAGTCAATCGATAAGAAATATTCAGCATTGGGATAATAATAATTCTGAAGATTTTAAAGCACACCCCGAATACGGGATATTACCTTTAAATGCGCCTTGTTCTGAGTGTGTTGAAGTTTTGGAAAAGAGAACGGCTAACGAAAGATATTTTGTAGAAATAAATGATTATAATAAATTTTATATTCAAAAATCTATTGGTGATTTGCATAGGATAATTGGAAATAGATGGATTACGATTGATCACAAACTCAAAAGTCAAGGCAATAATATATATGAATCGCCTAATCAAATAGAGCCTATAGGGTTAGATCTTAATCAAAACTACACCTACATCAAAACTAGTATGGGTTACTTGAGGTTTAATAACTGGTCGTTATATGGGGAGAAAGACGGTGTTCAAACTCTAATTTCAAAGGCAAATTGGTCTAACAGAACAGTAGGAGAAGATGGTGTAAAAATTAAGGATATTTTCCCTGGTATGGATGCCGAAATGGTGGTATACAGAGGCTCGGTAAAAACCAATTTCATAATCAAAAAAAATTATAATAAACAATACGATAATATAATTTTTAAAGATGATTTTTCTCACCCAACTGGTGGAAATTTTCAGTTCGAAGAATATCCTGACGTAAATAGAGCAGTAGGAACGTTGTTGTTTAAGAACAATTTTGGCGAATTAGCTAAGGTTAATCCGGCTATTATTTATCCTAAAAATGGAAATAAAAAGGATGCAGAGGAAGCTCCTTATTTAATAAACACCAACTCAATGGGAGTTGTAGTTGCTGTTGACTGGATAGAAAAATATATAGGCAACTACGAAATAGTGGTAGACCCATTGGTTACAGGAACCAACACATTGGCTCAGGCTTCCATAGCCGGTTCAGGTTACAATGCAACTTGTTTTGTTGGATTTTGTCCTTATTTTTTATCTGTTAATGCACCAGCTAATGCTCAATTCACGAATGTACTGTGGTCTTTTACTTATATAGCTCAAGGCCTCTGCTGGTTAAACGAAGGTGCGGTAGATTTTAGACTAGGAGCATGCAGAAGCCCTGGACAAGCTAATTTCTTTTGGTTTTGCAATCAGACAGGGGGAGGCACATGTACAGGTACAAATATTCCCATTTTTAATGACATATCACCTTGTTTACCAAATCCAGCTTGTGTTCAGCAAGCGGTGAATTTTGAAATGAGATTTTACAGGTGCTTTTCTGCCGGAGCAGGTTGTAGCAATGCTTGTATCGGAGCAAATTCTCCTTGGATTATGACCATTCAAGGAATGACTATTGAGTACCAAAGTCCGGTTAATCCCATTACGGTTTCGGCAACTACAATTTGTAATGGGCAAATAATAAACGCATCCACTTCTGCGCAGTACGGAGTCACTCCTTACACATACAATTGGAGTTTTAATCCTGCGGGGACCCCATCAGTAGGTACAGGTGCTAATACTACGATTAGTTTTCCCGGCCCAGGATCTTATACTCTTTATTCATTGGTTACAGATGCTTGTGGAAATACAGTTACCAATTCTGTTGGAATCACGGTAAATCCAACCCCCGTTGCTACGGCTACCCCTTCTTCACAAACAATATGCAGCGGGCAGAATACAGCAATAGCCCTATCTTCTACGGTAGGGGGTACAACTTATTCTTGGACGGTTGTTCAAAGTGGTGTTTCTGGGGCTGCTAGTGGTAGCGGTTCTAATATAAATCAGACACTAAGTACTACAGGAGCTGCCCAAGGCACAGCTACTTACACAATAACACCTGTTGCAAATGGATGCACTGGCACACCTATTACAGTTACAGTTACCGTAAATCCAACACCTACGGCAACAGCCACTCCTACATCACAAACAATATGCAGTGGACAAACCACAGGTATAAACTTAACCTCTAATGTAGCCGGCACAACCTTCAATTGGACAGTAACTCAAACAGGAGTTAGTGGAGCTGCTGCAGGTTCTGGAGCTACCATTGCCCAAACACTAACAGCAACCGGAGGAGCAGCCGGAACAGCTACCTATACCATTACTCCTACGGCAAATGGATGTACAGGAACTCCAATAATAGTTACAGTCACAGTAAATCCAACACCTGATGCTATAGCAACTCCCGCTTCACAAACCATATGTAGTGGGCAGAATACCGGAATCAATTTAACTTCATCTGTCGCCGGCACAACTTTTAACTGGACAGTAACTCAAACAGGAGTTAGCGGAGCCACAGCAGGCACGGGATCAACTATTACTCAGACACTAACTACAACAGCAGCAGCTCAAGGCACAGCTACTTATACTATTACACCCTCTTTGGGGGGCTGTGCAGGTACACCAATAACAGTAACTATTACAGTTAACCCAACACCTGATGCTATAGCAACCCCCGCTTCACAGATTATATGTAGTGGACAGACCACAGGTATAAACTTAACCTCTAACATAGCCGGCACAACCTTCAACTGGACAGTAACTCAAACAGGAGTTAGTGGAGCTGCTGCAGGTTCTGGAGCTACCATTGCCCAAACACTAACAGCAACCGGAGGAGCAGCCGGAACAGCTACCTATACCATTACTCCTACGGCAAATGGATGTACAGGAACTCCAATAATAGTTACAGTCACAGTAAATCCAACACCTGATGCTATAGCAACTCCCGCTTCACAAACCATATGTAGTGGGCAGAATACCGGAATCAATTTAACTTCATCTGTCGCCGGCACAACTTTTAACTGGACGGTAACTCAAACAGGAGTTAGCGGAGCCACAGCAGGCACGGGATCAACTATTACTCAGGCACTAACTACAACAGCAGCAGCTCAAGGCACAGCTACTTATACTATTACACCCTCTTTGGGGGGCTGTGCAGGTACACCTATTAGCGTAACCGTCAGTGTTAACCCAAGTGAAGATGCGACATTTGCCTATAATCCGACAACATTTTGTTTAACATCAACCAATCCTACACCAACGGTAACAACTCCCGGAGGCACTTTTTCAGGAGTGGGGGTAGTTTTTGTGAGTACATCAACAGGAGAGATTGATCTTGCCTCAACTGGAGTGGGAACCTATACTGTAACTTATACAACAGGAGGGCCTTGTCCTGCGACTTCCTCAGTAACTATAACAATTACTTCTGCTCCTGATGCTTCGTTTAGCTTCGCAGCAAGTTACTGCCAGAATGTTTCAAATCCATTACCTACTTTCCCTCCCGGGGCTAGTGCAGGAACTTTTTCTTCCTCACCAGCAGGCTTAGTTATTGATGCTTCTACAGGGGAAATTAACCTATCAGCAAGCACTCCGGGTACTTATACAATAACAAACACAATAGCTGCAGCGGGTGGATGTGCTCCTGCAACAGCAAATACTACAGTTGTTGTTAATCCTGTAGACGATGCAACATTTGCATATGGGGGAATTACATTTTGCCAAACAGGAACTAACCCACAGGCTAACATTACAGGGCTTGCAGGGGGATTATTTTCTGAAACATCCGGAACTCCCGGGTTAGTCTTAAACCCTTCAACCGGAGAGATTGATTTGGCAGGATCTTCTCTAGGCACTTATGATGTTACTTATACAACGAATGGATCTTGTCCAAGTTCAAGTACTGTAACCATTACAATAACATCATCTCCTTCAGCGAACTTTACGTATAGCAGTACCAGCTATTGTAATAATAGTTCTAACCAATTGCCAGGCTTTGGAGTGGGAGCGTCTGCAGGTGTTTTTAGCTCATCTCCCGCAGGGTTATCAATAAACACAACGACAGGTGAAATAAATGTTGGGACAAGCACTCCGGGAATTTATACTGTTACTAATTTTATAGCAGCCTCCGGAGGCTGTGCGTCTGCCACATCAACTTTTACTGTTGAAATACTTTCTTTGGATGATGCTACTTTCTCGTATTCAGCATCAACGTATTGTACATCTGATGTTAACCAATCTCCCGTGATTTCAGGGTTGGTCGGAGGAACGTTTACGGTTACTTCAGGCATAGGATTAGATATAAACGCATCAACAGGTGTTGTGAATCCTTCTGGTTCTTCGTTGGGGACGTATACCATTACATACACAACAAACGGTCCCTGTCCGACTTCGGCTACTTTTAATTTAACAATTGTAGACCAACAAGATGCCACAATTACACCAATTGGTCCGTTTTGTAATTATGATAACCCAATTGGGCTGATTGCAGCCAATACGGGGGGTACGTGGTCAGGTCCCGGGGTAGATCCGAATACAGGGATTTTTAATCCAACTACAGCAGGCTCGGGCACTCATACTATTGTGTATACTATTTTAGGCTCTTGTGGAGATACAGATCAAATAACAATTACAGTAGGCGGCCCTAATGCATCCTTTACAGCAAACCCATCAGTTGGGCCTGCTCCATTAAATGTACAATATAGCAATGCGTCTTCAGGTAGTGGGTTAACTTATGATTGGGATTTTGGTGATGGAAATGTAAGCACCTCTCAAAATCCTTCAAATACTTTTGGAGCGTTGGGATCTTATACAACAACCTTGATAGTAACAGACGCTTTAGGCTGTTCAGACACAGCAAGTATTATCATTTCGGTAGTTGGAGAAACTATAGTTTTGATACCTAATATCTTTTCACCAAATGGAGATGGAATTAACGATATATTTAAAATAACTACAGTTAATGTTACTTCAATGGAAGGTTTTGTATTCAATAGATGGGGCCAGGAATTGTTTTCTTGGACTGACCTAAATGGAGGTTGGAATGGAAAAACTCCCAAAGGAGATAATGCTTCAGACGGCACCTATTTTTACATCATAAAAATAAAAACGGCTTTGGATGAAGAAAAGGAATACACTGGAAGCTTTAGTTTGATTAGATAATAATTATTTAATTTATTAACTTAATAGTGTCAACTTCGTGAATGAAAAATAAATTGGTAAAAATGAAAATGAAGAAAAGATATCTGTTAAATTTTGTGCTTATGCAAATTGCTTTTTCCGGGTTCTCTCAAAATCTTGAAAAAGTAGCCGAAATAGAAGTTTCTGAAAACTCTAAGGTGTTTACGTTTAAGTTATTGGATGCCAATATGCAAAATATACAGGACGATACTAATGTAGAGATTGATAAAACTCAAAAGGAAATAATTAATAAATTTCTTACGATAAGAGGAGTTGAGTCAGCCGATTTCGACCTTGCCACAGCTACCTTTACTGTAGTTACCCAAAAATATGTTACAATTAAATTACCATTAAATGCGAAGAATGAATAAATATAGACTACTGCTAGTGATTGGTGTTTTTATGATTTTGTCTAAAAATATTTTTTCGCAATGTGGCCCCTTGTCAACTCCAACTTTTACAAACAATGGGCAAAATGGTATAATGTTCGATATTGTAGCAATCAATACCGTTGAGGTTACTCAATTCAGTTTGGATTTTGATGTTAACACCTATAATATAGAAATATATTATAAACCGGGAACTCACGTTGGTTTTCAGACAAATGCAGCAGCATGGACGTTGCTAGGATCTGTAAATAATTTTCCAATTACGGTAACTAATGTTAACACTCTTATTCCTATAACATTCAGCGTTTCGATTTGCCCGACCGATGTAGCGGCATTTTATGTTACATCGACAAATGTTACTGGTTACAACTATTCTAATGGAACAGCTGTAGGCGCGGTGGCAGCAGCTGACGCAAACATGCAGATACTACAAGGAACCGGAAAGGCGTATCCATTTGGCGCAAGTTTTCAACCAAGAGTACCAAATGTAACAGCACATTACAACTGCCCGCCACCCGCAGGCCCACCCGCTAATGCAGGACCCAATCAAACGATTTGTTTCACAAATTCAGCTACAATGGCAGCTAGCGCGGGTGGTTCATGGTCTGTTGTTTCCGGAACGGGAACTTTCAGCAATATAAACGATCCAAATGCAACAGTTACCGGATTGACCTCTGGATTAAACCAATTTATGTGGTCAACATCTTGTCCTACAACAACTAGTACAGTTGATATTACTTATGTGCCGCCTATTTCAGTAAATGTTCCCGCAAATAATTCTTACTGTTCAGGAAGCGCAGTTCCGGCCTCTAACTTTACATCCACACCTGCAGGGGCTTCTTATTCTTGGACAAATTCTGACCCATCTATAGGTCTTGCAGTTTCTGGAAATGGAAACGTACCCACTTTCACAGCTACTAATACCTCGGCATCTTCGGTTACATCAACCATAACCGTTACCCCAACTTTAAATGGGTGTACAGGAACACCTTTTACATATGATATTACCGTTTCGCCAATTCCTGATGCGATAGCAACGCCAATGTCGCAAACTATTTGTGGTGGGCAGAGTTCTAATATTAGTCTGAGTTCTTCCGTTGTGGGTACAACCTTTAGCTGGACAGGAACTCAGATTGGAGCTATTGGTGCATCCGGAGGTTCAGGCACCCTAATCTCTAATGTACTCATAACAACAGGTAGTGCCCCGGGAACAGTTACCTACACGATAACCCCTTCTTTAGGTGGGTGCACCGGAACTCCTGTAAACGTGACTATAACTGTTAACCCTTTTAATGATGCCACAATAACTCCTGTAGGGCAGCTTTGTGCTAACGATTCACCTATTACACTAATAGCAGCCAATAGCGGAGGTGTTTGGTCGGGCACGGGTGTGAATTCGTCAACAGGAGAATTTAATCCATCGGTTGCTGGCTCAGGAGTGCACACAATTGCATATATAACTTCCGGGGTTTGTGGTGATACTGCGCAAATTAATATAATCGTTAATGGCCCTGTTGCCTCTTTTTCAGCGGCACCCTCTTCCGGTCCTATACCTCTTAATGTACAGTTTACGGATAATTCGATGGGTAATGGACTGAGCTACTCATGGAGCTTTGGCGATGGGGGTACAAGTAATACTCAAAACCCATCTAATACTTATGTCTTAATGGGTAACTATAACGCAGTTCTTGTAGTCACGGATGCATCAGGATGCACAGATACAGCAAGTATTATAATTTCAGCCATTGGAGAGGCCTTTGTTCAGATTCCTAATATTTTTTCACCTAATGGAGATGGTGTTAATGATATATTCTTTGTTACAACAGAATTTGTAACCGAACTTAAAGTTTCTATTTTTGACAGGTGGGGGTTAGAGTTATATTCGTGGACAGATGTCAACGGAGGATGGAATGGTAAAAGTTTAAACGGAAAAAATCTTGCAGAAGGAACCTACTTTTATGTGGTTACAATCAAAACGGCTTTAAATGAGACAAAAGAATACACAGGACATCTCACCCTTGTTAGATAAAAACCTCATTTTTTAATCTTTGAAACGCATCTTTTTATCGAGATGCGTTTTTTTTTGATTGTAATTGAAAAAAAGTTCAACGGGTGTTGTTTAATTTAAATTATACTCTATCTTTGCAGCCCCAAAAAATATGAGGGGACTAATTTTTTAAAGTAAAAAGAGAAGTAAAATATGCCTACTATTCAGCAATTAGTAAGAAAAGGAAGGCTCTCTAAACCGAGAGTAAGTAAGTCGGCTGCTTTGGATTCATGTCCACAGCGAAGAGGGGTTTGTACACGTGTTTACACAACCACCCCTAAAAAGCCAAACTCAGCTATGCGAAAAGTAGCTCGTGTTAGATTGACCAATGGAATTGAGGTTACGGCTTATATAGGAGGAGAAGGACACAATTTACAAGAACACAGTATTGTTTTGGTTAGAGGAGGAAGAGTTAAAGATTTACCAGGTGTTCGTTATCATATCGTAAGAGGTGCCTTAGATACTTCAGGTGTTGAAGGTAGAAACCAAAGAAGATCTAAATACGGAACTAAACGCCCTAAAGTTAAAAAATAAGGTTTAAGGAATCATGAGAAGAAGAAAAGCCAAAAAGCATATTATACTACCTGACCCAAAGTTTAATGAGGTTATGGTTACCAAGTTTGTGAACAACCTTATGCAGGAAGGTAAAAAAGGGTTAGCGTTTAAAATTTTTTACAATGCTATTGATTTAGTGAGTAAGAAAGTAGAGGAGACTAACCCTGTTGATGTCTGGAAAGTAGCTTTAGATAATGTTACTCCGTCTGTTGAAGTAAGAAGTAGAAGAGTTGGCGGAGCAACTTTTCAGATACCTACTCCGGTTAGGGACTCGAGAAAACAATCTTTGGCTATGAAGTGGTTAATAGGTTATTCCCGCTTAAGAAACGAGAAAACAATGGCAGAAAGACTAGCTGCTGAGATTGTAGCGGCTTCAAAGCAAGAGGGTGCTGCTTATAAGAAAAAAGAAGATACACACAGAATGGCAGAAGCTAACAAAGCGTTCTCACATTTCAGATTCTAAAGGAACTATGTCAAAGAGAGATTTAAAATATACAAGAAATATTGGTATTGCTGCTCACATTGATGCAGGTAAGACCACAACAACTGAGCGTATCCTTTATTATGCCGGAGTTAGTCATAAAATAGGAGAGGTACACGATGGTGCAGCTACTATGGACTGGATGGAGCAGGAACAAGAAAGAGGTATTACTATTACATCTGCTGCTACAACAGTTTATTGGCCATACAGAGACAACAAGTATCATGTAAATATTATCGATACTCCGGGACACGTTGATTTTACTGTAGAGGTTAACCGATCTCTTCGTGTGTTGGACGGTTTGGTTTTCTTATTTAGTGCAGTTGATGGTGTTGAACCACAGTCTGAAACTAATTGGAGACTTGCCAATAACTATAATGTATCAAGAATAGGTTTCGTTAATAAAATGGATCGCTCCGGTGCAGATTTCCTTAATGTGGTTAAACAAGTGAAGGAAATGTTGGGGAGCAACGCTGTTCCATTACAACTTCCTATAGGTGCTGAAGACAACTTTACTGGAGTAGTTGATTTAATTAATTGGAGGGGAATTGTTTGGAATGAGCAGGATATGGGGATGACTTATACTGAAGTTCCTATTCCTGAAGATATGATTGAAGAGGCTACGGAGTGGAGAGAGTTTTTGCTTGAGCAAGTAGCAGAATTTGATGATTCTTTGATGGAAAAATACTTCGAAGATCCAAACTCTATTTCAGAAGACGAAATTCTTAATGCACTACGCCAAGCGGTTATAAGTATGAAAATTGTTCCGATGGTTTGTGGGTCATCTTTTAAAAACAAAGGTGTGCAAACCATGTTGGACTTTGTGATGGCTTTATTACCTTCACCACTTGACCAAGCAGCTATTACAGGGATTAATCCTAAAACCGACGAACAAGTTTCAAGAAAGCCCTCTTATGATGAGCCATTTGCAGGTTTAGCGTTTAAGATTGCTACAGACCCATTTGTTGGAAGACTTTGTTTTGTAAGAGCATACTCAGGTAAGCTAGAGTCTGGTTCTTATGTATATAATACACGTTCTGAAAACAAGGAACGAATCTCAAGAATTTTCCAAATGCATGCCAATAAGCAAAATCAAATTGAGTATTTGGGCGCAGGAGATATTGGAGCCTTTGTAGGGTTTAAAGATATTAAAACAGGTGACACGCTTTGTGATGAAAAACATCAGATTATTTTAGAGTCAATGCAGTTCCCTGAACCGGTTATCGGTTTAGCTATTGAGCCTAAAACTCAGGCAGATGTTGATAGGCTTGGAATAGGCTTAAATAAGTTAGCTGAAGAAGATCCAACTTTCCGTGTTCATACAGATGAAGACAGTGGTCAGACAGTTATATCCGGGATGGGTGAGCTTCACTTGGAAATTATTATCGATCGTTTGCGAAGAGAGTTTAAGGTTGAGGTTAATGAAGGAGCTCCTCAGGTTGCATACAAGGAAACCATTACGGGCTCTGTTAATCACAGAGAGACTTACAAAAAACAAACCGGTGGTCGTGGTAAATTTGCTGATATAGTATTTACTATTGAACCAAGAACTGACGAAAAGCAAGGTTTAGAGTTTGTAAACAATATTAAAGGCGGTAACGTGCCAAGAGAATACATTCCTTCTGTACAGAAAGGCTTTGAAGAAGCGATGAAGAATGGTGTTCTTGCAGGATTTCCTGTTGATAGCTTAAAAGTTACATTGTCGGATGGTTCTTACCACGCAGTCGATTCGGATTCTCTTTCATTCGAATTAGCGGCAAAAATCGGTTATAAAGAAGCAATGCCTAAGGCTAAACCGGTTTTATTGGAACCAATAATGAAGCTAGAGGTAGTTACACCAGAACAATATATGGGAGATATAGTAGGAGACTTGAACAGAAGAAGAGGTCAGGTTGACGGAATGGATGATAGAGCTGGAGCCAAAGTGATAAAAGCTAAAGTTCCGCTATCGGAAATGTTTGGATATGTTACTCAGCTAAGAACTATTTCTTCCGGTAGAGCTACATCATCTATGGAGTTTTCTCACTACGCAGATTGTCCTAAGAACATAGCGGACGAGGTGATTGCAAAAATTAAAGGAAAAGTAACCGCATAAGCATTATATAAAGGAAGGTTTAAATGAGCCAGAAGATTAGAATAAAATTACAGTCATACGACTACAACTTAGTTGACAAGTCGGCAGAAAAGATTGTGAAAACTGTAAAAACTACGGGTGCGGTAGTTAGTGGACCAATTCCACTTCCTACTAATAAGAAAATTTATACAGTATTACGTTCACCTCACGTAAACAAGAAGGCTAGAGAGCAATTTCAACTTTGCTCTTACAAGAGACTTCTTGATATCTACAGCAGCTCATCAAAGACTGTAGATGCGTTAATGAAATTAGAACTTCCAAGTGGTGTGGAAGTTGAAATTAAAGTTTGATAAATTAATAGATTATGCCTGGTATAATAGGAAAAAAAGTAGGAATGACTAGCGTTTTCGGTACCGATGGTAAGAATATACCATGTACAATAGTGGAAGCTGGTCCTTGCGTAGTCACGCAAGTAAAAACTGTCGAAAGAGACGGTTACAAGGCAGTTCAACTAGGTTTCGGCGATAAAAAGGAGAAAAACACTCCTGCTGCACTTAGAGGTCACTTTAAAAAAGCTGGCATCTCTCCAAAGAGGAAGTTGGTTGAATTTAATGATTTTGACCAGGAATTGAATTTGGGAGACACTTTAGATGTTTCTTTGTTTGATGAAGGAGACTTCGTTGACGTTGTAGGCACAGCTAAAGGCAAAGGTTTTCAGGGTGTTGTTAAGCGACATGGATTTAGTGGAGTTGGTGAAGCTTCGCATGGTCAACACAACCGGTTAAGAGCCCCTGGTTCTATTGGAGCATGTTCTTTCCCTGGTCGTGTATTCAAAGGAATGAGAATGGCTGGTCAAACAGGTAATCACAGAGTGAAAATTCAAAACCTTCAGGTTGTTAAAGTTCTAGCTGATAGAAATTTAATCCTTGTAAAAGGAGCTTTGCCTGGAGCTAATGGTTCATTCGTAATCATTAATAAGTAAGACAATGCAAGTAGAAGTATACAATATAAAAGGAGAGAAGACTAGCAAAAAAGTTAAGCTTAGCGATGAAATTTTTGCTATCGAACCAAATGATCATGCTATCTATTTAGACGTTAAGCAGTATTTGGCTAACCAAAGACAAGGAACTGCGAAATCTAAACAGAGAAATGAAATTTCAGGGTCAACTAGAAAACTTCATAAACAAAAAGGAACTGGAGGATCTCGTAAAGGAAGCATAAAGAATCCATTATTTAGAGGCGGAGGAACGATTTTTGGCCCTCAACCTAGAGATTATGGCTTCAAACTAAATAAGAAGGTTAAGCAATTGGCAAGAAAATCTAGTCTAACCTACAAAGCAAAAGAAAATGGCATAGTTATTCTTGAAAACTTTTCTATGGAGACACCTAAAACAAAGGAATTTGTTTCTATTCTTAAGAACCTAGAGATTGGAAACAGAAAATCTTTAGTAGTTGTTCCAGAAGCTAAAAGCGGTCTTTACCTATCTGCCAGAAATATACCAAATACCAAACTTGTATTTGCAGAAAACCTTAATACTTATGACATAATGAACAGTCATAAAGTTGTAGTGTTGGAGGGAGCTGTTGAAAAAATTGAAAACCTATTTAATTAATAGACATGCAAGAGATTATTATAAAACCAATTATTACCGAAAAGGTAACCAACTCTACAGAAAAGCTTAATCAATATGGTTTTGTTGTGAATAAAAAAGCAAATAAAATACAGATTAAGGGTGCGATTGAAAGTCTTTACGGAGTTCAAGTTGAGCGCGTAAATACAATGATTGCCGGTGGTGGTCTAGGTAAAGTTAAGTACACAAATAAAGGTGTAATTGTTGAAAAGAATAAATTATCAAAAAAAGCTATTGTAACTCTTAAAGAGGGTGAAGTGATAGATTTTTATGGTAACTTATAAGTAAATCAGAAGAAATGGGCTTACGTAAATTTAATCCAACGACTCCGGGTCAACGTCACAAAGTGATTAGTGACTTTTCAACCCTTACAGCATCTGAGCCAGAAAAAAGCTTAGTTGTTTCTAAGAAAAAATCCGGAGGTAGAAATAATTCTGGAAGAATGACTATGCGTCAAATTGGCGGTGGTCATAAACAGAAGTACCGTCTTATCGATTTCAAAAGAGATAAGCATGGTGTAACAGGTACAGTGAAAACGATTGAGTACGATCCAAACAGAACTGCCCGTATTGCTTTGGTAGTTTATACTGATGGAGAGAAAAGATACATAATTGCACCAGAAGGTATCCAGGTAGGACAAACAGTAATCTCCGGAGCCGGGGTAACTCCTGATGTAGGAAATGCATTGTTTTTGTCAGAGATTCCCTTAGGTACAATCATTCATAATGTTGAGCTTAAACCAGGTAAAGGCGCTGCTTTTGCCAGAAGTGCAGGCTCATACGCTCAGCTGAATGCGAGAGATGGAAAGTATGCAATTTTGAAAATGCCTTCAGGAGAAACAAGAATGGTTCTAACCACTTGCTTAGCCACAATTGGATCAGCATCAAACTCAGAACATGCTCTTATCGTTTCGGGTAAAGCTGGTAGAACAAGATGGTTGGGCAGAAGACCAAGAGTAAGGCCTGTAGCAATGAATCCGGTAGATCACCCAATGGGTGGTGGTGAGGGTAGAGCTTCAGGAGGTCACCCAAGATCAAGAAAAGGAATTCCTGCAAAAGGTTACAAAACAAGAAAAAATAAGAATTTATCTAGCAAGTTCATTGTTGAACGCAGAAAGAAATAATAAGTTAAGATGAGTAGATCACTTAAAAAACCACCATTTATTCACTACAAGCTTTCAAAGCGTGTAGATGCAGCTCAGGCTTCTGGAAATAAGTCTGTAATTAAGACATGGTCAAGAGCCTCAACTATAACTCCGGATTTTGTTGGGTTGACTTTTGGAGTTCATAACGGAAAAACATTTATTCCTGTGTATGTAACTGAAAACATGGTAGGTCACAAACTAGGAGAGTTTTCCCCAACTAGAAGCTTCAGAGGACATGCCGGAAACAAAAAAGATAAAGGTAAAAAGTAATAAACACCAAAGTAATTATAACAATGGGTGCAAGAAAGAAAAATAGTGCTGAAAAATTGAAGCAACGCAAAGCGCAGACTAGTATAGCTTCTCTAAATAACACGCCAACATCACCTCGTAAAATGAGATTGTTAGCAGACTTAGTTAGAGGTGAGGATGTATTCAAAGCTCTAAGTATACTTCAGTACAGTACAAAAGATTCAGCTCCAAAGCTAGCCAAGTTGCTTCGTTCAGCTATTGCTAATTGGGAATCGAAAAACGAAGGGAAAAGAGCAGAGGAAGCTAACCTTGTAGTAAAGCAAATATCTGTAGACGGAGGTAGAATGATGAAAAGAATTCAGCCTGCCCCTCAAGGTAGAGCACACAGAGTTAGAAAAAGATCTAACCATGTAACAATAATTGTTGATAGTTCAAATTAAGGATATAAATGGGACAAAAATCAAATCCAATAGGTAACCGTGTAGGTTTTATTAGAGGCTGGGAATCCAACTGGTTTGGAGGAAGAGACTATACTGCTAAACTTGTAGAAGATGACAAGATTAGAAAATACTTAAATACTCGTTTACAAAAAGCCAGTATTTCAAATATTATTATAGAGCGTACACTTAAAATTGTTACTATAACTATCAATACAGCTAGACCAGGTGTTATCATTGGTAAAGGTGGACAAGAAGTTGATAAGCTTAAGGAAGAGTTGAAGAAAATTACCGGTAAGGAAGTTCAAATCAACATTTTCGAAATTAAAAGACCCGAGCTTGATGCGCGTTTGGTTGCAGATGGAATAGCACGCCAGATAGAAGCTCGTATATCTTTTAGAAGAGCTATCAAAATGGCTATAGCTTCAACCATGAGAATGGGAGCCGAAGGTATAAAAGTTAAAATTTCAGGTCGTTTAAATGGTGCTGAAATGGCAAGAACAGAAATGTATAAAGATGGTAGAACACCTCTACATACTTTCCGTGCCGATATCGATTATGCTGTTTCTGAAGCACACACTACCTACGGCAGAATTGGCATAAAAGTATGGATTTGTCGAGGAGAAGTTTTTGGAAAAAGAGATTTGGCTCCTAATATTGGACTGTCTCAAGACAAGTCTAAAGGACAGGGGCAGCCAAATCATGATAAGCCCCGTTCAAGATCAAAGAAAAGAAAGTAATAATTAGAAGAAAACTAGACTACAATGCTTCAACCTAAGAAAATAAAACATAGAAAAGTTCAAAAAGGACGCATGAAAGGTGTTGCCCAAAGAGGTAATCAGGTAGCCTTAGGTTCTTTTGGTCTTAAAGCAATTGACGGAGGATGGATTACATCTCGTCAGATAGAGGCGGCTCGTGTGGCACTTACCCGTTACATGAAGAGGGAAGGAAAGGTTTGGATTAAGATTTTTCCGGATAAGCCGGTTACATCTAAGCCAGCTGAAGTTAGGATGGGTAAAGGTAAAGGAGCATTAGACCATTGGGTTGCAGTTGTACACCCTGGTAGAATTATGTTCGAAGCAGACGGAGTTCCTTTGGAGGTTGCTAAGGAAGCACTGAGATTAGCAGCACAAAAATTGCCATGTAGAACAAAATTTGTAGTTCGTCCTGATTACGCCGGAGAATAAAATTAATTGGAAATGAGACAAAAAGAAATTTCAAAGTTAAGCTTAGAAGAGCTTACTGAAAAAATAAAAGATCACACAGATCTTTTAGCTAAGAAGAAAATGAGTCACAGAATTACTGAAATAGAAAATCCTATTTCAATTCGTGATGCCCGAAAAACAGTTGCTCGTCTTAAGACAGAGCTTAGAAAAAGAGAATTACAAGCTTAAGGTAATTAATATATGGAAAGGAACTTAAGAAAAGAAAGAGTTGGTGTAGTAACCAGCGACAAGATGGACAAAACAATAGTTGTGTCTGTTGAGCGAAAAGTGAAACACCCAAAGTATGGTAAATTCGTTAAGAAAACTACCAAGTTTCATGCACATGACGAAAAGAACGATTGCAACATTGGCGATACCGTAAAAATAATGGAGACTCGCCCATTAAGCAAAAGTAAGTGCTGGAGACTAGTAGAAATTATTGAACGCGCTAAATAACAGATTGAAATGTTACAACAAGAGAGTAGAATGTCGGTTGCTGACAACAGCGGTGCTAGAGAAGTACTTTGTATAAGAGTTCTTGGCGGTACCGGTAGAAGGTATGCTTCTGTAGGCGATACAGTGGTGGTTACTGTTAAGGATGCCCTTCCATCAGGAAACGTTAAGAAAGGACAAGTATCCAAGGCAGTGGTTGTTAGAACCAAAAAAGAAATTAGACGAAACGATGGATCATACATTCGTTTTGATGATAACGCCGTTGTGCTTTTAAATGCAGGAGGCGAAATGAGAGGAACAAGGATTTTTGGTCCTGTTGCCAGAGAATTGCGTGAAAAGCAATTTATGAAGATTGTTTCATTAGCACCAGAAGTGCTTTAATTATTTCAGCTATGCAAAAGAAGCTGCACATAAAAGTAAATGATAACGTAAAGGTTATTGCAGGAGAACACAAAGGCTCAACCGGAAAGGTTCTTACTATAAACCGTGTTAAGAATCGTGCTATTGTAGAAGGAGTTAATGTTTCTAAAAAGCACGTAAAACCTCAAGTAAATAAAGAAAAACCAGATGGTGGAATTATTGAAAAAGAGGCAAGTATTCATATTTCTAACTTAATGTTACTTGACCCAAAGTCGGGAGAAGTTACTAGAGTTGGACGTAAAACGAACGAAGCCGGAAAAGCTGTTCGATACGCAAAAAAATCAGGAGAGGAGATTAACTAATGAGCTACGCACCAAGACTTAAAATGAAATATGTAGAGGAGGTTATACCTTCTTTGCAGAAAGAATTCGGTTACAAAAACGTAATGGAAGTACCGAAAATTGAAAAAATATGCCTTAGCCAAGGTGTAGGAAAGGCTACGGCTGACAAGAAGTTGGTTGATTCTGCTGTGGCAGAAATGACGATAATTGCTGGTCAGAAAGCAGTTCCTACGTACTCTAAGAAAGATATCTCAAACTTTAAACTTCGTAAGCAAATGCCTATTGGAGCAAAAGTTACTTTGCGAGGGGACAAAATGTATGAATTTTTGGACAGATTCATTTCAGTTTCTCTTCCCAGAACCAGAGACTTTAAAGGAGTGAATGCTAAAGGCGACGGAAGAGGCAATGTTACAGTGGGTGTAAAGGAACAAATTATATTCCCTGAAATAGACATTGATAAAGTAAATAATATTACAGGGATGGATATCACTTTTGTAACCAATGCTAAAACAAACGAAGAAGCAAAGGCATTATTAACAGGATTTGGATTCCCCTTCGCAAAAAAATAAGAAGAAATGGCTAAAGAATCAATGAAAGCACGCGAAAGAAAGCGTGAAGCATTAGTAGAAAAATACGCAGAAAAGCGTGCAGCTCTTAAAGCAGCTGGAGATTGGGACGCTTTGCAAAAACTGCCTAAAAACTCATCTAAAGTGCGTTTGCATAATAGATGCCAGTTAACCGGTAGACCAAGAGGATATATGCGTCAATTTGGAATCTCACGTGTTACGTTTAGAGAAATGGCGCTTTTTGGAAAAATACCAGGTATTACTAAATCAAGCTGGTAATTAAATATTTAAAAGATTAAAAACTAAGATCAATGGTAACAGATCCTATAGGCGATTACTTAACCAGATTGCGAAATGCAATTATGGCGGGTCATAAAGTAGTTGAAATTCCTGCTTCTAATTTAAAGAAGGAAATCACTAAAATTCTTATGGACAAAGGATATATCCTCAACTATAAGTTTATAGAAGACAATAAGCAAGGAGTAATAAAGATTGCTATTAAGTATGATTCTAAAACAAGAGAATCGGTAATTAGAGAACTAAGAAGAGTTAGCAAACCAGGCTCAAGACAATACAGAAGCTCAGGGGAACTACCTAGAGTACTTAATGGCTTGGGTATAGCTATACTTTCTACCTCTAAAGGAGTAATTACAGATAAAGAGGCTCGTCAACTAAATGTTGGTGGCGAGGTATTATGTTACGTTCATTAACTAACGATTAGAAGCTATGTCAAGAATTGGAAAAAATCCGGTACAGATTCCTTCAGGAGTAGAGGTTAAAATATCTCCTGAGAACACAGTAACCGTTAAAGGTAAGCTGGGAGAATTAACTCAGGTAATTGACCCTATTATATCTATTACTGTTGAAGAAGGTAAGGTATTATTAACTCGCCCTTCTGACCAAAAAGATGTTCGTTCAAAACATGGTTTGTACAGAGCACTTATAAACAACATGATTCAGGGAGTGTTTGAAGGATATAAAATTCAACAAGAGCTTATAGGTGTTGGATACAGAGCTAACGCTACTGGGCAGCAGTTAGAGTTAACTTTAGGTTACTCACATCCTATTATTTTTGAAATTCCAAAAGAGGTTAAGGTTTCTACAGAAACCCTAAAAGGACAGCCACCAAACATTACTTTAGAATCTTTCGATAAGCAGCTTATAGGACAGGTTGCGGCTAAAATCAGATCATTCAGAAAGCCTGAGCCATACAAAGGAAAAGGTATTAAGTTTAAAGGTGAAGTTTTACGCAGAAAAGATGGTAAATCTTCTGGTAAGAAATAAAAGATAAAAGTTAAGTAAAATGTCAACTCAAATAAAAAAATTAGCAAGAAGAGCTAAAATTAAGAAAAGTATTCGCAGGGTAATCAATGGAACACCTGAGCGACCAAGACTTTCTGTTTTTAGAAGCAATAAGGAAATTTACGCTCAGATAATTGATGATGTAAATGGAAAAACAATTGCCGCTGCTTCTTCATACAATAACAAAGCTGCTAAAGGAAACAAAGTTAATCAGGCAAAGCAGGTAGGTAAAGAAATAGCTGAAAAAGCAGTTAAATCTGGTGTTACTGCTGTAGTGTTTGACAGAAACGGATACCTTTATCATGGAAGAGTTAAGAGTCTAGCAGAAGCTGCTAGAGAAGCAGGATTACAATTTTAAAAATCGCCTTACAAATGGAAAATAACGTACGTTCAGGAGAAATTGAATTAAAAGACAGATTAGTTGCCGTTAATCGTGTAACCAAAGTAACCAAAGGTGGGCGAACTTTTAGCTTCTCTGCTATAGTAGTTGTTGGTAACGAAAATGGAGTTGTAGGTCATGGACTTGGAAAATCTAAAGAGGTTACTGAGGCAATTTCTAAAGCAATAGAAGATGCTAAGAAAACCCTCATAAGAGTTCCTGTTTATAAAGGAACTGTTCCACATGAACAATCTGGAAAATTTTCAGGAGCTCGTGTATTCCTTAAGCCTGCCTCATCAGGAACTGGTGTAATCGCAGGAGGTGCGATGAGAGCAGTATTAGAAAGTGTCGGCATTAAAGATGTATTGGCAAAATGCCAAGGATCTTCCAATCCTCACAATGTTGTTAAAGCTACATTGGATGCATTGAGCAAAATGACTGATGCCAGAACAGTTGCTCGTAGAAGAGGAGTGGAATTAGATAAAGTATTTAACGGTTAATAGAAACCATAGACATGGCAATAATTAAAATAACACAAGTTAAGAGTGGTATAAAAAGACCAAAAGATCAAAAAGCTACCTTGGTAGCTTTAGGACTAAGAAAACTTAACCAAACAGTAGAAAAAGAAGCCACTCCTCAAATTCTTGGAATGGTAAAAAAAGTTGAACACTTAGTAGTTGTTGAACAATAATCAAAGGAGATTTAAAAATGAGTTTGAGTAAATTAACACCAGCTGAAGGGTCGGTAAAATCATCTAAAAAGCGACTTGGTCGTGGGCAAGGTTCCGGAAAAGGTGGAACTTCTACAAAAGGTCATAAAGGAGCACAGTCTCGTTCCGGCTACAGCCAGAAGAGAGGTTTTGAAGGAGGTCAGATGCCTCTCCAAAGACGAGTACCTAAGTTCGGCTTTAACAATATTAATCGTGTAGAGTATAAGGGAATTAACTTAGATACATTACAATCGTTAGTTGAATCTAAAAACATTACCGAGGTAAGTCCCGAAGTATTGATTGAAAATGGTATAGTATCTAAAAATACATTAGTTAAAATACTAGGTAGAGGTGAATTTAAAACTAAACTTACTGTTAAGGCACATGCTTTTTCTGCTTCAGCTAAAGCTGCTATAGAAAAGTCAGGTGGAGTGATAGAAGTTATTGCTTAATAAATTATAAGGCAGGTAAAAATAGATGAAAAGGTTTTTAGAGACATTACGTAATATCTGGAGTATAGAAGACCTCAGGAAGAAAATTATTACCACACTTACATTGATTTTAGTGTATAGAGTGGGGTCTTACATTATTTTACCTGGAGTAAATTCAGAAGCAATCAATGACTTTCTTGCAAATTCAGGAAGTGCGGGAGGAATTTTAAATCTTATTGATATGTTTGCCGGAGGAGCCTTCTCTAGAGCTTCGGTATTGGCTTTGGGGATAATGCCTTATATATCAGCATCTATCATTATGCAAATCGCAGGGATAGCAATACCAATGCTACAGAAAATGCAAAGGGAAGGAGAAAGCGGAAGAAGAAGAATAAATCAAATCACACGATTTTTAACGATTGTTATTTGTGCTCTTCAGGCCCCCGGCTATCTTTCTGCTACGGTAACAAATATACCTGGAGCTGTATC
This sequence comes from Flavobacteriales bacterium, assembly GCA_046295395.1. Taxonomy (GTDB): domain Bacteria; phylum Bacteroidota; class Bacteroidia; order Flavobacteriales_D; family JBKBNH01; genus JBKBNH01. The sequence goes on along the minus strand of JBKBNH010000014.1, from coordinate 10,560 downwards.
TAACGATGGACCACTATGGTGGTTTAGTACAATTGCTATTTTGATTTCAGGTACTTTATTCGTTATGTGGATTGGAGAACGAATAACAGAAAAAGGTCTTGGCAATGGTATCTCACTTATTATTATGATAGGCATCATCGCAAATCTTCCAGCAGCATTCCTTGGTGAGGTGGCTGAGAAGTTCACTGGAGGAGGAGGGCTTGTAGTTCTCCTTGTTGAGATAGCAGTTCTTTTATTTGTAATTTTGCTATGCATTCTTCTAGTTCAAGGAACAAGAAGAATACCCATACACAGAGCCAAACAAATTATTGGTAGAGGAAACAGACAAATGCAGACCATGGCCCAGCGAGATTTTATTCCACTAAAAGTTAATGCTGTTGGCGTAATGCCAATCATCTTTGCTCAGGCAATTATGTTTGTTCCTTCGTTCTTTTTTCAAGGAACTTCTATGGGAGCTACATTTGCTGATATAAGAGGGTTTTGGTACAACTTTATATTTTTTGTTATGTGTGTAGGCTTCACCTATTTATATACGGCGATTGTAATCAATCCGGTACAAATTGCAGATGATTTGAAAAGAAACAATGTATTTATACCAGGTATTAAGCCAGGAAAAAGTACATCAGAATATATTGACAATCTACTATCAAGAATTACTTTGCCAGGAGCAGTTTTCTTAGGTTTGGTTGCCATCCTTCCTGCGTTTGCTATGAATGCGGGCATAACTTCGCAATTTTCGTACTTCTTCGGAGGAACCTCATTGCTAATTATGGTGGGAGTTGTGTTAGATACTCTTCAACAAGTAGAAACACACCTCTTGAATAGACATTATGACGGATTGATGAAATCCGGGCGTATAAAAGGTAGATCAGGATCTGCGGTCAGCATGCCCCAGGCTTATTAAGCAATGGTGTATTATAAGACAAAAGAAGAGATTGAGATACAAAGACAGAGTTCTTTGCTTGTTGGTAAAACTCAAGCTGAAATAGCAAAACTTATAAGACCAGGAGTAACAACACTCCAACTTGATAAGATTGCTGAAGAGTTTATAAGAGACAATGGAGGAGTACCTGGTTTTAAAGGATACGGAGGCTTCCCGAACTCGCTTTGCACATCGGTAAATGAAGCCGTTGTTCATGGAATACCAAATAATAAACCACTCAAAGATGGAAATATCATTTCAGTTGATTGTGGGGTTTTATTAAATGGATTCTATGGAGATAGTGCATACACTTACGAAGTAGGCGAGGTTTCTGAAGACATTAAGAAGTTACTCAAGATAACCAAAGAGTCACTTGATTTAGCGATAAAACAATGTGTTGTTGGAAATCGAATAGGTGATATTGGACATGCAGTACAAGAGCATACAGAAAAGTATGGGTACGGTGTAGTTAGAGAACTTGTTGGACACGGCGTAGGGAAGAGTCTACATGAAAAACCAGAAGTTCCTAATTACGGAAAAAGAGGAAACGGATTAAGATTACAAGTAGGTTTAGTTCTAGCAATAGAACCAATGATTAACCTAGGAAAAAAAGAAGTGAAGCAGCTACAAGATGGTTGGACAATAGTTACTATGGACGGGAAACCTTCGGCTCACTTTGAACACAACGTAGCAATAACAGAAAGTGGACCGGATGTTTTATCAACATTCCAGTACATTGAAGAAGTTTTAAATAAAAGTAAAAGATAAAAAGAAATATGGCTAAACAGTCATCCATAGAGCAAGACGGAACGATAATAGAGGCGTTGTCTAATGCTATGTTTAGAGTTGAACTGGAGAACGGGCATATTTTAACGGCTCATATTTCGGGTAAAATGAGAATGAATTACATCAAAATTTTACCTGGAGATAAAGTTAAGGTTGAAATGTCACCTTACGATTTAACAAAAGGAAGAATATCATTTAGATATAAATAAAAGAACAAGTAAAAAAGAGAAAAGATGAAAGTTAGGGCATCACTAAAGAAACGTTCCAGCGACTGTAAAATCGTTCGCAGGAAAGGGCGTTTATACATTATAAACAAAAAGAACCCAAAACTGAAACAACGTCAAGGATAATAATTTAAACTATGGCAAGAATCGCAGGTATTGATTTACCAAGACAAAAAAGAGGCGTAATAGGCTTGACCTATATCTACGGAATTGGTAGAAGCGCTGCAAAAACTATCCTTCAAAAGGCAGGGGTAGAACAGAATGTGAAAGTACAGGAATGGAATGATGATCAACTTACAAGCATCAGACAAGTTATTACTGATGAATTTAAGGTGGAAGGTGCTTTGCGCTCTGAAGTTCAATTAAGTATAAAGAGACTTATGGACATTGGATGTTACAGAGGTATTCGTCACAGATCAGGGCTTCCTCTTCGTGGTCAAAGAACTAAAAATAACTCGCGAACTCGTAAGGGTAAACGTAAGACAGTTGCAAACAAAAAGAAAGCAACTAAGTAATAAATAGCGCTTAGAAATTATGGCAAAAGCTAACGTAAAAAAGAAAAAAAATGTTAAAGTAGAAGCAATGGGTCAAGCTCATATCAACGCTACTTTTAACAATGTGATTATTTCACTTACTAACAATACCGGTCAGGTTATCTCTTGGTCCAGTGCTGGTAAGATGGGATTTAGAGGTTCTAAGAAGAACACTCCTTATGCTGCACAAGTTGCTGCGGAAGATTGCTCGAAGGAAGCTTACGAAAACGGACTTAGAAAGGTACGTGTATATGTAAAAGGCCCTGGAGCAGGAAGAGAATCGGCTATTCGCTCTATTCACAACAGTGGTATTGAAGTGATAGAAATTATTGATGTGACTCCACTTCCACACAACGGGTGTCGTCCACCAAAGAGAAGAAGAGTTTAAATAAAACAGTTTTAAAACAATAACCCGAAATGGCAAGATATACAGGTCCAAAATCGAAAGTAGCTAGAAGGTTCAAAGATCCAATCTTTGGTCCAGATAAGGCGCTGGAACGTAAAAATTATCCTCCCGGACAACATGGTCCGAATAAGAGGAGAATGAAGCAATCAGAATACGCTATACAGCTTGCTGAAAAGCAAAAAGCTAAGTATACTTATGGTATTCTGGAGAAGCAGTTTTCTAACCTGTTTAAGAAAGCTTCTTCTAAAAAAGGAATTACGGGTGAAGTTTTACTTCAGTTGTGTGAATCCAGACTTGATAACACTATTTACCGCTTAGGTGTAGCTCCTACAAGGAGAGGCGCAAGACAATTGGTAGGACACAGACATATAACCGTTAATGGAGAAGTGGTTAACATTCCTTCATACCAACTAAAGATTGGTGATGTTGTGGCTGTTAGAGAGCGTTCCAAAAATCTGGAAGCTATCACATCTTCATTGGCAAACAATAAGTGTAACTCTGATTGGTTAAATTGGAATGCTTCTCAAATGTCAGGTATATTTGTAGCAGTTCCAGAACGTGCTCAAATTCCTGAAAACATCAAAGAGCAGCTAATCGTCGAACTTTATTCTAAATAATCTTTTTGAGTATTACTCTAAAAAACAAAAAAAACTATGGCAATTCTTGATTTTCAAAAGCCCGATAAAGTAATAATGATTAACTCGGACAACTACCACGGAGAGTTCGAGTTTCGTCCACTAGAACCTGGATACGGTATTACAGTTGGTAACGCACTTAGAAGAATATTACTTTCGTCTTTAGAGGGCTACGCCATAACTTCACTTAGAATTGAAGGGGTAGAACATGAGTTTTCTTCAATAAAAGGTGTCGTTCAAGATGTAACAGATATTGTTTTGAACTTAAAACAAGTGCGTTTTAAGCAGCAAATAGATGGAACAGATAATGAGAAGGTTGTTGTTAAGGTTGAAGGAAAAGACAAACTTACAGCAGGCGACATAGGAAAATTCACCTCAGCATTTCAGGTTTTAAACACGGATTTAGTTATCTGTGAAATGGAACCCGGTGTAAAGCTTAATATGGAAATTACCATAAACAAAGGAAGAGGCTATATTCCAGCCGAAGAAAATAAAACAACCAGCAGTATAGGAACAATTTGGATAGACTCTATCCATACACCAATTAGAAATGTTAAATACAACATTGAAAACTATCGTGTAGAACAGAAAACTGACTACGAAAAGCTAATTCTTGAGATTGATACTGATGGATCAATTCATCCAAAGGACGCATTGAAAGAAGCAGCTAAGATTTTGATTCATCACTTCATGTTGTTCTCTGATGAGAAAATTACGCTTGATTCTATGGAGAAGAGCGAAACAGAAGAATTTGATGAGACATCTTTGCATATGCGCCAGTTGTTAAAGACAAAGCTTGTAGATATGGATTTATCTGTTAGAGCCTTAAACTGCCTTAAAACTGCGGATGTAGAAACACTTGGAGAACTAGTTTCATATAACAAGAGCGATTTATTGAAGTTCCGTAATTTTGGTAAAAAATCGCTTACAGAGCTTGAAGACTTGGTAGAAGCTAAAGGACTTCACTTTGGAATGAACGTAGCTAAGTACAAATTGGATAAAGAATAATTGGCGAATATCGTTAACTCGATAAAATTGAACTGAAATGAGACACGGAAATAAAATAAATCACTTAGGTCGTAAAGCCCCACATAGAAAAGCAATGCTTTCTAACATGGCAAGCTCACTAATTCTTCACAAAAGAATTACGACCACACTTGCAAAAGCAAAAGCTCTTAGAAAGTATGCAGAGCCTTTAATTAATAAATCTAAAGAAGATTCGACCCATAACCGCAGAACTGTGTTTAGCCATCTTCAGGATAAAAATGCAGTTGCTGAACTCTTCAGAACCGTATCTCCTAAGATACAGGAAAGAAATGGCGGTTACACTAGAATCATAAAACTTGGAAACCGATTGGGTGATGCAGCTGAAATGGCTTTAATTGAGTTGGTTGATTTTAACGAATTGATGCTGCAGGAATCTAAACCAAAGAAAACTGCTACCAGAAGAAGAGGAGGAAGCTCTAAGAAAAAGGCCGATACCCCTGTTGAATCTAAGGTAAAAGAAGTTGTTGAAGAGATAAAAGCAACTGAAAAGGAATCAACACCTGAAACAGTCGTGGAGGAAACTCCTGAGGTTGCCACAGACGAGTCTGCTGATTTTGGTTCAGATGAATCACCTTTGGATGAAGAAGAGAAAAAAGGTTAATAGCACAGATATTAAAAAGGGACGCCAAAAGCGTCCCTTTTTTTTGAACAAATATTTTCGATTTGTTTATATCTGATTAGCTATTTGAGATGTAAGATTGTTTAACGTAATTATATTTGCGACCATGATTCAAAATGCTGAAAAGAAAGCCATTTTACTTCTTGAAGACGGTACCGTTTTTCAAGGAAAATCTTGTGGAATTATTGGAACTACTACCGGTGAAATAGCCTTCAATACTGGTATGACCGGCTATCAGGAGATTTTCACCGACCCATCATATTATGGACAGATTGTAGTTATGGCAACTTCCCATATTGGCAACTATGGGGTTCATCCGGATGAGGTCGAATCATCTTCGGTGAAAATTTCAGGGTTGGTGTGTAAAAAGTTTTCTCACTATCATTCCCGTTATGGTAATACAGAATCGCTTCAGAAATATTTTGAGCGCGATAATGTAGTAGGTATCTACGATATAGATACAAGAAAACTTGTAAGATATATAAGAGACAAGGGTGTTATGAACGCTATTATATCTTCTGAAGATTTTTCTTTAGAAGAGTTGAAAATAAAATTAAATGAAACACCATCTATGGAAGGTTTGGAGCTTGCCAGCAAGGTTTCCACTATCAAAATGTACGATGAAGGAGACGAGAATTCTCCAATTAAAGTAGCGTTATTGGATTTGGGAGTTAAAAACAACATTATTCGATGTTTAACAGAAAGAGGATGCTTTGTAAAGGTTTTTCCATGGAACTCTTCTTTCGAAGAAATGAACAGTTGGAATCCAACTGGATTTATGTTGTCTAACGGCCCCGGAGACCCATCTGCAATGATGAAAGTTGTTGAAGAGGTTAAAAAAATTGTAGCATCAGGAAAACCTGTTTTTGGGATATGTCTCGGGCATCAAGTTTTAGCATTAAGTCAGGGGTTGTCAACCTTTAAAATGTTTAATGGACATAGAGGAATCAACCATCCGGTTAAAAATCTTGAAACAGGCAAATCAGAGGTAACATCTCAGAATCATGGTTTTGCGGTTGATTATGAACAGGCTTTTAATCATGAGAATATTGCAGTTACCCATATTCACTTAAACGACAATACCATTGCAGGAATACGAGTTAAAAATAAACCCGTATTTTCGGTACAATATCATCCTGAAGCTTCTCCCGGGCCCTTAGATGCTAGGTATCTGTTTGATAATTTTATAGCTAATCTTAAAAACAATTTGATTAAATCATGAGTTACATAGCCAAAATAGAAGCGAGACAAATTTTAGACTCCAGAGGAAACCCTACTATAGAAGTTGATGTGTATACCGATGGAGGAGGATTCGGAAGAGCAGCAGTTCCGTCGGGAGCCTCTACGGGAGCTCATGAGGCTGTTGAGCTTCGAGACAATGATAAACGGATATACTTAGGAAAAGGTGTTACCAAGGCGGTAAATAATGTAAACACAATATTAAACGAAGAATTAAATGGAGCTTATATATTCGATCAGAACCTGATTGATAAAGCTATGATTGGAATTGACGGAACGGCCAATAAAAGTAATCTTGGAGCAAATGCAATTCTGGGAGTTTCGTTAGCTGTAGCTAAAGCTGCCGCCTCTCAGTCCGGTTTGCCTCTGTATAAATATATTGGAGGAGTGAGTGCTAACACGCTTCCGGTTCCTATGATGAATATCTTAAATGGCGGTTCGCATGCAGATAACAAAATAGATATTCAGGAATTTATGGTAATGCCTTTTGGGGCAGAAAGTTTTAGTGATGCCCTAAGAATGGGTACTGAAATATTTCATCATCTTAAACAGGTTTTGAAAAAACAAGGTCATTCTACCAATGTGGGAGATGAGGGTGGTTTTGCACCTAACTTGGGGTCAAATGAAGAAGCTATAGAGGTGGTGTTGAAAGCTATAGAAACAGCAGGTTATAGACCTGGAGAGGATGTTTACATAGCTCTTGATGCTGCGGCTACAGAATTCTATGATGTTAAAAAGAAGGTATATCATTTTGAATCGACCGGAGAAAAGATGACCTCTAAAGAGATGGTTAACTATTGGGCTGATTGGGCAAAAAAATACCCAATTATATCTATAGAAGATGGCATGTCAGAAGATGACTGGGATGGATGGAAGTTGTTGACTGATGCATTGGGAGACAAATGCCAATTGGTAGGTGATGATTTATTTGTTACAAATACACAACGCCTATCAAAAGGAATTGAAAATGGAATAGCAAACTCTATTTTGATTAAAGTGAACCAAATAGGTACTCTTACTGAGACGATTGATGCGGTGAACATGGCAAACAGAAACAAGTACACATCTGTGATGAGTCACCGATCGGGAGAAACGGAAGATAGTACTATCGCTGACTTAGCCGTTGCTCTTAATACCGGGCAGATAAAAACGGGCTCTGCCTCCAGAAGTGATAGAATCGCTAAGTACAATCAACTGTTGCGTATTGAGCAAATGCTTGGAGTCATGGCTTATTATCCCGGAAAGAATTTTAAGTTTATAAGAAAGTAACTTCTCCATTTTCACAAAAGCGATTTTTTATTGATTAGTTTTTTAAACATTTAATTAACTGAGTCGTTATTGTTGAGAACACATAAGAGTAATGTACACACGCAGTCTCTCCTTCTGGAGTTTATTCATCGTATTAGTTGTAAGTGCTTGGTCTGCGTGGAACTTACAGTTTACTACATTCGATTATAATTTTGAAAATTTTTTCCCAAAAGATGACGAGGAAACAAGTTTCTTTTTAGAGCATCGGGAAAGATTTTCTTCTGACAATGATTTTGTTTTATTAGGAATTGAAGCTGAGAAAAGCGTTTTCGAGATTGATTTCCTTATTAGCCTCGATAGTTTAACTAAAGCTGCTAAAAATCTACCTTACGTAACAGAGGTTGTTTCTCTTTCTAATCTATCTGAGCGTATCAGAGAGCCTTTCCTTGGCCAACTTTTTACTCGTAACGCGATAAGCATAGATGATACTAGTCGTATTAAAGCAGACTCTTCCTATGTGATGAATCACCCACTGTGGGTATCAAATTTTGTAAGTAAAGATGCCAAACATACGGCCATATTTATACAAACAGAACAATACCTAAGTAAAAAAAAATGCGATGAATTAGCCTATGCTTTGCGTGACTTTCAAAAAGCTTTCTCCTATTGTAAAATTCATATTGCGGGTAGAAGCATAGCTCAACTATATTACATTGATAAAATGCAGACTGAACTTTTGTTATTCATTTCTATTTCTGCTGTTTTGCTTGTTATTTTTCTTGCATTTACCTACAAAAGCATATCGGGAATTCTTCTACCGCTAATAGTTGTTGGTTTGTCAGTACTCTGGACATTAGGATTAATGGCTTTTCTGGGTAAATCATTAAATCTTTTACTCACTGTAATGCCCACTATAATTTTTGTGGTGGGAATGAGCGATGTGGTACATTTTAAGTCAAAGTACCTAGAAGAACTAAGGCATGGAAGCAAGAAGGAGGTAGCTATTTGGCTAACGATTAAAGATATTGGCTTGGCAACATTTTTAACTACTTTTACTACAGCTTTGGGCTTTGCTACCCTTCTAGCTTCAAGTGTGTTGCCGGTTAATGATTTTGGACTGTATGCTGCTATTGGAGTGACCTTGGCTTACGTTGTTACTATGTTAACACTGCCAGCGGTTTTATTTCTATTACCTATTCCTAAAATTGCCACAAATTATAAGATGGATACTTGGCGGAGACATCTACATCAAATATTTAAATTCAATTTCACTCGAGGCAAAAGAGTTATTTTGATAACAATATTATTTGTTTTTGTCTCTATGTGGGGTATCAGCAATATTAGAGTAAATAGCTTTTTATTAGAGGGGCTTAGACCGGGGGATGAATTAAGAGACAATTTTTATTATTTCGAAAGTCATTTTTCTGGAGCAAGACCTTTTGAGGTTGCCCTTGAAGCCAAATTAGACTCAATAAAAATTTTAGACTATAACTCTCTCTTGTTAATGAACGAGATTGAAGATAAATTGGCTGAGATATTTAAAGTAGAAACCGTTATTTCTCCGGTTAGTATTATTAAGTCGATAAACAAATCGTGGAATGGAGGAGAGTATAGCCAATATAAAATACCTAATGAAGAGGAGTGGAATAGCTTAAAATATAAACTCGACAGATTTAAGTTTTCAGAAAGAGTAAAACCTTTTATAACAGAGAGTGAAAAGTTTGCACGTATATCAGGAAAAACAAGTGACATTGGAAGTCACCTGTTTTATTCGAGGTACGAAGAATTTTATAACTGGTGGGAGAGCCATCCGGAAAAGGATGTGTTGGAAATAAAAATTACCGGCTCAGCTTGGCTTATAGATAGAAATAATGAATATTTGGCTCAGGGGATGCTCAATGGGTTATTGATAGCTTTTGTTGTTATAGCGATAATCTTGTGGCTTTTAATGTGTTCATTCTTTGCCATGCTCTTGAGTTTGTTGCCTAACCTTCTACCACTTCTTGTGATGGCGGGATTCATGGGGTTCGTTGGTATTGATATAAAGATTTCTACCTCGATAATATTTTCGCTTGCATTCGGAATAGCGGTGGATGACTCTATTCATATGCTAAGTAGATTTAAACTAGAACAGTATAAGGGAAAGTCGTATTTATATGCATTGAAAAGAGCAAACATGGCTACAGGTAAAGCTATAATTATAACCACACTCATCTTATGTTCCGGTTTTGTTGCGCTTATGGCAAGTAGTTTTAATGATACTTTCTATATAGGTTTATTGGTAAGTCTTATTCTCTTGCTGGCTGTTTTGGCAGATTTGTTTTTGCTTCCGGTTTTACTTATTATTGTTTACAGAGTTAACAAAAAAAGGCACTCTACCTTTGGGGATAATAGATTTTCTAATGAATAATTCAGTTTAAACCTTTTGTACAAAAGCAAAATAACTGTTTAACCCTCCAAAACCTACCTTTTCTTAAAAAATAGGGTGAAAGAGAAAATGTTTGTTGAATAATTTAATACCTTTCGTGTGTGTTGAAGTCTCTTATACAGCTGGTTGTCGTTGGTTTGTTTCCATTTCTTACACATGGGCAGTATGCTATAGATGGCAACTACGACAACGTTGTTTATTTAAGAGACTCAGACCAACACGAGATTAAAGGCAACTATATAAATACCTGCTTTATGATACAAAACGATACTTACATTATTGGGAATTCAACTTTCGAAAACTGCCATTTTAGATTTTCTCCCTCCGCCAAATTAATTGTAAAATCATCCGTAGCAGTATCGTCAACCAACAGCACTTACGAAAATGCCGCTGCATACATGTGGCAAGGCATTGAGTTGGAGGCAGATTCTCGATGGGGTGGTCGTTTTGATACATACAGGCAAGCTATAGTT
>JBKBNH010000013.1:0-120896 GCA_046295395.1 Flavobacteriales bacterium | reverse complement strand
TTTAGTTCTGCAAAACGAAATTACGATTTTTAGAGAGAAGCCATTTTAAATGGCTTCTTTTTTATCGGACAACAATGAAATCCAATATATTTCCTGTCGGTAAATGCTCTGATTTAAGGGGTTTAACTTTTCTTAGCTTTTATTTGCCTGTTGCATAGGTGTATTTTTATATCTTCGCAACTCGTGTTTAAAAACAAATGATGAGCTACAACAAATTAAACAACATTATCGGATGGGCTGTGTTTGCCGTCGCCACTTTTACTTATATCGCAACCCTTGAGCCTACAACAAGTTTTTGGGATTGTGGGGAATATATAACAACGGCTTATAAGCAAGAAGTAGGGCACCCTCCGGGAGCGCCGCTTTTTATGATGCTTGGAGCATTATTTACTGCTTTTACTTCTCCTGAGAATGCTGCTTGGCGCATAAACGCTATGTCGGGTTTGAGCAGCTCATTTACCATTTTATTTCTATTCTGGTCTATTACCATGTTGGTGAAAAAGATGGTGTTTAATCCTACCGCTGTTTTTACAACCAAGTTTTTTAAGCCAAAAACTGCCGCCCTTGATGATTTTGGTAAAACAGAAGAAACATCAGCAAAAGCGGCTAATACTGAAATGAGTATAGGACAAATCTGGGCTATTTTATTCTCCGGAATAATAGGAGCCCTAGCATACACTTTTACAGACTCATTTTGGTTTTCAGCCGTAGAAGGCGAAGTTTATGCCATGTCATCTTTATTTACTGCTGCTGTTTTTTGGGCTATATTAAAATGGGAACAGGTTGCAGATGAGCCCTATGCCAACCGATGGATAATTTTAATTGCATACCTGATAGGTCTTTCCATTGGAGTTCACTTATTAAACCTTTTGGCTATACCTGCTATTGCTTTTGTTTACTACTTTAAAAAGTATCCTTTTACAATCCAGGGGTTTATTATTACCACGATCGTTGCTGTACTTGTGTTAGGCACGGTTCAGGCACTAGTTATTCCGGGCACGGTTACCATTGCAGCAGCCTTTGAGCGAATAGCGGTTAATTCACTCGGAATGGCCTTCAATACCGGAGCCCTTATCTTCGGACTGTTGTCTACAGCATTACTGGTTTTTGGGATTAGATACACACGAAAAAATGCAAAACCTTTGTGGAATACCGTTATTGCTTCCTTTGCCGTTTTGCTTATTGGCTATAGCTCCTTCGCTATGATTGTAATTCGTTCCAATGCAAATCCTCCACTAGACGAAAATAACCCCGAAACATTGAGCTCGCTTTTGTCTTATCTGAATCGCGATCAATATGGCTCTTGGCCAATACTCAAAGGGGGATATTGGAATTCGCCCATGATAGAAAACGATAAAGATGCCAAGCCAAGCTACATGAAAGTGTTTAGCTTGAATATACAAGGAGGAATGCTTGATGGAAATAGTCAGGCTATACAAAGAGCCGTTGCACTGCTTGATGAGGCAGATGTAAGTTATAACGTTCGCCAAAACAACAATGATTACAGGGTGGTAATTCAGTCAACGGAGAAGAGCTTCAATACCTTGTTTAACAGCGAAAAATACCGCGAGAAAGTAGCAGGGGTAAATACGCTTCTGGCAGAGTTAAATCCGGCATATAAAATTTCGCTTTCGGCAGAAACAAAACCTTCTTATATCAACCTAAATGCAGGAAAGAAAGCGGAAGCTATTCCTGACCCCAAGTTTACCACCATTTTTCCCAGAATGTATCGTAGGGGAGAGGGTGCCGGCTATATGGCATGGAGCGGTTATGAAGGAAACACCAACCGCCCTATAGAGATGGTTGCCGGAGGGCAGCGCATAAAGAGCACAGAGCTTTATCAGTATTACATGAAAGAGGGATTAGAGTCAGAAGCTAAACAGCTAGTAGCAGATGGTATGTATATGCCGACATTTGCAGAAAATATGCGCTACTTTTTCCGTTATCAGATCAACTGGATGTATTGGCGTTATTTCATGTGGAATTTTGTCGGCAGGCAAAATGATGTTCAGGGACACAATGGTATTGCAGCAAATTCAAGTGCACTAATCGAAGGCAACTGGATAAGCGGAGTAGATTTTATCGATGCTCAGCGATTAGGAAACAGAAAGCAATTGCCCGTAAGTCAAACCTCAAACCCGGGATGGAATAAGTATTATTTCCTTCCATTCATTCTTGGGCTTATTGGATTGATTTATCATGCATATAAAAGCCCAAAAGATGCCCTTGTTGTGTTCTTATTGTTCTTCTTTACAGGGCTGGCTATAGTAGTTTATTTGAATCAAAAACCTGCCGAACCACGTGAGCGTGATTATGCTTATGCAGCATCATTCTATGCATTTGCTATGTGGATAGGTATAGGCTGTTTTGCTTTATACAACTTGTTTAGGGATGTAACCCTAAATTCGCTTATTAGGGTATTTGGCGGTGCAGCCGGAGCATTTGGATTATTTTTTCTGATAGAAAGTTTAACCGGAGCAGATCGCTCGTTCTCATTGTCTATTGCTTTCATAACCCTGATAGGTGGATTATCAGCCTTAGCTATGTTTTATATTGGCAAAGCAACAAATGGTTCTATAACGAATGCCGTGGCTTCTTTTGCTTTATGTGTATCCGTGCCGGGAATTTTGGCTGTTCAAAACTGGGACGACCATGACCGCTCTGGAAGATACACCGCTAGAGACTTTGCATACAACTACCTAATGTCTTGCGGACCAAATGCAATTTTATTTACTGTGGGCGATAACGACACCTTCCCCCTGTGGTACATTCAGGAAGTGGAGGGCGTAAGAACAGATGTGCGAGTGGTTAACCTAAGCCTTTTGAGCACCGACTGGCACGCCAATCAAATGAAAAACAGAGCCTACGACAGCGACCCAATTGAAATTTCGCTGGAAGAATACAAATACCGCCAAGGGACAAGAGATATAGTAGAAATTGACAAAGGAAGCAGAATGATTTCGGTGAAAGGAGCGGTAGATTTTATGGCAAACGACAGAAACAAACGCAAGTCTAAATACACCGGCGAGATGGAAGCTCACTTGAATACGAATAAACTTTATCTTCTCGTAGATAAGGAGGCTTGTGAGAAAAATGGTATTGTTCCCAAAGAGTTGGTAGAAAGAATGGAAGATACACTTTTTTTCCAGTTGAAAGAGGGGTATATCTATAAATCAGACTTGATTATTCTCGATCTTTTGGCAAATTATAAATGGGACAGGCCAATTTATTTTGCCAGTATGGGAGGGATGAATGCCATGAGCGTACTACAACCATTTTTACTGTGCGAGGGACTTACCTATAAACTTACCCCTGTTCGAAACAGAAATATACCCGGTAATGATGGTAACGACACCGAGGCTATGTATACCAATTTTATGGAAGTGTTCCAATGGGGAAGAATGAAAGAAGAAGATGTGATGATAGACTACTACACCGCCAGAACACTACAATCGATGCGTTTGCAGGCATGGAGGCTTGCGGAGGCACTGAACGAAAGAGGTGAGCATGATCGTGCCGTTCATGTTATCGACAAAGTGATGGAAGAAATGCCGGTAGATAAATTCCCCTTTGACTTGTCTGTACCTTATTTAACCGGGGCTTATTTTCAAGCACAGGCAACGGATAAAGCTATGGGAGTTGTAAACTACATTGTAGATTACGAGCTGCAAAATTTGCGGTATTTTATGAGTCTTGATGACCATTTTAAAACCAAGGTAGTAGATGATATTGGCACGACACTTAATCATCTCGAATTGATAAACAACATGATTACCAACGATTATCCGCAGCCGAATAATCCATTGACTAATTCAGATTACGAATCGCTTAAAAATGAAGTTCGTAAATTTTTGTTCTCCTATATTAACGCAAACCCGAGTTCATTGGAAAGATTGGCTAACCCCAGGAATTTCCCTCAAAATCTGATTAGAAACTGGTTTGACTTTTAGTCGAATGATTTCTGCTACAGCCCCTGCCTGGGTTAAACGGTATTACAAAGACCTTATCTGGAGACATCCCTATTCAGATAAGATTTTTCTTACTTTTGATGATGGTCCTACACCCGGGGTTACGGAGGAAGTGCTAGAGATTTTGCGCCGACATCAGACAAAAGCTACTTTTTTTTGCTTGGGAAAGAATGTAGCCCAATATCCGTATATCTACAAGAGGATACTAGACGAAGGTCATGCTGTGGGCAATCATAGCTATAGTCACCTTAATGGGTGGAAAGTAAAAACCACAGAATATATAAACGACGTGCTAAAGGCGGAGGAAAATATATTGTCTAATTTATTTCGCCCACCTTATGGAAGAATAAAAAAATCTCAAATAAAAAGCTTGCTCAGCGGGTATAAAATTATAATGTGGGATGTGCTTTCGGGAGATTATCACCCCAAAGCAACTCCGGCTATTTGTGTTAGCAGGGTTATAAAACACACCAAACCGGGTAGTATTGTGGTGTTTCACGATAGTCTGAAAGCAAAAGAAAATGTACTGGGGTCATTGGATGAAATCATTGTACGGTTGAGGTCTGATGGGCTTGATTTCAGTCCACTTTTTTAACCAAACAGGCGCTTAAACACATCTTCCATTTTGCTTATTTTGATAAGTTCAATGTCGAAGACTTTTTGTTCTATTCCCTTGTTGTATTGAGAAACATAAATTTTTTCGTAGCCTAGTTTTTGTGCTTCGCTAATACGCTGGTCGATACGCGAAACCGGTCTTATTTCTCCTGATAACCCTACTTCGGCAGAAAGGCAAACGCCTCTTTCGATGGGCAAATCCACATTAGAAGAAAGTACAGCGCATACAACAGCTAAATCAATAGCGGGGTCGTCGACCCTGATTCCTCCGGCTATGTTCAGGAAAACATCTTTTATTCCGAGTTTAAATCCACATCTTTTTTCTAATACGGCAAGCAGCATATTTAGCCTGCGGGCGTCAAACCCGGTACAACTGCGCTGTGGATTTCCGTAGGCGGCCGTGCTAACCAATGCTTGCACCTCGATAAGCATTGGCCTCATACCCTCCATGGTAGAGGCAATGGAAATACCGCTCAACTGTTCGTTACGCTGGCTTATCAGTACTTCGCTGGGGTTTTCAACCTCTACCAGTCCGCTGCCCCTCATTTCGTATATACCCAGTTCGTTGGTAGATCCAAATCTATTCTTGATGGAGCGCAATAGGCGATATACATGATTTCGATCTCCTTCAAACTGCAATACCGTATCTACCATATGTTCTAATACTTTAGGTCCTGCTATGGCTCCGTCTTTTGTAATGTGCCCGATAAGTATTACAGGAGTGGAGGTTTCTTTAGCGAATCGGGTTAATTCTGCGGTACACTCCCTGATTTGCGATATACTTCCGGGAGAAGACTCAATGTTTTCTGTTTTTAAAGTTTGAATAGAGTCTATAATCACCAGAGCCGGTTTTATTTCTCCCAAATGAAAAAGAATATTTTGCAGATTAGTTTCGGCAAGGATAAAACACGAATCATTTTTCATACCAATTCGTTCGGCTCGCATTTTTATTTGCTGCTCGCTTTCTTCACCAGAAATGTATAAGGTGTTTAAATCGTGTTTTTCTAAGGCAATTTGCAGCATAAGCGTTGATTTTCCTATACCTGGTTCGCCTCCTATCAGTGTGACAGAGCCCGGAACCAAACCTCCGCCGAGAACACGGTTAAGTTCTTTGTTTTTTACATCGGCACGCTCGTAGCGATTTACAGATATATCCTGAACGGGGATGGGCGAGGCAGCTCTGCCACTATTTATCAAATCGGCTGATTTACCGGGTTTTTGTAGAATTTCCTCTACAAACGTATTCCATTCGCCACACGAGGGGCACTTACCGAGCCACTTGGGGGAATTGTATCCGCAACTTTGGCAGAAATATGCCGTTTTAAGCTTCGCCACTGATTTTTTTTGCCTTTCGCTTTTTTTTCACCTGCACAAGGTACAAAGAAATTAATCCACAGATAAGAATAAGTAAGGTCTGAGACCCCCATATTAACCAAGCTAAACCGGTAGCAGATCCATCAGCTTGACCTGTGGAAGTTAGTAAATCGGGATTTAAATATAACGTGATAACTGTGCCTACAAAAAGGGGGTAGACTCCCAGCCCCCCCTGAACCAAAATAAAGCCTATTGTACCGGCAATGAATCCAGCCATTATGCCATCTGAGCCAATATTAGAAGTTTCTTCCAACGAATAGAAGCACACCCAGAACATAGCTACGTACATAGTCCATATAAATGCAGAGTGAAGCAGGTAGTACCACTTCTTTTTCATGGTAAAAATGGTTTTGAGTCCGGCGACAAATCCTTTGGTTAGGGCAATAATTTTTGTTTTAAATACCGGCTTTATCTTAATCAAAATCAACAGACCAATTATTCCTGCAATGGCTATTCCAATAAGGGTGTAGTACATGGTGGAAGTGCTTTCTTTGGTGTCGCTCTTAATGTTATTTGCTACGGCAATCAAATCGTCCATTCGGTCGTATTGCAGAATTATTGCTGTACCAGTTATTATTGCTAGAAAGATTACGTCAACAACCCGTTCTGCGATAATTGTTCCGAAACTTTTTTCGAAAGGGATGTCATCTGTGGCTGCTACAACTCCTGCCCTACTGGCTTCACCTAGTCGAGGCACAATCATATTTACGATGTAGCCAATCATAATGGAGTGATAGCTGCTCCAAAAGCTCAACTTTTCTCCTAGTGGCTCGAACATAAACTTCCATCGGTAGGAGCGACTCAGGTGGCTAAACCAACCCAGAACCAGCGACAGCAAAATCCACCAATAATTGGCATTGGCAAAAGCGGAGAATAGTTTGTCTTTCTCCTCTTGGCTCAACTTACTGTAGAAATACCAAATCAGGTAAATGCCCACAAGCAAAGGAACCACGATTTTTAAAATGGAAAGGAGCCTTTTTTTCACGGCTTATCCAATTAGGCGGTTTGTGCCTTCTTTCGGAAAAATCAAGGTTGGCTTAAATTTTTTAGCTTCTTCGAAAGGTAAAAGGCAATAAGAAATGATAATTACGATATCGTTGATGGCGGCTCTCCTAGCGGCTGGGCCATTCAGGCAGATTTCACCGGTTCCTCTTTTTCCTTTTATTACGTAAGTTTCTAATCGCTCACCATTGTTAATATTAACGATTTGAACCTTTTCGCCTTCAATCACGTTGGCTGCATCCATCAAATCCTCATCTATGGTAACACTGCCGATATAATTTAAATCGGCTTGTGTAATTTTTACGCGGTGGATTTTTGATTTTAATACTTGTATCTGCATCATTATGGCCGCAAAGGTATTAATTTAGTGCTATATTATCTATCAATCTTATACCTTCAATTTTCACGGCAATGAAAGCCCTTACTTTTAGATTTTCGTTATAATCGACCTCGGCAAGTTTCTCGGCGCTCAATATTTCAAGATATTCAACTTCGTCTACGCCCTCTAAAAGTTCAATTGCTTTTAGTTTTAACTCTGCGTTTGGTAATACCGGATAGTAGGTTTTGCAGTAATTTAATGTGCTATAAACAGAAGATGCGTAGGCTTTGCCTTTGGTTGAAAGCAACTCGTTTCTGCTGCTTCTGGCAAGCCCATCTTCTTCTCTTAAGGTTTCTATTCCTGTTACTGTCAGTTTTGGGAAAAAGTCGGCGGCAAGTTTTTTTACGATTAAAAATTGCTGGTAGTCTTTAAGACCAAAGTAAGCTTTATGTGGCTTTACAATCTCGAAAAGTCTTTTTACAACCCTCACTACACCATTAAAATGTCCAGGGCGCTTAAGCCCTTCCATCATAAGGTCTAAGCCTCCAAAATCAAATATAAGAACCGACTCGTCTTTATACACCTCTTCGGTTTGCGGAAGATAAAGCACATCGCAACCCACACTTTTCAAAAGTTGAATGTCTTTTTCGTAGTTACGCGGATAGCGGTCGAAGTCTTTTGGGTCGTTAAATTGTGTTGGATTTACAAATATACTGCATACAACAAGTTCGTTTTCTGAACGAGCTTTTTCTATCAGGGCTAAGTGCCCTTGATGCAAAGCCCCCATTGTGGGAACAAATCCGATAGATTTTTCTGCATTTTGAGCAGATAAAAAGCTATTTATTTCTGTATTTAATATGCAGACTATCAAACTGTTGACCTATGCGAGCAATAAAATAAGGGCGGCAAATCTAAACCTTTTGGTTGAAAATCCCCTTTTTTTTCTATATTTTTGTATCCGAATTTTAGAAATATTCGACTAAAACCATTTTTTCATGGAAAAACAACGCGTTCTCTTCGTTACTCAAGAAATTTCCCCCTTTTTATCGGCTACCGAAATTGCCGAACAAGTAAAACAAATAGCACTTGCTACCCATGATTCGGGGAAGGAAATCAGAATTTTCACACCCCGTTTTGGCTGTATAAACGAAAGAAGGCATCAGCTGCATGAAGTGATAAGACTCAGCGGTATGAATTTAGTTATTAATGATGCCGATCACCCCCTGATAATAAAAGTTGCTTCCATTCCCGGAGCTAGGGTGCAGGTTTATTTTATTGATAACGAAGAATATTTTCAGCGTAAAGCCGTTTTAACAACAGAAGATGAAAAGTTCTTTGGCGATAATGACGAGCGATCTATTTTCTTTTGTAGAGGAGTGCTGGAAACGGTGAAAAAACTGGGATGGGTTCCTGATGTGATTCATTGCCATGGGTGGATGACAGCCTTTATGCCGCTTTACTTGAAAAAAGTTTACTCAGACGACCCGCACTTTGCAAATACTAAAGTTATATACACTGCCCACAATGTGGAATATACTGGAACGCTGGACGATAAGTTAGGTGATAAGCTGAAGTTTGACGGAGTGTCCGAAAAAGAGTATTCATGCTTAGGGAAAGGAGATTTTAACGGGCTAAACAAACTGGCAACAGATTTTGCTGATGCCTTGGTTACAACTCCGGGAGTGTCTAAAGAAATTACGGATTACGTTAAGAAATCGGGAAAACTTTCAATTAGTCAAAATGCTGAAGATTTTTCTATTCAAAACATTGAACTTTATGACAAAGTTCTTGAAAGTAATTCTGAATTAGTAGATTAATGTACACAAATATCTTGAAACCTTATAACATGCGGAAAATCATTCGATTTTCCGCATTGTTTTTCTTTGTTGTAGCATTCGTATCGTCTTGCAAAAAACCCGAAGATCAGGTAGGGTTGTTGTTACAGCCCGATAATTTGGACATCAATGTAAATGATACCACAAGGCTTATCATGTACACGGTAAAGGACGATTCACTCAGGACTGATGAAACCGTTTCAAATACCTTGCTAGGTAGTTATGTAGACCCTGTTTTTGGGAAAGTTCAGGCGGGTATTTATACTCAAATAAGATTAGAGGCACCGGTAGATTTTGAACCTCAGGGAGGGACATTAAACGACCTTACTGTAGATTCTATGGTTCTTTATTTGGTGCTTAATGGGCATTATGGTCACTTGGATGCCCAAACTTTCAGCGTTTTTCAATTAGCAGAAAACATATACAGGGACAGTAGTTATTATAATAATTCAACAGTAAACACTTTGCCTACAGATTTGGTGTTAAGTGGAACAGGTACAATAGTTCCTAATACTCAGCAGAACGGGGTAGTGGGCAAAGACACCATAAATAAACCGGTACTCAAAATAAAATTAGATCCTTCGCTGGGAGAATCTGTTATTAATCAATCCGGAACAGGAGTTTTGTCTGCAAACGATGGGGCAGGCAAATTTGTTGAATGGTTTAAGGGGCTATACATTACAGTAGATAATCCGACTCAGCAGAAGGATAAAGGCTGTATTTTGTATCCGGATTTGTTAAATGTAAACAGCAAAGTAGTGATGTATTACCGGAATACAGTATTGGAAGATACCGTTAGGTATAATTTTCTGATTAATGCAAATTGCGCCAGATTCCATTCTGTTACTCACGATTATAATTCAACTGCTGTTCAGGCACAATTCACAGATAGTACATTAGGACAAAACCTATCCTATATTCAGGCCATGGGGGGGTGTGTAACCCGTGTAAATATTCCCAATCTAAAGCGTTATGGAGATCAGGGGAAAGTTGCAGTAAACAGAGCAGAACTCGTTCTGCCTTTTCAGTTTTTTGCAATTTCTAGGTATTTGGCACCGACACGACTACTTCTATTTGCAGTAGATGAAACTGGAAAACTGCTTACCATTGCCGATAACTTTACTCCAGGAGGAGCGCTCTCCAATGCAATAGGAGGAAATGCAGATTGGGCAGTAAGAAACTACTCATTTAATATCACCCGTCATGTAAATGAAGTACTTCGTGGAAAAACTGAAAATTATACATTGGTATTGGTTGCTGCGGGATCTGCTGTTTCGGCTAACAGGGTTGTGCTAAATGGCCCCCAAACAACTAAAAAAGAAAAGCCAAAATTGAAAATAACATTTACAGAATATTAATATGTGTGGAATAGTAGCTTATATCGGACACCAACAAGCTTACCCTATTTTATTGAAGGGGCTTAAGAGACTTGAATACAGAGGGTATGACAGCGCAGGAGTAGCCATGTTAAATCAGGCAGAGGAACTACTGCTGTATAAGTGTAAGGGTAAGGTTTCTGATTTGGAAAATTTTATAGGCGAAAACAGCACACAAGGAAATATTGGGATTGGTCATACCAGATGGGCCACTCATGGTTTACCAAACGACGTAAATGCGCATCCACACATTTCAGGCGATGGTAATATGGTTATGATTCATAACGGGATTATCGAGAATTATGCAACGTTAAAGGAAGAGCTCAAGAACAGAGGCCACATTTTTAAAAGCGAGACGGATACTGAAGTTTTGGTTCACTTGATTGAAGAGATACGAGTTAAAGGTAAACTTTCGCTTTTCGAGGCAGTAAGACTAGCGCTTAATGAGGTGATTGGCGCTTATGCTATTGTAATCATGTCTAAAGACAATTCGAATGAATTGGTGGCTGCAAGAAAAAGCAGCCCCTTAGTTGTAGGAATTGGAGAAGGAGAGTTTTTTCTTGCTTCTGATGCGACACCTATTGTAGAATATACTAAAAACGTGGTTTATTTGGAGGATGGAGAAATAGCCAGAATTAGCTTGAGTGAGGGCCTGAAAATTAAAAATATAAAAAATCAGGAGAAAACACCTTATATACAAGAGCTTGAGTTGCAATTAGAAGCTTTAGAAAAAGGAGGATACGAACACTTTATGTTAAAAGAAATCTATGAGCAACCACGATCAATTCGTGATTGTATGCGAGGTAGATTAAGCGCAACAAAGGGTATTGTCGCGTTAGGAGGAATCAAGGAATATGAACAGAAAATAGCTAATGCAAAACGAATTATTATAGTAGCTTGTGGAACATCTTGGCATGCCGGTTTAGTAGGAGAGTATTTAATAGAAGATTTAGCTAGAATACCTGTTGAAGTGGAATACGCATCGGAGTTTCGATACAGAAACCCGGTTATTTTCGAAGATGATGTGGTTATTGCAATATCCCAAAGTGGAGAAACGGCAGACACACTTGCCGCAATAGAACTAGCAAAATCAAAAGGCGCAACAATACTGGGTATATGCAATGTGGTTGGTAGCTCAATTTCCAGAGCCAGTCATGCCGGCTCATACACCCATGCCGGCCCGGAGATAGGTGTAGCTTCAACTAAAGCCTTTACAGCGCAGGTAACAGTAATTACTCTTATGGCACTAATGCTGGCAGAAAAAAGAGGAACACTTTCAGCTTCACGGTTTAATCGCTTATTGTTTGATTTGGAGGCAATTCCAGAAAAAGTTGAAGAGGTTTTACAGTCGGATTCGATGATTAAATACATAGCAGATATATACAAGGATGCGCGTAATGCATTGTATTTAGGAAGGGGTTATAATTTTCCGGTTGCTTTAGAGGGGGCGTTGAAACTTAAAGAGATATCTTACATTCATGCAGAGGGTTATCCAGCTGCTGAAATGAAACACGGGCCGATTGCTTTGATTGATGAAGAAATGCCGGTTTTTGTAATTGCTACTAAAGATGCATCATACGAAAAGGTTGTTAGCAATATTCAGGAGGTGAAGGCCAGAAAAGGGAAAGTGGTGGCAGTAGTTACTAAAGGAGACACAACCGTTAAAGGCATTGCCGATCATGTTATTGAAATTCCTGAAACAGACGATGTATTAGTACCTTTGTTAGCAACGATTCCTTTTCAGTTACTTTCTTATCATGTTGCAGTTATGCGTGGCTGTAATGTAGATCAGCCAAGAAATTTGGCAAAGTCTGTAACGGTAGAATAATAAATGTAAGCTTTATTCTTATTTTTTCCACATGATTACTTTTGGATTATCCTTGTAGGGGGTAATGTCCTTTGAAAATAGTATGTGCCCCATATCTACGAGGGGAATTATAGCAAACCCACCGAGAGTTAAGGTGTAAATTATCGGCACATGTGGTTTTGTTCCCAAATAAAGCCTGTGTGCACCAAATGGTCCCAGAGCAACAGTAAGGCCTGCCGCTATTAATTTTTCATTTTCTTGTTTTTTGCTAAAGGTTATCCACTTTTTCACCGGTAGTGGGTTGTTCATGGCAACTGCTTGGCTAAAAAAAAATAGCAGTATAAAAAAAAGGCATCCTTTGATGAGGACACCTTTTCTTTTATAATAGATCTCAAGCAACTTTATTTGTGTTTTGCATAAAACTCAGCAACCTTATTCCAGTTGATTACATTAAAAAATGCAGCCACGTAGTCAGGGCGTCTGTTTTGGTAATTCAGGTAGTAAGCATGTTCCCATACATCTAATCCTAAAATAGGATATCCGCCACAGCCTATACCCGGCATAAGTGGGTTGTCTTGATTGGCAGAAGAGCAAACCTCTAACTTTCCGCCGGGATGCACGCAAAGCCATGCCCATCCGGAGCCAAAACGAGTTGCAGCAGCAGTGCTGAATTGTTTTTTAAATTCATCGAAAGAACCAAAAGCACTGCTGATAGCATTGGCAAGTTCGCCCGATGGGTTTCCACCTCCATTAGGAGTCATTACTTCCCAAAAAAGATTATGATTGTAGAATCCACCACCATTATTTCTAACAGCAGTATTGTCAATATGATTTTTCATTAAATCTAAAATATCTTTACCTTCCATTTCTGTTCCGGTAATAGCATTGTTTAGATTCGTGGTATATGCAGCATGATGCTTACTGTGGTGAATCTCCATTGTTCTTGCATCAATATGCGGCTCAAGCGCATCATATGCATAAGGTAGGTTTGGTAATTGAAAAGACATGGTTAGTTATGTTTTTATTATTTGTTCAAAGTTAACATTTACCTGCAAAAGTTGTCTTTCATTTCCAGTTATTTATCAATTTAAAAAATCATAAAAAGCTATTTGTTAATTTTTTCTTAATTTTTTTACCAAAACACTTGACCGGTATATAAAAATATCTCTACATTTGTCTTTTAAAACCAAAAAAACCGAAGTAAAATGAAAAAAGTATTTTCAATCGTTGTTATGGGTGCTTTCTTAGCATTCACCGTTGTTGCATGTTCAAGCGAAGAAGTTTCTGCTGAAAACACAGAGGCTGCTACTGAAGAAGTTGAGGCTACTGAAGAAGTTGAGGCTACTGAAGAAGTTGAGGCTACTGAAGAAGTTGAAGCTACTGAAGAAGTTGAAGCTACTGAAGAAGTTTCTGCTGAAGAGGCTGCTTAATCGCAAAAACCTAATTGAAAAAGGGAGGGTATTACCCTCCCTTTTTTTATGCCATTTGTTTTAAAATAATTTTTATGAATTAAATTTGTTACAGTTGAACAAACCTATCGTTATGAAAAAGCTTTTGTATTCTTTTATTTTCTTGTTAATAGTAATATTTACTGTAGTTCTATATTTTAAACTCACCGAAAAGGAAGTTGATACTAAAGCACAGGAGCAGTCTGCAAATGATACAGCCAGTATAAGATTTGAGATCTTGAATGAATCTTTTGATGATGATTTTGAATCCAATGCCGAGGGGAGTGAACAAGGAACAGAAGAATAACAGTTTCTATTTGCTTAGTTTAAGTTCCTCTCCCAATGATTTTAGTGCTTCTTTAATGTCTTTGTCACTTATACTGTAGGCAAGCCAGATTCCCTCGTTGTCGAACAAGTTTCCTGCTATTCCTGTTTTTATGCGTTGTTTTATTCTTTCTTTGGAGTGATTTAACTCTTGGGTTTTAACGTGTACTCCATTTTGCTGAGCCAACAACAAAAGGTCATCTACCATCTTATCGGATACTTTGAATCGGTTTACAAACTCATGTACATTATCTGTGTGAGGTATTTTGTATTTACCACTGAATACAGCATCAAAACAAAATTCGGGAAATATTCCCAAATAGTTGATAGTAGAAAGTAATACAGACGCTCCATTAGAATCAGCAGGAATAAAAATGTCGGGTATAACCCCTCCTCCTCCGTAAACAGTTCTGCCGTTTAAGGTTTTAAATTTTTCAGCATTCTTGTATATAGAACTGTCTAGGGTGTAAAGTTCCCCACTTTCGTACCTGTTGTAATATTCAGATTCGTAATCGACATCTTCGCCGTAAGGCTTTTGTATACTTCTTCCACTGGGGGTATAATACCTAGAAACCGTAAGGCGTATTTCTGAGCCGTCAAATAAATTAACCGGCTGTTGTACCAGTCCCTTGCCAAAAGACCGCCGCCCTATTACCAGTCCCCGGTCGTTGTCCTGGATTGCTCCTGCTACTATTTCACTGGCTGAGGCCGAGTTTTGATCAATTAAAACGACAACTTCTACATCCTCCAAAAACCCCCTTCCTGTGGCATAGTAATTTTTTCTTGGTTGACTTTTTCCTTCAGTGTAAACAATTAAAGCTCCTGATTTCAGAAATTCATCTGCCACCGAAACAGCTGTGCCAAGGTAGCCTCCGCCGTTGCCTCTTAAGTCTAAAATAAATTTGGTTGCGCCTTTATTTCTTAAATTAGCAGCAGCAGCAGCAAATTCCCTGTCGGTGTACTCGCTGAATCTAACTAACTTAATGAAAGCGGTATTTTTGGAAAGCATGAAAGCAGCCTCGATGCTGTTTATACTAATTATATCGCGGATAATTTTTGTCTCATGAGTTGATTTGCCCAAAGGTCTGTAAACTTTAACTCGTACTTCGGTTTTTGGTTTTCCTTTTAGCATAGCCATTATCGAGTCGTTTGAAATGCCTGCTGAGGCTACGTTTTCCCCATCTATTTCTATTATTCTGTCACCAGGCTTTAAACCGAATTTTTCAGCGGGCATATAGGGCAAAACATTGGTTACCATTATGGTATCTCTTAGCAGCATGAATTTTACACCAACTCCTCCAAATTCACCTTTTAGACTCTCATTTGCGGCAACAACATCTTCAATAGGGATATAAGCAGAGTGCGGATCAAGCTTGTAAAGCATTCCGGTTATCGTTTGGTCAATCAGTTTTTTTCTGTCTACCGTATCAACGTACTTAAGGTTGATTTCATCTATTACTTGATTTATTTTAAGAAGTTCGTTTTTGTCGGATTTATTCGATAGGGGAACCTCATTAGTATTGTAATTTCCCAATATATAGCCAATTGCAAGAGAAACCCCAATTAATATGGGCGAAAGTGTTACTAATAAAGGGTGTTTATTCTGCATTAAACGTTTTCTATTTTTACCACTTCAACTCCTGCTTTTTTCAAAAAATCAATTCCCGTATTATCTTTATACCCATTTATATAAACCAAACGGCTTATACCGGCTTGATGTATAAGTTTGCTACACTCACGACACGGTGATAGTGTAAGGTATAACGTTGCTCCTTTGCAATTATTTGTTGAACCGGCTACTTTTAGAATTGCATTGGCTTCGGCGTGTAGCACGTACCATTTTGTATCACCCAGATCATCCTCGCATGGGTTTTCGAAGCCGCTAGGAGTCCCATTGTAACCATCAGATATTATCATTCTGTCTTTTACTATAATTGCGCCAACTTGTTTACGCCTGCAGTGGGAGAGAGTAGCCCATTCTTTGGCCATTCGCAAATACGCACGGTCATATCTTTCTTGTTTTTCTCTGTCGGTTTTCTCGGGGCAGTCTTTACACATGGCTTGGTTGGGATAGCGGCAACAAAGTAACGAAAAATGCATAACATCTTTATAAATTGATATAATTAGGTTTTTTAAAGATTTGCAATTGTGAGTAGCTTATCCGCGTTAAGAATTTTTATTCTTCGACCTTCAATTTTTATTATCTCTTCGTTTTTGAGTTCCGTTAGCATTCGGGCTAATGTTTCTATCGCTGTTCCTATCACATTGGCAAGGTCTTCTCGCGAGAGAATAATTTCATTTTCAGCGTTGTATTTATCTTTTAGTATTAAAAGATTTAATGCCAATCGTTCTTTCACGGTTTTATGAGAAAGCGAAAGAATATTATTTTCGAGAACGGCAAACTCATGACTCAGGTTTTTAATAAGTCTTCGGGAGAGTACGGTAGATTTATCTACAAAATTCAGAAAATCCTTTTTAGTGATGTGTCCTATTATGGATTTTTCGAGGACTTTAGCTGAATCGGAAAAGGGCTCATCGCACAGTAGTGCTGTATGTCCCAACAGTTCACCTTTGCCACATATGTATACGATAAACTCTCGCCCATCTTTATCTACTTTAAATTTTTTAATTTTCCCTTCGATGACATAAAAAATTCCTGATGGGTAAGAGCCTTCAACAAAAACCGTATCGCCTTTTTTTAGCTCTTTTAAAGTCAGGATTGATTTTAGCACATCATCTTCGTCCTTAGGCAAGTCTTCGAAAATTGAGTTTCTTCTGAAGTGATATTTGTCTATTGGAAACTTAGCAGTGTCAGCCATTGCTTAATTGCATGATTTATTTCACACGAAGTTAATCAAAAGAATTGTTGTTATGGTTTCAAATTCTTGACTTAAGTCAAAATTATACTTGGCTTATATCAAAGGAATCCGATTAGGTCTTCAATAGCTTTGTGTGTAAAATAAGCTTGGTTTAGTGCTTTTAAGAGAATTTGATGTAATATGTTGTTCGATGAGTCTGTTTCAGGGGTTTTTAAAAACAATTTTGAATTGTTTAAGGCTTATTTCAATTATCAAATTCAACATCCATCTTGGGATAATCCCTATTACATTATTCCCACAATTTGCTTGATTGCTTTTGCATTAGAGTTGACTTTGCCTCGAAAACTAAGTTATCACCCTATTAAGAGAAAGGGTTTTTTGTTGGATTTGTTCTATGTGATATTCTTTGACTATTTAATTCTTTTGTTTGGTTTTTATGCGTTTACGGAAACATTTGAATACTTTTTTAAACGATTATTACTGTCGTTTGGAATTGAAAATTATATAATTACCGACTTGAAAAGGATTCCTTTTTTATTACAATTTGTTACTGTATTCATTCTTTTAGATTTTTTGCAATGGCTGGGACACTATTTACTTCATAGAATCAATTTTTTGTGGCAATTTCATAAAATCCATCACGCACAGCAAGAGTTGGGGTTTGCCTCTACCAGGCACTTTCATTGGGTGGAATATTTTGTGTTTAAGCCCCTTCTTTATTTACCCTTCATGATGTTAAATTTTTCTGTTAATGAGTTTATAGCATATTACCTTTGGATTGGATATGGCTTTACATTTTTTTCTCATTGTAATGTGAAGGTAAACTGGAAATGGTTAAACTATTCTCTGATTACACCAGAGACACATTTTTGGCATCATGCTAAAAACATCCCAGCTGGCAAGAGTTTCGGGATTAATTTTGCCTCAACAACTACTTTGTGGGATCATCTTTTCGGATTTTTTTATTTGCCTGAGGACGACAAGCAACCTTTACTTGGTGTAGAAGACCAACGTAAGATACCTAATACATTTATAGGGCAAATGATTTATCCGTTTAAAGCTGTTTTATCAAAGAATGACAAGGTAAATCTATCTAAGGCAAAAAAACGACAAAAACAAACTTAATTAGAATTGATTTACTTTTTACCTAGTTATTTTTAATAAACGCTATAGGAAAATCTCTGTCAACAACGTCAATGCCTGCTTTTAGGAGAATGCCAACAAATACAACTGAAGCGATAAAATATGATTGCTTAATTTTCAAGCAGAATCAAATTGATGCTGTGAAGGTAAGGTTAAAATATTCTATACAAAATAAAAAAGCTCTGTAAAAATACAGAGCTTTTTTGTACCGAAGGTGGGAATCGAACCCACACTCCGAGGAACACGAGTTTGAGTCGTGCGCGTCTACCAATTCCGCCACTTCGGCAGTGTTCGGGAGGGCGAATTTACTAAGATGTTTTGTATCTGCAATACTTTCCTTCTATTTGATTGGTAAAAAATTGCTTTTTACTCTAAGAATTGCCTATCTTTGCGCCCCTCTAATTCAAAAAGGTATGTCGCAAAAAGTTAAAATCTTTTCAGGCTCAGGCTCATCTGTTCTAGCAGATAAAATAGCAGCAGCCTACGGAAAAGAACTTGGAAAAGTGTCTTTGCAGCGATTTAGTGATGGAGAGTTTCAGGTTTCTTTTGAGGAGTCGGTGAGAGGTTGTGAGGTTTTTATAGTGCAAAGTACACACCAACCAACGGACAATCTTTTTGAATTATTGTTAATGATCGATGCGGCAAAACGTGCTTCTGCAAAGCGCATCATTGCTGTAATGCCCTATTTTGGCTTTGCAAGGCAAGACAGGAAAGACCAACCTCGTGTAGCCATCGGGGCAAAACTTGTGGCTAATCTGCTTACAGCAGCAGGTGTAGACCGTGTAATGACTATGGATTTGCATGCAGATCAGATTCAGGGATTTTTTGAGGTTCCCGTAGACCATTTGTTTGGTTCAACGGTTTTTTTACCTTTTCTCAAGGGGATAGATTTAGAAAATCTGGTAATGGCGGCTCCTGACACAGGGGGAACAAAAAGAGCCAATGCTTATGCAAAATATTTGAATTCCGAATTAGCAATTTGTTATAAACAGAGGAAAAAAGCCAATGTAATTGAAGACATGACGGTAATTGGCGAAGTAGAAGGCAAAGATGTGCTGTTGGTTGACGATATCATCGATACTGCCGGCACATTGGCAAAGGCAGCAGCGATGATGATGGATAAAGGCGCTAAATCAGTAAGAGCAATATGCACGCATCCAGTACTGTCAGGGCCAGCTTACGATAGAATTGAAAACTCTGTGTTAACAGAGTTGATAGTTACCGACACAATTCCGTTGATTAAACAAAGCCCCAAGATTAAAGTGATTAGTGTAGCCGATTTATTTGCTGATGTGATGAAAAAGGCCGTTAGCGGGGAGTCTATCAGCGAACATTTTATAATAGCTTAATAACAAACCAAAATAAACAAACATGAAACTAGTATCATTGAGCGGTTCTCCAAGAGAGAACGTAGGGAAAAAAGATGCTGCTGAACTAAGAAACAAAGACTTAGTGCCTGCCGTAATTTACGGAGGGAAAGAGCAAACCCATTTTGCCATTAAAAGAAACGATGCCCGTAAACTTGTATTTACGCCAAACGTGTATCAGGTTGAGGTAGATGTTAATGGTAAAAAAGTGAAAACTGTAATCAAAGAGGTTCAATTTCATCCAATTTCTGATGAAATTATACATATGGATTTTCAAGAAACCATCCCTGGAAAGCCCGTAAAACTTAAATTACCTGTTAGATTAACCGGAAGCTCGGTAGGTGTGCGTGCCGGTGGAAAGTTATCACAGGTTTTCCGTAAGTTGACAGTAGTAGGTGAAGCAGAAAAATTACCGGAAGAGATAGTTATCGATATCACATCTTTGAAAGTTGGACAAGATGTTCGTGTAAGCGCTATTTCGTTTCCGGGAGTTAAGATTCTTGACCCTGCAAATGCAGTTGTTTGTGCTGTTAAACGCGGTAGAGTGGCTATTGCAGAAACTGATGATGAAGAAACTGAAGCAGCTGCTGAGGCACCTGCAGAAGCATAATTTTTACCGATGAAATACCTTATTGCAGGATTAGGTAATATCGGCAGCGAGTACGCCAATACTCGACACAATATTGGTTTTAAAGTGCTGGACTCCCTTGTTGAGGAGTTCGGCATTTTTTTTAAATCCGGTAGACTGGCAGATGTCGCCGAGCTCAAATACAAAGGAAGAACACTTGTTTTGATTAAGCCCTCAACCTATATGAATTTGAGCGGTAAGGCAGTTCAATATTGGCTTCAGCAGGAGAAAATTGAAGTGCAGAATATGTTGGTAATTACCGATGATTTAGCATTGCCTTTTGGTAAAATACGTATTAAAACTAAAGGCAGTCATGGGGGGCATAATGGCCTAAAAAACATTGAAGAAACACTTGCCACACAAGAGTATGCGAAACTTCGCTTCGGAATTAGCGCGCAGTTTTCTAAAGGGCAGCAAGTAGATTACGTGCTAGGCAACTGGAACGAAGAAGAATTAAAAACTTTACCAGAAAGAATAAATATAGCCAAAGAAGCAATACTTTCTTTTACTTTTATTGGTGCTGATATAACGATGAATTTTTTTAATGCCAAGTAAACAACCCAATTCTTAACAATTTGGCAACTTAAAAGTTCAACAAACGTCACTACATTAGCAAAATCAAAAAACAGTAATTATGAAAAGAATTTTTACCCTCATTGCACTTACATTTTTAGTGTTTTCTTTGTCTGCTCAGCAGTGTACTGAGTTGTTTTTTTCAGAATATATTGAAGGTTCTAGTAATAACAAAGCATTGGAAATTTATAACCCAACAAATAATATGGTTGATTTATCAACCTATCAGATTAGGAATTACTCCAATGGAAACTCTGTACCTA
Source organism: Flavobacteriales bacterium (assembly GCA_046295395.1). GTDB lineage: Bacteria > Bacteroidota > Bacteroidia > Flavobacteriales_D > JBKBNH01 > JBKBNH01. Next base: position 100,035 of record JBKBNH010000013.1, on the reverse strand, counting down.
GTTTTACATTAAACCTAACCGGGACATTAAACCCAAGAGAGGTGTACATTGTTGCACACGCTTCTGCCAGTCCCACCATACTTGCGCTTGCAAATCAAACCGTTAATGGAGGTACAATGGGTTTTAATGGAAATGATGCACTTGAGCTTGTAAACAGCGGCGTTGTTGTTGACCTTATTGGTATAGTGGGAAATGATCCTGGAACAGGGTGGGATGTTGATGGTGTTACAGCGGCTACACTAAACAGAACGTTAGTTCGCAAAAACACTGTTAAAACAGGCTCAACAACATGGTTGGGTCAGGGAGAAAACCAATGGAATGTCAATCCGCAGGACGACTTTTCTTTTCTGGGCACTCATAGAATGAAGCCATGTATTATTATTCCAACAGGCGGGGGGGCTGTTTGTACTATGGAAAGTGTAAGTTTTACCGTATTGGTATCTGGCGGGCAAACGCCTTATGTTATTACTTGGGATATGGGCGATGGTACAGTGTTAAATGGACAGAATATTACTCATATGTACACACAGTCAGGGTTTTATACAATTTTGGTGACAGTAACTGGTGGCGATGGAGAGTTTGAAACGGAAACCTTTTCACTTCTAGTTAATGAATCTCCGATTGTAATAGCCAGTATTTTAAGCCAATCTTCACCTTGCGCTCCTTCGGATGTATGTTTTGCAAGTTCGGTTGTTAATGCAGTTCCAATTGTTTTCTACATGTGGGATTTTGGCAATGGAAATATGGCTACTGCTCCAAATCCATGTGAAACTTATTTAAACCCAGACACATCCCTAGTTACAGTAATTGCAATTAGCGCTGATAATTGTATGGGCATGGATCAGTTAACCGTTAATGTTCTACCAAATGAAGACGCAACTTTTCTTTATTCGTTAGCAAGTTATTGTATAAATGATGCAAACCCAATACCTTCAGCAGTTACTACTGGAGGTGTTTATTCAAGTTCCACGGCAACCGTAGATGCAACAACAGGAGAATTGGATTTGATGACTTCCGGGGTCGGATTACACGTAATTGAGTATATCACAGGGGGCACTTGTCCAGGAACGGCTGTTTTTACGGTACATATTACGTCACAATTTGACGCGACTATTACTCCAGCCGGGCCATTTTGTGATGATACCCCTTTGGTTACATTAAGCGCAGTAACAGCAGGAGGAACATGGAGTGGAGACGGAATTGTAAACACATCAACGGGAGAATTTGACCCGGCTACCGCAGGAGTCGGAGTACATATGATAACCTATACGATTTCGGGAAATTGTGGTGATACTGATAATATTACCATTACTGTTTTAGATAATCCGATTGCTGATTTTACTTATGTAATTAATGGTAACGTTCTAGAGTTAACTAGTACTTCGCAAAACAACTCAGGAGTAGTGTGGTCAATTACAGAAAACGGAAATACCCAGATTTATACTACATCCACGGTAATGTATACCTTTACCTCCAATACTGTTGAGGTTTGTATAGAAGCATTTACATTGGCCAACTGCCCGGATGATTATTGTTTCACAGTGAATACCGGTTTGAGCGTGGAGTCTTTGTTTGCAAAGCAATTTATGCTTTTCCCAAATCCGGCTAGCGATTTTATAACACTATCTTACGTCGAACTATTAGAGCCTACTATGGTTAACGTTTTGAACTTAGTCGGTCAGCAGGTTAAGGTATTTACCATTCAGCCGGGGTCTGTAAGCACAATTATTGATATAGAAGACCTTTCGAATGGAATTTATATACTGCAGCTAACTTCAGGAACCAAGCAAGCTACCCTGAGATTTAACAAAGCGGATTAAGTAAAAAAGAAAACGAAATAAAAAAGGCGAGTTATTTGACTCGCCTTTTTTGTATTTATTCTAATTGAGTAGTGTTTTTAACCCCACTTTTTCTGATAGTATAGCGAGCAGTTTATTAATTTCAACTCGTTCTTGTTTCATACTGTCGCGTTCGCGGATGGTTACTTTATTATCATTTAAAGTTTTATTATCAACAGTGATGCAGTATGGAGTCCCTATGGCATCTTGCCGGCGGTATCTTCTGCCTATAGCATCTTTATCGTCGTATTGGCAGTTGTGGTTTATCTTTAACAGGTTGAATATCTCTTGTGCTTTTTCGGGTAGACCGTCTTTTTTAACCAAAGGGAGTACAGCTGCTTTTACCGGAGCTATTGCAGGTGGTATTCTCAACACAGTTCGTTCGCTGCCATCTTCCAGTTTTTCTTCGGTGTAGGCATTTGAGAGCAAGGCTAAGAACATGCGATCCAATCCTATAGATGTTTCTATAACGTAGGGAATATAGCTTTCGTTGGTTTCGGGATCGAAATAGCGTAGTTTTTTTCCCGAGAATTTTTCGTGGCTGGCCAGATCAAAATCGGTGCGTGAGTGTATGCCTTCCAATTCTTTGAATCCAAAAGGAAAGTTAAATTCTATATCGCAGGCGGCATTGGCATAGTGGGCCAACTTGAGGTGGTCGTGAAAACGGTAATTTTCCTCGCCTAGCCCAAGTGCTTTATGCCATTTAATTCGAGTATCTTTCCAGTAATTGTACCACTCCATTTCCTGCCCCGGACGCACGAAAAACTGCATTTCCATTTGTTCAAATTCCCGCATACGGAAAATAAACTGACGGGCTACAATTTCATTTCTGAAAGCCTTTCCGATTTGCGCTATACCGAAAGGCACTTTCATGCGAGCAGATTTTTGCACGTTCAAGAAGTTTACAAATATTCCCTGAGCCGTTTCGGGGCGTAGGTAAATGGTAGCTGCATCTCCTGCCACACTTCCCAGCTCGGTGGCAAACATCAGGTTAAACTGACGCACTTCTGTCCAGTTGCGCGTACCCGATACCGGACAAGCAATTTCCAAATCGATAATGAGTTGGCGAAGTGCTTCCAAATCGTTGTTTTCTAGCGCAGCCTTCATTCTGCTTTCTATGTGGTCAATTTTCTCTTTGTTTCGCAGCACATTGGGATTGGTGGCCAAAAATTGTTCGGTATCAAAAGTATCGCCGAAGCGTTTTTTCCCTTTTTCAACTTCTTTAGTTATCTTCTCTTCTAACTTGGCGATTTGTTCTTCCAGCAGCACATCGGCACGGTATCTTTTTTTAGAGTCTTTGTTGTCAATCAATGGATCGTTAAAGGCATCTACGTGTCCGCTGGCTTTCCAGGTGGCAGGATGCATGAAAATGGCAGCGTCTAACCCTACAATATTTTCGTGCATTTTTACCATAGCCGTCCACCAGTAGTTGCGAATGTTGTTTTTCATTTCTACTCCGTAAGGACCGTAATCGTAGGTGGCACTCAGGCCATCATAAATTTCGCTTGATGGAAATACAAATCCATACTCTTTGGCATGGGATATCACTTTTGGGAAAATCTCGTTGTTCTGACTCATAAGCGACAAAAGTAATAGAAATTACTCGCTTACGTTACGTCAAAAGCCGAAATGTATTTTGGTTTATCGGCTATTTCCTGTTCTTCATTTTCAGAAAGAAGGTGAGGAATAACAATAAAATTGATCTGCGGACTATGTTGCACCTTGCTGATGAATCCTAGATGACAAGATTTGGCGATTTCTTGCAGGTAATCGTCTTTTACATCCGCCCAAAACATTGCCGTGTAGTTGCCCTGTTCTGCAAGACAGTGAGCAAATAATTCTTCTAGTTCTTTTGGGGAATTTTTGTAGTAAACACCCTCGAATCCGGTGAATCTGAATGTTTTTGGGTTAAACAGTCTGTTCACAAAAGGAATTGCAGGAATGATGTATTTCATGAAAAACCCTTGAAATCCGGGGATGGCTACAATTTCCCATTTTACCGGATTGGCCTGTACTCCGGCTAAAATTTCACCATTCTTTTCCAGCACGAAATAATTGTTCTGATAAAAAAGATAATCAAAGTGAAGCTCAGCGTGGTTCTTATACGTGCTGTTCAACAGCCTGATGATTTCCGGTTTATCTTCTTTATGGGCACGTCTTACATTTGCACTTTTTTTAGGCGAAAATCGGCTAATTAAATACGTGTTGAAATGTCCGCATACCTTGCCGTTGAAATGCCCCGAAACTTTCATCGACTTTAGGTTCTTATTGTCTATGTAGGCGTAGAATAAAGTTGGTATGTTCTCGTTGTTGAGATAATGCTGTTCCACGCAGACGGTTAGTAGTTTTCCCAAGCCTTTTGCCTGTTCGCTCTTATTTACGGCAAAAAACCGAATGTAACGGGAGTGTAGTTTTGAGCCAAGTAGTTGTCGCCCGCAATAAACCGCAAGAGCCACTAGATTTTCGTTGCGCCAAAGTGTATGGAAATGGCCGTTTTTTAAGTTGTGAGCACGTTCCACAGCATCCAAATGACTATACAGTAACCCTTTGGTTCCGTACACGGTTTCTTGTAAAAGCTGTTCAACCTCGGACGTAGGCTTATACAGTAACTTGTAAACAAGACCTTGTGCATCGAGCATTTTATTTACTTCTGCAGCATTCATTTTATTAGTTAACCGGGGGCTTTTAAATTACCTTTGCGGCTTCAAAGATACCGGTATGATTCAGATTGACGATAAAATTCTTTCGCCTGAGCTTTTTAAAAAGAAGTTTGTATGTGATTTAAATGCTTGCAAAGGAGCTTGCTGTGTGGAGGGCGATGCCGGAGCGCCTGTAACTTCTGCAGAAGTGGCTATAATGGAAGAAGGGCTTGAAAAGGTAAAACCATACATGCGTCCGGAAGGAATAGCCGAAATCGAAAAACAAGGGGTGTTTACGGTAGATGTGGACGGCGAATACGTAACCCCACTAGTAAAAGGAAAAGAATGTGCTTATGTGATTTTTGACGAAAACGGAATTACCAAATGCGCATGGGAAAGGGCGCATAGCGAAGGAAAGGTAACATTCAAGAAACCGACATCTTGCCACCTTTATCCCATTCGAGTGGATAAAAGCCGCGGGGCAGAGGTGCTGCACTACAGTGAGTGGAATATCTGTAAACCTGCCTGTGCTTGTGGTGAAAAACTTGATGTGCAGGTATTTAGATTTTTAAAGGAGCCTATAATTCGCCAATACGGAAAATCTTTTTACGAGGCACTCGAAACGGCTGACCGGGAGATGAAGAAGAATGGTATTATATAGCTAAAACACGTGTATTCCGAAACATTCTCAACAGTTCCAAGTTAAAAGACTACGGCTAAGTCAGGTGATTTGCGCTGCATACAGTAGTAATTTTACCATATTCGGAACTCTACACTTGGAAAAATCAACCCTCATAAAAATACTTAAACGAACTGTAATAGGTTTGGGGGTGTTTTTTTTGTTGCTAATTGGTTCAGGAGTTACATTAGTTTATGTTTACGAAGATGAGTTAAAGCAACTTGCAGTAAAAGAACTGAATAACTATCTAGACGCGCCAGTAAAAATTGCACAAATTGATTTCACGATTTGGGACAAATTCCCTAATGCTTCTTTGCGTTTTTCAGACGTTTTTATTCCCGATTTACTGGAAGAAACTGGTAGCGACACTTTGATTTTTGCCAAGTCTGTATACCTTAATTTTAATGTTTGGCAAATTCTCAAAGGCGATTATACTGTGAAGGATATTCAGGTTGAACAGGCGATAGCCCACTTAAAAATTGATGAGGCAGGCAGAGAAAACTATGTTTTTTGGAAGTCAGATAGTGCTCAAACTTCGCAAGCCCAGTTTAAATTTGAGCTCAAGCAGGTGGCTTTGTACGATGCTGTTGTTTCTTTGCACATTGCATCATCGGCTATAGAACAACAGTATAAAATTAATCAGGCTGTATTTTCGGGGGAGTTTAGCAACCGGATAATAAATCTTTCAACTGATATTGATGCTGTTCTAGAAAAGTTCAGAATAAATAATCTGAATCTTTTTTCGAATAAAACACTTGTGTTAAAGGCTCCATTACACATAGACAAAGACAGCAGTTTTGTAAGTTTTGAAAAGGGGAGTGTTTCGTTGGCGGGGCTGAACTTTAATGCTTCCGGAAAACAATTTTATGGAAAAAACAGCCAGTCAGATATTCAAATTTCGGGTACGGGCTTGAATTTGGTGGGACTTTTAAAACTTGCACCCGGAGGTGTTTACGAAAAATACAAGCACTACAAAAGTGATGGAATAGTAAGTTTTACTACCACTATTTCGGGCAAAACCGGTGATGGTAATTCCCCCGTAGTTGAGGCAAATTTTGGCGTACGTCATGGTAAAATGGTAGAGCCCAACACACAAATAGCTATTGAAAGATTAGCCATTTCAGGGCTGTTTAGAATAAGTGAAAAAGAAGAGATTGTGTACTTGAAAAATATCACTGGACTTTTGGGTAAGCAACCTTTCTTTGCTGATTTGAAAGTGGATGGCTTTTCTAGTCCTAACATTACCTCTGCAGTTAACGGAAGAATTAATCTTCATGCGGTAAAGCAATTTTTTCAGCTAGAAATCTTTGAGAGTTTATCCGGGACGGCAGTTGTAGAGGCGGAGTTAACATATTTATCTTCAAAAGACTTGCTTAAAGTTTCAAAAGGCAGTGTGAGCATATCTGAAGTCGGTTTTAAGTTTGCCGGCGAACCGATGAATTATTCCCAATTGGAAGGAGAACTTATACTACAATCGAATGACGCGGCCCTCAGGAAATTCAGTGGGCGAGCAGGAACCACACCTTTTCTTCTAAATGGATTGTGGCGAGATTTTATGCCTTTGGTGTTAGGAAAGTCAGAAAATATAATTTTAGAGGCAGAAGTGTATAGCAGTGCTGTAAATTTAGATGAGATTATGCATCGTAATGTTAGTGAAAGTGCGACAACACACAGTGCATTTACATTACCTCCGAATGTTTACCTCAATTTAAAATTCACCGCCGACAGGGTTGTCTATTCAACGTTTAAGGCAGAGCATGTCTACACCCGAATTATGCTTACACCAAAGATTTTTAAAGCTGAAAACATTCAACTTGAACTAGCCGAGGGAAGAGCCGTTGGCTCCGTGAAACTGGAGCAACAGCACAAAAATCTTTTGGGGCTCACGGCCAATACAAGTTTTGATAAAATAAATATTGCCCGGTTTTTTAGTCTTATGGATAATTTCGGACAAAGCTACATAACACATAAAAACCTACAGGGAATAGTTAACGGGACTTTAGATGTTTTTGTGCCGATGGATAGCCTGCTTACTCCGGATAAGCGTAAATTGATTTCATCCTGCACTTTTACCGTAAACAAGGGTAAGCTAATTCAACTTTCAACCCTGAAGGAAACGGCCGAATATCTGGATAAAAACAAAATGGTAAAACCCTTTGTAAACACCAAAGAACTTAAAAAGAAGCTAGAGGTAGTCGATTTTGCATCACTTACCAATACCATCAGCATAAAAGACGAGGTTATTTCTATCCCAGAAATGGAAATCAAAAGCAGTGTTATGGATTTAACCGTAAAGGGTAATCATAAATTCAACGACAGTATAGATTATGCACTAAACTTCAGGCTTAGAGATGTTTTGGTTAATAAAAGAGATGCAAGAGAAGCGGAGTATGGCTACATTGTAGATGATGGTTTGGGGTATCGCTTGTTTTTGCGAATTGCAGGCACAGTGAATACGCCTTTGTTTAGCCTTGATAAAGAGGAGAGACAAGAAAAATTAAAACAGGATTTACAAAAAGAAAAACAAGATTTGAAAGCTGTTTTGAAGCAAGAGTTGGGATTATTTAAAAAAGACACAACGCTTAAATATGAGCAAAAACCCAAAGAGGAAGTTAAGTTCGAAGTAAAGTGGGAAGACGAGCCGACACCAAGAACACCATCAGAAACGGACAAACAAAAAAAGGAAAAAAATCCCGACAAGGGGCTGAATAAGCTGATGAAAAAATTTGGCGAGCCGGAACCCAAACAGAAGTTGAAGGTTGATGTTGAGGCTGATGAGTTTTAATATTTAGTCCAAACATGCCATCAGGGCTTCAGCTTTTAGTAGACACTCTTCGTACTCTTGCTCTGCATTTGCATACACTGTGACGGCACTCCCCACCGAAAGAGATAGGTAACCGCTTTCTTTGTTGTAAATAAAACTCCTTATGACTACGTTAAGGTCGAAGTTGCCGTTGGTCTCATATATACCGACGGCGCCTGAGTAAAGCTCTCGTTTGTGGCTTTCAAGTTCATCTATTAATTGCATGGCACGTATTTTTGGTGCCCCCGTCATAGAACCCATGGGGAAGGTAGCTTCTAATATTTGATTTAGGGATAAATCTTCTTTGATTTCGCAACTAACTGTTGAAACTAACTGGTGCACGGTTTTAAATGTTTGCACCCCGAAAAGCTCATCTACTTTTACAGTGCCTTTTTTTGCCAATCGGGATAAATCGTTCCTTACCAAATCCACAATCATCACATTTTCGCTTTGCTCTTTTGGGTTTTTTTGTAACTCTTCCGCTAGTTTTTTATCCTCAGTTTGGTCTACATTTCGTTTTGCAGTTCCTTTTATGGGTTGAGAAATAAGTTGACTCCCTGTTTTTTTCAGGAATCGCTCCGGACTGGCACAAATAAGGTAGGTACTACCCAGTTTGCTCAAGCAAGAAAAAGGAGCCTCTGTTCGTTCATTTACTTTTTTAAATAGCTGATAGGGGTTAATTCCAACATTTTCGGCATAAAACTCCATACACAGATTCATTTCATAAATATTACCCATTTGCAAGTGATACTGAACTTTGTTGAACTGCTCAATGTATTTGTCCTTGCTCCATCGGTGACTTAATTTTACTTTTCGTTGAGGGTGATTTTCGCCTAGTTTTTCCAGCTTATCATTAGAAACAATATCTTCGTTTAATATTTCACGGGCAGCAAAATGCGGAAAATTAAATCGTGATGGATGTGAATTTTTTGCACCACCATATTGTTCTTTAAGATCATAACTGATTTGAAGCCAACTGTTTCTTTTGATTTTCGGGGCTAGTTCCAGGGTGTTTTTTTCGGAAAGTAAATAATAAATATACTTTCCTTCTTTTGGAAGGATTACAAAGTCCAAATCGTTTTGCCTTATTTTCATAAGGTAAAATTACACATCACAAATAAGACTTTTAATTCTTCATAATTTTATGCGATGAGTTATGATTTAAATCGGATGATTGAATTTGCAAAAAGTATACGCCCTGGGACAGTTGCTCGATATCCAAATTTATAGTAGACTTTCCTTTTTCAATAGCTGTTTTCTCTGTTCGTATGTGTTTGCCAAAAGCATCGGTTAACCGCAAGGTGATTTCTTCTGCAAATTTAGAATTTAATTCTATGGCTGAATGATTGTTAGTTGGATTAGGATAGATTAACACTTCTAAAGAGCTAAAGTGTGTTTTGGTTTCAAGAGCAATCGTTTTCGAATAGTTTTCTTCCCCACCAAAACCTATAGAAAGTAATCTATAATAATTAATATTTGAGTTTGGCTTGTGGTCAATGTAGGCATATCCTAGTTGAATATTACTGCTTCCTGATGCCTGCATTTGCCCAATAGTTTCAAAATTAACACCATTTGTGGAACGTTCTATAACGAAATGGCTCAACTGATACTCGGTAGCTGTTGACCACTCAAGAATATTTTTTCTATCGTATGATTTGCCATCAAAGTTTATAAACTCTATGGGTAGCAAGGCGCAATCTAACGATGCGCCATTTGATAAAGTCCAGTCTAATACAAATGGCGTAGCATTGGCAGAAAAGTTGTCAATTACGAGCACATAGACTTCGCCTGCGGTAACTTGTATTCCCGGCACCCACCCGTTTAAGGTGTTTCCTGTGCCGTCGGCATAACCTGGGGTTGGCGCAGCAAATTGAGGCACAGAGTAGGTTGGATGACCAATGCCGGTATTGTATGAGCCTGTTTGGGTATTTGTTGCGAACCCTGATGCATAAGAACATCTTATAGGGGTGCCGATAGGTGGACAAATTGATGCGGCTGTTGACCCTGAAGGATAAGGCCCCCAAATAGCGAAGTCGTAGTCAACTCCGGTTCCCGGGCTAATTGTGAGCGCAACATTTCCGCTTGATGACGGGGAGAATAAATACCAAGAAGATTGATGTTCTATACCCATACACCCTGAATTTGATGCATTTAATTCATCCACACAACCTATCCCCGATGAGTTTCCAGGGAAAGACTGATCATCGCAAACGGTAACACCTCCTGCGCAGTCTTGATTAGTGACACAACCCGCTACTGGAGCAGAGATTGTTAAATTCGAGTAAGCATTACAAGCGGGTGCCGGCCAACTATCCAAAACCACATAATAAGTTTTGTTTGCACTGGCGCAAAAAGAAACTGTTTTATTTCCTGTGGAAGATGTAGACGAGGCAACACAACACACACTGCCTCCTCCGGTATTACAAGAGTTAGATAGTGGGCAACCATCATAGACCATTAGCCCGGTGTAAGCACCTCCAGAACTAAGGTTAATAGTAATTGTACCTGTTGTGGTAGGGGTAAATACCCATACCCTATCCTCTCCTCCCAGATATAGTGAGCTTCCACAGATTAAAGTGTTTGCTGTGGTTAAATCGTTAACAGCGCCACAGGTGGTGCCTGCGCCACTTGCATAAGGAAGCGCTGCAACATTGGTAACACCTGTTCCTAGATTGCAAGGAGGAGCGATAGAGTTAGAAACCAAAGAGATATTGTCAATAGCCGCCGGAGGTTGCGTTCCTATGCTGTTATCATTTCGCCAAGAAAAAATCAACCTTCTTGTTTGGCCCGGAGTGCCACATATTTGTATGGTTTGTTGTACCCATCCCGTTCCAAGCATATTATATGAGCCTATTTGTCCTGAGGCGGGTAATGTTCCGACAACCGGAGTAAAAGTAGTTGGGGTGTCATATACTCTTAAATAATCGCAACAGCCTTCGCCCTGAACTTTTATGTAGAAAGTTAAAGTTATATAGGGCTCTCCGGCAGGAATGGTATAGTCTCTGTAAAAATGTACAACAGAAGTGTTACTTACATTGTAATTATAAGTTGTTCCCCCAGGGTGATTGTTAGATATGTAAGCACAGTTATTTCCGGCGAAGGGGATTGCCGGGTTTGCCGGAGTAACACAATACCATCTATTAGTTTGGGCACCGTTTACCTCAACCCATCCGTTAGCGGCAAAACCGCTTCCGCCTTCGAAACCACCAACAGTTGCAGGATTAATTAAAACAGTTTGAGCGGGAAGCCCAAACCAACCGGTTATAAATAGCGAAATATATATTATAGATTTCATATACTATTCAAATTTGCAGTACGGATTAATACTCTCTAAATCGTAGAGTGGCTTATTCAGCACGTTTCTGTTAGGCAGAATATTTTGCACCGCCTGAAGAATTGTTATGGGATCGTAGTCTAAATTCGGAGAGTCAAAAGTTATTCGGAATATTTTTTGAGCATCACAAAAATACACGCTCAATATTTCAGAAAATTGATTTTTTAAGTTCTTAACAAGTGCGATTTCTGACTCTTCAATATCGTTTATGCCTACAATGAAGGTGTTTTTTATAGTGTTCACTTGTGTCGGGTCGTTTTTACCCTGCCCGTGTTGAGGTAACTGACTATAAACAGCACCGACAATCAACGTAAAAGTGAAGATTAATATAACTTTTAACATAACGCAGAAGGTTAAATAATTAACTAACGACTGCATATTTACGAAAATATTAACACAAAATCAAATAAAAGCTCATTTTTAGGACAAATGGCTTTTAAAATGGGTAAGAATCAAGAAGTTCATGTATTTAAACTTAAATTTTGTCAGTTGATAAATCTATTTAGTTAACAATCTTCACTTGTTGTTAAATATTTAACGAGATATTTTTTTTATCACAAAGATATTTTGTTAATATTACAGTTTATCAAAAACATCTGCCATGGTTTCTTTAAGAGTTGTATTATTGTTTTTTTTGGCCTTCTTTTCTATTTGTCAAGTAGAGGCTCAAGGAGCTTTTGAAAGTCCTTATCTGAATCGGGCTGTTTTGAAAAAATACACCGGAGCGCAACTGAGTGATTTGGAAAATAATCATCCCGAAAAATTTAAGCAGCTACAATACTATTATACAAAATCGTTTCGTGTAGAGGTGAACGGCTGCCCTCTTTGTATTGTTGACCTCGATTCGCTGGTTAATTTTTATTTGTTCAATATTGCCGATTATGAACATATGCGTGATGCAGCGTATGAAGTTTCGGTCGACTTGAAATACAACAACTATACGCTTGTGCTTACTTCAGGGATTGATTTAGAAAACCAACTTTACACCATTAAATCGGTAAATCAGCAAAACACAACTCATAAAGAACTACCGGCATTAATCCAAACGGGTAATTTAGTTTATGATTTTGAGGTGTATAAGCAAAAATTGTTAACCATTAAATCAAACAATCCTGAAGGATATGTTTTGTTAATCACATCTAATTCATTAATTAAGTGCTCATTCGAAGAATTTAGTCAGATGGATTCGTCGAAAAGGGATTTTATATTGAACCATCCTGAGGGCTATTTAATAACAGATTAATAGAAAGCGCAGATGAAAAAAATAATAAATAGACACTCTGCCTTAATGTGCTTAAGTGCCGTGTTGAGTTTCTCTATTCCTTATAATGTTGTTTCGCAGTGTACAAACAGTAATGCTTATATGACCGCAACAGCACCGACAAATACCACTCCTTTAACGATAAGTTCGTGTACATTTCAGACGGAGTATAACACGATAAATTCTGTTGTGGCGGGTCAAACTTATGTTTCTTCATCTTCATGTGGAGGATATATCACTGTTAGAAGAGGAACTTTTAATGGCCCTGTAGTGGCCAGTGGCAACTCACCTTTAACTTGGACTGCCACAGTGAGTGGAACACATTATATTCACTACAACACCAATGCGTTTTGTGGAACGGCTACTTCTTGTTGTACCACTACAATTACTTGTACATCTTGTGGCGGGGGTGGAGGAGGGGGCTGTATAAATAACAGTGCTTTTGGAACAGCAACCGCTCCTACAAATACCACCGCCTTAACGATAAGCACGTGTACATTTCAGACGGAGTACAACACAATTAATTCTGTTGTAGCAGGCCAAACTTATGTTTCCTCATCCTCATGTGGGGGGTATATCACCGTTAGGAGTGGAGCTTTTAATGGCCCTGTGGTAGCCAGTGGCAACTCGCCTTTAACTTGGACGGCCACAGTAGGTGGAACACACTATATCCATTACAACACAAATTCGGGATGTGGCACGGCCACTTCTTGTTGTACTACGACCATTACCTGTACTTCGTGTGGAGCTGTTGCAGGACCTTGTGCAAATGTTCCTAACATTACTTGTGGGCAATCTACAACGGCTAATTTTTCAGGCTCCGGGGCGTGGAATGTTACAGCCTGTGGTTTTACAACCTCAGGGCAGGAAGTTATATACGAATTTACCCCTACAAACAGTGGTAATCATTCTATAAACATAACCAATGCTTCAGGAGGCTTTATTGATTATTTTTGGAAGCCTGTGACTTCGGGTTGTTCCAGCACCGGATGGAATTGTATTGGTGATTTTTGGACGACGGGTACTTTCGGTAGTTTTAATCTTACAGCCGGTACTGCTTATTACATCCTTTTAGATGCTGAGTCAACATTCGCGGCCTCGCATACTTTTAACATCGTTTGCCCAACTACAGGCCCTGTTACAGCTAGTGAGTGTGCAAACGCAATTAACGTATGTACTAACCTTAGTTTTGCTGTTAATCCTAACGGATTTGGAGCCATAAATGAGTTGTGTACATGCTGCACCTCTAACCCATGTACCAATCCTGCTAGCGCAAACCAAGGCTGCCTGCTTGCGGGAGAGCTAAATAGCACCTGGATGATAGTAAATATAACCACTGCCGGGACTTTGCAGTTTAGCTTTGGTGCGCCCGGTGGAAGTGTTTGTTATGATTGGGCAATGTGGCCTTATACCCCCACCACGTGTAATCAAATCATTTCGAACAGTATTGCGCCAATTCGTTGTAATTGGAATGCTACCTGTCAGGGTTTTACGGGAATATCTGCCCCACCCCCCGCAGGTGGAGCAGCCGGAGATTTTGAGCCCAACCTAAATGTTGCGGCTAATACCCAGTATGTAATTTGTTTCTCTAATTACAGTAGCGCTACCACTACTGTGCCGCTCAATTTTTTTGGTACGGCCACGGTAAGCTGTAGTGCGTTGCCTATTGATATGATTGATTTTTATGGAAAGGCATTGGAGGCGTATAATGAGTTGACTTGGGCTACCGCCAGTGAAATTTTTAATTCTCATTTCGACGTAGAGCGAAGTCCCGATGGATACAACTTCTTTAAAATTGGTGAAGTGGGTGGTGCCGGAAACAGTACTTCGGTTACACAATATTCCTTTAATGACCATCAGGTTGTGGGTACAAAAAATTATTACCGCCTGAAGCAGGTTGATTTTAATGGCGCCTACAGGTATTCGGAAATTATAATTATAGAGAACAACTACAATGGGTTGTTTACCGTGGTAGGGGCATATCCAAACCCGGCGAATGATGTTTTCAATGTTGCCGTGCAGGTAGAAATGGAAACTCGGTTGCAAGTGAGTATTACCGATTTGAGCGGAAAAATAATACAGCAGGAAACCATAATGGTGGCCGCCGGCAGCAACCGGATAGAAATTCCCGTTAGTCAAATGGCTAAGGGACTCTACATGGTTTCGCTTACCGATGAACGCACAAAAAGAACCGAAAAGGTTAAGTTAGCTATCCACTAAATCTATTTTAGGACTACAAGGATAAATTTTTTCTGAGGTATTTTTTTGATTGGTTTATCCTTGATACAATTTTATTCATCTGCTTTTTATTACTCGGCCTTGTTTTTTCTATACAAGAATGTAGTTTTTTTTTCATTTTTTTGCTTGCATAAATAAGTTAAACACTTAAATTGGTGCCTGTTAATCAGTTTTAAAAGCGGAAATTATGAGGAAACAAATCTATTTTACTTTGGGTATACTGCTCAATTATTCATTTTCATTCGCTTCTTCTTGTGACTCCACCACATGGGCAAAGTCAGGGACTTATGAGGTGAGGATAATAGAAAATTCTGTTGAGTCTACGGATGTGAAACCCAGAAAACTTTCTACCGAAGAACTTTGTATGATTGAGGAGAATAGAGATGTTAACGATGTTGTAATCTTGAGGTTGGATAGCTTTACAGAGGTTAAGATTTTCCCATTAATCAAAAACCAACCAAAATGAGACGAATACTAATCTTTGGTGTTTTCTTTTTTGCGTTTGCATTATTGAAAGCACAGCCTGCTAACAACTTATGCGCTAATGCTACTGCTTTGACAGTGGATGGAGCATTAGTTTGTGGGACAACTAATTCTGCAACAACACAAGCAGGTGAGCATTGCGCTGCTTCGGGAGGAGGAATAACTCCGAGAACTATTTGGTACTCATTTGTAGCGACAATACTAGTATGGTATTAAATGTGTTAAGAACGAATAACATTAATTGTTTTGGCAGAATTTCTGTTTATGGGCCTAATGCTGCCTGTGTTCCAAGCTCAGCGAGTGCAATACTTAACTGCCAATTATTAAATGGTGACCCTGGAGTATATCCTTTATTGACAGGTCTTACGGTTGGGGCAACCTATAGGATACAGTATAACGGGCAGGATTGTGGAGGAGGTAATGATCGGCATCATGATATTTGTATTGGAATATATAATGTGGCTAACAACAATACGGTAAATACACCTGCATTGATTAACGACTGTGGGACAATATTTAATGGAACAACTCAGGGGGGGTATTCTGTGAGTGGGACAGGTGTCGGAGGAAGAAACTTAGACGGAAATAATGCAACAACTTGCCCCGCTTGTGGTGGGCAACCAGGGGCCGATATAACTTTTGTTATAAATAATGATTCTTGGTTTACATTTTGCGCAGCCAATGCGGGTATATGGCAGGTCACTTTTAATGTTGGTTCATGTGTTTTTTCAGGGGTGAACAGTGGATTACAAATGGCTTTGTTTACAGGAAGTCCAACAGCGCTTACTTGGCATTCTCAAGCACCTAACCCAACTTATACCGGAGGATCTTGGACTTCCCCAACAATAACTTTAGGAGCAGGTCAATGTGCTTACTTAATGGTAGACGGTTTTGCAGGGGATGCTTGTTCGTATTCTTATCAACTTACAAATGTATCTGGAGGCTGCATTCTTTTACCCATAGAACTCCTCGATTTTAGTGGGAGGGCAAATAAGTATTACAACGAGCTTTCTTGGATTACTGCCAGCGAACAAAACAACGATTTCTTCATCATAGAGCGCTCTACAGATGGCATTGAGTTTAGGGAAATTGGCAAGGTAAAAGGGGCAGGAAGTAGCTCTTCGGTTAGATTATACAATTATACCGATCGAATACCTAAAGCGGGGACTAATTATTACCGCCTTGTACAAACCGATTTTGATGGCACAACCACGCGCTCTAAAATAATTGTGTTGGAAAACAAGATAGCTCATCATTTTGAAGTGCTTTCAGCTTATCCCAATCCAGCCAACGAGTTGTTTACCATTGAGCTAAGCGCTGCCGGTGCATCAGCAATTACGGTTCAGGTTAGAGAGATGAGCGGCAGAAATATTATGGAGTTGGCTCACACGATAAGCGATGGTGCAAACCGAATAGAAATTCCGGTAAACCAGTTGGCTAAAGGCATGTATATAGTAACATTGCTAAATAAAGAGAGTGGTAAAACCGAGATGGTAAAACTGGCTGTTCACTAATTATTTTTCATAAAACGTAGTGCTTTACTAAAATTTCAACACTTTAGTAAAGCTTTGTTTCGTTTCACTAAGCTGATTGAGTTTATAAGGGAATTTCCCCAAACTAAAGGAGTCTCTAAAGAAAAGTTTTTCCTCTCCTCTAATTTTTTCTACTCATAAATTAAAAATTTAACAACATTTTTATTGATATAAAGATTTTATTCTTTAAATTGCCCTCTGTAAATTCTTTGGTTATGAATAAGTTGCTACTTTTTGTTGGTTTAATCATAGCTTCATTTGGAGTTGTTTATGCGCAAAACAATGCCTTGATTATCAACAACAATGCACATATTGTTTTGAATGGAGGTGTAGCTGTCGGAAATGGCGCTTATTTAGTTATTAATCAGCCCCATCAAAATGGAATAATCACCACAGGCGGCGGCAGGATACAAAGCGAGGCAGAGTTTAACATGGTACGCTGGAACATAGGAACCAATACAGGCACTTACACCGTGCCATTCTACCACCAGCCTTCGGCAACACCTATTCCCTATACACTTCAAATTACAGCAGCCGGTGCAGGAACCGGAAGGGTAGATTTTTCAACTTATGGTGGGGCTGCCGACAACAATACCTATCGCCCTACCGATGTTACGCATATGTTTGATTACAATACCGGCTCGGTAAATAACTCTCTTTTTGTTACCGATCGCTTTTGGATTGTAGACGCCGGGGGGTACACTACCCGTCCATCGGCCACGATGACTTTTACTTACCGCGACCCGGAGAATGCTGCCCCCAACACAATAGTTGAAGCTAATTTGGGAGCCCAGCGATTTAACTCCGGCACAGGCCAGTGGGGCGATTATTTGCCACAAGGTACGGTGAATACAGTTGCCAATACTGTTTCGGCTGTTCCTGTTATTTCGGCAAATTTTTTCCGCTCCTGGACACTTTCTGATATAAATTCTCCATTGCCTATTGAATTAATCTCGTTTGAAGGAGAGTGTAAAAACGGTGAGGCATTGCTTACTTGGATCACCGCTACTGAGAATAACAACAGCCATTTTGAAATTGAAAAAAGTGCCGATGGTATTGTCTACAGCTACTCCGGAAAGGTGGATGGAGCAGGCAACAGTATGAGTCCTATTCAATACCAGTTTGCCGATTACTTGGTGGCTACGCCTACTTATTTCAGGCTGGTACAGGTAGATTTTGATGGAGCCCGTGCGGTTTATCCTCCCGTAGCTATTATACCGTGCACATCAGGAAATATGCAATTTTTTCATCCATCAGGCACTCAGATGGTTGTGGTTACTATAGATGCCACTAAAGATGATATTTATCATCTGCGTATATTTGATGCCGTGGGTAAATTAGTTCTGGATGGCAAAACACTTAACACTACTTCGGGACTTAATCGATTTGAAATTACTATCCCTCGGCTGGCTTCGGGAATGTATCACATAAACGTGTTTAACAATCATACCCAACAATCAGCTAAGATTGTTGTTACACCGTATTAAAAAAATACAGGAGGAAATACACTATGAAAAAAACCTTATTTGTAACAGTAGCACTACTCGGAACACTATGGGCAACGGCCCAAAACGTGGGTATAAACCAAACCGGTGCTGCTCCGGCAGCTTCTGCTATGCTAGATGTAGTTTCTACAAACAGGGGATTGCTTATACCTCGTGTTGCGCTCACGGCTACCAATGCTGCGGGACCTATTGCCGCCCCGGCTAATTCATTACTGGTTTTTAACACCGCCACGGCAGGCGTTGCCCCAAACAACGTAATTCCCGGTTACTATTATTGGAATGGTGCCGCTTGGGTGCGCTTTATGATGGGCAACGGTGATGCGTGGGTTACTGCGGGCAATGCAGGCACAAACCCTACTAACAATTTTATAGGAACGACAGATAACCAAGCCTTTGTTATTAGAACAAATAATGTTGAGAGGATGAGGGTTGTTGCTAATGGGCAAGTTGGTGTTAATGGAGCTCCCCCAAATGCTTTTCCTAAATTTATATCACAAGGTAATGCGGCTAATCCAGATGGTTTGCAAGGGTCTACTATAGGGAACGGTATAGGCGTTTTTGGTTTACGTATGGCTGGGTCAACTGGAACTTGGGGTTCTGTTCAGGGGGAACTAATTGCAACCCTGCCAAATAATAGTAATGGTGTTTCAGGATTGGTTAATAATACTAATCATAGAGGGGTTACAGGGCAAAAGCCGGTGGGAGGCTTACAGTGGGGTGGTTTATTTTTGAATGACTTGGGTTATACTGGTTTTTTTGGTGCTGCATCTGATGAAAGATTTAAAAAGAATGTAGTTCGGATTGAAAATGCACTAGAAGATTTGATGAAACTAAAAACATATAAATATCATTATACTGAACCAGAGTTGGGTGGGGATCATGTTTTTTATTACGGATTTATGGCTCAAGAGATAGAGCAAATATTTCCTGACTTTGTTCAGGAGAAAGATTTTACTCCTAGCCAAGCAAGAACATTTTATAATGGACATGATAAGAATTTAAAAATCAAGGCTGTAAGCACAATTTCTTTAATTCCTGTGCTGACACAAGCCATCCAAGAACAACAGGAAATTATTGAGTCATTGGAGCAACGCATAGAGCGATTGGAAAAATTACTGGAACAGAAATAAGGAGAAAAAAAGCCCCGAATTGGACATGCCCCCAAAAGGTTAGGTACTAACTGGGGGCATTTTTATGTATAGATGACTAAAATTCAAAAGGATTTTACAGGTGTATATCGCAATACACATAAGCGGAGCTAATTTTGTTCCGCCTAATTCGCTCAAGATGCAGTCGCTTATTGCTGACTTTATCACATTTGTAAATAAAAACCCACTCGATATTTACCTGATGGCTTATTCGGATGGGGGTGAGTATAAACCTATACAAAATATAGTAGAAGAAGAGCACCTTACGGGCAGGAATACCTCATTTTGCTCGCCAGGCAGGGCAGGTGCTTATAAGGAGGGGCACTGGTACATCAGCAAAGAGGTCTATTCAGGGGTATCTTTTAGAGTTTGTTGTTCAGCAAATCCAGTTTAAGAGCCTTATGTAAATAGGACTTTTTTCTTGTTTCATTAAGCAGGGTAAGGTGGTCGGTTCGGTGGCAATCGGAGCCCAACAGACGAATCCAACCTTTGTCAACACAGAGTTCAGCCATTTTTTTTACTTCGGGGCCGTAGCTTCCCGAGAGCGAATTGATATTAAGTTGCAGAATTACGCCCCGGTCAAACAACTCTTCTACTTTTTCTGTATTTCCGTGCCAAAAGGTGTAGCGTTCTACGTGAGCCAGCACGGGTTTGTATCCTTTGGCTTGCATTTGGAATACGGCTCTGCTGAGTGAGGGGGGCTCGCTGAAAAAGGGCAACTCAAAGAGAAGGTAATTATCACCAAAGGTGAGTAGCGTTTCTTTTTCGAGTTTTTCTTCAAACTCGGGTTCCAGTTGGTATTCAGCAGCAGCCTCTATTTCTATAGGTAGGTTCTCTTTTTTAATTTCGGCTCTCACAAGATCCAAACCGGGCATGATAGTTTCAGCCGAATTTTTGTAGAAATCACTCATGATGTGCGGAGTTGTGATTACTTTTTTGTAGCCCAATTCAACAAAAAGCTTCAGCATATCCATAGAGTCTTCCAGGCTTTTTGATCCATCGTCTATCCCCGGAATTAGGTGTGAGTGTACATCGGTATGCAAAACGGACAAGTCTGCCGGATTAAGCACGGGTTCTTTTTTACCAAATATGAAAGAAAAAAAGCCCATCTACCTTTCGGTGTATTGCTTTTGGTAGTAGTTTATGTAGTCGCCGCTGGTAACATTATCGAGCCAGTCGCTGTTGGCGAGATACCAGTCTACTGTTTTTTCTAGGCCTTCTTCAAAGGTGATGGATGGTTCCCAACCCAAATCATGTTTTAGTTTTTTGGCATCGATGGCGTAGCGCAAGTCGTGTCCGGCACGGTCTTTTACATAAGTTATCAATTTAGCAGATTCGCCTTCTTCACGAGCTAATTTTTTGTCCATGATTTGGCAAAGAAAGTGTACCAAATCGATGTTTTTCCATTCGTTATTTCCACCAATGTTATAGGTTTCGCCTATTTTTCCCTTGTGAAAAATCACATCAATGGCACGGGCATGGTCTTCTACCCAAAGCCAGTCGCGCACATTCTCACCTTTTCCATAAACGGGTAAAGGTTTTTTGTTTTGTATGTTATGAATCATCAGCGGAATCAATTTTTCCGGAAAATGATGCGAGCCGTAGTTATTCGAGCAGTTAGAAATTTTCACGGGCAAACCATAGGTGTGAAAATAGGCTCTAACCAAATGGTCGGAACTTGCTTTTGATGCTGAGTAAGGGCTTCGGGGGTCATAGGCAGTTTCTTCTGTAAAGAAGCCCTCTTCGCCCAGCGAGCCATACACTTCGTCAGTAGAGATGTGGTAAAATGTTTTTCCGCTAAAATTTCCCCAAAATTTTCGGGCAGCATTCAGTAGGTTTACCGTGCCCAGAATGTTGGTATTTATGAAGGCCAATGGGTCGGAAATAGAACGGTCTACATGTGACTCGGCGGCTAGGTGAATGATGCCATCCAGTTTGTATTTGCCGAAAACAGTTTCCAAAGTGGGAACATCACATATGTCAACCTTTTCGAAACGATAATTGGCAGATTGCTCGATATCTCTTAAGTTTTCGAGGTTTCCTGCGTAGGTCAATTTATCTAGATTGATAATCAGGTAGTCGGGGTAGTTTTTTACAAAACGCCTAATAACATGCGAACCGATAAACCCGGCTCCACCCGTGATGAGTATTTGCTTTTTGAATTGCATAGTTTATTTAAAGGCTCCAATAGTCCAGGTATGAGTTTCCTCTTCGTTTGCGATAAATCCCTTTTATATCTACTAGTAATCCTTGCTTAGGCATGAGTGATTCAAAATAGCTTATGTCTTTTTCTTCGTATTCTTTATGATTAACGGCTACAACTATGGCATCGTATTTATCACGGATTTTTTGGGTTAATTTAACACCGTATTCGTGTTCCATTTCTTTGGTGTCGGCATGAGGGTCAATAACATCTACTACTACTCCAAAGGATTCTAATTCTTTAATAACATCAATTACTTTTGAGTTGCGGATGTCGCTCACGTCTTCTTTGAAAGTAGCACCCATAACTAATACTTTGGCATCGAGAATATTTTTACCGGATCCTATAATTTTCTTTACGGTTTGTTTACCCACATAGAAGCCCACGGAGTCGTTTACGTATCGTCCTGAGTTTATCACTTTGGCGTGATAGCCCGTTTGTTTGGCTTTGTGCGTGAGGTAATAGGGGTCTACTCCGATACAATGTCCGCCAACCAAACCGGGAGAGAATTTCAAGAAATTCCACTTGGTTCCTGCTGCTTCCAATACATCGTAGGTGTTGATTTCCATTCGGTTGAAAATAATCGAAAGTTCATTAATCAGAGCAATATTCACGTCGCGTTGGGTGTTTTCGATAATTTTTGCCGCTTCGGCCACTTTTATAGAAGGTGCACGGTGAACACCAGCCTCTACTACAAGTTCGTAGGTTTTGGCAATGTTTTCTAGAGACTCCTCGCAGCAGCCTGAAGCTACTTTTACGATTGAGGCAAGGGTATGTACTTTATCACCGGGGTTTATTCTTTCGGGGGAGTAGCCCACTTTAAAATCTTGCTTGAATTTTAATCCCGATTTTTTTTCTAATACAGGAATACAGTCCTCTTCTGTGCAGCCCGGATATACGGTAGATTCGTACACAACGTAATCTCCTTTTTTGAGCACTTTACCTACTGTTTCGGATGCTTTGATAAGTGGCGTAAGGTCAGGCAAGTTGCTAGAGTCGATGGGGGTTGGCACAGCAATTATAAAGAATGTTACATCTTTCATGTCGCTTAAGTCTGCGGTGAAATGAATGTCGCAGTTTTCGAATGCAGAACTATCCAGTTCGTTGCTTGGGTCGATATTGTTGCGCATCATTTCCACGCGCTTGGCGTTGATGTCGAACCCTACAACTTTTATTTTTTTGGCAAACTCAAGCGCAATGGGTAATCCCACGTAGCCCAACCCGATAACGGCCAGTTTGGTTTCTTTGTTTACTAGTTTATTATACATATCCTTCTTTGTTTCTTACTTCGTAAATACGTTCTATAATATCCACCACTTTTAGTCCTTCAAGAGCGTTTGTTGTGGCTGTTGTTCTGCCTTTTAATGTGTCTACCACATTGGCAATAATGTGGTGGTGATTGGCTGCAGAGCCTTTGTAAGGGCCATAATCGTTGGCAGGGCTTGCCTCTTCCAGTTCGGGCATGGTGTAGCCATCTATGTGGCAGTACTCTACCACATTCATGTATTGTCCGCCAATTTTTACCGAGCCTTTGCTGCCCACTATGGTTATGCTGCTTTCTAGGTTTGTGTCCCACACGGCAGTGGAGTAATTGATGCAGCCCATACCGCCATCCAAAAACTTAAACGAAACGAAGCCTGAGTCTTCGAAATCAGTTGAATTATTGTGAGCAAAATCGGCAAATTTTCCTTGTATGTCGGTTATGTCGCCAAAAAGCCAGTACATGATGTCAACGAAATGGGAGAATTGGGTGAACAGTGTTCCTCCGTCTAATTCTCGGGTTCCTTTCCATCCTCCGGCTTTGTAGTAGCGGTTGTCTCGGTTCCAGTAGCAGTTAAGTTGCACCATGTAAATGTCGCCCAACAGCTTTTTTTCTACAACGTCTTTTATCCATACCGATGGTGGCGAGTAGCGATTTTGCATTACGCAAAATACGTGTTTGTTTGCCCGTAGGGCTTTAAAAATTACGGCTTCGCAATTTGCTTTCGACAATCCCATGGGTTTTTCGCACACTACATGATGACCAGCCTCCAAGGCCAATGAAGCTTGAAGAGAATGCAGGCCATTTGGCGAACAAATGTTTACTACATCTATGGCTATGCCGCCGGCAAGCATTTCTTCTACGGAATTAAAATAAGGAACATTGAAATGGTCTATTCCTAAATTTTCTTTGGGTTGAACATCGGCGAGCGCAACCAGTTCGGCTTCTTCGTTGCGCATTATCATTTCGGCATGACGCTTTCCGATATGTCCGCAACCGACTACGGCAAATTTTATTTTATCTCCAATCATTTAAGTTTAACTACTTGATTATTTTCCAGTTTATACTTTTCACCACTTTCCGGACAAGTGGCCAATCCATCCGTATTGAATTTTAGCTTATGTCCAAATTCACTCATCCAACCTGTTTGTCGGGCGGGATTTCCTATTACTAAGGCATAAGCCGGTACGTTTTTGGTAACTACGGCTCCTGCTCCGATGAATGCGTATTCGCCAATATCGTGTCCGCAAACAATGGTTGCATTTGCTCCGATGCTGACGCCTTTACCCACATGGGTTTTGGCGTATTCTGATTTTCTGTTTACAGCACTCCTGGGGTTTATTACATTTGTAAAAACCATTGAAGGGCCTAAGAAAACATCGTCGTCACAAGTAACTCCGGTATAAATGGACACGTTGTTTTGCACTTTTACGTTATTGCCCAACACTACTTCGGGCGAGATTACAACGTTTTGTCCTATGTTGCAACGCTCACCAATCACACAATTGGGCATGATGTGGGAAAAGTGCCAGATTTTGGTTCCTTTTCCTATTTGGCAACCTTCGTCTATAACAGCGGTTTCATGTGCGAAATATTCTGACATGTATCAAATTAAGAGTGCGAATTTAAGGATATAGTCAGTAGCTCAAAAGAAATTTGACTAAACCCTGTGCAATAAATGATTAAATCACTTTTTTACGAAACCTTCGAAACTGTTGTGTTCCTTTTTGTACAGTTCGTCTGGCGATAATGATTTAAAATACTCGTAAGTTATTTTTAGCCCTTCGGCACGAGATACTTTTGGCTCCCAGCCTAAAATGGCTTTGGCACGAGTGATGTTGGGCTGTCTTTGTTTAGGGTCGTCTTGTGGCAGGGGTTTGTATATAACCTTTTGTGTGGTTCCTGTGAGTTTAATTATTTCTTCTGCAAATTGGGCAATAGTAATTTCGTCGGGGTTGCCCACATTAACGGGCTGTGCGTAATCACTCATGAGTAGCCGGTAAATACCTTCTACCAAATCATCTACGTAGCAAAATGAGCGTGTTTGAGAACCATCTCCAAACACAGTTAAATCTTCGCCCCGAAGAGCTTGACCAATAAATGCCGGTAAAACCCGACCATCGTTTAGGCGCATTCTGGGGCCATAAGTATTGAAAATTCGAACAATACGTGTTTCTACTCCGTGGTAGGTATGGTAAGCCATGGTGATGGCCTCTTGAAAACGCTTGGCCTCGTCATATACACCACGTGGACCAACAGGGTTTACATTGCCCCAGTAGTCTTCATTTTGGGGGTGTACCATTGGGTCGCCATACACTTCACTGGTAGAGGCTACCAATATTCTTGCATTTTTAGCTTTTGCCAGCCCCAACAAATTGTGTGTGCCCAATGAGCCCACTTTGAGGGTTTGTATGGGGATTTTTAAGTAGTCAATAGGGCTTGCAGGAGAAGCAAAGTGTAAGATGTAGTCCAAATCGCCAGGCACGTGAACGTACTTGCTTACATCATGGTTGTAAAATTCAAATTCCTTAAGTGGGAAAAGGTGTTCGATATTCTTCAGGTCGCCGGTAATCAAGTTATCCATGCCGATTACATGGTATCCTTCTTTTATAAATCTGTCGCAAAGGTGAGAACCTAAAAATCCGGCGGCACCAGTTATCAAAACTCTTTTCATTTCTAAAATTTTCACGAAAATAAAACAAATTAACGGCAGACGTTCAATAACTTATTTAGAAATACTTTTTATCAAGCCAAAACATCGGTTTCTTTGATTGGATAAAATTTTAAACAACACTACAATGGATTTAAAAAAATCAGGCAGGTCTCTGGCGCTTATTATCATGGTCTTTTTTTTCTGGGGATTTGTAGCTGCATCGAACACAGTATTGATTGGCCTTTTCAGAGAGAGTTTTGAGTTGTCTCAGTTTCAGAGTCAGTTGGTTGATTGGGCTTTTTACATTGCCTATTTTGCGGGCTCATTGGTTTATTTTCTGATTACCGTTTTGGGTTATGACCTATTAAACAAGATAGGTTATAAGAGAGGTTTGATTGTAGGTTTGTGTATTTCTGCTTTGGGGGCGCTAGGATTTATACCTGCTGCTGATTATCAGTCTTTTGCGCTTATGCTAACCTCCTTGTTTGTGGTAGGTATAGGCTTTTCGCTTCAGCAAATTGTGGCAAATCCTTATGTGATTGCTTTGGGTACTCCGGAAACAGGGTCGCATCGGGTTAGTTTGGCTGGGGGTATAAACTCATTAGGGACTACGATAGGGCCTTTGTTAGTGAGTTATGCGATTTTTGGAAATATTACCGGAGAAAATACTGCTTCGATGGGTGTTGAGGGGGTAAAATTACCTTACTTTATTCTTTGTGCTGCTTTTGTGTTGGTTGCCTTGATTTTGGGTTTTTCAAAATTGCCGGCGATTACTAATCAGGAGAGAATTGAGCGCGGAGCAGGGGCGTTGCAGTTTCCGCAATTGAGGTGGGGTATGTTGGCCATATTTATATATGTTGGAGTAGAGGTTTCTATACAAAGCAATATGCCCGAATTAATGAAAGCAGAAAGTATACTGGGGCTACCTACTAAAAGTACAGTACATTTTATTTCGCTTTATTGGGGTAGCTTGATGATTGGCAGATGGGGTGGTGCGATAACGGCTTTCAATTTGAGTAAAGAAACAAGTCGAGTATTGATGGTTTTAGTTCCAATTTTAGCTTATCTGGTGGTGGTTGGGGTAAATTATATTAAATTTTATGCAGCTGAAACTCCTGAAAAAACAGTAGAGTTACTCTATTATTTTCCGTTTATATTACTACTTATTGCAGGCACTCTTCTTGGTAAAGAAAAACCCGCTAAAACACTTTTATTATTCAGTCTTTTGGCATTGCTTATGATGATTGTCGGGTTGTTTACCTCGGGTTATGTAGCCTTATATTTTTTTATAAGCGGGGGATTATTTTGTTCTATTATGTGGCCATGTATCTTTTCTTTGTCTCTTGCAGGACTAGGAAAATATACAAACCAAGGTTCAGCTTTTCTAATTATGATGATATTAGGCGGAGGTGTTGTGCCTTTAATTCAGGGAGCTTTGGCAGACTTTAGTTCCATACATCTTTCGTATTGGATTCCGGTAGTCTGTTTTGCTATATTGCTTTTTTATTCCGTAAGAGTAAAGTCAATACTTCGCCAACAAGGAATTGATTATGATAGGGAAGCATAATGTACTCTTAAGAGGTAGATTAAGCAACTTTAAGTTTAGCTATTTTTGATTTTTTAAACTTATCCTGAGCGTTTTCTAATGTTATTACAAGTTTGTTTGATTTTGCTTCTGAAGAAGGAATTTCAAACATATAGTCTGTGAGTATTGCCTCGCATATAGAGCGAAGCCCTCTTGCGCCAAGCTTAAAATCCAATGCTTTTTCAACTATAAAATCGAAAACTGCCGGTTCAAATTCCAGTGCGACTCCGTCAATAGAAAAAAGTTTTTCGTATTGTTTGATTAGGGCATTTTTGGGCTTGGTTAAAATTTGCCTAAGAGCCTCTGCATCAAGTGAGTTTAAATAAGTAAGAACAGGAAAACGGCCAATCAATTCAGGAATTAAACCAAACCGTTTTAAATCCTGTTGGTTGATGTATTGCAGAATGTTTTCTTCTTCGGTAAAGTATCCTTCTTTGCTAGAAGAAAAGCCTAGAGATTGAGTTTTTACTCTTCTTTTGATGTGTTGCTGTATTCCATCGAAGGCTCCCCCGGTAATAAAAAGTATGTTTTTGGTGTTTATTTTAATCATTTTTTGCTCCGGATGTTTTCTGCCGCCCTGTGGAGGTACATTTACTTCAGAACCTTCCAAAAGCTTCAGTAGCGCTTGCTGAACTCCCTCTCCCGAAACATCTCGTGTGATAGAAGGATTGTCGCTTTTTCTGGATATTTTGTCAATTTCATCTATAAACACAATTCCTCGTTCTGCTGCGGCTACATCGTAGTCGGCAGCCTGAAGCAGTCGTGTTAAAATACTTTCCACATCTTCTCCTACATAACCCGCTTCTGTTAATACAGTGGCATCGGCTATACAGAAAGGAACCTTGAGTAGGCGGGCAATTGTTTTAGCCAAAAGTGTTTTTCCACTTCCGGTTTCTCCAACCATTATGATGTTGGACTTTTCTATTTCGACATCATTTTTGTCTGTTTCCTGCAAAAGCCTTTTGTAATGATTGTAAACCGCAACACTTAGAACTTTTTTTGCATCATCCTGACCAATGATATACTCATCTAGTCGTTCTTTAATCTGCGTGGGCTTCAATAAATCTATAGAGCCTTCAAATGCCTTGCTGCCTTTTAGGGTGGCTTCTTCTTTAACTATATTGTTAGCTTGGGTGATACAGTTATCACAGATGTGCCCGGTAATACCTGCGATTAGTATGTTAACATCCTTCTTGCTTTTACCACAAAAGGAGCATTTCAATTCATTGTATTTGCTCATAGTAATGGCAAAGATATATAAAGCTTTTTTTGTTCGAGTTGTTTTTGGACTAGTGATAAGTAAAAAAGCCTCACAACTTGTGAGGCTTTTAAGAATTTAAGCAGCAAATTTTATTTACTAGTTCTTATTAGAACTTCATCTACCATACCGTATTCTTTTGCTTCTTCGGCGGTCATCCAATAATCTCTATCGCCATCGGCCCAAACCTTATCGTAAGGTTGCCCACTGTGGCTGGCAATTATTTCGTATAGTTCTTTTTTTAGTTTTTGAATTTCTCGGGCTGTAATTTCAATATCCGTTGCCTGACCTTGTGCGCCACCCAATGGTTGGTGAATCATAACTCGTGAGTGTTTAAGTGCAGTTCTCTTGCCCTTAGCTCCTGCGCACATCAAAACAGCACCCATAGAAGCGGCCATTCCTGTACAGATTGTAGCTACGTCAGGAGAAATATATTGCATCGTGTCGTATATTCCTAATCCTGCATATACAGACCCTCCGGGAGAATTTATATAAACCTGAATGTCTTTTTTAGGGTCTACTGATTCCAGAAATAAGAACTGGGCAACTACTATGTTTGCAACATAATCATCAATTCCGGTGCCCAAAAATATTATTCTGTCCATCATTAACCGCGAGAAAACGTCCATCTGCGAAACATTTAGCTGACGTTCTTCCAAAATATAAGGGGTTAATGAGGATTCGATGTATGAGTCAACTGCCATACTGCTAATTCCTCTATGCTTTATGGCGTATTTTCTAAATTCGTTTCTGTCCATGATTTTTGATTTATTGGGCTAAAGATAATTATATTTCCAATTGAAGGTGTTAGTACAAAAAATAACTATTAACTAATGATTGGTGAAGAAAAAAGCCCCGATTTTCAGGAAGAAAAACCGGGGCCTTTAAAACAATGGAAACAAGGAAACTTTTTATGCTTGATAAGCTATTTTAAGGAAGTCCTCATAGCTCAGTTCTTTTTCTTCGATTTTCGAATTTTCTTTTACAAAATCAATTACTTTCTGATCGTAAATCATTTGATAAATACGCTGTGCCTCTTCTCTGTTGCTCAATACCCGTTTGGCAACATTATTCAATTCTTCGTCGTCGGGAGTAGGCATACCGTATTGTGTATACTGCTGTGTCATTAATCCTTTGGTAAGTTCAACAGCTTCTTCAGGAGTAACGGTTATATTGTTATCACCTATAATTTTATTTTCAATTAACTGCCACTTCAAGCCATGTTGGTACTGGCTATATTCGGCTTCAATTTGTTCCAGTGTAACAGGCTTTTCGTTGGATGTCTGAATCCATCTTTTCAGAAACTCATCAGGCAGTTCGAATTTTACTTTATCTACCAATGCTTTAATTGCTTCTTTACGGAAAACGGCATCGATATCTTTAGCAAAAATTCGCTCGATTTCCTCTTTTATTTTATTTCTGAATTCTTCTTCATTTGTAATGTTTCCTTCACCATATACCTTGTCATAGAGCTCTTGATCAAATGGATGAAGTTCGATGCGTTTTACATCGGTTACTTTAAATTCGGTAAGCGCATTAAAGAATTTTGCTTCTTCTTTGGTAATGCCAAGCATGGCTCCCATGTCGGTTTCGCCTTTTGAGACTTTCTTAGGGTCGATTGTAACGGTATCTCCCGGCTTAAGTCCGGTTAGTTTTTTCTTGGACTCTTCATCTTCGACAAACTGTATAGAAATGGTAGATGAGTGTTTGACTCCACCCTCTTTTGGGGTTCCGTCTTCATTTAATTCAGTAAATTGACCAAGCATCATGTCTTCTTCTTTTGATTCTTCTACAGAAATCAATTTTCCAAACCTACGGGCGTAGTCGTTAGCTTGTTTGTCAATTAATTCTTTATCTACTTTAACCTTGTTGTAAGTAAACACATCTTTTTTAGAAAGTTTTACCTCAAATTCAGGCGCAAGGCCCATTTCATAAGAGAACTTAAGTTCTCCGGGATTTTCCCAATCAATGTTTTGAGAGTCATCGGCCACCGGCAGGGGGTGCCCCAATATGTTTAGCTTATTTTCTTCTATGTGAGCCTGAATTTTATCACTTAAAATTTTGTTTACTTCTTCAGCAAGTATTGACGGGCCGTATTTCTTCTTTAACAATCCCATTGGGACATTGCCAGGTCTGAAACCCGGAAGCGCAACTTGCTTGCGGTAATTTTTAAGCGATTTTTCGAAGTTCTCCTGATAATCCTCAGGCCGCAAAGTGATGGTTACTTTTGCGTTTAATGTATTTACATTTTCTTGTACAACGTTCATAACTGTGAAGTGTATTTCAACAAAAAAGGCATAGGTCAATCCTACACCGTTTCAATTTATTTTGTTTTCAAAAAAAGCGGGCTTTCATCTTAAATGGACGAAAGCCCTCACTTTTGCTTGTGCGGGTGGAGGGACTCGAACCCGCACACCTCTCGGCACCAGATCCTAAGTCTGGCGTGTCTACCAATTTCACCACACCCGCAGAGCTAATTTTTTCAAATTAGGAGCGCAAAGATAAGCGATTTTTTGAAATATAAAAAAAATGAATTTTTCTTCCTCAACTTTTTTCTTACACCTACCTTTGAAACCAATGTAAAAGAAACTAAAAACATTCAGCATATGCTTACTATAGACCCTAAAGAAATCACCGTACCTAAACTACATCACTATCTTTTGGGCGCCGTTGGGCCAAGACCTATTTGTTTCGCTAGTACAGTAGATGAAAATGGGGTTTCAAATCTTGCGCCATTCAGCTTTTTCAATGTTTTTAGTGCTAATCCGCCCATTGCGGTTTTTTCACCGGCCAGAAGCGGCAGAACCGGGGCAGCCAAGGATACTTATAACAACCTAAAAAAGGTGCCGGAAGTAGTTATAAATATTGTAAACTTTCCGATGGTTCATCAAATGTCGCTGGCGAGTTCACCATACGCTCCTGAGGTTGACGAGTTTGTGAAGGCGGGATTTACCAAAGTGAAATCTGATTTAGTGAAACCTTATAGGGTTAAAGAATCGCCGGTGCAGATGGAGTGTAGGGTAAATCAGATTATTGAGCTGGGCGATGCGGGTGGTGCAGGGAACCTGATAGTATGTGAGGTGATTAAAATTCATATTTCTGAAAGTGTATTAGATGCAGAGGGGATGATAGACCAAAAGAAAATTGATTTGGTTGCCAGAATGGGAGGTAACTGGTATTGTCGCGCAAACGAACACGCAATGTTTGAAATAGAAAAGCCGATAACAACTTGTGGAGTTGGCGTTGATTGTATTCCTGAAGATATTAGAAACAGCAAAGTGCTTACCGGAAACAACTTAGGGCAATTGGGAAACATAGAAGAATTGCCTAATGAGACTGATGTAAACGAGTATAAGTTAACTGAACTGAGCGAGTTTTTTATTCAGTACGAAGGGAGAGCTCAGGAGTTGGAAATGGAGCTTCATCAACGTGCCAAATTGCTTTTAGACGAAAACAAAGTGCGGGAAGCCTGGATGACTTTACTGGCTTTTAATAATTGATATTTTACGGACATTTTTTCTCACCTTTGTAGGGTATGGATATTTTCCTCACATTTGATTACGAACTGTTTTTCGGCAAACAGTCGGGTACGGCAGAAAATTGCCTTTTAAAACCTTCTGATGCTTTGGTGAAAATTGCCGATAAACACCAGATTAGGCTGGTTTTTTTTATCGACATTGGGTACGTAGTTCAATTGGAAAAGTTCAAAGCACAGTTTCCTGAGCTAGAAGACGACTACAATAGAGTTGTGACCCAAATTAAAAAGTTTTCTGAAGAAGGTCACGATTGTCAACTGCACGTGCACCCTCATTGGGAAGACACGGTTTATGCCGATAGAAATTGGAATATGAACACCAAGCGTTACAAGCTCACCGATTTTCATGAGGAAGCGGCGCATCAATTGTTTTCTAAGTACAAAAACAAGCTTGAGGAAATTACCGGAAAAACAGTGAATATATATCGAGCCGGAGGGTGGTGTATACAGCCTTTTAGTCATATAAAACAAGCTTTTTCGGACAATGGTATTTTACTCGATAGTTCAGCTTTTTACGGCGGTAAAAATACAACCCCCCCCTATTATTACGATTACACAAAATTGCCTAAAAAATCATCTTTTCGCTTTTCTAATAAACTGATAAAGCCCGAAAAACAAGGAGATTTCTATGAATTGCCCATAGCCGCATATTACTACAACTCACTTTTTTTCTGGAAACTTTTTATTTTAGGCAGACTTTTTCCGGGAACACACAAGCCGATAGGGGATGGCTTTCCTGTGATGCCTCCAAGACTTAAAAAACAATACTTAACCAAAGGTCTTTTTGGGGCAGCTACTTGTGATGCTTATTTTGCTGGAGTACTGGAGAGGGCATTTGCTCACCACCAGAAAACAATAGAAGGTAAGGAGTTTGTAGTTATTGGCCACCCAAAGGCGTGTACAGTTTATTCATTGAAAAAATTAGATAATTTTATTGCAAAGAATAAGCACTTACATCATTTTTCTACTTTTTCCTATTATCTGAAAGAGCGTGATTAAACTTTTACCTAATAGCGAAATAGATCGAGTAAAATGGAATAAGTGTGTTTCTTCGGCCGAAAATGCTTCCGTTTTCTCATTAGCTTGGTATCTGGATGCAATTCATCCGGAGTGGTATGGCTTAATTAAAGATGATTTTGTATCGGTTGTGCCGATTTGTACTTCAAAAAAAGTCTTACACAAATCACTTGTTCAGCCTGTCTTTTCTAGATATACAAATGTTTTTCCCTACGATTCCGAGTTTGTTGATTTTTATTCAAATTATCTGAATAGCTTCGATAGGGTTGCGTGTTGTTATTCAGTCCGTTTTTCTAAACTGCGGGGAGAATTCACCAATAAGGTCTATCAGGAAATAAGGCTCAACAGTAGCTACGAAATCATAAGGCTGGGCTACGCCAAAAATGCTCTGCGGATTTTAAAACGAAATTCCGAATCGATTTCTGTACAATCAGACGAGGATTTTAAGAAAACGATAAAGCTATTTTCAAGCGTTAAAGCAAGGGAGCTTGGGTTTAAAAAAGCGCGCCTCGAAAGCCTCGAAAATCTTATGCTAAATGCAATACAGAATAAAATGGCATTTGCGGTTCATGCTTACGGTAAACAAGGCGAGTTACTGGCAACGGGATTTTTCTTACGTTTTCAGGGTATTATAACGTATCTTAAAGGGGCTTCTACCGATGAAGGAAAAAAAACCGGAGCGATGTACTCAATTATGGATTATGTGATAAAAACAAACTCAGAAAAATTTGAAAAACTTGATTTTGGAGGATCTAACGTTTTTTCTGTAGCCCAATTTTTTAAAAAATTCGGGGCATATGATGTTCCTTATTACCTTTACTCGCAAGGAAAGGAGCCCGTTTACATAAAAGTATTAAAGCGACTAAAACAAAAACTTTCTAAAAATCATGTCGACTAATTCCAAAACTATATTGTTAACAGGGGCATCTGGCGGACTTGGCTCAAAGTTGGCCGGTCTGCTTTCTTCAGATTTTAAATTGGCATTGGTCACACATAAACATGAGGCTACAATACTGGAATCGGATACCTGCAGACACTATAAAATTGATTTGACTGTACCGGATTCGGCCGATAATTTAGTGAAACGTGTTATCGAAGATTTTGGTAAAATAGATGTGTTAATTAATAATGCCGGAGTCTCTAATAACGCCATAAGTTGGAAAATGACTGATGAAATCTGGAGTCAGGTTATGGAAGTTAATTTGAATGCACCGTTTCGTCTGATTCGTGCAGTTCTGCCTTCTATGAGGCAAACACAGTTTGGTAGAATTATAAATATTTCTTCTGTGGTGGCGCACACAGGCTTTGTGGGGGCTTCGGCCTATGCTGCATCAAAAGCCGGTTTGGAAGGCCTTACAAGGTCGCTGGCAAAAGAGCTTACAGTAGGAGATGTTACTGTAAATGCAATAGCACTGGGCTATTTTGAAGAAGGAATGATTCATACTGTTCCGACAGAACTTCAGGATAAAATAAAAAATCAAATTCCCCTTAATCGGTTTGGTAAGGTAGAGGAATTGAAAGAGTGTATTCGTTATATTATTAGCGAAAATTCTTCTTACCTTTCAGGGCAAACCATTCACTTAAACGGAGCGTTAAGATAAGCATTATGATAGTTCACAATTTGGCATTACAAAATACGGTATTGAGCAACTACATCGCAGAGATGCGCGATGTAAGTGTGCAAAAAGACAGGATGCGTTTCAGGAGAAACTTAGTGCGTGCAGGAGAGATTTTTGCTTACGAAATCAGCAAGCAATTGGATTACCATACGGTTGATGTGGTTTCTCCTTTAGGCACCTCATTCATTCAGACCTTAAAGGAATATCCAATTTTGGCAACTATTTTAAGGGCGGGGCTTCCCTTGCATGAGGGGTTGCTCAGCTACTTCGATAAATCTGATAATTGCTTTATATCGGCTTACCGAAAACATAAAAATGCCGAGGATTTTGATATCGAAATCGAATATTTATCTAGCCCTTCTTTAGAGGGTAAAACGGTAATACTTACTGATACTATGCTGGCTACAGGCTCTTCTATGGTTTTAGGCTACAAAGCACTTTTACAACGGGGCAAGCCCTCTAAAATCCATGTTGTCTCTGTTATAGCCAGTACCCTAGGGGTTGAGTTTGTGAAAAGACATATGCCGACGAATACCGAACTATGGATAGCTGCACTAGATGATGAGCTTACTGCTCAATCTTACATTGTTCCAGGATTGGGTGATGCCGGAGACTTGGCTTATGGAGAGAAAGATTAGGAGTATATATGTGGGCTTTAATTGCTAAATATTCGGGAGTATTTTTTTTAAGTACAGTTAAGTTTTTGTTTGCTCCTGCAGCAGGATGGAATCTCGATTTTACTTTTTGGGAGGTTTTTGTTTGTGTTGCCGCCGGTGGTATGACAGGAGCTTCTTTTTTTTACTTCAGCGCGAACTATTTTTTCCGGAGAGCAAAGCGAAAACAGGAAGAGAAAGAGCTGCGTGCCAGAGATAAAGGGATATTAGTACTGAAAAGGAAATTTACGCGAAAAAATAAGATTATAGTGTTTATAAAGCGATCTAAGCCAGGCTATTTCATCCTTTTAAATTTAGCACCAACATTATTGTCAATTCCTATTGGATCGCTCATTCTTGCGAAGTTTTACGGACAAAAAAAAATTACTTACCCGCTTTTGTTGTTTTTTGTTTGCACGTGGTCACTTATCCTCACGTTTATATCTAAAAATCTTGTAGTATAAGTGGAAATAAACAGGGCAATATTTTTTGATTTAGATAGAACTCTTTGGGATTTTGAAGCCAATTCTGAGGAGGCTCTTCGGGAGATTTTTTTTGAAATAGAATTCCAGCGACCTACTCCGGTTTTTGAAGATTTCTTGGCATTGTACCGCAAAATTAATCAACATTATTGGGGTCGCTACAAACACAACTTAGTTACTAAGGAAGAGTTGCGAGTTGGGCGATTTCTAGAGGTGCTCAATCGTTTTGGCTATAGCAACAAAGAGGCAGCTCATTATATGGCCGATGAGTACGTGAAACGCAGCCCCAAAAAAACCAAACTTTTTCCCGGGAGTATAGAGGTGCTGTCGGAATTGAAAAAAGAGTTTAATTTATATGTAATCACAAATGGATTTGAAGAAGTTCAGCATAGAAAAATAAAAAACTGTGGATTAGAGACCTATTTTCAATCGGTAATTACTTCGGAGGTTGCAGGAGCAAAAAAGCCTCATGAACAGATATTTCGCTTCGCCGAAAAACAAGCCGGAGTATCTGCCAATCAATGCAGCATTATTGGCGACGCTCACGATGCTGATATTATCGGTGGTAAACAAGCCGGATGGAACACGATATTTTTTGACCCTTATTTGGAGTACCACACGACACCATATGCAGACTATAAGATTTACGAATTGAGACAAGTGTTACCGATTTTCGGTATACAAAAAAGCCCTAATCAAGATTAGGGCTTTTTTGTATTATAAATCACAAGGGATGCTAACCTTCAACTACCTCAAACTTAAATGAAGCAATCACTTCTTTGTGGATTTTAGCGTCCGCTTCGTAAGTACCTGTGCTTTTGATAGAATCTCCTTTTAAAACTACTGATTTGCGATCGATTTCAAAGCCTGCTGCTTTAAGAGCGTCAGCAACTTGCAGATTAGTAACAGAACCGAAAATTTTTCCATTCTCACCAACCTTAGCACCAACTTTAATCGTTGTGCCTTTTAGTTTTTCAGCAGTAGCTTTAGCCTCATCAATGAGTTTAGCTAATTTATGAGCGCATTGACGAAGTGTTTCTTCGTGCATCTTCTTAACAGAGGAAGTAGCGAGTATAGCTAATCCCTGAGGAATTAAGAAGTTGCGACCATAGCCTGGGCGAACTGAAACAATTTCGTCTCTTTCTCCTAGGTTTTCTACGTTTTTCTTTAATAGTACGTCCATTTCTTAGTCCTCCGTTATTTTAATTGATCAGTTACGTAAGGCATGATAGCCAAGTGGCGCGAACGCTTAATGGCTTGAGAAACCTTACGTTGATATTTTAATGAAGTACCTGTAATTCTACGAGGAAGAATTTTCCCCTGTTCGTTTACAAATCGCAATAAGAAATCGGGGTCTTTATAGTCGATATACTTGATACCGGTCTTTTTAAAGAAACAGAATTTCTCTTTTTTAACCTCAATCGAAATCGGGGTTAAATATCTTATTTCGCTACTGTTTTCAGACATGATGTTCGTTTTTTAAATTTAAATAGATTAGGCTTCTTGTTTTTTGCCTGTTCTGCGGCTCTCTACAAATGCAATAGCGTACTTATCGAGCTTAAAGGTTAAGAACCTCATAACCCGCTCATCACGACGGTATGCCAACTCAAGTTCATTAATTAATTCTCCTGCAGATTCAAATTCCATCAGGTAATAAAATCCGGTGGTTTTCTTCTGGATTGGATAAGCCAGTTTTCTTAAGCCCCAATTTTCTTCGTGTTTAATTGTGGCACCACCGTCTTGCAAAATCTTCTTAAACTTTGCAACTGCTTCCTTTGCCTGATCTTCAGACAAAACGGGAGTCAAAATGAAAACAGTTTCGTAACGGTTCATAATTTTAGTTTTTTGTTAAATGGGCGGCAAAGATAGTAATACCAAACGTATTTGCAAACACTTTTAAACTTTCATCCTAGAAATTAGATGAATAATGCACTAGCTAATTAGTTTCAAATGTAATTTAATTGTTACTTTAGCATCACCATGCCATATAAATCCAAAGAGATAGAAAAATTATATTACTCCATTGGCGAGGTTGCTGATATGTTTGGGGTTAACACTTCTTTAATTCGTTTTTGGGAGAAAGAGTTCGACATCATCACCCCACAGAAGAATAAGAAAGGCAACAGGTTGTTTACAAAAAAGGATATCGAAAATTTTCAGAAAATATTTGAGCTCGTAAAAGAAAAGGGATTTACGCTTAACGGGGCAAAAGTCCAACTTAAAAAGAAATCTTCTGTAAGTCAGAGTAGTGAAGATTCAGTTCTGGATAAGCTCAACCAGATTAAGGCTACCTTGCTGTCAATCAAATCTAAACTGTAAGATTCTGCCAAACTGTCATTGTTATTTAAATGGTGGATATTTTGATAAGCAATACTCAAAAAAAGCAAAATGCGAAGGCTATGATTGTTAACGGTAGTATATTTGTGGCGAAAATTTTTGCATGAGAACGGTTTACATTACAAGAAAAGAGCATTTTAATGCAGCCCACAAACTCTACAGAGAAGATTGGAGTGCTGAAAAGAATCAGGAAGTTTTTGGGAAATGTGCCAATCATAATTGGCATGGGCATAATTTTAACTTGTACGTAACCGTAAAGGGTATTCCCAGCGAGGAAACCGGATTTATTGTGGATCTGAAAAAACTAAGCATACTCATAAAAACAGAGATAGTAGAAAGATTAGACCACAAGAACATAAACCTCGATGTAGAATTTATGAAGGGAAAAATGGCCTCTACCGAAAACCTCTGTTTGGGTATTTGGGACATACTTTGTCCCAAAATCGAGGCAATGGGTTGTCAGCTTCACGCTATTAAGCTATACGAAACGGAAAACAACTATGCCGAGTATTTTGGAGAGTAATAACTAAAAAAACTAAAAACTATGTTTGGAGATTTGTATTTAGGTCCTTGGATTATCGGTATCGGAGTGATGCTGATAGGAATGATTGTGAGTTTCAGGCTCAAAAGCAAGTTTAAACAATACTCCGAAACACCTTTGATTTCGGGGATGAGTGGGCAGGAAGTGGCCGAAAAAATGCTGAGAGACCACGGAATTAACAACGTGCAGATTATCTGTACTCCCGGACAGTTAACAGACCACTACAACCCATCGAACAGGACTGTAAACCTGAGTAAGGAGGTTTATTACGGCAGAAATGCTGCGGCTACGGCTGTGGCAGCTCATGAAGTGGGTCATGCAGTGCAGCATGCCACAGCATACTCCATGCTACAGTTTCGCTCGGCTATGGTTCCTGTTCAGAACGTAAGCGGCACCATTATCAACATAATAGTAATGGCCAGCATATTTGGCGGAGCCTATCTGTATGAGACATTTCCTATGCAAACGGTGCTTTACGTGATTATTGGCGCATACAGTATGATGACCATGTTTACTTTAATTACCCTACCTGTAGAGTTTGATGCCAGCAAGCGGGCGCTTGCTTGGATGACCGCCAGCGGGGTGGTTACTTCATCCGAAAAATCAAAAGCTCAGGATGCACTTAAGTGGGCTGCCATGACCTACGTAGTAGCAGCTTTAGGAGCTGTTCTTACTTTGCTTTATTATATTTCGCTGCTTGCAGGGAGTAGGGATTAACGGTTGACTTTCTTAAATTTGGGTTAAAATGAAAAACCCCAAAACCCGAAAGGACTTTGGGGTTTTTGTTTAGTTATACCGAAGTCAATCAAATTTAAGAGAGTTTGATTTCGGTATAACTCAAGCTAAGCAGTTTTTGCGAAACAAAATCCCTTAAATCTGCCAATATTGAGTAAATCTATTACTTGGTATTCATTATACGCTTGGTAGCAATGATTTGCGCATCGGCAATAAGGCTTTAGGTGTAGATGTTCGGTAAAATTTGATGGCACACTAACACTATGGATTTTAGGAGTACGGGTGGAAATGATTAGGAGTTGTAGAGGTGGGAGTAAGGGAGTAAATCAATTAGCCGCAGCATGTGAGTTAACAAAAACGGGCAATAAACCGTACCCTCCAAAACTCGGATTAGGCACTAAATTCTTTATTGACCACCGTGTGGCCAATAAATCCACGACGCAGAGGATTCTTTTTTATTAAAATTAACTTTCACGTATTCAGTAATTTGAATACATAAAGGCAGTAAAAAAATCTTTGTTTGTAGAAAAACTGTAAACATGAATTACCCCCCCTACATTACTTAACGAGAAGAATCCCCGTTTTTAAGCTGGACTTTTCTATTTTTGAAAAAAATAAATCAACACTATGAACGCATACATATTTCCCGGTCAAGGGTCGCAGTTTTCAGGAATGGGGAAGGAACTTTACGAAAACTCGCCACTAGCCAAAGAATTATTCGAAAAAGCCAACGAGCTATTAGGCTTCCGCATTACCGACATTATGTTCGGCGGAACCGATGAGGAACTCAAACAAACCAAAGTAACTCAGCCCGCTATATTTCTCCACTCGGTTATATTGGCCAAAACACAAGGCAATAGCTTTAAACCGGACATGGTTGCGGGGCATTCGCTCGGAGAGTTTTCTGCCCTAGTGGCAAACGGGACTTTAACTTTTGAAGATGCCCTTGTGTTGGTATCAAAACGAGCCATGGCTATGCAAAAGGCATGTGAGGCTCAACCATCAACTATGGCTGCCGTGCTTGGGCTGGAAGATGCCAAAGTGGAAGAAATCTGCGCCGGAATAAGTGGGGTGGTGGTGCCGGCGAATTATAATTGTCCCGGCCAGTTGGTAATTTCAGGAGCAGTAGATGCTGTAAACGAAGCTTGCGAAGCGCTAAAAGTTGCCGGAGCAAAAAGAGCATTGGTTCTTCCGGTAGGTGGCGCATTTCATTCTCCACTGATGGAGCCTGCCCGGGTAGAACTAGAAGCGGCTATAAAGGCAACTACATTTCACCGGCCGAGTTGTCCGGTGTACCAAAACGTAACGGCTAGCGCCGTTTCCAATCCGGAGGAAATTCAGCACAACCTCGTAGAACAATTAACCGCTCCTGTAAGGTGGACACAGTCTGTTCAGCAGATGTATGCAGACGGAACCAAGCTTTTTACTGAATGTGGTCCAGGAAAGGTTTTGCAAGGACTGGTGAAAAAAATTGCCCCCGAGGCTGAGGTGGCCGGGGTGTAAAACATTACACAACGCCCTTTAAACTCTATCGGCTTTTCCGTAAGTTTGGCAAAACCTCTTGAATTGAAGCGATTTTTTATAGTTTTAGCGATATTTCCCGTAAGGGTTTATCAATGGGTAATTTCGCCGCTTTTTCCCAGCTCATGCAGGTACGAACCTACCTGTTCACAATACATGGCAGAAGCCATGAGCGAATGGGGAGTTTTGAGGGGTTGGTGGATGGGTATCAGGCGATTGGCAAGGTGTCATCCTTGGGGCGGGTGTGGCTATGACCCCATTCCCAAGAGAGAGAAGAAATAAGTACGAATAAAAACAGTTTTAACGGTTGGTTATGCTGAAAATTGACATGCACACGCACATCATTCCGCGAAATTTACCTCGCTGGAGTGAGAAATTCGGATATACCGGATTCATTCATCTCGACCACCATCGTCCGGGGTTTGCCCGCATGATGCAGGAAGATAAGTTTTTTAGAGAAATTAATGAGAATTGCTGGGACGAGAAAGTCAGAATTAAAGAATATGGACAATTCAATACGCAGGTGCAGGTGGTTTGTACTATTCCAGTGCTTTTTTCTTATTGGGCAAAACCTCAGGATTGTTTGGATATATCCATGTTTCTGAATGACCATCTGGCTCAGTTGTGCAAAGACGACCCCAAGCATTATGTCGGACTGGCTACGATTCCGATGCAAGATGCCGATTTAGCAATTAAAGAACTGGAGCGTTGCAAGCAGATTGGATTAAAAGGAATTCAAATAGGCTCTAACATCAACGACAAAAATCTGAGTGAGCCGGAATTTTTTCCCATTTTCGAAGTTTGTCAGCAGCTCGATATGGCGGTGATGATTCACCCCTGGAACATGATGGGCAAGGCAAACATGGAAAAATACTGGCTGCCTTGGTTGGTGGGTATGCCTGCCGAAACAAGCCGAGCTATGTGTTCGCTTATTTTTGCCGGAGTGCTTGAAAAACTCCCCCACCTGCGGTTTAACTTTTCTCATTCCGGAGGTTCTTTTCTGCCCACCATTGGCAGGGTTGAGCACGGATTTAATTGCCGTCCCGATTTGGTGGCTATAGACAATCCGGTAAATCCAAGAAATTATATCGGCAAATTTTGGGTAGATTGTATTACCCACGATGCTTTGATGTTGGAATACATTCTTAAAATACAGGGTTCAAAACGAGTTTGTCTGGGGTCTGATTATCCCTTCCCCTTGGGAGATTTGGAGATAGGTAAGTTTATCACCGAAATGAACCTACCGACAGAAGTAGTGGAAGATATTTTTTGTAATTCCTCTCTGGAATGGCTTAACATGAAAAAGGAAGACTTTTTATAGAAATTTCCTTAATTTTACATGTTGTGTATTTAGGAGAAAATTTGGCAACTCGAGTATTCGCCAATTTGCGGACGTATTGAGAATACAAATTTTCTATGAAAAGGTGTGTTCTCGATATTTTTCTTTCAAAAACTCGAACAGACACTTTTTTACAGAAATCAATCTAAATACCCAATGCGATTAATTTTAACTCTTTAGTTCCCCGGGGGTAGGTATGAGAACTTTATTCACTGCATGGATTTGTTTGGGTTTGTTTGTATCAAACGCCCAAAAGAGCTATTGGCAACAGCACGTCACTTATAAAATGGACATCGATTTTGATGTTGTCAAACACCAATACAAAGGCAAGCAAGAGCTGATGTACATCAATAATTCTTCGGACACGCTCCACAAGGTATATTTTCATTTATACTTTAATGCTTTTCAGCCAAATAGCATGATGGATGTGCGTTCCAGAACAATTGAAGACCCCGATGATAGGGTGCGCGACAGAATCAGTAAGCTGAAGCCCGATGAAATAGGATACAACAAGGTAAATAGTCTGAAACAAGACGGTAAAACCGTTGCGTTTGAAGAGCGTGGAACGATTTTGATAGTAAATCTGGATAAGCCTATTTTGCCTGGGAAGAAAACAAAATTGAACATGGAGTGGGATGCGCAGGTGCCTTTGCAAATTCGCCGTTCGGGAAGGCATAACGCCGAAGGAATTGATTATTCCATGACGCAGTGGTATCCGAAATTGGTCGAGTACGATTTGGACGGGTGGAACTTAACGCCCTACATCGGGAGAGAGTTTCATGGAGTTTGGGGTGATTTCGATGTGAAAATAACCATTGACTCGGCTTATGTATTGGGCGGGACGGGCTATTTGCAAAACCCGCAACAAATTGGCCACGGCTATCAAGACAAGTCAAAACCAGTAAAACGAGCTCCCAGTAATCGGTTAACTTGGCATTTTGTGGCTCCGCAGGTGCATGATTTTGCATGGGCTGCCGACCCCGATTATGTTCACGATCAGGTGAAAGTGAACGACAAACTTACCTTGCATTTTTTCTACCAAAAAGACACGCTGGAGGACAACTGGAAGCGGCTGCAACCCATGACCGCAGAGGCATTCAAATTTATGAACGAGCGATTTGGCGAGTATCCGTATAAGCAGTACACCATTCTGCAGGGCGGCGATGGCGGTATGGAATATCCGATGGCAACTTTGATAACGGCACGAGGTTCTTTTGGGGCATTGATTAGCGTAACCGTTCACGAGGCATTGCACAGCTGGTATCAGGGGCTATTGGCAACCAACGAAGCCAAATACGAATGGATGGATGAAGGTTTTACTAACTATGCACAAAGCATTGTGCTCAATCATTTATTTAACAGAAAACCACTAAATCCACATGCAGGATCGTATACCAGTTATTTTTCGGTCGTGAAAGCCGGAGTTCAGGAGCCACTTACCACTCATGCCGACCACTACAAACGCAACAGGGTGTATGGGGTGAATGCCTATTCCAAAGGGGCTATTTTCTTACATCAGTTGAGCTACATAATTGGTGAAGACAAGTTGGCAGAAGGCCTTAAGAGGTATTATTACGAGTGGAGGTATAAGCATCCCACCCCTACGGATTTCAAGCGGGTGATTGAAAAAGTGTCGGGCATAGAACTCGATTGGTATTTTGAGCATTGGGGGGGTACGGTAAACACCATAGATTATGCCATAGAGGATGTTCAGTCCGCCGGAAACAAAACCAAAATTACGCTAAAGCGAGTGGGAGATATGCCTATGCCTATAGACCTTTATGTGGTTGACAAAAAAGGAAACGCTACCCTATACTATATCCCCATGGAAATTATGTATGCCAAAAAAGGTAGCGATATGTTTAAAGGCATCCGTATAGACAAAACTCCTTGGCCTTGGGTTTTTCCTGAGTATGAGCTTT
Organism: Flavobacteriales bacterium; assembly: GCA_046295395.1. Taxonomy (GTDB): domain Bacteria; phylum Bacteroidota; class Bacteroidia; order Flavobacteriales_D; family JBKBNH01; genus JBKBNH01. The sequence continues at coordinate 55,914 of JBKBNH010000013.1, read as the reverse complement.
TGATTGATTTACCTTTAGATCAGGTTGAATCGATTGAAATTGATGCCTCTGAGCGCATGGCCGATATAGACCGCACCAACAACGAGTATCCTTTTTTGAAAGAGCGAATTAAGTTTGAGGGAAAATAAAAAAAGGGGAGAATTAATTCTCCCCTTTTTGTGTTGGCACAAAGCGAACTTTATTTTCTCGCATTAAACCCAAACGAAGCACCGAATCTCCATCCGTCTTTCTGTGGTATTACGTAGGCATTGAATGGGATGTTCATTTTTCCGGAACGGAAAGAACGACCGAAGGCAAAAACAAAGCCCGAGGTAAGTGTTGGGTCGCCGAATTTGTCCATTCGTGTTACTGTATGATAAGCCAGCGGGATGGTGTCGTTATAGTCGCGTACACGGTTCCATCCTCCGTCCATGTCGTAATATCCTTCCGATTTACGAACTAAACTAATGGTGGGGCCAAAGGCAAATTCCCAGCCTTTTTTGTTGCCTCTTAATCCGTGTAGTATAGTTAAACTGGGTATGGCTATTCCTTGGTCAAGACCGGTTACCATAGGAATAAATTCAAAAAGCGCCTGAAAATTTCCCTCGTTCAGGTACTGTTTTTCGAATTGATAACCAAACTGAAACATAGCAGGAAATCCATTGTATCCGCCCTGCGATTCGGGCGATTTAAATATCTCTGCGGTATTGCCTGTAAGCACGGTAAACCCCATTCGGGGTCCATCTAGTTTTAGTGCCGATTTGTACGGAACGGTTGTAGGGTTTTCAAACTGGTGTCTGGTGATTAAGGTTTTTCTTAAATTTTCATCGGCAGGTATTTGGAATAAATCATTAAGACTTATGGCAATCATGTTTTGTATTTCTTTAGATAGCTGTAAAAATTCATTTACTACCGAACGTTCTATTTGTGTTGTTTTTACATCAATCAGCCTAAGGGTAATGATGTAATTATTTCCCAAAGACTCGATAGTACCTGTGAGCATTTTTTCCGAATTAATTTTTTCGGCTATTTCCAAAAGACAAATTTTACCATAGCAGCCATCTACTTTCAGGTCGTTTTTACTTACCAGCCAAGCAACATCATACCTATCGGTAACATCATAAAGGCTTAGTTTTTCTACTTCGAGCCGAACTAAATCACCGGCTTGAACCGGACTTAGGTTTATACCTCTTGTGTCTATGTTTAAAACAGTTAGTGATTTCTTTTTTTCCTGGCTAAAAGAAGTCAGGTAAATAACCATAATTAGCATGACCATAAAAGATTTTTTAAAAAGAGAAATAGTTTTGGTTTTCATAACGTGTTGTTTTTAAATTTTTGGCTAAACTAATTCTGCTGTGAAGGCTGTGAAACACAAATTGTGCATAAAAAGGATTTTATAAATACTTTATAAAAATTTATATAAGTTTGTAAAACAAATAGATAATGTGTTTAAAACAGATTTTAAAAAATGGATATAATCAAGGAACTTTTACTTACTTTTTCAGAAAAACAGTATCAGGAGCTTCAAAAATTTATGGTCAGACAAAAGCCCTCAGTGGCGAGAAAAGACAGCTTATTGCTTGACGATATTTGGAAATCAAGAAATGTAAATACAATAAACACTCATGCCAAAGGCAGAGCAACCTACCATGCTAACCGAAAGAGAATAAGAAGAAGCATAACCGATTTTGTGGTGCTGCAGCGGATGGAAGAAGATCCTTCTCAGTCGGGCACCTTGCAGGGTCTATTTGCTACGGCACACCACCTGTTTTCGTATGGACGAAACGAGGCAGCTTGGCGTTTTTTACTAAAAGCAGAGCAGAGTGCTATTGCAGAACAACGAAATGGAGTGCTTATTCAGATATACAGATTGATGGCTGAACATCTGCACGAACAACAAGATTATTCTTTTGCAAAACTCGCTAATCGCCTCGAAAAAGTTAGAATAATTCAGGAACAGCTTGATTTAATGCAGCTTGCAAAGGCTAAAATCAGAATGGAGCTTTTGGAAATAAGAAGAACAGGAAAGAATAAGAATTTCGAACGCTTTGTTAACCAAACTTTCGCTCAATATAATTTGGATAAAATTGAGCGTAAAGACCCGACATTTCTCTTGGATATTATTGAAATATCCCGATCTACTTATTTGGCAATTAGGGACTTGAGAAATTTTGAGGGCTTTATCAAACAATATTATTCTGATTTGGAAACGAGTATGCAAAAATTGCCGGCTAATTACATAAAAAATCTAGTGAGGCTTGAATACATGATGGCTCACGTGCTTTTTAGAAATAGAAAGTTTGCTGAATCAGAGATTCACCTCAATAAGTTGAATACTCATATGAACCAAAGTGCTGCTGTAGCTAAAGCTTTTACTGGAAAGTATATTTCGCTTAAAGGAAGCCTGCTGAGCTTAACCGGGCGAAATCAACTGGCTATTACCGAGCACGAAGAGGTATTAAGGCTTCATCATAAAAGCTTGTCTACGAACGACAGACTAAACATGGAACTCAACCTGGCTTTTTTCTACTTTAACACACAGGAGTTTGGAAAAGCCAACAAAGTGTTGTTGTATATGACTCACTCCGACGGTTGGTATGCCAAAAAAATGGGGGCGGAGTGGGTGTTGAGAAAAGAACTTATAAGGGCTATTGTTCAGTATGAGTTGGGTAATGAGGACCAAGCGATTAAAATACTATCTGCCATTCGTAAAAACTATACGTTTTTGTTAAACAAACCGATTTATAAAAAGGCGGCCATGTTCTTGCCTGTATTGGAAAACTTTATGAAAGATCCGTATGCAATTTCTTTTAAACAATTCAACGAGAATGCAGAAAAAAACATGTTTATAATTCCTGCCGAAGAGGAGGAGTCTAAATCACTGGCGTTTTACGGCTGGATGAAGGCAAAGCTGCTCAACAAAAATTACTACGAAGTGATGATGGAAGAGGTGAATTAGAATAATCCCTTGGTGGAAAAATATAATATGATGGCAAAAATTAGTGCAGGCAGCATATTGAGAACGCTAAATTTTTTAATCTCCATAATGCTAAACCCCAGAGCGATAATAAGTAGTCCGCCAGTTCCGCTAATCAGTGAGATAAGCTCCTGCTCCAGATAAGGCTCGACAAATTTTGCTAACAGACCCACCCCCCCCTGTAGCACCAATACGGGGATAAAAGAAAATAGCACACCGTATCCAAAACCTGCAGCAAGGAGTATGGAGGTAAAACCGTCCATCATCGATTTGGTGTAAATAATTTCGGTTTGACCCAAAAGAGCCTCTTCTATAGGGCCTACAATCGCCATCGACCCTACAGCAAAAAGCACGCTTGATGTGATAAGGCCTTCGGTGAATTTATTGCCCGCTCCTTTTACATTGGCTTTAAGTTTGTCTAGCCGAGCAGTCAATTTGTCTTCTATTCTAAAAGTCTCTCCTACCAACACCCCAAAAACTAATGAAAATGCCATCAAAACAGGTTCTGCCTGGCTTTTAAGGGTCATATTTAGACCCATGTACAAAGAAAACAAACCCATGGATTGAAACACAAGCTTGGCTAACCGTTCAGGCAGCCTCCGGCGAATGAAGATGCCAAACAGACTGCCTAGAATGATAGCCAGTGCATTGATGAGGGTTCCGGTAATCATAAAAAATTTATGCAAAGATTAGTAATCAAGTTGTTTACACATCATACTTTCGGTAAATTTTTGCTGCTTTTTGTTAATATTTTTTTGGTATGTTAAAAAAAAAAAATAAGGAGTAATTCATCATTTATAATGTTTTATGTGTATACTTGGGTTTCGAAATCAGTGAAGTAGCATGAGAAATATAGTGTTGTTACTCGGTCTTCGACCGCAAATTAAGATTATGAGGAGTTTATATGTTATTGTTGCTATCAACAAAAACATTGTTTTCACAGTTTCCGGGATCTGGAAATACAATTGATTTTCAGACTAACAGAGAGATAAGGGGCCCTGTTGGAGCAGCATTACAGCCATCGGCCACGTTTTCTGATTTAACTGTTGAGGCATGGATTTTTTGGCGTGGTCAATCAGGCGGTAATTCAGGTATATTAGAGGGAAGAAGCTCAGCTATACACTTCGAAATTACTGATAATAATGACCCAGGTAGATTAAGAGTAAGGGTAAATAGCAATGATGCTTTGATTATTAATGGAGCTGTTCCTAAAAATCAGTGGGTTCATTTGGCTTTCGTTTATGACAACACACCAGGTAGTGAACAGATACGCGCATACAGGAATGGGGTGTTGATAGGAAGCAGAAATGGTGCAAGTGGCGCAGGGGCAAATTTTAATACTTGGTTGAGAATTGGAATAAGTTGTTGTACAGGAGGAACAGAGAGACCATTTAATGGTCAGATAGATGAGTTTCGTATTTGGTACAAAGCTAAAACTGAGGCCGAAATTAGAGAACAAATGTGTCAGAAGTTAGTATTGCCCCAGGCTAATCTAACACTCTATTATAGGATGGATCAAATTATTGGGACTACAATTCCTGATTTATCCGGCAACGGGAATGATGGTACTGTTGTGAACATTGTTCCTGCCACTCACTTGGTTGTTTCAGAGGCACCAATAGGGGATCAGAGCATAAACATTTATCCGGGTTCATGGGTTGGACAACAGTTAGATTTGTCGGGGTCTGCTAATGATATGTTTAGAGTTAGTAATGTATTGGGAAATCCCAATGGTGTTCATATTTATTCGGTTGACGAGCTCCCCAACACAACTACAGGTGTCTTAGGCTTGGGGGGCAATGATGCCTATTATGGTGTTTTTGCTGCCAACGGAACAACCCCAACATACACATGGACTTATTTTTACGGTTCAAACACGTCATTTTTGAATTCAGAACCAACAATTGATGAAAATGATTTAGCTGTATTTACTAGATTCAATAATGCAATTATGTCTTGGGCAAACACAGGAGCTCCGGTAAATATACCCATGAAATTCATTTCATCAACTTCGGCAAATGCTGAATTTATTTTAGGATTATTGGGTGGAGATCAGCTCCCGGTAGAGTTACTATATTTAACAGCAACAGCAAAAGAGAGTAATGTTGAAATAGACTGGGCAACTGCTAGTGAGTTAAACAGTAGTCATTATACCGTAGAGCGTTCGATTGATGGTTTGAATTGGGAGTTCGTTGGGAAAGTTAACGCAGGTGGCAATAGCAATCAACTTATAGCTTACACACTGAAGGATGAGAAACCACACAGGGGGTTATCTTATTACCGATTGGAGCAAGTAGATATGGATAACACTAAAAAGACATATGGGCCTGTTGCTGTAGAGTTGCGCAAAAGCGGAGTGATTACGTTTTATCCTAATCCCGTGGAAAATATTGTATACGTAGAGTCTTCAGAGAATACACTGTTAACCATATACGATAACATGGGCAGGCTTATAAAAGAGCAACATATTGAGAAGGGAATTAATCAGCTAAACTTGTCTGAAATGCCTTCGGGGTTGTATTTACTTCAAACCTCAGGTAGATTGGAGCTAACAAAACTAAGTAAAAAATAAAATAGCCCCCCTCCTTTTATTTTACCCATTCTTCTACCTCACTTAGTTGAACTGCAGGAATTTCGAGTTTATTCTTCTTGCGGTAGCCGTTTAGTTTTTGATGAATGGCTGTAGGTTTATCACTTTTAAGTTCTTCTATGGATTTGTACCCTGCTTTTATCAAGTGCTCAGACCATTCTTTACTTATGCCAATAGCCTCGAAATCTGATGGTTTTGTGGTTTGTTGAGGTTTTTCAGGACGCATTTGCGGAAAGAAAAGCACATCCTGAATAGACACTTCTCCGGTAATTAGCATGGCAAGTCGGTCTATACCTATGCCCACCCCTGATGTAGGAGGCATGCCATACTCCAGTGAGCGCAGGAAATCATGGTCGATAAACATGGCTTCATCATCGCCTCTTTCCATCAGTTTTACTTGTTCTTCAAAGCGCTCGCGTTGGTCAATAGGGTCATTTAACTCGGAATAGGCATTAGCTATTTCTTTGCCATTAATCATTAATTCAAAGCGCTCAACTAGTCCGGGTTTGCTTCTGTGTTTTTTAGTAAGCGGGCTCATTTCTACCGGATAGTCGATAATGAATGTGGGTTGGATATAATTTTTCTCGCATTTTTCGCCAAAAAGTTCATCGATTAATTTTCCTCTTCCCATGGTATCGTCTACTGCGATGTTTAATTTTTTGCAAACTTCTTTGAGTTCGTTTTCGTTCATTTGGCTTACGTTTATGCCTGTGTGTTCTTTTATGGCGTCGTATATACTAATTCGCTTATAAGGGGCTTTTAGGTTAATGGTGTTCTCCCCAACTTTAACTTCTGTTGTGCCATTAACATCAAGTGCAATTTTTTCGAGCAATTGTTCGGTTTGCTCCATCATCCAGATGTAATCTTTATAGGCAACGTAAAATTCCAAAACCGTAAACTCCGGATTGTGAGTTCTGTCCATTCCTTCGTTACGGAAATTTCTGCTGAACTCATATACCCAGTCAAAACCGCCAACTATAAGCCTTTTCAGATACAACTCGTTAGCTATTCTCAGGTAAAGAGGTATATCCAAGGCATTGTGATGAGTTACAAATGGCCTGGCTGCTGCCCCCCCGGGAATTGATTGTAATACGGGGGTGTCTACTTCCAAAGCATCCTGCGAGTTTAAAAATTCACGGATGCTGTTTATCATTTTAGTCCTTTTTATAAATGTGTTTTTTACACCGGGATTAACAACCAAATCAGCATATCGCTGGCGATAGCGGAACTCCAAATCGGTCACGGCATCGTGTATATTGCCTTCGGCATCTGTTTTTACTATGGGTAATGGCTTCAAGGATTTGCCTAATACGGTTAATTCTTTAACCAGTATGGAGTTTTCACCCATTTGGGTTTTAAAGAGAGTGCCTTTTACACCTATAAAATCTCCAATATCCAGTAGTTTTTTGAATACTTCGTTATATAGGTCTTTATTCTCTTCCGGGCAAAGCTCGTCTCGATTAAAATAGGACTGTATTCGGCCTTCGCTATCTTGAATTTCGCCAAAAGAGGCTTTTCCCATGATTCTTCGGCTCATTAATCTGCCGGCCACAACCACCTCTTTTCCTTCTTCAAAGTTGTCATGAATTTGCCGGCTTAAATGCGTTACCGGAAATAATGGTGCTGGATAAGGATCAATTCCTAATCCCCTTAGCTTGTTAAGTGATTCGCGGCGGGCAATTTCTTGTTCTGACAGTTCGTGGCTCATTTTGGCTAAATTTTTATAAGGTTGCAAAGATATAAATAAGCATAAATCAGTTGTTATAGAATACACATCTATTCCATTACATATGGAATTACTTTTTCAATTTCTTACCTTTACGGCTATATGGCAAATTCTATGGCAAAGGTTATTTCATTTATCAGTCGCAAAGGAGGCTCGGGGAAAACTACCAACGCTATAAATCTTGCAACTACGATTCACAGCGGCGGCAAAAGAGTTATCCTAATTGAAACAGACCCTAATTACACGATAAGCGCCATAAGAAAACTGGAGCTATACAAGTTTAAACAGTCGAGAGCGAAGTATTTTGATATTTCCGGATCTAGTGATAGGCAGGTTTCAGAAGAAATCGCTGCAATTCAAAAAAGAGGCGACTATGATTATATCATTGTGGATAGTGCCGGAAAAACAACTGATAGCGGAATTAAAGAGCTGTGCCTGAGTAGCGATATGGTAATTATAACTACTAGCCTTACCCAAAACGATTTATTGGTAACTTATCAAACCGTTAAAGATTTAAAGCCGGCCACAGAGTTGAATAAAAAATTGAAACTGGTTGTGCTGCCTAATAGAATTCACAGCAGCACGAGAATTAGAACAATCAAGGAGGTTTTACAATACCTTAGGGCTGACATACTCGATGTTTATGTTCCGCAGAAGAAAATATTTACCGAAAACAGCACCCTTAAGGCAGAACGAAGGTATAAGCCTGTTGCCAATGTAATTTTACAGAAATTGAATCAATAGTATGGCTAAAAAATCAAATCCACTTATCGACTTAGAGGCTTTTTTGTCTGAAAACCCTAACGCTGCGGAAGAAAGTAAGCCTAAAAACAGGACGGAATTTATTCACTCCAAACCATCTACATTGGTAAAAACAAGAGCAAAAAATAAGTCTGTCGAGACACCTAAATTAGCAACAATAGAATTTTTAAGAGAACAAATCGAACAGCTTTCAAAACAGCGTGAATGTAGTTTTGCAGAAGTTTGGCTCGAAATTATCAAGCACGCCAGAAAATCAGAAAAAGAACTGTTACCTACTAACAAAAAGCAACAAAATAAGTGGATTGAAAATGTGGCGAAACAAATAAATAAAATTAAAAAGTGATGGTTTTTCGATTTTCATTTTTGCTGATGTTAATGTTTGTTGTTCAATCAGCCTATTCGCAATATGGAGGTAATAAAAGAAAACTATTTAACTCTTATGTGGTTGTGAATGACGGATTGGAGCAAACCAAATCGAATATTCAAAAAGAAAACCAACGGATGTACTACAAGCTCACGCAGGCATACCAAGAGAAAGGAGACAGTATTAAAGCCGCTTGGGATAGTAGTCAGGTGCTAAGAAACGAAACTGTAGAAATAATAGACTACATCAATAACCTAAAAGTATTGCTCATTGCAAAAAGCGAGGGAAAAGCAAGGCACGAGGTAGTTGCGAATGATACTATTATCAGCATAAAAAACCTAACCAATTTCGATGACTATTTTACGCCAACATCAATACTTATAGGCGAAAACAGATGGGAAAAACTGGAGGGTCCCTATTCTGCAACAGAATTAAAAACTAAGCTTCAGAAGCATAAAAGACTTATCATCCGGCTTCTTGACCAACAAATGAAAGATTCTCCAAAACCTTCGATTCCGTTGGAGGATTATCAGTCGTGGACGAAGTCTGACTCGTGGGAGATGGCCTCTTTTTACAACACTCCTTTAGCCGGTGTAATTACTTACTTGAGCAAACTTCAGGTAGATGTACTTTTGGCAGAGAGCATGTTGCTTAATCACTATCTGTTGATTTCGACTAAGTAATGCGAGTGCTTTTTTGGATTATATGGTTTCAGATGGCTTTTGGCTTGTTTGCACAGGTTAAAATTAAGCTTGATGCAAAACTTACCGATGCCGACAGGCTTGGTGAAAAATTAAATGTAGCTTGGGTAAAATTACTGGAAGATAATCAGCCAAAAGATAGTGTACTCACTCAAAGTGGAAGGGCTTTTTTCAGTTTGGATACTGGGCGCGTATACCGGGTCATCTTTTACAGAAATAGCTACGCAACCAAGTTCTTATACATTGATACCAGAAATGTGCCTAAAAATTACAACCCTAAAACGATAAAAATAGAAGTTGCACTTTTTCGGGAAAAGGAAGGCTTGGATGTAGAGTTTTTAAAAACCCAACCTATGGGTATAGCTGCTTACGATGATATATCTAAAAAAATAGATTGGAACCGTGACTACAGCCGCATGATTACGGAAAAAATTATACAGGCTACTTTAGAGTATGCTCGTAAGAAAAAAGAGGAAACAAAGGAGCCAGATTAATTACAGTCTCTCCTTTACTAATCTATGCAAAGCATTTACCCAGCCGGGGTGGTCGTTGAGGCTTTCTACCAGTTGTACTTTTTCGCCGCCATGTTCTTCAAAAATCTCTTGGTATTCAGAGCTTATTTCTATGATGGTTTCCAAGCAGTCGGCCACGAAAGCAGGAGAGAAGATGAGCAGTTTTTTGGCGCCATTTTTGGCTTGTTCTTCCACCACTTCATCTGAGAATGGCCGTAGCCATTTACTGTCTAACCGAGATTGGAAGCACACGGTGTATTTTTCTTCGGGAATGCCCAATCGCTTAACCAATTCGCGAGTGGTGGCGTAGGCAGTAGCTTTGTAGCAAAATTTATTCGTGTGGTTTATCTCATCTTCGCAACTGTGGTTGCTGCATTGCTTATCTTCATAAACTTTGTCTACTTGCCTTTTGGGCAAACCGTGGTAGGAGAACAGCACGTGGTCATAGTCTTCGTGGTTATATTTTTTCCCTATTTCGGCAAAGGTGTTCAGGTAACCTTCGTTGTTCCAATATTGGCTGATGATACTTAGTTCCGGTATAACGTGCCATTTAGAAATTATGCGCATAGTTTCTTCCAGCGCTGTTCCGGTACTGGCCGAAGCGTATTGCGGATATAGCGGTAGCACCACTATTTTATCGTAGTTTTCTTTGTGCATTTCTTCTAAAACTGATGCGGTAGAAGGATTTCCGTAGCGCATAGCTAAATGAACGGTAGCTTCGTTTTCAAGCTGTGCCTGAAGTTTTTCCTTTAAAGAAACGGTGTAGGTCATCAGGGGTGATTTGCCTCCGCCTGCCTCCCAAAGCTCTTTGTATATCTTGGCAGATTTAGGAGCCCTAAAGGGTACGATTATCAGGTTTACCAATAAATTTCTTGGCAGCCAGGGGATGTCTATAATTCTTGGGTCGTTAAGAAATTCACTAAGGTATCGCCTAACATCACTCACGCTTGGGCTATCGGGGGTTCCTAATTGAAGAAGTAATACTGCTTTTTTCAAGTTGTAAAATAGTTATTAAGTTATTAGTTGTTGGGGTTTGTTTTTTCTTGTTTGGCATTATTAAGATACTTTATGTAACTATTCAAAAGCTTTAAAACTTGGTCAAATTCATTCTTGTAGTTTTTGAACTTTTCTTCATTTATATAACCTTCATCCAAACAACAAGTCAAATGGTCTAATGTTTCAAAAAGCGAGCCTCTTGAAATTCTGCAGAATTGTATATTTTCTTGAAAGTGGAACCTCCCAAAACCCTCTGCAATATTTGCTGTAATGGAACGAGAAGAGCGTACCAGCTGACTTTTTAGATTGTAATTTTCGGAATCGGGCAGTATTTTAGCAAATTCGGAGATTCTTTTTCTGAATTCTCGAGAAACTTTCCATACTTTTAAATCTTCGAAAGAGTGCACTAGTTATTTTTTAATAACTCAATAACCTAATAACTAAAAGTGCAACGCCCGCTTAGCGGTAGCATCCAGAGCAGCTTCTTTTATTGCTTCGGAATAGGTGGGATGTGGGTGGCAAATGCGTGCTATGTCTTCTGCAGAGGCCCTGTACTCCATAGCTACGGCAGCTTCCATAATTAAATCGGCGGCACGGGCTCCTATAATATGTACACCCAATACTTCGTCGGTTTCTTTGTGTGCCAGAATTTTTACAAATCCGGCTATATCCATACTGGCTCGTGCACGACCTAAAGCCCTCATCTGAAACTGACCTACTTTATAGTCTACTCCTTCTTGTTTAAGCTGTTCTTCGGTTTTGCCCACCGCAGCCACTTCCGGCCAGGTGTAAACCACTCCGGGAATCAGGTTGTAGTCCATATGGGGTTTTTGTCCGGCAATTGCCTCTGCCACAAAAACGCCCTCTTCTTCGGCTTTATGTGCCAACATTGGGCCTTTTACCACATCGCCTATAGCATAAATGCCCGGTATATTGGTTTCCAAATGATTATTAACATCAATCATTCCTCGTTCGCCCATTTTTACTCCGGCATTTTCCAATGCCAATCCTTCGGTATAGGGTTTTCGGCCCACCGAAACCAAACAGTATTCAGCTTCAAAGGTTACTTCTTTATCGGCTTTAAGGTCTTTTGCCGTTACAACTACGTGTTTTCCTTTGTTTTCTACTTTCTGAACGGCGTGTTTGAAATGAAATTTAAAGCCTTCTTTTTTCAATATTTTTTGCAACTCTTTACCCAAAGAAGTATCCATTGTGCCGATGATGTTGTCGGTAAATTCTACAACCGTTACTTCCGCTCCCAATCGGGCATACACGGAACCTAGCTCTAATCCGATAACTCCCCCACCGATTACAATCATACGTTTGGGGACTTCGGTTAAGTTTAGAGCCTCTGTACTGGTTATAATACGTTTTTTATCGGGCTCCATGCCGGGGAAATAGTTGGGTTTAGAACCTGTAGCAATAATTACTTTGTCGGATTCGATAGTTTTTTCGCCATCGGTACCGCTAATTTTTATTTTGTTTTTGGTAACAAATGACCCTGTGCCGGTAAAAACTTCCACTTTGTTTTTGTCCATCAGGTATTTCACACCATCACTAGTGGTTTTTACCACATTGTTTTTGCGGTCAATCATTTGCTTGATATTCACCTTCGGTTGGGGAATATCAATTCCGTGTTCTTTAAAATTGTGTTTGGCATTGTGAAAGTGCTCCGAAGAATCCAGTAAAGCTTTTGATGGAATACAGCCCACATTTAAGCAAGTTCCGCCTAATTGGTTGTATTTCTCTATAATGGCGGTTTTAAAACCTAGTTGTGCTAATCTGATTGCGGCTACATATCCTCCGGGACCTGAACCGATAATGGCTACATCGTATTTGCTCATATTTTTAAGTATAAATGATTGCGCTACGAAAGTAAGCACAACGACTTAGATTAGGAAATTGAATTTCATATCTGTCGATTGTGGAAATCAGAATTTCAAGGAAACAAGCTATTTTAGAGTTTTTTGTGTAATTGCTTAGCTTGTTTTGTATAGAAGCCATCGGAAGCTATAATTTCTTCAAGGATGGACTTAGCTTCTTCTTTTCTTTTTAATTCTAACAGTGCTTGGGCTTTATACCATTTAGCTTCTTCTTCAAAAGTATTATAGTTATGCTGAATTACCCGGTTGAACATTTCTAGTGCTTTGTCAGAATGGTTTATATTGTAATAACACAGGCCTCCGTAAAACATGGCATTAATATCATCAGGATATTGTTTTAGTATTACTTGATAATCCTTAAGAGCTGCCTTAAGCTTGTTTGTTCGGAATTTCTGCATTGCACCAAGTAAATACTCTTTGTATGGGACGTAAGTTGTGTTTAAACCTGATGGCGATAGTTCGTTTTTATCCTGCTCATTTGCTTTGTATGCCGGAGTGCCTGATAGTTCAAATTTATTTACCGGAATACTTTCGGTATAAATTTTACTGTAATCTACAACGAGAAGGTCGTGAAGGTATACCGTTGGGGCATTATGAAACACTACATTTTTCCTTTCAACCGGTTGAGCAGAGGTAATGGGGTTTTGTATTTCGTTTATTATCGGCAGGGTGGTTATTTCAACTCTGATTAACGATTCGAATGTTGGTTGAGAAATAGTTGGGTCGGCTTTCAACTTAATAGGTGATTTTATTACTTCTTCTGTTTTGATTTGCCTATCTTCTTCAATTAGAGTAGATTCTTCTATTTCTTCTTCGGTTAAACTTTCAATGCTTGTTTTTTCTTTGAGGATTTCGATTTCTGATTTGCTCAACAGTTCGTTTTTTGTACTTGTGAAGGTGTATTTGTTCAGAAATACAGATAGAGTGATTACAACTGTTATACCTGCAATTGCGTAGTAAATCGGGTTAATTCCGCCTTTTCTTTTAGAAAAATTATTTGCCTGTTGTGTTTTGTTTTTCAAAAATGCACTCAAAGCATTCGGATTTTGCTCAAATCCTTCTATTGCCTCTGCCAGAAAAGGGTCATTCTGGATGGTTTGCTCAAATTCAGCAGCATCTTTGCCCGTCAATTTTCCACTGAGGTAATTGCGAATTTGCTGTTCGTCCGGAATGGGTTTTTTTCCGAAAATTTTATGTGTGATGTTTGAAGGTTTCATTTTTCATTAATAGGTTCTTTAGGTTTCTTTTACCGTTTTGTATAAAGCTCTTCACTTGATTTAAATCGTAACCTGTACTATCGGCAATATCTTTGTAGCTCATGTCTTTTAGGTAGAATAATTCTATACAGTTTTTTTGATCTTCGTTGAGTTGGCTCAGTGCTTTTTCTATTCCGTGGTAATGATCTTCAGTAAGCAGGGGTTCCTCTTCCTCTTTTTCGAAAATTTCAGAAGCATCAGTTTGCTCGGGTAATTTTTTTCTGAGTTGCATCAAACAATAGTTTTTGGAAACTATGTACAACCACGACTTGAAATAGTTGACGGGAGTGGTTTTTAAATCCAGAAAAATCTTTTCGAATATTTGTTGTGTTGCATCACTACTTAAATCTGTATCTCGGAAATACTTCATACACAAGCCAAAAACAAGGTGGCTGTATCGGTTGTATAATTCACCGAAGTATTTGCCATCCCTTGTTTTTTGATACTGGTAAACCAGATAGGTGTCCGTTTGGGTTGTTATATTTTTTTTCCCGAAAATCAAAACACGTCTTTATTGATTTTGTCTCTCATTTAGTATCTCAAAATAGCTTTTGGTTTCTATCACAACAACGCCTCCTGTAACATCGCCATATTTTGCCGGAATACCACTTGGGTAAGTAGAGATACTCGAAATAGACACTGCCGGTATGGCTGGCATTGAGCCAAATTGTTTTACCCCATCCAGAAAGAATACGATATCACCTGATCGCGCGCCTCTTACGTTAATATCCCGACCATTGGGGGCTAGTTGAAATCCCGGCATGGTGCCAAGAAGCGCAGGCATATTTCGCGCAACGGGCATGGCCATTATTTCCTTTGTTCTTATAACGGTAACGGTGGGGTCATCTTTTTTAATGAGGTCTTTATACCAAACTACATTTGTTTCTATCAAGATTTTGTCGTCATCTTCTAAGTAGACATCTTTTACGAAACTAATCTCATTTGGATTTACACTTACTCCGGTAATAGTTTTTTCGTGTTTTCCCATAAACTTAATTTTAACGTCGTAATTCCCGGGGTTAAGTGGTTTTAGTGTAAACCTTCCTTTTGTGTCGGTAGTAGTGCCAATTAGCTGATCGCCAACTTTAACATACACGGTGGCCGATGGTATAGGCTCTTTGGTTTCGGCTTCGTAAACTTTTCCATGAATTTCTCCGTGGGTTCCCTGAGCTAAAACACTGTTTCCTGAGAACACAAAAAGTGCGAGCAGTGATTTTTTAATGATTGTTTTCATGATGCAATTTTTTGGTTTCTGCTATTGAGATGTAGCACTCAGTCATTTTCCATAAAATTGCATCAAGAAAATCTGTTTGCCCAAAACTTATTCAACTATATGCATTTCAACTCTTCTGTTTGTTTGCCTGCCTTCTTCGGTAGAGTTGTCTGCAATTGGTTTTGATTGTCCGTGGTACTTTACAATTACCCTATCTTCGTTTATCCCGCTGTTAACTAGGAATAGTCTCACGGCTTCAGCTCTTCTTTTGCTTAAAATTAAGTTGTTTGCAGCCTTGCCAACGTTGTCGGTGTGCCCTTCGATTTTAATTTTCCATTCCGGTTTTTTCTTTAGTAGTTCGGCTAATTCTTCTAACGAACTGTATGAGCTTTGGCTGATGATAGCCTTTCCTGTACTAAATTCTAAGTTGTCGAACGCTCTTTTTAGAATCAACTGTTCTTCCTCTAATAGCACAATTTCCACTTCTTCTACTTCTTGAGGTTTAATGGTCATTTCTGCGTCAGTTTTAAGGTGTTTATATTCAAAATATCCGGTCACTTCATTCAGCCGAGCATTTATTCTTACCGTTTTACCCTCATAAATTAAGTTAATGTAAACCTCGTTAGGCATGTTGGGGTCTTCGGTTTCCATTAAAAACAAGTAAGAACGATTTGCAGGTAAGTTTTCAAACTGAAATTCACCGATGTCATTTAAAATAGCAGAAGCAACTATATCACCATATATGTCAACCAAGTGTAGTTTGGTAGTGATGGGGCAGCCAAAATTCTCTTTCGGACCAGCTTCTGTGGGGCAATTATCTTCACTATCAGGAATACCATCGCCATCGCTGTCTGGGCAGCCATCAAATTCGGCCAGGCCTTTTATGGTAGGGCATTTGTCTATTCTGTCAGGAATGCCGTCACCATCGGTATCCGGGCAGCCATTAAACTCTTTAAGCCCGGGTATTGTAGGGCATTCATCATCTTTGTCGGGGATACCATCGCCATCAGTATCGGGGCATCCGCCAAATTCTATAAGCCCAAATTCTGCTGGACACTCGTCTTCACTATCTGGTATACCGTCACCATCGGTGTCCGGACAGCCTTTAAATGCCCACACACCTTTCACGTCCGGACAAAGGTCAAACTTGTCTGAAACACCATCTCCGTCTCTATCTTTAGGGATCTTGTGTAGTGCAGAAATCCGTACCCCTACATAAAGGTCGGTTCCTCGTACATTTTTCATGCTCATTAATGAGCCGAGGCTGGTTGAACCAAAAATCAGTGGTCCTATTCTGAGTCCGGCACCATATCTTATACCTGTCATTGGGCTATATGATATAGGAAATGCAGCCCCGAAAATTTTGTCTTCAAAACGAGGTGTAACACTAAAATTACTTATGTTGTGTACTTTGTTTGGGTTGTCGTTAAACTGAAAAGCAAGAAACGAGGTATGGTTAACGTATATTTTCTTGTATACGTTGTAGTCCAGTTGAAAACTAATTGTGGTTGGTAAATTCATGTTAAATGTTCGCTCATCGGAGGGCAATCGGTTAAAACGATTTTTTAATGTATCGGAAAAGTCGTTCAGATAGTTAAACTTAAGGGCATTTATATCCCAATCTTGTACATCGGCATTGAAATCGCCACTTGATGGACCTTTTCTGTATTTAATTCTACCAATATCAAGTACAGAGAATCCGGCTTTTAGCTTGTATTTGTTTACATCAGGTCGCAGTTCATTTACTTTATTGTCTACACTATATCGGTAGTCGTTGTGGTTTGGACGCCATTCGTAAACGGCTCCTATGTCTAGCCCAATTCCCGGCTGCGAAGTAAATTTGTATTTTATTCCGTTTTCATCAGAGGTAAAGTTGGTAGAGTGGCCATATCTCACATCTGATTGAAATACCGAAATGGTGTCGGTATTTTTTACAGAATAGTTGAAGTTATCAATAAACATATACATAGCTGCTAATCCCTGTAGCAGTTTAACTTGGCCGCCCACTTTTAAAAAATGTTCTCCTTCATCCATCACAACTCTGCCGTATGTAACACCGTATTCTACCCAACTCATAGCCTGTATACTGACTCTTTTATTAGAAAGCTGTGCATTCCACAAATTGTCATAATCCAGTCCTTCAACCATCAGCCTAGATAGTTCAGGCTCTAACCCATCTACATTTACATAGTTTCTCATTTTTAGATTTAATCCAATACCTACTTTAGGGTCTATGTTTACCATAGCAGATGCTATGTTCACTTGGTTGCCCAAGTAGAATGAGTTAAGTTTATTTCCAGTGTTTAATGTGGTGTAGCGCTCGAAAAAATTACTGTCGCTAAGTATTTTTGGCAGTGAAAAGAAACTTTCGTTTAGCCCGATGTACGAATTGTAAATATCTAAACTCCCTCCAAACATTAACATATCAACTTTGTATCGGTTGTCTGCGATGTTTGCCGGGTTTAAATCATTACCCAATACACCGCTGTAGTTTCCTTCTTTATTTCCCAAAAAATTTTGAGAATTTGCATTTTCAATAAAACTGAGAATACATAGGAGTACTAAAATTTTTCTCATGGCTTTGAAATTTTAATCTAATGTATAGAAAATACTGTACGCTAGTCAAATACTTTTACTGAATGCTGTACATTATTACAAACTTGCCTTTTGTTGTGAGCATATTGAGCATGCCATCGTTATTTATGTCTGCAATTGCGGGGGGGGTTTCGCCGTCAAAGGAATAGGTTTTTTCTACTGAGTTTGTTTTGATGGATACGGTGATTTCATTTGAATTTCTATTGAGTGTTGTAATGACTCTTTTAGATCCAAGCTGAGTAATATCAAAATCACTTATTCGGCTGCTTTTTAAGGGAGTTAATTCAATTACCTTTCCATCAGCACCATAAAACTCTATTCTGTCTTGTCCGGGAACTGCCAAATAAAGGAATTCGCCATTTTGGTTTATCATTTTGAAATGCTTGTTGTTGATGGATGAGTCTTCTAGGAGGATTGTTTCCTTTTCGTCAAAATACAGTTGTTTTATGCTGTTTAGGCTGTCGGCGTAGATTACACGAGAAGTTGCCAGTGATTTGCCTTTTACAAAGGCAACCTTCAGGGTCTGTATCTTCTTGTTTATACGAATTCTTATATTGCCTCTTCGGTCTACTAAGTAAAGCATTCCTCCACTATCGTAGGTTGCGATATAATCTTTGCCATCTATAACAAGATGAACAGGAGAGAATTTTATTTCTTGTTCGGCTGTATTAAACTCCCAACCCTCAACTGGTTTGCCTGATTTGTCATAGTTGTATAGCTTTTTACCACAGGCTATAATAAACCGATAGTCTTTTTTCTTTTCGTAGTCTAATGCTGCCGGGGCTGAGGTGGCTGCTGCTTTTAATGTTATTGGAAACCCATTTACACTATTACCCAGTATATCAATTAAATGCAACTTGTCGGAGCAAGCTAAAAGCGTTTGATAGCGATTGTTGTTAAATATATCTATTTGTGAAATATCGCCTACAATTTTGCCCTCCAATTGTTTAGTCCATAAAACTTTCCCTGTAGCATTTATTTGATAAAGTTTAAAATTCTGGTCTTGAACCAAAACATCAAGAGTATTTGTACGGTGATTTTTAATATACCAGGCTTTACCCAATATTTCTGTGTCTAGCTTTGCTTGCCACAGTATATTGCTTTTTACTTTTGCTTGGGCGTTGTATACTAGATTAACATTATGATACATCAACACTTGATTTATCATTTTACTTTGCCAACCTATTGCCGAAAATTTTTGTAATAGGGCTTTATTACCAGACAGTTCTTTTTTTGTTTCGTCGCTAAAAGCCGATTCAGAAATTTTGAATAGGTTATACAGATTGGTGTAAAGTAAAAAACTAGATTTGTCCTGAATATATCTGGAACTAAATTGAATATAGTCTTCGTCATAAGATAAAGTCCTGCCGACTTCATTCATTATTTTTATTTCGGAAAAATCGGATGAATCAGTTCCGAAAAGAACAAAATCATTAAGAATAGTAAAGTATACGTTTTGGTTGTATTTAAACAGTTTTCCAAGGCCAGCCTCGAGTAAATCCGGGTCTTTCAGCTGATAAATTTCGTTTGTTGTTTCAATGCTCTCGTCTTTTAATAAGCCAATAGGATTAGCTAAGCCGGAAGATTTTATTAGTATGTTTTTTCGTATTTTTTCGTTTTTTAAAACGTAAAAAATAGAAGCTTCATCTCCTATCCAATTGCCAATAGTGGTCTCAACAGCGCAATTGCAATTTTCAGTTACTCTTTCTACTATTGCTTTTTGTGTTGATGGTGCAGATAAGTTGGCGTACCATTCTTTGTAATTACTAATTGCAATATGAACAAGTGCAACTGAGTTTTGAGGAATGTAATCCTGAGAGGTGAAGGCGCCGGGTTGTTGGTTCTTATAAACACTCAAAGAAGAGGCGCTGTCAACAATAGAGTATCCTTGCATGGAAAAACCGTTGGGCTGGGTAATTATATCTGTTCCAGTCCATTTCGCCGGGCTAGTTCCACTCAACCATTTGATTCCTTCCGGAGCCATATTGTTGGCGAAAATTCTTTTTACTTGATCGAAATTTGTATAGAACCTGATTTTAGAACTATTGCCTGTTAGGGCTTTAAGTTTCAGCAATTTTGTTGTAGAGTTGTCTGGTGTTGATTCTTCCAGCTTTTTTAACGAAGACTCAATAACACTTAGTGAATTAGAAGCTATTAATAAGTTGCGGGAGGCGCTAATGTACCAATTACCGACACCAATAATCTGAACTTGAAAAACCAGATTGTTACCGATATTTTTTTCTACTTTAAGTTCTATTGAATTGTTGTTCTGTATAGACTTTTTTACGTCAACACTATTTATAGCAACATTATGTTGCCAGGATAAAAATACAGCAGATTTGGATGATTGGGGATGAATTGAAACAACCAGAGGAGCGTTTGAGTAAATATGCTTTAAGTAACTGTTTGTTTTTATTAGCGAATCAACAAATTCTATATCGTTTTGTAACTCATTCGTGTATCCAAGAGATACCAAGTCTGACCACACCAGATTTGTGTTTGTGAAGTTTTCCCAGGTAGCAGAAAAGGCGCTAAATTCTACAACGAAAGCAGCGTCTTGTGGGACTGAAGAAAGAGCAGTAAGTCTATCTTCTGAAAATCGTTGAAAATAATTATAAGCAAAAGCTAAAAAACCACCGAAAGCCCCAATTAGTATAAAAATGTACAGTTGCTTTTTCAAATGAGTTATTTAATTACCATTAACTTTTACCAAAAACTATTTTTAGTTCTTATTAATTGGAAATAATCTTGTATAGCTCGTCCAGATTGGGAATTAAAATAATTTCAATTCTTCTGTTTTTTCCTTTATTGCTGGGATCTGCGGGTAAATATTCGCTTCTTCCTGCAGCAGTTATTGTTTTAGGGCTCATTTTGCTGTTGTCAAGCATTATTTCTACAACAGCAGTAGATCTTAAAACACTAAGCTCCCAATTATTCTTGGGACTTGAGGCAGAG
The DNA here is from genome assembly GCA_046295395.1 of Flavobacteriales bacterium. Taxonomy (GTDB): domain Bacteria; phylum Bacteroidota; class Bacteroidia; order Flavobacteriales_D; family JBKBNH01; genus JBKBNH01. Next base: position 35,405 of record JBKBNH010000013.1, on the reverse strand, counting down.
TTAAACTTATCGGTATCGGTATGTCCTTCTACCAATATTTCGAGGTCTGCCTGATCCTGAAGTACTTTGGCTAATTCTATGAGTGCCTTTCTTCCCTCGGGGTCTACTTTTGTGCTACCGGAAGGGAATAAAAGCTTTGCTTCCATACTCACATAGACTTTTCCATTTTTTTGTTCAATCGTCAAGCCCTTATCTTTGAATCCGAGCAGGGCTGCGGTTACTTTATCTTTTAATAATCTTACGGCCTCATCTTTCTTAGCAATAAGCTCTTCCAGTTCTTTAACACGCTGCTCTCTTTTTTCAAGTTCTTTTGATAAAACATCCAGGGTAGTTTTCTTTTCGTTAAGTTGTCTTGATAGCTCGTTTAACTCATCTTCTTTTCTTTGTAGCTCTTTTCTGGTAATTTCCAGTTGAACCATTAACTTTTGATTCTCTTCCGCACTTCCTTTTTGTAGCTTTTCGAGTTTTGCAATTAACTCATCGTTCAGAGCATTTATTTTATCGTACTGGAGTTCTTTAATTCTAAGAGATTGCCCTAGTAGGGCTGTGTCTTTCTTAAGTTTGTCAACATTTTTGTCTAATACAGTTATTTCTGCGGTGTATTCTTTGTTTTGTGCTTCCAGTGTTTGAGCTTTCTTTTTAAGTCCTTCTAATTCTTCTTCACAGGCTTTTTGTTTAGCCTCGAGTTCTTGATATTTTCTAGCAGGCACACAAGCTGCGAAGGCTGTGATAGCAATTATAATAGGGAGTATTATCTTTTTCATTCTTAGTGATTTTTATATTTCAAAGTTCTATAAATACGTGTTCGTAAAAACAAGCTGCCTGTTCTTTTATAAACAGGCAGGTATTAAAAAACGCAGATGTTTTACAATGAAAAACTCAAATTTACCGTGCAAAAAATACACGGGATAAATCTCTGTATTCCATCGAGTTTTGAGGGAAGTTCCGCACATTAAGCTGCAGAAGTCTGATGTATTCTTCGTTGTAAATAGGCATATAAGCGGCTTCAGCAATAAGAATACTATCACATTTGTAAAAATATTCGTAACGCTGATTTTCATCTTTTTCACTCAATGCTAACTCAAAATATTTATCGTAGTTATCATTTTTAAATCTCGAAAAATTAGGGAATGAAGGCGTTTCGACATCTGCAGGCACACTCTTTCCGTAGAACACAGCAAAGAAGTTTTCCGGATCAGGGTAATCTGCAGTCCATCCTGCGCGATGAAAATCAAGTTTACCTGTCATCATTCTCTCTGTTAATACTGGCATTTGAAGGGTTTCAATTTTTATTTTAATACCAAGATTATCTTCAAGCATTTTTTGTACTGCCGAAGCTAAAATGACATGTGTAGCACCACCTTCGTTTATGTAAAGTGAAATCTGAGGGAATGATTTTCCGGAGCCATATCCTGCTTGTGTCAGATGCTTACGAGCAAGTTCAGGGTCAAAATTGTATCCGGTAATTTTGGTCTCATCGTACTTGCCAAATCCGGGAATTAGACCATGTTCTGATGGGCTTCCTTCGCCTTGCATGGTATAGGTAACCAATATTTTTCTATCAATAGCATAATTAAATGCCTTGCGTACATTTATGTTCCGGAAGATATCACTTGTATGAGAAAAAACGTAGAATTGGTTGCTTAATGCCTTTCTCAACTGAAATTGATATTCTTTATTGGCTCCTTGCTGAGCTTCTTCTAAACTGGCAAGAACTGCACCAGTCTCTTCAATAGGCAACTTAAACACCATATCCAAATTGCCTTTTTTGAATTCCATCAATTCTGTTTTCTTTTCCTTAGTAAAGTTAAATTTTACCATGTCCATATATGGTAGTTGATTACCATGCTCATCTCTTTCCCAGTAATTAGCATTTCTTTCATAAAGTACTTGCTGACCTTCTTTTATTCTTTTCTTTTGAAATGGTCCTGTTCCTACCGGATTAACTCTGAATTCGTCTTTGTACTTTTCCACGGCCTCTTTTGGGAATATCCAGCAGGCACTATGAGTAAGAACTTTGTCGAAAATAGCAAACGGAATTTCCATTTCGACCTCAAGAGTGTAGTCATCAGTCGCTTTTATTCCCGAAACCCCTTCTTTGGGAGCGCTTCCTTTCTCTGAGGCACTGTAATGTTCTGTTGCTCCTTTTATCCTGTTTTTGAACAGTTTAAACAATTTATTGTCTGGATAAGAGGTGCAAAGAAGGTCGAAGCAATACTTAACATCATGCGCGGTCACTTCTCTTCCTTTGCCTTCCGGAAAGCAATCATCATCATGAAATTTAATACCTTTTCTTATTTTGAAGGTGTATTTTGTAGCATCTTCGCTCACCTCGAAACTTTCGGCTATACAAGGTTCTACTTCAAGGGAGGCTTGATTTAACCTTAATAAGCCTTGATAAACAGGGCCAGAAACTCTAAAGCTAACTGCGTCAATTATTGCATGAGGGTGTAGGGTTTTAAATTCGTCAACCTCGTTCATTCTGAAAATTCCACCGTAGTTAATTTTTTCTTTTTTCCCTCTGTATTCAAATTTTCCTTTGGCTTCTCTTAATTCTCTCTTTGGTTCATCCGAATCCCCTTCTTTACCACCACCGCATGATGTAAGTGCAGCTAAAACCAAAGTATAAATAAATGCTCTTTTCATTTTATTCAGGTATTATCTTCTCGAAGATTGCAAATATAGTATAATTTGTAAGAGTTGAAACGACCAAACTTTCCAATCTGCTAATTTATTCTCATTCTAACTCTAACTCTAACAGTACTGGGCAATGGTCGGAATGATGTGCTTCTGAAAGTATTACTGCTCTTGTTATTTTGTCTTTTAAATTATTGGAAACCATGTTGTAATCTATTCTCCATCCTAGGTTTTTTTTTCGGGCATTGAAGCGGTACGTCCACCAAGAGTATTCTTGCGAATTGGGATTAAGAAGCCTGTATGAGTCTGTAAATCCAGACTTTAGAAATTCGCTTACCCACAGGCGTTCTTCTGGTAAAAATCCAGATGAATTTTTGTTGCTTATAGGATTATGTATATCTATTGTCTGATGGCAAATATTATAATCGCCACTTATTACGAGTTTTTGACGATCTTTTTTTAGTTCATTTATGAAATTCAAAAAATCGTCCAAAAAATCCATTTTAAAGGCCTGACGCTCTTCGCCACTACTACCCGAAGGGAAATAAGCACTAATAAAAGAGACGTCACCAAAATCAGCCCGTATTATACGGCCCTCTTTGTCGTATTTTTCTATACCACAGCCTATTTGAATATTATCGGGTTTGTTTTTGCATAATATGGCTACACCACTGTACCCTTTTTTCTCAGCGGAATGCCAATAAGTGTAGTATCCAAGTTCTTCAAAAAGATTGATATTTATTTGGTCAACTGTTGCTTTCACCTCTTGCAGGCAAAGTACATCCGGGTTAGCAGCCTTTAACCATTTAAGCCAATCTTTGCTTATGGCGGCTCTAATTCCGTTAACGTTGTATGAAATTACACGCATAATTTTAAAGAATAATATTTTCAAAAATAGCCTGCAATTTTTGATTTGATTTGAAATATTGAATTTTAACAGAAGAAAAACGATAAAATGCCGTTAATTTTAGCCCAACTCTATTGAAAGCTTGTCGTATAGCAGAATAATACTATTTACTTTCTGGATTTGTGTTTCTTCATTTGTTATAAATGGCAAAGCACAGTCTAGTTTGCGTATGAAAGTTTTTCCGTTTAAAGATACATTAGTACTAGATTCTTTAAGTTTAGGCTTTGGCAGTGTAAAGGCTTTTGTGAATGATTCAGTTTATCCGGCCGACAAGTATCATGTTGACCATGTGAATGCATTTTTGGTATTTGTTGAAAGGTCTTTAAGTGACTCAATTTTAATCGAATATCGCGTACTCCCATTAAAGTTGAATCAAAAGTATTTTCACAAGGATACGGCTATATTTATACCGAAGTACAAATCTTCATCATCTAATTTATCTTATATATATAAGCCTCCCGCCCAAAATATTTTTGGAGGTACGGAACTAAATAAAACAGGCAGCCTTTCTAGGGGTGTAAGTTTTGGGAATAATCAGGATTTGGCAGTAAATTCTAATCTTTCCCTTCAACTGAATGGTAAAATAAGTGAAAACCTCAATATTTTGGCCTCTGTTACAGATAATAATATACCCATTCAGCCGGATGGAAATACTCAGCAGCTTCAGGATTTTGATCAGGTTTTTATTAAAGTATATGATGAAAGAACGGCTTTAACAGCAGGAGATTATTGGATGAGTAAACCTAAAGGCTACTTCATGACCTACAACAAAAGAGCCCAAGGGCTTATGATTGAACACAAAAAAGGGGGGAGTAATGAAAAGGAGGATTTCTTCAAAGTTACTGCTGGAGTGGCGTTTTCTAAGGGAAAATTTGCCCGTAATATTATTCAGGGGCAAGAGGGGGTTCAGGGGCCATATCGATTGACGGGAGCCGAGAATGAAGTGTTTATTATTATTCTATCAGGTACTGAGCAGGTTTTTATTGACGGTGAACTTCAGGTTAGAGGACAGGAGAATGATTATATAATTGACTACAACACCGCTGAGATAACTTTTACTGCCAACAAAATGATAACGAAAGACCGGCGTATAATTGCAGAGTTTCAATATAGTGATAAGAACTATGCAAGAAGTCTTTTTCAGGTTAGTAACGAGTGGAAAAAAGAAAAGTGGGATTTTCATCTGAATCTTTATTCTGAGCAGGATGCTAAAAACCAGCCACTACAACAGCCATTAGATGACGAAAGAAAGCAGTTGCTTTTTGATGTGGGTGATAGTCTTCATCTAGCTATAATTTCAAGCGCAGATAGTGTTGCCTCTAATGCTAATCAGGTTTTATACAAGCGTGTAGATAGCTTGGGCTACGAGCCTGTGTATGTTTTTTCAGGAAATGAAAACGAAGCTTACTATAGTGTGACATTTTCAGATGTAGGTCAGGGAAATGGGTTTTATGTGCAAGATAATTTTTCTGCATTAGGTCGGGTTTTTAAGTGGGTTGCTCCGGATACAGTAAACGGCGAGATTGTTTTGAAAGGTAGATATGAACCGGTCGCATTACTCATTGCTCCACAAAAAAGACAGATGGTAACCTCGGGATTTACTTTTAAACCCACTGAAAATACTACCTATTTTGGAGAAATAGCTTTGTCAAACAGAGATATTAATACGTTTTCGCCAAAAGACAGCGATGATAATATAGGATTTGGTTTCAAGGGAGGGGTTAATCATAAAAAGGAGATTAATAAAGAGAAGAAAAAATGGATAGAAGCCTCTGCCTCCGCTGAGTTTACGGGAACTACGTTTAATCCTATTGAGCGATTCAGAACGGTTGAGTTTGAACGAAATTGGAATGTGCTTGGTAGGCAGTTGGAGGGGAATCAACTAATAGGTGATGCATCGTTTCTATATAGAAACGACAAAAAATTTAAAGCCGGTTATGGGTTCAACACTTTTTATTCTGGCGAGGAATACAGCGGTTATATGCATAGGGCAGATGTGTTGTTGAATCAAAAAACCATTTCGGGAGATTATTCGGGAAGTTTGCTGCACAGTACAGGGGTAGAAAACTCCCAGTTTTATAGGCATAAGGCGAATTTTAAAAAAGATTTTAAATTTTTAAGTATCGGATATAAAGATGAGTTTGAAGAGAATAAATTTTATATTGAGAATGGTTCGCTGCGCTCGAATAGCTACAGTTTTTATGATTGGGAAGTGTTTATTCAAAACCCGGATACGTTCAAAAACAGATATAAAGTGTTCTACAGGCAAAGAATAGATAAACTATCAGACACGAGCTCACTTGTGAATTCTGCATTGGCTCATCACTATGGATTTAGCTTTGATTTAATAAAGAACACAAACAGCCAATTAAGAAATAGCACTTCGTATAGAAGGCTTAATATATTAAACAACGATTTAACCAACCAGCAGCCGGAGAATACATTATTGAATCGAATTGAGTACAACTTTAGAGCCTATAAAGGAGCCATATCGACTTATTCATTTTATGAGATTGGTTCGGGCTTAGAGCTAAAAAGAGAGTTTGCTTATATACAAGTAAACTCGGGCCAGGGAACTCATACATGGATTGACTACAATGGAGACGGAATAAAGGATATAAATGAATTTGAAGTTGCTCAATTTGCCGATCAGGCAAATTATATACGTGTGTTTACTCCAACAAATGAATATGTAAGAATTTATACCAATCAATTTAATCAGACTATAAACCTTAGGCCTGAAAATATGTGGAGAAATAAATCAGGAGTAAAGAAATTTGCTTCAAGATTTTCCGACCAAGCTTCATATACGGTTGACAGAAGAACTAATACCAACGCTAGAGATTTGGCTTATAACCCATTCTTAACTGAGTTGGCAGATAGTAGCTTATTAGCTTTTAATCAAACACTCAGAAATTCATTCTTTTTTAATCAAAATAGTACCAAATACAGTGTGGAACACCAATACCAAGACGTTAAAAATAAGACGCTGCTTACTAATGGGTTCGACTCAAGGGCGAATCGATTTAATGCAGTAAGGCTAAGGGTTAACTTGGGCAGAAAATTCACTTGGCAAAACAAAGCAGAAAATGGTACTAAAGAATTGCTTTCTGAGTTTACTCAAAATAGAGATTATACAATTTTTTATTATGCGGCAAACACGGCGTTAATCTATCAGCCCGACACAAAGTTTAGGCTAAGTGGTAATGCCAAATGGGAGGATAAAAAGAACTCTCCGGATTATGGAGGAGAATATGCCCGTGTTTTAGACTTTGGAACCGAACTTCGTTACAATACCCCGACAAAAGGTTCTTTTAGTGCAGGGTTCAATTATATAATCATTGATTACATAGGGACTATGAACACACCCGTGGCGTTTGAAATGTTAAATGCTTTGAATCCGGGGAACAACTACACATGGAATGTTTTTGTTCAAAGGAATTTATCAAAAAGTCTTCAGTTAAATTTAAACTATGTTGGCAGAAAATCCGAAGAGGCTCCGTTTATTCATACTGGTGGGGTGCAGGTAAGGGCGATTTTCTAAAAAAGCAACGGAAACAAAAATTCTTCTTGTTGCCGTTGCAGTATTTTTCAAATAATTAGAATTTTACACCAACACTTCCTACTATTCGGGTCAGCTTGTTGTCGATAGCTGTAGCTGCATTAGGAAGCAAGGTAGGGTCGTACATGTAGTAATCGTCAAACCACTGCATTAAGCTGTATCCCAAATCAGCGTAGAAATCTTTATTTCGGTACCCAACCCCACCTGAATAGGTATATCTTGGAGTGTATCGTTCAACAATATCTTCGCTAAAACCGGGCGTAGTTAATCCAAAGCCTCCTCTTAGGTAAAGCTCCTGAGTAACTCTCAATTCGCCGCCAATTCTAAGGTTGTTAACAGGCCTTAAGAATCGGGTAATATTTTGATTTTCCTGATTGAAGTTGTATGCGTTTAAATCAAGATTGTTTCTTAAAAATTTAGCTCTGGAGTAATCTGAAAACTCATAATCAACACTAATCATGCCTCTTCTATTTAAAACCAATGCGGCACTAGCAGTAACTCTTCCTGGGGTTCTTAACCTATAGTTATAAGTTCCAGGAAGTGATTCCATTGTCCAAGAAGTGGTGTCAAATTCCGATTTCATAGAGGCACTCCAATTGTCTCTCATGTTGTAGGTAAATGGGGTTTGGTATGATAATCCAAGCCTTAAAAAATCGGTAGGCAATAAAATTGCGCCAATTCTTGCTCCGAATCCAGAGCCTCTAATGGTTAGATTTTCAAAATAAGTAAACTCTTTTAGTGAAAGATTTTCATCTTGCATTATTTCTCTGTGAGCTGACATTTCTTCAAATCTTAAACCGGGGAAAACCAAACTTGCTCCTAAGTAGAATTTGTCGTCGTAGTTTCCACTAAAAGAAATAGCTGTTTCATACATACTACCTCTCCTGTTAATGGTTTTTTGATGCTCAAACCCCTCTCCGTAAACGGCTTGAGATGTGTAAGAAGTGCCTAAACTATCTGTAGGGTCAATCACGTAGGTTTGATAGGCAAGATACGCTCCGAATGGATGATAAATCCCCAATTCATCTGGATGTGTTCCTGCCGCCTGACCGGCAAAATAATAGCTCAGTGAATTTTCGTGAATTCCATTGATATAGCTATTTTGGTTAAAGTTATTTGTTCGGTTGAAGGTTACACCAAACTGGGCGCTTTTCCATAATGAGGCCGATTTCTCATCTGTTGGGCCAGTGAAAACTAATCCCAGAGAGGGCATGGCAAAGTTGTTTCTAACATCGCTGGTTCCTGTCCCCTTGAAGGTTGCGTCGGTTCTCCATGAGTTGTTTCCTAATGTTATTCCAAAATCATTTTTGGTATATCTTGCCATCCCAGCCGGGTTGATGTGAATTGAAGTTAAATCTGCTCCAATTGCTCCAAACGCTCCTCCCATTCCAGTAAATCTTGCTGAACCTTCCAACTTCATGTCGCTGAACCTGTATGCGTCTTCAAAGTCTTGAGCTATGGCAGTATCCGCCTGAACCAGTATTAATATGCCGGCTAATAACCTTTTCATGTTTTCCATTTTTTTAAGTTAAACTTATCTAGGGCCCCTTGATCCGCCCATACTTCCTCCGCCAGAACTTCTTGATCCACCCATGCTTCCTCCACTGCTTCCGCTACTTCTGGAAGGAGAACTCATGCTTCCTCCCGATGAACCACCACTACTTCTCGAAGGCGCACTGTATGAACCACCTCTTGAAGGGGAAGAGCTACCACTATTAGTCCTAGGTGTTACGGAAGAGCCCCCTCCTCTTGGGGTAGCGCTTGGTGTAGCACTAGGGCTTGGCCTGCTCGCAGGGGTGTATCCACCCTGAGAAGGTCTTGGGCTTGTACTAGGGTTTGCAGAAGGCGTGCTCGGTCTTGAAGACGGGCTTGTGCTTTCTGGTTTGTTGCCCCATGCAGAGTTGTTCGGTGCAGTGGGTCTTGTAGCGTTACTGTTTGGTGTGCCTACATTTGGAGTAGGTCTCGAAGGATTTTCAATAGATGGCCTACTGTTTACAGAAGGGTTTGCCGTAGGGGCAACGGGTCTTGCATTACTCATTACTACCGGCCTGCTGTTTTCTATGTTTGTAGGTCTCGCGTTACTCGCGGCTGGAGCAGGTGTAATTCCTGTTAGGCTGCTCAGGTTTCTATCGTTGCTTGCTGAGATATTTTTATCAGAAATTCCTTTTCCAACAAAAGCATCAGCCTTAACATTATCTTTTATAACAAGTGGTTTATCAACGGTTTTTATGCCATCAGGTCTTGTTGATGTTGTAAGACCACCATAGTTGTTTGCAGAGGTTCTATTTCCTTGTGTAGCCCCGCCACCGGTATTGCTCCCACCTCTTGGACCGTAATGGCGGTTTGTAGCTATACCTCCGTTGTCCCACATTCCTGTGCCACCACTATTCCACATACCGTTGTTATATCCGTGGTAATAACCGTTCCAATAGCCATGGTTGTATCCGTTCCAGTAAGCCCAGCTGCTGCCTCCCCAACCCCAGCCCGGATGACCCCAGCCGTAGTTCATACCCCATGGACGATAACCCCAAGAGTTCCATCCCCAAGAGTTCCATCCCCAGCCGTAGTTCATCCCCCATCCACCACACCAGAAAGGATCGTAAAAAGAATAAGCGTAATAATGGTGCCTGTGGAATCTTCTGATTCTGCTTGAGTAATACAAGTCGTCATCATCAAAACCGTTGTTGTAGTAGTTGTTAGTAACATATGTGTCACCGTCACTATCGATATAGTTACCGTATTTGCCAGATTTGTAATTTGGGTCATAGTATTCATCCACTTCTTCGTTTGAGCCTGCACCCTTATAATTTTCATAATAAGAGCTTGCTGTTGTGTTTGCGGGAGCTCTCTCCGGAATTGTAGAAGAAGGCTGAGTTGCTGTTGTGTTAGAAGTGTTGTAGAATTTTGACGATTGTCCGTAAACATCATCAATATCGTCTAGCTGACGATAAGAAGCACAAGAACTTAAAATAAGTCCGGCTAACAAAACGGGGATGAACATAATTTTTTTCATGGCGATAGAATTTAGTTTCTTTGTACTTTCATATAAAGATACTCATCTTTACATGGAATTCCAAAAACGGGCCAAAGCTCTTTTTAGAATTTGTTAAATATTTGCAAAATTTATGCCAAAATGAGTAAAGGGATTACAAAAAGAAAGGAAGATTATTCCAGGTGGTATAACGAACTGGTAGATAAAGCCGATTTAGCGGAGCATTCTGATGTTAGAGGGTGTATGGTGATTAAGCCATACGGCTACGCAATCTGGGAAAATATGCGGGATGTTTTGGATAAGAAGTTTAAAGAAACAGGACATAGCAATGCTTATTTCCCGTTGTTTATACCTAAGTCTTATCTTAGTAAAGAAGCGAGCCACGTGGAGGGCTTTGCCAAAGAATGTGCTGTGGTAACTCACTACAGATTAATGAACGACCCTAATGGTGGTGGGATAATTGTTGATCCTGAAGCTAAATTGGAGGAAGAACTTATAGTGAGACCCACATCAGAGACAATTATTTGGAACTCTTATAAGAAATGGATACAATCCTATAGGGATTTACCAATACTTATCAATCAATGGGCAAACGTGGTTCGTTGGGAGATGAGAACCCGATTATTTCTTAGAACGGCTGAATTTTTATGGCAAGAAGGACATACTGCACATGCTACTGATAAAGAAGCAATAGAAGAGGCAGAAAGAATGCTAAGTGTTTATGCTGACTTTGCAGAAAACTATATGGCGATGCCCGTGGTTAGAGGCGTAAAAACACCCGGCGAAAGGTTTGCCGGAGCGTTGGAAACGTATTGTATTGAAGCGCTCATGCAAGACGGAAAAGCATTACAAGCCGGCACTTCTCATTTTTTGGGGCAAAATTTTGCCAAGGCTTTTGACGTTACTTTTGCTGATAAAGAAGGGAAAAATGATTTTGTATGGGCAACATCATGGGGGGTATCTACTAGATTGATGGGGGCTTTAATTATGACTCACTCCGATGATGAAGGGTTGGTCATTCCACCCAAATTAGCGCCACTTCATGTGGTAATAGTGCCTATATATAAGACCGATGAAGAGTTTAATCGCATATCTGAAGTGGCTAATCAAATTAAGCAGGAATTGCAATTAAAAGGCCTTATAGTAAAATACGATGATGATGATAAGAGAAAACCCGGATGGAAATTTGCTGAGTACGAAATGAAAGGTGTTCCTGTAAGAATAGTGATTGGCCCCAGAGACCTAGAAGACAAACAGGTAGAAGTGTCAAGGAGAGATACAAAAGAAAAATTTACTCAGCCAATTGACGGATTATCTGACAGAATTAAAGATTTATTAGACGATATTCAGGCAGGGTTGTTAAATAAAGCCAGAAAATTTCGTGACGAACACACACATGTAGCCAACACATATGAAGAATTTAAAGAATTGTTGGATAGCAAAGGTGGTTTTGTTTTAGCACATTGGGATGGAACTGAAGAAACGGAAAAAAGAATAAAAGAAGAAACAAAGGCTACAATTCGTTGTATTCCGATTAATAATTTACTTGAAGAAGGTAAATGTATAAAAACAGGCAAACTATCTAAACAAAGAGTTTTGTTTGCTCGGGCTTATTAGGTGTGGTGATACAATTCTACAAGCTATGTGGTTACAAAATTTAAAAAAATAATTTGGATGAAAAAAACGATCGATAGCAAAGAGTTGATTCTTGAGGTGCTTAAAGAAAAAAGCTCGCTCAAACAAGATGTTTATCACAACACCTTTAAACAGTTTGAGGTTTTTAAGCAGAAAGCAAAATTATTGGCAGAAACCATTCACAAGGAAGTAGCTGAAATAGATAAACGGGTAGAGGTGTCTTACAAAGAGGTTAGTAAGTATGAGTTTCAACTTCAGGTTGCTGCAGATGTGCTAGTATTCTCGATGCACACAAATGTTTTCCAGTTTGATCAAAGTCAGAATGTATGGAAAACATCCTACCTAAAAGAGAATCCGCTTAGAAGCTTCTGTGGAATTATATATATATATAATTTTTTAGCTGATTCACTCCGCTTTAATCGCATGAATGATATGGGTTATTTGATAGCTAGGGTGATAATTAATAGCGAGGATCATTTTTTGGTACAAGGAAAACGTCAGTTGGCATTTCTTTATAACGATTTTATAGACACCCAATTAAATGAAGATAAAGTGGCTGAGATTATTAAATCGGCTATACTGTATTCTCTTGATTTTGACTTATTAATACCGCCCTATGATCAGCAAAAAGAAGTTTCTGTTGGTGAGATGAAAGAAATGTCAGAGAGTAATTTTGTGCGCACAGCTAAAAGGATGGGCTTTAAATTTGATGCCGATTCTAGCGATTAATTTTTCTTGGATTAGTTGAAGGCAAATAAAATTAAGTTTTTTGGTATAGAGTTTTTGAAATTTCAAAAATATTGTACATTTGCACACCCAAAAAATGAACGGCCCGTTCGTCTAGGGGTTAGGACACAAGATTTTCATTCTTGGAACAGGGGTTCGATTCCCCTACGGGCTACCTAAAAGCATCTCTTTCGAGGTGCTTTTTTTATTTATACTGTGTTTTAAATACTTGTTGTAAAACATTAAACAGTATAATGTAAAATATTTTCAGCACAAGCATTCAAACGGCGAAAATTGAGCTAGGTCTATTTCCCCGTTGCAAAACAAAAACTAATATCATTCCTGTTGTTTACCTTTGCACCAAAATAATGATTTAGATGATTTATTCAATGACAGGTTTTGGCCGCGCCACAGCCGAAACGAGTGATAAAAAAATAACTGTAGAATTGCGTTCGTTGAATAGCAAACAGCTTGACTTGAATCTTAGATTGCCCGGCAGATACAGAGAGAAGGAGGGAGAGATTAGAAAGCTCGTTTCATCGGTAGTGGAAAGGGGTAAAGTAGATTTATCTATTCATGTAGAAAGTACGGGGGTTGAAAGAAGCCATTTTTTAAACAAAGACTTAATACTCGCTTATTACAACGAGGTGAAATTTATTACAGACTCTGTAGGAGACAAATCTGAGTTAATGCCTTCTGTTTTGCGATTTCCTGAGGTTTTTAAAACCGATAATCAAGAACTTAACGAAGAAGAGTGGCATACAATAGAAGATTTGTTGAATGCGGCATTGAATAATTTTGTATCCTTTAGAGAGGAGGAAGGTAAATCATTGAGCAACGAATTATTATTGCGTAAGAACAACATTATCAGGTTGCTTGCAGAGGTTGAACGATATGAGTTGGGTAGGATAAAAACAGTAAGAGACAGAATACAGAAAGCACTTGATGAGTCGGTGGGAGGCGAAAATGTAGACCAAAACAGGCTGGAGCAGGAGTTGATTTACTACGTGGAAAAACTCGATGTGACTGAAGAGAAGGTGAGGTTAAAAAAACACTGCGAGTATTTTGAAAAAACACTTCATAAGGAAGATAATTCCGGCCGGAAACTTGGATTCATTTGCCAAGAGATGGGAAGAGAAATAAATACGCTTGGCTCAAAAGCGAATCATGCAGAAATTCAGCAGCTGGTAGTGCAAATGAAAGACGATTTAGAGAAGATTAAGGAACAAGTTCTTAACGTGTTGTAATGAATCAAAAGTGTGTCATATTTTCAGCTCCGTCGGGAGCTGGTAAAACTACCATAGTGAAGTATCTATTAGGGTGTAATATTGGTTTGCAGTTTTCTATTTCTGCTACAAGCAGACCTAAAAGAGAGCAGGAGGTGCATGCACAAGATTATTATTTTTTGAGTGTAGATGAGTTCAAGCAAAAAATTGCAAACGATGAATTTGTTGAGTGGGAGGAAGTGTATACGAATAATTTTTATGGAACACTCAAAAGCGAGATAGAACGTATTTGGGCTAATGGTAAGGCTGTAATTTTTGATGTAGATGTAGAAGGCGGAATTAATCTTAAAAAAGCCTTCGGAGATAAAGCTATGAGTATTTTCGTAAAACCACCTTCGGTTGTTAGTCTTGAAAAAAGATTAAGAACCCGTGCCACCGAAACAGAAGATAGCATAACAAGGAGGATGGCTAAGGCCACGCAAGAACTTGGATATGCTGATAAATTTGATGTAATATTGTTAAACGATGATTTAGATACGGTTTGTTTTGAGGCTAAACAGGTGGTTAAACAATTTTTAGACAAGTAATGGGTAAAAGAACGGGGTTATATTTTGGAACTTTTAATCCAATACATGTCGGGCATTTGGTGATTGCTAACTACATGGTAGAATTTACCGAACTTGAAGAAGTATGGTTAGTAGTTTCTCCTCAAAATCCGCTTAAAAAGAAAAATTCTCTTTTAGAGGACTACCACAGGCTTACTTTGGTTAGGGAGGCCGTAGAGGATAACGATAGCTTGCAGGTTAGTGATGTAGAGTTTCATTTGTCTAAACCCTCTTATACGGTTAACACACTTGCTTATTTGAAAGAAAAATATCCCAACCGGGATTTTGCTCTAATCATGGGGGAGGATAATTTGCGAACACTTCATAAATGGAAGAATCATGAGCGAATACTTGAAAACCACAAGGTTTATGTTTATCCCAGAGCACTAACGGAGCAAGAATTAACAGAGGAAGCCGAAAGTGAATTATCCGGCAAGCAGGCTTTTCATGATCATAGCAATGTAGTGCTTTGCGATGCACCTGTTATGCGAGTTTCGGCAAGTTTTATCAGACAGGCAATTAAAGACGGCAAAGATGTTCGGTATTTGCTTACCGAGCCAGTATATAGGTACATCAACGAAATGCATTTTTACAGATAAGTCTTATCGGTTTTATATTGTTACCAAGCTAATTCTGTTGGGGATATCACCTAGAATAGCCAATATTTCTTCGTAGCTGTCAGTAATCACCAACTCTGTGCGGATTTCTTTAAAGTGCGAAATTCCTTTGAAATAATTTGCATAGTGGCGACGCATCTCTACTATACCAACCCTTTCACCTTTCCACTCTACGCTTTTAATCAGGTGAGTTCTGGTAGCATCAATTCGCTCCTCCAGAGTAGGCTCGGCCATATGGGCACCGGTTTTTATGAAATGCTTCACCTGATTAAAAAACCACGGATTTCCTATTGAGGCACGACCAATCATCACACCATCTACACCATAGGTGTTTTTCATGGCCACTGCTTTTTCGGGGCTATCGATGTCACCGTTGCCAAACACAGGGATATGTATTCTTGGATTATTTTTCACCTCACCAATTAAACTCCAGTCGGCCTGGCCTTTATACATTTGAACTCTTGTTCTGCCGTGTATTGAAATAGCTTTTATGCCCACATCCTGTAGTCTTTCGGCTACTTCAACAATATGCTTTGAGCTATCATCCCAACCCAGCCGCGTTTTAATGGTCACAGGTAGTTTAACTGCTTTAACCACAGCTTCGGTAAGTTTAACCATCTTGGGTATATTTTTCAATATACCGGCTCCGGCATCTTTACATACAACTTTTTTTACCGGGCAACCAAAATTAATATCAATAATATCCGGCTGAGCTTCTTCGCATATTTGGGCAGCCTGCATCATGGACTCTAATTCTCCGCCAAAAATTTGAATTCCTATAGGGCGCTCGTACTCAAATATGTCGAGTTTCTTTTTGCTTTTAAGCGCATCTCTTATGAGACCTTCTGATGAGACAAATTCCGTAAACATTAGGTCGGCTCCGTGCTTTTTACATAAATACCTGAAAGGAGGGTCGCTCACATCTTCCATGGGAGCTAGTAAAAGCGGGAAATCTCCCAAGTCTATATTTCCTATCTTTGCCAACCTTTTTTTTGCAAAAATACCAATTAATCATGAGAATTCCTGTAATGTACAATCTTCCGCCTATTTTTACCTTGGCTGTCGTTATGTTGTTATCTGTGTTGGGGGGTGTTTTATTTTCGCTCACATTTGCTCAAATTGGGCACTCGTTTTTTGGCTTTTCTGTTTTTACCGATTCGGAGGATTTTTTATCTACTGAGCTATCATCAGAAATGATAAATGGGTTGAAATTTGCCACTTTGGGTTCACATTTGGGCATGTTTGTTTTGCCAGGTATATTTTTGGTTTCGTTATTTTCATTTTCACCTAATAGATTTTTAAATTTTAAACCGATTTCTTACTTTAATTTACTTTGGTTGCCGGTATTGCTGCTGTTTTTTTTGCCGTTGCTTGAATATGTTAATTTGTTCAACGAATTTCTTTTACCGCAAAATTACTATGATACCGCTTGGGGAAAACTTGAGAAAAGCACTATGGATCAAACGCTTGTGATTCTTCGGGCAGATAATCTCACCACCTTGTTCATAAATCTGGGCTTGGTTGCAATAATTCCGGCTATTGGCGAAGAGCTTTTTTTTAGGGGAATTGTTCAAGGACTACTCCTTAGAAGTTTTAAAAACGTGCATATTGCAATATGGTTAACGGCAGCAGTTTTTAGCCTTATTCATTTTGACATGAGTGGTTTTTTAGTTCGGTTTGCCATAGGGGCATTTTTGGGATATGTGCTAATTATTACCGGTTCGATTCTAGCGCCTATGCTTATTCATTTTTTGAATAACGCTTATGCGGTTATAGCATTTTATGTGTATTCACCCCAATCGGTTTATGAGCAAAGTATGCCGAATAATGTTTTTGTTATGTTGGCAGTTACACTTATATGCTCAGGAGTGTTTTACTTTTTCTTCAGGAGAAACTCCTGGTCTCGGCGCAAGGAAAAATATATTTTAAATTCTTTGAATTAGCTGGCCGAAAGCTGATTTATTCTGTGAGATTAGGATTTTAATTATTTCTCACAATCCATTGCTGATTAGTTAACAAATTTTACCTGAGGGATAGCATAAAAAATTAATTACATTTGCTTGGATACGTTAAACTACAAACTGTATGAAAGATCAATTAGTAAAAGAGGGAGAGTTTACTTATTTAGAAAAAGGCGAAGGACCTGTTCTGTTGCTGTTGCACGGATTGTTTGGTGCCCTTAGTAATTTTAATGATGTAATCGACCATTTTTCGAATAGATACAAAGTAGTGATTCCAATGCTACCACTTTACGAAATGCCTATTTTAACCACCGGGGTGAGTAGTTTGGCAAAATTTGTTGAGCGTTTTGTTGAGCACAAGAAGTTTGATAAAGTAATGCTTCTGGGTAATTCCTTGGGCGGGCACGTTTCTTTGGTTTATTCGTTGAAACATCCTGAAAAAGTGGACAAAATGATATTAACCGGAAGTTCGGGTTTATATGAAAATGCTTTTGGCGGCTCATTTCCCAGAAGGGGGGATAAGGAATATCTGCGGCAGAAAATAGCCCTTACGTTTTATGACCCAACTATGGTTACCGACCAACTGGTAGACGAATGTCACGAAGCGGTTACTAATCGTGATAAGGTTATCAGAATTCTTGCCTTGGCCAAGTCAGCTATACGCCACAATATGGCTAAGGAATTGGGGAATTATAAGATGCCGGTTTGTCTGATATGGGGCAAAAACGACACCATTACACCCCCGGAAGTTGCCGAGGAATTTAATACCAAAATCGAGAATTCCACCTTATTCTGGATTGATAAATGCGGTCATGCGCCGATGATGGAGCACCCAAAAGAGTTTAATCAAATTCTTGAGAACTGGCTGAATACTTTTCATTCATGAATGTAGTTTCGGCAGAGTTTGTAATTAGCAGTACTGATTTTCGTAAGTGCCCTGAGCCTGATATGCCCGAATTTGCCTTTATTGGGCGGTCTAATGTGGGCAAAAGCTCTTTGATTAACATGCTGACCAATCATAAAAAACTGGCGAAAGTTTCTTCCACACCAGGCAAAACACAAACCATAAATCATTTTTTAATAAATGACAGTTGGTATCTGGCAGATTTGCCCGGGTATGGTTATGCCAAAGTTTCTAAAACCACTAAAGCCAAGTGGGAGGTATTTATCTCCGAATATTTGCTGCAAAGAAAGAACTTGTTAAACACATTCGTATTGATTGATAGCAGATTGGAGCCCCAAAAGATTGATGTTGAGTTCATGAATTGGATGGGCGAAAAGCAAATACCTTTTTCTATTTGTTTTACAAAAATCGATAAATTATCGAGCAATCAATTGAATAAAAATTTGACTCGCTATAAGAAAGAAATGCTAAAAACCTGGGCGCAGCTTCCTCCAGTTTTTGTAACCTCTTCTGAGTCTAGGTTTGGTAGAGAACAAGTGCTCGGTTATATCGAAAAAATTATTCCGGTTTTTGATAAAATCAATAACTAAGGGCATACATTTTTCCCGGCATAGGTTTGGTAACGCCTTTAAATTCCAGATTGAGTAGCAAAGAAGATAATTTACTTATTGGCATTTGTGTTTCTGCGAGCAGATCATCAAAAGCTACAGGTTTATCGGTAGAAAGTAATTTTACTATTTTTTCCTCCTCAGAATTTAACTCTACGAAAAGTTGTTTTTGAACAACAGCTTTTTCTAATTCTTCTTTTACCCATCCCATTTGGTATAAAATATCTTCGCCTGATTCTACCAAAGCCGCTTTTTGGGTTTTAATCAATTTATTGCAGCCGGCAGAGAATTCATCTACTGTGCGACCTGGAATGGCAAAAACGTCTCTGTTGTATGAGTGCGCCAACTCAACGGTAATCATAGAGCCTCCTCTGGTGGCAGTTTCTACTACTAGGGCGGCATCAGCC
Organism: Flavobacteriales bacterium; assembly: GCA_046295395.1. Lineage (GTDB taxonomy): Bacteria > Bacteroidota > Bacteroidia > Flavobacteriales_D > JBKBNH01 > JBKBNH01. The sequence continues at coordinate 16,618 of JBKBNH010000013.1, read as the reverse complement.
ATTCCGGCTACTATTCTATTTCGCATGGGGAAATTTTCGCGATTTGGAATAGTTTCGGTAATGTATTCAGTAAGTAGGCCGCCTTTTTCGAGCATTTGAATGGCCAGTTTTCGGTGTGAGTTTGGATAAATTCTATCAAGACCATGTGCTAACACTCCCACCGTAGGCAGTTTGTAGTACAATGCCGCTTGATGTACTTGCTTGTCAATTCCCACTGCTAAACCACTGTATATGGTTACATCAAATGGGGCAAGAGTTTCTACTATTTTTCTGCACATGCTTTTACCGTATTCGCTTGCATTTCGGGTGCCTACAATAGCTAAGCTTAGTTTTGGGTTGAGGTTGAGATTCCCTTTTCCGAAAAGAATTAATGGCGCATCTGGGCAAAGCTTTAATCTTTTAGGATAATTCTTATCTAAAAAATGAAAGCAGGTTATTTTATTTTTCAGGATAAATTCAACCTCCCTTTCTGCGCGCTTCAAGTGTTCTTCTTTTTTCAATTCGGTGGACAGTTTTCTTTCGGCTACAGAACCTCGCGTGTTTTTTACATTGTAGTTTTTGTAAATATTCTGTGCCGATCCAAATTCTTCTATCAGTTTTAGTGCAGTATAAACACCAACACCTTTGCATAGCCTAAACGCTATGGCATGTTGTATTTCATCGTAATTTTCTGAAAATCCTTTCACGTGACAAAAATAGCGGTATTGGTGTTATTTTTACAGATAATTATACTGTACTTTATACCGACAAAGTGAAATTGGCTTTCTACATAGCAAGGCGTTATTTGTTTTCTAAAAAAACACGCAATGCCATCAATATTATCTCTCTGATTTCGGTGATGGGAATTTTGGTGAGCACAGCGGCTATGGTGGTTGTTCTGTCGGCTTTTAATGGGATTGAGGGTATTGTAGAGACGCTATACAGTTCTTTTGATGCCGATATAAAAGTAGCTCCGGTTAAGGGCAAAACATTTGATTATACTGAATTTCCAAAAGCAAAAATTACTGAAATTTCAGCAGTAGAAACCATCGCTTTTTCATTGGAAGAGATAGCACTTTTTAGTCATGGAGAAAATTGGGTAACCGCTCAAATGAAAGGAGTGGACACAAGTTTTATTCGCACGGGCAAAATAAAAGAGGCCATTGAGTATGGCGATGCAATCTTATTTGACGAAACGTTTAATTACACCATACTTGGTATGGGGGTGCAAAACAGGTTGGGGGTGAATTTGGGTTATGGACTAAACGAGCAGGTAAAAATACATACCATATCTAGAGAGAAAGAAATAAAACGCAATACAGACCCATTCAACAAGCAGTCAGCAATAGTGTCAGGGATATTCTCCATAAACCCTGATTTTGATTATAACTATGTGTTGGTGCCTTTTGATATGGCAGCTAACTTACTTAATCTACAAAACGAGGCTTCTTATGCTGAAATATCTCTTTCTTCTAAAGCTAATTCCGAGCAAATTGCCGCACAGATAAGTGAAGTACTAGGCGATGGTTTTGAAGTAAAAACCCGCTATCAGCAAAATGAACTTATTTATAAAACCAATAAGGCTGAGAAATGGATAACCTTTGTGATTCTTGCTTTTATAATGGGGCTTTCTGCTTTTAACGTAATTGCTTCCCTCACTATGTTGATTATAGAGAAGAAGGAAGACGTGAAAGTTTTACGAAGTATAGGTTTTACAGATGCCACCATAAGAAATATCTTTTTTTATGAAGGCATGCTGATTAATTTTTCGGGACTTATCGGTGGGCTTGCCCTGGGTTTGGTAATTTGCTTCTTGCAGATGAAGTTTCATTTGATAAAGCTAGAGGGATCGGTGGTAGATTACTACCCCGTTGAGGTGAAAACGGCAGATTTGGCTTTAATCATCTTGTCTGTTTTAGTGTTGGCATTGCTTACCACTTATCTGCCGGTAAAATTGCTGGCAAAAAACTTTTTACAGAAAAAATAAAGGAGATTTTTAAAAAACTGTCGGCTTATATTTTTTCCCAGTTTAATTCTTCTATCAAGTTATCGAACATGTTTTCAATATCCTTAAGGCCCGAAGGGAAGTTTTGGCTAAACTGCACAGTTTTGGTTTTGCCGGTTTTAGTATCGGCTATGGTAACTGAACGGAGTGGCAAATCGGTAGCGTTGCCATCGTATTTTTCATTCAGCGAGAAAAAATCCATGGATGTTGCTTTTTTAAGAAAAGCATCGATTGTTTTTTGATCTACAGCGGCTTTGTAATTTCCATTATCCAGTTTTAGGTTTTGTATAGCGTGTAGTTGTGCCGTGTTGTTGCTGTAAAGGGTGATTTTGTATACGGGAAACTGACCAAAAGCAACTGGTTTATCGAACGAGGCGACAACATAATTTACCCCGTCGAGTACTCCATTCTCGTTGGTATTGGAACTGGTACCGTTCGATTTATTTTTGCTGTTGCAAGCCGCCAAAGCAGCAACCAAAATCAGGTATAGGAAAATTCTCATGCCTTAAAGGTAACAAAGTTAGCATTGACAAACCACATTCGACAACTATCTTCTGCGGCCAGAACGAATAAAAATTTCTGTTACTTTCCTCTTCGTTGTTTTGCCATTTCTTCCAAACGAGCTTGGAACGAAGATTTTTTGGCGGGTTTCTTTTTGTGGTCTTCAATCTGTAAGCGTAGTTTGTCTTCGTCAATCATGAATTTCTTCACACCCCACATCAGCCCGATAGAGATTAAGTTACTGCATAGGTAGTAGAAACTTAGCCCCGAAGCAAAGGAGTTGAAGAAGAAAATCATCATGAAGGGGAAGATGTACATCATCACTTTCATATTGGGCATACCGGGTTGGCTGGTGTTCATTTGCCCGCTATTCATCAGCGTGTATATGAGGGTAGAAGCGGCCATCAGCAAAGTGAATAAACTCACATGGTCGCCATAGAAGGGGATTTCAAAACCTAGAGTAAGCACCGAATCATAGGAAGACAGGTCTTCTGCCCAAAGGAATCGCTCATGACGCAAATCCAATGAAGATGGGAAAAACCGAAAAACAGCAATAAGTATAGGCATTTGAATCAACATCGGAATACAGCCTGCCATGGGATTTACGCCCGTTTTGCGGTAAAGCGCCATCTGTTCTTGCTGGCGTTTTACGGCATCGTCTTTATACTTTTCGTTGATTTTGTCAACTTCGGGTTTGATGATTTTCATTCTTGCCGAAGAGCGGTAATTTCTGTAAGTGAGTGGAAGTATAATCAGTTTTACAATAAGTGTAAGCAGAATAATGAGCAGCCCCACGTTGAGTGTGCTTTTGTTCAATAAGTTGAATATGGGAATAATCAGGTATTTGTTTGTCCACCCAAAGATGCCCCAACCTAAGTTTACAATATTTTCCATCTCTTTGTTGTAAGAGGCGAGCAAATCCACATCGTTGGGGCCAAAGAAAAATTGAAGTTCGGCCTTTCCGTTTTCCAAACTAGGAGAGGCGTCCAATTGCGCATTGTACTGAATGGTAAATTCTTTTCCTTCCAATTGTACCTGATCGATTTTAGAGCTTTTTTTCTGAAATCCAACTTCGTTGATGATGGCGCTAGTAAAAAACTTGTGTTTAAAAGCCACCCACTCGGTGCGCTCTTCCAATGCCCATCCGTTGGTAGTTCGTTCGGTTATATAATCTCGCGATACACCAAAGTATTTGTAAAAAATTCCGCAAATCATGCGTTCGTCATCGGCAAGTTTTTCGGTGCTTAGTCCATTCATATTCCAATCGAGAATGAGGCTTTTTTCCAATTCATCTCCCAGTCCCACGGGTTCTATTACATAGCTCAAGTCGTTTCTCCCTGCCTCGAGGGTATACGTTACTCTTAGGTATTTGTTGGGCGAAGTCGTATTGAAACGAAACTCTACCTCTCCCGGTTTGCCTTCTTCTGCTACCACTGTACCGTTGGCCGAACTACTGGCAAAAAGATCTTCTGTATTTACAAACGAATTGCTGTTGGTAGGCACTATCACCAAATTTTGGCGGCTGTTTTCCTCATCGAAAAGCTGTATCGGGTTAATTTCATTCGGAGAGGCGATATAGTCGGCATAGGATTGATAGCCTTTCACGCGAACCTCAGAAATTCTGGCTCCCTTGGAGTTAAGTTTCACAATGATTTTGTCGTTTTCCAACAGAATGTGCTCTGCCTCTCCTTGAGTTGCAGCATAAAACAACCCGAATTTTTTGGATAGTCTTTCTGCCTCACGGACGTTTTGTAGAGAATCGGCTGATACCAGCACAGAATCTATTACTTCTCCGGCTTCATTTTTTACTACCTGAATAATAGGCTTCAGGGTGTCTGCCGCAGGGACAATACTATCCACAATTATTTCCGCTGTAGGCGTGTGCCCGGCTATACTGTCTTGGTTTTTTTTCTCGGTCAGTTCACGTGCCTGAGCTTCTTTTCGGGCAGCTTCCACTTCCTCTTCGCTCGGGCTGTTCATAATGGTGAACATCACTAAAATAGCGGCTATTAATGCAAATCCAATAATCGAATTACGGTCCATCTACGGTCTGTGTTTGAAAAATAAGGTGCAAAGATAGGAGAATTATGCAAGTGTCATGTCAAGCATATTAAAGTCTGACAAAATTCTTAATCCCGAACTCGGGTTATTATTTTTTATCGCTTTTTTGCGTGCTTATTCAATTTGTAAAGCGTTTTTGTTTTATCTCCTTCTTTATCAAAAAAACCGATCTACTCCAAGCTTTAAATCACGGCTGGCGGTTGCCGTTGAAATGTCTTTAAACACCATCATGTAGTCTTTTCGGTTAAATGGAGTTTTTGTTGTTTCATAGAAATAGCGAATCCGATCTTCAGAACTTATCGTTCTGCTTTTAAAATGAAGTATTCCGGTTAACGATTCGTCAATTACGCCAAGCATATATTCTATAAAAGGGGTGGAGCTGCCTGTTTTGTCACTTGTCGAGAGTGCACCATAATACGCAGACTGTGTTTTGTGGATCAGATTTTCGAAAGGAATAAATTCAAATACCGGATACTCCTTCATAAGTATCAATGTTTGCCACAATCGTCCCATTTTGCCATCCCCATCAATAAAAGGATGTATGAATTCCATTTCGTAATGAAACACGCAGCTTTTTATTCAGGCAACTTCTTCCGAAGACTTTACATATCGAAATAAATTGGTCATTAAATGAGGAACATTTTCTGCCGGGGGAGCCACGTGAGCAAGTTTTTCTCCTGCAACTATCCCTACATCCCGGGTTCTGTATTTTCCGGGATGTTCAACCAGTCCGTGCATAAGCAGCTTGTGAGCAGAAAGAAACGAGTGCGCCGAATCGGCTTTGAACGTGTGAAGTTTCTCGTAGACTTGCACAGCGTTCAGCACTTCTGAAATATCTTTTGCCGGGCCTATTACTCTTTTGTTTTCCAACAGGGCAGTAATCTGTTCTTCCGTAAGTGTGTTTCCCTCTATCCCGAGTGAAGAATGGATAGTCTTTATCCTGTTTTCTTTTCTGAGTTTTGGTGAGGGCTTATCCAAAAAGTTGGCATTAATTTGCCCTATCTTCTCCGAAACAGAAGTTATTAACTGTACTATTTTTGAGGTGATTTGATAAGGTGGCCGCATTCCTAATACTATCATTTGATAGTATCAAAGGTAATTTAATTTTACCGTTTTTATGTGAGACTGAAGGGTAAAATCTGAAAATACCGGAGAAAAAGCACTACTGCACCACCAGTCGGGCTCTTTTTATTTCGTTATACTCATTCTCTACTAAAACGAAGTAAATTCCTGATGACAAGTGAGCTACATCTATCTGCTGAGTTAAACTGCCCGCAATATTGTTTACGGTGTGTTCATATACACACGATCTGCGCATATCTATGATTTTTATCTTAATATGCTGAATGTTTTCTTCTTGATAGGTGAGAGTGAAAGAGGATTGAGCGGGGTTGGGTTTCAGCTCTAAAAATCCATTATTTCTTTCGTTTTCATTAGTATTTAAATAGATCTCTGAATCGTCCACAAAATCAAAATCATATAAATCATCTGATATTTCTTCATTTCCACTGACAATCGGTATTAAATTTAAACAGTAGTTATTGGGATTTCCCGCAAACACTTTGATTCTTCCTGCATAATTAAATTGCTGTTGCGAACAAGAAGTAAGCGTTAAGATATACGTATAGTCACCTGAATTAACGCAGGGCTTATTGCAAATACCTGTATTGCATTGTCCTGCCCATAATTCGCCTGTGTCAACACCATTGCAATACGAAGTACTCAATTTGATATATACTGCATTTCCCCATCGGTTGTACACAACCAGAGAGTAACCGGATACTCCCGTGGCATTTATTTTAAACCAATCATTAATTCCATCTCCGTTAGGAGAGTGATTACATTTGGAAGCGGAAGTTGTAGGCCATAGTTAGTAGGCTGATTCCAACTCATTATCTGTTGGGCAATATTATTTGGATAGCAGTAATTTGATGTTGTTATTTTGACCTGATAATTCTTACAAGAGCTAAACGCGCTGCTCCAGAAATGATTGGATAGATTATTACTTGTCCAGTAAAAATTGCAGCAATTGTTTGAATTTATAGTGTATTGCTGGGTACTTACAATTTGCTGTGTTGTGGCATCAATTAGCTGAACGGTAACTTTTTCGGTATTAGGATTTAACATGACCTGAAAGTCAAAATAGCAACTTTGCGATGTGCTGCCCATTACGGTGAAGTTGGGATTTGGGTCGGGGTTTGAGTTATAATATACATTTACGGTGTTCGTAATAGTAAGGAACGAAAGGAACAAACAGCGGAGTAGGCGGATTAGGATTTGTAAAGTATCCGCACGCCGAAGTAACCGTTACCGTGTACGTGATACTCCCTACACCCGGAGGAGATGTAAACACAGGGTTGGCTGCGTTTGGATTATCCAGATAAGTAATAGGCGACCAACTGTAAAACAAGCCCGTTTCGTGATTTGGTGTGCCTATAGTAATGGGATTGTCGCTGCACGACTGATAGGAGGAAGCAAAGGATGGCGGGGAAGGGCAGGGATTGTTTTGACAAGGCTCTATTACCGCCTCAAAATAAGCCCCTAGCTCGGTGTAGAAGCCGGGCTCTAAAACTACTTGGTTGCCTGCCCTGAAAATCACGGAGTTATTGTTTTTTACCACCACATCACCATAATGCGTAGAGCTGTAGGAAGCTATATTGCTCCCCGCTTCAATTTTGTTTCCCGCCTGAAAAATCCAGCTGTACAAATCGGTGTTTTGAAATAACCAATTTCCTACACACAGATTGTTATCAACTTCGAAAATTCTTATATCATCAAAATACAATCTGCTAGTATTTTTAGGCTTATCAAATCGTCCTATGGCTAACCAACTGTAGTTCTTGTCGGGTTGATAAAACCCTTGGTATTTTTTCCAAGTGTTCGGGCTTGTCATTTCTACATGAGGAGGCCCGTCATCATCTAAGTTCTGACTCCCAACACCCCAACATTGCTTTGGTTTGCTTTCGAAAAACCGCAACCCTGCTTTATCGCCATTCAATTCTCCTCTATAATAGAACTCTATATAGTACTTTTTGTTTGTGCTTAGTGATTGTCTTAAGGGGGATACAGCATATTCTGTACCTGTGCCACTTTCAGCCCTTCGCCCGGATCTGTTCATGCCATCACACAAAACATCCGCAGAACCATTACCCCGATAGTTATTCCAATTACATTGAGATTTTCTATCAGGGTTAGACCAAGCGTATATTTCTGCCCAGTAGTTCAACATGTCAGTATATGTTGCCCCACTATTTCCAACAGTAGGGCAATACCCATTCATGCTCGTGCCGTTTGCAGTTATAATTATTACCGAACAGTTGTTTATATCAACGAGATTTCCATTCCCGTCCATTTCAAATCCGGGGTTATAGACCAAGTTTTGATGCGTTTGCCCCAAAGCGGAGCCAACGAACAATACAAATAAAACTATTATGTATTTACTTAATTGCATAGCCATAACTTAATTCAAACCAAGGAAAAAATACCCGGTCGGGTCCACCTGTGTGTCCGTATATAATTACCCCATAAGGTTTTATTGTGCTTCTTTTTATTCGGAAAGTAAACCCCAAATCAAAAAATAATGCCGATTCATAAAAAGGAATGTAAGGTATTCCTTGTTCTGTTTCGAAAATTTTTTTTCGACTTTTTCCCATGGTCAAAGGATTGAAAGCAAAGGATGATGAATACCCCAAACCACCCTCTATGGCTATTTTTTTCCGTAATACAAGTTTGCGTAGTGCGAAATCGATAAGTCCCCATAAAATAACCCACCTAAACCTAATCCATTCCCGAAAACAAATCCGGCTTTGTCGTTTCTCTTGAAGGGTTTTAATATTTGGTAATTAATTCCTAGACTGAATGGATTTCTCCCAAGTAAATTAAGATGCAAAGAGTGCTTATACAAGAGTGGCGGTTGTTTTTTGGATAGTGAGTCTTGTGAAAAAACCCCGAACACATTTAGTATTAATGCTATGGCTACTATTCTGTGCATTATTTTTTTTCTGTTAGTTCCAGTTTTCTTTTCAATTCCTCTATTTCTTTTTGCTGCTGTATCATGTATAGGGTTAGTTCTTCTATTTTTTGCAGCAGCATTCGGTCTGTTTCTGCCAAATCATTATCTCTAGAGGGGGCCTCCTTTTCGGAAGGTACTCCGGGCAAGTGTTTGTTCTGTTTGATGTATTCTTCTAACTCATTTAAAGGCATAAGCACATAATTATCTTCAAAAACAAAATCGCACCAAGCGTTATTCTCCACCAAGACCCGACAAGCCCTGATAGTGTCCGCCACCTCCAGTTTATGAGCTGGGTTATTCATGCCAATTCCTACTTTGCCGGCATTACCGTCATTAATTATCGTGTTGAAATTATTGTTGGCGTCAGATTGTAATAGCACATCCGTAGCATATATAGAATTATTAGTACCTGTATTTTGATTCGCACCCCCGATATATATGGAATTAGCTCCTATTTTAACTTGTCCTATCAGGTTCGTAGTTCCGGTTACTTCTAGCATAGCAGAGGGGCTGTTTGTCTCAATCCCTACCCATGCCGGGCAATTGTCGCCTGTGTATATTATTCCGTGAGGAGAGTGAGGAATACTAGCCCAGGTGGAAGTAATGGGCATGCCGGGGTCAAACTTGCAATCACGCACATATATTGCATCTACCAACTCACCATGTTCACCTCTGTACACGTTTCCGTCATTATCAATTAACAACAATCCTTGTGTTGTATCAGCTAGAGCAGCAAAATGCACCTACCCGTTTACAATCAGGTTTTGGTCAATTACTAAATCTCTCTCTACACGAAGAGTGTCTCTAATTAAAACCGTGCTGTCTAATGTGGTTCTACCACATACCTGCAAAGAGGAATTAGGGCTAGTAGTTCCTATCCCCACATTTCCGTTTGATGGTAGCACGTTTTGCGCCACGGCGTTGGCGATAAAGGTTGTGATTGCGCCTAAGAATACAAGTTTTTTAATCATCACGAATAGAGGTGTTTAAAGTGACATCTTAGGCTAAATTGAAAAAAAAACGAATTATCCAAAATTTGGACAAACGATTAGTTTGGTGTAAATAACCAGAAAAACTAAGCCGGAGTCAATTTTTGTTCTACGGCAGCTTTTACAAATCCTTTAAACAAAGGGTGCGGATTGGCTACGGTGCTTTTGTATTCGGGGTGAAATTGCGCCCCGATAAAATAAGGATGGGTGGGAATTTCTACTATTTCAACCAGGTTGTTTTCGAGGTTTATTCCTGTGGCTTTCATCCCGGCTTGCTCAAAAGCGGCAAGGTACTTATTGTTAAACTCATAGCGGTGGCGGTGGCGTTCGGATATTTCTGTTTTGCCATATACTTTGTGCGCAAGGCTGTTTTCTTTTATCTGGCAGGTGTAGGCTCCGAGCCTCATTGTGCCGCCTTTTTCAGTAATTTCTTGTTGTTCGGTCATCAAGTCAATTACCGGATTAGTAGTGTTTATGTCGAATTCGGAACTGTTGGCGTCTTTGTAGCCGAGAACGTTTCGGGCAAATTCAATCACAGAAATTTGCATACCTAGGCAGATGCCAAAAAATGGGATGTTGTTTTCTCGAGCAAAACGCACGGCTTCAATTTTGCCTTCAATACCCCGTGAACCAAATCCCGGGGCTACCAAAATACCCGAAACATGACCAAGTTTTTCGGTAATGTTGGCGGTACTTAGTTCTTCGCTGTGTACCCAACTTAGGTTTACTTTGCAGTTATTAGCCGCTCCGGCGTGTATAAATCCCTCTGCAATGGATTTGTATGAGTCTTTTAGTTCAACGTATTTACCAACCAGAGCTATATTTACAGTGGTTTCGGGGTTTTTGTGCCAATGCAAAAAGTCTTTCCAGTTGGCTAAGTCGGGTATGCTATCGGTTGGCATTTTAAATTTCTTTAAAACTACTTGGTCTAGTTTTTCTTCTTGCATCAAAAGAGGCACGTCGTATATGGTTGATGCATCTATGGACTCAATTACAGAGTCGGGAGTAACATTGCAAAAGCGGGCAATTTTTTGGCGAAGTTCATCTGGTAAATGGTGCTCTGTTCTGCAAACTAAGATATCGGGCTGCACCCCAAACTCCAATAGCATTTTTACTGAGTGTTGGGTGGGTTTGGTTTTAAGTTCGCCTGATGCTGCCAAAAACGGAACTAACGTAAGGTGAATTACAAGGGCATCATCTTCCAGTTCCCAAAGCAACTGCCGCACAGCTTCTATATAGGGCAGGGATTCGATATCGCCCACAGTTCCGCCAATTTCGGTTATAACAAATTCATAGGTGCCCTTGTTGCCCAAAAGTTGAATTCGGTGCTTAATCTCGTCGGTAATATGCGGAATTACCTGCACAGTTTTTCCTAGGTAAGCACCTTGCCTTTCTTTGTTTATAACGCTTTGGTATATTCTTCCTGTGGTTATGTTGTTTGCCTGTGAGGTGGGAACATTCAGAAATCGCTCGTAATGTCCTAAATCAAGGTCTGTTTCGGCACCGTCATCGGTTACAAAACATTCGCCGTGTTCGTAGGGGTTAAGTGTTCCCGGGTCGATGTTGATGTATGGATCAAGCTTTTGAATGGTTACGGAATAGCCTCTCGCCTGAAGTAATTTTGCAAGCGACGCGGATATAATACCCTTGCCTAGTGATGAAGTTACGCCTCCGGTTACGAAGATGTATTTTGTAGAATTAGTTGATGCCATGACCCGTATATGAAGAATTAGTAAATACGGGGCGTAAAGGTAAGAAAAATAGCAGCATTTGGCAAGTGATGCTGCTATCGTTGATAAATATTTCGACTAAGCTATCGATTAAAAAGTCCAGCTAATACCAATACTTGGTAAAATTGGCAGCTGGAATACTCTTTCAGTCGTAACTCTGTCTACATAGAAAATGTTGTTTCTGTTGTATAAGTTGGTTACTCCACCAACGATTTCCATTTTCGAGTTTTTGTTAAATTCTATTTGTTTTTTTACAGAAATATCGAGTCGGTGGTATGGAGAAAGCCTTCCGCCGTTTAGGTCGCCATATAGTATTTCGAGTTCGTTAGAATTAGCAGTGGTTATGTTAGTGCCTATGCCATTTTGGAATGGAATATTGTGGTAGTAACCCTGGGTTTGGGTAAAGGGTAGTGCCGAGCCGAAGTTCCACCTTACATCTACTTCCCAGGTATCGTCTTTCCCGAATAGGTAGGTTCCGACAATGTTTAAATTGTGTCTTCTGTCAAATACAGGAGCGTATTCGATTAATCCGTCCCATCGGTCTACTTTACCCAGTGAATATACAAACCATATGTAGGTTTTTTTGTTGCGGTACTTCAAGGTCATGTCTACTCCCCTTGCCATGCCGGTTTCTATGATGTAGTCTTTGCGAAATATTTCCTCCTGATTTATGTCTCTGTCTTCGTATATTTTATTTCGGTTGATGTTGGTTAGTTGATTGAACCATTTTACGTATCCTTCTATGTTCAAGGATAGTCGTTCGGTTAAATCATATTCGCCGCCCAGAATAGCGTGTGTTGCTTTTTGAAGCAGGTGTCTTCTCTCTCTGAAAGTTCCATCGGGCATGGTTATACCTCCGGGCAGGTTGTCTGACCCCGAAAGAAAGCCGTAGAATAGGTTAACTACATCGCGGTCGCTATTGGCTGCAATGAGGTTTTGCGAGTAAAGTCCGCCAGCGCCTTTAATTCTGAAGTTTTCGGTTATGTTGTATTTGGCGCTAAGTCTTGGTTCGGGCGAAATATTGCTGAGTGATGCGTAATACTGCAGTCGTAAACTCGGCTCCAGTACCAGAAGATTTCTTACCATTCTATAGCTGAAGTAACCCCCAAGCTCGGTAGTGTTCTGTGTCTGCAGTATTGTGGCATTGGTTGAGTTTACGTAGCTGAAGTCGGTTTTAAATCCATTTATCTCTACACCATATTTTATTTCATCATCACCGTTGTAGTATTTGAAATCAAATCCACCGCTGAATCCATCTACCTGACTGTATCGCGGGGCAGAAGATTCGTCTTCCAGTTCTATTTTGTATTGCGAATAATTGAAGTGGCCCTGCATAAGGACTTTTGAACCGGAAGGCACCATTACGAAGCTTGAACCAGCTCCCCAGGAATCCCACCTTAAATTAGATATTGCTTTGTACTTCACCCGGTCGTTAAAGTTAAATCCGAAGAAATTTACCTTGTTTCCGTCTTGACCGTTTATGGTTACTTTGCCGTACAAATCCGTAAAGTTGAAAGGTAAACCCAAAGTATCTATGTATCTGTATAGGGTTTTGCTGGTTTGTTCAAGATACGAAGTTTTTGCTGAAAGCAAGTAAGTTATACTCATGTCATTTTCATCCTTAGCTTTTTTAAGTGGACCTTCTAAAAGTCCTTTAGCGCCAAATGGACTTACGGCTATTCTTCCTCCGGTTCTTTTTTGATTCCCGTCTCGGGTTCGTATGTCCATAACTGAAGATACTCTACCACCGTATTCTGCACCAAAACCACCTGTATAGATGTCAGCATTTCGGATTATTTCGGTATCAAAAACCGAGAAGAAACCTATAGAGTGGAAAGGGTTGTAAATTACCATTCCATCCAAAAGCACTTTGTTTTGCACGGGAGCGCCACCTCTTACGTAAAGCTGCCCGCCCTGATCGCCCGTGCTTACTACACCCGGTACGGTTTGAAAATAAGTAGCTATATCTGCTTCGCCACCAACAGTAACCACGCTCTGAATGTCTTTCTTGGAAACTTTTATAACTGAAACCTTAGGGTCAACTTTATTTTCAGCTTTCTCTGTATTTACCGTAAACTCATCTAGTTGTTTGCCTTCTTTCAGGTGGAATTTTTTATTTACTACCTGACCATCTTTTACTGTAATAGTTTCTTTAAGTTGAGTGTACGAAACGTTAGAAATTACCAGTGTGTAGGTTCCGGCCGGAAGTTTTGTAATAGAGAAGAATCCATTTACATCGGTAGATGCGCCAAAAGAAGTCCCTTCCAGTTTTACATTAGTGAAAATAACCGGCTCGCCGGAGGATTCTTCATAAACAAATCCACGAATATTAGCTGACTGAGCAAAGCTCGAAAAGACTAGAAATAACAATACCGAAAGGGCTGAAATTTTTCTCATAAGTTACCAACAAACATAAATAAGGCTGCTAATATAGATGAAATACACGGCGATTTTCCATAACAGAAACATTAATGGGGTGTAAATTATAGCATCGGCTTAAATTCCTAAGGAACGGTAATTTCTGTGTTTGAGAAAAGAGGCGCCACTATAATCATCCTTTGGCTTTTGTAAAGCAAACCCTGCAAAGGGGTTCGTATTCTTGTTTTTCTCCCAGTAAAATCAAAGAGTTTTCGGGAGTTAACCTGTGTGAAAATTGGGCTAAATCGCCACATCGCGGGCATATGGCGTGAACTTTTGTAACGTACTCTGCTATAGCCATGATTTGAGGTATAGGGCCAAAGGGCGCTCCGTTAAAATCCATATCTAGTCCGGCAACAATTACCCGAATACCACTGTTTGCAAGTTTGTTGCACACCTCGGGCAGGCCTTCGTCGAAAAACTGGGCTTCGTCTATTCCCACTACTTCTACATTATTGGCAAGTAATAAAATATTAGCCGACGAAGGAACCGGGGTTGATTTAATAGACGTAGCGTTATGACTTACAACTTCTTCATTGTGATAGCGAATATCAACGGCCGGTTTAAAAATCTCAACCTTTTGTCGGGCAATTTCTGCCCGACGTAACCGCCTGATTAATTCTTCCGTTTTACCTGAGAACATAGAACCACAGATGAGTTCAATCCAGCCTTTTTTGTCGATTAATTTTTTGCTGTTTTCTAAAAACATGTCTGTGGATATTATTATTTTTTTGTGTTAGGTGGGTAAGCAAAAATATCGAAATTTGTTGTGTTTTGATAAATAACCAGATTTAATGAGTGAAAATATGCCTTATAAAACGATAAAAGACCTTGTTAAAGAGGTTGATGCTTTTGTAAACCTTTTGAACGAGGGCAAGCTTGAGTTCAAAGATATTGAGAATCTTCACAGAGCATCGCGTGAATTATATGAGCGAATCACATTAGTACGATACAAGGCTATAGAAAAGGAATCCAATCCGAAATTTGCCGTAATCCCTCCGGCAGTAGAAGAAGTGTTGCCTCCTGAGCAGGCAGAAAATACAGAAACGGAAAAGAAAGTAAAAGCAGATAAGCTTTCTGAGGAAAAAAAGCCTGTCATTTCTTTTAAGTTAAATATGCAAATCGCAGATGAATCTACCGAAAAGCAGCCCGAAGTAGTGGAAGAATCAAAAATTGAAGAAGTAAGCAAAAATCAAATAAGTTTACTAGACGAGATAGAAGCTCGTAGCGGTGAAAAATCATTTAACGAGAAGTTTGCTCTTAGTGGTCAGCAAGGTACGCTGGCCGACAGACTGAAAAAACAGCCTATCAAAGACCTGAAAGAATCCATAGGATTGAACCAGAAATTCTTGTTTATGAATGAACTTTTTCAAGGAGAAAACACCGCCTATAACGAAGCTCTTGATAGGCTAAATTCTTTTCCCGGTTTTAATGAGGCCAGAACCTACATAGTGACTGAGCTTAGCGAAAAATACCGTTGGGATGCTGATAGTGAGTTTGTGCAGTCTTTCATGGAGCTGGTAGAAAGAAGATACCTAGGATAAGTACAATGAGAGCAACACTGATATTATTTTTTTCATTTTTGCTTCTGCATGGCAATGCTCAAGTAGAAGCGGCCAAAAAGTGGCTGGATAGTCTTACCTCGCCGAATTTTCATGGGAGGGGTTATGTAAATGGAGGTGACAGCATTGCTGCAGAATTTTTAGCGCGCAGATTTCAGGAATTTGGTCTGAAAGCTTATGGTAAATCGTATTTTCAACTTTTTTATATGCAGGTAAACCGATTTCCGGGCAAAATGAGTGTTGCTTTTGACGAAAATTCACTCAAGCCCGGGGTAGATTTTCTGGTTGACCCCTCGTCGGGCGGAGGTGAGGGGAGGTATAAGCTTTTTTATGTGGATTTGAATAACATCAACCAACTGCAAGAGAAATTAAAAACTGCCAAAAACACAGCTTACGTATTTGAGCCTGGTAAATACAAAGGAGATACATTAAGTTTTATTAATGAGTTAATGTATTTTGTAGCAGATAACGCTCCGGTAATAAAGGTGCAGGAAGAAAAGTTTATGTGGAGCGTTGGGCGTAGCGTATTTCTTTATCCTTTAATCTGGTTGAAGAAAGATGTGTTGGATAAAGTATCTGGTAGCGATTCGGTTGCGGTTGAATTTTCTGTTACACAAGAACTGGTTAAACATAAAACGCAAAACGTAATAGGCTATATTCAAGGAAAAAACAAAAAGGCAAAACCTATTGTGATTACTGCTCATTACGACCACCTAGGTAGAATGGGTAGTGAAACAGTTTTTCCCGGGGCAAATGATAATGCCAGCGGAGTTTCTATGATGTTAACTTTAATGGAACACTTTTCGAAAAACCAACCTCAGCGAACTATTGTTTTTATGGCTTTTGCAGCAGAAGAGGCGGGTATTTTAGGTTCGAAACACTATGTTGAAAATCCTTTGTTTCCACTTAAAAACATCCGTTTTCTGATAAATATTGATTTGGCAGGAACAGGCGATGACGGGGTGACCGTGGTAAACGGCACCGAGTTTAAAGAAGAGTTTCTTATGCTTAGCCGAATAAATCAAGAAAAACAGTATCTCAAAGAGGTTAGGGTAAGAGGAAGGGCTGCAAATAGCGACCATTATTGGTTTACACTTAAAGGAGTGCCTTGCTTTTTTATATACACGATGGGTGGTGTTTCTCATTACCACGATATTTATGACGTGGCAGAAACCTTGCCACTCACCAAGTTTAACGAGTACCACAATCTTCTGTTGGATTTTATAAACAAGCTCGATTAAGAAGCTTTTGGTAAGGACTTTGAAAATAAGTGAATTAAAACTTTTTTTAATGATTCCCCGCAATGTTACCAGTAATTATTTGCAACTGCAACAACCATTCTATCAAATAGACGTTCTCCG
>JBKBNH010000012.1:0-125614 GCA_046295395.1 Flavobacteriales bacterium | reverse complement strand
AAGCTACAGTAAAGGTTCATGGGGTCTTTCCGTCTTTCCGCGGGGAGATTGCATCATCACAAACATTTCAACTTCGCTGAGTCTCAGGAGGAGACAGTGTGGCCATCGTTACACCATTCGTGCAGGTCGGAACTTACCCGACAAGGAATTTCGCTACCTTAGGACCGTTATAGTTACGGCCGCCGTTTACTGGGGCTTCAATTCAGAGCTTCGCATTGCTGCTAACCCCTCCTCTTAACCTTCCAGCACCGGGCAGGTGTCAGGCCTTATACTTCATCTTACGATTTTGCAAAGCCATGTGTTTTTGATAAACAGTCGCCTGGGCCTTTTCACTGCGGCCCCCCAAAGGGGGCGTCTCTTCTCCCGAAGTTACGAGACTATTTTGCCTAGTTCCTTAGCCACGATTCACTCGAGCACCTCAGGATTCTCTCCTTGACTACCTGTGTCGGTTTGCGGTACGGGCAGCACTTATCTGAAGCTTAGAGGTTTTTCTTGGAAGTATGATTAGGTACACTATCCACTCAGCCGAAGCTTTGCGGTACTATCAGGTTCGACAAGTTTAAGCTATTAACAAAAACTTATATCTACACCCTTTAACGAACATCCGTACGTTCGCGGTACTTTCACTCCTTCGTCACCCCATCGCAATAAGCGCTGGTACTGGAATATTAACCAGTTATCCATCGACTACCCCTTTCGGGTTCGCCTTAGGTCCCGACTAACCCTACCCTGATTAGCATGGGATAGGAAACCTTAGTCTATCGGTGAGCGGGTTTCTCACCCGCTTTATCGTTACTTATGCCTACATTTTCGTTTCTGGACGCTCCAGCAAATCTTACGATTCACCTTCAACGCAGACCAGAATGCTCCCCTACCACTTACAGTAAACTGTAAATCCATAGCTTCGGTAGTATGTTTAATGCCCGTTTATTATCCACGCACTATCGCTCGACTAGTGAGCTGTTACGCACTCTTTAAATGAATGGCTGCTTCCAAGCCAACATCCTAGCTGTCAATGCAATTGAACCACGTTTGATCAACTTAACATACATTTGGGGACCTTAGCTGATGGTCTGGGTTCTTTCCCTCTCGGACACGGACCTTAGCACCCATGCCCTCACTCCCGAGTATATTACACAGCATTCGGAGTTTGTCAGGGTTTGGTAGGCGGTGAAGCCCCCTAGCCCAATCAGTAGCTCTACCTCTGTGTAACTCAACCTCGAGGCTGTTCCTAAAAACATTTCGGGGAGTACGAGCTATTTCCCAGTTTGATTGGCCTTTCACCCCTACCCACAGCTCATCCCAAGACTTTTCAACGTCAACGGGTTCGGACCTCCATCTCGTGTTACCGAGATTTCATCCTGGCCATGGGTAGATCACAAGGTTTCGCGTCTACCCCCTCTAACTAAATCGCCCTATTCAGACTTGCTTTCGCTTCGGCTGCGGACCTGAAGTCCTTAACCTTGCTAGAGAGGAGTAACTCGTAGGCTCATTATGCAAAAGGCACGCCGTCACACCATAAAGGTGCTCCGACCGGTTGTAAGCACACGGTTTCAGGTACTATTTCACTCCCCTGTTCGGGGTACTTTTCACCTTTCCCTTACGGTACTAGTTCACTATCGGTCTCTCAGTAGTATTTAGCCTTACCGGATGGTTCCGGCAGATTCAGACAGGATTTCACATGTCCCGCCCTACTCAGGATACTGCTAGGTAGTAAATGTATTTCATATACGGGACTATCACCCTCTATGGCAGAATTTTCCAAATCTCTTCTATTATACACTTACAGTCCACGTTGCAGTCCTACAACCCCTAATTTGCCGAAACAAATTAAGTTTGGGCTGTTCCCCGTTCGCTCGCCGCTACTTAGGGAATCACTATTGTTTTCTCTTCCTCCGGGTACTTAGATGTTTCAGTTCTCCGGGTTAGCGTCATTTGACGATACATCTTCAATGTACCAGGTTTCCCCATTCGGAAATCTACGGATCAAAGGATATTTGCTCCTACCCGTAGCTTATCGCAGCTTATCACGTCCTTCATCGCCTCTGAGAGCCAAGGCATCCACCGTGTGCTCTTAATAGCTTTTAAATATTGTAAGCAAAAGTATATTTACTTTTGAATCTTTTTTACAGTAACAACATGTCAAAGAACTGTTCCGCATTAATTGCGAATAGTGGAGAATATCGGAGTCGAACCGATGACCTCCTGCGTGCAAGGCAGGCGCTCTAGCCAGCTGAGCTAATCCCCCATAAAGCTTTAAAAATTAAGTAGTCCCGCGCGGATTTGAACCGCGGACCTCTACATTATCAGTGTAGCGCTCTAACCAACTGAGCTACGAGACTATATTTACTCAGCATCGATGCTCAGGAAGCTACAAGACACTGAGCTTTATGGAACAGTATTGTAATATTAAAGTAAGAGAAACAGAGGCAACCAATTAAGTGATTTATAACCACGTTGTTGCTCTAAAAAGGAGGTGTTCCAGCCGCACCTTCCGGTACGGCTACCTTGTTACGACTTAACACCAGTTACTAGTTTTACCCTAGGCAGCTCCTTACGGTTACCGACTTCAGGCACCCCCAGCTTCCATTGTTTGACGGGCGGTGTGTACAAGGCCCGGGAACGTATTCACCGGATCATTGCTGATATCCGATTACTAGCGATTCCAGCTTCATAGAGTCGAGTTGCAGACTCCAATCCGAACTGAGACCGGCTTTGAGGATTAGCTCCCACTCGCGTGGTGGCTGCCCACTGTACCGGCCATTGTAGCACGTGTGTAGCCCAGGACGTAAGGGCCGTGATGACTTGACGTCGTCCCCACCTTCCTCACCGCTTGCGCGGGCAGTTTCTTTAGAGTCCCCGACATTACTCGCTGGCAACTAAAGATAGGGGTTGCGCTCGTTGCGGGACTTAACCCAACACCTCACGGCACGAGCTGACGACAGCCATGCAGCACCTCGCAAAATGTCCGAAGAAGGACTGGTTTCCCAGCCTGTCATAATGCGTTCAAGCCCTGGTAAGGTTCCTCGCGTATCATCGAATTAAACCACATGCTCCACCGCTTGTGCGGGCCCCCGTCAATTCCTTTGAGTTTCAACCTTGCGATCGTACTCCCCAGGTGGATTACTTAATGCTTTCGCTTAGCCACTGACTGTGTATTGCCAATAGCGAGTAATCATCGTTTACGGCGTGGACTACCAGGGTATCTAATCCTGTTTGATCCCCACGCTTTCGTGCCTCAGCGTCAATACCGAGTTAGTGAGCTGCCTTCGCAATTGGTGTTCTATGACATCTCTAAGCATTTCACCGCTACATGTCATATTCCGCCCACTTCAACCGGATTCAAGAAAACCAGTATCAATGCCAGTTCTACAGTTGAGCTGTAGGATTTCAGCACTGACTTGATTTCCCACCTACGCACCCTTTAAACCCAATAAATCCGGATAACGCTTGCACCCTCCGTATTACCGCGGCTGCTGGCACGGAGTTAGCCGGTGCTTATTCATTTGGTACCTTCAGCCCTCTACACGTAGAGGGGTTTATTCCCAAATAAAAGCAGTTTACAACCCAGAGGGCCTTCATCCTGCACGCGGCATGGCTGGTTCAGACTTGCGTCCATTGACCAATATTCCTCACTGCTGCCTCCCGTAGGAGTCTGGTCCGTGTCTCAGTACCAGTGTGGGGGATCATCCTCTCAGAACCCCTAGACATCGTAGCCTTGGTGAGCCGTTACCTCACCAACAAACTAATGTCACGCATGCCCATCTCTATCCGCCGGAGCTTTAATTACAAAATGATGCCATTTCGTAATGTTATGGAGTATTAATCCGAATTTCTTCGGGCTATCTTCCAGATAGAGGTAGATTGCATACGCGTTACGCACCCGTGCGCCGGTCGCCGACAAATAAGCAAGCTTATTCTCGCTGCCCCTCGACTTGCATGTGTTAGGCCTGCCGCTAGCGTTCATCCTGAGCCAGGATCAAACTCTCCATTGTAGTTAGATCTTAAATTTTGTGGCTCTAGACGGGTTATAGGTTAATTGATATACCTACTGTTTCTTACCTTACTTCAATAATTCAAAGAACTTAAAATATCTTAATTATACTCCCTTTCTCTTTCGAAAGGGGCGACAAAAGTAGAAGTTTATTTAACACAAACAACTTTTGCCTTATAATTTTACCTTTTAAAATGAACTTCCGAAATCTTCTTTCGATTTTGGGGCTGCAAAGATAGTTACTCTTTTAAACTCTCCAAATTTAATTTCACTTTTTTCAATCTTAAATGAACTTCCGAAATCTTCTTTCGATTTTGGGGCTGCAAAGATAGTCACTCTTTTAAGCTTTCCAAAGATTCTTTCAAAAATTTTCTAAGGATTTGTTGTTAGTTGTTTTTGAAAGTGGGTGCAAATATAGATGTGTTTTTTATATCTACAAGCGTTGTACCGTAAAATAATTAAAGTTTTTTTAATCTAAAAATACAACTATTTGTAATTCCGATTTTTAAGGTGTGCTAGTTGAGACAGAAATAATCTTACCATTGTAGTATTGGTGATGATTTATTGCAAAATATGCAATATATTTAGCCATATCGAAGGCTGAAATAGGGGCTTTGTATCCCGGAAAAGCTTGGTCGAGCATTTCTGTTTGAACTGCACCTAAGGCTAGTGTGTTTACTTTAACGCCCATTTCTTTTAGTTCTTCTGCTAAGCACTCGGTCAAAATACCTAAAGCTCCTTTACTTGAAGAATAGCCGGACAAGCCGGCAAACTTAACCGAACCCTGAACTCCCCCTATACTTGAAATATTCACCACATGCTTTATTTTCCCATTCATATATGGAATAGTATTTTGAATTAGCCTATACGGGCCGGAAAAATTTACATTGCACATTTCTTGTATTTCCTCAAGGGTTATTTCTAAAAAAGGCTTATTAACTAAATGGCCTGCGTTATTAATAAGTATATCTACCCTACCCCACTCCTTCAGCTTATTTTCAAATTCATGATTATCGATTTTACCGAAGTCAAAAGGTATGTATGTGATGCTATTATTTAACGAAAGTTGTCCTAACGAGCGTGACAAGGCTATGACATTGTGATTAGTCGAAAGAATTTCAACCAATTCCTTCCCTATGCCTCTTGATGTTCCTGTTACAATTATATTCATACTATGACAATATTAAAAAAGGCGCACAGATTTGTGCGCCTTCAAAATTAGTTTATTTACTTCTAGTTTAGTACTTAATAAATGGTTTTGTTGTCGACATTTCACCTATCCTAAAATTAATGTAATAGGCTCCTTCACTTAATCGCGATACGTCCAAAATTGAAATAGGATATCCTGCATAAATGATGTTTTCGTAAACTATCTTTCCTGATATATCAATTATGTAGAACTGGACATTCTCTTCAATAGCAGACCCTAAATCTATATTTAGCACTTCATTCGATGGGTTAGGGAATATTCTCAATGTATTCAGTAGGTTTTTATATACACCAACCGGAGGACTTGAAGGCACACAGAAATTATTCACTTCCAAACTACCATAAGCTGCATTAGGAGCTATCATTTGATCAACAACTACTCCGCTAATAGAAATGGTATAATTCCCATCTACGTTACAAGATTGGTATTGAGACCCATTCATCCCATCACCATAACTGTCTGCTATTCTAAAATCATAGCAACCGGGATCTAAACAAACAGTTGTTGTAATTGTACCCGGACCACTCGGAGAAACATCCGTATAGGGACCTCCTGAATATAAAATCTCATTTGACGCATTGGTTATTTGCCATGTGATTTCTGAACCCCAACAATCTGGAGTAATATTAATATCAACCTGTCTACCGTCAGCAAACATATTAAATACTTGCGAAGCACTATTGTTAGCGATATTGCCATCTGTTTGCCCGTTAGGGTTGTTGGTTGTAGCATTAAAAGTGTAGCTGCCAGATACTAGTGTTATTGAATTCAGTGTAACATTTGCACTTGACCCGGGAGCTAAATTACCCGTCCAATTGAAGGTTTGAGGGTTAGTTCCATTTACATTATACTGTATGGCTACTGATGTAATTGCGTTAGACCCGTAGTTCCTCAAAACTACAATCGGAGTTATAGAACTGTCGCAAATAGTTCCTGATGGGGTAGTAATGCTTTGAATTCCTGCATCATTTTGTATCGTGGCTGCATTGGGATCGTATCCATCTAATGTTGGTGTATTATTTGACGGATCTAACCAATCTCTAAGCCTATCAGAGGCAGAGTTTCCATTCCATGACACCGAAAATCTTCCATACCAGTCGGGAGCTGTAAGGTTTGTACAACTGGCTCCCCCTCCATGCAGTTGACCAATAATTCTTTGGTTATGGTCAAACAAGGGAGACCCTGAAGAGCCGCCTTCGGTAGTTGTGTTTCTGTCCCAAATCACTCTCCAGTGAGTTGTACCGCTACCTGGATTACCTCCATATGCAGCAATTGTAGCAGCATGATCATCAAATGATATTTTCTTCACGTCACCGCTTGGGTGGTGAATACCTACTGTTGTATTAGGGACATTTCCTGTATTATCCCATCCTGCGTAATATACATTGTAATTAGTTGGCGGTACTGAGTTTAATTGAATGAGCCCAAAATCAGAATTTGCTCTCCTAGCTCTAAGAACCGAACCATTCACATTTTGGTTAGTAGGTCCTGATTGGCTGTTTGCTACAGCTTGACTTCCACATATGGGTGAGTCGTAATTAAAACGGAAAACGGCTCCTCCCATGTTTTGTGGTCCACAGTGATTCGCTGTAAGAAAATAGGGAGTACCATCATTCGCCGTGTTGTTTACCAACGCCCCGGTACACAAACCTCCGCCCATAGATATTCTAGCAACCGACCTTTTCTGGCTACTCCATTGTGCTCCATCGGGGCAAATTACATCCATGTTACACGCTCCTGATTCGTTTACTTTAAATAAAGGGTATTCGGAAATGTCTCTGTATCCGTGAACAACCATTCCAACAAGTAATCTACCCTGATTTTTAACCGAAGAAGGTTCGTAATATTCCACAATCATCTCTTCTCCCAACATTATGTCGGTGCCAAGCATATTGTTTAAATTGTTGTTTGCCGCAGTATAAGCCCCTTCTACATAGCTCTTATCAGGAGAATAAACGTGTAGGAATGACCCTACAGGCAAATAGAAATCATTGAAAACAACGTTTATTGAAACAGATCCCGGTGTTTTTAATTTTATTCTCCAAATTCGGTCACCAGACGGAAATGTTTCCCAAATACCATCCTCAAAACCTAATTGGGTGATATGTTCGTAACCAAACATCCATGGTCCAAGCTTTTGAGTATCGTTTATAATATTAGCTTGTATTTGGGCGTCAAGATCAAACTCAGGCATAACGTACACTGGCACATCTTTTAAATCGGACACCTTTCCTGCTGAAAGGAACGATCTTGGGGAACCCATATCTGCAACCTGCGAAAACGCTGCAGTTAATATTGTAAACATTGAAAATAAAACTAGAAAAGGTCTTCTCATGGCTTTAAATAAATTTTTATGAGCCAAAAGGTACGAAAAAAAACAAGTGAAAAACGTAATTTTACACAGGCGGATTGGAATCTTATACCTGTTCCAAAAACTTTACCCTTTTCTCTATTGGCGGATGGGTAGAAAATAATGATGCTATAGAGAAGTTCGTTTTATCAGGTGTATTGTCGATAAACATTTCTTTAATGTCATCACTTTTAACTGATTCTACAGATGAGTTTCCTGATATTTTTCTCAGTGCTGATGCTAATGCCCAAGGTTTTTTTGTCATTTCAGCTGCTCCTGCATCTGCAAGGTACTCTCGCTTTCTAGACAACGCAAACTTAAACAACACAGTTAACAGATAGGCTACTACAGCAACAAGCAATGCAACTACAACCAATTTACCATCGTTCTTGTTGTTTTTTGATCGCCCACCACCGCTGTAGATGAAAGACCTGAACAGAAGTTGAGTAGCAAAAGCGAATATACCTACAAAAATTATGGTTACTACCAAAAGCCTGACATCTCGATTTCTGATGTGCATTAACTCGTGAGCAATAACCCCCTCGAGCTCTTCATCGTTAAGTTTATCAATAATTCCACGTGTTAAGGTAACTGTATAGGTTTTGTCATTAAGTCCACTAGCAAATGCGTTGAGGGCTGGTGTTTCCATGATTTGCAGTTTTGGCATTGGCATTCCAACTGACATGCATAAGTTTTCGGTAAGGTTATAAACCCGCATGTGCTCTTTTCGCTCCAGCGTGTGTGAGCCAGCTGCAAGATTTACCATGGATGAATGTGAAAAATAAGCAATAGCAAACCATACCCCAACAACAATCAAAACAAAGGGAACTGCCTGTATAAAATAATAATTAACTTCATCAAAATCGACATCTAAGGCAAAAAACATAACTGCGTAAACAGCCAAAAACACCAGTAAAGGGAAAGCGATCAATAATAACATTGACCGCATATTGTTTTTTCTAATTTGTTCCTGTAGTCCTACGTAACTCATAAAGTTTTTAGAACTTTATTTCAGGAGCCTTATCCATAACTTTTCTTTCTTCAGTTCCAAGGTCGAAGAATGGCGCCGTCTTCATTGATTTCATATTCGCCACCAAGTTTGAAGGAAACTGTTCTACGGCATTATTGAACTCTCTTGTAGCAGAATTAAAGTACCTTCTAACTGCGGCTAATTTATTTTCGATATCAGAAATTTCTTCCTGTAACTGCATAAAGTTTTGACTTGCCTTTAATTCCGGATAAGCCTCAACAGACAAGGTAAAAGCAGACATGGCTGCACCTAATTTAGCTTCAGCAGCAATTTTATCATCAATCCCTCTTGCCTGCATTGCAGACGCCCTAGCCTCTGTAACTCGTATTAAAACGTCACTCTCGTGATTCATGTATCCCTTAACCGCACCTAATAACTGAGGGATAAGATCATGTCGTTGTTTAAGTTGTACATCGATATCGGCAAATGCATTTTCTCGATTATTTTTCAAGCTAACTAAACGGTTGTTAACGGAGATGAAGTAAAAAACGATTAGTAGTACTACCCCACCTGCGATTAATAATGCTGTCATTTTATTTTGTGTTTATTTTGTTTGGTATAAATGTAATGAAATATTTTTAGGGTTCGTCAAAAGACACAACTAATTTTGCTGATGCCGGATGTGATTGACACGTTAATATGTATCCGTCTTGCACTTCTTTATCGGAAAGCGCATAATTCATATCCATAATAGCAGTGCCTTCTACCACTTTTGCCTTACATGTACAGCAAACGGCTCCTTTACAAGAAAAGGGAGCGTCTGCTCCAGAATTCATGGCAGCATCTAAAATACTTATCCCCTTAGAATTAAGTTGAAATGAATATGACTCATCATCCATAACAATAGTTACATCAGAAATTCCTTCAAAATTATTTACCGGAATATCTGTATTACCTAGGCTTACAGGTGTTGTAAATAGCTCAAAATGGATTCGTTCCTTATCTACCCCCATTGAAACAAGTTTGTCTGAAACTTGTTTTATCATCTCTTCAGGTCCACACAAAAAAAATTCCTTGTTTTCTGAGTTAGCACAGTAGTTCGCCATCAAAGGCGAAACTTTTTCTCCCATCAGCCTGCCTTGTAGCAATTCTTCACCCTTATTCTCTCTACTATATAGGTAAACCACTCTTAAACGGCTGTATTGTAAGACAAGTGAATCTAGCTCTGCTTTAAAAATTGTATCAGACTCAGACTTATTGCCGTAAAACAGTGTAAACCTACTTTCTGTATTTTTCGATAAAACTGACTTTATTATTGATATGATTGGTGTAATTCCACTTCCGGCGGCAAAACCTATGTAATGTTTAGATTCTACTCCGTTTTTCAGTATAAAATTACCTTCAGGAGACATAGATTCTATGTAACCACCAGTTTTTAAGTTCTGATTAATGTAGGTAGACATTTTGCCATTTGGCACAATTTTAACAGCAATTCTAAGGTCTTCGTTCACATCAGGCGAACTACACAACGAATAAGACCTTCTTACATCTTCACCATTTATATTTATCCTTACAGTAAGGTACTGCCCCGCTTTGTAATTGAAATCATTTTTTAGTGCATCAGGAATCTCTAAAGCAACTGAAACCGAATTTGAAGTTTCTCTTCTAACATCCTTAACCTTTAGCGTGTGAAATTTTGACATATACAATTGTTGTATTTAAAGAGTGCAAAATTATTAAAACGTTTCTTATGTACAAGTGAAAGCTTATCAGGTCATTAATATTTGACTGGCTAAAGTCAATATAATGACTGATAAATGTCAATCAAGATAATTTTGAATTTTATCTCGAATATGCTTAAACTTGTGCTGTTATCATTTGTTTATAAAACAATATGGACAATAATTTAACCAACATCAAAATGGAAAGTTTAAATAAATTAGAAGAATTTCAGGCAAAAATTGATGCTGAAATTAAAATAGAACCTAAAGATTGGATGCCGGAGGATTACCGAAAGCACCTCATCAGGCAGATTTCTCAACACGCTCACTCAGAGGTAATTGGAATGCAACCGGAAGGGAATTGGCTATTGAGAGCTCCATCGTTGAGGGCAAAGGTTGTGCTGTTGGCAAAAATCCAAGACGAAGCTGGTCATGGCCTTTATCTATACTCTGCTACCGAGACTTTGGGAATTACTAGGGACGAGAT
The DNA here is from genome assembly GCA_046295395.1 of Flavobacteriales bacterium. Taxonomy (GTDB): domain Bacteria; phylum Bacteroidota; class Bacteroidia; order Flavobacteriales_D; family JBKBNH01; genus JBKBNH01. Next base: position 114,882 of record JBKBNH010000012.1, on the reverse strand, counting down.
GAACGAACAGTTGCATACAGAGAAGGCCAAATATTCAAGTATTTTTAATTATCCTTCGTTAACCTGGGCCGATATGGGGGCTATAGGTTGGTTGGTAGATGGCGCGGCAATTGTTAATCAGGTATCTTTACAAAGAACCTCTTACGGCCCCTACTCTAGAGCCATGGTAAGAATTTGCAAGGAAGAAAGTTTCCACCAAAGACAAGGCTACGAAATAATGGCAACTCTGGCAAAGGGATCTCCTGAACAAAAGGCCATGGCACAAGATGCCCTTAATAGGTTTTGGTGGCCATCACTTATGATGTTTGGGCCTCATGATGCTGATTCTCCCAATACCGAAAATGCTGTAATATGGAAAATAAAACGCGAGACCAACGATGAGCTTAGACAAAAATTTATAGACAAAACTGTTCAGCAAGCAGAGGTTATAGGGCTCACCATTCCCGACCCAGATTTAAAATGGAACGAAGAAAGAGGCAGTTACGATTTCGGAGAAATAAATTGGGATGAGTTTTGGAATGTAGTAAAAGGTAACGGCCCTTGCAACAAGCAAAGGCTAAATAACCACAAAAAAGCACATGAAAATGGTAAGTGGGTGAGAGAAGCCGCTATTACTTACGCAAAAAAACAAGCAAAAAAACAATTAGTAGCATAAATAAAATAACCATCATGAGTAACGATAGTCAAGGAAAATTGTGGGAAGTTTTTGTTCAAAGCAAACCGGGATTACCACACAAGCACGCTGGTAGTGTTCGAGCAACTGATAAGGAAATGGCTCTTCAAAACGCTAGAGATTTGTATACAAGGAGAAACGAGGGTACATCAATATGGGTTGTTCCATTTGAATCGATAGTGGCTTCGATGCCCGAAGACAGCGATTCATTTTTCGACCCCTCTAATGATAAAGCCTACAGAACACCGCTTCATTACGTAATGCCGGAAGGTGCTAAACATATATAAGTGATGACAGTTAACGAAGCACTCGTAAATTATTGCCTAAGACTCGGTGATTCTTCTTTAATACTAGGTCAGAGAATGACTGAATGGTGTAGCAATGGCCCTACACTAGAAGAGGACCTTGCGATGAGCAACATCGGCTTAGACTTGTTTGGACAAGCAAGAACCATGCTTACCTACGCAGGTGAAAAAGAAGGTAAAGGAAAAAGTGAAGACGACTTAGCCTTCAAGCGTAGCGAAAGAGAATACTATAACGTTTTGCTGTCTGAACTGCCAAATGGACACTTTGGAGACACCACAGCAAGAAACTTTCTTCACAGTGTTTTCTTCTACCATTTATACAGGAGTTTATCGAACAGTAAGGATCCCATGATTTCTGCTCATGCGGCAAAATCATTGAAAGAAATCACCTATCATCTTCGCCACAACGCCGAATGGATAGTTAGATTAGGTGACGGAACAGAAGAAAGCCACTCAAAAATTCAGCAATCATTGGATAATGTTTGGTCTTTTACGGGTGATCTGTTCGAGATGAACGAAGTTGACGAAATATTGATAAAAGAAGGAATTTCCGTTGATTTAAATACCATAAAATCTGAATGGAACAAAACAGTTAACGAAGTACTGGGGCGCGCCACATTAAAGAGACCTGCCGATGGATATATGCACACAGGAAGATTAAAAGGAATGCATACCGAATACCTTGGTCACATGCTTGGTGATATGCAATACTTACAGAGGGCCTATCCCAACTGTAAATGGTAAAAATACCTAAACACCCTTCTTTTCAAGAAGGGTGTTTTTTTATAGAAACAAATTTAGTAGCATAACATGAGAAAAGAAGATGTGTGGGAGCTTATTAGATACATTCCTGACCCCGAAATACCGGTAATTACCATAGAAGAACTTGGTGTGCTGAGGGATGTGGAAATAATTGACGGTAAAATATACGTTGTTATAACACCCACCTATTCGGGATGCCCTGCTATGCGACAGTTTGAAAAAGACATCATAGAAAAATTAAAAGAAAACAATATCGATGCTGAAATAAAAACAGTCTACACACCCGCTTGGACTACCGACTGGATTAGTGAAGAAGCAAAACAAAAACTGTTTGATTACGGTATTGCACCTCCTGTAAAAGGGAGTCAAGACAAGGGGATTTTGTTTGCTTCAGGTCCCAAGGTGGTGGTTTGTCCAAACTGCAAGTCAAACAATACAGAACTGGTAAGTCAATTTGGTTCTACAGCTTGCAAAGCTCAGTATAAATGCAATAATTGCCTTGAACCTTTTGACTATTTTAAGTGCATTTGAAGTTACTGAACGACAAGCTTTTTTACTCCAAAAGAATTCCCGGAAGAAACTTTTACAAAATAAAATCCGGAGTTAATCCCGTTCAGATCAATTCTAAATGAATTTGAGTTTACCAAATCGAAACGAGATATAACTTGACCATTCAAGCTCATCAGTTCAACATTTCCAGTTTGCAAATCGGGCAATGTCACCAAGACAAAATCGCTAGAAGGATTAGGTGAAAGGTTAAAAACCAGTTTGCTTGGATTGTCTAAAGAAACATTGCGGGGAAAATCCTTATACCGTATGGCAGTAATTTGCCCCATTATCTCATTGATTTGCAAAACAGGAATCTTTTGTCCGTTGGTTAACCAATGGTACTGTGTTTCCGTAGGGCGTGGGATACTGATTCCAAAACTAAATTGATCGATATAAATGGAATCAACCTGATTAATAATTAGTTTAATCCTTAAACAATCGAAAACGCCATAGGGTGTTTCTACTTCACCCCATCCATCTACCTCAGCATCAACACTTTTCTTTCTTCCATAAAAACCTAGACTGGGTATATTTAGTTCACTTTCTGAGTATGAGTCATACACATCTCCATAGTTTAATGGGAACTTATAAACGGTATCGATGGGGATATTGCGAACTGACAAAGGAAATCCTTGTAATGTAGCACCATAGCCTACATTTTTGTAGCCCTGATTGTCCACTTTATAAAAATCATGAACATTTGTTATACTAATAAATCCCGGTATGTTGATGTCTTGTCCTCTAAGTCCAAAGTTTGCTTTGTGAGCAGGATATTGAATCTGATTATTAAAATAGAACTGATACCCCAACGGAAAACTACTTACGGTTTTAAACGTATCGAGTTGGATATTGATATGCGTTAAAAACGAATAATCCCAGCTAAAATTTTGTCCTGTAACAGTAGGATCTATTGCCCATTGGTTAATGGCCGTACTAATAACTACAGTATCATTAGCAACAGGCATATCGGATGGGCCAATTGTAATTTGTGAATTAACCTTAGGCACAAAAGTTATCCCAACAATACCAAGAAGTACTAGTTTATTCATATATCAAAAGAATGATTGCCAAACGAAGTTAAAGAATAAGTTGAAGAGAATAACATTTTTTAAAAAAAATAGTCTTTTGGTAATTAGGTTTTCATAAGCAGTTTTTAACAAAGTCTAATACCATCGAATCTCAAGTTGAAGGAGTACTTTGAGTCATTTAATTCGTAAATTAGTAAAAACGGGGGAGGAAATTAACTGTTAAACAAGAAATCCCTCAGGTGAATGATGCCGATGTATTTTCCGTTTTCTTCTACCGGAGCTACATTTATTTTGGCGTTAACCAACAAACGCGGCACGTACCTAGAGTTTAGGGTAGAAGGAATGGAGATGGCGGGTTTACTCATAATTTCGTAAACGCTTATCTCATCTAGCTTAAGGTCGGGAATAATTACCCCTTTAATTATGTCAGAAAGAACAACAATGCCATTTGCATCTTGCTCGTTTCGTTTTTCAATTATGAGGCAATCTACACCGCATTCTTTCATCTTGTCTGCTGCCTCTTTGGCTGTTGCCAATCCGTCTATATAGAAAAGCCGGTTAGAAGCAATATCTTTTGCTGTTTTAAATGTTGTACTCATATTTTCTTGGTTTTATAGTCGTTCTTCTCTTAGTTTGTTTTTTATCATATCTATTTGCCTGTCTAGCCCTGCCACCTTATCAATGCTAAGGACTATGGCTATGCCATTTCCGGGTTCGCTAAGCTTGCAGTCTATCGTAATGGCATCCAGCACCTTGTTTACAATATGCTCTTCTACCACAAACAGAATAATTTCGGTTTTGTCTTCTACAGATATACCAAAAAACTTGGTTTCTGTAGAGCCCGCCCCTCTGGCGGGTATAATAACATCTCCCGTTGCGCCGGCCTTTTTGGCTGCGTCAACCACCCGATTGGTTATCTCAGGATTTACCAAAGTCATTACTAATTTAAATTTCATCTCGTTTTTCGTTTTTTAAGTTTACTAATAATTTCCATAAACTGGGCATAGGCAAGCACGGTTATTATAGGGAACATACATACTAAAGCTATAAGTCCAAACCCATCTAATGCGGGGTTTCTCCCCGGAACTACAGAAGAAAGCCCAATACCAATTGCTGCCACAATTGGCACCGTAACGGTAGAGGTAGTAACTCCTCCTGAGTCGTATGCCAAAGCTACTAAATCTTTGGGGGCAAAGATGGTTTGTATAATTACAATAAGGTAGCAAACTAAAAGGTAATAGTGCAAGGGAGTGCCTGTAACTATTCTGAATGCGCCGATTGATAGAGCCAATCCTGCGCCTACGGCAACTATTATGCGCAACCCTGTTTCACTTATAACACCCCCCGAAACCTCACTAGCCTTAATTGCAACTGCTTTTAGCGCAGGCTCTGCTATTGTAGTAGAAAAGCCTATAAGCATAGCAAAAATGTAAATCCAGTAGTAGGCTTGCCAGGTTAGCTCGCCGTTGTAGCTTTGTTTTACAAATTCGGGTTCGGAAAGCTGGGTGGCCATAATGTTGCCAATAGGAAATAGTGCCTTTTCCAATCCCATCAGAAAAAAAGTAAGACCTATTATTACAAAAATTAACCCCATAAACACCTTTGGCAAATTGGGAATTGACTTTTTAATTACTATTATTTGAAAAAAGGCAATGAGAAGGATAATAGGAGCTACATCCTGAACAGTTTCAGAAAACTTACTACCCAAATCCAATATAAATTCAACAACCTTCATTTAATTTTTAAAATACGAGCATTCCGTAGGCCATTACAAAAATCATAGGCAGCAAAGAGGCCAAAGCAATTATCCCAAAGCCATCTGTTAAAGGGCTTCTGCCTTTAATAACAGTAGCCAGCCCAACACCCAACGCTGTAACCAAAGGCACCGTAATGGTTGACGTGGTAACCCCTCCTGCATCGTAGGCTATTCCTATAATTTCTTCGGGAGCTATTGTTGTCATTAGCATTACTAATATATAGCCGCCAATAATTAAATAGTAGATAGGCCACCCCTTAATAATTCTAAGCACGCCTATTACTACAGCTAGTCCCACAGAAAAAGCTACTGACATTCTTAACCCAAAAGCATAGGAAATTTCCTTTTCGGTGAGAATTAAATTACCCTCTACGGCAATGCGAGATGCCTCTTTGGCGATAGCTATTAGAGCTGGCTCTGCCACCGTAGTGGAAAAGCCTAATAAAAAAGCGAACAAAAGCAGCCAAAAAACACTTCCTTTTTTAGTAAGCGCATACGACAAGTTTTCACCTATTGGAAACAAGCCTATTTCAAGTCCTTCGATAAAAAACATAAGCCCTAAAACCACCAAAACCAGCCCAACTATAATGTCGCCTAAATTGGGAAAAGGCTGCTGGAGTACTACCAGCTGAAAAAATGCAACAACTAAAATTATAGGCAACAAGTCGTAAAAGGCACTCTTTAATTTGAGTAATACTTTAAAAAACAAACTTATAACAACTCTATCCAATATATGTGTTTTGAAAATTAACAGAAACGGTTAAAGTTAGTAAAGAACCCGCTATTTAAAAATTATCTCATAAAAAACGCCCCGAAAAAGGGCGTTTTTTATTGTATGTGTTTAGATTATCTATCTATTGTCTATTACGTCTACGCCCGGAAATTTAGTTTTCTCAAAAACAAAGGTATTGTCGGGTATCTCTTTATTGGTTTCAAACTTTTTTATTTCAAAAGTCATATCCAGCCCATCTTTGCCTTTAATACTAACTTTTTGTACTTCTTTTTTAGCTTTATCAATCTTTAGAATAATGGTGTGGTATTTGGTTTTTTGCGCATCCTTGGGAAATAGCTTAATCTCTTGTATCACTTTTCCGTTTTCGGTAGTTTCTTTTACAAACTGAAATTTAAACCCGCTTTCCCAAATGGTAAGCATTTTAGAGGGGTTCAGTTCATCGTCTATGTTCGATAGTTTTTCTACGTAGCACTCGTTCTCTTCCGAGGTGTAGTTCCACACCGATTTTCCGTCGCAAAACACTTTTTGGTCGGCGCTTTCGTAATAGAATTTATCTCCTTTAACAATGGCTTGTCCTTTGCGGGTTTCGTTTATATCGCGCCCTTTTATAATGGTAACAAAATCTACAGATATGGTTTTGTACTCTTTGGTTTTTTTAGAAATTTCGTCTAAAATCGCCTTTGCCTTGGGGTCTTGATCTTGATTTTGAGCAAAAGAAGTGGCCGCTACAGCTATGCTAAATACGGCAAGTAATAATTGTTTCATAGTGGTTTTAAAAATCGGTGTTTGTAGTATCTCCCTTTCTGTTTTTCAAAAACTGTTCCAAAGATACAGTATCCGGAAATAATACATCGCGGGCTTTGCTTCCCTGATGGGGACCCAGTATGCCAACGGCTTCCAGTTGGTCTATTAATCTGCCCGCACGGTTGTAGCCCAATTTAAGTTTTCGTTGCAGCAACGATGCGGAGCCCTGTTGGCTATTCACCACAATCATTGCTGCATCATCGAATAGGGGATCTAGATCTCCATCATCAAAATCACCCACCGCTTCACTAGCTTCTCCAACATACTCGGGCAATAAAAACGCATCGGGATAACCTCTTTGTGTTCCAATAAAATCAGTAATATCATCTACTTCTGGAGTATCAACAAAGCCACATTGTATTCGAATTAAATCATTGCCTGTTGAAAAAAGCATATCGCCACGACCTATAAGTTGGTCTGCGCCTCCGGCATCAAGTATAGTACGCGAGTCTATTTTGGAGGTAACTCTAAACGCAATACGCGCTGGAAAGTTTGCCTTTATAATACCGGTAATAATATTTACCGATGGCCGCTGCGTGGCTATAATAAGGTGAATACCAATGGCTCTAGCCAACTGCGCCAAGCGGGCAATGGGGGTTTCTACTTCCTTACCGGCTGTCATTATAAGATCGGCAAACTCATCTACCACTAACACGATGTAGGGCAAGTACAAGTGTCCTTTTTCGGGGTTTAGTTTTCGGGCAATAAATTTGGCGTTGTATTCTTTTATGTTTCTTACCCCGGCCTCTTTCAGTAGCTCGTAGCGGTTGTCCATTTCTACGCAGAGCGAGTTTAGCGTGGTAACTACTTTACTGTTGTCGGTAATAATAGCCTCTGCTTCGCCCGGAAGTTTTGCCAAAAAATGCCTTTCAATCTTGTTGAACAAGGTAAGCTCCACTTTTTTGGGGTCAACCAGTACAAATTTTACCTGAGCCGGGTGTTTTTTGTAAAGTATAGACACCAAAATAGCATTTAATCCTACCGATTTTCCCTGCCCTGTGGCTCCGGCCATAAGCAAGTGAGGCATTTTGGCAAGGTCGGTTACAAATGTTTCGTTGGTAATGGTCTTACCCAAGGCCACGGGCAATTCCATGTCGGCATTTTGAAATTTTTCGGAGGCAATGAGTGTTCTCATAGATACCACTTCAGGCTTGGAGTTAGGCACTTCTATACCTATTGTTCCCTTGCCTGGTATGGGGGCAATTATTCTTATACCAAGTGCCGCAAGACTGAGCGCAATATCATCTTCCAAATTTTTAATTTTGGAGATTCTAACTCCTGGGGCTGGAATTATTTCATACAGAGTAACCGTAGGGCCTATTGTCGCTTTAATTTTTGCAATTTCGATATTATAATTTGCTAGCGTTGCCACAATCTTATTCTTATTCTCCTCAAGCTCTTCTTTGTTTACGCTAATGTTATTGCTCCCGTATTCTTTAAGTAATTCTAGTGGCGGAATCTGGTAGGTTGACAAATCCAGTTTTGGATCGTACTCCCCGAACTCCTTAAGCTTATCATTAATCTCATCGCTCGACAATACTTCGTCCTGCTCGGGCACTTCTACCGAGAAATCATCAGACTTCATAGCAATCGACTCAATAAGAGACTCTTCAATAATTTCATCAATTTCAGGCTCTACTTTTCCGAACGCATCGTTACCTAATTCTATTTCTTTGTCGTCTTCCGATAAATTAACTTCTACAGGAGCTGTTTCTTTTATAATATCATCTTCTCTAATCGTGTTAATCACATTGATTCCCTGAAGTGATTCATCTTCGAGTTCATCTTCTTCGGTATTGTCGAGCCAAGATAACATAGATTTAAAATCGGGATTAAACATCACTACAAATCCTATAATTCCAGCAAAAACAAGTGTTAAAACAGTTCCCGCCTTACCTAAAGCAGCAAATAACCAGTTAGAAATCACAAAGCCAAAAGCTCCCCCCATAAAGTCGTGCGGAGAGTTGAAAACTGCTCCTAAAAACACAGAAACCCACACACCAACAACCAATGTGAAGCGTAGGATTTTTTTAATGCTTAACAGCTTAACATCAAACAAAACACGCACCCCTATCACAAAAAGAAGAACCGAAAACACGTAAGACACTAAACCCATTCCATTGTGGAGGAAGCGGTGTGATATAAAAGCTCCCAGTTTTCCTAACCAGTTTTTCACCTCTACTTCTTCGGAAAAAAGAAAACTAAAAAATGCCTGCCCGTCTACTTTGTCTTGGTCTGTTTTCCAAAAAATAAGGTACGAGGTAAATGCAATAAAAAGAAATAATGAAAAAAGCACACAAGTGAGCCCGAACGACTTCTTGAAGCGATCATTCCTCAGAAAGGTAATCCGTTCTGCAAGAGATATCCTGGGCTTCCTTTCTTTCTTCGGTGCTTCTGCTTTCTCTTCTTTGAACGAGTTTGCCTTAGATGTGTTTGATTTTTTAGCCATTTTACGCAAGTTCAAAAGTAAAGGCTAAAAGAATATAGAATTCAAAATGCATTTATTGTATTCAACAGACTTGTGTTAAACACGTAATAAACACCTTATAAATCTATGAAACCAAGAGAGCGCTTTTTTATTTGGCTATAGTATAGATTAATCTTCTTCGCTGCCGCCACTTAGCATTTTCTGCAAGTCATCCAGCGACATCACCTGAAAATCATCTGGAATAATAAATTTATCATTCGAAATTGGTTCTTTCTTCACCTCAGTAACGGTGGTTTTCACTTTCATTCCCGAACTATTAGTGGTGTATTCCATGGGGAAACCTTTTAATCCGGAAATCTTATCAGAAAAAGCTTTCAGCTCTTCTGTGTAATAGACTTCCATTTCTTCGTCGGCATATTTTACAATCGCTTTTTTACATTTGTAACCGGCTATAGTCTTTCCTCCGCTTTTTTCATAAGTAATCTTCGGTTTGTCAGACTCTTTTTCTTCGGGTATATCCATAGGAACAGCAAATTTCATACCCATCATGTCTAAAAGCAGGGTGCTTTCTTTCTTTTCGTTTACAATAAAAATCTGACTCCCAAACATAGTGTTGGTTTCAATTCTCGAATTATTTTTCTTGTAGTAGGCAACTGACTCTGCCGGCAGCATGGCTTCCTGCCCTTTCATTTCTGAAGGCACATCATAAGACATTTTCATTACCACTTTTCCTTCAAAATCCTGAGCAAAAGAACTTGCTGTTGCTACTACCGTAAACAACGATACTAAAATTAGTTTTTTCATTTTTTAATAATTTAACGTGCTAAAAATTTCCTGCATTTCATATATCATTTTATCCAACGAGACTTCTTTGAAACCTGCAGGAATATCAAACGCTGAACTCTCAACTTTCATGCCTTTAAATTCACTGGCTCTAAAATTCATCACTAGCCCATATTGTTCCAGCTCGTACTGAAGTAATACCCCTTGCACACTTTTGTACTGATTACACCAGTTGGAGTTGGTTAAGAGAATTTGATTGGTTGACATTAATTCCACATCATGTCCGTTTACTAAATCATCAAACACAGCGTAGTGTTTCTCGCATTTAAAGCCCACCAGTGTGTCCATGTAGTTCATGCTATAAACCTCAGGTTCAGCAAATTGATCATTCACATACTTGATGGCCTGCTCTTGGTTCAACACTGTATATATTTTCTTAGGGCCAAAATCGAGCATTATCGTAAGTGTTTTGTTCTTACAATCCGACATAAGGGTAGAAGCAAACATCTTACCTTTTGCTATTTCAATTTTGTATTTATCGTCTTTAAAAGTCATTACCATAGTATTAGGCAGTAATCCCTGCATAAAGCCGTCTGTATAATAAGGGTATTGAATTTTAAATTCGAGAACGCCTTCACTAACTTTTTTGTCTTCCGAACTGCAACCGTAAAAAAACACCATCGAAAGAATCGAAATGATTAATAAAGATCTGATTGCGACTAATTGATGAATAATTTTGTTCAACTCCGTTTTTTGTTAGGCGAACGCAAATATATTACAATTTTAATGTGGTGCAATAGTTTAACTCTAATTTAGACAACAGAATAACTACAAGCCAGCCTAATTACGACAGATTTAAAATATTAAATTTCTTTGTTATCGGACTATTTGAAGGGGATTGTTAAATTTGTCTCTCTTATTTTATTTTTATACAAATAAAGAACTGATTATGAGTGATTTAAACTTTATATCTGTTCCTTCGGAGCTAGGAGCAGGAACCAGAGGATCCAGTCTTGGTGTTGCAGCATTGCAAATTGCAGCATACAACAATAAAAGCACTACTTTTTCTCAGTTTCCGTTTATCGAAATTTCAACCAAAAACGATTTGGTACTTAGAGATATTTTAACTCCCTATGCCAAACAAATAGAGGCTATCGTAGAAATTTCAAAAAAGCTAAAAGATCAGGTTGCTTATGTTATAGAAAAAGGGAGGTTTCCACTGGTTCTGTGTGGCGACCATTCCTCTTCTGCTGCAATACTGGCCGGAATAAAATCTGCACACCCAAAGAAGAAACTTGGGGTTGTGTGGATGGATGCTCACGCCGACCTGCACTCACCCTACACCACCCCTTCGGGAAATATGCACGGCATGCCTCTGGCAATAGCTTTGGGTGAAGACAACCTAGAGAATAAAACAAATGAGCCGGTAGAAACCACCCAAAAGCAGTGGGAAGAGTTAAAAAATCTATCAGGAAGCATCCCGATAATTAACTACCAAGACCTTGTTTACATTGCCCTAAGAGACACCGAAGAGCAAGAAGAAAATAAAATCATTAAAAACAAGGTGAAAGTATTCGAAGTTGACGAAGTGAGGAAAAAGGGAACCGAGGTTGTTGTAAAGGAAACCCTGGACTACCTTTCGCACTGTGATATAATTCACATATCGTTTGATGTAGACAGTATGGATTGTGACTTGGTTTCCTATGGCACGGGAACACCCGTTCCCAAAGGCCTTACCGAGAAAGAGGCCAGCTCAATAATAAATCTCATGTTACTCGATAAAAGAATAACCTCATTCGATGTAGTAGAAATAAACCCATGCCTGGACAACAAAGGCAACGTAATGGCCGAAACGGCCCTAAGAATTATTGAAAACGCAATTCCCATTATAACCAAACGATAGATGTATCAAGCACTTATTCAGGAAAAAATAGCCGAATACCTCAGCCAAAACGGAGTCGAAAATACATTAGGCCTAATACAACTACAAAAAACCAGAAAAGAGTTTGAGGGAGATTTGACTTTGGTAGTATTCCCCTTAGTAAAAGTACTCAAATCCTCGCCTGAGCAGATAGCCAACAGCATTGGCGACTTTTTATCAAACTCGCTACCGTTTGTTGCCGGATACAACATCGTAAAAGGATTTTTAAATATCAGTTTCACAAAAGAATGGTGGATAGCCCGTTTAAACGAAATAAATTCACTCCCTTCTTTCGGTAAAGCTCCTTCATCAGGCAAAACTTACCTCGTAGAATACTCCTCGCCCAACACAAACAAGCCACTCCATCTTGGCCACCTAAGAAATAATTTTTTGGGCTACTCCGTTAGTAAAATACTGGAAGCGAATGGTCATGAGGTAATAAAAACACAAATAATAAACGACAGGGGTATACACATTTGTAAGTCTATGCTCGCTTGGCAAAAATTTGGCAACGGCGAAACCCCCGAAAACTCTAACCTAAAAGGAGATAAACTGGTGGGAAAATATTATGTGGCGTTTGATAAGGTATATAAATCAGAAAAAGAATCGCTCATTACACAAGGAATACCCGAAGCAGATGCTGAAAAGAAAGCACCCATAATTCTGGAAGTCCAAGAAATGCTCCGCAAATGGGAGACGGGTGATAAAGAAGTAAACCGCATTTGGCAAATGATGAACCAGTGGGTGTATAGCGGATTTGAAACCACTTACCGCGAAATGGGTGTGAGTTTTGACAAGCTGTATTACGAATCGGACACTTACCTGCTCGGTAAAAAAATAGTAGAAGAAGGATTGAAGAAAGGCGTTTTCTACCGCAAAGAAGATGGCTCGGTGTGGATCGATCTTACCGAAGATAAACTCGACCACAAGCTACTGCTTAGAGGCGACGGAACCTCGGTTTATATCACTCAAGATATAGGCACCGCGGTTGAGCGATACAAAGATTTTCCCAACATGAACGGCATGATTTATACTGTGGGAAATGAGCAGGATTATCATTTTCAGGTTTTATTTGCTGTACTTAAAAAATTAGGCTACTCTTGGGCAAACGAATGCTTTCACCTTTCTTACGGAATGGTTGATTTGCCAAGCGGTAAAATGAAATCGCGCGAAGGAACTGTGGTGGATGCTGACGACTTAATGTGCGAAGTAAGCGCAGAAGCCAAAGCCATGACACAGGAAAGAGGCCATCTGGAAGGCATGAGCGATCCAGAGAAAGAGCAACTATACAAAACCATAGGTATTGGCGGACTAAAGTATTTTCTGTTAAAAGTACAGCCACAAAAAAGAATGATGTTCAACCCCCAGGAAAGCATCGATTTAAATGGGCACACAGGCCCCTTTATTCAATACGGATATGCTCGCATACAGTCTGTTATGAGAAAATCCGGTTTTCAAAAAACAACTATAAGCACTGCTGTAGAACTACTACCGATTGAAATAGAGCTGATTAAAACGATTAACGAATATCCCGCTATTACAGAAGAAGCGGGTAAAACCTTTAATCCGGCACTAGTAGCCAACTATGCTTACGAATTGATAAAGCTTTACAATTCCTTCTACCAAAGCGTGCCTATACTTAAAGAAGAAAACGATGCCGTTATGCAGTTTCGCTTACAACTAAGTAAAACCACTGCTGAAATAGCCAAATCTGCCATGAGCTTGCTTGGAATTCAGGTTCCGGAAAGAATGTGATTGCTATATGCCTCTTAGCAAATCGTTTAATTTAAAGCCTAAAGCTAGCGATATTGTGTACAAGGTATAAGTTGTACAAGTGATTTTTCCATTCTCAGTTAGTTCGATGTGTTATTTGTCTTTTCCACAACGATGCGTAAGCTCTGTTTGTGTATATCGTTTCTGATTTTTGGTAAATCATGATTTTTGAAGTCCTGCTCTGAAACGCTCCAATAGCCGATACAGGTGCTTGTATAAAAAAGCCTTGGGATAGCTTATGCTTTGTGAAGAATAAATTCCCTTTCTGCCCGAAAACAGATAAGAAACAAAACAAGCAATAAACAAAAACGGCCACGATTCGTAGCCAAAAAGCTCCATCCCCATAACGGTAGAAGCCACCGGAGTATGGGTTGCCCCGGCAAAAACAGCAACAAAGCCCATTCCGACCAAAACAGAAAGAGGCAACGGCACAAACCAAAATAGCGCATTGCCAAGTGTTGCCCCTACAAAAAACAAAGGTGTAACTTCTCCTCCCTTAAATCCCGCACCCAAAGTAAATGCCGTAAATAGTATTTTTATTAAAAAATCATACGTTGGTAACTGTTCTAGAAAAGCACCTTCTATAATCGGAATACCTAGCCCCACATATTTTGTAGTATGCATTAAATAAACCGCCACCGATATAACCACCCCTGCAATTAATGGGCGTATAGGTGCGTAAGCAATTTTGGCAAATACTGCGCTGAAAAACCTTGTGCCGGCAGAAAATAAAAAAGCCGCAAAACCGAACAAAACACCCGCGAAAGCCGTCCACAACAAAATAGCGGCATCAATCTCAAAAAAATCAATAGCTGGATACTCCGTGTGCCCTGCACCCCACCACAAACAAACATAATGAGCCGAAAACGAAGTAATAAAAAGAGGAAACAGACTTCTAAAAAACAATCCGGCAGCAAGTAAAACTTCTAAGGCAAAAACAATTCCCGCTAAGGGGGTTCCAAACACAGAAGAAAACCCGGCAGCTACACCTGTAATCAGCAAAATCTTTCTATCTAGAAGAGAAATATCCTTTAAAACCGAAAACTGGTCGGCAATTGCTCCACTCATTTGCACAGCAGTACCTTCTCTACCCGCCGAGCCACCAAACAAGTGCGTGATTAAGGTCCCAAAAAGCACCAATGGAGCCATTATAAACGGAACTTTCTTGTTGGGTGCTTTAAACTCATCAACAAGTTGGTTATTTCCCCTTGCTACTTGCCTACCCCAGTAGTGATAGGTAAACCCAATCAATAATCCTCCAAGCGGCAGGAACCAAATAATTTCCACATTTTGCTCTCTGTATGTTGTAACGAAATCTAACGCCTGCAGAAAAAACGCCGAGGCAGAACCCGACAAAATACCTATCAGCGAAGCAAGAAATAACCACTTAAATAGATCGTCTGAATAAGAAAATTTGTTTTTAGTGTCTTTTTTCATTTTTTAGAAAAATTAAACCCACGTCTCTTCCAAGAAAGTTCGTAGGCGTCATCAGCTTAACTATTAGCGGTTTAAGGCAGACACCATTGCCTATTTACTCTACAAATATAGCTACTTATTGAAATTTAACAACACTTTTACTATTGTGGTGTTGTGATTAACTGTTCCTAAAAGGGATCCAAATCTGGAGTACGAACGAATTTCACTCCCAACTGCACAAACCACCACATCGTTTAAATCATTGTACACAACATCCCGAAAATTAACTCCCGTAACAAGTGGTGTTACAGAGCCAGATGTCGTCACATAACGATACAGTCCTGAGGTCATCCCCAATATGTATTCAGTATTAGAAACTTTGGCTACGGAATTTATAACTCCTATCGGCGAATTTGCAGGAATAGACATGTTGTTGGTCACAGCAAAATAATTTCTTATAACTCCCTGACCCGCTTCATCTCCAAACAGCAAGTATTCGTTAGTAGATTTTTCAAAAGCCTCTTTGATGTTAAAATTCAAAGAGCTTATTTGCTGAAGTGTTGCTGTTCCATAGTTTACCAAAGCGAGTTGGCGGGGCTGTGTATAATCCCTAAATTGCATGATGATATGATTTGAACCAACCGACCACGAACCAACTGCCTGTGCTTGTCCGGGTAAATTCATTCCAAAAATTACATTATTAACAGGTCTAACTCCTCTCACAATTCTGGTTGAATATGAAATGAAAGTCAAATTCCTTTGGTAATCGTAAGTGATATGATTGAAGTAACTGAACGGAGGATTCTGCTGAATAGGGTCTGACCAAATGAGATTTCCTACTGTATCAATAAACATAAGCGAGCCCGTAGTTTTTCCACTTATGGCGATGTATTGGTGATAATCGCTAAAAACTGCCCCATTGTAATCCGTATTTACAGCATACTCGAATACTGTACCAGCTCCGTTAACAGTAGAAACATTAACTGTGTTTAGCGCTGAATCCAGCACATAAATACGCTTTAATATCCTAGCTATGCCATTAATTTTTATTTGCCTATAGGCTACCGATGTGTTCACACCATCACTGGTAGACACCTTTACATAATAATTTCCCGATTCTAAATACAGATCATCTAAATGATAAACTTCATCAAAGAGTAACTCAGAAGAATTTGGAAAAAAACTGACCATGTTCTCAACTATTTTGTAATCAGAATCGACCAAATCAACTTTTATAAAGTCAATTCTTCTGTCATCAGAAACCTTTGCGCTTAAAGGAACGTAATCGTATATGTTAAATTCGGCCATTGAAGCCGGCTTTAGCATAGTAATTGTTGGTGATTGCTCATCTGGTCTTCGGCAAGAAAAGACAGACAACAATAAGCCAAACGCTAACAACAAATTAAAACGTTTCATAACCGTAAAGTTAACAATTGTTAATAGCATTTGCGCAAAACTTTTGACGAGATATGAAAAGTATTTGAACAAATACAAATTAGTAGAACTAATTTTGGAGCATGGAAGAAGCTAAAAAAGAAAATACCGAAAATAAAACCAAGCGCACAAACAAGACTCAGAGTTTGGCGGCAGCCATGACTATGATTGAAACAGGGAAATTGCCTCCTCAGGCAGTAGACTTGGAAGAGGCAGTACTAGGAGCATTGATGTTGGAGAAAAATCCTGTGAATGATGTTATTGATATCTTAAAACCAGAAAGTTTTTATAAAGACGCTCACCAAAGAATATATGCCGCAATACAAGAGCTTTTTGCCACATCAGAGCCAATCGATATACTTACCGTAACTAACAAACTCCGCCAAAAAGGTGAACTTGATATAGTAGGAGGCCCCTACTATATTAGCAAATTAACCAATCGGGTTGCTTCTGCCGCTAATGTTGAAACACATGCCAGAATTATTTCTCAAAAGTTCATCCTTAGAGAATTAATCAGAATTTCATCAGACACCATAAAAATGGCCTACGATGAAACTACAGATGTGTTCGATTTGCTTGACAAAGCCGAAGGAGATTTGTTTACCGTTGCAGAAGGCAATATTCGTAAAAATTATGATTCAATGACTTCGCTCATCAGGCAAGCTGTTGAAGAAATTGAAAAAGCCGCACAAAATAAAGACGGCATAAGTGGAATAGCAACCGGATTCCGAGAATTGGACAAAGTTACTTCAGGTTGGCAACGCTCAGATATGGTTGTTATAGCAGCCAGACCCGGTATGGGTAAAACTGCATTTGTATTAAGTATGGCCAGAAATGTGGCTGTTGACTTCAAACATGCTGTTGCCGTATTCTCACTTGAAATGAGTTCGCTGCAATTGGTAAATCGTTTGATTGCCAACGAAACTGAAATTCCTGCCGAAAAAATAAGAAAAGGCAGCCTTACAAAAGATGAATTTAACCTTTTGCACACGCGCATAAGCAAACTATCTGAAGCACCTATATTTATTGATGACACCCCTGCCTTGTCCATTTTCGAATTAAGAGCAAAAGCCCGAAGACTTAAGGCTCAGCACAATATTGATTTAATAATTATCGACTACTTGCAATTAATGACTGCTGGTGCTGGTAAAGGAAACAGAGAACAAGAAATATCTACCATATCGCGTTCTATTAAAGAAATAGCCAAAGAGTTGAATATTCCTATTATAGCTTTATCTCAGTTGAGCCGATCGGTTGAAACAAGAGGAGGAGACAAGCGCCCGCAACTCTCAGATTTGCGTGAGTCCGGTGCAATTGAGCAGGATGCAGATATCGTAAGTTTTATATACCGCCCCGAATACTACGGTATTACCGAAGACCCACAAACAGGAATGCCTACTCAGGGCGTAGGCGAACTAATTATAGCCAAACACCGTAATGGTTCTCTGGAAGATGTTAGATTAAAATTCATTAGTCATTTGGCAAAATTCACGAACCTAGAAGACGACTATATGCCTATGATAGGAAACGATGGTAGCGGAATGGCTAGTTTAGCTCCAAATGCAGATTTTGATTTGGGTATTCCGAACAAGATTGTAGGCTCCAGAATGAATGATATGCCGATTGATGATGACGAACACTTTGGCAATCCTTTTGGTGGGTCTACAGGAGAAAATGATTATGAGGATAATGAACCTTTTTAGAAAAATATATTTTATTGTTCTATTGTTAGCCTTCGGAAAAACGCAGGCGGCACAGCTTCTTATCCCCATGGATGATAAAACACAAAAAAATCACCTTAAAGCTTACGGTATAGCCTATTGGGTTCTGGAGAATGATATCAGTATAGAGTGGTTGCTAAATTACAGAGGGGGCAGTTTTATGCTTCCTTACTACAAGTCTATTGAAGAAGAGTGTATTATAAGAGGAGTTAGTTTCGAAATCATTCCGGATTCAAAAGCAAATCAAATTAAAAATGAAATAGCAAACCCCGAAATAAATATGGAGGTGGTTAAATTGGAGAAAGCTCCCAAGATTGCCGTATATACTCCACAAGGTAAACAACCTTGGGACGATGCCGTAACACTAGTTCTAACCTATGCCGAAATTCCATACACGAAACTTTATGACGAAGAAGTTGTAAGAGGCGACTTACCTTTATACGATTGGTTACATCTGCATCACGAAGACTTCACCGGGCAATACGGAAGATTTTATGCAACATATCGGTATGCTCCATGGTACCAACAACAACAAAAAGATGCCGAGGCAACAGCCACCAAACTTGGTTTTAAAAAAGTTTCTGAAATGAAACTTACCGTTGCGCTCAAAATCAGAGATTATACTGCCGGAGGAGGATTTCTGTTCACCATGTGCTCAGGAACAGATAGCTACGATATTGCTCTTGCTGCTGAAGGGGTTGATATTTGCGAATCTATGTTTGATGGAGACCCAGCCGACCCTCAGGCTCAAAGTAAAATTGATTTCTCGAAAACCTTTGCCTTCAAAGACTTTCAATTAAGTATGAATCCCTACGAATACGAGTTCAGCTCCATTGATGGCACAAATGACCATAAACTGCCTGAAAATCAAGATAAATTTAGCCTATTTGAATTTTCGGCAAAATGGGATGTTGTACCTACCATGCTCACACAAAATCATACACAAATAGTAAAAGATTTTATGGGGCAAACAACTGATTTCAGAAGACGCTACGTAAAATCTGACGTTATCATAATGGGAGAAAACAAAGCCTTGGGTACGGTGAAATATTTACACGGTGAGTACGGTAAAGGCCAATGGACTTTTTATGGCGGTCATGACCCCGAAGATTACCGTCACATGGTTAATGATCCCGCCACCGATTTGAATTTATATCCAAATTCTCCCGGATATAGATTGATACTAAACAACGTCTTGTTTCCTGCTGCTAAGAAAAAACCACAAAAAACTTAAGTTGTTTCCTTATTTCATTCCTAAATTGTGCATAACGAATGCCCAAATATCTGAATATTCGTCTATTTCTTTAGCTACTGGTTTTCCGGATCCATGACCGGCTCCTTGGTCAATTCTTATTAATATGGGATTAGTTCCTTGTTGCTTTTCTTGTAACTCGGCTATAAACTTATATGAATGAACCGGAACAACCCTGTCGTCATAATCTCCAGTAACAACGAGTGTAGCAGGATACGACATGTTACTCTTAACATTGTGTATAGGGGAATACGACAAAAGATAGTTAAACATCTCCTCGCTATCATCACTTCTTCCATAATCTCCTGCCCAAGCCCAGCCAATGGTAAACTGATGATACTTTAACATATCCAACACCCCAACCTGCGGAATAGCCACTTTAAACAAATCCGGTCGCTGAGTCATAACCGCACCAATTAAAAGCCCGCCATTACTTCTTCCATGCACCGCCAACTTATCTGGATTTGTATACCCCTCTTTTATCAAGTACTCGCACGCAGCAATAAAATCGTCAAAAACATTTTGTTTTTGCAATTTGATGCCCGACTGATGCCAGTTTTTTCCAAACTCCCCTCCCCCTCTTATATTAGGTACACAGTAAACTCCTCCTGCCTCAATAAATGCTATCCTATCGGCCCTGAACTCTGGTAAATAACTAATGTTAAATCCACCATAACCGAAAACAAAGGTTGGTAAGTTACCGTTCAACTGAAGTCCTTTTTTATGAGTAATAAACATAGGAACTTTAGTACCATCTTTACTTGAAAACCAAACTTGTTTGGTTTCATAATTGGCCGGATTAAAGGATAGCTTAGGGGCAAAATACAGCTCTTGGTCTTTTTGATTTTCGTTAACGTAATAAATAACATTGGGCTGAGTGAAACTCACAAAAGAATAGTAAAAATCATCCCTATTTCTTTCAGATGATATGCTGCTAACTACTCCTATACCGGGTGCTGTAATTTCTATTCGGTCAGAATTAGTTAAAGAAATGCTATAAAGATGCGTTTTAACATTTTCCAAATACTTAAGCAGATAACGTTCTTTGAGGCGAACAAATGACTGAAGAACTCCTTCTTGCTCAGATATAAAGTCACGAAAAGCATTTTCCAGATATTTTTTAGTGTCAAAAATCTGCACCTTGTAATTGGGTGCGTCTTGATTGGTATATATGTAAAATTGATTGTCTACCACATCAACTATCCTTCGATCCGCATCAAAATCGTTATATACTACTCTGAACGAAAAGAGGCAGTTTACTGCTTCACAACCCAGCGCTTCTTTTATCAATTTACTCTCCGAAAACATCAATTTATTACCACTTGTACCTTGAGAAACAGATAGAAAAACATAATCCTCATCATAGGAAGTATAGACAGCAACATTGTGTTTGGGGTTCTTATCGTCTTTATAAATCAATTTATCTGCTGATTGTGCTGTTCCTGCTTTGTGGTAATATACAGCATGGAACTCGTTACTTCCGGTATAAGTATTTCCTTCCGGAACAGGATATCTACTATAAAAAAATCCATTTTCTAACCACGATATCCCAGAAAACTTAACCCATTTAAGTGTATCCTTCAACACCTCTCCTGTTTCCACATTCATGGTGATAATTTCCTGCCAGTCACTACCCAGTCTACTGACTGGATAAGCCACCCATTTTGAATCTTTAGAAAAACTTAAACCACCCATTGACACAGTCCCGTCTGTGCTAAGCGTATTAGGATCTATAAACACTTCTGATTTTTGAGCATCGTCTTTGAAACGATATACAACACTTTGATTTTGCACCCCATCATTTTTGTAATAGTAGTGATAATCGCCTCGCTTAAAGGGAGCCGAGCGTTTTTCAAAATTCCAAATCTCCTGCATCCTACTTTTAACCTGATTCCTGTTTGCGATGCCCGACAAATATTCTTCTGTAATTTTTCTTTGAGCTGCAACCCATTGCTTAACATCATCAGACTCTTCCTGTTCTAACCACGCATAAGGGTCTGCAATAGGTTTTCCGAAAAAATGGTTCACCGAGTCTACCTTTTTTGTTTGCGGGTATTGTAACGAGGAAGCCTCTTTATTTTCAACTGATAAGCAACTATTCATCAAAAAGATAACTGCAATGGGAAAAAATTTATTCATAGTTTTTATAAATTGCTTCTAAATTAGTCGAAAATACATTCCTAATTTTAGTTTGTCAACAAAGAAAAAATATATTCTTATTCTATGGGCTCTGATGCCTGTTTTGATATTTCTTAGCTTTAACTACCATTCAAAAGCAGAATATAATTCGTACAAACATGTAATTTGGGCTGATCAGGCCGGTTACTATGTCTATCTTCCCTTATCGTTTATCTATAATTTTAATGGAGAACTATTGCCACAAGATATTACCGAAATAACAGGTAATGGTTTTGAGCTATCAGAAAATGGAAAAGTAGTAACCAAATATAATTATGGTGTGGCTTTACTCCAATCTCCCTTTTTTGTTGCGGCTCATATTTTTGCAGCAAACAGCAACTATAAAGCCGATGGATTTTCAGCACCTTACCATTGGGCTATTATGATTGCTGCTATATTTTATTGCCTGGCAGGACTACATCTATTGTATTTGTTTTTAATCAATTACGTAAATTTTTATGTTTCGTTTTTGAGTGTTTTGATAATTTTACTGAGTACAAATCTTTACTACTACACTGTTGGGCAGGCAGGTATGTCGCATGTTTACAGCTTTTTTCTTTTTGGTGGTATTATATATCTTACGGATTTATATCTGAGAAAAAGAAATCCAAGAGCTTTCAATCTGCTTATACTTTGTTTTTCTCTTGCCCTAGTAATAAGACCTACTGCAATACTTCTTTTGCTTTTCTTGCTTATGTATAACCCTCTTAATGTTTCGTTTAAAAAACGATGGGACATTGTTTTAAAGCCTGCCCAACACATAGGCTTCATACTGATGTTAATCTTAATAGTTTTAATTCCACAGCTTTTGTACTGGAAGTATACACACGGTAATATTGCACACTACAGCTACGAGAACGAAGGCTTTTCCAACTGGGCATCACCAAAAATATTATCTGTTTTATTCAGTGCAAACAATGGTTGGTTTATATACACGCCTTTGGCAATTCTCTTACTGATTTTTCTATTTACTCAACAGCGTAATCCAATCAAAACCCCATCAATAATCATACTATTATCCAGTATTTATTTGTTTTCAAGTTGGTGGATCTGGTATTTTGGCTGCTCGTTCGGAGCAAGAAATTTTGTTGAATATTATCCCCTGCTATGCATGCCATTTGCAATCCACTTAAACAAAATATTTACCACACATCAAAAAATCACTCATAAAGCTATATGGACATCGGTCATTGCTATATGTATTTACGTCAATATAAAACTGGTATATAGTTTCGACACTTGTTACCTTGGTGAGGATTGGGTATATACCAGCATCATAAATAATTTATTGAATTGATAATGAAAATTAAGTTTCTACTAATACTACTTTTAGGAATAATCTTTAACGGTTTTTCCCAAAAAGGTAAAGACGGATCGGCTACTATATCAAACACCCAAGCAGTAAACGCATATACGATTTTATCAACAAATGCCACTCAAGGATCTACAAGTATAACTGTAGCTAATAATGCGTTGAATACAAATTTTAATTCATCATTGAGTGCCGGAGATTTAATTTTTATCATCCAAATGCAAGGCGCTACCATAAACGGAGAGCCACATCCAAGTTTTGGTGATGTGGCTCTCCCGAAAGATTCCACATGGGGCGCAATTACAAATTACAATAATGCAGGAAATTACGAATTTGCTCTTGTATCAGGAATTGCGGGAAACAATGCAATTAATCTGGTGTGCGGACTTCAAAACGACTATACTGCTACAGGAAGAACTCAAATTATAAGAGTCCCCAGATACAGTACTTTGACAGTAACTGCATCCGGCATCATCAATGCTCCGGCTTGGAACGGAAACACCGGAGGCATTGTAGTGATTGAAGTGGATGGAGCAACAATTATTGATGGTCAAATAAACGTAAGTGAACGAGGTTTTCGAGCCGGGCTAAAAGCAAGTAGTGGAGGTTTTAGTGACTGGTTTGCGGGAAATACAAATCAGCATGGTGGAGATAAAGGTGAAGGTATCGCAGGATTTCAAAATGACTACAATGCATTTGGTGGAAGATATGGGCGGGGCGCAGCTGCAAACGGAGGAGGAGGGGGGAACTCACACAACGCCGGTGGTGGTGGTGGTGCTAACGCTGCTCCTAATTTAAACTGGACAGGGATAGGGGTGCCTTCGTTAACAAATGCCTCTTGGGCTACAGCGTGGAACCTCGAATGGAATGGCTTAGCAACTGCACAATCTCCGGGAGGCGGCAAAGGGGGATATTGTTGGTCTAACACAAACAGAGATGCATTAATCGAGGGCCCAGGAAACACTAATTGGCAAGGCCACAACAGATCTCCCTTTGGTGGATTTGGAGGCAGACCACTTGATTACACTGCCGGAAAAATTTTCATGGGTGGTGGTGGTGGTGGTGCTCACGAAAATGATGCTCAGGGAGGGAGTGGAGGCAATGGAGGCGGTATTATTTACCTTCAAACATACGGAAATGTTAGCGGTAGCGGACAGCTTTTATCAAATGGTCAAAATGGTGAAAACACGATAACCGCTAACCCGCCTACTAATGGCTTTAGGGGTAAAGATGGCGCAGGAGGAGCCGGTGCGGGAGGAGCCATTATTGTCAATTCAACAGGCACAGTGTCGGGAGTTTCAGCAAATGCAAATGGAGGAAATGGTGGCAACCAAAATTTTCAGGCAGGAGCACTATATTTTTCATCGATAAACGAGGCGTATGGCCCTGGTGGTGGTGGTGGTGGTGGCTATATAGCTATAAGTAATGGCTCTATAACCACATCCGTTAACGGGGGTATAAATGGGATAACCCAAAGCAATGCTTTGACCGAGTTTCCTCCAAATGGCGCTACAGCAGGCAATATAGGGTTAATAGGAACAATCATCCCGCCAGCAAGCTTAACAGCCGTGAATGACACCATTTGCTTAAGCGGAACTGTCAATTTAAGTGTTATATTAAACGGTGTGTTACCCCCAGGAGCGAGCATAGAATGGTATGCATCCCCATCAGGTGGTGCTTCCGTAAATTCAGGATCCACTTATTCTCCCACCATAACCTCGACAACCTCATTTTATGTCGGAATTTGCCCCGGAAGCGAATTGGTTGAAATTATCGGGGTTGTATCTTCAAGTATTCAGATAGATGATAGCAATATCACTATCGTAGACGAAACTTGTGCAGGCAACGATGGTTCTATCTCCGGTATTGTTATAATGGGCGCTAGTGGCCCAATAACTTTTGAGTGGAATGGAAACACTACCCCCTCCGTAGATTTGAACAACTTAACTGGAGGTTCATATACGCTCATAGTAAGTGATGGGAGCGGCTGTACAGCGACAAGTGGCCCATACAACGTAAACTCATCCGGAGGCCCTGTAGTGGATGCCTCAGGAATAATTATTTCGGATGAAATTTGTGGACAGACAAACGGTAGTATCAGTGGTATTACTGCAACAGGAACACCACCCCTAAATTATTCGTGGAATGGAGGTAGTGCGACAACATCGCCAGACATAAATAATCTTCCTGCCGGTCAGTATACACTAGTAATATCTGATGGAAATGGCTGTACTACCAGCTTCGGCCCGATTAATTTAAACAATCAAACCACACTTACTGCCGATACTTCGAATCTGATTATTAGTGCTGATTTGTGTAATCAAAATACAGGAAGTATATCGGGCATCTCTGCCTCAACAACAAACAACCCAATAACTTACCTATGGAATGGGCAAGTTGGCACTGCAGATATTAATAACCTGCAAGGCGGAACCTACACACTTATAGTTCAAGATGCAGGTGGTTGTTCGTTAACGGTTGGAAGTTTTATTGTGCCTGAAACATCAACATTGTCTGTAGATACAAATCAAGTAATTTTAGTTAACGAATTTTGTAGCCTTAACAACGGAAGTATTAGCGGAATTTCTGCAAACAGCACTGCAGGAGGAATAATTTACTCTTGGGACAATACCACCTCAACCACATCAGACATTTCAGGGCTTACAGCTGGTTCATACACATTAACCGTAACAGATACTGCCGGATGCAATTTTATCACTACACCTTTTATAATAAGTAATACTCCGGGACCAAACGCAAATTTCACTTACACTCCAAATCCTGTGTTTATTGAAAATAGTAGTGTCTCTTTCATTAGCACTTCTAGTGGGAACATAATTTCTTGGGAATGGATTTTTTCAGATACAATTTATGCAAATTCAATAGACACAAGTTTCAATTACGTTAATGCTGGAAGTTACACAGTAACACTTATAGTTACTGATGTAAATGGATGCACGGATACTATTACACAAATTGTTCTTGTATTAGACGAACTAATAATCCCAAATATATTTTCCCCCAACGGGGACGGAATAAATGATGTGTTTTTTATTTTGGGGTTAATGCCTGAATCTAAATTAGAGATATTCAATCGATGGGGTAACTTAGTTTACAACTCAGAAAACTATAACAATAACTGGGGAGGTATTGGTAATAATAGTGAAAAACTATCTGAAGGCACTTATTATTTTGTTCTATATCTTCCTGATAAAAGAAAAAGAACTGGTCATCTTCTTCTAACCAGATAGATTTTAACTACACAAGACTATTTACAGACTTCTAAATTTTAATAGCAAAAATTAGTCATTTGTCGAAAAATATCATAAATTCGTCACCATTAATTAGCCTTAATGTAATATGTGCGATTAATGCACGGAAACACAAATAAAGTATTAGAGGTCTGTAACAGTCGTTATCAGCAAATTTTTGGCGAACACAATAGTAGTGCCAACCACACTATTGTGGTTGCTCATTTTGGTGAATTCTCACAGGATTTAGTTAACTCTATTACTAATAGTGTAGAGGAAAGTATGCTTGAAATCGGTGATAAAAAAAGCACCATAAAACGCATGTTTAGCATTTTGGTAGAAGGGCTTCAAAACATTAGACTTCATGGCGATAAAGATGCCGCAGGCAACCAAACTTCCTTCTTGATTATTGCCAAAAACGAAGAGTTTTACTACGTAACCCTAGCAAATTTAATTCACAATAGAAATAGAGTGAAAATTGAAAACAGGATCAATGAGGTGAACAAAAAGAGTGAAGATGAGATCAAAAATTTATACATGGAAGTTTTAACGAACGGAATCATATCTAATAAAGGTGGGGCTGGTTTAGGTTTTATTACCCTATCCATGAAATCAAAAAATCCATTAAGCTACAAAATAGAAGAAATCGACGAAACACTTTCTTGTTTCTCATTAAATGTTGCAATAAACAGAACAAAGTAAAGATTATCTGTGAAGATTCTGGCTCAAGCAACTAAAACAACTCCCGAAATCACGTGGAATCAATTAGATGGGATTATGACCATCAAGGGATATTCTTACCCTGAAAACGTTAAAAAAGTTTACGACCCAATTGAAAAGTTTATAAAAGAGCTAATACCATACACCCATTCTTTAACACTTGACTTAGAATTGTATCATTGTAGTTCTTCCTCCGTTTTATCGATATACAGAATTATTACCGCTTTGGGAGATCATACTGTTGACGGAACATCACTAATAATTAATTGGCGCTATGAAGACGGTGATGAAGATTTAGAGAACATAGGCAAGGAATTCGAAAAACTTTCAGAACTCCCTATAAATTTTATTAAAATATCCAATTAAAATTGACTTCATAAAAAAGACTCCGTGAATAGAGTCTTTTTTATTTGTTTTACTTTACAAGGGTAACATGCCCTATGTATTCATGTTTCTCTCCTCTGACAATATCTCTAAACAATATTCTCCACACATAGACATCCGGTTTACAAGGAATTCCCTTATGAGTCCCATCCCACATCCCATTCAAGCTATGCGTTTCGTAAATTATATCGCCCCAACGATTGAATATATACATTACAAAATTTTCAGGGTCAGCAGCATTAACAACTGGGAAGAAAAAATCATTAACACCATCATTATCAGGTGTAAATGCATTAGGAACATAAATTAAAGGCTCATCCAAAATCTCAACCACCTTACAAATTGAATCCCTACACCCGTGCATATTCTCTACGGTTAAACAAACTGTGTGAAAAGCCGGTTGCCCAGGATAAGTTATTGTTGTTGGATTTACACTCATAGAAGCTGACGGCGAACCGGCAGCACTAAAGTCCCAAATATGCATAATAGCATCTGACGAAGAAGTGTTTGTAAAATTCACATACGGTTCAAACATGGATACTTTCGAAGGCGATGCATAAAAGTTGGCAACAGGATAAGGATATGCGCATATATACGAAGGCATAATTAGGCTTTGTGAACATCCCTCAGGTGATGTTAGAGTTAAGGTAACATCATAACACCCGGGATTCGCATAACTGTGTTGAATTGGCCCACAATCTATTGCAGCAGTTCCATCTCCAAAATTCCAAAGGCATGTAGAACCAGGAATAGAAGGTATTTGAGTAAATGTAGGTTGCACAGGTACACATCCCTGCAAAATATCAGCACTAAACTGTGGTTGGGGGTTAGGATGAATCGTAATCGTCACGTCTGCCGAAACGCTCTCGCAACCATCCGTAGCTGTTGCTGTATAGATTGTAGTGGTAATTGGCGCCACAGTTTTCTGAGCCCCCTGCCCCAATCCGTTATTCCAGTTTATTACAAATGTTCCGTCCCCTCCATTAGCTATAGCAGAAATATTAGCCTGCTGTCCAAGACAAATTGCCTGATCGGTAAACGCTACAATTGTTAACGGAGGGTATACAACTATATCTAATGTTTCCACATCCCCACATTGCCCACCTATTAAATAGGTAATTGTATGTGTTCCAGGCCCTGCTAATGCCGGACTAAATTCTCCTGTTGCCCCATTAATTATACCATTCCCCGCAAAATTACCCCCGGGCTGAAGTGTAGTAATTTGAACATTTGCCGCATTATGGCATAGTGGCGCTACAGGGTTCATGGTTGCATTTGCTCTTGGTAAAATCTGCACCTGAATATTATCTGTAGTAGGGCATGCTATATTAAAGGAGTAAGTTATTGTATGAATCCCCACTCCAGCTGCCACAGTATTAAGCACTCCTGTATTTACATTAATACAAGCCCCACAAGTTGCGCTCCAGGTACCTCCAGGTGTAGCTGCCGTCATAGAAACGTTTCCTAAATCTTCACAGAAAGGTCCTGCCGG
Source organism: Flavobacteriales bacterium (assembly GCA_046295395.1). Taxonomy (GTDB): domain Bacteria; phylum Bacteroidota; class Bacteroidia; order Flavobacteriales_D; family JBKBNH01; genus JBKBNH01. The sequence continues at coordinate 86,207 of JBKBNH010000012.1, read as the reverse complement.
GTTCACAGTCGGGTTAAACACAGGATTTACAATAACTTGAATATTATTAGTCCCACCGCACGGTCCCGCTATATTATAAGTTATAGTATGGTTCCCCACCTGGTTAGTGGTAAAAACACCGGTATTAGCGTTTATACAAGCTCCACATGTGGCACTCCACGTGCCGCCTGGTGATGCAGCAACGAATGTATGTGATGGCTCCCCTTCGCAAAAAGGCCCTGCCGGAGTTATTGTAGGGTCAAGAAAGGGATCAATCGTGATAGTTTGGGTTTGAGTATCTGTGCAACCTTCTACTGTAGTTACAGTTAAACTAACGTTATAAGTTCCCGCTGTCGCATAAGTTTGCGATCCATTTTGCAAATTAGAATTTGCCCCATTACCATAATTCCAATCCCAACTAACTATTGTGCTTCCATTTACAAAAGACTGATCGGTAAACGTTACCAAACTTCCCTGGCATACCGGTGCATTATGAATAAACTGAGCCGTGGGATTAGGATACAAGTCAATATCAATATCTAATTGAATCGCACATTGAGCACCGGCAAAGGGTATCATGTTTACAACATAATTGCCGGCAGCGCCTACTTGTATACTTTGACCTGTCATACCATTGCTCCACTGATATTGCGCCGCGCCGGGAGGTGCTGTAAGGGTAACCGTTTGGCCTTGACAAACGAAGGGAGACGAGGTTACAATGTCCATCGGCTGGCAACTAGCCTCAAAATAAGCATACCCCCAATGCCCAAATTGAGAGCAATCTCCGGTAGCCACTTCTATTGTAACGTCTTGGCCTATATAAGCATCCAAAGGTGCGAATACAGTAGTCCAATTTAAATAGCGTATTATTCCGCTTGTTTGCCAACCTGCTTGGCCGTCTGCAGCATAAGCCTGATACTCTCCACACTGTATTGAATTACCTGCCTGATCATAAATTCTAACTCTAAAAAATGCCTGCTCCCCCATAGTGTGACCTCCATCCTGTAGAACAGCAGCATAGCTGTATGTAAATATTGTACTGTTCGGGTCAACCATAAAGGTTTGTCTTAAAATTGCCGCCTTTCCATTTGTTCCTGTACCATCCCCTATTCTTACCGAACAGTTCCCACCTCCGTTAGGATTCACCATTGGTATACCTACTACAGGATCGTTACCACCTGTCACAATCAAATGCTGATCAACACCTGACCCAGCACACCCTGTTCCTGTTGCGGGTGTGTAAGCAGCAACATTTACTACTTGAAAAGGTGCATTGTTTACATCACCGCAGTAAGTTTCCCACCCAGTGTAGTTACACATTTCAAAATCAGCATTTGTGCAAGGATCACCAGGACCTCTAAAAAATGGTGTAGGATTTTCGGGGCTCGGATTTTTAACATACTTCCCATAATACATAGCTCCAAGTTCTTCTCTTTCTGAAGGTTCTGCAAAAAGCAAATCGTTTTTAAACTTCTTAACGAACTTTGATATTTCATCCTCAACTTTAGAAAAATCATAAACTCCTTCACATAATTCTCCAACTAACTTAGACGATAATGCTTTGGAATAAAAAGAATTTAAATGAACAAACTCTTTTACGCTTATTCCAAATTGCACTTCAAATTTTTGCTGAAAACTACTGGTTGCAATTAAATCTTTTAGCTGAGACTCAAATTTTGATTTACAATCAATATAGCATGCATCCATTTTGCAATCATCTTTATACTGTTTAAACCTAATGTCTTTTGCAAAATTTTGTGATGTAGTTAATTGATTAGATTGAGCGTGCGAGTAAAATAAAAAACCAAAAACAACTAGCAGTAATGCTAATCTTTTGATTAAAAAATAATGATTACTGTTTTTCATGGCTGTTAATTTCGTTCAAAGCAAAGACTCTACTTTTCGATAAAGGTTGCCTTTTGATTGACGTAAATCTATAAATATTCTTTAAATGAACTAATATTTCGTTTAAGAAAATTTTGAAGCAAAAAATAAAAAGCCAGAACTAAAACGATTAATTGTTTTTACTTGTTGTTTTTTTAACAAGAAAAGAGGAACGTGTTAAACCAATGATTACAAAGCTGTAAACAGTAACGAAATGAACTCTTTATCCTCAGACAAAGCTCTTGAATTTGGATTGATTTGATTTTCTTCTTTTAATTTTTTATCCCTTGATAAGCCTCCGGGAGCTGCAGTTTTGTGAGAAGCCCCCACCTCGTCAAGATATAAAGAAGAAGGCTGTGTGTAGCCCGTTATAATCTGATTTGAAAGCGTTTCGAGAGATTCTTCGTCAGTAGATTTATCATCAGCCAATACTTTCTTTAAATCAGCGTTATCTTTTTGTAATGCAATTTCCGACTCCATAAATTGAGTGTTTTCGGCAAAAGCTTCCTCTGCTTTTGCCCCTCTATCGAGTTTAACTACGTCGTCCTGCTCTATAGCTTTATTGGAAAAATCTTGTCTTAATATTGCCTCATCCTTAATAGGTAAATCAGTTGTTTTAACTTCTTCTGTGTGGTCAGTAGTATTCATAGCGATTTCTGTTGAATAATCGGCACTAGGGATTACAACTATAACCAACAAAGCTATTGAGGCTATCGCTACTAATTGAAGTCCTGGTTTATAATAAAATGGTTTCTCTGTTGGCATTAGCCAAGCCCAAAATGAATTTAACCAAATTGCTCTATTGGTCGCCTCATGCTTCGATTTCAAATACTTTATCAAGTGAGTCTTTGTGCTTTTTTTGGGCTCAATTAACTCTCGATCTTCCTGAAGTATTATTCTCAGTGAATATTTAAGCTGATTATACTCCTGCTCGTTCTTCACTTGGCTCAACACAAGTTCTCTTTCCTGACTACTAAGTTCAAAAAATTCCTTTTCCAATATTAAACGATCTATTTCTTGAATATCTTTCATAATTATCCGCTTATTTTATTAGTTCAATAATACTAGCAACAAAAAAGACAATACACCGGGTCTAAATTCTTCCAAATTTGCAGCTAACCTCTTTATAGTATAAAATACCCTCGATTTCACCGTTCCCTCACTACATTCCATTATTTCGGCAATTTCTCTGATGCTCAACTCGTGTTTAAATCTTAGAATAAATGTCTGTTTTTGAACTTCTTCAAGTTTATCGAGTTCTTGACCTAGTTTCGTCTTGAACATAGTCTCATCTGTAAATTTAGCCTGATTTACGCTATGTTCTCTAACTCTATATGTTTCGTCCAATCCATTTACGGTATTACTTCTAACTTCACGCTTTCGGTATTCGTTTTTACACATATTATTGGCAACACTGTATATCCAGGTTTTAAAGCATCTTGATGTGTCAAACAATTCGGGTCTATCTATAATTTTAGTAAAAAGCTCTTGCATAAAGTCTTCTGCGGTCTCTCTTTCTTTCCACAACATTTTGTAGAAATAATTTATTAATGGGTTGCTGTATCTGTCATATAATTCTGAAAAAGCATGAGTATTGCCCGATGCTACTTTTCGCATCAATTCTTCATCGGGTAGTTTTCGGTATGTATTTCTTTTAAAAATCATTGTTGCCCATAGGCTCTCAAAATAGTATTATATTTCTCTTCAACTCCGGCTTCTTTTGCAATCTTTTTCGCAAGTTCCAACGTTTTATCAGCCTCTTTAATCTTGCCAGACTTCCTGTACTTATCCTGAATAATAGTGATTGCTATTAGATAGTTAGCCTTCAATTTAGCATCTTCACCTACGGCACTCTTTGACAGAGTTTTTGTATTAAAAGCAGATTCCCAGTTTTTAATAAGAATAGGGGTGTTCTGTATAGGTTGAGAACTGTACTTAAATACCAATCCTGTGATATAAAGTGAAGAATTTAAATCCTTAAGCGTTGAAGGGCTTATTGTAGACGCCACATATACTGAAACTGAAGGATTATTTTTTGCAAACTCCTTTATGTATTGGGCGGTCTGCGAAACAGGGTTTAACTTCGGTAACTTATATTTGGCAGATAATTGCTTAAAATAGTCCTCAACAAGCAGTAATTCTAAATTAAGTACCTTTACATCTGAAAACTTACCATTCAGCTCCTGTTGTACCCAAGTAGGATAAGTGTCAATGTTCCCATAGGTGAAAAGTACAGCATTTTGTTCGGAACACGATGCAAGCAAATTATAGGCAAAAACATATTGCTCTTCAGAATATAGGGCCGTATGTTTAATCTTACTCAAGAAATCTTTTTTTGCTTCTTTATTGTTTATCACTTCATAATATGAAACAAATTCTTTGTATAGCTCATTGGCGTTTGGGTTAATTTTATACGCCTCCTGAAGATGATGAAATGCTGAAGAACTATGGTTACTATTTACATAAGATAAGTAATGATACTCGTAGCTGTTTTTCGCTGTCTTTTGAACTTGATTTACAATTAAATCTAGTTGATGTTGCTCTGAAGTTGATATATGTTTTGAATCTTTTGATTGAAATTCAGACTTTTTGAAGAAATACTGATCCCTAAGAGATAGCTGATTAACTCGTTCACTTCTTTCATCTTCCATTGATTTCTTTTCACTCTCATTCATTATAGGCGGAGTAGGTGGAAGACCCGAATTATTCAAGCTTTTCGTGTTAGGACTATTACTTTGGCTGTAGCCATAAACAGCTGAAAAAACTGTAATAAACAATCCTATTTTATAAAAGAAAACCCTCATAGTGTTTTAAAATTCTACAGCAAGGTACACCATTGGTTTAAAAAGGTTCAAAAAAGAAGCCATTTTTTTCGGACTTTTGTCTATTCTATTTTTAAAACTGTGGATTTATGCTTGGATTGAAACTACCTACCGACCCCAGGTGGGTGAATATTGCTGGGAAAAACCTGAAGGAAATTCTGACTGATCATGCATATTGTGAACAAAAAGCAGCAAGCAACGCCATTTCTATAATTATCCGATTCCCTGAATACACTGATGTGGTGAAAGAAATGATTGCTATTTGCAAGGAAGAGATGGAACATTTCGAAATGGTACACGAATTAATTATCTCATATGGATATTCTTTAGGCAGAGAGCGAAAAGATGACTATGTAAACGATTTACTTTTGTTTATAAAAAAGGGGGGAGATAGAGAGCAGCAATTTATAGAAGCAATGCTATTTGCTGCAACAATAGAAGCCAGAAGTTGCGAAAGATTTAAACTCTTAAGTGAAGAACTTAAAGATGAATGCCTACGAAATTTTTACCGAAAATTAATGGCGAGTGAGGCAAGTCACTATACCACCTTTTTGGGTTTTGCAAGAAAGTACGCCAAAACTATTGATGTAGAGAAGCGATGGCAAGAATTTTTAGATCACGAGTCGGGCTTGATGAAAAAATATGGTAATAAAGAAACTATTCACGGATGAAAATTATCTGGACATTAATAAATCTCACTCAACTGGTAGTAATTACTCTGATTACCATTATTTCTTCTGTAATTGGGATTACTTTATCCCTGTTTTACCATAAAGTATTATTGTGGATAGGAAGATATATATGGGGACCCATTCTGTGTAATATAGTAGGTGCTAAAATAGAAGTAATTGGAATAAATAATATTAAAAAATTCAACTCATATATTTTCACTGCCAATCATCAATCTTTTTTGGACATCCCAATACTTTTTTCTACCTCAAGGAGGAATCTCTATTTTGTTGCAAAAAAAGAACTGCTAAATATGCCATTCATAGGACAGGCCATCTGGGTTTCAAAAATGATTTTTATTGACCGTAGCAATAGGGAAAAAGCTATGGCTAGTATGAAAAAGGCAGGCGAGTTAATTTTAAACGGGAAAAACGTTATAACTTTTCCTGAGGGAACAAGAAGTATTGATGGAACAGTAAAAATCTTTAAAAGAGGCTCATTTATTATTGCTATCGAAAGTAATATACCAATTGTTCCGGTGGCAATTAAAGGCGTTTCGCAAGTATGGCCAGGGAAATCATATAAATTCAGGCCGGGTAAGGTTAAAATTATATATGGTGAGCCAATTTATCCATCAGATTCAACGTGCAATACTGCAGAAGAACTAGCTGAATACGTGAGACAAAAGGTGATTGAAATGTTGAAAAAAAATTAATTTCGTAATACCGTTATTGTTCCCCTATACTCCAAAAATTTACCCTCGCCATTTCTTAGGGTTATAACATAAACATAAGTGTTGTCGGTTTCGTATGCCTTATTCTTAACTTGTCCATCCCATCCTTCCGCATACTCTGTTGTTTCAAAAACTTTATCTCCCCATCTGTTGAAAATCATCATCCTGTATTCATCAAATCGGGCAAAATTAATTACAGGAAAAAACAAATCGTTTACCCCGCCTATCACCATCGCATTTGGGATAAAAACCAACTCTTGGATAACAGCGCAGGCAACATTGCTAAGGCTTGTCTCGGAAAAACCAAAACTATTTATATTCTCCACAGCTTCAATCTTGTAACAAATCACACCATTGGCATTGGTTCCAATAAGTGCTTCCACATCGTCTATGTATTCTAGTTGATTTGGTTGAAAAACCGCTATTGGGGCTGCATCAAAAACACCATTTACCGATCTATACAGTCTATACTCCTGAACTAATCCATTCCAAAGCCTATAATCATTCCAGCTAAGTCGTATTTCGAGGTTTTCGTTGTCGGCTACAGCCAACAATCTAATGGTTCTCCCTAAATTAGAAGTATCCGCTACAACCCTACAGCTATCTAAGCTAATCACCCTGTAATAATAGCTTTCTTCTTGTGTAAACCCATTATCAAGAAAAACCAATGGAAGATTTCCCGAATTAAAAATTGCTCTGGTTTGGTAATTATTAATCTGATTTAAGCTTCGTTCTATTCTAAAACCTGTATTAGGAACAGTTTGATCTGCTAGCACCTTTACTTGAATAGCATTTTCGTAAGGGATAGTGGCCGTGCTTAAATACATATGAGTCGGCTTGGGTGGTTGCTGCAAGAAAATACAAGTTATATTACTTAAAACATGAACGGATAAACCGTCGTTTTCTGCGCGTATTAAATAACAGTATGTAGAATTATAATTCAGATTTCTGTGAACATATGAAGTGTCGCTATTGGTAATTGTAGAAACTAAAACAAAAGGCATCCCATTCTCAGAAGCATACACCATATACCTACTAACGCCCCCCGATTGCCAATTTATGTATCTGTTCCACTTTAATTCTATAGAAGAATCGCAAACATCTTTCTGTAATCTTAAATGAATAGATTGCTGAATGTTTCCTAGTGCGCTCGTATTTGGGCTAGCAGGGAGCCCCACCCAACAAGTATCAAACGCTGCTACACCAAAAATTTCACTCTCATTATTCGCATTAGAACTTAAATACACATAATTAGTATTATTTATCCCGTAAAGAGTATCTACAACAACCCACCCTCCATTTACAAACTGATAAATGATATAACCATCTGTGTCTTGAGATGTGCTGGGTAGCCAAGTGAGGTTTGCTATTCCGTTTGTGGTATCAACTGTAACGCCTACCAAATTAGGGGCTACTGGAGGCAAAACATCTTCAAACCAATCACCATCTGCATTTGACACAGAAATGCATCCTGTCAAATCCTCGACTTCAATTCTCCAATTTAAAGAATCTGAACAGACACTAATAGTATCTATTAAAAGATTAGTACCAAAGGGAACCTGCTTATGTAGTGTCCATGTTCCCAAAGGATATTCAATGTAGATATTATAAAATGGGGCAGCGGTAGCTAATGGCGGATTAGTCATTGAATTCCACTGCAATTGTGCTGTACCATTACCGGGATTAATCACTTGCAAGTATATCGTTCTTAATGTATCAGAATTTTGTGGTGGATTTGTCCCCCCACATCCCGATATTGTTTGGATGAAATAATAAACAGATCCGTTATTAGCATCTGCCCCTACGTGTGTATATGTGTTTTGCGCAAGATTAGCTGTAGTATGAATTAGTGTATATGGTCCCGCCAGTGAATAGGATGAGAAAATTCTATACTCCTGAAAAGAATTAAACGGGTCGTTAACAGGAGTCCAGTTAAGAATTACATCCCCATTTTGAAGTACCTGAGCGCAATTTACCTCAGGTGCAAACAAAACAGGGCGCTGAAGTACTGTAATGGTGGTGGTAACTACTCTTGATCCGGGAATCGAACAATAATTATCTTTAACATAAAAAGTAAAATTGTAGGTATTACCGTTTGAGCCACATTGCGTGTTCGAGAGGTGATTACAATCGGTTTGCCAGGCAAAATCAACCGAGGCCGATTGTATTGACGTCTGTGGGATTGGTTGAGCTATGGTAGCGCAAGGTGGATTATTACACCCTGCTGCTGCATTTGTAAACCCTGCCCCAAACTGGCTCCCTGATGCTGAGATTGTAACCTGCTGAGGAGTAACGTTATCATGCAACAAATCGAAATCAGTTGCTGAAATTGTAAAATTGACCAAATCTCCTGCATAAACCGTATCTTGAAAACCTCCAGGAAAGGGAAATGCTACATTGGGGGGAGAATTTGCACCTGCACAATTCAGTACCATAATTTGTATCTCTCGGTGAACTTCTGAAACTTTAAGTCCGCAACGGTAGCTTTCTACCTTCACCACCACTACAAAAGTTCCTTGCGTAAATGAAGTGAAACTAATTTCTCCTGTCTGGGGATTAAGATTTGCCGGAATATTGTTTGGATTTGCACTACTTCCCGGTAAGGGACTATTCGCTGAATAACCAGTTTGAAAGGGTAGTGCAGGCGGGTTGTTTGGCGGGTTATAATTACCAATTGTAATATCAAGAGGCTGTGCCCAATTATAAACTAAAGAATCTAAATCAGCATCAAAAGCATTGTGATTATAAGTATATGGGCTTCCTGAGCACAAAATTGTAGATGGCGGTTCCAAAAACACAGGAGAAGAGTCGTAGCAAGGGTTGGAGTTGTTTCCCTGATAAGGATACATCGTAGAACGAAGTGTAATTCCTTTAGTTTGAGGATTAATTAAATTTGTTATGGAGGCATTTCTGTAGCCACTAGTCCAAGTAAAATGCCACCCGTTTACAGGAGGTGTTCCTGTTAAAAAAGTTGGTACCGACTCAAAAACAAACTCCTGAATCGCCCCCACACTGGGTGAGGTACAAGAAATCTGTGCGGGACTACCTGCCACAGGTGTACACGAAGGAGAAAGCTCGGTTTGCGAAACAAGTGCAACCGGTATCGAGTTTACTGTAGGATGATTAGCAACATCTATCTGAATACCTGCAACACCAAGCATTGACCCATTACAATCCCTATATATTTTTAATGTAAAGATGTATTCACCACTTCCCAAACAACGCCACGTAATTTCCCCTCCCATAATGTGATCTGCCTTCGCCGAAAAAGGCGACATCACGGCAAAAAACAACAGGCTTGTTATTACAAAAGCCCTCACATATAATATTGTACTTTGGAAAAAGTTCAAAGCTTCATTCACTAAACAGTTAACGGAATTACTAAGTGTTTTGTTATAATATGACGATAATAAATAAATTAGGTTGTCAGGCTTACATCTACCGCTCTTTTATTTTCCCCATTTTAAAGGTATAATCATCAACATCGCCAAGTATTGTTACAGTAACATATTTCTTCACAAGTCCTTTCTGATCAGCAATTATCTCGTCCTGGACTTTATCAATATCAACTTCTGATTTATTCTTTCCCTTACTCACTTTAGATTTCATATAATTCCACGACGCCTCTTTTATTAATGACAAAGGGACTTGAACTTCATATTTCATTTTCATTTTATCTTCAAGCTCCTGTGTACCTGATAAATATATATAACCAAGAGTGGATGCAATTTTCATTTTTGGGATAGTTAGGGTTCCATTTTTCAAATCCATCGTGTTTTCCATTTCGGCAAAACGAATGTTATCAAGGTCTTTATCTCCCATAAACTCACCCATAGCATGTAATGCCGAAAAGTTAACCAGTCTTCCTTCTTTTACCTTCACTTCTATGTGTGCATCTGATTTTTTTAGATCTACAGCTAAATCTGGATAAACATGCACTTTTGATTTCACCGTTGCATCTACTATCCCGTGCAAATTTTCGTTCAAAAGATACTCCTGTCCGAAATTATCGAACTTATACATGAACTTATCCAAATCTACTCCCTTGGCAATAAGGGTTGACGATAGATAAATCTCATTTTTGTCAGCCCCATTGAAATACCCATCCATTTTTATATGACCGTCTGCGGCATCAAAATCGAGTTTATCCATGTAGAGATAGTGATTAGGGGTGGTTTTAAAACTTCCATCAAGATTTTTTATGAAGTACTTGTGGCTTTTTATTGCCCCTACATTGGCTTTAAGTTTTAAATCGGGAAACGGAAGAGCAAATAAATTAAATGCTTCATCATGGTTAATGGCTTCATTAGGAGCTGAAGGAATATAGCCCATCAGGTCGTCAAAATCCCAAGTCTTTCCACCAATTTTACCCACAATTTCCTTTTTCTCTATTTCCGGATTTAAGTAATGTTTCATTTCGAGGTCTAAGTCAAAATCTGACTTGCCCATTTGAGCATGTAAATGATTGATATATATGCATCCACTAGTGTCTGTTTTTATAACCCCCTTAGCGTTTCTAACCGGAGGCAAATCATTTAAAGTGATGTTAAATTTATCTATATTGAACCTGCTGTAAAAACCGTGCGGATAAAATGAATTGCTAGTAAAGTTTCCCTGTCCGACGAAGTACAAATCCCTAATTATTTCTTTATCAAATTCCTTGTTTATTTCTTCACTTACAAGCGATTTTCCGTTATACACCAAAAGTTCCATCAAGTCAAAGTACCCGGACTTTATGTAGGCTGTGAAATCAACCCGCTCCTTAGCTTTTGGATTTGTTAAAGCTTTTGGATTTTTAATCGCCGTTGAACAAGTTATATCATTTTTACCCACTCTTACTGTAAGTTGTTCCAATTCAAGCAAGTCATCACTCGAATTTATTTTACCCGAAAACTCGCTCAAAGTATGTGGATATCCCTTGAGTTTAAAATTCAGTTTTCTAAAAAACAAGGTTGCTTTTGGAAATACCTCGTACTTTTCTAAGGCTTTAGATGTCGTGTGGATGTCAAAATCAAAATCTAGGCCTGTTATTTCTTCATTTGAAAACTCTCCCATTTCCGCTTTGGCCTCTTTAGGCATTAACTTGACTAAATTTATTTTTTTACTATATCCATGAAAGAAAAAATCCATCGGTGCATTGTAATGGTGCATTAGTGCTGCTACATTTGTGATTTTAGAGTCGAAATGAATGTCGCTATCAGCTATCTTGGCGTGTAATTCTTTCAAAACAACATCATCACCATCTATTTCTATTTTTCCATTTATATCTTTAATCGCGTGCGGATAATCTCTAAACTTAAAGCTTGCATTCTTAAACACAATTTGACTATTGGTTCCTTCTTTAAGTTTTGTGGCCATATGAATCGCACTGTCTGAGTCAACAAACTCATTAATTGTAATATCAATTATCAACTGACCACTGCTGCTTTCAAGCCAATCAAAATCATAAAAGGTCTCCAGATTTGACAAGTCAATATTGGAATGAAAATCTACAGAAAAACGGGGTTCGATAAAATTCACAACTCTTAACGTACCTTTAAAAAGCCCTCTCTCTGGAACACCATATAAATTGGTGAGTGTAAACTCTGCCGTCTCAAGACTATTCATTTCTCCGGTATGGAAGCGCCCCACAAACTGCAAATCTTTAATTGCTTTTTGGGTTTGATGATGGAAAAACATCGTGTTTTCACAACCTAACTCTACGTCAATAGCAGGGTCACTGTGTAGTGTCGGTCCGGTAATTTTCCCTTTGAAATATATATCTCCTTCGTTTTTAAATTTGTTTATATTCTCAAAAATCTCTGAAGGAGCAAATGCAAAAAACATATCAAAATTTTTCTTTTGGCCGTATATAGAAATATTCAAATTAACATCATCTAACACGTCAATTTTCCCCTCAAAATGAAAATCTCCGTTTTCTACTATTACATTCCCTGGCATTAATTGTGCAATTCCTGTAGCCGTATCATAGAGCAATTCTGTATGAATTTCGAAATGCTTCCCTGAAAACAGCGTCACCCCGTTAGAGGTAAACTCATTCAACACCATTTCTCCATCTAAAAACACATCTATTTTGTCTCCTATGTAGGAAAATCTAGACACCACATCATCCAAATAGAAATTAATGTATTTATCTCCTGTATGGCACGCCCTTTCTTCTATCGTTACATTTTTAAGTTCTATATTTTTCAGTGCGAGATGAACTCCCGTTTCTTGTTCAATTTTTTCCTCTTCCTCTATACTGGCTTTGGCTAAAAGCAAATTTAGATTCCCATCTTCATATCGTTCCAAGTGAATAAAACCATTGGAAAGAAGTATTTTTTTTATGTTGAACTCGCCTTTTAATATGTCCCACAAACTAAATCCTAAGTAAACATCATCAAAATGGTAAATTGGATCATCATCATGGAACTCTTTATCCGGATAAAACGATACTTCTTTTAAATCTATAGATATATATGGAAAGGCTTTAAATGGCGAAATACTAATGTCTCCTATTACTGTCTCTCCTACCTGATTACTATTCAACTCCTTAATAGCGTATTGGTAAATGTCCTTTTCTTTTACTACGAGTATGATGCATACAGTGGTGAAAAGTAAGACAAAGCCGAAAAATAGCCACATAAAAGACTTTAGCAGAATTTTTAACCATCTTGGTAGTTTGTTATTTCTCTTTGCACTCATTATAGCCTTCGATTTATAAAACAAAAATAAGCTTTTAAGCAACAAACATCCGTTTAGTTAATCGGTATTCTCAACAAGTTTTTCAAATTAGCTGATTAATATTAGATAAAACTTATGATGAAAATCAGTCGAAAAACTATATATTCACCTCATCTTTGAATCAAACAACAGAAACAATGAAAAAAATCCTAGTACCTACAGACTTTTCGAAGTATTCTATTTATGCAGCCGAAATGGCCGCCAGAATTGCTAAAAAAACCGATGCTCGAATATTTTTCCTTCACGTAATTAACTTCCCCATGTATGAAGGTAATTTGCCCTTTCAGGAATACAAAAACGTTGCTGAAAACTTATTCATTATGAAACATGTTCGTCAGAAGTTTCAGGAGCTATTTCAACAACCTTTTCTAAAAAATGTAAACATTGCTGAGGCTGTTTCTTTTGATGGCGTATATGAGTCCATCACTGAGCAGGCTCAAAAAAACGAGATTGATTTAATTGTAATGGGCACACATGGTGCCTCGGGGCTGATGGGTAATGTTTTGGGCAGTAATACCGAAAAAGTTGTACGATTATCTAAAATCCCTGTAATAACCGTTAAAAATAAGCCGGTAGAAGTTGATTTTGAAAAAATAATTTTCGCTTGTGATTTTAGCGAGGATATAGATACTGCTTTCACTAAGATTCTCGATTTTTCAAAGATTTTTAATTCAACAATAGAATTATTGAGAGTGGTGACTATCGGAAATTTCCAAACCACTTCGGAAGCAGAGGAGCAGCTACAGACTTTTGCAGAAAAAATGAAACTTTCCAACTATTCCACTCACGTGTACAATGCAGATAATGTAGACGAAGGCATTATTGAATTCGGAAGAAAAACAGAAGCTGGAATACTTGCAACAGCTAATCATGGTAAATCAGGATTTGCTCAGCTTTTTAATAGCTCCGTAACTCGTGAATTGGTTAACAACTCTCCTTATCCGGTGTTAACCGTTCAAATTTAAAAGAATAAATTCCTTATTAAAAAGGGAGATAGATTACTATCTCCCTTTTTTTAGTTCCAGAAATTCCAATTTAGCCCAAGTCTAAATGCTCGCTGTCGTGAAGGATAATGCAAAGCATCAAAATATGTATTTCCAATTAAACCTGAGTTAATATGACTCATCATAAAATACAGATTTACCGTCTTGATATTAAATAACACAAATGCATCTACAAAAGGATAATTGCCTAACCTTTTTTCTCTTTGAATATGATAAAATCCCGTAGCTGGAATAAATCCTGGTGCATAATATTCATTCCAGTATTTAATTGAAATACCTGGGCGAAACTTAAGTGCTTGTTTAAACAGACTCATGTCGCTATACAGCCCAACCTGAGCAACAAAATCAGGAAGAGGCAATATCTGATATCCCCCAACATACTGATAAATAGCTTTATAAAAAAACCCAAATCTCTTAGAGGTTAAATCCCCTCCCAACAAAAAACTGCTTACATGAGTTTTTGTTTCTTCCTGAGCTCGATTACCCACGTTATTGAAGTATATCGGATTAATTAAAGTATGCTGGCCTAATTCTGCATAAATCTTCTCTTTACGCAAAATTCTTCCAGTTAATCCATATTGAGAAACATCATACGTATTATCTTTCCATATGAATCTAGAGGAGTTGTATCTCAAATGATTAATGCCCGGGTTGAGGGAGTTATAGTATCCTTTAAAGTTTATAGTCCATTTTTCATCAATTAGATATGTTGAATTTATGGTGGCATCTTGTTTCATCGCATTGAATCCGTACACAAAAAGCCTATCACTAATCAATAGCTGCCATTTTTCTGTAAAGTAGTAAAATGCTAAATCTATATAAGGCGCTATAAATACTGTATCATTAAGCCTATTCAGATAACTCCCCCACTGATTACCTATTGAAACTTTTACTTTTAATCTTTCTTTATTCTCCAATGAAATTCCCTGAGTGATTTGAGAAGAAACAAATTGAAATCCATCCTTAATTGTATCAGAACTATTGTGAAAATCATTAAAATAAAAATTTTCTATAGGAATATTTTCTCTGTACTGCCAACTTGAATTATCCCATCGATAGGTTTGATGCCAAACTATTTTGAGGCTCTCACGCACATTCTTAACAACGTATTGCAAGTTGAAGCCAAGCTCATGAGATAAGGTTCTGGCACGCACATCATTTAGATTAAACTCATATAGCTTTGGATTATTTGCAGGCAAAAGATTTTGTTCAAAAACAGAATCCGCAACTAATCCACCATTGAAAGAATTATCCCATACATCTCTACGGTAAAAAAAATCAAATCTCATTCTGTTAGTATCATTACCAAAAATACCGCTAACAAAAAATCTATTATTTATCACCTCCTGATTTAAATACATCCCGGGATTTCCTAATCTTTTAAACGCCGCTGTCATATTAAACAGTGGTGATATATTCTGCGTATGCCACAAATCTATTGTTTGTTCCAAAGCTGTACCCTGTGTGTAATGAGCGTAAGTAAAAGGTTTTCTTGTATGGTAATATTTTATTGAATCTTTATTATAGGGGATTACCACGCCTGCTGCGTGTAATATTCTTTGGTTATAGAACAAGGAATACTCCGGTAAACCCAAATTTCCAAGATTTGTCATAAGATCACCAAATACTATCGGCATAATATGGCTTAGTTTGTGTGGGTGTGTAGAGTCGAAACTTTTCGTTTCAAAATTATACAGTTGCGGCCCGACAATAGTATCAACACTCTTTTGGCCTATAACAAAGAGGGGGGCAAGTATTAGAGATATGACAGCAGCTATTTTATACAACTGAAATTCTAAGATAACTTTGTGTATTTTAATTAGGCTTGCGTGGTAGGGCCACCAAATCCCATAGGTATACCTCCACCGGGAAATTCCCCTTCCTTTATTTTTCCGTTCACACTCTCGTATTTGTTTATGTTATCTGCCAATGCATTCAATAATCTTTTTGCATGCTCGGGAGTGGTAACTATTCTCGACTTCACTTTAGCCTTTGGCACACCAGGCATTATACGAATAAAATCTATTACAAACTCTGCAGAGGAATGAGTTATAATTGCCAAATTGGAGTAATTTCCTTCAGCTACTTCTTCTGTCAATTCTATGTTTAATTGGCCTTCTTGTGATTGGTTTGGATTGTTCATAATTTAAAAAATATATTGTCTACGAATTTAGTCATATTAATGAAATAAAAATGCCCCTTCGAATTGTGAAGGGGCATTGCTATAAATTAAAGGCTTTGAAATTATTTTTCTTCTAATTCCATTGCTCTCTTAGAAGTCATTCTTTCTAAGTCATTCTTATTTCCAACAATTAATTTCTGGAAATCAGGCATACCTGTACCGGCAGGTATTTTGTGTCCAACTATCACGTTCTCTTTCAAGCCCCTTAGGTGGTCTTCTTTCCCGCTTACAGCAGCTTCATTAAGAACTTTTGTTGTCTCCTGGAAAGATGCTGCAGAAATAAAGCTGTCTGTTTGTAAAGATGCTTTGGTTATACCTTGCAAAACAGGAACTGAAGTTGCAGAAACAGCCTCTCGTGCTTCTATCAGTTTTTTATCTCTTCTCTTTAAAGATGAGTTCTCATCTCTCAGTTTTCTTGAAGAAAGAATTTGTCCTGGTTTAAGGTTTTCAGAATCGCCAGCATCAATAACAACCATTTGCCCCCACAGATTATCATTTTCTTCCATGAAATCTGTTTTGTTTACAATCTGCCTTTCAAGAAAACGGGTATCTCCTGGATCAACAATTTCAACTTTACGCATCATTTGTCGAACTATCACCTCAAGGTGTTTATCATTTAATTTCACCCCCTGTAAACGGTAAACTTCCTGTACTTCGTTTACAATGTACTCCTGAACAGCAGTAGGCCCTTGTATTGCGAGAATGTCTGAGGGCGAAATAGCACCCGCAGAAAGTGGCTGACCCGCCTTAACAAAGTCATTTTCCTGAACCAAAATGTGGCCGGAAAGCGGAAGCAAATATTTGGCAATTTCACCCGTTCTGCTTTCAATTGAAACCTCTCTGTTGCCTCTTTTTATTTTACCGAAAGACACAATTCCGTCAACTTCAGAAACTACGGCAGGATTAGAAGGGTTTCTCGCTTCAAAAAGCTCTGTAACACGAGGAAGACCGCCGGTAATATCCCCCGTTTTCGCAGATATTCTTGGAATCTTTACAAGGATATCACCTGCTTCAACTTTTGCCCCATCTTTTACCGTGATGTGAGAGCCTGCAGGTAAACTGTAACTTCTCAACTCTTCTCCTTCCTTATTCAAGATTCGAATAATTGGGTTTTTCTTCTTGTCTTTAGTCTCTATAATTACTATTTCAGCAAAGCCGGTTTGTTCATCTATTTCTTCGCGGTAAGTTATCCCCTCTTCAATATCAACGAAATCTGCTTTACCGGGTAATTCAGATATAACCAAGGCGTTGTAAGGGTCCCAAGAGCATATAACGTCGCCTTTTTTGACCTTATTACCACTCTGCACATGCAAGTTAGACCCATAAGGAATTACGGCTGTTGTAAGCACAACTCCAGTTTTCTCATCTACCAATTTCATTTCCGCAGATCGCCCAATAACTATCGTTACTTTTTCACTAGCAGCATTTTTCTTCTCAACTGTTCTTAACTCCTCTATTTCTATTCTCGCGTCATGCTTGGCTTTCAAGTCAGAAACGTCAGCAATATTCGAAGCTGTACCACCCACGTGGAATGTTCGAAGTGTAAGCTGTGTACCCGGTTCACCAATAGACTGAGCCGCAATTACACCCACAGCTTCGCCTAGTTGAACCAAAGATCGTGTAGATAAGTTTCTACCATAACACTTAGAACAAACTCCGCGTTTCATCTCGCAGGTTAATACAGAGCGAATCTCAACTTCCTCTATTCCTACAGCCTCAATTTTTTCTGCTACATCTTCATTTATTTCCTGGCCCGATTCAACAATAATTTCATCTGTCTTGGGATCAACGACATCATGAACAGAAACTCTTCCAAGAATTCTCTCAAATAGTGTTTCAACTAATTCGTCATTCTTCTTTAATGCTGTGGCTACGATTCCTCTCAATGTGCCGCAATCTTCAGATGTGATAACAACGTCTTGAGCCACGTCTACCAAACGACGAGTAAGGTAACCGGCATCAGCCGTTTTAAGAGCCGTATCCGCTAGACCTTTTCGTGCACCGTGCGTAGAAATAAAGTACTCAAGGATTGAGAGACCTTCTCTAAAGTTTGATAGAATCGGGTTTTCAATAATTTCCTGACCACTTGAAGCTCCAGACTTTTGAGGCTTGGCCATAAGACCACGCATACCTGAAAGCTGACGAATCTGCTCTTTAGAACCACGGGCTCCAGAGTCAAACATCATATAAACACTATTAAAACCTTGTCTGTCTGTTTTAAGTTTATCCATCAAGATATTTGTCAATCTTGAATTTGTGTGAGTCCAAATATCAATGATTTGGTTATAACGTTCGTTGTTAGTAATAAGACCCATGTTATAGTTCATCATTACTTCTTCAACTTCTGTTTTTGCTTTATCAATGAGTTTGTCTTTTTCCGCAGGCACAATAACATCTGAAAGGTTAAAAGATAACCCGCCTTTAAACGCCATGTAATAACCCAAGTCTTTAATATCGTCCAAAAATTTAGCTGCAGCAGGAATATTAGTATATCGAAGAATTTTACCAATAATGTCTCTTAAAGATTTTTTGGTAAGCAACTCATTTATGTAACCTACTTCGTTTGGCACAACTTCATTAAATAAAACTCTACCTGTAGATGTTTCAACAATGGTAGGCTTTAATTCGCCATCAACCCAGTCTATAAGTTTTACCTTTATTTCTGCATGCAGGTCAAGTTTTCCTTCGTTATATGCAATCTTAACCTCTTCAGCAGAGTAAAAAGTTTTTCCTTCACCTTTTACAGCTTCTTCTTTTGTAGATTTTTTGGTCTTTGTAATATAGTAAAGGCCCAAAACCATATCCTGAGAAGGTACTGTAATAGGAGCTCCATTAGCTGGGTTAAGAATGTTATGGGAAGCGAGCATAAGGATCTGGGCTTCAAGTATAGCTGCATTACCCAACGGTAAATGAACCGCCATCTGGTCACCATCGAAGTCGGCATTGAAAGCCGTACATACCAATGGGTGAAGCTGTATCGCTTTGCCTTCAACTAATTTGGGCTGGAACGCCTGAATACCTAAACGGTGAAGCGTTGGAGCTCGGTTCAAAAGAACGGGGTGTCCCTTCAGCACATTTTCTAAAATATCCCAAACTACCGGATCTTTTCTGTCAACTATTTTTTTGGCAGACTTTACTGTTTTAACAATCCCTCTCTCAATCATTTTACGAATGATAAAAGGCTTATATAGCTCCGCAGCCATATCTTTTGGTATTCCGCACTCATGAAGCTTAAGAGTTGGCCCAACAACAATTACAGAACGACCTGAATAATCGACACGTTTACCTAAAAGATTTTGACGGAAGCGCCCTTGTTTTCCTTTCAATGAATCAGAAAGTGACTTAAGCGGTCTGTTAGATTCAGTCTTAACAGCACTTGATTTACGGGAGTTATCGAACAACGAATCTACTGATTCCTGCAGCATACGCTTCTCATTACGAAGAATTACTTCAGGAGCCTTTATCTCAATCAACCTCTTTAAACGGTTATTTCTTATGATAACACGTCTGTATAAATCATTCAAATCAGAAGTTGCAAATCTACCCCCATCCAACGGAACAAGCGGACGTAAGTCTGGAGGAATTACAGGAACTACTTTAACAATCATCCACTCGGGACGGTTTTCAATTCTTGTATTTGCCTCTCTAACAGCCTCCACAACCTGAAGCCTTTTCAATGCTTCATTCTTACGCTGCTGAGATGTTTCTGTATTAGCCTGATGACGTAGTTGGTAAGACAAAGAGTCTAAATCTAATCTTTGAAGCAAATAGTAAAGCGCTTCTGCGCCCATTTTTGCAACAAACTTATTTGGATCTGTGTCTTCCAAATACTGATTATCTTTAGGTAGTTTATCTAAAATATCCAAATACTCCTCTTCAGAAAGAAAATCTAGATATTGTAAAAGTTCACCTTCTGCATTTGTTGCGCTTCCTGCTTGAATAACTACGTATCTTTCGTAGTATATTATCTGATCAAGCTTCTTCGTAGGAAGCCCTAATAGATAGCCTATTTTGTTGGGTAGTGACCGGAAGTACCAAATGTGCGCAACAGGAACTACCAATGAAATATGCCCCATTCGCTCTCTGCGCACTTTTTTCTCGGTAACCTCTACACCACATCTGTCACAAACAATGCCTTTGTAACGAATACGCTTATATTTACCACAGTGGCACTCATAATCTTTAACAGGACCAAAAATTCTCTCACAAAACAAACCGTCCCTTTCTGGCTTATATGTTCTGTAATTAATTGTCTCTGGTTTTAAAACCTCTCCATGAGATCTTTCAAGAATCTGTTCTGGTGAGGCAAGACTTATAGTTATCTTATTATAGATTTCTACGGGCTTTTCTTCTCTTCTATATGCTGCCATAATTTGAATTATGTTTATGGGTGTGGAAACTTATTAATTTATATTGTAATGGATCTTTTACTCCAAATCGATGTTAAGGCCTAGACCGCGTAGCTCATGTAACAATACATTGAAGGATTCAGGTATACCAGGATTTGGCAGGTTGTCACCCTTAACAATTGCTTCATACGTTTTCGCTCTGCCGGCAACATCATCAGACTTAATAGTTAAGATTTCCTGTAGAATATTGGCTGCGCCATGTGCTTCTAGTGCCCAAACCTCCATCTCACCAAAACGCTGACCGCCAAACTGAGCTTTACCACCAAGAGGTTGCTGAGTAATAAGCGAGTATGGTCCAATTGAACGTGCGTGCATCTTATCATCTACCATGTGGCTTAATTTAAGCATGTAAATTACTCCCACAGTGGCCGGTTGGTCAAATCTGTCACCCGTTCCTCCGTCATATAAATAAGTTCTTCCGAAGCGAGGAACTCCGGCTTCATCAGTATACTTGTTTATATCATCGATTGATGCTCCATCGAAAATTGGAGTTGCGAACTTTAAGCCTAATTTCAAACCAGCCCATCCGAGAACTGTTTCATAAATCTGCCCCAAGTTCATCCGCGAAGGTACCCCTAATGGATTTAACACTATATCAACTGGTGTTCCATCTTCTAGGAAAGGCATGTCTTCAGCACGTACTATTCGTGCAACGATGCCTTTATTACCGTGGCGACCAGCCATTTTATCACCTACTTTAAGTTTGCGTTTTTGGGCAAGGTAAACCTTAGCAAGTTTGATTATTCCGTTTGGTAATTCATCACCAACGGATATCTGAAACTTTTGTCTCTTGTACGCTCCCAAAATTTCGTTAGCCTTCACACTGTAATTGTGAATGGCTGCCTTAATAAGGCTGTTTATTTTCTCGTCATTCGTCCAATTAGATGGATTTATTACTGAGAAATCAAGAATAGCAAGGTTCTTGGCTGTAAACTTAACTCCTTTTTTAATAATTTCTTCCTTGAAATTAGTAAACACTCCGGCAGAGTTAACGCCCCCTATAATGGTTAACAATTTATCAATCAGCAAGTTTTTCAACTCGCCCATATCTCTTTCATATTGCTTGTCTAAGCTCTCTAAAAGTGGCTTTTCTGTAGCCTTTGCTTTTCTATCTTTAACTGCTTTAGAGAATAAACGCTTATCTACCACAACTCCTGTTCCAGATGGAGGCACTTTTAAAGAGGCATCTTTTACATCTCCAGCTTTATCACCGAATATTGCTCTAAGAAGCTTCTCTTCCGGTGATGGGTCTGTTTCTCCTTTTGGAGTAATTTTGCCAATTAAGATATCCCCCTCTACAACTTCAGCTCCAATTCGGATAAGTCCGTTTTCATCCAAATCTTTTGTTGCTTCTTCACTTACGTTTGGAATATCCGCCGTCAATTCTTCCATACCTCTTTTTGTATCCCTAACTTCAAGAGAGTACTCATCAATATGAATAGAAGTAAATACATCTTCTCTTACAACTCTCTCAGAAATTACAATAGCATCCTCAAAGTTGTATCCCTTCCAAGGCATAAAAGCGACCATTAAATTCTGACCTAAAGCCAACTCCCCACTCTCGGTTGCGTACCCTTCACAAAGCACTTGGCCTTTAGTTACGCGCTCACCCTTTCTTACAATTGGCTTAAGAGTGATTGAAGACCCCTGATTAGTCTTCTGAAACTTAATCAAAGAATAAGATTTTGTATCTCCATCGAAAGATACCAACATATCCTCCTCTGTTTTATCGTATTTTATCGTAATTTGTGTTGCATCTACTGCAACTACTATACCGTCTCCTTCTGCATTTACCAATACGCGAGAGTCTTTAGCAACTAGCTCTTCAATACCGGTCCCCACAATTGGAGAGGCCGGTTTTAGAAGAGGTAATGCCTGGCGCTGCATGTTAGAACCCATCAAGGCACGGTTAGCATCATCATGCTCAAGGAAAGGAATTAATGACGCTGCGATAGATGCGATCTGGTTTGTGCCAACGTCCATATATTGAAGCTCTTTGGGCTCCACTACAGGGAAGTCAGCCGAATTTCTAGCCTTAACTCTGTCGTTAACAAAGTTTCCTTTTTCATCTATTGGAGCATTTGCTTGGGCAATTACTTTTTCATCTTCATCTTCCGCAGTAAGATAAATAGCTTGTTTATCAATAGCTACTTTACCATTTTCTACAGTCCGATATGGTGTTTCTATAAAGCCCAGTCTATTAACCTTTGCGAAAACACAAAGTGAAGATATAAGACCAATATTTGGTCCTTCTGGTGTTTCAATAGTACAAAGGCGGCCATAATGTGTGTAGTGAACGTCACGCACTTCGAAACCTGCTCTTTCTCTTGATAGACCTCCTGGCCCAAGTGCTGAAAGACGACGCTTGTGCGTAATTTCAGAAAGTGGGTTTGTTTGATCCATAAACTGAGATAGCTGGTTGGTTCCAAAGAATGAGTTAATAACTGATGAAAGTGTCTTGGCATTGATAAGGTCGGTGGGTGTAAACACTTCGTTATCACGAACGTTCATACGCTCTCTGATGGTGCGCGCCATACGAGCTAAACCAACTCCAAACTGAGAATATAATTGTTCTCCAACTGTTCTCACACGTCTGTTGCTTAAGTGGTCAATGTCATCAATATCCGCCTTTGAGTTTATTAACTCAATTAGATATTTAATGATAGATATAATATCATCTTTAGTCAGAACTCTTTGGGTTGAAGAAATATCTAGTCCCAACTTTCTATTTATTCTAAAACGACCTACTTCTCCTAAATCATAACGTTGCTCAGAAAAGAATAACTTATCAAACACACTTCTGGCTGTTTCTTCATCTGGTGGCTCTGCGTTCCTCAATTGTCGGTAAATATGCTCTACAGCCTCTTTTTGGGAATTAGAGGTGTCTTTCTGTAAGGTATTGTATATGATAGCAAAATCTGCTGTATTAACATCTTCCTTGTGTAGAATTACACTTTTAACACCAGCATCCATAACGGAATCCAAAAGAGCTTCATCAAGAATTGTCTCACGATCAATTAACACCTCATTACGCTCTATAGAAACAACTTCTCCAGTATCCTCGTCAACAAAGTCTTCAATCCAAGTTTTAAGAACTCTTGCAGCAAGTTTTCTGCCCACTAGTTTCTTAAGACCTGTTTTCGAGATTTTAACTTCATCGGCTAAATCAAAAATTTCCAGAATATCCTTGTCTGTTTCATAGCCTATTGCGCGGAAAAGAGTAGTAACCGGTAACTTTTTCTTACGATCTATGTATGCGTACATAACGTTATTGATATCCGTTGCAAACTCGATCCAAGAACCTTTGAAAGGAATTATTCTAGCTGAATATAATTTTGTACCGTTAGCATGGCGACTCTGACCAAAGAAAACTCCGGGAGAGCGGTGAAGTTGAGACACAATAACACGTTCTGCACCATTAATTACAAAAGATCCCTTAGGGGTCATATAAGGAATATATCCAAGGTACACATCCTGAACTATCGTTTCAAAATCTTCATGTTCAGGATCAGTACAGTAAAGTTTAAGCTTAGCTTTAAGAGGAACGCTATACGTTAAACCTCTTTCAATACATTCTTCAATGCTATATCTTGGAGGGTCAATGAAGTAATCTAAAAACTCCAACACAAACTGATTTCTAGTATCAGTAATAGGGAAGTTCTCAGCAAATACTTTGAACAGACCTTCGTTTGTTCTGTTTTCTGGGGTAGTTTCTAGTTGAAAAAACTCCTGGAATGATTTTAACTGGATATCCAGAAAATCAGGATAGTCGATTTGACTTTTAATAGAAGCGAAGTTAATTCTAGCTTGCTTCTTTTTTTCTTGCATGGTTGATGCTACAGCCATAGTTTAGTTTTAAATAAGAAATAAATGTCTATAACGACAAAATGGTTTAGACATCTCCTGAACGTTCAGGAGTGTCTAAACCTTTGTAAATTAGTGTTTAAGATTACTTAATCTCAACTTCAGCACCGGCCTCTTCAAGACCTTTCTTAAGAGATTCAGCTTCGTTTTTATCAACTCCTTCCTTGATAGGCCCTGGAGCTGCGTCAACTAAATCCTTCGCTTCTTTTAATCCCAAACCAGTAAGTTCTTTAACAACTTTTACTACGTTTAGTTTAGAAGCGCCTGAGCTTTTAAGAATTACATCGAAAGATGTTTTCTCTTCTACTGCGCCACCATCAGCACCGCCTGCCGCTGGGCCTGCTACTGCTACTGCAGCTGCTGCTGGTTCGATACCGTACTCATCCTTAAGGATAGTAGCTAGTTCATTTACTTCTTTTACAGTTAGGTTTACTAACTGGTCTGCTAGAGCTTTCAAATCAGCCATTTTTATTGGTTTTTAAAGCGTTAATACTAAATTGTTTTTTTTTAAGCGTTGCGTTCTGACAAAGTTTTAACAACACCTGCGATAGTTTGTCCTCCACTCTGAAGAGCCGAAATAACATTCTTGGCAGGAGATTGTAGAAGTCCGATGATATCTCCAAGCAATTCCTCTTTTGATTTAAGAGAGACAAGTGCTTTCAGGTTTTCATCGCCTATGAAGATAGCTTCTTCTACATATGCTGCTTTAAGAATCGGTTTCGAGTTCTTCTTGCGGAAGTCTTCAATTAGTCTTGCGGGTGCATTACCCACTTCTGAGAACATAATTGATGTCGGTCCGGAGAGAACATCGTAAAGTGATGAAAAGTCTTTGCCTTCAACTCGCGCCATTGCTTTTTGCAGCAATGTGTTTTTTACTACACTGAGTGTAATGTTGTTTTTAAAACAGTTACTTCTAAGTTGGTTGGTTACTTCAACCGTTAGCTCTGAAGTATCTGCCAGATAAAATATAGGAGAGTTATTTAGCTTTTCAGCCAACTCATCTATAAACCTGTTTTTCTCTTCTCTTGTCATAGGAGTCGAAGTGTTTTAAAATGGTTAGGCAGATACTGATTTTGGTTCAACCCTTACAGAAGGTGACATTGTTGCCGACAAGGAAATACTTCTAACGTATGCTCCTTTTGCAGATGATGGCTTCAACTTCATTATCGTTTGAAGCAATTCATTTGCGTTGTCGTAAATTTTGTCGCTGCTGAAAGATACTTTTCCTACTGATGCGTGAACGATACCGAACTTATCAACTTTAAAGTCAATTTTACCGGCTTTTACGTCGGTTACGGCTTTTCCTACATCCATAGTAACTGTACCTGTTTTAGGGTTGGGCATTAAGCCACGAGGACCTAATACTCTACCAAGGGCACCTACTTTTCCCATTACGTTAGGGGTTGTGATGATAACGTCTATGTCTGTCCAACCATTTTTGATTTTATCAATATAGTCGTCCATACCAACGTGATCAGCACCGGCTTCTTTCGCCTCGGCTTCTTTATCAGGAGTACATAGTACTAAAACTCTAACTGTTTTACCCGTTCCGTGAGGAAGGCTTACAGTGCCTCTTACCATTTGATTAGCTTTACGAGGGTCTACACCCAAACGTACCGCAATATCAACTGAAGAATCGAATTTAGTAGTAGATAAATCCTTAATAATTGAAGAAGCCTCCTGCAAGTTGTACGCCTTTTCTAGGTCGTATTTAGCCAAAACTTCTTTTCTTTTTTTCGAAAGTGCCATAAACGTTACTGTTTATTTATTGCCAAGGTGGCGTTCCTTTAACTGTTATCCCCATACTGCGAGCTGTTCCTGCAACCATTTTCATGGCCGATTCTATTGTAAAACAGTTTAAATCGGGCAATTTGTCTTCAGCAATAGCTTTAACATTGTCCCACGTAACAGAGGCTACCTTTTGTCTGTTTGACTCTGGTGAACCTTTCTTTATTTTCGCAATCTCCATCAACTGTACTGCAGCTGGTGGGGTTTTGATAATAAACTCGAACGATTTGTCCGAATAAACTGTAATAACGACAGGCAGTACTTTACCCGGTTTATCTTGGGTTCTAGCATTAAACTGCTTGCAGAACTCCATGATATTAACACCTCTAGCTCCCAAAGCGGGCCCTACGGGTGGTGATGGGTTAGCAGCTCCACCTTTGATCTGCAATTTGATTAGACCTGCTACTTCTTTTGCCATTGTTTTGTTATTTAAAATGCAATACTTTTTTCAGGTGGGAAGCATTAAAAAACGCCCTGAAAATTTCTCGCGTTTAGCCTTCTTTTTCTACTTGCATATAGTTAAGCTCAAGCGGTGTCTTACGTCCGAAAATCTTAACCATTACTTTTAATTTCTTTTTCTCTTCATTTATTTCCTCAATAACACCATTAAAGTTATTGAATGGTCCATCGATTACTTTAACAGTTTCTCCTACTACGTAAGGAATATTAACTTCCTCTTCACTTGTAGCTAGTTCATCCACTTTACCCAATATCCGGTTGACTTCTGCCTGTCTCATTGGTAAAGGATCACCACCCTTTACTCCACTAAGAAATCCGATAACATTAGGAATGTTCTTGATAATATGACTCACTTCACCCTCAAGATTAGCTTCAATCAACACGTATCCGGGATAAAAGTTTCTTTCCTTACTTACTTTTTTTCCGTTTCTTATTTGATAAATCTTTTCTGTAGGGATTAGAACCTGAGCAATCATATCCTGAATTCCAAGACGATTAATTTCAAGCTCCAAGTATTCTTTAACCTTAGACTCTTTACCGCTAACAGCACGTACTACGTACCACTTTCTATTGCTTTCAGACATTGCTACAGTATCTTATTTAAAATTGTAGAATAAACCTAACAGTCCACTCCAAAAACTTTTAGCTCCATTAATACCAAAAACATAATCCATAGCCCAAACAGTTAGTGCTA
This sequence comes from Flavobacteriales bacterium, assembly GCA_046295395.1. Lineage (GTDB taxonomy): Bacteria > Bacteroidota > Bacteroidia > Flavobacteriales_D > JBKBNH01 > JBKBNH01. Next base: position 58,997 of record JBKBNH010000012.1, on the reverse strand, counting down.
TAATGACTGATGCTACAAGCACTATAACTGAGCTGTCTTGAAGTTCTTTCCACGTTGGCCAAGACACCTTGTGTACCAACTCTGTAATACTTTCTTCTATGTAAGTTCTAAATTTTGCCACTTCAATATTTTTTTATTCTAACTACTTGCACGGGCGGAGAGATTCGAACTCCCATCAAAGGTTTTGGAGACCTCTATTCTACCCTTGAACTACGCCCGTAAATCGACAAGCAAAGGTGGGCAAGCCCACCTTTGTAATTTGTCGAATATTTAAAGGTTCTATTACTCGATAATTTCAGTTACCTGACCTGCACCTACTGTACGACCACCTTCGCGAATTGCGAAACGAAGACCGTTATCAATAGCTACTGGTGTAATCAATTCAACCGTGATAGTTACGTTATCACCAGGCATAACCATTTCACGACCTGCATCCAAAGTAATCTCACCTGTTACGTCAAGCGTACGGAGGTAAAACTGAGGGCGGTATTTGTTGTGGAATGGAGTATGACGACCACCTTCTTCTTTCTTAAGGATATACACCTCAGCTTTGAATTTTTTGTGTGGTTTAATTGAGCCTGGTTTAGCGATTACCATACCTCTTTTGATATCGGTTTTCTCAATACCTCTCAAAAGAAGACCTACGTTCTCACCAGCTTGACCTTCATCAAGAAGTTTACGAAACATTTCAACACCTGTTACGGTTGTTTTTCTACTCTCTTCCTGAAGACCGATAATCTCCACCTCTTCACCTACTCTAACGATACCGGTTTCAATTGCACCAGTAGCAACTGTACCACGACCTGTAATAGAGAATACGTCTTCTACAGACATAAGGAAAGGCTTATCTACGTCACGCTGTGGAGTGGCAATGTGTGAGTCCACTGTGTTCATCAGTTCTTCAACTGTAGCAGTCCACTGAGCTTCACCGTTAAGCGCACCCAAAGCAGACCCACGTACAATAGGAGAGTTTTTGTAACCATAAGAATCTAACAAATCAGACACTTCCATTTCTACCAAATCAAGAAGTTCAGCATCGTCAACCATATCCACTTTATTAAGGAATACAACGATACTAGGAACGTTTACCTGACGTGATAAAAGAATGTGCTCACGAGTTTGTGGCATAGGTCCATCTGTGCCAGCTACAACTAGTATAGCACCATCCATCTGAGCAGCACCAGTAACCATGTTCTTTACGTAATCCGCGTGACCTGGACAGTCAACGTGAGCATAGTGACGAGCTTCTGTTTCATACTCAATATGAGATGTGTTAATTGTAATACCGCGTTCTTTTTCTTCAGGAGCGTTATCGATTTGGCTAAAGTCTCTTGCCTCTGCAAGACCTTTGCTAGATAATACCTTAGAAATAGCGGCAGTAAGAGTGGTTTTACCGTGGTCTACGTGACCGATAGTACCAATGTTAACGTGTGGTTTCTTACGTTCGAAATTCTGTTTAGCCATTGTTTCTTGTTTTTATTTTTATTTTAAACTTAAGCCTTTAACTATGAGCCGATGACGGGAATTGAACCCGTGACCTCTTCCTTACCAAGGAAGTGCTCTACCCCTGAGCTACATCGGCGTTATTTTAACTACACCAAACTTTCCATGTTACCGGAAAGAGCGAGAAAGAGAGCAATCTCATTTTTATTAGAGCGGGAGACGGGACTCGAACCCGCGACATTTAGCTTGGAAGGCTAATGCTCTACCAACTGAGCTACTCCCGCTTTTAACCTCTACCCCTCTCAGCTCTCATTCTTCGAGAGCTACTCAACACTCTAATAATCCACAAACTCTGTGGGGAGAGCAGGATTCGAACCTGCGAAGGTTTCCCAACAGATTTACAGTCTGTCCTCGTTGGCCGCTTGAGTATCTCCCCCTAAAATTAACCTGAGCCAGTAGAGGGATTCGAACCCACGACCCGCTGATTACAAATCAGCTGCTCTGGCCATCTGAGCTATACTGGCAATTCTACACTAATTCAAAAAACTTTTCAACAAAAAAAAGACCTTTTCTCGAAAAAGGTCTGCAAATGTATGAAAGTTTTATTTTTAAACAAGTATAGGCTAAAAAAATCTTTATGAAATTGCCATTTGTTTTCCTTTTGTTTTCCTTAACTGTCTTCTAAGTGCCTCTACAACAAGGTCTGTCGACTCTTCAAAAGATTTGGCCTGTCTTTTGGCAAATAAATCATTACCAGGTATGAATAGTTTTATTTCTGTCACCTTATTTTCATTCTCTTTAGAACTTTCTAATCTGAGAAAAACTTCAGCTGCAATAATATTATCATAAAATTGAGTCAGTTTTTCTACTTTGGCACGAATAAAGTCAATTAGTTTTTGATCTGCATCGAAGTGAATTGAATGTACTTTGAAATCCATAATTTGTTTCCTCCTTATTTTTTAGCTCTTGGGTGAGCAGTTATGTATGATTTTCTTAATTTATCAATCGTGTTGTGCGTATAAATCTGAGTCGCTGCTAATCCGGTATGCCCCAGTAAGTCTTTAATCGCATTTAACTCGGCGCCATTATTCAATAAATGAGTGGCGAAAGAATGCCTCAAAATATGCGGGCTCTTCCTGCTCATTGTTGTTGCTCCACTAAGGTAAGTATTTACAAGATTATAAACAAGCTTTGAATAGAGTTTATTGCCTTTTATTGTTAAAAAAAGATAATCGTCTTTTTTTTTGAAGAATGAGTTTCTATATGAAATATAATCTTGTAGCCTATTGTATACATCAGGTAGTAGCGGTAACAATCTCTGTTTATTCCCTTTGCCGGTAACTTTTATCGAATCTTTTGCTATATCGAAATCTTTCAACACTATTAATTCGCTTAAACGAATACCTGTTGTATAAAACAACTCCATAACGACCATAGCCAAATATTCCTTGTAATTATTCGGCTCTTTCCACTCGTCAAAAAGCAGATTTAGCTTTTGGTCTTCAATAAATATTGGAATTCGCTTAGGAATTTTAGGTCCCTGAATAAGTTTTGCAGGGTTTTTTGCGACCTCCCCTTTACGCACTAAAAAATTAAAAAGGGTTTTTAGGGTGGATAGTTTTCTGTTAACCGACTTTTCTGAATTACCAGACTCAAGCAACTGAATTATCCAGCCTCTTATATCATGATGATTAACATTTTTCCAAGACCATCCAGCGAAAACAGTGTCAGAGTATTCCTTAAACTGATTGACATCATTTAAATAAGACTTGATGGTGTGGGGCGAAAATCTTTTTTCGTGTCTGAGATACTCTACAAAATCATCAATCATAAGAAATAAAAAAGGGAGCATAGCTCCCTCTTAAAAACGCATAGTATTTATAAATGTTGCCAATTAAGCAATTTCTTGCTCTCTTAGTTTCTGAATGTAAGCTGCCTTAATGATTTCTTGACGCCTAACAATAGAGGGCTTTGTGAAAACTTGCCTGTTTCTTAATTCTTTAACAACGTTAGTTTTTTCGTACTTTTTCTTGTACTTTTTAAGAGCTCTTTCTATTGATTCGCCTTCTTTTACTGGTATAATTAACATATTCTTGTTTTTATTTGGGAGGGCAAATATACAATATTTTTTATTTTCAACTAAAATTTGTGGAAATTTTACTCCCGATTCTGCTAAGTTTTAGCCATTCAATATCTCTCTGGCAATTACTAATTTTTGAATTTCAGAGGTACCTTCTCCAATTGTACACAACTTGGAATCTCTATAATATTTTTCTACCGGAAAATCTTTTGTGTAACCATACCCGCCAAAAATTTGAACAGCTTCGGTGGCACATCGTACAGAAACTTCGGATGCATAATACTTAGCAAAAGCTGACTCTTTGGTCACCTTCTTCTTGTTGTTCTTCAAATGGGCTGCTTGCAATAAAAGTAGTTCAGCGGCCTCAACTTCTGTAGCCATATCAGCCAATTTAAAGGAAATAGCTTGAAACTGTGATATTGGCTTGCCAAATTGCTCTCTTTCTTTTGAGTATTTAATAGCAGCTTCAAGTGCTCCTTTTGCAATACCAAGACCTAGGGCGCCTATCGAGATTCTTCCACCATCTAGTATTTTCATGGCCTGAATAAAACCATCCCCCACATTTACCAGTACATTTTCTTTAGGAATTCGGCAATTCTCAAAAATCACTTCTGCGGTTTCTGAAGCCCTCATTCCTAGTTTGTTTTCTTTTTTTCCAGCTTTTAATCCGGGAGTACCTCGTTCAACAACAAAGGCCGTCATTCCCCTTGAATCTAGAAGCTCTCCTGTCCGAACAATGGCCACAATAACGTCTCCGGAGATACCATGGGTAATCCAACATTTAGTACCATTAAGTACCCAATGATCTCCGTCTAATTTAGCGGTACACTTCATCCGCATAGCATCTGAACCGGTATTGGGTTCTGTTAAAGCCCACGCACCTATGTGCTCCCCCGTTGCAAGTTTCGGCAGGTATTTTCTTTTCTGCTCCTCATTACCAAACTCAAGTATATGATTTGTGCAAAGTGAATTATGTGCGGCTAAAGAAAGCCCAACAGAACCGCAAACCTTTGCTACTTCAACTATTATGGATATGTATTCATAATAAGTCAGTCCTGAACCTCCATATTCCTGAGGAACAAGAACTCCCATCATACCTAGCTCGCCTAATTTAGTAAAGACATCTCTAGGAAATGTTTGTGACTCGTCCCACTCCATTACATTAGGCAGTATTTCTTTTTTGGCGAAATCTCTCGCCATTTGCTCTATCATTACGTGATTTTCGTCTTTCTGGAAGTTCATGATTATCTTATGATTTTTTAATAGGTTGCTAAACTAAGTATTTGGTTAGAATATTTTTCCAAATGTTGTTTTCCATTCAAAAACTCCAACTCTATAATGAATGAGAAACCCGCAACATTACATCCGCACTTTTTGATTAACTGAGCGGCGGCAACAGCAGTTCCACCTGTAGCCAGTAAATCATCATGAATCAATACGTTACTTCCGGCGTCTATAGCATCTTCATGTATTTCAATTTCTGCATTCCCATACTCCAGTAAGTATGACTGAGATATTGTTTTGTAAGGCAGTTTGCCTTTTTTTCTAATCGGAATAAAAGGAACATTTAATTTTTGCGCAATCATCATTCCAAGTAAAAAACCCCTACTCTCAAGCCCTGCTACCGCATCAATGGAATGTGTTTTATAAAATTGATATGTATAATTTACAGCAAGTGAACACAACTTAGGCTTAGCTAAAAATGGTGTGATATCTTTAAACACGATTCCCGGTTTAGGAAAATCCGGCACATCTCTAATCACGGACTTTATTTCTTGTTCTATGTTCTGCACAATAAAATCTAAAAGGGGCGTAAAAGTACAGTTAAGTTTTGTTCTAGCAATTAATGCTTGGATTTTTTAAGATTCCACACCTCAAAAAAAACCTCAATTGGAGTGGATAATTTTTGTTAAAAATCAGGTGTAAAACCTGATTTAATCAAGTTAATTTCGCGTTTTTATTTGAATTTTTGTAGTGTAAAAATGGGGCTTATTATTAGCGAACACAATCTATAGGCAAGATACAGAGGGGGTTTGAAAATAAATCCCCCTATTTGGGGAATTCAGTTTTGTGCTTATCCGTGCGGCTAGAGCAGTTAATGTATGTCAGAAAATTTAATTTCTTCAGAGAAAAAAATCGGACAAATTCGCCCGAAATATTATTCAGAAAATTGGAGGCAATGTGGACGGGGCCGATTAACACGGATAACAGAGCAATTGATGAACAAAAAGAAACCGCAAGGGAGTTCACCCCTCGTAATATCTACTTGGTAGGGTAGCTTATTTTTCTGATGAAAGTTGTTCGTTATTAACCTTTTGATTAAGCCACTCTATTAGCTGCTCATCAGTTAAGTCGATAGTTTCTATCCGGGCTTTGCTATCAAGTCCAAATTGATGTTCAGGATATTTGTTTGCAACCTCGGTATAGGCGTTTTTTGCCATATCTTTTCTTCCTGCTTCATCCATAACAAAAGCTCTTGTGTACATATAAACTACATGATTTTCACTTGACGCATACTTGTCGATTAGTTGTGTCAACAAAGCTATAGCGTCATCAATTCTCCCTAAACCCCTTGCGGCATTTGAACCTATAAGCAAAACATTTTCCAGTGATTTTGATTCAGGATATTTACCGGCAAAGTCTTTAGCCAAAATTAAAAGCTCTGTAGACTTATTCATGTTTGTCTTACCATCTCCATGAAGCATGTGTTTTTCAAGCTCAATAATTTTTTCAAATACAACCTCTTCAGTTTCTACTTGTAAATTGCTATCTATTTCGGTTTGGTCAGAAGAGTTGCAGGACAAAAGAAACATTAGTACAAATAGTATTGTGTAATTTATTGTTTTCATACGTCTAAGTTATCTACCTTTTTTTATTACCGGGAAACGCATTTTGTAATCAACATTTACATCGCCTTTCGAAATGCTGTTTAAGCGTCCTTTAAGCAGCTGTCTCCTCAATGGATTAATATGATCGATAAAAAGCATCCCTTCTATATGGTCATATTCGTGTTGAATTACGCGAGCCGCAAAACCATCGTATTCTTCGGTATGTTTCACCCAATTTTCATCAAAAAAGGTAATGTTGATTTTTTCTTTTCGATATACTTCTTCTCTAATTCCCGGTATGCTTAGACAACCTTCTTTAAATGCCCATTCATCACCTAACTCCTTGTTTATTTGAGCATTAATAAAAACCTTCTTGAAGCCTTTTAGTTTCTCCATTTCTATTGCCTCTTCCTCGTTTTCGGCCTCATCTTCCGCAAATGGAGAAGCATCGACAATAAACAGCCTCACTGACTTGCCAACCTGAGGTGCCGCTAAACCAACTCCATTTGCATCATACATGGTGTCAAACATATCGGATATTAGCTTTGATAAATCTTCATTGAGAGGGATTTCTACTGTCTTTTTTCGAAGCACAGTATCACCGTATGCAACAATCGGAAGAATCATGAATTGATTTTTTTTTTACAAAAGTAATTATAAAGAGTAAATCTATCCCCCCTTAAAATAAATCTAAATGACCGATAATTTTTTGCCAATACGAAACTACCTGAAAAACTTTTGAATAAAATTAAAAACAGTCGAAGAAACTTAGGTGTTTTCTTAGAAAATATTTGGTTGAGAGTTTTGAGTTTTGCTTATTTAACTCTGAAAGTCTTTTGCCCGAAGAGGTGACAACACGAGACATCAACTCTTCCGAGTCTTCATGACTCTCGAGTCTAGAAGACAACTCTTCTAAAACACGAGGAGGTAAATTTTGAAGTGAATCCGCTTTTTTCACAAATACAAATGTATGTTATTTTTCGATTAACTTTATTTTTTTGACGATGAATTCAACACAATTTTAATGTTGAGCACATATTTACTAGAACAAAAAACGCTGTTTTAGACGTATTCTAATTAATAGACGAAATAATTGACTAATCAAAATATTACCTTTGCACCATGAGAATTGACATCATAACCGCTCTGCCATTATTATTAGAAAGCCCATTTTCAGACTCAATACTCAAGCGAGCACAAGAAAAAGGATTGGTTGAAATTTATATTCACAATTTAAGGGACTATTCCACTAACAAGCATAGAAATATTGATGACTACGCCTTTGGTGGTGGCGCAGGAATGGTAATGAGTATAGAGCCTATAGCTAATTGTATAGAAAAGTTAAAATCGGAACGAAACTATGACGATATTATCTATATGACTCCCGATGGAAAAACTCTGAGTCAAAAAATCAGTAATGAATTGAGTACAAAGGAAAATCTACTGATTTTGTGCGGACATTATAAAGGCGTAGATCAACGTGTAAGAGATATTTACATAACTAAAGAAATTTCAATCGGAGATTATGTTTTATCAGGAGGTGAATTAGCCGCAGCGGTTCTTTGCGACAGCATAATTCGCCTTATACCCGGCGTACTAAACGATGAAACTTCGGCCTTAACCGATTCATTTCAGGATAATTTACTCGCTCCACCTGTCTACACAAGACCTGCAGGCTATAAGGGTCATCAGGTTCCCGATGTATTGCTGAGCGGGAATTTCAAGGAAATAGATGAGTGGCGATTTAAAGAAGCCCTAAAACGCACAAAGGAAAGGCGTCCAGATTTGCTGGATGAGGAATAAAAATCCCGAATTAGCGTTTTAAGGCAATCAACACATTAAAAAAAAACTTACTTTCGTTAAGTAATGAAAAATAAATCAGCGGGTATTATAACCATCATTCTAATTATTGCATTTTCATGCAAACGAAAACATGATGCCAGCTGGGATGCAGATTATTCTGTCCCACTTGGGAAAGCAAGTCTAACGGTTAACGACTTGTTGGCAGACTCGCTTTTGAGTTTAAATCCGGATAATTCTCTAAATCTGGTTATAGATTACAATTTATTGAGATTTAGCATAGACTCTTTGATTGAAATTCCCGACACCATTTTAACTGATGCTTACACATTACCGTTCCCTTTCCCATTAACTGCTAATCCGGGTCAAAACTTCATCAGCAATAGCTCGGTTACCCGCTATAATCTTAGTGGGGCTGAACTAAAAGAAGCTGAACTAAAAACGGGTGTTATAAATTATTCTATTAAAAATCCACTGCCCGAAAAGGTGGTTTGTACCTTTAGTATATCTGGTGCGATAAACACGAATGGTCAGCCGTTTTTAAGAACCATTACCGCAAGTGCTGCCGTAAACGGAATTTCTTCAAATACGAGTGGTAGTTTTAGTATCTCGGGTTACAATATTGATTTACGAGGACCCTACGGAGACGATTATAACACAATTGTAAGCAACACATCATTTAAGATTGTCGATGATGGCAATCCGACGCTAGTTACAAACCAAGACACACTCTACTTTACATACAGCTTTGAGAGCATAAGACCCCAATACGTATATGGATACTTTGGTAACTTTAATCAGCAAATTGGGCCTAGCGAAACAAACTTTTCTCTTTTCAATAATTTCATCAGTGGTTTGCTTGATATAGATCAGGTAAGCGTTAGATTAGATATTATTAATGGTATCGGTGCTGATGCAAGGATTAATATCCAGAGCTTATACGCTAAGAATTCTCAAAACTCATCACAAGTTAATTTAACACACAATTTAATAGGTAATTCGCAAAACATCAACAGAGCTTTCAGGTCGGGGAATAATATATCTCCGTCTACCCATCAATACCTGCTGGACAATACCAATTCTAATATTGATTTATTGATAGAAAATCTTCCTGACAAACTGGGTTATGAAGCATTTTTTCAGTTAAATCCATTTGGAAATGTTTCGGGCAATAATGATTTTGCTCATGCAGACTACCCTTTTGAAATAAATCTGTTGGCAGAACTACCCCTGCGATTTATAGCCAATGACTTAACTCTGCAAAGAGACTTTGTTCTAAATATAACAGATATAGAAAGATTTAACAGCGCCAGACTTAAAATAAAAGCCGTTAATACCTTTCCGTTTAAAGCAGACTTGTGGGTCTATCTTTTAGACAACACCGGCAATGTAGCTGATAGTGTTTTGGCTGCTGGAATAATAAATGCCGGAGTATTAGACTTTAATAATATTGTGCAGTCACCGGGAACATCTGAGCCTATTGCTGTATTCAATAAACCGCAACTTGAGCTTTTGCAAAATAATAAAAAAATCAGAATTAAAGCTGTTTTTAATACTGTAAACCAAACACAGCACCAAAACATCTATAATTACTACAAGCTCGATTTAGATATTCGTGCCGACTTTAATTATACCATGTTGCTTAATTGATGTACTTCAGGTTCTCCATATTATTTCTATTGGTATTTTTCAATCTTTCAGGACAATCTCCCGTAAACATGCTTTTTATAGAAAATAGCACTCAAAAAGCCATTCATTTCAATGGCTCATATAACTTCATGTCTAACTCGTTGAGCAACGGTTTTGCAAGCACTCTTTTCTACGGTGGTTTTTTAGATGAAGAAACAAAAATTAACGAGCGGGAAAGGCTAAGCAAAATAAATTCTGTTGGGGCTTATGCCCACACCGAATTAATTGCCTCAAACCTATGGGGGAAAGATAGTGCACGAATAAAAATTGGTGTAGTTACCGGTAATTACAATTATATTGGTTGGCAATACAGTGATGATTTTTTCAATCTTGTGTTTTTTGGAAATAAAAATTATGTGGGAAAAGTTGCCGACATGAGTGGAAGCCATTATTCTGTAAATCAATTCAGTAAGTTGGGTGCAAGTTTTTTCTTACCAAAAGATAAACTCACCATAAATATTGCACTTGTTGCCGGACACGCTCACGCTGAAGGCAGGTACAGCAACCTGAGTTTGTACACACATCCCGATGCTGCTCAACTGGATTTAGGGACAAAAGGATACTCTGTGTTTGCAGATACCAGTAAGAATCATATAAGAGGAATCGGAGGCGCTATAGATTTGTATTTCAGAGCCCACGAAGACAATCGAAATGGCTATTTAAACTTGTATGTTATAAATGCAGGGTTTATTAGCTGGCAGAACTCACGTCAATTAAATTTTGACACAACCTACTCTTACTCGGGGTTCGAGTTTAACAACCTGCTAAACAATTCTAATTTCAGCGCCAATCCCGCTTCCATTCAGGACAGCCTACTACCCGAAACAGTTTTTAAAAACAATATTTCTGCTCTACCTTTCTTTTTGGGTGTGGAAGGAAGGTTTGCTCCGTTCAAACAAGATTATATTCTGATAAAATACGGTGTGAACACCTCGCCAATACCTGGATACAAAATTCAAACGTCACTTGGGTTTGTTTACCTCAAGGACAAGTGGACTTTTTCTACAATCGGAAATTATGGTGGATTTGGAAAGTTTTCCGGAGACATAACTGCGAGCTATCGAAATGAAAAAATTTCAGTAGGAATCTCTGCTTTTCAACCACAAGGATTTTTCCTGAACTCCTCCTCGGGGAAAGGTGTTTCATTAAGATTTAGCAAAAACCTGTAGCTATATGAAATTCGTCATCATTAAAATATCCTTTTGTTTTTTGACATTCCTGAGCCAAGATGGGATAGCTCAGGGATTATTTCAAACAAGATTAACCCAGTCCGGCACGGAATCCTATGGCACATCAGTAGTACAAAGTACCGATTCCAATTATGTTGCATGCGGAGCAAGCAATCAAAGTGGCTTTTATACCGATGCTGTAATCACAAAGCTGGACACCATGGGCGAGGTGCTATGGGCAAAAAGATACGGCGGGGTCTTTATAGATTGGGTGTGGGAAATAATAAACACACTGGATGGTGGTTTTGCTATTGCCGGATATACCAATAGTTTTGGAAATGGTGGCTATGATTTTTACTTAGTTAAAACCGATGAAAACGGAAATGCTGAATGGGAAAAAACATACGGTGGGAGCGACTGGGACTTGGCGTACGCACTTGTCCAATTACCCGACTCTGGTTTTGTTTTGGTCGGTGAAACATACAGCTATGGCAGTGGGAATCAAGATGCCTATGTGGTAAGGACCGATAAAAACGGGGACACATTATGGACAAAAACATTTGGAACAAGCGGAGATGAGATGTTTCACTCTGTTTGCTACGCAGGAAACGGAAGCCTTGTTGCCGCAGGTGTAGCCAATAATGGTTCTACTCAAAATACTGATGGATATATTGTAAAATTCGATACGACCGGCGCGCTAGCTTGGGAAGAATACAAAGGTACTGCTGCACATGACGAAATAAGAAGTGTAAAAAATCACTCCAGCGGCCATATAATGACTATGGGGTACACAGATGTAAACGGGGTTTGGGACATGCAGTTTATGCGCATAGATACAAGTAGCGGATTTACTTTAGAAAACTTCATCGATCCGGTGCCTAATGATGACAAAGGATTTGATGTTTGTGAAAATTCAGATAACGACTACTATTTTGCTTTAACTACAAACTCATACGGAAATGTATCGGATGGGACTTTGGATATTCATTTTTTGCAGTTTAATAGTGGCTTTGGCTACATATACAGCGGAACTAATGGATTGCTCGGGGTGAATGAAACTGTATATAGTATAAAAAACACATTTGATGATGGTTTTGTAGCAGCGGGGAGCACTTCCGTTTCAGGAAATACAGTTATGTATATTATGAAGTATGGAAAATTAATTCAGTCTGTAAACCAACCAAGTAACGAAGAGCTCGCTACTACTAGCCTTGAAAAAATCAATGGTATAGAATATCGCATTTTTCCTAACCCAACTAACGATATGCTGTTTATTCAAGGAGATTCGAAAATAAATAAAGTGAACTTAACTGATCTTAGCGGAAGATTAATTTTGTCGATGAATCTTGAGAAAAATGACTTAATTCTATATTTAGGGTCTTTAAATTCTGGCTTTTACTTAATAGAAATTACATTTGAAGAAAATTACATCATCACCAATAAAATTTTTAAACAATGATAATAGCAACAACTGAAAACATTGCCGGCAGACAAATTTCTCAAGTATTAGGGATTGTATCAGGCAGCACCGTTAGAAGCCGAAATGTAGGTAGAGACATAATGGCCGGGTTTAAAAATCTAGTAGGTGGTGAAATTAGTGAGTACACCAAATTGCTTCAGCAAGCCAGAGAAGAGGCTATAAAGAGAATGACCGAAGATGCTGAGAATCTAGGTGCCGATGCCGTGGTTAATGTAAGATTCAACACGGCAAATATTACTCAAGGAGCTTCAGAAATACTGGTAGTAGGAACTGCTGTTAAACTTTAAAACATATAAAATGAAACTAATTTTCATCGCTCTAACTTTCTCAATTACTTTTTCGTCAATTGCTCAAATGCACGAAAAAGGCACTTTTCAGGCAAAATTCGGATACGGCAATAGTGTTTACGGAACACTTACCACAACCACACTAAAAACTAACAACACAAGCTTTTCGAGTACAGATACTAGTGGGGCTGTAACCTCTCACTTTCCTATTGAATTAAAATATGGACTAGGGGATAGATTTAGCATTGGTCTTTATGGTAGATTTGGTCGATATCTTTACGACACAGCAGATGTAAAAGCCAAAGAAAATAAATTTTCGGCTTTTGGTATTGCTACAGAATTTTATGCCGTAAACAAAGAAAAATGGAACTTATATTTCAATTTAGGCTTTCACACGGTTAACCTTATGGTTATTGAAAAACCCAACCCGCTTGTTACAACTGAAGGAAAATACAAAGGAACCGGTATAAAAGCAGGAATCGGTACAAATATTATGCTGTTTAAACCTGTAGCACTTAACTTCAATTTGGGCTACGATGGCAATAATTTAAACCTGAAAGAATACTATGTAAATCAAAATAAACAAGACTTATCTAACATAGATGTAAACCTTGTTACAAAAGGAGTTCGATACGGTATAGGATTAAATATCCTGATAAAATAACTACTTAGATTTGGGATTAGAAGCATCAATTAGTACATACCAAGCCATGTACTTGAAGTAAGGTATGCAGCTGAAGAAAAATTGATCAACTGCATCTAAAGTATTTAACATCCCTCCAAAAATTCGGGTTCTCCTAAATGGAATAGCCGCCATCGAGAAAAAATAGTAATACTTAATATTTACTACTTTGAAATGTTTTGCAATTTGCTTTAAGTCTTTTCTAAGCAATGGATGCTCATCGGGTGTTCTCATTTTGGGAGTAATCCATCTGTAAAAGTTGATGAATGGATTGTGTCCCAGCGGTTCCATAAAGATAATTTTACCCTTACTATCAAGAACACGCTCAGCTTCTTTATAAAAAACATCCAAATCCAAATGGTGAATTATTCCCGATCCGAAAATAAGACTAACTGAATTATCTTCCACTTTAAGATCTTCGGCATTCATAACTTTAAACTCACAATTTGTTAAGCCAGCATTATCTGCTTTTTCCTTAGACTGCCTTACGGCTTCATCCGAAATATCAATTCCCAATAAGCTATTTGCTAAAGGCGCAAATTCCGGTGAAAACGTACTAACACCGCACCCACACTCAATCACATTTTTATTTGGAACAAAAGCAATAATCCTGTCACTAAAATCTTTTCTTATTTGCCTGAAAATGGTATAGTACTCATCAATAGATTTTCTAACACCCTGAGAGAATGATTCATTATGAAAAGCTTTTTCATTTTCCAGTCTATCTCTCATTTTAATTTTTTAATGTTAATCTGATGAAATACATTTGCACCTCACAAAAGAGCGGCAAACTTACCCATAATAGATGAATATTGCAATTAACACTCAACTGCTGATAAAAGACAAGCTTGAGGGCATAGGGTGGTTTGAATATGAGACTCTGAAAAGAATCACCAAAGCTAATCCTCAGCACAATTTCTTCTTTATTTTCGACAGAAAATGGGATGATTCTTTTATTTTTTCAGAAAATGTCACCCCTTTAAAAACTTCAGTCCCCAGTAGACATCCATTCTTATGGTATTATAGATTTCATATTGAAATTCCACAACTACTCAAAAAACATAAAATTGATTTGTTTTATTCTCCAGATGGATGGAATGTTCCTAAAAAATATAAATCTATTATTGCACTTCACGACCTTAATTTTTGGCATTTTCCGGATAATTTACCCGGATTAACCTCCAGATACTACAAAAAATATTTCCCGCGTTACGCAAAAGATGCCAAACGAATAGTGACCGTATCGGAGTATTCTAAGCACGATATTGTAGATTCATTTTCTATTGACCCAAAAGTTGTAGACGTAGTTTATAATGCTGCGAGCGAAGTTTTCACGCCACTTAATACAGAAGATAAAAACAAGGCAAAAGCAAAATTTTCAAAAGAACAAGATTATTTTGCTTTTGTAGGTGCCCTCAACCCAAGAAAAAATTTACAAAGCTTAATGCTCGCTTTCGATAAGTTTTGTCAGCAATCAAACCCAAATATAAACTTGGTAATTGCAGGAGAAGCAATGTTTGAAAATACCTCATTCAAAAAAGCCTATCAAGCACTTGAATATAAAAACAGAGTACATTTTGCAAATAGACTAAAGCGTGAAGATGTTGCTTTATTAATTGGTGGCGCTAAAGCCCTTCTACTTCCTTCAAAATTCGAAGGCTTTGGAATTCCAATTGTAGAAGCTATGAATTGCGATGTTCCTGTTTTAACCTCAAACACCTCTTGTATGCCCGAAATAGCCGGTGACGCAGCTTATTTTGTCAATCCGCTTAGTATAGAGAGTATTACTCTGGGCCTATCAGAACTGTATCATAATGACGCATTAAGAAACTCATTGATAGAAAAAGGAAAAATACAACGAAAAAAATACAGTTGGAATAAGACGGCTGAATTGCTTTGGCAAAGTATCGAGAAAGCACTTTATTCATAAGTTTGTAGGATGAAAACACTTTATCTTTTAAGGCATGCAAAATCCAGCTGGGATGACCCCGCAATAGCAGATTTTGATCGCCCACTTAACAGCAGAGGCAAAAACGATGCTCCGGCTATAGGTCGAGAAATACTGAAGCGAAAGTGGGTTCCTGACATAATTCTCTCAAGCTCTGCAAAAAGAGCTGCTTCTACAGCAAAAAGAATTGCCGACGAGATTGAATACGATCGAAAAGATGTAGAACACATTGATAGCATATATGAATCGCATTATTCTTCATATGTAACTGAGATAAACAGAATCAAAAATAAATACAACAGCGCATTAATAGTGGGGCACAACCCCGGCATCAGCAGATTAACCTACTATTTAACCGGTGAAAGCATTGAATTTCCTACTTGTGCATTAGCTAAAATCGATTTTGATACTGATTCTTGGGAAGAAATTAGTTTTGATACTGGTTTTCTGAGAGAATTTATCACCCCAAAGAAAGACTTGGTTTATTAACTTGCGGTTAAACTTAGGAAAGAAATTGTTGCATGGACTCAATATGATAAATCCTTGTTATACTGTAATACTTTTCACCAATGAAGCAGAGAATATAGAGTGGCTTAAAAAGCACATCTCTTAAGTTTACAAAAGGCTCAAAAATCACCTAGTATACCTTAAGCACAGTAAACAAATATCATCCACCTGCTCCAAATCTCCCTTCCAGTCTATATAGGTTTTATTTATTACATGTAACTTACCCTCCGAGCTTAGGCCCTCTAATGATAGAAGAAGCCTTCTAAACCTACCCAACTTAAACTTTTTTCCTCCCCTCTTAATCTGATCGTGATTTTCTGCCCCGAACTGATCTACATAACCATCAGAAAATAGGTAAATCTCATCTTCCTGCTCAAGGTCAAAACTATGATTGGTGAAAGACTTGCGCTCCTCTACCACACCCACATGCTGACTATTTCCTTTTATCTCTATCAACTGGCCTTTTCTTACTATAAAAAGCGGTCTGTTTGCACCGGAAAAATATAGCCTGTCATTCTCTTTATCTAATACACAAAAAGCAATGTCCATTCCATCTTTTAGATATAAATCAGACTTTTGCTTCAAGAAATTTTCCAACCTGTAGCTTACAAAATCCAATGCATCAGCGGGAGAGTTTACGGTTCTTTCAACCAAAGACTGCTTAAGAAAACTACTGCACAACATACTCAAAAATGCTCCCGGCACCCCATGTCCGGTGCAATCTGCCACTGCAAAAGCCTGAAGCTCTTTACCATCATTGGTGGTAACAGGTTCCACAAGGTAAAAATCTCCGCTAACAATATCCTTAGGTTTATAATACACTAAAGCAGTGCATAAGAGTTTTTTAACTTCATCTACCCCCGGCATAATAGCATCTTGTATGCGCTGGGCATAGTTTATACTATCTGTTATGTGTTTGTTCTTTTCTTCTATAACCAATTTTTGAGCTATAAGTTCGCTAGTTCTTTCTTCTACTTTTCTTTCCAGAACTTCGTTTGCCTTGCTTTTTGTTTCATTCAGTTCTTCAAGTCGTTTAATAGCCTCTTCTTTAAACCCCTGAAACCTCACTACAATGGCTAATGTGAGTAATATAGCCTCTGTTGCCGAACCAATCTCTAACACATAATCTGTGTACACATTAGAATTTAGTACACCAAAGTTTTTAAGAACAAAAGCAAATACAGAAAATATCAAAACAATAAAAGCCAACAGAAAGATTCGGGCAGGTTGATTCCCCTTTCTGATTATAAAAATTGCCGTAGGCAAAATCAGAAGATTAAGTAGCAGGGTAAGAGCATTTATACTAAGTACCGATATTCGGTAGAAAATTTCGCCAGGCACAAGAGAGATAACAAGTGTTAGAACAATCAAAAAAGAATAAGCGATATAAAACTTGTGTAGTTTTGGAGTGTACTGCTTTAGCCTTAAAAAGGCTACTGAAAAGTATAACAGAAAAAGTACAGACAAGGATGCAAAAAACGGGTTGGCTCTGTTTGCTATATAAACATTTTCTGACCATAAAAACTGAACCCCATAACCATTCAATGATAACTGCAACAACATCATAGCAAAAATGTAAATACAATAATGTAAATTGAGCCGCTCTCTTAAGAATAAAAACAAGAAGAGATTAAAAACCAGAATAAACAAAAGAATTCCAAAATAGACTCCATAAATCAATTGTTGTTTGCTTATCATATCTACAAATTCCGATTCTTTTACTATCCGCATATTGAAATGAAACTGTTCGCCTCCGTTATTCACTTTTAATAAAATATAATTAGTCGAATTGTACTTAAAGTCAAGCGGAAATACAAAATCCTTATGCCTATACGGTCTATTGACATAGGGCAATAAATCGCCGGATTGGTATGATTTTAATATGTTAAATTCTGTATCGAATTGATATAGCTCTATCAAATCCAAATTGGGATTGTCCAAATGCAACAATCTCGAAATAGTAAAGTTTCTGGTATTTTTAGTTGCGATTAGAAACCAATAATTATTCTGACTGAAGCCAAAATTAATAGTCCCGGATGTTAGCTTTCGAAACAATTCAAACTTCGGCCCTTCATCATTAAAAGGCATAGTGCCACTATCTTCTTCCTCTTCATAATATAAAATATTTACCCCTTTGATGTCGTAACTGCTTTTTGTTACATCAATCGCCAAAGGAGTATTTGCAAAGGCAATAAATCCCCATATAAATAAAAGAAGTAATATAAAAGTATGCCTAAATAATTTCATATAAGAAGCTTGTTTTTCATAAATGTATAGACAATTATTTACGACAACAGTTCTCTTCAAATGTAACAAAACAAAACATCCTGTGGAAAAACAAGGTTCACAGGATGTTTTCAATAAAAGTGGGCTGCTTTTTAGTACCTAACCTTTAAACCCATTTTTTGATACTTACTCAGTGCGCCGGAGGGGAGAAATACAACGTTCCCACCATTTGCCAAAACAAATTCGATGGTCTCATCTATTATATCATCTACCACTCCGGGAACTTTTGCATTGTCAACCAACTGAACGTTTTCCCCATTTACTAAAGCCGGTTGAAAAAAATCTTTCTCTACAAACAAAGTATCTGCCCTGCCCTCTTTGGCAAAACGATATATTTCTGTAACATCAGAAATGGCCTTGTTCTGCTGCTGAGCCTGCTCCAAATCATTTACGGCAGATGCCTGATTTTCTGCCAACACTCTACTCACTTCTACCCATGCATCCGTGACTATTTCATGCGCTTTATCATTATCTCTTGTTTTATGTATGCTGGCGATGTACATCTTCTTTTTATCAGCGACTTCTCGGTAATGACTCTGGTTTCTCTCTTCAGCTGCTAAAACCACCGGGAGTGGATTCGCTTTATAAATTAATTGCAATTGCTTATCAACAATATTAAAAAATTCTCTAACCAAATGATCGGTTTTTTCAGTAGTCTTTTCCTCTTTATTAGTTGTGTAATGCGAATTTTCCATTGGGAAAACCCCTGTGTACTCTCTAACTACCTTATCGTTATACGCCTCAATGAGTCTGGCTTTTGAATGACTTACACAAAGCACATAATAATGCTCAGACTGGTGCATCGCTCTCACCAAATCACGGGTTGCAAAGGTTGTATCTATAATTACCCGATTTTCTACCGAAATTGGCATTCGCACCACCTCGGCCATAGATTCATTCACAAAAATGGCCATACTGTCTAAGTTAATGTAATGATCTATGCGAGAAGCTAAATCATGTATTTTTTCTAAAATCGGCACAATTGAGCGCTTATCAAACTCATCTAAAAGCCTATTTTCTGCCTCTGTAACCAAATTCTTCAGTGTAATCCCATCCTTCTTGTTGTCGGGGTGTGTTCTGTGTGTATTCAGAATTATACTAACACACGGATTCGACTTAATGTCCTTAACTTTTCTTAATGTTTCGTTTATCATAACTATATTCAAATTATTTGTAATTCGTTCGTAAGATAGGCATTTCTTACTCTTTCTGAAAACATTAGGCTATACAAATATAAGAGATTAACAGTATTTAACACCTGTTGTCAATATCCTCTTTATTTGATTTGAATCAGGGTAATTTGTTAAATTAAGGTGTCTTCATATTAAAATTCTCAGCGATTGAAAAACAATTATAGGCAATTGCTGCTGATTAAAGCATGAAAAAATCAAAAAGAATTGTACTGTTGGTGCTCGCTGACTGTTTTCGGGGAAGGGTGCCATACACCCCGTTTGATGTAGGAAATTCTGCTCAAAAAGTCGCTTGGGATCTTCGCGAGCAAGGTATATTGGAGTATATCAGGCTAAACTCATCAAGGCTAGGGAATTTTAATCAACTGGATATTCGGGTAGACAAAAAGTACTTCTTCGAAAAATGATCGCTCAACATTTATCTCGACATTCAAAACGTATATAATTTTCAAGCCGAGCAACCCGCTTTTCTAAATGTGCGAAGAGATGACGACGACCATCCACTTACCAATCCTAACGGCCCCAATAAATACCAAGTTTATACCGTATATAAATTCACCGGAACAATAATTCCAACTATTGGAATTGTTGTGGCGTTTTAAAAACAAAGCTCTATTTTTACTGCACATTATGCGCGCTGTTATCTTACTTATAACTCTTAATTGTCCTATTTATCTTGGTGCTCAAGATAGCATTAACTCCAAAAAACTTTGGACAGTAGGCGGGGGGATGTTAGCTACACAAGGTATCACCATAGCCGGATTAAACGAGGTTTGGTATAAAAATCAACCCCGAAGTAGTTTTCATTTTTTTAATGATAACCGGGAATGGCTGCAAATGGATAAAGCCGGACATGCCTACTCGGCTTATCAATTGGCAAGAGTTGCCAATCGCACTTTTCTATGGGCCGGAATGGTTGAAAAAAAATCGGCGCTTTGGGGATCTTTAGCAGGTTGGGCAAGCATATCTACCTTCGAGGTGCTTGATGGATTTTCTGAAGCATGGGGCTTTTCTTGGGGAGATATTGCAGCAAACACCCTGGGAGCAGGATTATTTTTGGGACAAGAATTGGCTTGGAGAGAACAAAGGATACAGCTCAAATTCTCATCTTCACCTACTCCAATTGCAGCCTATCGCCCCAATCTTTTGGGAAATAGCTATCCTGAAAGATTATTAAAAGATTACAACGGACAAACCTACTGGCTTAGCTTCACTCCATTTAAAAAAGAAAATGAAAACAAAATGCCCAATTGGATATCGGTAAGCTTGGGGTATAGCGCATATGGCATGACGGGAGGGTTTGATAATTATAATGTATACTGCAACGGCGACCCCGACTGCTTTGCACTAAAAAGATACAGACAGCTCTACCTAAGTTTAGATGTTGATTGGAACAGAATAAAAACAGGAAAAAAATCCTTAAAAACGCTGTTTTTTCTTCTCAATTCAATAAAAATACCTTTTCCTGCTATGGAGTTTTCTCAAAACAAAGTCTCTCTCAGGGCTCTCATGTTTTAAATAAACAAACCCGGGTCTGTTGGTTGCAAGTTTAACTTATTGGTTAGTATATTTACACCAAATCAAAATTATATGACACGTATTCTGGTAATTGATGATGAGCGCCCTATTCGCTCTACACTTAAAGAAATTCTCGAATTCGAAAAATATACAGTAGACGATGCTGAAGACGGACTAATAGGATTAGACCTACTACGTAAAGAAAAGTACGATTTGGTATTATGCGACATCAAAATGCCAAAGATGGATGGTATTGAGGTTCTGGATAAAGTTATTGCCGAAAGCATTGATGTGCCGGTAATTATGATTTCGGGGCATGGAACGGTAGAAAATGCCGTAGAAGCAATAAAAAAAGGCGCATACGATTTCATTCAAAAGCCCCTCGACTTAAACAGAACGTTAGTAAGCATAAGAAATGCTTTAGACAGAAACACATTGGTAGAAGAAACAAAGCAATTACGTAAGAAAGTAAACAAATCGAAAACAGTAGAAATAATTGGTGAATCAAATGCCATAAAGGAAATAAAGCAAATGATTGACCGTGTGGCACCCACAGAAGCCCGAGTACTTATTACCGGTGGAAACGGAACCGGTAAAGAGCTTGTTGCTAGACAATTACATCAAAAAAGCGATCGATCGAATCTGCCTTTTGTTGAGTTGAACTGCGCTGCCATCCCGTCAGAACTTATTGAAAGCGAACTATTTGGTCATGAAAAAGGAGCCTTCACCTCTGCTATTAAACAACGTAAGGGAATGTTTGAGACTGCCGATGGCGGCACTTTGTTTTTGGACGAAATAGGCGACATGAGTCTTTCAGCTCAAGCTAAAGTATTGAGGGCATTGCAAGAAAATAAAATTACCCGAGTAGGAGGTGAAAGTGATATCAAGGTAAACGTAAGAGTAATTGCCGCAACTAATAAAGACTTGCGAAAAGAAATAGAAAATGGAACTTTCAGAGAGGATTTATTTCACCGTTTGAGTGTAATCCTTATCCATGTGCCTTCATTAAACGACAGAAAAGAAGATATTCCCCTACTGGTTAATTATTTTACAGCACAAATTTGCGAAGAACAAGGTTTACTGCCCAAAAAATTCACTTTCGACGCCATGAAGGAATTACAAGCATTAAACTGGACGGGGAACATTCGCGAATTACGCAATATTGTAGAGCGTTTGCTCATCCTTTGCGATAAAGAAATTACCGGTAAGGATGTTAAGCTCTACGCTAATCCGCAGAAGTAATTTATTTAATGCCCTACATGAATTAACGCATCGCCTTTAGTTACAACTGGATTGTAGTTTACAGCAATTACATGCCCTTCATGCCTTATTGACAGAGGCTCTTCATATGTGCCAAACGGGTCAGTAATCTTACCTATGATGTCGTTCTTTCTTAAATATTGCCCGTTTTTAATATCCCGATGAAAAAGTCCCGAGCTGTGTGATCGCAACCAGGAAGATTTTCGGATGAGAGTAGGTGGAATAGTAGCTTCCGGAGCTTCTGAAAGTAGCCCTAGGTGTTTCAGCAATCGGCATGTTCCATCAACCCCTTCCTGAACGTAATAGGGGTTTAAACGAAGTGACTCCCCTGCTTCAAAAACAAGGATTCGCTTCCCAATTTTATCAGCCTCTTTTCTTAATGATTTTTCTCTAAAAGGTGAGTTGATAATCATAGGGGCGGCAAAAGCCATAGCTAATTCCATATTCTTTTCGTCATCCAACACGGCTCTCAGCTGAGGGAAATTATCGATTTTTCCACCTCCGGTATGAAAGTCTAACCCGTAATCAATTATTGGCAGTATGTTTTTTGTAATGTAGTGCGCCACCTGACTGGCAAGTGATCCATCCGGATTTCCCGGAAAAGAGCGATTTATGTCCTTACCATCAGTTAAGTTTCGGGAAAGGTTCAGAAAACCAAATATGTTGATGATAGGAATACAAATCGTTGTGCCAATAAGTGGTTTATTGTAACCTCCTTTCAGTATTCCTCTGACTATTTCAATACCGTTTATTTCGTCACCGTGTAGCCCCCCGGAAATAAGCACTGTGGGACCGGGCTCAATTGCTCTGCACACGTATATAGGAGTATCTATTCTAGTGCGGGAGGGAAGACGGGCAATCTGGGCGTTTATCTGTTTGGATTCGCCTGCATTTATAGTTATACCGCTTATAACAATAGGGTTGTTCGAATAATTCATAGCTTAAGCCTTTACCTTATCCCTTGGAATTTTTCTTTTTTGCACGTTGTTTTCTATATACTCAACAATGCTTCCGGCAATATCCAATCCTGTAGCTTTCTCAATTCCCTCTAAACCAGGAGAAGAGTTTACCTCCAAAACCAAAGGCCCTCGTTTTGACTGAAGCATATCCACCCCTGCAATAGAAAGCCCCATTGCGTTAGCAGCTTTGATCGCTGTGTCTTTTTCTTTTTTGGTGAGCTTTATAAGCTTCGAGGATCCTCCCCTATGTAGATTTGAGCGAAACTCACCGTCTTTACCTTGCCTTTTCATTGCGGCTACAACTTTTCCATCTACAATAAATGCTCGTATATCTCCGCCTTTAGCTTCCTCTATGAATTCCTGAACTATAATTCTAGCCTTAAGCCCTTCAAATGCCTCAATAACTGAAATAGCTGCTTTTTGACTCTCTGCAAGAACAACTCCCAAGCCTTGAGTTCCTTCCAACAGTTTAATAATAACCGGTGCTCCTCCTATTTTTCTCAAGATCTTCTCGTCTCCTTTGGAATAATTGGTGAATGCCGTCTTGGGCATTCCTACTTTGGCTCTTGATAGTATTTGTAAGCTACGCAGTTTGTCGCGCGAGCGAGTAATAGCAAGCGAACTCACGGCTGCAAAAACGTGCATCATTTCAAACTGGCGTACTACTGCGCAACCATAAAATGTTACCGATGCCCCTATTCTGGGAATTACGGCATCAATATCTTTCAATTCTTCACCCTGATAAAATATCTTTGGTCCGCTTTCGTCCATAAGTATATCGCACTTCAAGTGATCAATAACTCTGGCATTATGTCCCTTTTCCTTTATTGCTTCTACCAATCTTTTTGTGGAGTAGAGCCTCGAATTTCTAGATAATACGACTATATTCATTTTTTCTTCTTTTTCAATTTCTTTTTATAGGATAAATTTTTCTTAACAACATCGACAACAAACCTATGGCGAAGCAGTTTGCGACCAAGCAGAACGGGAATTTTCATAGTCTCTCTGTCGGCAAGAGTAAATTCTGTGGTAATGGATTCTCCAAAAAGAACAAGAGTAGTTTCAATCATGTAGCGAGTTTCCACCTCTCCACTTGAGCTTTTTACCTTCTTAACATCATATTTTTTTGCAAAAAAATCGCGTTCCTCATACTCCGGATGAGACGGGTCTAGAAACCTGAATTTCAACACTTTTCTTTCAGAAATATTCACCTCTTCTATCAAATGGCAATGCAAAGCAGAAGAATAGGCTCCCGTATCAATTTTCACATCAATATTCTCGAAACCAAATTCAGGAAAATCGGCCTTATCTTTTCTACCTATTACGGTTTTTTCTACCATTTTCTTTCTGTGAGTTTTACCAAATATCAATTAAAAATTAATTCGTACAACATTTCTACTAAAAAAGACGAATAGATTTTTTATGTTTTATGTAACATTCTGTTTAGTTAGTCGTCCGACGGAAAAACAAATAAACTATGAAAACAATCACCCTTCTACTTATCGCGTTATTAATCAGCGTAAACACATCATGGGGCAAAGGAAAGGCAAACAGAACCTTAGAAAGAAAACTAGCTGCCATAGGTCAAAGCATTACTTCTGAAAAAGAAATTCAAGTAGAGATTAGCTTCTTAGTGTCCGAAACCGGAGAAATAATTCTACTTAACTGGAAATGTTCAGATGAAACTCACAGCGATACACTTAAAGAAAAAGTGATTAAATCGCAAAAAAACTCTAAACTTAAAGAAGGCAGGTATACACATCGAATCGTTTTTAAGAGGGAGTAGTCAGAGGTTAGCACCAAAAAGAAAAGCCCTTTAACTGGTTAAAGGGCTTTTCTTTTTGCACAAATGTGAAGCCAAAATTCATTATATTAAGAGTAATATTGGTATACTTGCGCTTAGTTAAATAGAATATTCAAACAACCTGTTATATGCGCAAATTTGTCTCAGCTAATCAAGAAATTAGCTCTTGGAATGATCTGGAACCTTATTTTGAAAACTTATTGAATCGCGATATCAGCACTTTTGAAGGGTTTAAAAAATGGTTGAGCAACAGCAGCGAACTAGAGGCCTTTATATCAGAAAATCTTGCCTGGCGATACATCAGGATGACCATCAACACAAATGACCGTAACGCATCGGATGCCTATTCGTTTTTTATCACCGAAATTCAGCCTAAAATTGCTCCGGTATCGAACCAACTTGAAAAAAAACTGGTTGGCTCTGATTTTGCCGAAAAAATGAATGAAAAAGGATTCGACATATACCTCCGTAGGGTAAAAAACAGCATCGAACTTTTTCGCGAAGAAAACATACCGCTGCAAACCGAAGCAAATCAACTTGCTCAAGAATACGGAAAAATATCCGGGAGCATGAGTATAAGCTATGAAGGCGAAGAGCTCACTATGCAGCAAGCTGCAAAATTTTTGCACGAAAATGACAGAAAAATTAGAGAAAAAGTTTATCATCTAATCACAAACCGAAGACTGGAAGACCGACAAAAACTTGATGATCTATTTTCAAAAATGGTAGCGCTTAGACATCAGATTGCAATTAATGCCGGGTTTGAGAATTTCAGAGACTATATGTTTGCCGAGTTGGGACGGTTTGATTATTCAGTTGAAGACTGCAAAAACTTCCATCAAAGCGTTTCTACTCAAATTGTGCCGATTGTAAAACAATTTCATGAAAAAAGAAGAAAAGCCCTGAATTTAGATAAGCTTCGTCCATTCGATATGGACGTGGCTACGGATGGAGGAGAACCACTGAAACCCTTTACCGATGGAAAAGACCTAACCCAAAAATCCATTCAACTGTTTGGAGAAATTCATCCGTTTTATGCCGAATGTCTTTCAAAAATGAATGAAATGGGGCATTTAGACTTAGACAGCAAACAAGGGAAAGCCCCAGGCGGCTACAATTACCCTCTTTACGAAACAGGCTATCCATTCATCTTTATGAATGCCGCAGGACTTCAACGCGACCTAATCACTATGATACATGAGGGGGGGCATGCCGTTCATAGTATTCTGACAAAAGACCTTCCACTAACCGGTTACAAAAACCTGCCCAGTGAGGTTGCCGAACTCGCCTCTATGAGTATGGAGCTTATATCAATGAAACACTGGTACATCCTGTTTAATGAAGTAGAATTCGCAAAAGCCAAAAAAGAACATCTGGAAGATGTAATAAAAATGCTGCCCTGGATTGCATTGATAGATGAATTTCAGCATTGGATTTACACTAACCCCAATCATAGTATCAAAGAAAGAACAAAAAGCTGGGTAGAACTACAGAAAAAATACAATACCGGAATTGTGGATTATACAGGCTACGAAGATTATTTTGCTTCTGCATGGCACAGGCAATTGCATTTATTTGAAGTTCCATTCTACTACATAGAATATGGCATAGCTCAATTAGGTGCCATAGGGGTTTGGGAAAATTATTTAGCCGAAGGGCAAAAAGCGTTAAAAAAGTATAATACGGCACTTTCGCTTGGATATACCGCATCAATTCCCGAAATTTATGCCGCTGCAGGAGTAAAATTTGATTTCTCTGAAACAAATATTAAAACATTGGCAGATTTTGTTCAAAAGCAATTATAAACATCACGGCATGAAGAAAGCACTACTTTTTATAGCAGTTTTATCAACAGCTTTCAGCTCCTATGCAGGAGGTCCATTTGACGAAAAAAATGAATTCAGATTCGGTATAAGCTCAATTCCGGGCGCTTTTATAAGACTTCCGGGCAACTATTACTTTTCGGGTAAAGAAGCCCGATTTGACTGGCAGTACAAACATGCCTTTAATGATGAAACCCGGTTGAGAATTGGTATAACACACGTAATGTTAAAAGGCCCTTCTGGTTTTCAAAATTCGTTTTCTACCAACCCCTATTATAATATAGGGATTGAAAAAAATATAAACGAAGATCCTTCTGCTTTACGACTTTATTATTCGTTAGATATTTATCATGCCGCCTTAGTGTCTTGGTATAGAATTCCTAACTTCTCCTTCAGTAGATTTAATCGCGGGTTTGGCATTTCACCCGGTTTTGGAGCACAGATTAAACTTGGTGACTATTGGAGCATGGGCACAGAATTCAGCTTTGCATTAGGTATGCATGAGGAATTGGTTGGTTATGGCTCTCCTACATTGATGTTTAAATATTTCATGCCTAGAGTATTAGGATTCAATTTAGGCTATCATTTTTAGCGAATCACCCCTTCTTACCTAAACAAAATAATTGGTTAACCCAGCAACAACGCTTATGGAACTTAGTGACATAAGAACGGCCGCTACCAATGAGGTAAGCCAATTGTTAAAGGCAAAGAATAGACCCCCTGTATTGTACAAAATAGAAATAGCGTAATTTAAATGCAGTACTTTTGCCATATCGGGTGTATACGAAAAGACTCAGCAGGAGCAACATTGACAAAGACATACATTAAATTGGAGTTGCCTAACTTTTCCGTAAACCCAATTAAGCTACATCACGAAAATAATCTTTTTCACTATGCTTCAGCGAATACAAACCCTTTACTTGGTCTTGGCCGGAATTTGCCTTACACTGGCTTTTTTAATGGATTATGTGGTAATGTCTGTTGACGAGATGAATTACCTGTTTAATGTAAACGGATTTGTGGTAAATGGTATCGACATCAACCGATTTCCTTACCGTATAGCTGTTCCGCTATGTGCTGCGCTTTCTTTTGGCGCTATTGCATTTTTTAAGAACCGAAAAACGCAATTATTGCTTTGTCGCATATCGTACATACTGGTGTTGGCAATTATTGTACTGGTGTTTACCAACGCTATGACTTTTGCAGAAAGCGTGGGAGCAACCCCAGAAAACATCAGCTACAAAGCAGGGTTTTTTATGCCCGTTCCGGCACTGGTATTTTTAATTTTGGCGCAAAGAGGAATTAGAAAAGACGAGGCGCTTATTCGTTCTATTGAAAGGCTTCGTTAGGCGTTTCGCAAGAAGATGCGGTGCTGCAGCAAGATTTTACTATTCCGGTTTCGGCTTCTATTTTAGGACTGATGTAGGGTATACCCAAGCTAAGTCCGCGCACTATAAGCAACAAACCCACCGTTACGGCAAACACCTTGCTCAACTCTATTTTTTTAAGCAGTTTTACTTTCCACAATTTACTAAAGTAATTGGTAAATAAGGCCACCCCCATTGTAAGTGGCAGCGTACCTGCGCCAAAAATGAGCATAAAGGCCATTCCTGTGTGGCCGTAGCCCGTGGCTACAGCTCCTGCCATAGCTATGTACACCATTCCGCAGGGTAGCAAGCCGTTTGCTGCACCCATAATAAGAAACGCAAAGGGGCTCTTTCGCTGCTTCCAATAACTAATGGCGGCGGAAGACAAGCGATTACCCCAGCGAGCCCCTTTGCTTACCTTAATAAAACTAAAGAGTGCCATTAGTATAATTAACGATCCAAAAACTATGCTGATAATTTCGTGGTAAGTTCCCAACGCCAACACCGCGCCTACCGAGCCGGCAAACAAGCCCAGCAATCCGTATACCATAAGCCTTCCGCTATGGTAAACAGCAGCCATAAACAGGCGCTTGGGCGGCGAATAATGCCCTATGGGCAAAGCCATATTTAGCGGCCCGCACATACCCAAGCAGTGCAAGTTGCTACCCAAACCCAATATTAATGCTGCTATAACGTAGCTCATAACTGTATCTCTTCTTTGTAGAAAAACATTTTGCCTTCGCTCTGCCAAGAAACTTCTATTCGGTATCCGCCCGATTCTTTATCGGTTAGTGAAATTTCCAAATAGTTGTCGGTAAAATCTACAGAAAAATCGTCTTTGGCGCTTACCGTGCGGTATATGTTTACCGTTCCGCTTTGTATTACCAAATTCTGGGGTATTTCAATGTATATAACCTTGTTGGCGGCATACACAAGCGGTTGTTTTTTCAAGTTTTTGGTGTTTTGCTTGGCATCTATTTGCTGCTGAAAACCAATTTCTTTTTGGTAATAATCGGTGTATTCTAAATCTACGTTTGTTCTAAACGAACCCACCACCAAAAAAACAATGTAAGTCATAAAAGCTCCCATTGCTACTACTACTAATCCAAATCCTTTCATACTGTGTGTATTTATGCGTTTAGAGCAAAGGCCCTATAAACGTGGTTTTTACTTTTTGTATCAGCTCGCCATCGCTGTATATGCCTATGGTTAGCTTAATTTCATTTCCCATTTTTTCTTTAGGAATTACAATCATCATTTTGCTTTGTAATTCGCTCTGTTCGGCTACTTCAAGTTCTTTTCCAATCAGCCTTATTTCTCCTTCGCCTTTGAGTATTTTCAGCTCGATGGGGATATCTTTTGTTGTTTTGTTAATTAAGTTGATGTCGTAAATATTGGCATAGCTGCCATCGGGTAATTTTTGGTGCATAGTGCCTCGGGTGCGCAAAATGGTGGCTTGCACGTTGCTTCGGGTAACCAACAGCGATGCAATAATTACCATTAACAAAACCAACACCGAACTATAAGCTATTGCTCTTTTAGTAATTCGAAAAGGCTCTTTTTTGGCAATACCATCTTCGGATGCGTAGCGGATAAGTCCGCGATCCAACCCTACTCCATCCATTACCTCGTCGCAGGCATCTATACAAGCCGTGCAGTTTACACATTCCAGTTGAGTGCCGTTTCGTATATCTATACCTGTAGGGCATACTTTTACGCATAGGCTACAGTCTATACAATCGCCTTTTTCGGCGGTGGCGCGTTCTTCGCCTTTCTTAAACTTGGCTCTCTTTTCTCCGCGAATATAATCGTAGGCTACCACTAAGCTTTTTCTGTCTAGCAATACTCCTTGTAGCCTTCCGTAAGGGCAAACTACCGTGCAAACTTGTTCTCTGAACTTAGAAAACACCAAGTAAAAAATGGTGCTAAAAACCAAAATACCCATAAAACCACCTAAGTGCTTATGTGGGGGCGTGGTTACAATTTCCAAGAGCAAATCCGAACCGATTAAGTAGGCCAAGAAAACATTGGCTATGAGAAACGAAATGAGCCAAAAAATAAGATGTTTTGCCGATTTTTTAAGCACCTTATCGGTGTTCCACTCTTGCTTATCTAGCTTGCGCTGGTGGGTATGGTCGCCCTCTAGCCAATATTCAATTCTGCGGAAAAGCATTTCCATAAATATGGTTTGTGGGCAAACCCATCCGCAAAACAAGCGGCCAAAAATTACCGTAAACAGCGCAATGGCTATTAAGCCTGCAAGAGTAATGAGGGCGAAAATAAAAAAATCCTGTGGCCAAAATACTTTGCCGAAAATGGCAAATTTTTGCTCCAACACATTGAACATAAGCAATTGTGCTCCTCCTATTTTTATAAAAGGCGCCGAAAATAAAAATGCCAAAAGAAGGTAGCTCAGAATTTTTCTGCGGTCGTAAAACCTTCCTTTTGGCATTTTCGGGTAAATCCAAACACGCTTACCGTCCTTGTCTACAGTACTAATTGCATCTCTAAAGCTTTCATCGGTATTTGTGTTGGCACTCATTCTGTCTTACTGTTCGTGCTCCTTGTAGGAGCCATTAGTTACTGCGTAGAGATTTCTTCTTGGCCGGCATTCAATGCCTTGCGCTCCTTTTGCTCTCCTTCTGGACCTTTGCCTTCCACAGGCTCAAGGTGGAGAATGAACGAGGCCAATTGCTGCATTTCTAGTGGGTTTAACTCGTCTTTCCAAGATTTCATACCATTTTTTGCGCCGTGCTTTATGGTATAAAAAACTTCTTTAATATCGTTACCATAAATCCAATAATCGTCGGTTAAATTGGGGCCAATGTCTCCCTCGCCTTGCTGACCGTGGCAACTTACGCAGTATTGCTTGTATATGGCTGCGCCCTTTGCCAAATCTTTACTGTCGGTTAGAACGGTGGCTGTTTTTTCGTCTACATTTAGTGCTGCTTTTTTTAAGTAGGCCGATATTTCCATTTCGGCTTTAGCTATAGATTTTTCGTACTCTATTGCCTGCAAATCGCCTGTACCAATTATATGATAGTGAAACAGATAAACTACCGACCACAGTATGGTTGCGTAAAAACCCCACTTCCACCACGGTGGTAAATCGTTGTCCAACTCACGAATACCGTCGTACTCGTGATCCATCATAATGGTGTGTTCCTCTTCTATCTCCACTTGCTTGGTAAGGATGTATGCCATACTGGATTTTTTGCTCAATTGAGCCACTAGAGCCAGTTCTTCTTCGGTTTTTATCTCGTCCAATAAATTGCGAACATACGAGCGAACATACAAGTAAGTGAAGAACAGCGCTAAGTCTAAACCCATTAGCCAGTAAAGGTCGGTGTTGGATAGTTTAAGCCAAGGCTCGCCCGATGCAGCAAAAAGATTGCCCACGCCACCTGCCATAAGTGCAACCAAAATAAGCTTGGGCGTGTTGGCTTCTCTTATTTTTCGGTATTTCTCTATAAGTCGGCTTTTAAAATACTCGCTACTGGTAATGTTTTTGGCACTGCTTATGGTCATAAAAATGGCTATGAGCAAAAACACGCCAATGGTTGTTAGCACCAAGAATATTTTAAAGTTTTTGTCGTAATTGGGTGCGTAAATTATCAACTCTTCAACGGCTACCGCCACATCGGAAGCGGTAGCATCGGCTTCTTGCATTTGCACAGAAGTAAACGAAACGGAAGTAATTTTCTGATACAACTCCGAGGCATCATCCAACCAGTTGTTGCTAGTGTTAAAGGCCTTTACATTAAGGCTTGCGCCTGTCATCAAACAAGCCAGTAAAATTGCTACAATGTTCGTCTTCATACTCTTAAATTTTGTATTACACATTAGTTGTCTAGCGGTTTTGATGGCGCATCAGCAGTATCGGTAAGCGGTAAATTTTCCAGCACCTCCACCCTTTCTTTGCTCATTTTTATTACCCTCCAGGTAACAAAAACAAAGAAGATGACGAAAATCATAAGCGAAATGAGCGGATAGATTTCTATGCTATCCATAGTGCTTAGGTGGTTTTTTATATACTTCAACATACGCTTTCGATTTTATTGGTTTTGTTGTTGTGCCGCATACGGAATTACAACTTCATCTGCAGACTTATGAATATCGGAACCCAGCCTTTGCAGGTAGGCTATAATGGCTACTACCTCTTTTTTGCTAAGGGTTTCTACTTTTTCGGGCGTGGGGTCTTCAGAAACATCTTTTACAATGCTCTCAGCAATTTTTAACGACTGGAGGCGAATATCTTCCATTGCTTGCTCCTCGTAGCCTTCAGGATAAGGTACTCCCAGCTTTCGCATAGCAGAAATTTTTCGCTTCGTGTAGGTTAAATCTAAGTCTTCTTTCAGCATCCAAGGGTAGGCGGGCATAATAGACCCGGGCGAAATTTCTGCGGGGGCTTTAAAGTGTCTGTAGTGCCAAGCATCAGACCTATTTTGTTTGTTACCCACGCCTTCGCGGTGCAAATCTGGGCCGGTTCTTCTGGAGCCCCACAAGAACGGATGCTCGTAAACAAACTCGCCTGCTTTTGAGTACTCGCCATAGCGAGCCGTTTCGTAGCGCATTGGCCTTACCATTTGCGAGTGGCAGTTGTTACAACCCTCTCTTATGTACAAATCTCTGCCCTCTAGCTCTAAAGCCGTGTAGGGCTTAACGCTTGCTATGGTGGGCACGTTAGATTTTACCAACATCGTGGGCACAATTTCTACCAATCCGCCTATTAGCACCACCACCAAGGCGAGCACCATAAACTGAACAGGCTTGTGCTCTATGGCTCTGTGCCAGTGCTCTTTTCCGTGTTTGCGCTCTTTTTCCTTTTTGTACGAAATGGCTTCTGCCGCTTCGTTGGCAATAAAGCTTCCCTGACCGGCAGTTTTTATCAAGTTGTAGCTCATTAATATAGCCCCAATTACGTATAGCAAACCACCCATTGAGCGCAAGAAATAAAGGGGTTTTAGGTTGGTAGCTGTCTCTAAAAAGTCCTTGTTTACAAGGGTTCCGTCGGGGTTAAAATCTTGCCACATAAACCCTTGGGTAAAACCTGCCCAATAAATGGGGATGGCGTACAACAAAATACCCAGCGTGGCAATCCAGAAGTGCGTGTTGGCTAAGGTTTTTGAGTAGATATTGGTTCCCCACATTTTGGGCACCAACCAATATAACATACCAAAGGTGAGCATACCGTTCCAGCCCAAGCCGCCCACGTGTACGTGCGCAATAACCCAATCGGTAAAGTGCGCAATAGAGTTTACAGACTTTAACGACATCATAGGTCCTTCGAAAGTGGCCATACCGTAAGCCGTAACGGCAACTACCATAAATTTTAATACCACATCTTCTCTTACTTTATCCCACACGCCTCTAAGGGTAAGCAATCCGTTAAGCATACCGCCCCACGATGGCGCAATAAGCATTATGGAGAATACCACGCCTAAACTCTGTGCCCAGTCGGGCAAAGCGGTATACAATAAGTGGTGCGGCCCTGCCCATATATAAATGAATATAAGTGCCCAAAAGTGAATAATAGAAAGTCGGTAGGAATAAACAGGGCGGTTAGCTGCTTTGGGTATAAAGTAGTACATCAAGCCCAAATAAGGTGTGGTAAGAAAAAATGCCACCGCGTTGTGCCCATACCACCACTGCACCAAGGCATCTTGCACGCCAGCGTACCAAGAGTAGCTTTTCATAAAGGAAACAGGTAACTCGAACGAGTTAACTACGTGAAGAACTGCCACAGTAACAAACGTGGCAATGTAAAACCATATAGCTACATACAAATGTTTTACCCTTCTAACCAATATGGTAGCAAACATATTCCAACCAAACACTACCCAAAGCAATGTAATGGCAATGTCTATAGGCCATTCCAATTCGGCGTACTCTTTACTGGAGGTGTACCCCATAGGCAGAGTAATTACCGCCGAAAGAATAATTAATTGCCAGCCCCAGAAGTTAATGTTCGATAATTTGTCGCTCCACATACGGGCTTTTAGCAGGCGCTGTAAGCTGTAATAAATACCCGCAAACAGACCGTTTCCTACAAAGGCAAAAATTACTGCATTGGTGTGCAGCGGGCGTATTCTGCCAAACGACAGGAATTTAAATCCTAAATACTCGTTGAAGAAGTCGGGGAAAACCATTTGCAGCGATACTACAAGCCCTACTATCATTCCTATTACGCCCCAAAGAGCCGTCGCAATGACGAATTTTTTTACGATACTATTGTCGTAATTAAACTTTCCCGCTTCCATTAGCTATTTGTTTGTTTGGTTTATTATCGGTTGTTGGTTTTTCGTCAAATAAAATTCTCACCGAGGGCGATTCGTCGTCGTCGAACTGACCTGATTTAGATGCCCACAAAAAGGAGAACAAAAAGAAAACCGCCAAGGCTATACTAATCCCTATCATCACGTAAATTATCTCCATACTCTTCGGGTACTATTTGTGGGTACAAAGCACGGGAGTAAACACACAAAAAAGCCTGATTAAAATCAGGCTAGGGGTTGATTTTGGTCAGGGGAATTATCTCCCCCTCAAAAACCGATAAACATTGGTTAGTCCGTAGCCTGTGGCTACTACGCTAATGGAGCTTAGCGGCATAAGTATGGCGGCTATCAGTGGCGTAAGCCAATTGTTAAAGGCAAAGAACAGTCCGCCTGTATTGTATAAAATGGAAATGGCGTAATTAAGGTGCAATATTTTTTTGCCGTAGCGGGTATAGTCTATAATTTCTTTCAGGTTGGCAAGCGATTGGTGGCGCATAATTACATCGCTGCCCGGGGTAAAGTTAAATTCTTCTGCTGCCACGGCTATGCCCACATTGCTGCTTTTAAGCGCCGCAGCGTCGTTTATTCCGTCGCCAATCATAATTACTCGTTTGCCTGCGGCGGTAAGCTTTTCTACAAAGGCTTGCTTATCGGAGGACGACTGAGAAAACAGCATATTTCCCGGGCTAAAATACGGCTCAAAATAAACGGCTTCTTGATTGGTATCGCCGGAGAGAAGGTACAATTCAAAATCGCTGCCCAAGTTTTTCAAAATATCCGGTATGCCCTGACGCAAAGCAGCCTCGGTAATAAATTTTCCTTTTTTACTATTAATAAGCACATACACTTCTTGCTCGTTGGTGTTTGTAGAACTGCTCACAAAAGCCGAATTACCTAACTTAATAGTGTAAGCACCCACTTCTGCTTCGAAACCTTTGCCGCTGTACCCTTTAAAGTGAATTACTTCTTGGTTGGAAGCAGAAAACAGCGCGGCTATTTGGCGGCTCTTAGGGTGCATTGATTGGCGGCAGGCCAGCCCTATGGCTTGTTTTTCGGGCTCTGTGAGTATGTCGCCCTTGTAGGTTACTTGTTTTCCTTCGGTAAGCGTACCTGTTTTGTCAAAAACAATACAATTGGCTTCGGCAATTTCCATTGCCAAATCGCTGTTTTTAAGAAAAATACCTTTTCTGCCCAATTTGCGCTGTATGTTGCCTAAAGTAAACGGCGCCGAAAGTGCCAAGGCACACGGGCAAGCCACAATGAGAATGGAGGTAACTACATTAAAAACTTGCGCGGCATCTGTCAAGTACCAAAAAATAACTCCTGCCGAAGCCAACACAAACACCGTTATGAGAAAAAACTGTGTGAGTTTTCTGTTTTTTTCGGCAAAAAAATTAGCCTTTTTGTCGTTTTCGGGTCTGTTCCACAGCTGTTGTAAATAACTGTTTTCTGCTTTTTTAACTGTTTTAAATTCAGCAGCAGGGCCACTCACCCTTCCTCCTGCATAAATTTTATCTCCTTTTGATTTAGTTATAATTTCCGATTCTCCAGTAATAAAACTGTAATCTATGTATGTCTTTTCTGAATAAACTTCTGAGTCTACAGGAATAATCTCTCCATTTCGAATTCGCAACACATCCCCCACCATAACTTTTTCCAAAGGAATAATCTGCTCCCTTTCTGCTTCTATTCTCTTTACACCTATGGGCAGGAACTGTTTAAAATCTTTTTCGAAAGAAAGTGCCGAGTAGGTTTTATCCTGAAACCAACGCCCGATGAGCAGAAAAAAAACAAAACCCGCAAGCGAATCGAAATAACCGGGGCCAAGGTCGAAAAACACGTCCCAAGAACTACGGAAAAACAGCACGGCTATACCTGCTGCTATGGGAATGTCTAAATTAACCGAGCGGCTGCGAATGGCTTTCCAAGAGCTTACCAAATAACCATTGCCCGAATAAAAAACCACAGGAATGGCCAAGGCAAAATTGAGCCAAGCGAAAAATCGACCAAACTCGTGCGTGAGTGTATTGGCACTCAGGTACTCCGGAAAACTGAACAGCATAATGTTTCCAAAGCAAAATCCGGCAACTGCCATTTTGCGCAGCAACGAGGTTTGAGTAATTTTTTTCGCTTCTTCTTTAAAGTTGGGTGTGTAGCCTATATTGCTGAGTAGTACTGCCAAATTTTTGAGCGAAAGCTTTTCGATGTCCCACAAAAAAGTGGCCTCTTTTCGGGTAAAATTTACCTGCACTTCGCGAATGACAGGCTCTATTTTGTACAAATTCTCCAACAGGTATATACAAGAACTGCAATGTACCGCAGGCAAAAACAGCGTGGCTTTTGCCACCTTGCCCTCACGGAAGCGGATGTACCTGTTTTGAAGTTCTTCTATTTCTAAAAATTCAAACTCGCTTCCATCGCTTGGTTTAACTCCCGGATTTTTAGCAAAATCATAAAAATCACTCAGCCCTCCGTGATGAATCATCTCGTAAACAGACTTACAACCATTACAACAAAAAGATTTTTCTTCAAAAACAACCTCGTCCTCCATCTTATCGCCACAAT
Organism: Flavobacteriales bacterium; assembly: GCA_046295395.1. Lineage (GTDB taxonomy): Bacteria > Bacteroidota > Bacteroidia > Flavobacteriales_D > JBKBNH01 > JBKBNH01. The sequence goes on along the minus strand of JBKBNH010000012.1, from coordinate 22,037 downwards.
GATAGCAGGCTTTTTCTTCTTTTCCGGAAGATGTTTGGGATTGTTTTTTGGTTGAAAATATAGTCCAAAGCATAAATTCAGTGCTGTGTTGAAAAGGTTAAATGGATGAAGAAAAACGAAGCTCAGAATTATTCAACGAAAACTCAGGGTCGAGCAAACAGGCGGCAAGCCGCATAAAAGCTCGACCCTGCTCGGTAACAATAAGTTTGTCTTGCGTAAGTCTTACCATTTCATCATTTATTAATTCGTTCAGAAGTTCTTGCTTATCTATCGATAAATCTGCCTCAAAACAGCAGTGTACGTCGGTACTCCTATAACAAAGCAAGTCCAATATTTTGGCTTTGGTTACCTGCTCACGAGGCGTGATAATATGCCCGTTCACAATAGGTAATTTGCCCTCCTTTAGGACGGTATAATAGTTTTCATTCTTCTTCTCATTTTGCCAAAATGCCCCCTTAAATTCACTAATGGATGATGCGCCCAAGCCCAACAGCGCATCGGTGTGAAATTCGGTATATCCCATAAAATTTCGATACAACTTGCCGCTACTGAATGCTGCATACAAACTATCTGTGGGCAGGGCAAAATGATCAAATCCTATTGCTGTATAACCCGCCTGTTTAAGCCCTTTGCTAAGGTGCTTCCACATATCTAATTTCTGAACGGCATTGGGTAAATCACTTTCGCTGTAACCGCGCTGACCGGGCTTTTTCCAGGGGATGTGAGCATAGCTGTACCAAGCTATTCTGCTCGGTTTAATTTCATTCACCAAATCAATAGAATCATCCATATTTTTAAGTGTTTGAAATGGCAACCCATAAACAAGGTCGAAATTTATAGCATAACCTAACTCGCCAGCATAAGCCGCCAAATCTCTCACCTGATTTACCGTTTGATTACGATTTATGGCTTCAAGCACTGTTGGTGAGGTGTCTTGCACCCCAATGCTCACGCGCGAAAAACCGAAACTCTTCAGCACACTCAAGTGTTCTTTGGTGGTATGAGCAGGATGACATTCCAGGCTATAACCCTTAGTTGCCAGCTTAAACAACTTACCCAGCCCGGTCATAAGAACTGTAAGATTATCCGGACTAAAAAAAGTAGGTGTACCACCTCCAAAATGCAACTCCTTAACTTGCCCGGTTATATGTGAGCTATACATAGCTGCCTCTTTAAGCAGAAAATTTATATACACCTCTTCTACCGCGTGATTTTTGGTAATTCGTGTGTTGCAGCCACAATAGGTGCACAAATCCTCGCAAAAAGGCAGGTGAATGTAAATGCTTATCTCTTCAGGGTTTTCTTGCTTAATGATGTCCAATGCCTTACCGGCCGACACGTTATTTCTCCAGGTTGGATGGGTAGGATAACTGGTGTATCGGGGTACGGTAAGATTGTATTTTGATACAAGTTGCTGTGAATCGGTGCTGACTACTATTGGCATAGCGCAAAATTACATCACACACTTCTGCAAAAACCTGATTTAAGTCAGCCCATTAACTGATTTTGATGACACATAAACAACTTCATTTTGTTACATTTGAAGTGTACAAATGACAAATAGAAAGTCAATTATAGAAAATTTAAGAAGCCCAACCGCTCAAAATCCGCTTAGGGTACTTATGAGTGGTTGCTTGGCTGGTGCTCGCTGTGGATATGACGGAACCACCAACGGTGAATACCCTAGCGCTCAAAAACTCCTTCAATACGACAATGTAAAAATTGTTCCTTTTTGCCCTGAAGAATTTTCATTTGGCACGCCAAGAGAAATGTGCGACATACATAATGGAAATGGATTCGATGTGCTTACAGGCAAAGCAAAAGTGCTTACCGAAAGTGGCGCAGATTGGACTGAAGGTATGGTAAAGGCCTCACAAAAAATGCTGGAGATAGCAAAATCAGAAAAAATTGAGTTGGCCGTACTAATGGATATAAGTGCCGCTTGCGGAAGCCAGGTTATATACCTGGGAAATCGACTTTCTGAAAACAAAGTTTACCAAATAGGAGCCGGAGTGTGTGCGGCTCAACTTATAAACAACGGTTTTAACGTTATAAGTCAGCGAGATTTTGCCTCTTTAGAACAACTTTATTCAAAACTAGACCCCAACCATAGCGTAAACGAACAAGCGATAGATCATCACGAAACGGAGTGGTATAAATCCTATTTTAAAGAGAAGAACCAATAAAGACTCCTTCGATTGGGAAAGTAAAATCCGGGCCGGGAGTAATTCAATACCTTATAGGCACTCCGAAAAAATAAACCCTTGCAATTATTTTTATTTTAATATGCTGATTTTATTATAGTTGAAAACTATTACCTAATTTTCTTATGTATTTGTTTGGTAATACATAATTTTCTTATGTATATTTGTCCTATGTATTCATCAGAACTAATAAAAGGCACACTAAAAACCATAGTACTTAACTTGCTTAAAGAGCGGGGTAAGATGTATGGCTATGAAATCACTCAGCACGTAAAGGAGCTGACTAATGGTAAAATTCAAATAACCGAAGGCGCCCTGTATCCAAGCTTGCACTCGCTTGAAAAAAATGGCGAATTGGAAACAGAAGTAGAATATATGGGTAAGCGGGTACGAAAGTACTACAAGCTAACCAAGCAAGGACATATATCTGCCACGCAAAAGGTGAATGAATTTGTAGACTTTATTGATACAATGAAGTTTTTGTTAGACATACAAACCAAAATTGGTTATGCGCCAAGTTAGTGATGAGGAGATAGATTACATACTTAATGATATTATTGCAAATGGGGTTGTTATTGAAGATCTGCAATACAACCTTCTAGATCACATTTGCTGTATCATCGAGAATGAAATGCCCGAAAACGAGGACTTCTATAAGTTCTATGGATGCATTATGCCCAGATTTTTCAACAATGAACTGAAAGAAATTCAGGCAGAAACAGAGCATTTACTAACCTTTAAAAACTTTTACGCAATGAAAACGACGTTAAAAATATCAGGTATTACCTCCGTGTGTTTTACACTACTGGGGGCAATTTTAAAATCACTACACCTGCCAGGAGCGGGTTTAGCAATTGTATTGGGCGGACTTATTTTTAGTTTAATTTTTCTACCCCTTATGATTACCCTCAAATTTAAAGACGAAGAAAGTAAAGTAGATAAATGGGTGTTTACTCTAGGGTTTACACTTGGAATTGGCGCTTCGCTTGGCATTGTTTTCAAATTAATGCATTGGCCATACGCTAATTTTCTTATGTTTTGGAGCATAGCGTTATTCGTGTTTGCTTATGTTCCTATCTATTTCATCTCTAGAATAAGACGACCCGAAATTAAATTCAATACCACCGTAAACTCCGTTCTAATGGTGGCCTGCGGAGGTATGCTTTTCGCCCTTTTTAACCTTAAAGGAAGCCAAGCAACGGTAGAAAACCTTGTGGCATCTCACGTGTTTATGGAGCACAACATAACGCAATTTCAGGACGCTAATCAAAAAAAGAGAGTAAAGCTGGAGCAAAATCTTACCGATGAATTGTTTAGCCAAACTTCTTATCAGTTATTTAGCCAAATAGAGAAAATTAAAATCAACTTGGTTTCTATTATAGAAGACCTACCCAGAGAAGAAGCTGAGAAATTTGACATAACCAAGCTTCGGAAAGTGGATAACTTTGATATAGTTAGAAAATGTTTTGAATATGCCTCTGGCGAAATGAGCCTAGAAGGACTTACAAATTCAATAAAAGAATATAACAAGCTAATTGAAACCCACTACCCCGAAGATTATGAAAAGCACATTGCTTTGGACAAACTCCAATTAGAGGGTGCTACAATAGCTGTACTTGTTCAACAGCTAACGCAAATTCAACTTCAGGTGGTTACAAACGAAAACAGCCACCTCAATAATTTGGTCTTCGTAAAACAATAGTTGGGTAAGCACTTAATAATTATCGCCTCACAAATTGTTCATTTGTGAGGCGATTTTTCTTTTAGAATTAGCCTACAGCCAAAACAAAGAGCGTTTTTCTTACCTTTACCCCCGACTTTAGTAAAATACAGTCATTTTATAATATACGCTTATAAAATGCGAAGACCAGAAAACAAAGTAGATAGCCAGGTTCTTAAAGAAAAGCTGCTACAAGAACCCGAATCAAGGACAACCCTGTCCTTTTACGCCTATGCCAAAATTGGCAACCCTGATTTATTCAGAGACCACATTTACCTGCATTTAGAAGAACTAAATGCCTTTGGTAGAATTTATGTCGCAAAAGAAGGTATTAACGGTCAAATGTCCATTCCTACAAAGAATATGGATGCTTTGCGTACTTTTTTTGACAGTATTACTTTTATGAAAGGTATTCGCCTGAACATTGCCGTAGATGATGACGGGAAATCCTTCTACAAACTAAAGATTAAGGTGCGGCACAAAATTTTAGCCGATGGCCTTAACGACGACACCTTTGACGTAACCAACAAAGGAAAACACCTTAAAGCCAAAGAATTTAACGAGCTTACTGACAGAGATGATGTAGTGATTATAGATATGCGCAACCACTATGAAGCAGAAGTTGGGTATTTCAAAGGAGCCATTACCCCCGATGTAGATAGTTTTCGTGAAGAACTGCCTATAGTGGCAGAAATCCTGAAAGAACACAAAGACAAACACATTGTAATGTACTGCACCGGAGGTATTCGCTGCGAAAAAGCCAGTGCCTACTACAAGCATCTAGGCTACGAAAAAGTTTACCAACTTGAAGGAGGAATAATAGAATACGCCCGCCAAGTAAAAGAGCAAGGTCTTGAAAATAAGTTCGTAGGAAAAAACTTTGTGTTTGATGAACGACTCGGTGAACGGATATCGGATGAAGTAATTGCACACTGTCACCAATGCGGGGCAACCTGTGACAACCACACAAACTGTGTAAATGAAGGCTGCCACTTACTTTTCATTCAATGCGATGATTGCAAAGCCAAATACAGTAATTGTTGCTCAACAGCTTGCGCAGAAATTATAAAACTGCCCGAAGAAGAACAGCGAGCACTCAGAAAAGGAAAGCCCAAACCCAAAAACATATTTAAAAAAGGGCGTTTTCCGATGCCCACACCACAAACTGTATGAACATAACTGCCTTTATCCACTGGACGGTAAGTCCTGAAATAATTGAAAGTCCTATTGCTATTCGCTACTACGGGCTGTTTTGGGCTATAAGCTTCATTTTAGGATACTACATCTTGAAAAAGATACTATCTCATGAAAAACTACCCGTGGAATGGGCAGACAAGGCGCTTATATATGTAATGGTAGGCGCTATTCTTGGCGCAAGATTAGGTCATGTGTTTTTCTACGACTGGGCCTATTATTCTAAGCATTTACTTGAAATATTAAACCTCAGACAAGGGGGGCTTGCCAGCCATGGAGGAGCTATCGGCTCTTTAATCGCCCTTTGGTTTTTGAGTAAGCGAATTACTCAAAAACCATTTTTGTGGGTTGTTGATAGGGTTGTTATAACTGTTGCTTTGGCCGGCTTTTTAATTCGTATGGGAAACTTGTTTAATCATGAGCTGGAGGGTACGACAACTAATGTAGCATGGGCTTTTATTTTCCATTATGGAGAAGACCTACAACCTCGTCATCCGGTAGTTCTTTACGAAGGGTTATTCTACCTTGCCTCGTTCTTTTTACTTTATTTCAGCTACTACAAAACTTCTTTTAAAGATCAATGTGGAAAACTAACAGGAATATTTTTCATCTGTATTTTTGGAGCACGAATTTTCTGCGAGCAATTCAAAGAACACCTAGTTTATGAGGAAGGGCTGGATATGGGGCAAATTTTAAGTATTCCATTTGTGCTGGTTGGGCTGTATCTAGTATTAAGAAAAGTTAAAGACCCAATTGCGTAAAGAATATGTTATTACCTTTATAGAATCAAATGCTAAAAGTAAATAACATAACCTATAAATATAATCCGGGAGAACTGATTACTTTCCCCGATTTCGTCTTAACCAAAGGAGAGCATGCATTAATGCTTGGGCAATCAGGTTGTGGCAAAACAACCTTACTTCACTTAATTGCAGGAATGCTAAGTCCTGATTCTGGAAGTGTAGAAATTGATGGAACAGAAATTGGAAATTTAAGCCCCGCAGAAAAAGATTGGTTCAGGGGGAGGAATATCGGAATTGTATTTCAAAAACCCTATTTCATTCAAGCTATTTCTATAGAAGAAAACCTTGCTTTAGCCTCGGCACTTGGAAGAAAATCTATTGATTCGGCCTTTATAAATCACTTGCTGGGGATTTTGGGTATAAAACACAAAGCTAAATCAAAACCCAATCAACTAAGTCAGGGGGAGCAACAACGAGCCACTATTGCCCGGGCATTGGTAAATAAACCTAAATTAATTTTAGCCGACGAACCAACAAGCGCACTAGACGACCACAATTGCAACATGGTGGTAGAGTTATTGAAAGCACAAGCCAAAGAACACAACTCTACGCTGATTGTAGTAACTCACGACAACCGATTGAAAGAAGTCTTTTCAAAACGCATTGAACTATGAACCTACTTCGGCTGGCAATAAAAAACATTGTTCACAGAAAACTCACTTCTGCATTAAGTATTTTGCTGTTGGCAGCTGGTATTAGCATTATGACTTTACTGCTTCTTACCAATCATCAATTGCAAAACAAGTTTAATAAAAACGTGGAAGGAATAGACCTAGTGGTAGGAGCCAAAGGCAGTCGATTACAATTGGTTTTGTGCAATATTTTTCATATCGACAACCCAACAGGCAACATAAAGCTGAAGGAAACACAATTTATTTCCAAGCACCCTTTTGTAAAATCTGCCATACCCCTATCGTTAGGCGACAACTACAAAAATTTCAGAATAGTTGGAACCTCGCCAAAATATATCGAACATTATAAAGCCAAAATTGCAAAAGGCCACATATGGGAAAAACCACTAGAAGTAGTTATAGGAGCCGGAGTAAAAGCAAAAACAAAGTTAAAAATAGGCTCCCACTTTGCAGGAGGACATGGTTTAGCTGAAACTGTACACTCTCACGATGAGTTTGAATACGAAGTAGTTGGTATTCTTGAAAGCACAGGGAGCGTATTGGATAACTTAATCCTAACATCTATAGAGAGTGTGTGGGTTGTTCATGCAGGACACGACCATGAGTCGGAAGGAAGTTTCGACTTAAAATCTAAAGAAGAAGTAGAAGAAAACTTCTCAGTAGTAGAAGCAAAAAAACTTGCCGAAATTTTAAAAAATGCCGACAGTAGCACCTCAGAAATAGTTGACGTTGTGGAAATAGGTAATGCTGAAAACAAAAACCATGATCATCATGGACACAATCATCACCATCATGCGCATTTTACCAAGGAACAGTTAGACTCCATTGTAGAGACTATTCCCTTCGAAAAAAGAGAAATAACATCGATGCTGGTCGTATATGCCAATCCGAGAGCTAAATTTACCATTCCCGGTGGTGTAAATGCCAATTCAGCAATGATTGCTGCAGAACCCCCTGTGGAACTTATGCAATTAACTCAGCTCATTTCTCCCGGGATAACACTACTCCGCTACATGGCTATTTTCATAGTTATTATTGCCGGACTCAGTGTGTTTATCGCACTTTTCAATTCATTAAAAGATAGGCGTTACGAAATTGCGCTTTTGAGAGTAATGGGAGCAACGCGTTTAACGGTATTTGTTGCCGTGCTTACAGAAGGTGTTGTACTATCAATGTTGGGTTATATATTGGGCTTCTTAGTAAGTCATTTTGGCATGCAGGCACTTGGAGGATACTTGTCAAAATCATACAACTACGATTTTGAAGCCTGGATTATTTTGCCCCAAGAAGGTATTATTTTTGCATTGGCTATAGCCATTGGTTTGGTATCATCCTTGCTACCTGCCATAAAAGCATATAAAACAGATATTTCCACTACGTTATCGCAATCATGAAAAACCTAATTATTAAATCTTTAGCAATTTTATTACTCATTTCCTTTAACACAAAAGGTATTGCTCAAACCAAAATTACTTGGGAAATAATGAAGGATGTGAAATTTGTAGACAAATGGTCTAAAGAATTTGAAAGCTACTACAGTGTTGCACAATTCGGAAACAATATTAAAAAATACGATGGTAAAGAGGTTATCATCAGGGGATATATAATTCCTGTTGACATAGTTCAAGATTACTACGTGTTGTCGGCGAATCCTTATGCATCCTGCTTCTTCTGTGGCCAAGCAGGTCCTGAATCTGTATTGGAATTACAGATGAAAAAAAATTACAAAGGACTAAAAATGGACCAGATCCTTACATTTAAAGGCAAACTTCGACTAAATTCAGACGATGTTTACCAACTGTACTACATTTTGGAAAATGCCGAAATAATAGATTAACAATAAACTAGAAGTTTTTCTACTTAGAGTACATAATTTAAAAAATTACTTTTGCAACTCCAACTCTAATTTAGACCATATGAAAGGAATAATTCTTTCGGTTAGCACAATTATTTCAAGTGTTTTTTCAACCCAAGCCCAGTTCCAAGAAGCATTGAGTAAAAAGATAGAGAAAAAAACAAAGCAAAAAGTAGAACAAAGAATTGATAATAAGATAGACAAGGGGCTTGATAAAGGGCTAGACAAAGTAGAAGATCCCGATACCTATAAAAAAGACAAAAGCTCCTCGGGCTTCACTGAATTACCTGAAGAGCAAAACACAATCGCCACACCTGAAAATCCTGAGCAAAATAATAATTCGGGGGCTGAAACCCCAATACCAAACGTTTTCAAATCGGGAGATAAGAGCAAAGTTCTAACAGAATATAGTTTTCAGCATAACGTGCTAATGGAAATGGAGTCTGTTGATAAAAAGGGGAAAAGCAATGGAAAGAACAATATGAAGATGTTGTTTAATGAAAGTGGAGAATACTTTGGTGGAGAAGTTTTTATGGATGATGGTAAAGGTAATAGTATCTCGGCCGGATTTACAATTTTCGATTGGAAAAACAACCAAATGATAAGACTAATAGACAACGGAGGCATGAAAATAGGCGTAATAATGAAGCTAGATGAGGCTCAAAGCTACGTGGAAAGCACTACCAGTACAGAGAATGAAAAAGAAGTTAAATTCAGAAAAACTGGAAAAACAAAAACTATACTCGGTTATTTATGTGAGGAGTACATCATAGAAGACGAAGAATCTACCACTGAAATGTGGATGACAAAAGATGTAGACCTGAATCTGGCTCAAGTGATGGGTTTTATGGGACAAAATCAAAAAGGTAAAAAGAACTCAACTACCACCTATCCTAAGGACGCTCCTCAAGGATTTATGATGGAGACCATAACTACAAACAAGAAGAACAACGAGAAGTCAATCATGAAAGTAATCGAAGTAAATAAAAACAAAAGTACCAGTGTTAAAACTTCAGGCTACACCTTCATGTAGCTAATCCATAAAACTCCCCATCATTCTCTTGATTTCTGATACAAGATGATAGATATCGTTGAGCTTTTTAGGATTATTTTTAGCTAGATTTTTCAATGTTATCCGACCTAGAGTGCGCTTTAAAAGGTAGTAATATTTAATACTTACTATTCCACTGAGCGGAATCATGAACATAAAAACAATAGCCTGTTCTATAGGTAAAAACAAAAAGCCCAATACAAAGAGAATTATATAAGTTGCAGAAATGCTTACCAACCCAAAAGCCATTTTCAGAGAGCTATGAAATACAGAATCTTTAACTCTATTCTCACAAAATCTTTTAGGATAGATAAATGGTAAGTAATGTAATGCTAATCCAAACACAAAAATTGGCGCACCAAAAACCAACGCCAACCGATCTCCGAGAGTAATTCGTTTCCTACCACAATCGCTCATAATATGCGGGTGCAACTTGGCATCCTTAAGCATCTTTCTAAGTGCAAAAGACATCTCCTTAAGCTGATGGGCGTCCGTTGCATTATGTTCGCTCCATTGACTAAATTTAGAAATAAAAACCTGAGCTGACTTTGTTTCGGAGGCTAACATTCCCTTTCGCTCTCCGGCTTTTTCATGAATATAGCCCGGAAAAATTAGCCGTAAAAACTCTAATGCATCATGAAACTCTGTTTTGCCATAATCAACCATTACTGATGAAAGTGCCTGATGTACAGATTTTGACAATAACTTGTTTCCTTTATTACCATGTTCCTTATAGGCTTGAACAAATTCCGAAACTTTAACCGGCTTTCCAATGTTTATATGCAGAGTGCCCCAAAATTTGTTGTATTGACTGTAATTAATCCCTACAGGAACAATCTGCACTCCAAGATTAAAATCATACGCTTCTTCGGCCCCAAAGGCAATCCTCGAAATTCCCTTTTTTATTGGTCTCAACACTTTATGCCTGTCATGACTACCCTCCGGGAAGAGTATAATCTGCCCTCCTTTCGCTAATATAGAATAACACTTTTCAAAAATAGGCTTATTATAATCAACAGTGTTAACCCCATCACGCTCTCTATAAATAGGCATCATCCGTATACTGGCAAAAAACGACTTTGCAATTGGTGATTTAAAAACATCCGCCCTGACTAGAAAATGTGGTTGACTATCGAACAAAGCGGCGACTGCAATTGCATCTAAAAAAGCATTTTGATGGTTTAGTGCCAACAGTACGGGTGTTTTTTGAGGAATATTCTCTTTTCCTGTTATTTCAATTTTTTTGAAATAACCATAAAGCCCTCCAAGCACCCAAAAGTTGACCCAACCGTACCATAATGACCATTGCTGTCTTACCATCTTACTGCCTCAATTCTGCGCCGGTTTTTAGTGTTATATCATTTTGAATAGTGGTCATTATCTTATCTATTTGCTCCTCTTTAAGTGTCGCCGAATCATCTTGTAAAATTATCTTTACAGCATAAGATTTTTTGTCTTCAGGGAGATTTTTTCCTTCATAAACATCAAACAAACCGACCTCTTTAACTAGGTATTTTCCAGCTTTTTTAACTATTTCAGCCAGTTGGGAAAAACTAACCCCCTTATCAAGCAGTAATGATAAATCTCTTCTAACAGAAGGAAACTTTGGCAACTCCTGAAACTTTGTTTTGTTGTAGTTTCGTGAGTGTATCAAGCAAAGAGCGTCCCAATCAAAATCAGCAGTAAAAACATCATTTCTCAACTCAAATAGCTTTTTAATCTTTGGGCTAATCCAACCAAACTCTCCTACTATTTTTCCTTGTATAAATAAGGCATATCCATCCTCTAAAAGTGGGTTTGAAATTTCTGACAACTGATAATCCTTCAGCCCCATTTTAGCCAAAACACTCTCTCCCAATCCCTTTAAAGTGAAGAAGCTTGATTCTCGAGGCTTTACAGACCAGTGCTCTATTATTGCCTTACCACTTACAACAATAGTTAACCGTTTATTTTCCGAAAACCCTTTTTCATTTTTATGATATGTATTACCAAACTCGAAAAACTTTATATCACTGTTTTTCCTGTTTTGATTGTATGTAATGTTTTCAAGCAATCCGGTTAAGTTGGTTTGACGCATAATTCCCAAATCAGTACTAAGAGGATTGGCTATGTGGACTGCCTTCTGCTCATCAAAAATTGGAGCATAAGATGTTTTAGTCAACGAGTTGTTAAGAACCTCTCTACAGCCTTTAGCAACTAACATATTGGCAATTTCTTCCTGAAGCCTATTCAAGTCCGGTCGCTGAGAAACTCCAATGGAACTATTCCACTTTTCAGGAATCGTAATATATTCAAAGCCGTATATTCTGAGTATTTCCTCTGCTATATCAGCCTCTCCCAAAACGTCAACACGATAAGGTGCAACTTTTAATATCCAGTTCCTATCTTGTTTACTCGAAATGCTAATATCCAAAGAAGATAAAATGGATTGAATCTGTTCCTCATTTATAACGATTCCTATAGACAGAGCAAGCCTGTTGAGGTTAATTTCAATCGATTTTTCTCTGACAGGATTAGGGTATAAGTCGGTAATCTCTGAAGAGATTGCTCCTCCGGCAACTTCTTTAACCAGCAAAGCAGCTCGTTTTAGAGCAAAGACTGTTATATTGGGGTCAACACCTCTTTCAAATCTAAAAGAGGCATCAGTACTTAAACCAAATCGCTTTGCCGTTTTTCTTATGTAAACAGGGTTAAATAAAGCACTCTCTAAAAAAACAGTTGTTGTAGTTTCTTTTACTCCACTTTTGGTTCCACCAAATACACCAGCAATACACATAGGTTCAACCTCATCACAAATCATCAAGTCCTGAAAGGTTAATTTGCGTTCAACTCCATCTAGCGTAACAAAACTAGTGTTGTCATTGCAGGTTTTCACAATTACCTTACCTCCCCTAATCTCATCGGCATCAAATGCGTGGAGTGGCTGCCCTAATTCATGTAGAACGTAATTAGTAACATCTACAATGTTGTTTATCGGATTCAACCCTATTGATCTTAATCTCTTTTGAAGCCATTCGGGGGAATTACCAACTTTAACATTTTTGATGGTAACACCACAATATCTTGGAGCTGCTTCAATATTCTCAACTGATATTGAAATGGGTAATGAATTATCGTCTACTTTAAATTCTTCAACAGAAGGAATACAAACCTTGGAATCAGATGGTAACAAGCCATGTCTTTTTAAAACTGCCATCAAATCTCTTGCTACCCCATAATGGCTCGCTGCATCGGCTCTATTAGGAGTAAGTCCAATTTCGAAACAGTAATCGGGTTCCAGCTTAAAATACTCCGCTGCCGGCACCCCTGCCTTCGCCGAAGAGTCTAACACCATTATTCCATCATGAGAATTTCCCAATCCAATTTCATCTTCAGCGCATATCATTCCACTGGATTCAACCCCTCTTATTTTAGCTTTCTTGATAGTAAATGGCTCTCCTTGCAAAGGATATAAAATTGCCCCCTCAGTGGCAACAACCACCTTTTGCCCTGCCTCTACATTACTTGCCCCACACACAATCTGCAACACCTCACTACCTATATCAACTGTGGTAATATTTAAACGATTAGCATCAGGATGTTTTTCTTTAGTTAAAACTTCTCCAACTACAAGACCTTCGAGCCCCCCTTCGATAGATTGAATTTTCTCTACAGCCTCAACTTCTAACCCACAATTCGTAAGTAATTTTGAAACCTCTTCCGGGGTTTGTTCTATTTTAACAAATTCCTTCAGCCAATTATATGAAATCTTCATGCTGTTCTAAATTATAAGGCCGTAAAAGTAAGGAATAGTTTGGAGTTTAATTGCTCTGTTCTGAACCAAACTACAAGCCATTTCAAATACACTTTTTTATAAAATCGAGCACGTCTTTATACACTTGGTCTTTATTTGTTTCGCAAAGCATTACATGCCTGCCATCCTCATATATTTTGAGCTCAGCTGTTCTAATGTATATTTTAAGTTTAGCGAAAAATTGCTTTACACCAACTCCAAAATTACCAACTTGATCTTCGCTTCCCGAAAACAAAAACCAAGGAATAGATGGATTGTATTTTTTTATAACAGATATAGTGTTAACATCTCGAGCCAGTCGACCTAAATCATAATAAAAACCAACCGTAAAAACCTTATTGCAACGGGAATCAGAAGTAAATTCCAAAAGAAATGTTTCATCTCTGCTGAGCCAGTCTTTATGAGTCAGCATAGGTTTAAAGCGTTTAACTCTACCAAACACAAGCTTCTCCACAAATACAGATCGGTATCGGTTTCCTTTCAAGGCTATTAATAATTTAACAAACGGTAACCCAAAAAAACCTTTTAGTCCCGGGTGTCCTGCTGTTCCGGATAAAATCACCCCACTCACATCCGGTTTATGTTTGGACATCACCAATCGACATATTAACGATCCCATACTATGTCCAAAAAGAATAACCGGAATTTCGGGGTTTTCAAGTTTTGCAATTTTCATCAGCTCTACAACATCTTTTGCACACTTACCAAACGCTTCTTCGTCAGCAATATGACCTATTTCACTTTCGTCAGAAACAGAGAATCCATGTCCCCTATGATCAAATCCGTAAACAGAAATTTCATTTAAATTTAAAAATTGAGCAAAATTTCGGTAGTAATACATATACTCACTCATACCATGAACTAAACAAACGACTGCCTTTGGACGAGAGATTTGCCATTTACTCCCTTCTAAAATCAACCCATCGTAAGTATTTAGTTTAAATTTATGCACCTCTTTTTTCTTCTTTTACGTCTTATAGTTTATAAAAGTAACCTTCTTTTTACTAACTTTCGCTCAAATTGAATATTTCAACGATGAAAAGAATCTTAATTTTCACCTTATCCACCATCATAACAAACTTCAGCTATTCTCAGGTTTTTTGGACAGAAACTTTTGGCACCGGATGCAATCAGGGGCAGCTAGCCAATGGATTTGCCACAGCAAACGGCGCATGGAATGTTACCGCTACCGGTACGAACGACCCGGAAGCTAATAATTGGTTTATAAGTGCAACCGAAGCTGGAGTAGGAGCCGGCAGCTGCGGAGATGGGTGTTTGAATAATGCCGGTTTAACAAACAGAACTCTGCATCTTGGTAATATTGCTCTACCAGCTTTTGGCTTGCCTGGAGACAATGGCGCTGCCTACAATGCAGGAGGGCTATGTGGCTTCTTTTTCTGTGTTGCTACTGACAGAAGAGCGGAATCTCCCGCAATAAACTGTACCGGACAAACAGGTATTACCCTAAACTTTGAATACATAGAAGGCGGACAAACTACTATTGACAATGCTACCGCATGGTATTTTGACGGAGTAACTTGGGCCTTACTTGCCGATATGCCTAAAACAACCTTATGTCCCAATGGACAGGGTGAGTGGGCAACATTCTCTATAGCACTACCAGCATCAGCAAACAATAATCCAAATGTTCGTATTGGATTTCGCTGGGTAAACAATGATGACGGCACAGGAACAGACCCCTCATTTGCTGTAGACAACATTACTTTAAGTACTGTTACCACCGGAACACCTCCCGTAGCTTCGTTTACAGCAAATCAAACCACCATTTGCGAAGGTGATTGTATAAACTTTACCAACACATCTACTGGAGCGCCTTTTACAGCAATCAATTGGAGTTTTCCCGGGGCAACCCCCACAACATCCACACAAAATAACCCAACGAATATTTGCTACGCAACTGCGGGAACGTATACCGTAGAACTTACTGTAACAAATACTGATGGAACAGACACTGAAACCATTACAAACTATATAACTGTTCAAAGTTGCACTACAAATCCTCCTACTGCATCATTTACAGCTTCACAAACCACAATTTGTGAGGGAGATTGTATCAACTTTACCAACACGTCTACAGGAGCTCCGTTTACAGCTGTAAACTGGACTTTTAACGGTGCGTCAACGGGGACCTCAACACAAAACAATCCTACCAACATTTGTTACCCTAACGCCGGCACTTATACCGTTTCTCTTACTGTAACCAATGCTGACGGATCAGATACTGAAACCATTACAAACTATATAACTGTTCAAAGTTGCACCGGCACACCCCCTAATGCTTCATTTACGGCCTCACAAACCACAATTTGTAGTGGAAATTGTGTTACCTTCCAAAACCAAAGTACAGGAACCAACCCTACCTATCAATGGGCTTTTCAAGGAGGAAATCCTTCTACCTCCACTCAGATTAATCCTACTGTTTGTTACAATACTCCGGGCGCTTACAATGTAATGTTAATTGTTACAGATGCCAATGGCGTTGATGACACTACTGCTTTCAGCTATATTACCGTAAATGCCTGCGCTCCTCCTACTGCATCATTTGTAACAAATGGCTCCTTATGCGAAAACTCTTGTGTAGAGTTTGAATACACCGGAAATGGATCCACCTCATTTCAATGGTCTGTTCCCGGAGCAATTCCCGGAACTTCAACACTGCAAAATCCAACTTTTTGCTTCCTAGCCGGAGGGGCATACAATGTGCAGCTTATCGTTTCCAATTCTTTTGGAACCGACACCCTAAATCAGTCTGTTAATGTATTCTCTGCTCCTACTGTTAATGCAGGTTTTGACGAACTAATAAACATTGGAGAAGCGGTAACCCTTACTGCCACAGGCAGTCCGGGCACTTACAGTTGGACTCCTGCTGCATATGTAAGCTGCACAAATTGCCCCATAACTTCTGCCACGCCGCCCGACACTACTGATTTTATAGTTTATGTAACAGACCAAAATGGCTGCGTGGGCTCAGATACCGTAAGAGTAATTGTAATTTTCGAACAAGTAATAGGAGTCCCCTCTGCATTTTCGCCAAATGGAAATGGCTTTAACGATATACTCCTTGTAAGGGGTGGAAATATTGCTAATCTGCAATTCAGAATTTTTAACCGCTGGGGGGAATTGGTTTTCGAGTCCTTCGACCAAGCAGTGGGATGGGATGGTACCTACAAAGGGAAGCCCGAAAATCCGGGAGTTTTCATATATACAGTAGACTACACCTTTGTGGATGGGAAAAGTGGTAATCTAAAAGGCTCTGTAACATTAATACGCTAATAAAATGAAAAGAATATTATATACTTTTTTTGCATTAAATATTATTGTGTGTTCTAACGCACAGCAAGATTATCATTTCTCACAATTTTACTCTTCACCCACTTGGATTAATCCGGCGGCCGTTGGCTTTTTTGAAGGTAACATGCAATTTTTTTCTGCCTATAGAGGGCAATGGAACAGTGTTACTCCAAATGCTTTCAGAACAATTGTTGGTTCAATGGAAGGAAGGCCTTTTGAAGATAAGTTTTCAAGCGGTTTTTTAGGGACTTCATTTGGTTTTTTCAATGACGTTGCAGCAGGAGGTAATTTTAACCAAAATGGCATTACAATGTCGTTCAATTATGCTATAGAACTCCAGGATGATCACTATTTGGCTATTGGTTTAAGTCCTACTTTTAATTCACAGAGGGTAAACTTTAATAATTTTACTTGGAATGAACAATGGAACGGAACGGGGTTTGACCAAAGTGCATTTACCGGCGAGCCATTTTACAACGAACAACACTCATTTTTTGATATAAATTCAGGACTATATTATCATGGTAAGTTTAGCGATGAAATGACTCTTTTTGGGGGTGTTTCGGCTATGCATGTGGGCAGACCAAAAATTCAGTTTGGTGGTGAAGAGGAGAAATTATACAGGAGATTTAACCTGCATGGGGGCGGTGTATTTGGCATTAAAAACACTAAAATCATGCTTGCACCAAATTTTTTAGCAACAATTCAAGGCCCAAACAGTATGTATAATGTAGGAATAGACTTTATGTTCCTGCTTCAGGAAAAATCCAGACATACCGGTTATTTCAATAAAAATATCATGAGCATAGGGACATATGTAAGACCTGGGGATGCCTTCTACACTGCCCTTGCCTTCCATCTAAGTAGCTTTAGTTTTGGGGTAAATTATGACTTTAATTTATCGAAACTGTCTAATGTTACAAATGGTAACGGAGCAATGGAAATGTTCCTGAGGTACAGAACTTACGTGGGCGGAAAAAAGGGATACCAGTCTAAATTCTAAAGTTTTTCAACCAATCTATCGCCTTGTCGTAATCCTTAAAAAAAACTTTAATGGGATTACTCGGCTTGTGAAATTGCATATAAAATTTAGCAATCAGATAGTTTGCCGTACTATTAACTACAAGTGCTTCGGCTTTACGCATATCTAAAACCCTTAGATCTTTTGCAAAAAACTGTCGAGCATCATGTGATATCGTGCCAAAAACATCGCGGGCATCAACTAACATAAGGTAATATGTATCATCAAACATATTAACCAATACGTTCTGTACATCTTTTGCATCTTGCTCCTCAAATTCAATATCGTTTTTAAATCTTAATACAATTATATTTGCATCTAAACGAATAAGTTGGCATTTTTTAAGGTCTACTATTTCTTTTTCTCTGATCAACAAACATGGTATTTTCTTCGGTGAAATTAACATTTTAACTAACAAATCACAATATTGTTTCGACAAACACACTACTAAGCATGAAAAAAATTGGGATTATTGGCGCAAGCGGGCTAACTGGCGGCTACTTACTTGAAACCCTTACAGAGTCTAATGAAACAATTGAAATAATCAGTTTAACGAGAAAAAAAATGTCAATTAACCTTAGTAAAACAATTGAAATCCTAACCAATTTCTCCGAAAAAGAAATTGAAAATATGACACTTGAATTTGATGTGCTTTTTTGTTGTATCGGCACCACAATTAAAAAAGCAGGAAGCAAAAAAGAATTTAAGCGGGTAGACTTTGGAATACCCCTTTCAATAGCGAAAAGAGCAAAAATGTTCAACACAAAAAAATTCATCCTAATTAGCTCAACAAGAGCAAACAGCTCATCCTCAAATTTTTACTTAAAAACAAAAGGAGAGATAGAAGACGAAATCCTGAAACTAAATTTCCCATACACACATTTTATTCGCCCATCACCTTTGTTGGGCAAAAGAGCAGAAAAACGCGCAGGTGAAAAAATGGGTCAAATGATAAGTCGTTTATTAAGTTTCTTGTTTGTCGGACCATTGAAAAAATACAAAGCAATTGAGGCAAAAAGGGTTGCAAAAGCAATGTTCATAATCGCAAAAAAAGATTCCGCAAAAATAATTTACGAAAACGATGAATTATTTGACATTACCAATCGAATCACCCTATAGAAGTGGGGAATAGTTGTTAACTTAGAGCCGTAAAGTAATTCATATGAAAAAAATTCTTATAGCCAATAGGGGTGAAATTGCTCTCAGAGTAATGAGGACTTGCAAAAAAATGGGAATCAATACAGTGGCCATTTATTCTGAGGCAGACAAAAATGCCCCTTTCGTAAAATTTGCCAACGAAGCATTCTGCGTAGGCCCTCCATCCAGTAATCAAAGTTATCTTCTTGGAGATAAGATTATTGAAATTGCTCTAGCTAACAACGTAGATGGAATACATCCCGGTTACGGGTTTTTAAGTGAGAATGCAGGTTTCTCTAAAAAAGTAAAGGATGCAGGTATAACCTTTATTGGCCCTTCTGCTCATGCCATGGAAGTAATGGGAAGTAAATTAGGTGCAAAAGCGGCAGTAAAAGACTACGGAATACCTATGGTTCCCGGCACAGAAGGAGCCATCAAAGATCACCAAGAAGCTCTTAAAATAGCTGAAGAAATCGGATTTCCGGTTTTAATAAAAGCCTCAGCTGGAGGTGGGGGCAAAGGAATGAGAATTGTAAATAATTCCGGTGAATTCAATGAACAACTTCAACGCGCACAAAGTGAAGCGTTAAGCAGTTTTGGTGATGATGCCGTTTTTATCGAGAAATATATTGGCAAGCCCAGACATATAGAAGTTCAGATAATGGCTGATAATTACGGAAACGTTATCTACCTATTTGAACGAGAATGCTCCATACAAAGGAGACATCAAAAAGTAGTTGAAGAAGCCCCTAGCTCAGTATTAACCGCAGAACTCCGAAAGCAAATTGGAGAGGATGCCTGCAAAGTAGCCAAAGCTTGTGATTATTCCGGTGCAGGCACTGTAGAGTTTTTGTATGAAGATGGGAAATACTATTTCCTGGAAATGAATACCAGGTTACAAGTAGAGCATCCCGTAAGCGAAATGATAACTGGTCTAGATCTTGTTGAACTGCAAATTAGAGTAGCCAGCGGAGAAGAGCTTCCTGTTAAACAGGATGACTTAAAAATAAATGGTCATTCTATTGAGATTAGAGTTTACGCTGAAGACCCAACAAATAACTTTCTTCCCGACATTGGCACACTAAAGCGTTATAGAATTCCAAAAGGGCCAGGAATACGAGTAGACGACAGTATGGAAGAAGGTATGACCATTCCTATCTATTACGATCCAATGATAGCTAAGCTAATTACCCATGCCAATACCAGAGAAGAGGCTATTAAGCTAATGACACAGGCTATAGATAATTATGAAATATCCGGAGTTGAAACTACCTTGCAATTCTGTAGATTTGCTATCAACCACGAAGCATTTGTAAGTGGAGACTTTGACACAAAATTCGTAGAAAAATACTTCACAAACTCAGCTATACTCAATGAGTTAGACGAAAACGAAGAAAGCATACTGGCATTTGGTGCTGCTCTAATTCTTGAAAACGAGAAAAAAGCATTTATACCTCCTCCAGAAGCCGAATCTCCGAAGGGATGGAAGTTGAGAAAAAACTTTTAATTTTCTCACAACTTATTGCCTTTAAACTCGTTAAAGGAGGAAAATCTATCAGATTAATAATGCTGAGGACAATTAAAATAATTGCTGTGTTTTTACCTCTATTAACGTATGCACAAAGTTATTCCAAAGAAGGGGAAGCAAGGTTATTCATCGAACCTCCTAATCATTCCAAAGACAGTATAAAAGGATTTCTTTTACAAGACCTAGTTGTTATAACCGGTAATGAAGAATACTTAAAAAAATTGCGTGATGCACGATACTTTGTAGCCCGTGTCTATCCTTATGCAAAACAAGCTTCCGATCTAATTCAGTCTTACGATGAAGAACTCGAAAAACTGGAAAAAAATAAGGACAAGAGAAAATATATTCGTAAGATTAACAAGGAATTAAAAGAAGAGTTTGGCGATGAAATAAGTGACATGAGCATTACAAGAGGGAAATACCTCGTAAAATTAATTCACAGAGAAACAGGTTTTACGGCTTATTCAATAATCAAAGATTATAAAAATGGCTTAACGGCTATGTCTTGGCAGACAATAAGTATTTTGGGAGGTGCAAATCTAAAAACCAAATACGATCCTGAAGGAGAAGATTGGATAATTGAACAAGTAATGAAAGAGGTGGAAAATGGTACACTCAAATTAATTGACCGACCAGCTAAAACCGAAGTAGCTAAAGAAGCTGCTAAAAAAAGAAATCGCCGAAATCAGCAAGAAAAGAAAAAGAAAAATAGTCATTCATGACATCAACAATAGTTAACTTAGGTGGATGAAACCTATACTTTCAGGAGCAGAAATCAAAGAATGGGATAACTTTACCATCAAAAACGAGCCCATTTCTTCAATTAAACTAATGGAAAGAGCCTCTGAAGCTTTTGTTTTTCATTTTACAAGTCTATTTTCTGAAAAAAATAATGTTGCCGTTTTTTGTGGAAATGGAAATAATGGTGGAGACGGGCTTGCAGTCTCGCGTATATTAAATAAAATGGGCTATTCTGTTAAAGTATACCTGTTAAAAAGTAAAACATACTCTCCTGATTTAAAACACAACCTGAAAAAGCTTACCCCTCTCAATAAGCCTATAGAAATTGACGTTAAAAATATCCCCATGATAGAAGATGATTGTATAATTATTGACGGGCTTTTAGGTACAGGATTGAAAGAACGCCCTAAAGGATTATATAAAAGTATAATAGAAAAAATAAACTCTACCCCCTGTACTGTTGTGAGTATAGACACTCCCTCGGGAATGCCCTGTGAAGGCATTGTGGAAGAAACGTGTATTATAGCTGATTATACCATCAGTTTTCAAAAACCTAAACTGTCCTTTTTTTTATCCGAGAACAACTTTTATTTGGGAAATCTAATAATCCCCGAAATTGGGCTTCATGCAGACTACTTGAGGAATAAGCCGTTTAACCACTTTTTGCTTGACAAAACAATTGGAAAAGTAATAAAAAAACGCCTAAAGCACAGCCATAAAGGCAATTATGGTAGTATTTTAATTTCCGGAGGTAGTTATGGTAAAATTGGCGCTGTGGTTTTATCTGCCAAAGCTGCTTTAAGAAGCGGATGCGGATTAATTACTACTCACATACCTGAATGTGGTTACGAAATAATCCAATCAACAGAGCCTTGCTGTATGACCACCGTAAGTGGTAAAAAGTATATCACAAATTTTCCGAACGAAAAGTACGATGCTATAGGCATTGGTCCGGGAATAGGTAAAAATAAAGATGATTCCCCGCAATCGTACCACTAGAACGTAAATAGATTACGTTGTGTGAATGTAATTTTGCTTTAAAATTA
>JBKBNH010000011.1:0-127325 GCA_046295395.1 Flavobacteriales bacterium | reverse complement strand
TTTAATTTTAAAGCAAAATTACATTCACACAACGTAATCTATTTACGTTCTAGTGGTACGATTGCGGGGAATCATTTAATTTTTTATTTCCGTACGGCAAATTTAATCTGTAAAACCGGGTAATCATTAATTGATATTAAAAACTATTGCTTGAATACTTGAACAAATTGAGATATTTGTATCATTCTTCTGATTTGATATAAATGAAAAAAGCGCTTTTTATAGATAGAGACGGCACCATTATATGGGAGCCGCCAACGGATTGGCAAATAGACAGTTTGGAAAAACTTGAATTTACCCCTAGTGCGATAAGAAATCTTTATAAGATAAGAACTAATTTAGATTACGAATTTGTTATGGTCACCAATCAGGATGGGCTGGGTACAGAAAAATATCCGAAAGAGGCATTTGATATGGTTCAGTCTAAAATGATTAAAACATTGCTTAATGAGGGGGTAGTTTTTGATGCAATGCACGTGGACGAGCACTTTGAGCATGAAAATCACCCCAACCGAAAGCCCAATATAGGCATGCTTACTTCTTATTTGAGTGGTGATTATGACTTGGCGGGTTCTTATGTTATAGGTGACCGCCGCACAGATATGTTGTTGGCCAAAAATATGGGCTGTAAAGGGATTTTCATTAAAAATTACGATGAGATTCCTGTAGACCTCGAAGATGTAGTTGTTTTAGCAACAAATTCCTGGGACGAAATATGGCAATTTTTGAGATTAAAAAACAGAACCGTATCTATAAAACGAAAAACAGCCGAAACCGAAATTGATATTTTTTTGAATTTAGACTCTACCCAAAAAAGTGAAGTTAGTACAGGGCTAAGTTTTTTAGATCATATGCTCGATCAAATTGCTCGTCATGGTAATTTGCACTTGAAGGTTAATGTAAAAGGAGACCTGCATGTTGATGAACATCATACTGTGGAGGACACGGCTATTGTGCTTGGAGAAGTATTTTTGAAAGCTTTGGGCGATAAGTTAGGGATGGAGCGATACGGATTCTGCCTGCCTATGGACGATTGCCTGGCTCAGGTGGCTATTGATTTTGGTGGGCGACCCTGGCTGGTTTGGGATGCCTATTTTAAGAGGGAAAAAATAGGAGATGTGCCAACGGAGATGTTTAAGCATTTTTTTAAATCATTCAGTGATTCGGCCAAGTGCAACTTAAACATAAAGGCCGAAGGAGAAAATGAACACCATAAAATAGAGTCCATTTTTAAAGCATTTGCCAAAGCTGTGAAAATGGCAAAAAATCGCGATGCAGAAAATATGATTTTACCTTCTACAAAAGGACTCTTATAAGAGACTGTTCATATTTTCGTAGATATCTGATTTTTTAAAATTTTATTTACGTTTTTATTCTGGTTAATTTCGATAAATGCAGATTTTAAGACCCATACATATTTTGATTTTTTGTCTGGCTGTTCTATTGATGATGTTATTACCAACTTTTTTTATGAATAGCAATAAGGTTGAACTCAATGGTTTTAGATTTAAGTACCCTACTCTTAAAGAGTTTTTGGCAGCTAAAAATATCGAAAAAAAAGACATATCAGATGTACTCTCCTATCTCGAGTTATTGAATCTTGACAATGATCTTGCAGATGAAGATACCCTGATAAAGCATAAAGGAGGAAGCAAAAAAATGGGTGCCCCATCAGACACCTCCAAGATTAAGATAGATAATGTGTTTAAAAAACTGGAGTTTGGTACAAATTCGCCAGAAATTCTGTATCCTTTTTTTGAAAAACTACAAAAACTATCTTCCAGTAAAGGCAAAATGCGAATCTTTCATTACGGCGACAGCCAAATAGAAGGAGATAGAATAACGAGTTATTTCAGGCAAAAGCTTCAACCTAAGTTTGGTGGTGTTGGCCCAGGATTGGTGCCTGCTATGAATGTGTACAATACAGTTTCATTTAATCAAACTCTATCAGAGAATTTCAAGCGCTATACTGTTTTTTGGTTGCCGGATAAAAATCTACCACACAAAATGTTTGGAGTAATGGGGTCTTTTGCACGCTTTACTCCTGTTCTGCCTGATAGCTTAATAGCTACTCAGTCAGAAACATCAGGCTGGATAGACATATCTCCTTCTAACAGAGCATCGGGCAATGCCCGAAAGTATAATCGGGTAAGAATGTATTATGGTAATTGTATTGCTCCGGTTTTACTCAATGTATATCAAGGAGGAGAAATTATTCATCAAGAGAAACTGGTAATGGATGGCGGTTATCACAATGTAAATTTAACGTTTGACGAAACTCCCGAAAACCTGAAATACGAATTTAAAGGAGCTTATAGCCCGGATATTTATTTCTTTGCTTTAGATGGTAACTACGGACTTTCGGTTGACAACATAGCCATGCGAGGCTCTTCGGGAACATTTCTTAACGGATGCGACTTGAAACAAATGAGTTCTATGTATAACGAACTTGGCGTAGAGCTCTTTATCATGCAATACGGAGGTAACGCCCTTCCTCATTTGAAAGATTCTGTTGCTACCGTTAGATATGCGAATTGGTTTGGTTCTCAGCTAAAAACGCTAAAACGACTTAAACCCGGAGCTGCTGTTATTGTAATTGGTCCCTCAGATATGTCGGTAAAGGACGGTGAAGATTTTATAACGTATCCGTTATTACCCTATCTAATTACCCAGATGAAAAAAGCAACATTTGATGCCGGTGCTGCGTACTGGGATATTTATGCGGCTATGGGGGGTGAGAATTCAATGCCTGCATGGGTAGAAAAGGGTTTGGCGGGAGCAGATTATATACATTTTTCATCTAGTGGAGCCAGGTATATTGCCGAACTTTTTTCGGAAGCATTTTTGTATGAGTATAAGTGTTATGAAAATGCAAAAGCAAATCAAAAAGAAACGGTTGAAACCAATTAGATACATAGCGCTTATTGTCTTGATGGTGTATTCTGTACACACTAAAGCCCAAGAAAACCGGGTTCAATTTTACGAAAATTGTTTCCTATACGATTCTATTCTGGGCTTTATTAATCCTGAGATGCAAATTAAATACCCTTACATCAATTTTGGTGAAAACAAGTATGTTTTTCCTTCAGAGAACAGTCCCAGTTTTAAACTGTTTTTCGAGAAATTTGATAGTTTGGTAAAACTCAAAGATCGGCAATTGAATGTTTATCATATTGGTGGTTCTCACATTCAGGCAGATGTATACTCCCACAGGATGCGTATCTATCTGCAGAAATACGCCGATAATTTAAAAGGCCCCAGAGGTCTTCTATTTCCTTTTACATTAGCAGGCACTAATAATCCCTATCACTACAAGGTAGACTCTGTTGGGAAATGGACTGGTATGAGAAATGTAATCATTAAAGATACATCAAGATTGGGATTATTGGGTATGAGCGCGAGTACCAGAGACATTTTGGCAGGATTTAGTATATACAGAAATAAATATGATACTTTAAATCATTACTTCAACAGAATTAAGGTTTATCATAATTTAAATGAAAATTATTGTTTACACTGGAAGGACACTGCAAATGTAAACTCAATATTCACGGATACCCTAGCAGGATATACTACGTTTCACCTTAATAATCTTGTAGATACAGCGAGGTTTGTTATATACAAGGTAGGAGACGATACTACTTTATTCACCACCTACGGAGTAGAATTAATGAATGACAGCCCTGGAATTATATACAACTCCATCGGAGTTAATGGTGCAAGTTTTAGAAGTTATTTACGTTGTCAGGATTTTGGAAAACAACTCAAGGAACTTAGACCTGATATGTTTATCATTTCAATTGGAACCAATGATGCAAACACAACTTTCGACGACTTTAGGCCCGATGTTTTTCGTCAGCGTTATGAGGCGATGATTAAAACAATAAGAGAGGCTAACCCGGATTGCGCCATATTACTCACCGTGCCAAACGATTGCTATTACAGAGGCAAACATATCAATAAGAACACTGCGAGGATGAAAGAAGTCATATACGAACTGGCCAAACAATATCAATATGCTGTGTGGGATTTTTATACCATTATGGGAGGGCAGGGATCTTCTCAAAAATGGTTTACAGACAAACTTATGATTCGCGACAAAATTCATTTCACGGTAGAGGGTTACAGACTTAAAGGAGACCTGTTTTACGAGGCATTTCTGAAATACATTGATGAGTACGAGTATAAAAGGCAAATGATTGGCTTAGGTCAAAACTAAGAAATGGAAAGACTGAAAGATATTTTTATGTTCTCAGAGGACTATCCTCTCATTTTTACTCAAATAAATTTTTGGATATTTTTTGCCATCGTTTTTGCAGGCTACTCAATTGTGTACAATAAATTTACACTCAGAAGTGTGTATTTACTTCTCATTAGTTTGTTTTTCTATTACAAAACAAGTGGGCTTTTTCTTTTAATACTAATTTTTTCTACACTCAATGATTACTTTTTAGGTGGAGCCGTTTATAAATCGAAAAATAATAAAATTAGATTAGGATTGGTTAGCCTTTCGGTTATGATTAATCTTTCAATTTTATTTTATTTTAAGTACGCCTATTTCTTTACTGAGTCGTTTAACGAAATGTTCGGCACACAGTATAATGTGGTAAATTATTTAGGCAAATGGGCCAATGAAATAGGAGGAGGAGATTATTTTACGGTGGATAAAATTTTACTTCCCGTAGGTATTTCGTTCTATACGTTTCAAACCATAAGTTATTCGGTAGATATATACAGAAAACAGCTGGAGCCGGTTAAAAATATTGTAGATTTTGGTTTTTACGTGTCGTTTTTTCCTCAACTTGTTGCAGGTCCTATTGTGCGGGCAAAGGACTTTATTCCCCAGCTTTATACCAAATACAATCTCACTAAAGCAGAGTTCGGATGGGCTATGTATATGATTTTAAAAGGATTGGTGAAGAAAATTGTAGTGGCAGATTACATCGCCATTAATTTTATAGACCGCATATTTCAGGACCCTATGGCGGCTCCTGGTTCGGTCAATATGTTTGCTATGTTTGCTTATTCACTTCAAATATATTGTGATTTTAGTGGATACACCGATATTGCAATAGGCCTTGCAAAAACGATGGGGTTTGATTTAACCCAAAACTTCAATTCACCCTATAAGGCAAAAAATGTGGCTGATTTTTGGCGCAGGTGGCACATGTCGTTGAGTGCTTTCCTCAAAGACTACCTGTATATTCCCCTTGGCGGCAACAAAAAGGGAACCATAGCTTCTTACATCTGTATAGCTGTGATTGTATTGTTTACAGCTCTCATAACCCATTGGTATATGTTAATGATTTATTTTGTGGCGGTAATTTTTGTTTCGGCACTGTTGGTAAAGTATTATCCCTGGCTCGAAAAATACTTTACCACCGATATGAATCTGCTTATAACCATGTTGTTTGGCGGATTGTGGCACGGCGCAAGTATGAATTTTTTGATTTGGGGTGGCCTAAATGGGATAGCGCTGGTAGTCTACAAACACTGGAAGCGCATAAGTCCATATGAAAACATCCATTCAATTCCTTCGGTGGTGTTAAAAATAGCCATTACCTTTACTTTTATCACCTTTACCCGAATATTTTTTAGGCTACCTGATTTTGAGTCGGCAAAGGAGGTTATTTATCAGATAATCAATAATTTTGATGTTGCAGTCGTTCCTAGAATGTTAACAGAGTATGCTACAGTATTTATTATTATGGCAATTGGTTTAATTATTCATTGGCTACCAGATAGCTTTAAAGATAATGTAACGCAACGATTTGTTGATTTACCATTAAGTACCCAGGCCATGATTATGGCTGTATCGGGTGTCTTGATTTACCAATCGGTGAGCAGCGACTTTGCGCCATTTGTTTATTTCCAGTTTTAGTTTTTTTGCTCTTTGAATGCAATCATGTAATGAGTTCCTGTCTTTGTGGTGTCTCGGTGTATTTCGCCTTCCAGCTGTTCGCAAAGACTGTTGACAAGCATTAACCCGAGAGTTTCAGAGTCGTTTATATTCAAATGAGTTTCAAATCCTTTTCCGTTGTCGCCAATGGCAAGTTTGTAATAACCTGGAGATGAATGATTTAAGTATATATATATACATCCATTTTTCAATTCGTTGAAAGCGTGTTTTAGCGAATTGGTAATAATTTCATTTATAATTAAACTTAGTGGAACAGCTGTATCTAAGTTCAGGTGAATAGAATCGGTATTTATTTCGCTTATTATTTTACCATTGTTTCCGGAGAAAGAATAGATTAAATCGGCTACTAATTTTTCAAGATAAACCTGATAACTAAGTTTGTCGAAATTTTTAGACTGATAAAGTAACTCATGTAGAGCCGCCATAGACTTTATCCTGCTGCGACTATCATCAAAAAGTACTTTTATTTTCTCACTCTTTATAAAATTTGATTGTAGCGAAAGTAGACTCGAAATAATTTGAAGATTGTTTTTAACTCTGTGATGTATTTCCTTCAGCAGAATTTCTTTCTCTTTTACGTTGTTTTTTAGTTCGTTTTCAATTTCTTTTTGGTCGGTAACGTCTCGTGCCACACAATAAATTAGTCCGGTAAATTTGTCCGGTATAGCATTCCAGCTTATAGTTATATAGTCACCATTTTTCCGACGATATCTATTTTCGAAATACAAGGTTAAAGCCCCTTCATTCAGTCGATTCATTTCGTAGTAAGTTTTTTCTAGGTCATCGGGGTGTACAAAATTTACAAAGGGTTTTTGGCACAACTCTTCGGTTGTATATCCCAAAAGCTTCGACCAAGATGGGCTTATCTTCACGAAATACCCCTGTTGATTAGCTATACAAAGCAAATCAATAGACGCATTAAAGAAATTTTGCAACTCCCTTTCTATTTGAATTTTCTCTGTAATGTCATTTACAACGCCCTTGAGTCCCACTACTCTTTTCTTTTCGTTTAATATGGGGACTCCTATACAGTGAACCCATTTTTTTCTATCATTGGGGAGTTGTATGGCATGCTGTATTTCATAGTTTCCACCTTCGTTAATGGTATTTTCTACACATTGATTTAGCCTAGATAAATCTTCTTTATCGAATTTCGAGAGGTATTCCTGATAGAGATTCACCGTTTTTTCTTTATCAATTTCGAATATTTGATAAAGCTCGTTAGACCAAATAAGCTCTTGGGTTTCCAGATTGAACGACCAGCTACCAATTTTGGCAATTGACTGAGCTTCATTAAGCATCTGTTCACTTTGGCGAAGTTTTTCTTCTATTTTTTTTCGTTCAAAAAAGAAGGATATAGAAGGTTTTGTTAGCCCCTTTTCGTGTTTTAATTCTTTGTCTAAATAGGCAGAAATTTTATCGGGTGAAGCCATTATGAAGGTGCAGTTATCATCGCCTTTTGCCTTGCATGTGATTTCAACTGCCGTGAGCGGTAGCCCAAAGCTTTCTTCGCACCAACCCGATGAGTATGCTGCACTCATAATACAAACCGATTTTTTAGCTTTTTTTCGTTGTTTTATCCAGGAATCGGCCTCGAAGGAATAGGGGTGGCTGTATTTAAGAAAGAAATTCTCATCAGGAGTAGGGGCGCTTTCTGTATGTATGTCGACAAAAGCCCATCCCGAATAAGCAAAATGAAGTGGTCCGACAGATAATTTTTCAATCGGAGTTTTTAGTTTCATTTTTTTATGAATTTTTTTTGCATCCTCCATTCCAAGCAAGTGTCCTATATCAAAAAGGAAGTTTTTACACTCATTAAAAGCTTCATCCTCAGTTTTGTTAGTGTAGAAGGAGATCATATTGGCAAAAAACTCGGAAGAAAGAGCCGATGCCCGAATCAATAAATAGCGTTGGTCGTTAATTTCTATGGTTCCTTTTGTGGGGTCGAGTTTTAAGTTTTTGAAATAATCCTTGACAGTTTCTTCTGCTTTTTCAAAAATTGGTTTCAAATTATCTGGAACTTTTACGGCGGGTTTTTCAATATCGTTTTGGTTAGGCTTTCTGTAGGCTTCTAGCTCTTTTTTTAATGTACTAACTTGTGCAATTAGCTCGTCGTATGTAGGTTTTTGTTTCAAAATACTACCAAATCTAATTTAAAATTATGGGCATTACAAATTGCACAAAATAAAAACTCCAGCTATTATAGCTGGAGTTTTTTGTGAAATAAAGACTTGTTTTACAGGTGTATGACCTCTCCGTAAGCTGCAGCAGCGGCTTCCATAATGGCTTCGCTCATGGTTGGGTGAGGGTGTACTGTTTTGATTAGCTCTTCACCGGTTGTTTCTAATTTCCTAACGGCTACAATTTCAGCAATCATTTCGGTTACGTTAGCCCCTATCATGTGGGCGCCAAGTAATTCACCGTATTTTGCGTCAAAAATCAGTTTTACAAAACCATCTTTGTGACCTGCTGCACTAGCTTTTCCACTGGCCGAAAAAGGGAATTTTCCAACTTTTATTTCGTATCCTGCATCTTTGGCAGCTTTTTCGGTGTAGCCTACTGAGGCAATTTCAGGTGAACAGTAGGTACAGCCGGGTATGTTGTTGTAATCCAAAGCTTCTGGATGGTGACCCGCAATTTTTTCCACGCAAATAATACCCTCTGCAGACGCCACATGAGCCAAAGCCTGTCCGGGAACACAATCACCTATAGCGTAGTATCCGGGGATGTTTGTTTGGTAATATTCATTCACAATTATTTTCCCCTTATCGGTAACAATACCAACATCTTCTAGTCCTATATTTTCTATGTTTGCTACAACGCCTACAGCCGAAAGAACCACATCGCACTCCAGCGTCTCTTCCCCTTTGGCGGTTTTAACTTTTACTTTACACCCTTTTCCGCTGGTGTCAACAGACTCTACAGAAGAGCTGGTCATTACATTAATTCCAGCTTTTTTAAAAGATTTTTCCAGTTGTTTTGAAACATCTTCATCTTCAATAGGAACTACATTTGGCATAAATTCAACTATAGTAACTTCCGTTCCTATTGAGTTGTAGAAGTAGGCAAATTCAACTCCTATGGCCCCTGAGCCAACTACAATCATTTTCTTAGGTTGCTCACTTAGCGACATAGCTTCACGATAGCCAATTATTTTTTTTCCGTCTTGAGGAAGACTAGGAAGTTCACGTGAGCGACCTCCGGCTGCAATAATGATATTGTTTGCGCTATACTCGGTTACTTTTCCATCCTTGTCTGTTACAGCTACTTTTTTACCCGGAATTACTTTTCCAGTCCCCTCTATAACTTCAATTTTATTTTTCTTCATCAGAAATTTGACTCCACCACTCATTCCGTTAGCAACCTCCCGGCTTCTTTTTATGATGTCTCCAAACTTTGCTTTGGGGGCAGATGTTTCTATTCCATAGTCGGCTGCGTGTGATATGTATTCGAAAACATTGGCGCTTTTCAAAAGTGCCTTGGTTGGAATACAACCCCAGTTAAGACAAATTCCGCCTAACGATTCCCGCTCAATAACGGCAGTTTTAAGTCCAAGTTGAGAGGCGCGAATTGCTGCCACATATCCCCCTGGCCCACTACCTAATACAATAAGATCAAAATTCATTTTATTCTATTTTTAAGAGTTTAATTTTTCGGTTAAAATTAGTCGACGAAAGTAGTAAAAATATTTCGAGATACTGATTAAATCTATGATTCAAACTTAAGATTGAACAGGCGTTCAGATGACCGTTCGGCTGAAGCTCCATGCCTCCGGTTTGATGTTAAACAGGGGCTTTACCTTGCTCCACACAGAATTAAATAGAGGACTGGTTCTGTAGTTTTCTAAAGCAATTTCATTTTCCCAATGGCTGTAGGTAAACACAATAGATGGGTTGTTTTTGTCTTCTAATAGCTCCAGATGTAGGCATCCCGGAAAACTTCTTATAGCCTTTTTGTTGTCTTTAAAGGCGGCGATAAACAGAGGTTTTAATTTTGGCTCTATGCCCATTTTAACTACTCTAACCAACATTAATCCTCAAATTGAATAGTTACAATATCATTTATTTTTAAGCCAAAAAGTTTATTAGCTCCTCCGCCATTACCTTCTACGCCCTTGTTTATGGCAATTTCTAAGTGACCAGATGAAGAAAACAACGCTACCTTTTCGCCTTCGGGTACATCGTTGTAGCTTTTGCTTATGGTGTTTATGTCATAAGAAGCCCTGCGGAAATAAATGGTAAATGGTCTGCCTTTGCCCACTTCATTGAAAAGCGACTTGGTAATATTGGTAATTACGTTTCCATATTCATCGATGTATTGAACACCGCCCCTGATAGCGTGCTCATCAGCTACTGGTCTGAATATCTGGCGGATTTGAATTTTTTCAATCCGCTTACCAATAATCTCAGGAGTCCCCCCTCTTGCTATATGGCATGCCGCTTTTACAAAAACCGATTTTGTAGGGAAAGTATATTCATCTACTTCAGGAAGTATGGTGAGTTCGTAAACGGCTTCGGGCTGTTTGTCAAAAAGAAGCGAAAAAATTCCGTTATCTGCACCTATAAACCATTGTCCGGAGTATTCTACAATTATATGCAACACATCAGCACCCAATTCGGGATTCACTCCCATGATGTGTATAGTGCCTTTAGGGAAGTCCCGGTAGCAATTTTTCAACACAAAAGCAGCCTGAGCGATATCGAAAGGAGGTATATGGTGTGAAATATCAACAATAGTTATATCCTGCAACTGGCTATATATACTGCCTTTGAGCGAGGCTACATAGTAGTCTTTAATGCCCATATCAGTAGTTAAAGTTATAATTGCCATTTATGTTGATTTTTCAATGCAAAGCTATGCTAAATTTGTGCTTTTAATTTCCTTATTTTGCTCCGAAATTCACAGTGCGTTATTAGAAACATTCTTTAAACCATAAATTAAGCGAATTGCAAGAAAAAGAATTCATTTTGGAGGAGGTTAGCCTACTCGACCTTTTTGGAGCCAATGAGAAAAAGCTCACACAAGTAAAAAAATATTTTCCAAAACTTAAGATTGTTGTTCGCGGCAATGTGCTGAAAGCATCCGGCGATGAAGAAACCATTCAGCAGTTTGAACGAAAATTAAACGTGCTAATTCACCATGTTAATAAGTACAATAGGCTCGAAGAGAATGAGATAGAGCGTATAATTTTACAAGAAGATCACTACAATAAGGCTAAAGAGGGTGCTGACGGAGTTTTAGTTTTTGGTAACTCAGGAACACAGGTAAAAGCTCAAACGGCCAATCAGCGGCTTTTAGTTTTGGCAAGCGAAAAAAACGATATGGTTTTTGCTGTTGGCCCGGCAGGTAGTGGGAAAACCTATACGGCTGTTGCTTTGGCTGTTAGAGCACTAAAAAATAAAGAGGTAAGAAGAATAGTGCTGACCAGACCGGCGGTAGAGGCAGGAGAAAATCTTGGATTTCTTCCCGGAGATCTTAAGGAAAAACTTGACCCCTATATGCAGCCTCTTTATGATGCGCTCACAGATATGATTCCTGCAGAAAAATTAAAAGAATACGTAGAAACAGGCGTCATTCAAATTGCCCCCCTAGCCTTTATGCGAGGAAGAACTTTAGATAAATCATTTGTAATTTTGGACGAAGCTCAAAATGCTACTGTTAATCAAATGAGAATGTTTCTGACACGTATGGGGAAAACGGCAAAATTTATCATCACCGGAGATATGACCCAGATTGATTTACCTAAAAATCAGAAATCCGGACTTGTTTCAGCCATAAATGTACTGAAAGATGTAAATGGTATAGAGGTGATAACACTTGACGGTAGAGATGTAATCAGGCATCCATTGGTTAAAAAAATTATTTCTGCCTACGAAAAATTCGGCGAACAGTCGCCCAAATATTAGAAACAACTTTTGCAAAATATGAATACGATAACCCGAACAGATTTTAATTTTCCTGGACAAACTAAAGTTTATCATGGCAAAGTTCGTGATGTTTATACGATAAACGATGACCTTTTGGTTATGGTGGCTTCTGACAGAATCAGCGCATTTGATGTAATACTTCCAAAGGGAATTCCGTATAAAGGACAAGTGTTAAATCAATTAGCCAGCAAGTTTTTAGAAGCCACAGCCGACATAGTTCCAAATTGGCGTATTGCCACCCCCGACCCGAATGTTACCGTAGGATTAAAATGTGAACCTATTCGTATAGAAATGGTGGTTCGCGGATACTTAACCGGTCATGCTTGGAGAACATATAAAAGTGGGAAAAGAACTCTCTGTGGTGTTGCATTGCCCGAGGGCATGAAAGAGCACGATAAATTCCCTAAGCCCATTATTACTCCGGCAACCAAGGCAGACGAAGGACATGATGAAGACATATCAAGGAATGAAATTCTGACCAGGGGTATTGTCAGTGAAGAAGTTTATGTACAGTTAGAAAAATATACCCACGCTGTTTTTCAAAGAGGAACAGAAATAGCTGCCAAAATGGGTTTGATTTTAGTTGACACCAAGTATGAATTTGGCATAAGAGATGGTAAAATATATTTGATTGATGAAGTTCATACCCCAGACTCATCCAGATATTTTTATGCCGATGGTTATGCAGAAAGACAATCCAAAGGCGAACAGCAAAAGCAACTTTCCAAAGAATTTGTGAGAGAATGGCTTATGAAAAATGATTTTCAGGGATTGGAAGGTCAAACAGTGCCCGAAATAACTCCCGAATTTGTACAGATGGTTTCGGAAAGATACATCGAACTTTACGAAAAAGTAACTGGCGAAAAATTTGTAAAGGCAGATACCTCCAATATACTTCATAGAATAGAGAAAAATGTTGTTGCATTTTTCTCTAAACAATAAATCTAAACCAAATAGTAAATCGTAAATCGTATCTCAACAAGTTTAATAAATCTATGAAATCTTATCTCGAAACCACCAAAAATGTATATAAAGAAGCAGCATTAAAACCTGATATAGGTTTATGTTGCACTACCACACCTGTATGGCAGTTGCCCGATTTGGATATACCTAAAATCATGCTTGAAATGAACTATGGTTGTGGGAGTACCGTTAATCCGAGAGACCTGGTAAATAAGCCTAATATACTTTATGTGGGAGTTGGTGGAGGAATGGAAGTCTTTCAGTTTTCTTATTTCAGTAGAAAAACTGCCGGGGTAATTGGAGTAGATGTGGTAGATGAAATGCTGAATGCCTGCGCTAAGAATCTGAAAGAGGCTGAAGCTATAAATCCTTGGTTTAAAACAGAGTATGTGAGCCTGCGAAAAGGCGATGCGTTAAATCTTCCGATAGAAGATTCTTCCATTGACGTTGCAGCTCAAAATTGCCTATTCAACATATTTGAGCATGAAGAGCTAAAAAAAGCCCTCAAAGAAATGTATCGAGTACTTAAACCAAATGGGAGGCTAGTTCTTTCAGATCCGGTTACAGAGGATCCTATGCCCGAAAACTTAAAAAACGACGAAAGATTACGTGCACTTTGTCTGAGTGGTTCCCTGTCATTGAACGAGTATATAAAAATGATTACCGATGCAGGATTTGGTACAGTTGAAATTCGAGCCAAAAGACCCTATCGTATTTTGTCGCCCAAGCACTACCACACGAATAAAAATATTTATATAGAAAGTGTAGAAGTTTGTGCTATAAAAGACCCTATACCACCTGACGGACCTTGTGTATTTACCGGAAAAACAGCTATTTACTTCGGAGACGAGGAGTTTTTTGATGATAAAAAGGGACATACACTTATACAAAACCAACCATTAGCTGTATGCGACAAAACTGCAAAAGCTTTATTGGATTTGAAACGTGAAGACCTTTTTATTTCACCGTCAACTTATTTCTATGATGGCGGAGGCTGCTGCTAAGTTTGTGTTAGTTTATTTTTAATTCATCTAGTAAGGAAGCAAGTTCTTCTATTCCGAAAAAAGGTCCTTGCTTTATGTTGGTGAGTACAACGATAAGTTGCTCCCTCTCTATTAGCCTTATAAAGTAAGTGCGAAAGCCCTTCCACCAACCGGTATGAAACACTATTTTCCCTTGGTTTGATTCCTCTGCAATTCTCCATCCGTAGCCATAATTTCGATTGTCTTTACTCTCGTTCCTTGGCGCATAGGCTTCCTCTTGCCAGCTTTTTGGCAATAAGCCTCCGGTTCTCAATGTGGAATCAAGAGAAAATAGGTCGTAGGCACTACCATAAACGCCTTTGTCTCCCACGCATCCATTGAGGTACAAATCATCTTCTTCCTTCCCTGCGCTGTTGTATCCTTTTGCGGGAAGTACGAGGGCAGATTTGTTTTCTCGGTTGTATATTCTTGCTGTTTTCATATTGGCAGCAGCAAAAACGTGTTTTTCCATATACTCTTCAAACGACATGTTGGAAGCTATTTCTACGATTTTAGCTAGTAAAATATAATTGGTGTTGTTGTAGTCGTATTTTGTATCAGGAGGATAATAGGAGGCAGGTACTATGCTGTTCATAATGGATATAGCATCATCATTTCGCATCGTTTTGTATTTGTCCGGCCATAAGGTATCTGGTTTGTCACAGAAATACATGTAATTACTCAAGCCACTTCGGTGGGTTAGCAACATCTCTATAGTTATTCCGGTGTAGGGAAATTGCCCAATATATTTTTCGACCGGATCTTTGAGGTTGATAATTTCTTTTCTGCAGAGTTGAAGTATGGCGATAGCCGTTAAGGGCTTTGAAATCGAGGCTAATTGAAATGTATAGTTCAGCCTTAGTTTTTCTTTGTTTTTCAGGTCAGAATAACCCAATGCGTTTTCATAGAGGATGGTATTTTTCCAGGCAATTAATACCGTACCATTAAATTGACCTCTATCATGATTGTTTACAAAAAAACTGTCGATTTTTTCAAATGAGGTTGCTCTGAATATTTCTTTATAAACAACAGAACTGTCTGCAATTTCAGGTTCTTCAAAGCAAATTTCTTTTGGTTTTTCTGTACAGGCGAACAATAAACAAAAAGTGAGTATAATCAGATTTCTATACATGCTACAAATAAACAAACCCAAACGGATAATTTTATT
The DNA here is from genome assembly GCA_046295395.1 of Flavobacteriales bacterium. GTDB lineage: Bacteria > Bacteroidota > Bacteroidia > Flavobacteriales_D > JBKBNH01 > JBKBNH01. Next base: position 112,325 of record JBKBNH010000011.1, on the reverse strand, counting down.
AGTCTTAAAATATATTTTTAACCAAGAGAAGTGAATTAGTAACCCTCAAAATAGGTGATAAAATTATGAAATTCTTAAAGCGGGGTTGATCGGAGTCTTTATATGTTCATTTATTCGCTCACTAAAAACACCCCTCCAACACAAATGTCACATACCTGGAGTTAGTTATACCATGAAGGGTCAAGCAACCAAATTTCTCTGGCTTTACATTTGTCTTCTCCTGAGAAAAAGACAATAGCTTGATTTCTCCGATTTTCAGGTCAATCAAAACAAATTATTTCAGTATTCGATTATAAAAGAACAAGTTAATTCTAAAATATTGGTCGTCAAATGAAATGTGTTTTTGTTTGGAAACAAATGTAAATCCATTGTCGAGTTCCAATAAAAAGTGTTCGAGTTTGTCAATCTACTCTTGTTCAAGTTCGCTTTCTGAATATTTAGTATGTTCGGGAAATTCAATAAAGTCAAGAATGCAAGAGTCTTTTATAGCGTATTTTGTTTTTTCAAGTACAAATCATTTTCTGAAAGGTTCTTTACCTTTTCCTTGTCTCTACTCAAAACTAATCTTGTGTACAAGGCTGAATCAAATTGGCGTTGTAATTCTCTTATGCTCCAATTATTTTAGTAGGCTTCAATGTCGTAGAATTTTCAGTCGTTTTCATCATCCGTTAGTATGAGCTTCAAATAGTGATGACCAACTTAAATCAAAATTCCGAGACAGTATTTCAGATTTTCTAAAAACGAGATAAAATCGTCTCATATTTTCAAAGTTATCAATCGAAAATCTTTTTCAGAATTCTTTTGTCAGGACATTAGAAAGTTCTTTTAGGATTTGATTTCCGTAATCAGCTCTTTCTTTTTCCCCTATTCTTTTTCAATAATCATTCTTCCAATTTCCAAGTAAGTCGTTACCATAGTTTGGTTAATGCTACGCACTACATTGTTTCTTACCGACAGGAGCAAGTCGGTAATTTGAAAAAAGAAATTTGTATCTGATGAGGTTAGCCAGCAAGAATTACTTTTGATTATTCAAAACAGCTTTCCCGATAGCTTCAACATATTTTAGTGGTACAACATTACCAATCAACCAGCATCACGAATGCTCTTGCAAAGTGGAACAACAAACGGCTTAACGAAATACAGAAATAAGCGGATAATGAATTTGTTATTTCTCGATTTAAAAAAATCATGTAGGTTTGTAATTCACATTGAAAAGAAATTAACATATGTCAAACAATCTATTAAAAGGTAAAAAGGGAGTAATATTCGGAGCCCTCAACGATATGTCAATAGCCTGGAAAGTGGCAGAAGCAGCTTACGCACAGGGGGCGCAAATAGTGCTCACCAATGCCCCTATTGCTATGCGCATGGGTGAGATAAACAAACTTGCCGAAAAAATCGGAGCAAAGGTGATTCCTGCAGACGCTACCTCTACCGAAGACTTGGAAAACCTGTTTACTCAAGCACAAGAAGCCTTGGGTGGAAAACTAGATTTTGTGCTACACTCCATCGGTATGTCGCCCAACGTGAGAAAAGAAAAGCACTACACCGACCTAAACTACGAATGGTATCACAAGACACTGGATGTTTCGGGCATAAGTCTTCACCGCATGTTGCAGGTGTTGTATAAGCAAGACGCACTTAACCAGTGGGCAAGTGTGGTTTCGTTGTCGTACATCGCAGCACAACGTATTTTTCCTGATTATGGCGACATGGCTGATGCCAAATCAGTATTAGAATCAATCACCCGAAGTTTTGGCTACCACTATGGTATAAAGAAAAAAGTAAGGGTAAATACCATCTCTCAGTCGCCTACGGTAACCACAGCAGGCAGTGGCGTAAAAGGATTTGATGCGTTTATAAACTACTCGGAACAAATGAGTCCGCTGGGCAATGCAAGCGCCGAGGCATGCGCCGATTATTGCATAGCCATGTTTAGCGACCTTACCCGCTATGTAACCATGCAAAACCTCTACCACGATGGCGGGTTTTCTTCTACGGGAGTTACCCAAGAAGTAATGAGTAAATTCATGGGAGAATAAGAATTTTAATCTACCCATTTTTAAATTTTATCAAAAAAGGGATTCATGTGTTCCCTTTTTTGACACATTAACCTCCGAAAACACACCAAATTATGAAAAAAATACTCGTAATAGGAATTGTGATAGGTTTCTTTTCGTCCGCATACACCCAATACGAATACAGTAGTTTTACTGAAAGCGGCCGGGGTGCCTCTACCACTTTTGCAACCGATTACCACGCCTTGGGTATAAACCCCGCTAACCTAGGCTGGGCCAGTCAATTTGATGACAAACGATTTACATTAGGCTTCAACGAGTTTTCGTTTTCGGTTCATAGCCAGGCGCTAACCAAGCAAGAACTCCGAGATGAATTTAAAGGACTTATAAAAGGTGAATCGAATAATTTTACCTGGGCACAAAAGCGACAGGCAGCCAGAGATTTTGTTGATGCCGGATTTGCCATGAATGCCGACTACGGAACTTTTGGTTTTAGTTTTCAAACCGAAAAATTTGGTGGAATTGCATTCAGAATAAACGACCGGTTTCAGTGGTATTCGAAATTGGGGGCCGAAGCATCCGAAATCCTGTTTTTAGGTTACAATGCATCCTACTTCGACAGTCTGCTAGTAATAGACCCAAACACCTTCGATACTACCGTAATTGCCAACAGTCCAAACCTAGATGAGACCACACTGAACAACGTGTTAAGTGGGTTTGCAAACAACCCACGCTACATATCACAAATTATGGATGGCTCGCAACTATCGGGTGTTTGGTACAGGGAATTTAATCTTTCGTATGGTCGGAAAATATTTGGAAAAGACAGCTTGATTGAAATTTTTGCAGGCGGTGGTATCAAATATCTACAAGGATTAGCCATGATTAATGTAAGTTCAAACGGGGGTAATTATGAAGCCTTTTCGGCCATCACACCATTCTTTAATATAGACTACGGCACAGCTGCCAACACCAACCCCAGCACTGTAGCACAAACGGGGCTTTTACCCAATGCTGTAGGGCAAGGTTTTGGCGCGGATATAGGGCTTAATCTTTTGTTGTTTAACAAATTGAAAATAGGAGCTTCTGTTACTAATATTGGTTCCATAGCCTGGAGTGGAAACGTTTACTCTGCCAAGGACACCTTACTTTACGATACCGAAAATGAGGGATTGAATAGCTACAACATTGCCGGGCAGTTTAGCGCCTTGAGTGGCGAAGATGGTTTATTTCGATGGGAAGGAGAACAACAGCGTGTTGTAGCTTTACCCACCATGATGCGTTTTGGCGCATCATACAGATTTAGTGATAAACTAGAAGTGGGAGCCGATATTATTGTGCCGGGAAATGAGGTTCCCGGAAACCTAGATAGAGCGATTATTGGTATTGGAGGAGATGTGAGTCCAGTGAAGTGGTTAAGACTTTCTGCGGGTATGGTTACCGGAGGTAATTATGATCTTCAAATGCCTCTTGGTGTAATGTTCCGATCGTCCTCAGGTTCTTGGGAAGGAGGTATAGCATCGCGCGATGCTATCACATTCTTCACGCAAAATGGCCCTACGCTCTCTACAGCATTTGGATTTTCAAGATTCCGATTCTAAACATAGCCTAAAAAGTAGGAAAATAAAGTTCTTCGGGTTTAAAGCCTTCTCTTTCGAGCAACACTTTAAATTCTGCTAAAACTACTGCTGTAGCACCCCAAACCACTTCATTTTCGATACTGAAATAAGGTGTTTCTACAACTAAATTGTTCGATAACTTTATTCTGCCTTTTTGAACAGTTTCTTTTTTTAGAATTAACGAAAGGTCAAATTCAATAATTCTATCGACTTCCCTGTCATTGGCCACAAAATCAGGAGCAGAGTCACAGAACCCTAAAAACGGAGAAACCAAAAAATTGCTGGGCGGAATATATACTTGAGTTAATTCCGTTATTATTTGAACACTTTCACTCAAGCAACCAACTTCCTCTTGAGTTTCGCGCAGAGCGGTTTGTTTAAGATTATCATCGGTTTGGTCGAATTTACCTCCCGGAAAACTAACTTGTGCACTATGCGTTCCGTTGTAAACAGGCCTTTTGATAAGTATCGACTTAACTGTATCATCTTTGGGATAGAAAAGCAATAAAGTCGCTCCAATTTTTGGATTCATAGAATCAAAGCTCAATTCTTTAAGGCTTTTTCTTCCATAGGGAGCCATCAGCATTTGTGCTTGTTCGCCGGGAAGCCCTTTGTCTAATGCCGTATATAAACGATGTAAAAAATCTCCGAAACCCATTTCGTTCGTAAAAATAATACATAACCTGGTAAACCTATTTGACCTTTCATAAATAAACTTCCAACAATGATGGTTTATAAGGAATTAACCAATTGAAAAAAATTGTAAATTAACGCCAATTAAAAAACTAAAAAAGCCATGAGAATAACAAAAAAACTAATCTTTTCATTTGTTTTGGGGTGTTCGTCGTTACTTTTTAATGCGCAAGCGCAAGAGAAAAAAGTGCATTTCGACAACAAACCATATGTTGAAGGAGAATTCTTAATTCAGGTTACTGCTGATGCAAGCCTAAAGGGATTAGTTTCCCGCTTTCCTGAGCATTATGGAGTAGAACTTGTAGAGGAAGTTTCTGCTCCTATGCGAATTTGGTTAATCAAGTTTAACCACAATGCCATCACGCATGAGCACATGCACAACCTGCTATACCGCCAGAAAGAAGTAACCATAGCAGACTACAACTACCATGTTCAGATGCGCTCCACTATCCCTAACGATACTCAGTTTGGACAACAATGGCATCACGTGAACACAGGGCAAAGTGGTGGTACTCCCGATGCCGATATCGATTCTGATTTGGCTTGGGACATAACCACAGGAGGCACTTCAGCAACTGGTGAAGATATAGTGGTTTGTATAATAGAAGCTACAAACCTAAATCACACAGATTTAAATGCTAACAGGTGGATAAATACTGCTGAAATAGCCGGAAATGGTATAGACGACGATGGGAATGGTTATGTAGACGATATTATGGGATGGAATCCTGGAGGAAATAATGGTACTGTAGGTTATGGGACAAATAACGCAAGTACAGCACATGGAACCAACTGTGCGGGTATGATTGGAGCTATAGGCAATAATAATTTGGGGGTTGCCGGTGCAAACTGGAACGTGAAAATAATGATTGTTACAGTAAGCAATTTAACTCAAGCCAATGTGATTTCGTCATATACTTACCCACTGGTTCAGCGTCAGCGATGGAACAACACCAACGGAGTTCAAGGGGCTTTGGTGGTAGCCACCAGTGCTTCTTGGGGTATCGATAATGCCAATCCGGCAAATTACCCGCTATGGTGTGCTTTTTACGATACCTTGGGTAAATACGGAATAATTAGTGTTGGAGCCACCACAAACAACAATACCAATGTAGATATAAATGGTGATATGCCTACGGCTTGTGCCAGCCAATACATGGTGGGCGTAGGCAGAACCGGCCATACCGACAACACAGCCGGTGGATATGGGGTTAATACCATTGATTTTGGTGCTCCCGGTATCAACGTAAGAACTACCGCAAATAGCAATGCTTATGGAACCGTTACAGGAACCTCTTTTTCTTGCCCGCTAACGGCTGGAGTCATCGGGCTTGCTTATTCCATCCCCTGCCCCAATTTCATGGCATTAGTAAAATCTAATCCGCAACAAGGAGCCAATTTAGTGCTTCAAGCGTTGTGGGATGGTGTAGACCCAAAGCCGAATATGACTAATCTTTATGTTAGAGGAGGTAGACTTAATGCTAAAAATACTCTTGACGAACTGATGAATGTAGTTTGCGCAGGCTCTTTATGCCTACCACCCTCGGCTCCCACAGTAGGGACTATAACAAATAATTCTGCAACCATAACATGGACTGCTTTTGCCTCAGCTGATTCTTACACACTTTATTACCGTGAGGTGGGTGCCGGAACATGGACATCTCAAAGCACCTTAAACACCTCTATTGCCTTATCCGGTCTACAACCATGTACACAATACGAGTTCTATTTGGAATCGAACTGCGGTGGCGATGTAAGTAACCCAACCACAATCATTAGTTTCTCTACTGTAGGTTGTGGCAACTGTATAGATCTTAATTACTGTACTAACAATGCTACAGATGCAGTGGATGAATGGATTCAATCCTTTCAAATCGGCGCATTCACACACGTATCAGGAAATGATAATGGTTATGGAAACCACACTTCACAAGGTCCAATTACCTTAGATTTAGGGGCTACATACCCTATAACAGTAACTCCGGCATGGAGTGGCGCTCAGTACAACGAGCAATCAAGAATCTGGATTGACTTAGATCAAAACGGAATATTTGATGCTAACGAAATGGTTTATGATCAGGGAGTAGCTAATCAGCTTCCGGCAACCGGAAATATTACTATTCCACTTAACGCAACCATTGGAAGCACTAGAATGCGTGTTCAAATGGCATACATTGGTGGAGGACAAGCTACTTTCCCAGGAATATGCGGTTCTTTCACTTGGGGTGAAGTAGAAGATTACTGTGTAGAAATCGTTTCGCCTACAAACTGTGGATTTGCAATTACAAGTTCTGTAATTAATCCCATCTGCTCAGGAGTTAACAACGGAAGTATTACATTGAATGTTTCGGGTGCTTCGGCTCCATATACTTATGCATGGACTCCAAACGTTGGCTCAAGCCCTACAGTTTCTAACTTAGCACCCGGAAGTTACTCGGTAGTAATTTCAGATGCTGCCAGCTGCGACACAACCATTACTTTTAACCTGTCTTACCAAACTACTGTTTCCGTTGCAATCACACCTACGCACGTTACTTGTAACGGCGGTAGTGATGGTCAAGCAGTAGCTTCAGCTACAGGAGGAACGGGATATAACTACCAATGGGTAGGTGGGCCTGCTTCAGCTACATACACCGGGCTTACCGCAGGAAACTATACGGTAAACGTTACTGACGCAAATGGGTGTACAGCTTCTGCTCAAACTACCATCACACAGCCAGCTCCCGTTCAGGCAAGCTTTACAAGCAATGCCAGTGGTCTTACGGTCAACTTTACCAATACATCTTCTGCAGGCACATACGCTTGGGACTTTGGCGACGGAAACAACAGTACACAAACAAATCCTTCGCACACGTATGCTGTGCCGGGCAACTATAATGTTTGCTTAACGGTTACTACCCCGTCTTGTGGATCTGAAAACTTCTGTAGCGAAGTTTCTATTGTGGACAACACCAACATAATGGAAGTTGTATTAACCGGAAATGTGGAGGTGTATCCCAATCCTGCTGATAAATTTATCGTATTCAAATTTGAAGAATTTAAAGCCGGAAGTATCGAATTGTTTACGGCTAACGGTAAATTGGTTCACTCTACTAATTTAGTTTCTGATATTACCGAAATAAATATCGAAGGCTTAAGCACAGGTATGTATTTTTATCAGATAAAAGACACTAAAGGCAATACGCTTAAAACTGATAAATTCTCAGTAATAAGATAAAACTACGGAATAATGCAAACAAAAAAGGCATCGCAATTGCGATGCCTTTTTTGTTTAAGTCGGGGTGAGAAGATTCGAACTTCCGACCCCACGCCCCCCAGACGTGTACTCTAACCTGGCTGAGCTACACCCCGATTTTTTGTGCGAGTGCAAATATAGAAAAACTTGCTAAGTTGTAACCTGAATCAGAAATTTCTAAAACTTAAAAATCCTGGAAATAGTAAATCCTAGTCTGTATTGCCCTCGAGACAAATCACTTAGTGTGTAGGGTATAAACTGAGTCTCGGTAATTCCCATAGAGTTGGTCAGGTTTACATGAAAAACATGTCCGCCCGTATCGAACTCTACACCAAGTGCTAACGGGACATAAAATTGGCTACCCAAGTACGTCCGTTTATCATTATTAACAATGTAATAGGACTCTAGTAATATCGCTATTAGTTTGTTTACTTTTATGTAAGTAGCTCCTCCTAAAGCAAAAAGACTGTTTACATCGTCGTAGGCTACAAAGTTACGGTGTGCATAGCTGGGCATAATCTGCAACGAAAATCGCTCGCTAAACTTCCTTCCAATTAATAATTGCGATGTATAGCTTAATCGCTGAGGGAAGTCTGTATACGTGTTTGGCACGTGTGGGTTAGTTCCTAATCTTCCGGTAGATAAATTTACCGTGGAAACTAAGGTAATCGAAACCGGCACTGAACCATCTGTGGTTTGTTGCAAAAAGCGATACTTAATGTACCCGTCAAATAATCCGGAATAGGGACTAACCCCTTTACTCCTACCCACTCCAATATTCAGATTATCGTTTATTCCATATTCCGTTGCAATACGTATATCCGCAGCCTCATCAATACCAAACAAACTGTGAATGCCTCCGTTGGCACCGGCAATATCACCAAATCTATGGGTAATCCTAAAATCGCCCTGCTTTTTACCCAGCATATCTACAGAATGAGAATTAACTGTTCGGGTACTTCTAAAAGTGTTGTATACCTTATCTTGAGCAGTAGATATACTTGTGATTGTGATAAAAAGAAGAACTAAAATTTTAGACATGGGTTATCGTTTTGCTTGTTGGGTAATATATGCGGCTAAATCTTCAAGTTGTTGATGGCTCATACGTTCCAAAGTATAGTTAGGCATATACGGCTTGTACCCGTTTAGTGCATAAGTGCCTTTTCTTACCTTATCGTAAATAGAAAAATGGTAAGTAGTATTAAATTGACTTTTTAGAAAACGGAAAGTTATTTTCTCGTTATCGAGTATAAAATTGGTTACTCCTCCTAGTTTATGGCAGTGCATACAAGAAAGCTCATATATGTATTTTCCATTCTCGGCATTTCCCTGCACGCCTGCTTTACGCTCATTTTTAGCAATAGGGTCAAGAAAAGTAGCCGGAGAGGCTACATAATATTTTTGCTTTAACCAAGCTATGGTTTCACTATTGCTTTTCAATTTAACAGCCTCATTAAGTGATGCGATTTCTTTTTCGGTAAGTGATAAGTCCACTAACTTAAATTCTATGGAGTAAAAGTAAGCCAACACGGCATCCATTTCCCAACTCTCTAAAGCCCTGCCTTGCGAACATTCTACTGCGCATAGATGTATAGCATTTTTAAGCGTATCACGGGCAGGCTTAACTAAATCACCATATTTTGAGAGGTAGTCTCCATTGTACCAACTTACTCTGTTTACCATACCGTAAAAAGTACTCCCCGGCAGGAAGGGAAAGTTGTTTTTTGCAGCGTGTGTAAGTCTTGCCTCCGGATCAGGTTTTTCAGGATTTGGATCTTCTTTGACAGTATTGTGGCAATGTGTACAAGTGAAATGCTTGCTCTGTCTTTTAGTTTTATTTCCTTTTGAGTCAGTGGTCTGCCCGGTAAAAATGATTTCTTTTCCCTTTTGAATAAGTTGCGCATCTCTGCGGCTTTCTGTGTGGTGTAATGGTTTTTGGTCACCAAGGGCAATCAACACATCGCTCAAGTAAGAGTTGGCATTTATTTCCAAAGCTATCTCATGCCGATTGTAGGCTGAAAATCCAAATGCGATAAGTAAAATCAAAAAAAGTGCGCAAATTCTGAGCATACTTAGTTTCTTTTCTAAAGACCTAATGTACTGATTTTATGCAAATGCTTCTATAATGCGCCAAGAAATTTGTTATAACAATGTAAAATTATCGTTAACTTCGGGTGAATATTTTAAAGTATACTGTAATGAAAAAGTTAATGGTGTTTTCAGTAATTTTCACTTTAATCTTTAGTAGTTGTGTGAAATACGAAGGAAAGGGCGGGAACACAACGGTAATGGGAAAGGTATATGTGAAAAAATATAACTCTTTAGGTCAGCTAGTTAGTGAGTATTACGCCCAGAGATTTGAGGTTTTTATAGTATATGGTGCTGATGGTGTGGGAGTAGACGATAGAGAACGTACTTCCTACGATGGATCATTCAAATTCCCTTACCTGCGCAAGGGTGTTTACAAAGTATTTGTTTATTCAAAATGTCCTTCATGCCCTTCCGGCAGAGAAGCTATAATCCAAACTGTAGAGGTGTCTGGAAAAACAGAATTAATTGATCTAGGAACCATTGAGATTAGGGATTAGTGCGTTTTCTTTTTGCAATATTTTTTTCTGTGTTAGTGGCAGGTTCTTCTGCGCAATACAAAGCACAAATTCCTGAAGACTTCGGCGTGTGGACGGGTATAAAGCTTTCTCATAAATTCAATAAAAAATGGATAGCCTTCGTGGCACCTGAATTCAGAACTTACGAAAACTCTAGGCTCATCCGTTCAGCATTTTCAGACCAAGGTGTGCAATACAGATTAAATAAACATTTCAGATTTACAAGTGCTTATCGTTATTCACAGCGTGTACGGCTAGGTAACAGACTGGAACCCAGACATCGGATTGCGTTTCAAATGGAAGGTATTTTAAAACTTCATAAGAAACTGGAAGGATCTGCCAGAATACGTTATCAATACAATACCTACAAGCGTAAAGACCCCTTGCACTATTTCAGGTTTCAGATGGAGTTAACCTACGACATGGGTGCAAATTTTGAATTTACACCGGGAATAGAGTTTTTCAATCAGTTGAATAGCCCCGAGGGACCTATACACGACGCAACCCGAATGGGATTGGAGCTTGCACACAAGCTCAACAAGAAAAACAAAATTAAGGTGTATTACATTCGTGAGTGGAGCCGCAACATAGGTACTCCAAATAATTTTAATGCATTAGGCATAGGCTATAATGTTAAAATTTAATCTTATTCTTTGCTTGCCTCATTTTTGAAAAGAAAAACCCAACTAAGGAGTTTTTACTTCTTCTTTTCCTCCGGGATATTTTGCAAACCGTCCTTTCTTGGGGTCATGTACCTGATCATATTTTTTCCACGGCCAGCCTCCGAACTGAGTTCTTTGATACTCGTTGAACGCCTCTTGAATTTCTCGTCTGCTGTTCATTACAAAGGGGCCGTGTTGTACTATGGGTTCATTTATGGGTCTGCCTTGTAAAATAAGTACTTTTGATACTGCTTGACCATTTTTAAAAACTACATCTGCGGTAGATTCAACATCTAAGGCATGATACTGCGGAATACTTTTTTCGGCAATTTCGAGATCTTTGCCCTCGTAGTAATATATACTACGGTTTACTCCCACTTGTGTGGCCGGTAAAGTAAATGAAGAATTGGGTTCCAACTTTATGTTGTATACCCCTACACAATTATTGGCGTCATATGCCCATGAATTAACAGGAGGCGTGGGAGCTTTCTTTTCATAAAGTGCCCCCACAAGCACTTCGATCTCAACACCGTTTACAGGCTTAACTTTTGGGATTTCTTCACTCCAAAACATCTTATAATCGGGCTCAACCATTTTATTTTTCTTGGGTAAATTGAGCCATATCTGAAAAAGCTCTAAGGGATTCCTTTGGTCTTTTTTCAATAAGGGAAACATTTCCGAGTGCAATAATCCTTTTCCCGCTGTCATCCACTGTAAATCACCATTTCCGTAGCGACCTGCCCCTCCTAACGAATCGGCATGATCTACCAATCCCTTGCGAACGATGGTAAGTGTCTCAAACCCTCTGTGGGGATGTCCCGGGAATCCGGGAATCTTTGCTCCGTGATACATTCTGTAACCATTCTTTATATTAAAATCGTTGCCCAATTGTCTGCCGGCAAGCGATTCGTTTGGTTCCATTTCGTCATTTCCCTGCGGAAAATCATCTTCGTGATGAACACAAAACAAAAATGGATCTAAAGTTTCCCACTGAAATCCCAATGATCGAATTTTTTTTATATCTGTCATTTTTTCTTCTTTTTGGTCAACACTTATTGCCCCCAGTAACGGAGCTGAGGCTATAGCAGTAGAGCCTAAAACTAATTTACCCAGAAAATCTCTTCGGCTGTTTTTATCTTCTTCCATAGTGTTTTGTTTTTCTGTTAGCACTAAATTCTGGAGAATAGTAAAGTTACAAATTGTTTACGAAAACAACATGTAAAAACAACATTTGTTTAAACATGAATTTATTTTGAGAACACTTCTTTACGGAAAAAGCTTATTTACGCAGATAAATAACTAGCCCGTAAGAGCCTAAAAGAGCCATACAAAAAACCCAAATTTTTATCACCACGTGGTAATAGGATGGCGCATTAAGCAGATACAAGGCCAACAATGTTAAGGCAAAGGGTATAGTTGTAAGAATGAAATATTTTAATAAATCTTGCATTTTTTCTATTGTTTACGGTATTTTTTTGTCTCCTCAAAAACATATTTAACAACTCGGCGCTCGGCATCAGAAAGATTCAAATTACGGCGCTCCATCATTCGTTCCGCCACTTCATACGCCTTATCGAGCTTAAAAGTTTCCCATCCGTCTGCTCCTCCCCAGTTAAAGGACGGAATAAATTTATCGGGAAATCCACTACCAAAGATATTCGAAAATACACCTACGACAGTTCCTGTGTTGAACATAGTATTAATTCCACATTTCGAGTGATCGCCCATCATTAATCCGCAAAACTGTGTACCGGTAGAAATCGGCTTTTCTTCTAGATAACTCCACGCTTTCACTTCTCCGTAGTTATTCTTTAGATTAGAACAATTTGTATCTGCCCCAAGGTTACACCACTCTCCTATCACAGCGTTTCCAATAAATCCGTCATGCCCCTTATTGCTGTAACCCATAAAAACAGCATTAGTAACTTCACCACCTACTTTACAATGAGGCCCTATGGTGGTTGGCCCGTATATTTTAGCTCCCATCTTCAAGGTAGCACCCTCTCCAAGGTAAAAGGGCCCTCGTATTAGACATCCCTCCATTACCTCAGCTCCTTTGGATATAAAAATTGGACCTGTTGAAGCATTGAGAACTGAAGCTTTCACATTTGCGCCGTCTTCCACAATTATAGCCTCACCAATAAGCGTGTTGGAGGAATCTATGGTGATTGGCTCTACAACAGATTTAAGGAGATTATAATCCTCTTCTAGTGCTATACCGTTAAGTTTAAAAATATCCCAAGGGTGCTTAAGCACATGAACCGGTGATTCCGACTCCAATAGTTTCATTCCCTGCAACACCTCATCAAGATTTGCATTCTTAACAGGCAGAGGATTAATAGCCAGAATAGTGCCTTTATGCGCAAGAATTTCCCCTTCTTCTAGTTCCAGTATTTCTTGAACCAATTTTTTATTAGGCAGTAAAGCAGCATTTATACCTAAAGCATGTTGTACTTCTGACGACGGAAAAAGTTCATGAAGATAATCTGCCGTTCTTATGCCTACTTCTTCGCCCAAATAGATGTTCCACTTTTCTTTTATGGTAAGCATACCTATACGAAGTTGGCTCACCGGTTTCATAAAAGTAAATGGACGCAGACTTTTGTGTGCAATCCCGTCAAAAAGTATAAACATATCTGTAAAAGTATTGGGAGCTAAGTTAAAAACTATATTTTGACTCAGCAGAAGGGTTGTAACAAATAGCGCAGAAAATCACATCAGTTATTCCAAAACGATTTTAGATGAAATTTCCATTCCTTCATCTGAAACAAATCTCAAAATGTAAACCCCTCGAACAAGATCCCCAACAAAAACTACATTCTGCTCAGGGTTTGATGTGTTTCCTGATTTAACTAATTTCCCGGTGATATCATAAATCCCGAAAGTTACGTTAGAAACTCCGTTGGCAATTTTAATATTTAATAAATCACGAGCCGGGATGGGATAAACTAACATTTGAGTAGATACGATTTCCTCATTACTCAATCCTGAAGCATAACCATACCATATCACCTCAGCCTGATCATTAGGATCGTTTATGTTTTTAAAAGATAACTTCATGTGTCCGGAACCAGATTGCCCATTAGGATAAAAGTGCCCATGGATAGTTGAACTCCCTGTGAGAGAGAACTGGGCAGAATTGACCCCTATCGGATGACAAATAAGTGGATCGCAATTAGATACTTCCCAACCTTGGGGAACATTTACCTCAATCACCTCCCACTCCATGGTAATAGCTCCGGATAAAGATGATATCCCCAAGTTGCCATGAAATGTGTTTGATGCAGCGGAACCACTAGAATAAGATATGCCACCATTACTTATTGAGAAAGTTACCTGAGTATTCGCATCTAATACAACTAACACCGTAAGCATTATAGACAAGAGTAATGGTTTCATAGTATTTTAAATTAATTCGTTAGTAACAAATATAGTAAACGAATCAGTACATTAAAGAAAAAAGTCCTCTCAATTTCTTGAAAGGACTTTCTTGTTTTTAAGGGGGTGGCCAATGGGGTTCGAACCCACGACCCCCAGAACCACAATCTGGTGCTCTAACCAACTGAGCTATGGCCACCATTTGGAGGCGCAAATATAAATATTTTACTTTGTTTGCGATATATCGCAACAATAAATTAATTTCATTGCATAATAATCTAAAATTGACAGTTCGTAAAAATATTCTGTTTATCCCGGCATGGTACCCAAACGAATCTGATAATCAGTTGGGTGTATTCGTACACAAACACGCCAAATCAGTAGCTCGGTTTCATCGTGTTGTGGTTGTTTATATAAGGTTGTCGAATGAAACCCAAATCAAAAAATCGGTTAAAGACGATATTACAATAATAGAGTCCACCTATCAGAACTCCGGATTTAATAGATTTTCAAATCGCTATTACCAAGCATTCAAAAACGCTATGAGCGAGTTGCCGGCTGATTTTCGCCCTGACATTATTCATACCCATGTTTTAGACAAAAATGTACTGGCGGCAAATAAGTTTTATCCTACAATACCAAAAATTCACACCGAACACTGGAGTGGGTTTCTTACGGGGGAATGGAGTAAAATACCATTTTTTAAAAGGGTAATGCTTAAGGCTGCCATGCAATCGAGCACATATAAAACAGCCGTTTCGTCCCTGCTCTACGAAAAAATAGATACCATTTTCCCAAAAATAAAAGGAACTGTGATTCCTAATGTCATAGAGCATAGTGGAAATTTAGCTCGAGCCTATCAGGGAGGAAAATTAAAAATCCTAACCGTAGCAGATCTTACCGAAGAAGTAAAGAACATCTCTGGTATTATAGAAATCTGTTGTCTGATTGAGGATGACATTCAGTTGGAATGGACAATTATTGGTAGTGGTCCTGATGAAGACTTTTTGCATGCTTTAGCCGAACGTTCTGAATTAAAAGAAAACAGAATAAAATTTACAGGCCGGCTATCAAATGATGTTGTGCTTAATGAAATTCCAAAATTTCACTTGATGGTCAACATGAGCTACTACGAAACTTTTGGTATGGCAATTTGCGAGGGAATAGCCTCCGGAGTACCTGTAATTTCAACTGCCGTAGGAATAGCTCCTGAAATAATCAACCCAAAAAACGGACGAATAGTAAATAGCACAAAACAAGCTGCAGATATTATTCTGCAATACTACAAGCAAGAAATTAAGTTTAACCCGGAAGAGGTGAAAAATACGCTTCCAAAGGAGTATTCGATGAAAAACGTAGGCGAAAATTTCGATAAAATATACCGATGGATTTTGTCCTAAACATTAAACCTGAAGTGCATAATATCGCCATCTTCTACAACGTATTCTTTACCTTCAATATGTAATTTTCCGTTTTCCTTTACCGCCGATTCTGAACCAAATTTCACAAAATCATCATATTTAATAACTTCTGCACGAATAAACCCTTTTTCAAAATCTGTATGAATTACTCCGGCGGCCTGAGGAGCCGTCATTCCTTTAGTTATAGTCCATGCTCTTACTTCTTTTACACCAGCTGTAAAATAGGTATACAAGTTCAACAATTTATAGGCTGCGCGAATTAATTTATTTACACCAGGCTCATCAAGGCCTAAATCCTGAAGAAACATTTGTCGCTCTTCATAAGTTTCTAATTCAGCAATATCTGCTTCTACAGCAGCTCCTATTACTATAACTTCTGCTCCTTCGTCTTTCACGGCCTCTTTCACTATGTCTACATATTGATTTCCTTTTGTTACCGAAGCTTCATCAACATTACATACATACAAAACCGGCTTTGCAGTAAGTAAATGTAAATCGCTTATCAGCGACTTTTCATTATCTTCAATGTTGACTGTCCGGGCCGACTTACCTGACTCTAAAGCCGATTTAAGCCTCTCATATATATCTAGCAATTTCATCGCATCTTTTTGTCCTGCCTTTGCGGCACGCTGCACGCCCCCAATCTTCTTCTCTATCGTCTCTAGGTCTTTTAACTGTAGCTCTATATCTATAATTTCCTTGTCACGTATAGGGTTAACAGATCCATCCACATGTACAATTTTATCGTTATCAAAACAACGCAACACATGAATTATGGCATCTGTTTCACGAATATTTCCTAAAAACTGATTCCCAAGGCCTTCTCCCTTGCTGGCTCCTTTAACCAATCCAGCAATATCTACAATTTCTATGGTGGTAGGCAATACTTGCTGTGGCTTAACCAAGTCCTCTAGCTTTAATAACCTGCTGTCAGGAACTGTAATTGTTCCAACATTTGGCTCAATTGTACAAAATGGGAAGTTTGCCGATTGAGCTTTTGCATTCGACAAACAGTTAAAAAGAGTTGATTTTCCAACGTTTGGTAATCCTACTATACCACACTTCAGTGCCATATCAATAAATTTTGCGCAAACCTACGTAAAATTTCAATCGTTATAGCCTTATAAACTACAAGAGGCTGACCTTTGGCCAACCTCTTACTAATTTTTCATAATGCCGAATTCTAACGAGCAATATTAACTGTTCCGGTAATTGCATTTTCCAATTTGTCGGAAGTTAGCACAAAGAAATAAGTCCCATCAGAGAGATTATCTCCCTGCTTATCTTTGCCTCCCCAATTATTTTGATAGGGAGATGCCTCCCATACCAAGTTACCCCAACGATTAAATATCTGAAGCAGCACCCCTGGATGATTATCAATATTTTCAATATAGAAAGTATCATTTATGCCATCACCGTTTGGCGTAATAATATTGGGAATGATAAGTGTGCAATTTAAAATCTCCACAAATGCCGTATCTACAGAAACACCACAATCATTTGAAACTACAACTATATACTCTCCTCCCGACACAACGTTAATAGAAAGAGAGGTAGCTCCTGTATTCCAAACCACGTCATAAATGGATGAGTTTGAAACAACAGGAACAAGAGTTGTGGGTACTCCATCGCAAGTAGCATAATCCCCTACACTAACAAGTGGTGCAGATAAAAATTCAATCGTAACGGTGTCAATTATATTAGGGCAAAAACCATCTGTAAATATAAAGTTGTAGAGCCCTTCTCCGCCAACACTTACAGTAGGATTTGTGGCTGTATTTACAGGCGAAAAAGTTACCGTTCCCCCTGAACTGGTTGGAGATGACCACGAGCCGCCAAATGAATTTTGAGCCTGTAACTGTGCCTGATTACCACAAACCTGTGCGGGTCCCGTCACATTGATGTTATAAACAGAAACATTAATGGAGGCCGAGCCAACACACCCAATTGAATTGGTTACAATAAGCGAATAGGTACCGGATTGTGAAACAGTTATTTGATTTGTTGTTTCCCCTGTGTTCCAAGAGTAAGAAGAATAGGGTTGTGTAACAGAAAGTGTAGTTGTTAATCCATCGCAAATGGTATTATTTCCAGTTATTTGAGGCGTCGGATTAGGAACCGTAACGACTATAAGCGTATCTGATTTAGCAGCACATCCATTCAGGTATCCCCACACAACATACGTTCCTGCACCTGTTAAGTTTAAAACAGAATCAGTCTGCCCACCGTTCCACAGGTAATTGTCAAAGCCTGAACCAGCAGTCAAAGTGTACGGCTGTCCGACACACACAGAGTCTGGGCCGGTTATAACCGGCGGCGGCACTGAAAGCGTATCTACATCAATAACCAACGATACAGTGTATGACATTGGCGGCGTTCCGTTATCAGTTCCAGTAATGGTAATTATGTTTTGCCCGTAATTTATATTTTGCGGAGCAAAAATGGCACTAAACGAAGCCGGATTACCAGGAGTGTTAATAGTAGTATTGAAATTAGGTATCGTGTTAGTGGTTACCGTGGTTGTTTGTCCATTTTCGGGTGACAGAAAGTTTATTTCTATTTCTAGTATGTCGCCTACACACATAGTAAATTCATCACACGTTCCATTTCCTTGAGCAGGGGCTCCGTTAATAGTATACGATGCCGTTGCAATAGGCGCAATATTAGAGCCCACAACACATGCATCAAAAACAAAGGTTTGATTATCTAACCAATCAACTCCATCATTTGCGCCAAAAGGACCATCATAAGCCGTGCCGGGTTGATCAAAACGTCCAAACTGAACAAAATCGACTCCATTACCCCGATTTGCTCCAACCGTTGCCGGTGTTCCTCCAAAACCATTTACCCCACTAGATGCACTACCGGTAGTCCATTGCATATCTCCGTAACAAAAAGCCACATTATTACCCACGCCAATCACAGGATCGCTGCCATTAGTAAATATCACCTGAAAAGTGTTAGTCTTATCAGTTTGCATATTGTAGTAACCAACATTTACCCAGCTAACGTAAACTGCCGTAGGGGTAACCTTATACCAAACCTGCCCAACACCTCTGGTATCTACATCTGCCCAAAAAGGCGCAAGCATCCTGTAAGTAGCAGAGGGGAAAGGCACCGAAGAGAACGTGCCATAAGGGCTCACAAAGGTTACGTTACCATTATTGTTAATATAAAATGAAGTGTATATATCTCCATACAAGCAGAAAGAAAATGGCATGGGAATAGCTGCTGTAGACCCATCGTCATTGGGCCCCATCGCTAATGTGTAAGTGCCATCTGGCTCTTCATAGCATCCGCAACCCGCATTTCTATTCGCCCCTCGATTTTCCTGAGGTTTTATGTTAGAAAAGTCTTCTTGAGGAAGAATATAAGCCCCAATCATTTCGGGGGTTAACTTCCCCTCTTCCTTTAATTTTTGATACTCCTGCGAGCCGGATATAACCGTATTCTGCGCAAATAAATTTATTGCTAAAACTGAAAGCAATGTCGCAAATAAATAATCAAGCTTCATAGTGAGTTTTCTTAATTTAGTAATTAATGTACAAATTTAACAATCGCAACCAAATGTTGTTAATTATATAACTTCTTTATTTCAAGTTTTAGCTAACAAAATGCAACTTTTTGTGTATAAGTTTTGGATTCTTAAAGCAAGTAAAAATATCTCGAACCGTAACTTTGCTACCAATCAAAAAAAGACATATAAAATGGCTGAAATTGTTGAATTAAAAAAGATTTGTTCTCAAGTAAGACGAGATATTGTAAGAATGGTTGCGGCAGTTAATTCCGGACATCCCGGAGGCTCGCTCGGCTGCACAGAATTTTTAGTAGCCCTCTACTTCAATACCCTGAAACATAATCCAAAATCATTTGACATGAATGGTACAGGAGAAGATTTATTTTTTCTGTCTAACGGTCATATTTCGCCTGTTTGGTATAGTGTTTTGGCAAGAAGTGGTTACTTCAGTATAGAGGAATTAAAAACATTCAGAAAACTTAACTCCCGTCTGCAAGGCCATCCCACAACACATGAAGGATTACCCGGAGTAAGAATCGCTTCAGGCTCATTGGGCCAAGGGCTTTCTGTAGCTGCAGGAGCAGCACAAGCAAAAAAATTAAACAACGACGGCACTTTAGTTTACACCCTTCATGGCGATGGCGAGCTTCAGGAGGGGCAAATTTGGGAAGCTGCCATGTATGCTGCAGCTAAAAAAATAGATAATTTAATTGCGACTATTGACTACAATGGCAAACAAATTGATGGAGAGGTAGAAGACGTTCTTTCTCTTGGCGACTTGGAAGCAAAATGGAAAGCATTTGGATGGAAAGTTTTAGCAATTAAAGACGGTAACAACGTGAAAGAAGTTGTTGACGGATTAGATACTGCAAAATCTTTAACCGGAAAAGGCAAGCCTGTAGTTATTATCATGAAAACCGAAATGGGTAATGGCGTGGATTACATGATGGGTACCCACAAGTGGCATGGAGTTGCTCCAAATGCCGAACAACTTGAAACTGCTCTTAACCAATTGGAAGAAACGCTGGGAGATTACTAAAATCAATTCTATGCGTTATTTGCTTATCACACTCTTGTTATTATTACCCTCACTCCAAGTTGCCGCACAAGTAGGAGGTGAAGGAGAAAAAATCCGCATCTTGTTTATTTTTGATGCCTCTAATAGCATGAACGCTACTTGGCAGACTCAATCGCGCATTGCCGTTGCTAGAAAACTAATGACCAAAGCCTTAGATAGCCTAAAAGGATTTGAAAACATTGAAATGGGGCTACGCATATATGGGCATCAGACCCGAATAATGCCTGGGCAACAGGATTGTGAAGACACCAAACTTGAAATTCCAATTGGTTCAACCAGTGAAACTATTGATAAAATAAAGCTCAAGATCAAAGGTGTGGAATGCAAGGGTACTACGCCTCTTGCCCGAAGCCTACTGTATGCCGCCAATGATTTTCCTAAATGCGACGGTAAATGCCGAGATGTAATAATTTTAATTACAGATGGAATAGAGGCTTGTGATGAAGACCCTTGTGCCGTGGCAAAAGTCCTACATGAAAAAGGGATAAAACTTCGCCCATTTATCATTGGATTAGGTTTGGATATGAGTTACATGGACATGTTCAAATGCATCGGAAATTTCTATGATGCAAGTACCGAAGATTTATTTCAGGGAGTACTAAAAGTTGTACTCAGTCAAGCCTTAAACAATACCACTATTCAGGTGAATTTGAACGATACTGAGAAAAAACCAAAGGAATCCGATGTTGCTATGTCATTTACCGATGCTAAAACAGGAAGGATTCTCTACAACTTCGTGCACACGCTTAACCATAAAAAACTACCCGACACACTTACAATTGATCCATTAGCGATGTATAATTTAACCGTTCACACCATCCCCCCGATTTATAAGGAAAACATCAAACTGGTTCCAGGAAAACACAACATTATTGAATTGGATGCTCCGCAGGGGAAATTAAATCTTAAAATTCACGGGCAACAACACAATCCACATCAAATAAAAGCTATCGTTAGAAAAGAAGGTGAAGCTAGAACTCTAAACATTCAAAGTTTTTCAACCGAAGTAAAAATGCTAACCGGAAATTATTCACTCGAAATAATGATTCTTCCGGCTTTAATTATGGATAATGTTAAAATAAACCAAAGCAAATTAACCAACATAACAATACCACATACCGGGCTAATCACATTCGAAAACAACAAACCCATAGTGGGGGATATTTTCTACAAAAAAGACGGTAAACTGGAATGGGTTTATAAATTCGACAGCGAAAAGTCATTCAACCAACTCGTATTTCAACCCGGTGATTTTATAATTATTTACCGCCAGGAAAATGCCAACACATCCGTCTATACAGTAGAAAAAGCCTTCACCGTAAAACCAGGAGACCAATACATCATAAACTTATGAAAGAATACAATTTTACCGAAAAAAAAGACACCCGTTCAGGATTTGGGGCGGGACTTAGCGAGCTAGGAAAATCGAATCCAAATGTGGTAGCATTATGCGCCGACCTTACCGGCTCACTTAAAATGGATGCCTTTCAGAAAAGCTATCCCGAGCGTTTTTTCCAAGTTGGAATTGCCGAAGCAAACATGATGGGAGTTGCAGCAGGTCTTACAATCGGTGGGAAAATCCCTTTTACGGGAACATTTGCTAATTTTTCTACTGGTAGAGTGTACGACCAGATTAGACAATCTATTGCTTACTCAGATAAAAACGTAAAAATATGTGCCTCGCATGCGGGCCTAACCCTTGGAGAAGACGGCGCTACACATCAAATTTTAGAGGACATCGGTATGATGAAAATGCTACCTGGCATGGTGGTTATAAATCCATGTGACTTCAATCAAACTAAAGCTGCAACTATTGCCATTGCCAAACATAAAGGTCCGGTTTATCTTAGATTTGGCCGCCCTGCAGTTCCTGTATTTACTCCTGAAAACCAACCGTTCGAAATTGGAAAAGCAATTATACTCAACGAAGGAACTGATGTAACCATTTTTGCCACAGGACATTTAGTATGGAAAGCGATTGAAGCCGGTAAAATACTTGCAGAAAAAGGTATAAGTGCTGAAATCATAAATATCCATACCATTAAACCCATTGACGCCGATGCTATATTACGTTCAGCCAAAAAAACCCGATGTATTGTTTCGGCCGAGGAACACATGATTGCAGGCGGTATGGGAGAAAGCATTGCACAAGTATTGGCTACAAACACCCCCACTCCTATGGAATTTGTAGCCGTTAAAGACACTTTTGGTGAAAGCGGAACCCCTGATGGGCTAATGAAAAAATATGGATTAGAAAGTATAAATATCGTTGAAGCTGCAGAGAAAGTTATCAAAAGAAAGTAATGAAAAAACTACTTCTTACAGGAATATTGGCAACCTTAAGTTTGGTTTGTTTTTCCCAAAAGAGAAACTCATTTGAAATAGCCACAGGACTTGGCGCATCTTTATACAACATTAATAACTCGAATAACCTTGTTGGACCAAAAACATTTTTAATTCCAACATCTTCTTTTAACCTTGGTTTTTGGCTAAAGGAAAACTATAATTTATCACTCCATGTTCAGTCGTGGAATTTTGGCAAAAGCTCCAACGACAGTATAAGCAGATCCGGTAATCAAAAATCACTGTCATTGAGGCTTTTATGTCTCATCAAAAACTCTGACAAGTGGGAATTTATGTTAGGGCCGGAAATGGGGGTATCCAGAATATTTAATTCCTACAAAAATCAAAATGGTAACGAAAGTCTTCTCAAATTCACTGGAAACAACTTTGGGCTTTATTTTACCTCCAACAGAATCTTAGGAAAGAGATTCTCTTTGTTTTACGATTTGGGATTGGTTCACCATCATCTTAAGGGCAAATCTTTTACTCTTGACGGCGAACAACTAAATGAAATAAACAACATTGCGCCAAACAATTTCAGAATAAGCATTTTTGGTTTAAATAACCGTATAGGATTAAGATTAACTATGTAAAGTAATGGACATAAAGTCGCTTTTTAATCAATTTCAAGCAAAAACCACGCCCTACCCTATAGGTATTGAGGTAGACCGTGCTGAAGGAATATACATCTACGACACAAGCGGCAAACGATACATTGATATGATTGCAGGAATTGCTGTGAGCAATCTGGGGCACCAACATCCCGCCATTGTTGACGCCGTGAAAAATCAAGCCGAACAGTATATGCATGTGATGGCATACGGTGAGTTTTACCAATCCCCGCAAGCTAAACTGGCAGAAAAAATTGCTTCCGTTTTGCCAAAAAATTTGAACACTACATTTTTTGTAAACTCAGGTACCGAAGCTAATGAAGCTGCCCTAAAACTTGCCAAAAGACACACCGGAAGAGCCGAAATCATTTCATTCAAAAAATCCTATCACGGAAGCACACATGGCTCACTAAGCGTTACCGGAAATGAGATTAAAAAATATGCCTTTCGTCCATTGCTCCCTCAGGTAAAGTTTATCGAGTTTAATAACATTACCGAACTCAACAATATTAGTGAAAAAACCGCCTGTGTTATTATGGAAACAGTACAAGGTGATGCAGGAGTTCGAATTCCTGATGTTAAGTTTATGCAGGCATTAAAAAAAAGATGTTCTGAAACGGGGACCCTTTTAATACTAGATGAAATTCAGACAGGATTTGGCAGAACCGGAACCCTATTCGCTTTTGAGCAATTTGGCATCGTGCCAGACATTTTAACTATTGCTAAAGCTATGGGTGGAGGGATGCCTATAGGAGCTTTTGTTAGTGATAGTAAAATAATGGAAGGGTTAACACACGATCCTGTTCTTGGGCATATTACGACATTTGGTGGTCATCCGGTATGCTGTGCTGCTGCTCTTGCTAATTTGGAGGTACTCACCTCAACAAATATAATCTCAAGAGTTAAGCACAAGGGTGAGCTTTTAAAAAACACCATCAATCATCCAAATATTATTGAAATCAGGCAAATAGGCCTTATGTTTGCCGTAGAACTAAAAAATGAAGACGCTGTAACCAATGTTGTGTTAGATTGTTTAAAAAAAGGAGTTATAGGGTTTTGGTTTTTAAGTTCAAAAAACAGTTTCAGACTAGCCCCCCCATTAACTATAAGCGAAGAGCAAATCATTGAAGCCGGAAACATTATAAAAGAAAGCATAATTAGATATGCTTGAAAATTTCACAATGAAAAAAAGCGTTTTCATACAAGTATTACTTCTTACTTTACTTTTACCTATAATGGCTCAAGATGATGCTGTACCATACAAAATAACTACCCGAAAAGGTAAGATGAATTTTGCTTGGGGATACAACCGTGAAGTGTTTTCTAAAAGCGACATTCACCTGTGGGGGGATGGCTATAATTTTGTACTTAGAGACGTAGTAGCTAAAGATTATCCATCGCCTTTCTCGTTCAAAACTTATTTAGGTCCCAACTCACTTACTATACCTCAGTTTAATGCCCGTTTGGCGTACTTCATTACTGATAATATTCAAATTTCTTTTGGCTATGATCATATGAAATATGTGGTGCAGCAGAATCAAGAGGTTAGTATAGATGGGTACATAAGCCACACAAGAAGCAATCAATTCCCGGGTATTTATAATGGTAATTTGATTAAAATAACTCCCAATTTTCTAATGTTCGAGCACACCGATGGGCTAAACTATTTTTCAATTGAGGCTGACTATTTTTACAATTTATGGAAACATAAAAACGATAAACATGCATTTTCTGCTTTTGGAGGTATAGGTGTTGGATTTGTTATGCCCAGAAGCGATATTTCAGTATTTGGAGAAGCAGCCGCAAATATATTTCACATAGCCGGATTTGGCACCTCTATTCATACCGGTATACGATTCGAGTTTTACAAACATTTTTTTATACAGGGATTAACTAAAGGTGGATTTATTAATCTTTCGGATGTAATAACTATTGAAAACAGGAAAGAGAGAGCTGCACACGATTTCTTTTTTCTTGAAGGAATGATTCAGCTGGGTGGATATTGGCGTATTATCAAGAAATGATTTTCAACAAAAACAAAAGGGAGCGCTCAAATGGTCGCTCCCTTTTAATTTATACTTGTTATAATCTTAGTCTTTCAAGTTAAAAGACTTTGAAGACTTTTTCTGGTTACCAGATTTAAAACTTCCTCCTGACTTTACAGAACTTTTACTAAATGACTTTCTGTCATTACTTCCATTTCTTGAACCTGAAAAACCACCTTTATTAAATCCAACTCTACTTCTCTCTCTGGAGCCTCCTCCAAAGCCTGAGGAACTACCACCAGCTTTGGATTTTGAAACCTGTACTGAAAGATCGCGGTTGTTAAAAAAGATATTTTGAAATTGGTTTAGAACCTGGTCTGCAACATTTGAATCAACATCGATAAAAGAAAATTCTCTCATCACTTTAACCCTGCCAATTTGAGTAGAAGTAATTCCGGCTGTATTGCATACTAACCTGATTATTGCCCCTGTGTTCAAATCATCTAGTTCTCCGCCGTTTAAATGAAGTTGAACCATATTGCTATCATCTCGAGAATCTCTTCCGCGAGCAGTTCTTTCTTCTCTTCCTAAAGTTGCATTTAAGTCTCCTGAATTTTTATAATACTCGAGGAATTGGTTAAATTGATTAGAGACAAACTTCTTGATGATGTCTTCTTTGGAAAAACGTTCAAATTGCTCTAAAACAATAGGAAGGTATTCGGCAATCTCCTTTTCTTTCACCTCGGTTGCCAAAAGGTCTGCAACAAGTGAATTAATTCTGATTGCACAAATTTCCTCTCCGGTAGGTATAGTCCCCGCCTTGAAACTCGTTTTTATTTGCTTCTCTATTGAACGTATTTTAAATACTTCTTTAGCATTAACAAGCACCAACGACTTGCCTGATTGGCCTGCTCTGGCTGTTCTTCCACTTCGGTGTGTATAATTCTCAATATCATCAGGAAGGTTATAGTTTATTACGTGAGTAATCTTATCTACATCTATCCCTCTTGCCGCCACATCTGTGGCTACCAAAATTTGAAGTGTTCTGTCACGGAATTTTTTCATCACCTGATCGCGTTGACTTTGTGATAAATCTCCGTGGAGTGCTTCAGCGTTGTAGCCATCCTGCATTAATTGAGATGCCACTTTTTGTGTCTCAATTTTTGTTCTGCAAAAAATAAGTCCGAAAATTGTTGGATTAAAATCAATCAAACTCTTAACTGCCTTATAACGGTCTCTGTCGCGAACCACATAATAGATGTGCTCAATGTTCTCGGCAGAACTATTAACCACTCCTGCGCTAATCTCAATAGGATTAGTCATGTAATTTTTTGCAATTTTAGCAACCTCCTTGGGCATAGTAGCTGAAAATAACCAAGTGGTTTTTTCTTCTGGCGTGTAAGAAAGGATATCATTGATATCTTCCTGAAAGCCCATGTTTAACATTTCGTCAGCCTCATCAAGCACCACCATTTCGATGTTTTCCAACTTAATGGCTTTACGATTAATAAGATCGATTAATCGACCCGGTGTAGCAACAATAACTTGCGCTCCTTTTTTCAGTGAACTGATTTGACGGTCAATGCTCGCACCACCGTAAACAGCTACCACATGAATACCGGGAAGGTATTTAGTGAAATTTGTAAAGTCGTTGGTAATCTGCAAACATAGTTCGCGTGTGGGACAAATCACCAGTGCCTGTGTGTGGCGCTGGCTCACATCTAGCCTGCTTAACATTGGTAAGCCGAAGGCTGCAGTTTTTCCGGTTCCGGTTTGTGCTAATGCTACTACATCTGCACTGCCTTGAACCAACATAGGGATAACTTTCTCCTGAATGGGCGTAGGATTCTCAAATCCTAGATCTTGAACAGCAGAAACTAACTCTTCCCTAATTCCTAATTTTGAAAAGTTGTTCATTTATAATTTTTAAAAACGATGCAAAGGTAGGCTTTTAAAGCGTGGCTTTTACATAGGCGTTTTAACTTAGTAATTTTAAAGCATCTTTTTGGCTTCTTCCCGAGTTAAAATAGATAATTTACTCACAAATTTTCGGATATACTAACCATATTACTACGGCATATGATTTTTAAAAAGAGTGATTTTATACGAAAAAAAAATCGAATTTTAGACTGATTAATTATAAAAATAGGTCGAATTTATTTTATAAAATCTATAAAAAAAATTAACAATTTTACTTTACTATGGCTGTTCTCCAGTCAAACTCAAATTCACACTCGGCAAAATCTTCATCTATGCGAACAAAAATGCGGTATAGTTTTTTCTTCACCCAATCATTTATCATGTCTTGCTGCTTTTTCTGAAGAGCAATGTTCGAAAAAAGTTGATAATCTTGCTTCAAATTGGCTTTATGGGGCTCTATCTCCGAAATTAATTTAACAATTCGGTAAGCGTATTTACCATCCTGAGTCTGCATTAAAAAAGGCCCATCAACATCTCCGGGCTTTAAGCCATCTATGGCTACAAACAACTGTTTATCAAGTTCCTTTGAGTCAAATTTAGATGTGCCTTGGGCTACATTGTATATGAGCCCCTTGTTATTTTTAGTATCAGCATCCGTAGAATACTTGGCTACAGCTTCTTCGAAAGTTATTTTACCGGATTTAATTTCTTTGGTAAGTGAATCAGCCAAGTCCTTCGCCCTGATTAAGTCTGCATCCGAAACCTTAGGCATAATTAAAATATGCCTTCCGTTGTATTGATCTCCTCTGCGCTCATAGATTTGAAGAATATGATACCCGTAAGTTGTCTCAAAAACTTCTGATATCACACCTATAGCAACCTGATAGGCCATAGCTTCGAACTCAGGTACAAAATCTCCACGTCTTACCCAACCAAAATCTCCACCTTTTCCTTTAGTGCCTGGATCCATACTTTCGAACAATGCCGTAGATGCAAATGTTTTTTTGCCACTGATTATATCCTTCCTAAACTCTTCAAGCTTTTTTCTGGATTCTCTCTTCAATGCTTCAGAAACTTGCGGCTGAATTACCAAATGAGCAATTTCGTATTGAGCATTAATAATAGGGATGGAATCTTCTGGTATGGAGTTGTAAAATTCTCTAATCTCTCTGGGGCTAACTTTGGCATCTTTTGTTATTTCTTGCTGCATTCTTTGGCTTAGTAGTCTCTCTTTAATTAAAGGCCGGAACTCATCCTTTATTTCTGAAACTTTTTTACCATAGAATTTTTCCATTTCATCTACACTCCCTATCATTCTGGAAAAGTAGTCAATACGATTGTTCAACTCGCCCTCTACTTCCTGCTCTCCTACCTCAACACTATCCATTTCTGCCTGATGAATCAAAAGTGACTGATAAAGCAACTCTTCTAGAATACTGCACTCCAACTCTTTGGTATGTTCCACCTGCTGTTGAACTGCCTGCAAAATCTGCTGATAAACATCACTTTGAAGTATAGATTTCTCTCCTACAACGGCCACAACCCTATCAACTAATTGTTGGGAATAAATGGATTTGTTTGTAGTAACCAAGAGAACAAAAAACAATAGACGAAGTGAAAATTTCATTATTTATAGCGTTTTATGCTGTTTTCTTTCTGAGCATCATTGAATAAATCTTCCCTGAGTTTTACTCTTAACTCATTAGATCGGTTGTTTAGTATAATGTTTTTAATCTTTTCTCTTTCCAGGCTAAGCGGAGAATAAGCATCCTTGAGCTTGTAATCGAGTATATTCAGAAAATAAATAAACTCGCCCTCCTCGAAAGAAACCTTCCTTTTATTTTGAATAAAGCTTTGCCTGTTAAAATCCTGAAGGGGAACTTCCTTAAGCAAATCATCAAAGAAAAGCCAGTTTTCCGGATCATAATAGAAATTTTCTGCATTTCCGGCTAAAACATTATCCAATTTCTCGTAGTCTCCATCGTTCTGTAATTTGTAGTGTTTGGCTACCTTATCAATTCGATTATCGTTTTTGTAAAGTTTAATGTAAAGCACCTTTATGATGTAATCATTCAAAATAAAATCATCTTTATGGGTATTGTAATAGCGAATGATTTCCTGTTCCGACACATTGGTGTCGATGTTCGAATTGATGTATGCTCTTTCGTATTGAAAAACAATAAGAGAGCGTCTGTAAGCCTCTATCTGGTCTTCGATATTAAGCATAGAATCAGGGAGCACCTCCTTTGCCTTGAGCAACACTAAACGCTCCTTGATCCAAGAATTTATATAAACCTCTGCAAATGACGAACTATCTTCGGGACTCAAACCTCTAGGTGTATTTTCTATCACGTCCTGAAGATATAACTTTTGGTCGTGAATTTGAGCGGCTATACGTCGACTGTCTTCTTCTTCGAAAGAGCATGCGTAAACGAAAAAAACTGCCCCAAGGAATGAGGCAGCTTTTGAGAGTAATGATATTTCGAAAAACTTATTCAATCGTTTTTATAACTTCCTGATTAACGACAATCTTGTACCTGTCGCGTAAATCGGCTACCCAGGTTTTTTCTAAATACTCCTGATAAGCCGCAATGGCTGGGCCTCTTGCCTCATCGAGTGACTTTGGTGAGGATGGCATGTCTTTTTTTAGATTAACAAAAACAAAACCACCATCAAAAGCCACAGGTTTATTGAGTCCTTTATTCCAGTTAAGCTTTTTCAAAACATGGGTCTCGTCTTTTACAAATATTTTGTCTTCAATCTGAATATTAAGTTGTGAACTTTTATTCAATTGCTTTTTAATCTCTTCGTTAGATAATTTACCCTTCTTCACCAATTTGTAAGCAGAATTGGCCACCTTAGCATCCGAACAAGTGTAAATTACAGCTTCTGCCCTATCCGGCCACATGAAACGTTTGTTGTTCTGTTCGAAGAACATCTTCAAACCGATTGTATCTTTAGATGCTTTTGACCAAACTTCTTTATCCATCAAATCGAAGAGTAAAAGTCCGTCACGATATTCCTGCATGGTCAGTCTAAACTTATCGTATTTCTCTTCCAATCTTTCTTTTTCGTAGTTACTTATTTCATTAGACACATACATCTCAAACTGCATGTGCAAAAACTTTCTTAAATCGGCTCTTGCTCTTTTGGTTTGAAATTTCAGCAGGTAATCCAAAAACTGCTGTTGTACATAGGTTGTGTCAGCGAAACTAAAAATGGGTTTAGCCATGTATACTTTCTTTTTAAAAGTCCAGTTTGCGCTAAATATAGAGGTATCTACCATTTTATATATCTCTTCTATGTTTTTCTGATATTCCTTGTAGTTATACTCTTTTTTAAGTCCGTCTACAAAACTGCTTCTTACCAATACAGAGCGATTATCTCTTTGAATGCGAGACTCTATACTTGGTTTTTCTTTTTCAAATGACTGAATAGGTTTATGGTCGATACGCTTTACAATGTGCCAGCCAAAACGGGTTTTGAAAGGTTGTGAAATTTGACCGTTTTCTGTTAGTGCGAAGCAGTTGTCAAGAAAATCGTCGGCATACTCACCTACTCCAAACCAATTCATTACACCATTGTTTCTGGATGAGCTTGGGTCTTCAGAATATTGACGGGCAAGTTTTCCAAAGTCTTCACCATTTTTGGCTAAAGTATGAATTTCATCTATTTTCTTTTTAATCTCTTCTAGATTGTCGCTAGCCTGCTGTGTGCTTAGCATAATATGAGCTACTTGGATTTTACCTCTTGCCGGGCGCTTGTCGTACACCTTAACGATGTGATAACCAAATCGGGTTTTAAAGGGCATACTCACTTCGCCTATTGGGGTCTTATAGGCTGTGCTTTCGAAAGGATACACCATTCGAAAAGCCGTGAAATATCCAAGACTACCTTTATTATTTACTGCCGATTCATCTTCGCTTCCTCCCGGTGAAGAAGCTACACCTTCAAAATCTCCGGTTTCCATTACTTTCTTTCGCAAAGCCATTATTTTGTTCCAAGCCTTGAGTGTGTCCTCAGGAAGAGCTGCGGCATCAAGCTTAACCAAGATATGACTAGCTTTAACTTCAAACTGCATCCTTTCATAGGCTTCGCGTACCAATTGATTTATAGTAGCTGAATCTACCATATAGTTTTTGGCAAGTTGTCCACGGTATTGCTCCAATTCATTCTTGAAACGTGAGCTTGTATCCAATTTTAAACTCTCGGCTTCAATCACTTTTAGTTTGAAGTTTATAAATCGTTCCAAATAATCCGTTATGGGTTCTTTGCTCTGTTCGTTTACAAAATTGTTTTTGTTGTAGATGTATTCAAACTCAGACTTATTGATTTTCTTCTCTCCTATTTGAAGTACAATTGGATCGTTGCTTTGCGCAACTAAAATTGCTGGAATTGATAAAAAAGCAAATAAATTAATTACTACCTTCATCATAATGTTCGTTTTTTGGTTATACACTTATTTTAAGCTGTAATTAGGAGCTTCTCTGGTTATTGTAACGTCGTGCGGATGACTTTCTTTCACGCCTGCATTAGTTATTCTGATAAACTTTGCCTTCTGCAACATTTCAATATCTCTAGCTCCACAATATCCCATACCGGCTCTTAATCCCCCAATTAGCTGATACATTACTTCGTTCAATTTACCTTTAAAAGGCACTCGGCCCGAAATACCTTCGGGAACTAGTTTCTTTACGTCGTCCTCGGCTTCTTGAAAATATCGGTCTTTAGAACCTTTTTGCATGGCTTCTAAAGAGCCCATTCCTCTATATGTTTTAAACTTTCTTCCTTCGTAAATTATAGTTTCTCCGGGCGACTCTTCTACTCCTGCAAACATCGACCCCATCATTACTGTGCTAGCTCCTGCTGCTAATGCTTTTACTAAATCCCCTGTGTAACGTATTCCACCATCAGCAATCAACGGCACTCCGGTTCCTTTCAACGCTTCTGCCACATCAAATACTGCGGTTAATTGAGGTACTCCTACTCCTGCAATAACTCGTGTTGTGCAAATAGATCCGGGGCCAATACCCACTTTTACTGCGTCAGCTCCGGCTTCTACCAGAGCCAAGGCTGCTTCAGCTGTAGCTATGTTTCCAACAATTACATCTAGCGATGGATAATTTGCTTTTACACTTTTAAGTGTTTCTATAACGCCTTTGGAATGACCATGGGCTGTGTCAATAATAATCGCATCTGCATTTGCATGGACTAGTGCATTAACCCTATCCATAGTGTCGGTAGTTACACCTACTGCTGCCGCTACTCGAAGTCTGCCAAACTGGTCTTTACATGAGTTTGGATGCTTTTTAAGTTTGCTGATATCCTTAAAAGTAATTAATCCAACCAACTTATTCTCTTTGGTAACTACAGGAAGTTTTTCAATTTTATATTGCTGTAACACCTCTTCTGCTTCGTGCATACTAATATTCTCACTGGCAGTAACAATTCTACCAGAGGTCATAACCTCCTTAATGGGTCTTGACTTATCTTTCTCAAACCGTAAATCTCTGTTGGTAACAATACCTACCAATGTGTTGTTGGAATCGACTACCGGAATTCCGCCAATTTTAAATTCTGCCATTTGATTTAAAGCATCGCCCACAGTAGCACTTTCAATTAGTGTGATGGGGTCTAAAATCATACCACTTTCAGAGCGTTTTACCTTTCTAACCTCTAGCGCCTGCTCCTCTATAGACATGTTTTTATGAATAACGCCTATACCTCCCTGCTGTGCTATAGCTATAGCCAATTCGCACTCAGTTACTGTATCCATTGCAGCCGAAACAATAGGAGTAAAAAGCTCTATATTCTTAGTGAATTTTGTTTTTAACGTTACTTCGCGAGGAAGTATTTCAGAGTAAGCCGGTATTAATAAAACGTCGTCGTAAGTTAAACCTTCACCTACTATTTTACTGCTTTGAAACGATGCCATAATTGTATTGACTTTTGTAAAGTTGGCAAAGTTAACAAAAACCATACAAGTGAAAAGGTTAATTTCTCTAAATTGAATGCAATGCTTATTTAGCTATCCCCAAAATTTAAAAACACCTCTTTTTAATTAAAAAATATGACCAATAAAACGGGCTTAAATTGCTAAATTTGTGACCTATTTTTAAAAAAACACTTACATCATGCCAAAAGGAATATATCAAATCCCTTTTCCCAGCAACGAACCTGTTAAAGGGTATGCCCCGGGAAGCAAAGAAAAAGAATCGCTTCTTAAAGCCTATAATGACTTATTAAATAGTAAGCCTATAGACATCCCAATGTACATAGGCACCGAAGAGATACGAACAAGCGATAAGCGGAGGATTTCTCCACCCCACGACCATCAACACATATTGGGACATTTTAATTACGGAGATAAAACTCATGTAGAAAAGGCCATTAATACTGCTTTGGCAGCAAGAAAAGAATGGACAGAATTACCCTGGGAACACAGAGCAGCTATATTCCTTAAGGCAGCTGATTTACTGGCGGGGCCATTTAGAGCTAAAATGAATGCCGCCACCATGTTGGCACAGTCTAAAAATGCTTTTCAGGCTGAAATTGACGCTGCTTGTGAATTAATAGACTTCTTGAGGTTTAATGTTGCCTATATGCAGCAAATATACCGCGACCAACCAGGCTCAAACGAAGGTATATGGAACAGGCTAGAGTACCGACCTTTGGAAGGATTTATTTTTGCCATCACGCCTTTTAACTTCACTTCTATTGCTGCAAATCTGGCAGCAGCCCCTGCTCTTATGGGTAATGTTGTTGTATGGAAACCAGCCGACTCTCAGGTTTATTCGGCACAAGTTATCATGGAACTGTTTAAAGCTGCTGGACTACCTGATGGTGTGATCAATATGATTACCGTGGATGGTCCTGCTGCAGGTAATGTTGTGTTTAATCATCCTGATTTTTCGGGACTGCACTTCACTGGATCCACCGGAGTATTCAGGCATTTGTGGAAATCGATAGGGGCTAATATTGAAAAGTACAAAACATACCCAAGAATTGTTGGCGAAACCGGAGGAAAAGATTTTATAGTTGCCCATAAATCTGCCAATCCGGATGAAGTGGCTACGGCTATATCTAGAGGTGCATTCGAGTTTCAGGGACAAAAATGCTCAGCCGCATCGCGAGCTTACATCCCTAATAATCTGTGGAATGAAGTTAAATCACTTGTTCAAACTCAGGTTAACTCATTTAAAATGGGTAGTCCCGATGATTTTTCGAACTTTATCAACGCGGTAATTGACGAAAAAGCTTTTGATAAAATTGCCGGATACATCAACTACATAAAATCTCAGCATGACGCCGAAATTATTTGTGGCGGAAACTACGATAAATCAAAAGGATACTTCATTGAACCTACGGTGGTAGTTACTACCAATCCAAAATTCCGAACCATGTGCGAAGAAATTTTTGGCCCCGTAATTACCATCTATGTTTACGATGAAAATAAATTTGAAGAAACCCTTGATTTAGTTGATAATACGTCTGAATATGCCTTAACAGGTTCTATTATTTCTACAGACAGGTACGCCATAAATCTTGCCTGCAAGAAACTGGAAAATGCAGCCGGTAACTTCTACATCAACGACAAACCAACAGGGGCTGTTGTAGGGCAACAGCCTTTCGGCGGAGCTAGGGGGTCTGGAACTAATGACAAAGCCGGCTCATACCTTAATCTTATTCGTTGGGTTTCGCCAAGAACTATCAAAGAAACCTTTGTTCCCGCTACCGATTATCGCTATCCATTTCTGGGTTAATATGTTAACTTCTAAAGTTAAATTAAACAAAAAAGCCGATTCGCTTGAATCGGCTTTTTTGTGTTGAAATCTATAATTTTACTATTGTTCGTCGTTATTTTCACCTTGTTCAACCGCAACAGCTTCAACTTGTGGCTGCGGAGCAGGTCTGCTTGCTGCCTGTAATTTTCTTTTCTCAACGATTGGCTTTAATTTATCTACACCACCACTTTTGTAAATCTTCTCTAAATGATTTAACACATCCTTACGGTTTCCGTTAAACTTTTTAGCAATTTTAGCAGCTAATCTAAGCCTGCCAGGATCGTGTTTCATAAAGAACTCTCTAAGTTGTTTTTCGAAGCTACTTTGCATGATAAAATGGTTATTAAGTTGGTCTAAAGTACGAAAGTTTTTAAAAAAGAGTTACCTCAATCCTACTTTTTTAATCAACTAACCCAAAACCTACATATTTAGTACCGATAGTACTATCCCTCTATACCAAGTAATTTATCTATACTATTACTAGAGACATAGTGGTAGTTAGGTCTGGCTTTTTCGTATATTTTTACAGCTTTCGCCTTTCCCTCTTCTGTTTTAGTCAAAGCAGTGTAGAGTGGCATTAAAAACTTTCTTCTACCTACTCGCACCAGAAACTGCTCCAAGTAGGGGTCTATACCAGGATATCCTGCGTTAATCGACTTTTCAAACCAAATAGACAGGATTTCTGCGTTTCCTGATTTAGAAAGTTTAAACTCTTTGTCGAGGTAAGCCAACTGCTCTACTGATGTTTCTTTTCTCAAACCTCTTAAAAAATGTAGCCACTCATGTGTGCTCCATGCTTGGATATTCATACCTTTAACTGAATTTGTACGGTAAAACTCATCCAATTGCTTGTCGACCTCCTGAAAATTTTTAGACACTATTTTAGGACAGTTATCCGGAACTCCAGGCCCGTATACCCACTCTTTTATATCTACTTCCGAAAGGTTATTGGGTTTAAGTAAGTTCTGCTCCAAATAGGCAACAAAAGCCTCGGTGGTAAGCGTAGAAAATCGGTGGGTGTGGAAATAGTTTTTCAAAAATGCATCGAAAACCTCCCTTCCTGACGCCTCTTCAAGCATTTTAAGAAAAAATGCTCCTTTTTCGTAGGCAATATCTGTCATTCCCTCATCAGGATCCCTCCCTCTTAGTCTAAGTTTCAAATAAGTGTCTTTTTCTGAAAGATGAGCCACATCGTTCATTAAATCCTGATACCCCAATAAAGCTAACATGTCTACATAATCTTTGCCTTTCAATTCCTCCATAATCCTCCTTTCGAAGTAAACTGTAAAACCTTCATTGAGCCAAAAATCATCCCAAGTAGAGTTTGTAACAAGGTTTCCGCTCCAGCTGTGAGCCAACTCATGAGCTATTAAAGTGGTAAGTGACCGGTCTCCGGCAATAATCGTAGGTGTAGCAAAAGTTAACCTAGGGTTTTCCATTCCTCCAAAGGGGAAACTCGGCGGCAATACAATAACATCATAGCGCTCCCAAGGATACTCCCCATATAGGTTTTCTGCCAAAGTTACCATTTCTCCCATCTCAGCAAGTTCGTGCACACAGTCCTTGAGCATCTCAGGCTCAGCATACACACCTGTGCGATAATCTATAGCTTGAAATGCTAGATTACCAACAGCCAGAGCCATAAGATAGCATGGTACAGATTGCTTCATCTCAAAATTATATATTCCTTCAGTATTCTTTTTCTGAGGATTGGTAGCGCTCATTACTGCCAGTAAGTTGCTAGGCACTTTTATTTGGGCTGAATAGGTGATTCTATTGGCTGGAGAATCTTGTATCGGAATCCAGCTTCTAGTTAAAATAGCCTGACCCTGAGTAAATAAAAACGGGGATTGTTTTCCGGCAGTTTGAATCGGAGTCAGCCATTGTAATGCCTGAGTATTCTCAGTAGTTTCATAAAATACTGTAACCGTTTTTGTTTCTGGAGTTATAGCTACATGTAAAGGAGTTCCAAGAATATCGTCAGACTCCCCCGTCTTAAAAGTAGTTTCCACGCCATTATCCAATTGAGCAGAAAAGATATTTAGGGTTCTAGAATCAAAAATAATTTCATTAACTCCCGATGGGTTATTTATCGTATGAGTAACACTTCCTTTAACTTTCTTTTCTTCAAAATCTACTTCTATATCTAAATGTATATGAGTGGAGTTTACCAAATTGTAGTTTGATAAGGTGTGATTATCAATACTTTCCTGATTATCAAAGTTAATATCGACTGTCTCTTCTTTTGGCGACTCTAAAGCACTCGATGAACATGCTGAAAGCAAGTAACATAAAGAGATTGAAAATACGAGTTTATACATATTGTATTTTTTAACGGGTCACAAAGCTACAATTTAATAAAAACGAGTTGATAGGGTAAAATACCTATTGAAGTAAATTTTAGACCGACTAACGTTTTTTTCTACCAAAATCGTATTTGAAGGCTATGAAAACAACTTTTCGGAAGATTTAGTAATGACAAAACACATAAAGCGCCAAATAAATTCACATTTGAAAAATAGTATAACATAAATTTTGCGTTAATTTAACGCCGCAAAAACTTAAAACTACATGAACAACGAAAAAGCAACAAATGGAATTGAAAGAACATTTTTAGGTCATCCAAGAGGCCTTATGTATCTGTTCTTCTCAGAAATGTGGGAAAGATTCTGTTACTATGGAATGAGAGGCCTTCTCATTTTATATTTAACTAAAACCTTGCTTGTTGGCGATACTGAATCCAAACTAATTTATGGGGCATATACTGCTTTAGTTTATGCGGCACCCGTTTTAGGTGGAAGATTAGCCGACAGGTATTTGGGCTATAAAAATGCAGTTATACTTGGCGGAATTTTAATGGCTATAGGTGAATTCCTGATTTTAGGAGGTGGGCAAAATTTCTTATTATTGGGAATGGCCGCAATTATAGTAGGTAATGGTTATTTTAAAGCCAACATTTCAACCATTGTAGGTAAGCTTTATAAGGATGGTGACACCCGAAGAGACTCTGGTTTCACCATTTTCTATATGGGTATTAATATAGGTGCTTTGCTAGCAACTACTGTTGTAGCAGAGGTTGGTTATAAGTATGGCTACGAATACGGATTTGCATTGGCAGGTATTGGTATGATTGCGGGTATTATAATTTTTGTAATCGGTGGAAAAGACTACAAAAAAGAAGCTGCTCCTTCCAACCCTGAGTTGCTAAACAAAAAAATACTGGGGCCACTTACCTGGTTTCACACCATTGTTGTGGGGTCTCTGTTAGCTATTCCGCTTCTATATATTCTCCTTAGCCACAATACAATTGTGGGCTGGTTGTTAGCCGGCACAGCAATCTATGTTGTTTCCAGTTTAATTATTGCCGGTGCCAAAGAAGGTAAAATATGGCTACACAGAATGATTGCCCTTGTAATTATGATGTTGCTCAATGTAGTGTTTTGGGCGTGTTTTGAGCAAGCAGGGACGTCGTTAACACTTTTTGCCGATACAAACATTAATCGTGTGATTCTTGGGTGGGAAATGGGTGCTGCCACAACACAGTTCTTCAATCCTGCTTTTATACTCTTGTTTGGATCGGTCTTTTCATTACTTTGGGTAACTCTGGCAAAGCGTGGCAAAAACCCAAATATCCCGGCTAAATTCGGCTTTGGTCTTATTCAGTTAGGACTGGGCTACACTATTGTTTTACTGGGATTTCAGTTCGTCTCGGCCGACTACTTGCTACCAATCTGGACATTGGTATTCATGTATATGCTTCATACAACCGGTGAGTTGTTTATTTCTCCCATTGGTTTATCCATGGTAACCAAACTTGCTCCAAGTCATATGACAGGAACTGCCATGGGTGGTTGGTTTTTATCATGGGCAGGAGCAAATTTTGTAGCAGCTTGGCTGGCTACACTTACCGGTTCTTCCGAAGAAGTTGGCGAAGTGGCTATGACTGCATCTGAAAGTCTAAACAACTATGTTGATGTATATTCAAACATGGGCTTTATTACTATTGGAGTAGGTTTATTGGTACTGATTTTGTCTACACAGATAAACAAACTATTTCATGGAGTTAAGTAAATCCCCAAGTATTTGAAACAAAAAAAGCACTCGAATGAGTGCCTTTTTTTGTTTACTAGATATTTTCTTTCCATAATAATGACGCGGCTCCTAAAATAGCAGCATCATTGTTAGGAAGTCCGGATATTTCAATAGCAATTTTATCTTGATAGATGTTAAGCAGATTTTGCTCGAAATAAGCTCTTAGTGGCTTCAAAAGAAGTTCACCTGCTTGAGATAATCCTCCAAATAAGTAAATTACTTTGGGGCTGGTATATACCACACTGTTAACCAATCCAAAAGCCAGCATACAAGCTGTATAATCAAATGCTTCTATAGCCTCTTTTTCACCACGAATTGCCTTTTCGTATATATAATTAGAGCCGTGTGTATCTGGGTGAAATTCGGAAGATATATTATTTATTTCAAGTAATTCCTGATAGGTTTTTTTGATTCCTGTAGCCGATGCGTACGTTTCTAAACACCCTTGGCGACCACAGCCGCATTTCCTACCCTTTCGATCAATTACCACGTGACCCAATTCTCCTGCAAACCCATCATGCCCGTATATCAACTGCCCGTTAGCCACAATTCCACTTCCAAGACCTGTGCCCAGCGTGATGAAAAGAAAATCCTTAATGTTTTTTGCTTTGCCAAAAAGCATCTCGCCCAAAGCAGCAGCATTGGCATCGTTGGTTAAAACCGATTTTACTCCTAAATTTTTATAAAACAGCTTGGCTACCCTCACCTCTCCTTTCCACCTCATATTAGGTGCAAATTTTACTGTTCCAGTAAAATAATTGCCATTTGGCGCTCCTATCCCTACTCCTTTCAGAACAACTTGTTTGGATAGAGAAAGAAACGCTTTTTTTACCTCGCCCGAAATTAGCTCAATCAAATTCTCAGGTGAAAGAACAGACGAAGTATCTATTTTTCCTCTTACGTGAATGACAC
This sequence comes from Flavobacteriales bacterium, assembly GCA_046295395.1. Lineage (GTDB taxonomy): Bacteria > Bacteroidota > Bacteroidia > Flavobacteriales_D > JBKBNH01 > JBKBNH01. The sequence continues at coordinate 72,451 of JBKBNH010000011.1, read as the reverse complement.
CCTCCTTATCAACTAATCCGAATACAGAGTTAGTTCCTCCAATATCTATTCCTGCAACTAATTCGATGGTGTATTGTTTTTTTTACAAAGCTAAAAGAAAACTTAAGATGTTAAATCAACGTAAACTATTTAGTGAACATCTAAAAGAAGCTTTCATTTTACTTACTTTCGTAAAAAATAAGATACTGAATGACTAGAGTAGCTATAAACGGATTTGGAAGAATAGGCAGGTATGTTGCGCGCCTTATTGCCAACAGGACAGACATGGAATTGATTGCTATTAACGATCTGGCAAACGCCCAGACCTTAGCTCATCTGCTAAAATACGATTCTGTACATTATCGGTTTAATGGCACAGTAACCGCTGCAGAAAACAGTATATTTGTTAACGGAAAGGAAATTAAACTTTTCGCAGAGCGATTACCGGAAAATCTACCCTGGGCCTCTTTAAATGTTGACCTAGTAATAGAATCAACAGGGCTTTTCAGAACATACGAAAAAGTTTTGCCGCATATAAATGCGGGAGCAAAAAAAGTCATTATTTCAGCTCCTTCGGATGGCGAAGGGGTAAAAAACGTAGTAATGGGTATAAATGAAGATATCCTTGATGGCTCAGAACTTATACTATCCAATGCATCTTGCACTACCAATTGCGCAGCACCTATGGTAAAGGTTATACACGAATTGTGTACCATAGAAAGCGGATATATTACAACCATACACTCTTATACCAACGACCAGCGGCTGCATGACTCTCCTCATAGTGATTTAAGAAGGGCTCGAGCTGCTGCACAATCTATTATACCTACTAGCACCGGAGCGGCAAAAGCCATTACGCGCATTTTCCCTGAGTTAGATGGTAAATTGGGTGGCTGCGGCATTCGGGTTCCTGTTCCTGATGGTTCTCTAACGGATATTTCCTGCACAGTAAAAAATCCTGTTTCTGTAGAGGTGATCAATGCCGCATTTAAAAAGTATGCAGAAGGAAACCTGAAAAATATTCTTGAATACACCGAAGACCCCATCGTATCGATTGACATTATTGGGAACCCTCACTCATGTATATTCGATGCTGAATTAACATCTGTAATTGGGAATATGATTAAGGTAGTCGGCTGGTACGACAATGAAGCCGGATACTCCAACCGGTTAATTGATTTGGTAAAAAAAATAGGTTAAGAAGCTATTCTATTTCGCGGGTCATAGCGATAAATTTGTCTCTTTGTTCGGCTAACTTATAAACCAATCCGGCAACAAATACCCCCGTACCCTGCTCCAACATTTGCCAGATAAAATCTATAACCACGTGTTGCAATCCGTCACCTTTGAAAGTAACACCCAAAGTGAAAGCTATTAAGTAAACAAAAAAACCTAATGCTACCCCTGCTGTAATTTGTCTAAATGCTCTATTTTCTTTATCGTGAAAAACATTGGCCAGAAAAGATACTACAAGACCTGTAACTAGATAAAGTAAACAAAGCATCCCAATAAAAACGGGGAAAGGATAGTTAACCATCTTAAAATCGGTTAAAATAACTCCATGCCAAGTATATGACATGCCAAGCATAACCAACATCGATATTAAAGATGCTATGAGAAAACGACCTATTTTCATTCTAAAGGCAAATTTAACACCCCTTTTGGATAAGTCGCCTACGAAGTGACGAAATGTTTGGATTTTAGGACAATAAACAAATTATGACATATGTTCAATCTGAGAAAAAACGAATAATGTCTCAATAGCTATCTGCCTACTTCTCTCATCGTATTTTTGATCTCGAAGATTTGTATTGTCAAAAGCTTTAGGGTCATCATAAGCAGTTCCGACTCTAAGTTCCACCCCCGGAATAAAAGGACAATTTTCTTCAGCATCAGAACACGTCATGATAGCTGCAAAACTTTTGGCAGGATTAGCCGTATGATTATAAACTTTAGAAAAACACGTTGTAAATTTTCCTTCCCCATACCTCACCTTATAAACCGGATTGTCTGATTGGTTATCCGAAATCACTTCAAAACCCATTCTCTTCAAAGAGTTTATCGCATTAATATTAAATGCCGTGGTTTCTGTTCCTCCTGAAAAAGTCTCTACATTACGTACACCAAAATAAGTCGCTGCAACAGCCGCCCAAATTTGCCCAAAATGGCTGCGTCTGGAGTTGTGTGTACACACATAAACTAAACTAACCGGCTGACCAGATTTATGTTTTTCAAAAATGTAACGACTAATGTTTTTCAAAAGTTCTTTTCTGAAAGAGGGTATTTCGCCAAACTCAGAAACTAATTTATCACATATATTTTTAATCTCTGGAAATAATATTTTTTTACTCATAAAGTTTATCGTTTTAATACCTCCATTTATTTGCCAAAGTAACTAAAGATAACATTATAGGAACCTCTATCAAAACTCCTACTACTGTTGTTAACGAAGCCCCTGAATCAAGACCAAATAAAACAATAGCTACAGCAACAGCTAATTCGAAAAAATTACTTGCCCCTATCATAGCCGCCGGAGCACATACTGCATGCGACAACTTTAAATACCTACCCATAAACCAACTAACAAAAAAGATAAAATAGGTTTGAATCATGAGTGGAATAGCTATTAAAACTATATCCCCCGGACGCTCTACTATTTTACTTCCCTGAAATGCAAAGAGTAACACAAGCGTGGTAAGCAGTGCTATAATTGAGATGGGTTTAAGCCTTTTTAAAAATACCTCCTTAAACCATTCTTCACCCTTGGTACTTCTCAAATACTTGTTTGTTATATATCCTAATAATAGTGGGATAACTACAAAAACAATAACCGAAGTAGCCAGTGCATCATAAGGAATGCCCAGTTCTTGTTCGGGGTTTAGCACCTGTATGCCAAATAAACTAAACAAGCCTCCTACTATAGGAATAAAAAGCACCAATAATATTAAATCATTTACAGAGACCTGAACCAAGGTATAGTTTGCATCTCCCTTTGTAAGGTATGACCACACAAAAACCATGGCTGTACAAGGCGCTGCCCCCAGTAAAATTGCTCCGGCAAGATACTGTTCTGCATCTTCAGGAGAAATCCATTCCCGATAGAGATAATAGAAAAAAAACCAAGCAAACAAAGCCATAGTGAATGGTTTAATCAACCAATTTACAACTACAGTTAATCCCAGTCCTTTCCAGTTTCTAGAAACGTACTTTATAGATGAAAAATCTATTTGCACCATCATAGGATAAATCATTAGCCAAACTAAAATAGCAACAGGTACGTTTACTGTAGATATATTCCAATCACTCAGAATCGAAATTGAATCTCCTACAACATACCCCAATCCTATCCCGGCACCAATACACAAAAGCACCCATATAGTTAAATATCGTTCGAATGTCCCCATATTACTTTTTTTTAGCAACAACCTCCTCTAGGATTACAAGCGCTTGTTGAAGATGTTAAGTCAGAAAGTTTTACCTTTAATTTTTCCTGAGAAATACCACATTTATCTTTAGCCAAACAATCGGTAAGTTTTGTGGTAAGTAAAAAATACTGCCCGTTGAAACTGAGTCCATATTTACCAATTGTACTTCCCTGATATTCCACCTCTATATCAAAATCACCCAATCCAAGTACTCGCTCAGACATCTCAATGATGTTTAATAATTTTCCAGGGGCAAGTCTGTGTTCATAATCGTTGGCTTCCCAAAGTTGAAAACTGACCACTTTCTCTTCGCGTGTAGTGCCCCCACAGTCAATAAAATTTTTAGTAATCATTCCCACTTCTGTAACATGAAAATGCGAGGAAACAAATTCTCCGGACGGAAGTTGAAACAACACCTCTGTAAGTGTTGGTAATACTGATTTTACTTCTGATAACTTCATATACTTTTATTTAGATTATTAACAACACCTTTTGCTTCCTGAATCATTCAACTCGTTACTGAATACATCTAACTGGTGAAAAACTTTGGATAAAACTTCATGGTTGATGCAATAACAAGACCGAGGTCCGCTTATTTCTCCCTTTATTAAGCCTGCCTGTTTTAGCTCTTTTAAATGTTGTGAAACTGTAGCTTGAGCCAGTGGCAAATTAGCTACCAATTCACCACAAACGCATTCATCCCTTTCAGCAAGTATTTTCAAAATAGCTAACCTTGCCGGATGAGAAAGTGCTTTTGCTATTGCTGATAGCTCAATAAGTTCATCGGAAAATTTTGAAGTTTTTACCATAACTATTTTTATTATCGCAAATATACGATAAAAGAAATGAACAAAAAAAATCCCCCAACTAAGTTGAGGGATTTTGAATTATTATTTGAGGTTAACCACCAAAGTCATCGAATCGAATATTCTCGTCAGGAATACCAAAGTCTTCACCCATTTTCTGAACAGCCTGATTCATTAAAGGCGGACCACAGAAATACAATTCAATGTCTTCAGGATTTTCATGCTTAGATAAGTACTGGTCTATAACCACGTTGTGAATAAATCCTATAAAACCGTCCCCCTCGGTATCATTCACATCTTTCATTACCTTCCAATTATCCGACTCCAAGGGTTCTGACAAAGCCATAAAAAATTTAAAATTAGGGAATGACTTCTCTAAGTCTCTGAAATAGTGAATGTAAAAAAGCTCTTGTTTAGAGCGGCCTCCGTACCAATAAGTAACTTTACGACTTGTTTTAAGTGTTCTAAATAAATGATACAAGTGTGAACGCATCGGAGCCATACCGGCTCCACCCCCCACGTAAAGCATCTCCGCATCAGATTCATTAATAAAGAACTCTCCATAAGGTCCTGAAATAATGGCTTTATCTCCTTCTTTTAGATTAAAAATATAAGAAGATGCCACGCCAGGATTAACATCCATCCAACCATTTTTAGCTCTGTCCCATGGTGGTGTTGCTACACGAACGTTGAGCATCACTCTTCTGCCTTCTGCAGGATAGGAGGCCATTGAATACGCTCTTACAACTTCTTCGTCATTTTTCATTACTAAACTCCACAACCCAAATTTATCCCACTCCGGTCTAAATTTTTGAGGTGCTCCCGGGTGATCTTGAGGATGAGCAGAAATGTCCATATCCTTGTAGTTTACAATACATGGTGGAATTTTAATTTGTATGTATCCGCCAGCTTTGTAATCCATGTCTTCAGGAATTTCTACAATAAATTCTTTGATAAATGTCGCCACATTATAGTTTGAAACAACTGTAGCCTCCCATTCCTTAATCCCCAACACTTCTTCCTCCACATGAATTTCCATATCTTCTTTAACCTTTACCTGACAGCCAAGCCTCCATTTATCGGCTATTTCTTTACGAGAGAAATGTGGTGCTTCGGTAGGAAGAATTTCTCCACCCCCTGAAAGCACCTGACACTTACACTGAACACATGTACCCCCCCCTCCACAAGCAGAAGGAAGAAAAATACCCGCATTTCCTAAGGTTGTAAGTAATGAACTGCCACCATCAACTTCTATTTCTCTTTCGCCATGATTGATGTTAATTTTTACTTTACCCGATGGTAAAAGCTTAGCTTTTGCAAACAATAGCAAAGAAACCAACAACAACACCACAACCAAGAAAACGGCTACTGTAATAATTATAACTGAAATGTTCATCTATCTAAGTTTATTACTGTTTAATAATTAAAGTTCTATGCCCATAAAACTCATAAACGCAATGCCCATAAGCCCTGTAATGATAAAGGTAATACCCAATCCCCGTAGAGGTGCTGGCACATGCGAGTAACGAATTTTTTCGCGAATTGCAGCAATGGCAACAATTGCCAGAAACCAACCTATACCACTTCCTACGCCATAAGCTGTCGCATCAACAATAGATGGGAATTGCTTTTCTTTCATGAATAAAGCCCCCCCAAGAATTGCGCAGTTCACAGCGATAAGCGGAAGAAATATACCTAAAGCACCATAAAGTGCGGGAGCAAATTTTTCAACTATCATCTCCACTAACTGAACCATTGAGGCGATAACAGCAATAAACATAATAAAGCTAAGAAAACTTAAATCAATCGAAGCGTATTCTGTTCCTAACCAAGTTAATGCTCCTTCTTTTAAAACGTAGTTCTCCAATAAGTAATTTATAGGCACTGTTATACCAAGAACAAAAATTACAGCCGCACCTAAACCAACAGCGGTTTTAACCGTTTTTGATACTGCCAAATATGAACACATTCCAAAAAAGAATGCAAAAATCATGTTATCGATAAATATCGACTTAATAAATATGTTTAATGTTTCCATTATAGCGTTTGTTTAAACTTATTAGTGAGACTCTATTAACTTGGTGTTTTTAGAACGCTGAACCCATATATAGATTCCTACTATAACCAATGCCATTGGAGGAAGAATCATCATATTGTTATTCATGTATCCCATTTCGTATAATCCCCACTCTTCAGCGAATGGATAGCCCATTAACTTTCCAGATCCAAATATCTCACGAAATATTGCTACAACAACTAATATAAGACCATACCCAAGTCCATTACCCAAACCATCCAAAGCAGATGCAAAAGGCTTATTACCCAAGGCGAAAGCTTCTAAACGCCCCATAATTATACAGTTGGTGATTATAAGACCAACGAATACCGAAAGTTGTTTGCTTACATCGTAAACAAATGCCTTAAGAACTTGGTCTACTAATATAACCAAAGCCGCAACCACAACCAATTGAACAATAATTCTTATTCGACTTGGAATAGTGTTTCTCATTAAGGATACAATCACATTTCCACAAATAATTACTGCAAGTACCGCCAATGACATAACCACAGCGTTTTTAACCTGAACTGTCACAGCTAAAGCAGAACATATCCCCAATACCTGAACAGTAATTGGATTATTATCGTTAAGTGGATCTGTAATAAGCTTCTTGTTTTTCTTTGAAAAAAGAGGCTCTTGAGCTTTTACCGGAGTTGCTACTTCACTCATAACTATGTTATTAAATCGTTAAATTATTTATTAAAAAATGGCTGATAGACCTTCACTGTTCTTTCAATCATTTCATCAACCCCTTTACTAGTAAAAGTACCCCCTGAGATACCATCAACAGCATGAGGAGTGTTTCCTTCTCCCGGTTTCACCACACGAACAGATGTGAAGTTACCACTTTGATCAATCATCTTCTTTCCGCTAAACAAATCTTGAAATGCCGGAAGAGCAATTTCCGCTCCTAGTCCCGGAGTTTCAGACTCATGATCGAACACGGCTCCAAAAACTGTACTACCATCACTCTCAAGAGCTATGTATCCCCAAACAGCAGCCCAAAGCCCCTTTCCAATAACAGGAATTACATAGAACTTTTTTCCGTCCTTTTCACATTCATACAAAGGGTAATGTCTCTTAGAAGCGTCAGCGATAGATTTATATTCTTTTCGAATATCTACAGCAAAAGCTTTCCCTTTTCCCTCTTCTATAACATTGCCATTAAAATCGAGCACATACTCTGCAACCACACGCTGATTAAATAAAGCTTCGGCTTCATCTCTTGAAGGGGTATCTTTAACTGCCTGAAGAATATTTTGCATTTTTTCTTTTCGGATATTTTCCTGTTGCATCGGCTTCAATGCGGTAGAAACAAATGCAAGCAATGCGCCTACTACTACCACCATAACAATTGCAAATCCGAAGGTATAACCGTTACTATCTTTATTCATTGCCATAATTTTTCTTATTAAGCTGTTTTAACTTTTGGGCGGCTTAAGCGGCGTTTAACATTAGCTTGTATAACGTAATGATCTATTAGCGGCGCCATTACATTCATAAATAATATTGCCAGCATCACGCCTTCCGGGTAAGCAGGATTTACCACACGTATTAATATAGCTAACAAACCAGCTAAAAATCCGTATATATATTTTCCTGTGTTAGTTTGAGCCGCTGTAACGGGATCTGTTGCCATAAACACGGTACCAAACATAAATCCACCAATCATGATTTGATGAATAGGATCTAACTCCATAAATGCGTTAACAGCAAAAGCATTAAAAATAAAGCCCATTGCTAATCCTCCCGCAATCATAGAGAACATGATTCTCCAACTACCAATACCCGTCCAAATAAGTAAGGCTGCTCCCAATAAACACATAATTGCAGAGGTTTCTCCAATTGACCCCGGAATGAAGCCTAAGATTGAATTGCCTAAGCTATAAAAACCTCCATCACCAAACATACCTGCAACAGCTTGAACATTTTCAGGTGATTTATCTGCAATAGTGGTCGCCAGATGCCCTAAAGCTGTAGCTCCTGAGTAACCGTCTACTGTAACAATTCCGTCTGTTGGAATCCATACTTTATCTCCTGACATCATAGTAGGATAAGCAAAGAATAAAAAAGCTCTTGCCGTAAGTGCTATATTTAAAATGTTCATTCCTGTTCCGCCAAAAACTTCTTTACCAATTAGCACTGCAAAAATAGTAGCAACCGTAACCATCCATAGCGGTGTTTCCACAGGCATAATTAAGGGAATAAGCATCCCTGAAACGAGAAACCCCTCCTGAATAGCATGTCCATTCTTTATACAGAATACAAATTCCACAGCCAAACCCACACCATAGGATATGATAAGGAAGGGAATTACTTTAATTGCTCCGTACAAAAACTTATCAAAGAACATAGAGGTAAGTGAATCATCTGCAGCGATCTTACCTACAGCCAAGAAATGCTGATGGCCAACATTCCACATCCCGAAAAGTAAACAAGGAATGAGGGAAATAATCACAATCATCATGGTGCGTTTAAGATCGATACCATCTCTGATATGAGCACCTTTTTTGGTTGTTTCCTTAGGCGTAAACATTAAAGTATCAAAGGCATCTACCAAAGGAAAATACTTCTTGGTCTTCTCGCTCTTTTGAAGAGCATGATGCGCATTGTCAAAAATCTTTCTTAAAAACTTCACTTTTCTGTAGTTTTAAATATTACATACACTCTCTATAGATCACATCTAAGCCTTTGCGAACAACATCTTGCACATCTATTTTAGAAGTACATACAAACTCGCAAATGGCAAAATCCTCAGGAGCTACCTCATAGATTCCAAGATTCTCCATCGATTCAATATCATTAATCATAATGGACTTAATCAGGTGTACCGGATAAATATCAAACGGAAACACTTTTTCGTATTGACCAGTCATTACATATGCGCGCTCTTCTCCGTTAGTATTAGTGTCTATCGTAAATTTTTTCTTGGGCATTAGCCAAGTAGGATAGGCTCTAGACGCAGAAAACTTATTTAATCCCGGACTCAACCATCCATCGGTTAAGAAGAATTTATACTCGTCGCCCTCAGGAAGAACGGTAATTTGATTATGATAAAAACCCATATAACCATCACTATTTACAGTTTCACCCGTAAGAGGATTTCCACTCACATATCTATTTTTACCCTCATTCACTTGACCATGAGTAATGGACGCGATGTTTGAACCAATAACCGTTCTGTAATATTTTGGCGATTTAACTTGAGAGCCCGTAAGTGCCACAATTCTTGTAGCGTCAAATCTACCTTGATTGAATAGTCTTCCTATCGTTAGGATGTCCTGTGGATTAATAACCCATACCACTTCTCCTTTGTTTATTGGATCTATGTGGTGAATTTGAGTACCAACATTCCCTGCTGGATGAGGGCCATTAATTTGATTAACAACTACATTTTTACTTTTGGTAAAAACCTCCGATGGCTTAATGTTGCCTCTCACGGTGAGATTTACCTTACCATCAGTAAGCTTTGCTATTGCATTTAACCCTGTTTGAAAATCTTCACCATGCCCATGCACAATAAAATCGTAATCAGGAGCTAATGGATTGGAATCAAACGCTGATATGAAAATCGATTTTGGTGTTTGTGCAGGATTAGCCACAATGTCAATAGGGCGCTGTTTGATAAAGCCCCAACACCCACTCTCTAAAATGGCTGATTTTATTTCTTCTCTTGAAAGGGATGAGGGGTCGCCCTGCTTAAAAGATTCGTACTTAACTTCCTGATCGGCCAAAATTTTAACCTCCAGTATTCTTCTTTTTTCGCCACGTTTAATTTCTATGATTTCCCCACTCACAGGCGAAGTATATCTCACCTGCTCATTGTATTTATCAAAGAAAATAACCGACCCGGCTTTCACCTGGTCTCCTTCTTTAACAACCATTTTAGGAGTTAATCCGTGAAAATCTGTTGGTTTTAAAGCTACTGTTGAAGAAAAATTAGCATTCGTTAATATTTTCTCCGGCTCGCCTTTTAGTCTGATATCCAGACCTTTTCTAATAGTAATGTGTTTAGACATATCTTTAGATAGTTCTAAGTTGTTTTTTTAACGACGGGCAAAAATATAAATTTGTTCTATGATTAATCATTTCAACCAACTTATTGAATCATTCATGATTCAATTTAGAATGTTTCTAAACAACATTGTATTCATAGTTTGCACTTTAACTTGTTCATGTGATGTTGCTCATACCGCTGCAACAAGTAATTCCACCAATGGAAATGAGAAAAACTATTATGAAGAAAAAGAAAACTTATACCAAGATAAAGTATTTAATGAAAATATCAAAACGGTACAACTTCATCCAAAAGAATGGGAAACCGGATTTCCTGCAATACGCCTTAAAGGTAGTGAACAACTTATGCTTCGATTCGATGACTTAGAGCCCGAATTAAAAAACTATCAGTACACTGTTGTTCATTGCGACTTTGATTGGAAGCCGAGTGGATTGGGACAAAATCAATACATCGATGGGTTTTATACCGAATACCTAAGGGATTACAAATACTCCATCAACACCTTTGTATCATACATCAACTATGAGTTGGCCTTTCCAAATGAAGACATGGGGATACTATTGTCAGGCAACTATGTTTTAATTGTTTTTCTAGAAAATGCCGAAAACCCAGTTATCACCAAGAGGTTTGTAGTTTACGAAGAGATGACAAGTTTTAATCCTATTATAACCAAGGCATTGGGGAAAACCGAATTTGATTATTTGCAGCAAATTGACTTTACCCTTAAACTCAACAGCCCTGAATTGAGCGATCCATTTGCAAAAATCAAAACCCTCATAATGCAAAATGAGCAATGGAGTCAGGCAAGAACAAACTTAAAACCTCAGTTTGTAAAAGACCGCGAGCTTGTTTTTGTGAATAACGACAACCTGCGATTTGATGGTTACAACGAATATAGATTTTTAGACCTCAAGAACTTGAGACAAACCCCTGTAATGGTACAAAGCATGAACTATGACAGCACAGGTTACCGAATATATATGAAGGTGGATGAAAGCCGGCGGGTTAAGTATTATATCACTAATCGCGACATAAATGGAAAATATGTAATACGTAATGACTTTGGATTTGACGCAAGAAATGACGCAGACTATTGTATGACAACCTTTAGACTAAAACCAACTCTGGAAGAAGGAAAAGGCAACTTCTATCTATACGGACAGTTTACCGATTGGGCTATTTCGGAAAGAAATTTAATGCGGCTGAACGAAAAAAATGGATTTTACGAAATAACCCTACCTATCAAGCAAGGTTATTACAATTATGCATACGCTTACGTAGCCGACAACTCCACTTGCGCAGACCTCTCAATCATAGAAGGCTCACACGCCGAAACTGAAAATGCCTACACCGTATTGATTTACTTTTTCGACCAGTCCTTGTACTACTATCGAGCCGTTGGTTTCTTCAAAGTTAGCGCTCCTTAAAATTTTACAGGGTTGTAAAAATATTTTTTGTAAACTTGTAGTGATTATGGTAACAGATGTAGATAAAGGCATTGCTATTACAGTTAAAGCCAATTACCGAGCTGAACACAGTAAGCCAGAGTTTGGTTATTTCTTCTTTGCTTACGAGATCACCATTCATAACACAAACAATTTTCCAGTACAATTGCTTAGTCGGCATTGGATTATAAAAGACTCCAACTCTCCCACCAAAGAAGTTAAAGGCGATGGTGTTGTGGGGATTCAGCCTATTTTGGGAAGTGGCCAAATACACCGTTATGAGTCAGCCTGCCAACTACTTTCAGAACTTGGCAGCATGAGTGGGCAATACCTTTTTCAGAATACGGTTACGGGCGAACAATTTGATGTTCGTATTCCGGGGTTTAATCTAGAGGTCAACTACAAGTTGAATTAATCATTTATTTTCGAAGTTTCTTGTTTGCGCTATATGTAAGGATATTGCGTAACTTTGCATGCTATAATTTTGATATGGATATTCGATTAAACACAATAGAAGAAGCAATAGAGGATATTAAAGCCGGAAAAGTAATAATCGTGGTAGATGATGAAGATCGCGAAAACGAAGGTGATTTTTTAACTGCAGCTCGTAACGTTACGCCAGAAATAATAAACTTTATGGCTACTCACGGCAGAGGGTTGATTTGCGCCCCATTGGTAGAAGACCGCTGCGATGAGCTAGGATTAGATTTAATGGTGAAAAGTAATAGCGCAGCTTACGAAACACCTTTTACGGTATCTATTGATTTAATAGGTCACGGTTGTACTACGGGTATTTCTGCTTCGGATCGTGCCAAAACAATAAAAGCACTTATCAATCCGGAAACTAAACCCGAAGAATTAGGCAAACCGGGACACATCTTCCCCCTACGAGCCAAACGAGGTGGAGTCTTACGTAGAGCCGGACACACAGAAGCCGCCATCGACCTGTCAAGACTGGCTGGATTTGAACCAGCAGGAGTAATCGTAGAAATAATGAACGAAGATGGCAACATGGCTCGACTACCTGAATTAAAAATAATTGCTGAACGCTTCGACTTAAAACTAGTTTCCATAAAAGACTTAATAGCCTACAGACTTAAAAATGAATCTCTTATTGATAAGATGGTAGATGTAGATATGCCCACTTCTTTCGGTCATTTTCAGTTGCACGCATACCGACAAATAACAAACGATGCCGAACACCTAGCTTTAGTAAAAGGATCTTGGAAAAAGGATGAACCAATTTTAGTCAGGGTACACTCTTCTTGTGTAACAGGAGATATTTTTGGCTCATGCCGCTGTGATTGCGGACCTCAACTACAAAAATCGATGCAAATGGTTGAGGAATCCGGAAAAGGTGTAATTGTATACATGAATCAGGAAGGAAGAGGCATAGGACTTACTAACAAACTAAAAGCCTATAAGTTACAGGAACAAGGCAGGGATACTGTAGAGGCTAATCTAGAGCTTGGTTTTGGAATGGATGATCGCGACTATGGAGTAGGGGCTCAAATACTTAGAGATTTAGGTGTAAGCAAGATGCGCTTGATGACCAACAACCCTAAAAAACGTACCGGATTGATAAGTTATGGATTAGAAATAGTAGATAATGTAGCTATAGAAATTCCATCTAACCAACACAACCAACGCTACCTAGAAACGAAGAAAACTAAAATGGGTCATGATTTAAAACTGTGATTTTTTTGCCATAATTTCATTGGTCAATTAACCGATAATAAAAATCATTTTCAGAACATCCTTTTTATACCATAATCAACAAAAAGGGAAGCTTTTAGCGCCTCCCTTTTTGTTTGTTTAGGATTATTTCTTGTTATTTTATCAACTTAAACTCTACCCTCCTATTCTTAGCTTTATCCAATTCAGAATCAGACGTAGCAGCCGGCTTAGTATCGTCATGTGAAATTATTTTAAATCTATCAGCAGAAATGCCTTGTGAAACAAAATAATCTACAACAGCCTGAGCTCTGTTTCTTGCCAAACCTTGGTGTACCTCTGATGTTTTGGCAAATTCAATTTCTGATTTTTCAGAATGTCCTATGATTTCCAACTTAATCGAAGCGTCTTCTTTCATTATTTTCGTTAGGTTCTCCATATCACCCATCATCATCGTTTCAATTCTTGTTTTCAAGTTATCAAAGTAGATAGTAGCTAGTTTAATTTGTTCGTCAACTGTAAAACCATCTTTGCTTGCAAAATCTTTTCGGTAGATAACTCCCTGAGTTTTATCATCTCCTGTGCTCATGCTGCAGTCACAGTCTCCAGGAGACTCCATCACAAAAACCTGCACGTTATCAATATAATAGTAAGCAATCGGCAATTGCACCCCCTTAAAATCAGTAGCAGGTTTCAATTTTTCAAATTTGGTGTCTTTGTTATTGAAAAAATTCCCTATGGTTATATACTCTTCCTTACCCTGAGCTTTAAAGGTAGCGCAAACAGGCTCCCAGTTAAATCTTCCATTATAAACTTTATTTTCTGAATTTGTGCGGATTTGCTTAACATCTTTTTCTTTATCAAAAATAATATCTGCTTTACTGTCGATGCTAAGTTTGTCTTTCCCAAAGAATACTCCAAGATTATTTACTGCGTACTTAGATAAATCTCCAAGACTTACATAAAACTTAACGCAATATTCAACATCCTTTTTGAGGGGACCAATCAGTTTTGTTTGAATATACGTTCTTGGTTCTTTATTATTGTAGCTATATGCCACAATGCCTGCAAAATTCTCACCTTGCGCCGGAGACTCTCCTCCAAACTTGTTACTGTTTGCGTAGCAAGGTAGGCCTTCTTTAGTAATAGAAAACAAATCCGCTTTTAGCGCTGTAGGAGAATCCCACCCTTTGGCGGCATTAATTTGTTTATCTTTTTTTAGTTTTCCTTCCAGTGTTTCAAAACTTCCGTTTTCCACCAGATTGTTATCCGTTTGAGCAATTGCAGAGAGACCGATTGCCATTCCGAGTGTTAAACCTATGTACTTTTTCATTTTTATGCGTGTTTGTAATTTTTCACTGTTTCAATTAAGCATTTCACATGATCCGGATTAGTATCGGGATAAAGCCCGTGCCCAAGGTTAGCAATATGCTTGTTTTTTCCAAATCTACTAAGCATTTTCTTAGTTTCCAATTCTATAGTATTAAAGTCGGCGTACAATAAGCACGGATCCATATTCCCTTGCAGGGTTTTTGCACTTCCCACCAGCTTTCTGCTGTCCTCTATTGGCATTGTCCAATCAAGACCCACCACGTTGCAATTTAATTTACCAAAAGACTCGAGAGCAAAAAAAGCACCCTTGGCAAAAATGGTTATCGGAACCTCATTTATACTATCGCATATCCTCTTTACATATTTCGTTCCAAACTCTTCATACTGTTCCAGACTAAGTACTCCTGCCCACGAATCAAAGACCTGAACCAAGTTACAACCCGCTGCAATCTGAGCCTTTAAGTAAGAAATGGTGCTCTCTGTAATCATGTCTAATAATTTGTGAGAGAGTGCCGGATTTTTATAAAGCATAGCCTTCGCTTTAGAAAATGTTTTGGAACCACTTCCCTCTACCATATAAGCAAATATTGTCCATGGAGCTCCTGCAAAACCTATGAGAGGAACCCTGTTATTGATCTCTTTTTTTGTAATCTTGATTGCGTCTAATACATATTTAAGATCTTCCTCCGGATTGGAGATTTTTATTTTCTTTAAATCCTCTTCGGATTTAATGGTATTTTCAAACCATGGCCCTTTTTGTTCTATCATTTGATATGGCAACCCCATTGCTTCAGGTATAACGAGA
Organism: Flavobacteriales bacterium; assembly: GCA_046295395.1. Taxonomy (GTDB): domain Bacteria; phylum Bacteroidota; class Bacteroidia; order Flavobacteriales_D; family JBKBNH01; genus JBKBNH01. Next base: position 56,908 of record JBKBNH010000011.1, on the reverse strand, counting down.
ATATCGCTAAAAATAATTGCTGCGTCAACCCCAAGTATATCTACAGGCTGAATAGTAACTTCTGCAGCTAATTCGGGGGTTTTAACCAATTCAATAAAGCCTGAAAGCTTGGCTCTTACCGCTCTATACTCCGGGAGTATTCGTCCTGCCTGACGCATAAGCCAAATAGGGGTTCTTTCTACCTCTTCGCCCATTGCTGCTCTAATGAGCAAATCATTTTTCAATTGCATACTGCGAAATTACATTCTTTAAGGAATATCTTTCTCAAAAAGATACTGAATATAATTTTTGCTTATCAAAACCACCTGACTACGCGCATTTATTCTCCATCCTTTGCCTGACAAAAATTCCAATAAATCAACTTCGTTATTTATTGTGAAATTTTTCCCTTCATCGCTAACACGAATAATTCCCTCAGCGTTCCAAAAGTTGTTTTGATTAAGCGGATGTGATTTTGATGTTCCTTTATCAATTTCGAAGTAAGGTCTGATACCTTCTTTTTTGACTGAGTAATTTATCCAAACAATTAAGTAATGTTTAGCTGTTGTGTCTTTTGGCTGTGCTTGAGCAAGCAGCTCTATACATCCAACCAGAAAAAGACCAATAAAAATTTTCTTCATCATTAAAAATTAATTGAAATAAAAATACCCCTTTTCTCAAGGGGTATTTTTATAATTTTAAAACTAAACTTAGAACTTGGCTGAAACACCTGCGTGAATCATGTATCCACCACCAAGGCCAAACTCCATATTTAAACCAAAATTATCCGTAAAGAAATAACGCGCTCCCAAAGCTAAACGCATTGCTAAAGGATTCACACCCTCTGTTGTTCCTCCGGTATAATCGGGGTCATTACTACTGAATGATCTAGTAATACTCCTGTAACCGGCAGCCACTCCAAAATAGCTATCAAAGTTTTCGTTCCCCCCAAAGTGAATATTCATCCTTGGCATAAATCTAACTCTGGTCACGTTGTACTCATAGCTGTAAGTAGCAGAAGAATCTGTTGGTTTATCATTCCAAGTTACTTTGTTATCGGTATAGTTAAAATCAAATCCTACACCAATCTTATCTGATGCCATATACTCCAACCTTGCTCCAATAGGTCCCAAACTTGAAATTTTTGCAGCAGAATTATCCGTAATTGACTTAAGGAACGCCTTAGATAAAGAACCCCAACCGTAGTAACCATCAATTACTACAGAGCCTTGCTGAACAGCCTGTGCATTAGCTGTTAAAGACGTAGAAGCCAAAATAACTCCAATACACATTACATAAATTTTCTTCATAATTTTTATTTTTTCTGAATTAACCCGATGAGCTTATCATAAATTAAGCCAAAAGTATAAGATTACATTTTCTAAATGCACAACGGGTTAAAATTATAATTCCCTAAAACCATATGAAATAGGAAAAATAACAACTCTCCTTTCGGAACAATACCTGCGAAACCAAATTAAAATGCCCTGTTGTAGCCTGTATGTAATTTAATACCGAGTACGAAAACCGCAAATCATAGGTTTTATTCTAGTAGTATTTACCGTATATGGATTTCCACATTAATCAACAGAAGTTCCACTTCGTTTCTGTCCCATCTTGAAAGCACGGTAAAACTATAAAAAACAATGCTTGTTTTTTTATTTATATTATACATTCCTGCTACTGAAACAAGTGTTCCGCCACCTAAAACTGACAGCTTTTTTTATATTCTTTAATCTCTTAGGAAGGTATATAAATTTTCCCAAACTTTTAGTTTCAATCTACACCTCTCGGGCATTTTTGGAGATAATTTCACCTTGGAATTTTGTTCCATCGTTTTTAATATTAAGCACACCTTTTCGCTTGGATAAGAGGTGGTATCGGTTTGTGCATTAATACTACCAAAAAATGACGTTAAAAACAAACAAGTTTCCCTTGTTCATAAATTATAACAAATTAACTACCATCTTAAGTTAAGACCGAATATAAGTATTTGCGTTTAAAAAGTTTATTTGATATTTAATATTTGTTTTTTTATTTTAGTCAAACTACCTTTGATGACTATTTAGCGGAAAAAAGTGGAACACTTATTAGGTTTTTCTAAGAAGAATTTGGGGATTTTATTTACACTCGTCATTTTGGTGAGTATCTCGTTTTCGTCTTTTTCTCAGGGCTTCAGCCCTTCTTATTCGCAGCGTCACGTCCCCGCAGGTTGGAAAAATATGCGACACGAATTCAGTTTAAATTTAGGTGCAAGTAACTTTTTAGGAGACTTAGGGGGGAGAGATATGGTCGGCTCTCCTTTTTTGTGGGATTTAGAATTTTCAAAAACAAACTTTGCTGCAAACATTAACTATAGATACTACATCAGCCCTAACTTCACATATAGGCTAGGATTTTTCTACGGAAAAGTAGCTGGAGATGATAAATTAACTCAAGAGCCATTCAGAAATAACAGAAATCTAAATTTCAAATCAAATATTTTTGAAAGTTCCTTGATATTCGAATATGTTTTTGGAGTAAATAAACCCGGTCATCAATATGGCCTCCGAAGCAATAAGGGAAAAAAACTGGGTACAAAAAACTACTTAAGAGAGTTTTACCTCTTTGCCGGTATAGGTGGCTTCTATTTTAATCCAAAAGGATTGGCTCCAAGTGGAAATTGGGTCGATTTGAAACCATTGCGCACTGAAGGTCAGGGGCTTCCAGACGGGCCAAGACCATATAGTAATTTTTCTGTTGCTATACCCGTTGGATTTGGCTACAAACATGGAATGGGAAAAAACTGGGGGCTGAATATTGAGCTAAGTTATCGGTTTACCTTTACTGACTACATAGACGATGTTAGTGGTGTTTATTACGACGCAGGGGCATTAGCCGATAATTTCGGGCCGCTCTCTGCCCAAATGGCCAACCCAACAAATAACAGCATACCAACTTGGGCGGATGGCGCCTATATATACAACCCAACCGGAACCGGAATGCAAAGAGGTAACCCTGATGACAAAGATGGGTATATGTTTGCTACATTAGGCATTTACTACAAGATGCAAAAAACACCCAAAAGAAAGAAAAGTAAGATTAAGGCTAGATTTTAGATTTAAGGGTCAGGTAGTCTATAATCTTATTTGTTGCCCCAGCATTTTTCTCCACAAAGAGTTTAGCCGCCTCTTTCATTTTAATTTGCAGCTCTTTATCCGAAAAGTAATTATCCATTAAGACGGGAAAATCATCTTTGTTTATCCTTATTGCTCCTCCGGCCGACTCGAGCATCTCTGCCTCAGTATATTTTGTTGTATAATTCCCCGTAATGACGGGTATTCCATGTGCTGCCGGTTCCAGAATATTATGCAACGCATTGGTAAATCCACCTCCCACAATGGCAATATCTGCATACCTGTATGACTTTGCTAGAACCCCTATAGTGTCTACAACTACAACTCTTATATCCGGATGAAGAAACTCATCGATTTTAGAATAAAAAACAAAGGGAACATTAAGTTTTTCGGTAATATCTTTAAGATGAGAATTACTTACATCATGAGGTGCTATTATAGCATAAGTATCTTGTCTCGTATTGAGGTAGTCAATAACCAAATCTTCTTCAATAGGCCAACTGCTACCTGCTATAATAACTTTTCTGTTTTTAGAGAATTTTTCTAAAGCAGAGTTAACATCAATATTTTCGGTCAATGCTAACACCCTGTCATATCTTGTATCTCCTGTGTAGGATGAATTTTTGATGCCAAATTCATTTAATAGATTTACGGAATTAATATGTTGGCAGAAAATATGATTAGGTAATTCTAACACACGTTTGTACCAGCTGCCATAAGACTTAAAAAAAATCTGATTTCTCCTGAATACAGCCGAAATCAAGTAGAAAGGGATGTTAGATTTCTTTAATTCAGACCAATAGAAATACCAAAATTCATACTTAACGAATAATGCAAATCTTGGTTTAATAAGCTGAATAAAATCCTTCGCATTTCTTTTGCTATCAATTGGCAGGTAGACTATTGGCGAATGCCTCTTCTTATCCTTGACGTGCTCAAAACCAGAGGGTGAAAAGAAACTTACCAATACCTGAAAATTTTGTTGTTCTAACTCATTAATAATAGGCAAAGCTTGTTCAAACTCCCCAAGCGAGGCACAATGAACCCATATTCTATTTTCAGACTCCGGGATTAACTTTAATTCTGTTCGCCAATCTCTCCTGCCTTCAACCCACTTTTGAGCTTTATCATTAAAGAACGAAGCTAAATAAACAAACAGTCCGTAAAGCCGAACTCCTATAGAATAAATAAAAGCCATTAATCAAAATAAAAATCTTTCGGAGCTCTTTTGTATATAGGTACAATCCAGCCCAAACGCAAACCAAGCAGCCCATCGTGGCGCTTGTCATGATATGGGGCCATTAGGTCGACCTGATAATCTCTTATGCCTCGGGTGAAAGCATGAGAATACTCTATACCAGCAACAAAATTAGTTGTTCTTTTATTGCCCATATACTGATAACCAAGAAATATGGTTTGCGAAAATCCGTGAGTTAGCCTGTCGTAGAGAAAACTATATGGGGGATTTAACTGGGGAACATAGTTTTTTTCGTTATCTATTCTAATACGATGGCGCATATAGCCAAAACTATACTTTATTATTATCCCCGAATTTAAATTTGGCCCATAAGCAGGAATTATTTTAGCAACACTAAGAGATGTCATATATCCCCTTAAGTAAAGTTCGTATGCGGCAAATTCACCCCATTCATTAATTATTTCTCCGGTTTCTGTTTTTAATCCATCTAAAATGTTGTTTTCTCTAATTCTATTTCCAAAAATAAATTGGGGTGCAAAGCCAAACTGCCAGTTATTTTCAGTTTTAAATTCAGGAAAAAGCCCTATCGAGTTGGTGTATCCAAAACGCTTAGCAAAATCTGCCATAGGCACAAAAGCCCCGTAGTTTATACTAACTACAGGAGCCTTTATGGTGTTTTCCTTTATGTTTTGAGCAAAAAGGTGATTGCTTAAACTCACTAATAATCCTATTATGGCAAATCTGAGAAACATGAATCAAATTTATGTTTTAATAACGATAAATGAACTATAATATTCTAAGGCTGAAATCTCAAATATTTTATTTTCTTACCTCCTTTTAACCACCTACTCTCATAAAAGGTTCTTATGCTTAACACGTTATTTAGTTTTTCATCTTCGGAGTTTGGGATAAAACCTTCGTATATATTGGGGGTATTGATTAAAAGTTTATATCGCCTTTCCTTAATTTCATCAAGAGTAAACTCATAAAGTAAATCACTGTCACATTTCAAATTAATAATTCCATTCGGCTTAAGAAATTTTTTATATCTATCAACAAACAATTTAGATGTAAGTCTCTTTTTGGGTTTATTGGGTTGTGGATCAGAAAAGGTAAGCCAAACTTCACTCACCTCATTTTCACCGAAGAAAGCATCGATAATATCAATTCGGGTTCTTAAAAACCCTACATTATTCAGATTTTCATCTGTAGCCGTCTTTGCACCACGCCAAATTCGAGCACCTTTAATATCTACTCCTATATAATTTACCCGAGGATTTAACCTAGCTAATCCAACCGTATATTCCCCCTTACCACATCCCAATTCCAAAATAATGGGATTATCATTCTTAAAAAACACTTTATTCCAATTACCTTTTAGTTCATGATTCCTGGTCAAAAGAATATTCTTATCAACCGGCTGAACAGTATTGGCAAAAGTGCCTATTTCATCAAATTTTCTTAGTTTATCTTTTCCCATTATAGCGGCGAAAGTAGTAATTTTTAAAAAGCGGATTATCCCTAAATTATACTCATTTAATTTTTTAAGTTTTGCTACCTTCGGTATATTAAAAAAGACAAACCCCATATTGCCGTTGCTCCACTCGATTGGGGAATTGGACATGCATCAAGGTGTGTGCCTATTATTCGCACATTACAAAATGTTGATTGTAACATCACCCTAGTAGCAGAAAACAGACCTGCAGCATTTTTGGAAAAAGAGTTTCCCGAACTTGAAATTGTCCCCTGCCTCTCATACGGCATTGTTTATCCTGAAAAGGGAAAGTTAAACTTATCGCTACTAAAACAAGGCCTAAAAAAAGTAAGCCTTATCCAGAAGGAGCAGGATTTATTTGAGTCTATTGCTAAGAAATACCAATTTGACGGAGTTATTTCTGACAATAGATTTGGTTGTTTTTTAAAAAATAAACCATCAGTTATATTAACCCATCAAGTTAACATAAGTATGTCCTGGTGGGGTTATAGCTTAGTGAATCGATTAAATAAAAAATTACTGAATAGATTTAACGAAGTATGGATTGTTGATTACGAAGATTCTCCTGGATTAGCCGGGGCTCTTTCTCATCCACCAAAGGGTCTTAAAAAATTCACCTATATAGGCCCTCTCAGTAGGTTTAATAGTCCTATCTTCATTTCAGAAAAAAAATACGCTTGGATGGGGTTAATTTCAGGTCCGGAAAACCAGCGAACGGTTTTTGAACATCTTCTTGAAAAGGAATTTTCCAAACTTAAAAGTCCATGCGTTATCTTAAGAGGGGTACCAGAAGGAGAAATAAATACCCCCATACAAAATGGAAATATTACTTTTTACAACCATCTAAATTCCGAAAGACTTAGTTATTTGATAGCCTCGTCAGAAAAACTGGTGTGCCGATCTGGCTATTCAACACTTATGGATTTGGATGTTTTTGGGAAGAAAGCCATATTAGTTCCCACACCAGACCAATCAGAACAAGAGTATCTGGCAAAGGAAAACGAAAAAAATGGCAGGCATTTTTACTCCAACCAAAAATCGTTTTCTGTAAAATCGCACACAAATGACTTCGAGTTAAAATCATTCGAAGCAAACTCAAACAACTACAGCGCTGTGATTAATTCTTGGATAAACAAAAATTTTAACTGAGTTATTTGGCCTTGTCCAAAGTAAAAGAAAAAGTAGAACCCTTGCCTACGGTACTTCTCACATTTATACTTTGCCCATGTGCCTCTATAATATGTTTAACAATAGCTAAACCCAACCCACTTCCTCCTTCATTTCTCGCTCTGCTTTTGTCTAGCCTGTAAAATCGCTCGAATAACCTCGGCAAATGCTCTTCGGGTATTCCCGGGCCATTGTCCGACACTTCTATAAGTACAGACCCTTCCATGTCATGGAAACGCACTTCAGTTTCACCCGCTTCGTTGCCATAAACGATTGAATTGTTAATAAGGTTAGTAAAAACCTGTATAATTCTGTCGTAATCACAATTTACCCAAATAGGTTTTTCGTAACGCCTGTTGAATCTTAGTTTAACATTTCGCTCTTTAGCTTTCATGTCAACTGTATTAAACACTTCCTCAGCCAGCTCGATCAAATTAACTTTCTTCATTTTAAGTTTCAGCTGCTCGGACTCTATTTTAGTGATTACATCAAGATCTTCAAGAATACGTGTTATGCGGTCTACTGATGTGGAGGCTCTTTCTAAAAACTTACGGTTTATAGTCTCGTCTTCTAACCCTCCTTCCAACAAAGTAAGGATATAGCCTTGAATACTAAAAATGGGTGTTTTAAGTTCATGCGCCAAGTTTCCTATAAATTCTCTCCTGAATGATTCTTGTTCTTTAAGTTTTTCTATTTCCTCCATGTTGGAGTTCGCCCAACTGATAACCTCCTTGTTTACATTACCAAGCACATCAGAAGTCATTTTTATATGAGAAATCTCTCCCCTGTTCAGTTTATGGTTTCTAATAGTTCTATATATTACTGATATCTTATTGCTTATAAATCGGTCTAACAAAAAATAAAGCATTGCAAAAGTGCCTATAAAGGCCATTAAAACAACCAGAAACTCTATCCAGAAAAAATCATAAATAGAAGACACCTCAATTGATGCAAAAACAACAACACCAGTTAGAATAGATATAAAAACAGCTGCAAGTAGAGCAACTTTTATGGGTGAGTCAATCTTCACAAAAAGGTGTTTTTAAGATTTAAAACGTAACTAAAGGTAAAGAAATTAACGAAGATTTGAAATATTGGTTAGTTCAGCTCTCAATCTTATAACCTACCCCTTTAATGGTTTTTATGACTTCGTCACCGATTTTTTCTCTCAATTTTCTAATATGAACATCTATCGTTCTATCACCAACCACTATATCTTGCCCCCAAACGGTAGAAAGAATTGTTTCTCTGGTAAATACCTTTCCCGGCTTAGATAATAGCAGAGCTAAAAGCTCGAATTCTTTCTTGGGCAGGGATATTTCTTTTCCATCTTTTATTACGATGTACTTTTCTCTGTCAATTGATATTCCGTGTATACTTTCGCTTGCTGAGGATTCTTCTGAAAATGACAAACCTCCTTTTCTTCTGAGCAAAGCTTTAACGCGACTGATAAGGACTCTCGGCTTGATGGGCTTGGTAATATAATCATCCGCACCGGAATCAAAGCCAGCTATTTGCGAATAATCTTCTCCACGAGCCGTTAAAAAAGCTACTATAATATTTTTAAGCTCAGGTGTCTCTCTTATTTCCATACAAGCCTCTATTCCGTCCATCTCCGGCATCATCACATCCATTAGAATAAGATCCGGAAGAAATTTAGCCGCTATCTCTACAGCCTGTTTTCCATTAATTGCTTTCTCCACCTGAAATCCTTCTTTTTCAAGATTATATCCAATCAATTCCCGTATATCCTCTTCATCATCTACCAAAAGGATTTTGTACGCACTTTCCATATAATTTTTAAATTTTTGTGTAAAGGTATATTGAGACAATACTAAGGGTGTTACCAAAACATTAAGATTCATTCATTTTTAACATTTTATCAAAACTTTCAAATATACTTGTTTAACAGAAACTTTACCGAAAACATTCTTTATTAATTGATTACAAACGAATAAAAGTAAATTTTTCACATTAGGGGAACAATTGATTAACATTAAGCCTACCCTGTTAATGCTTAGCTAACACATTGATAAATGATACATAAAAAAGGGGTTACACCAAGGTAATAGTATCTGTGTTGTTTTGCATCAACAAAAATCAATAAATAAATAAACAAAGAAAAAATGAAAACAACAGGATTAAATCTAAAATCGCTAACCATACTGCTACTTGCCGGTGGTATTATGGTGGCTACACCTTCTTGTAAGAAAAAGAAAGGTTGTACCGATCCAAAGGCAAAAAACTACAATGCAGACGCTACTAAAGACGACGGTTCTTGCGAATATGCAAATCCCACACCTAGTGCAAAACAAATTGTTGAAGTTTCTGGTAACGTTGCCACAACTACTTGGACTAAAGATAAAATTTATCGTTTGAATGGTTTTGTAAGAGTGCAAAACGGAAGCGTTTTAACTATTGAGGCCGGAACGATAGTTTTTGGAGATTTCGAGACTAAAGGTACTCTAATAATTCAAAAAGGCGGTCAGATTATCGCAAACGGTACTTCCTCTGAACCTATTATCATGACTTCAGAAAAAGCTCCCGGCTTAAGACAACCAGGTGACTGGGGCGGATTAGTAATTTGTGGTAATGCCTTAAACAACGTGCCAGGCGGCGAAGCGGAGCTTGAAGGGGGGTATGGCGCTTTTCACGGTGGCACTAACCCTGCTGACAACTCGGGTATTATTAGATATGTACAGATTAATTTCGCGGGTATTCCTATCAATCCAAACGAAGAGGTTAACTCTTTAACTATGGGTTCTGTAGGCTCGGGAACTGTAATTGAAAATGTATTATGTGCCTACGGCCTTGATGATGCTTTTGAATGGTTTGGTGGAAGTGTAAACTGTAAAAACTTAGTTGCTTACCGTGGTCTTGATGATGATTTAGACATTGACTTAGGATATAATGGCTACGTACAGTTTGCTCTCTGTATTCGTGGGGCTTCTTTAGCAGATCAATCAGGTTCCAACGGCTTTGAAGTTGATAACGATGGTTCAGGTTCAAACAACACTCCATTTACATCCGGAACTTTCTCGAACATAACAGTAATTGGCCCTAAAAAAGAAAGAAGCACTGCAATCAGTCTTCAATTCCAGAATGCTGCACAACTAAGAAGAAACAGCAAATTAAAGATTCACAACTCTTTCTTAACTGGCTACCCAAATGGAATCTTTATTGATGGTGCTGGTGCTGCTGCTAATGCAACTGCTAATGACCTTGTAGTAAGAAATACTGTAATCGCAGGTGTGGAACATTGGGGAGGAAACGGATACGGTTCTGCCGGAACAATATTCACAGGCGCACCTGCCAATGGTGCTCAACACCCTAACAATCCAAGAGGTGAGGCTTTAAAAACTAACGAAGCTAGCTTTGACGTTACAGCTTGGTTTAACACCCCTGCATTCGGAAACTCTGCGCTTGACAAATGGCAAGATGCCGGAATTGATCCTACAATATTTGACTTAGGAACTCCTAACGTGCTTCCTCAAGCCGGTTCTATTCTTCTGAGCGGTGCAAACTTTACAGGTCTTCCTGCTTTCTTCCAGCAGGTTAATTACAGAGGTGCATTCGGAACTACTAATTGGACTCAAGGTTGGGTAGATTGGAATTGCGCTCTTACTACTTACAATTAATATTGGTTAGCTCTATATTTGAGGTCGGGAGTTTTTCTCCCGGCCTTTTTTTATAAAAACTTTTTAACCTAAAAAACAATGAGAAATCTTATTTATGTGATAATTGCCGCTATTTTTTTAATACGCTGCAACAACAATGAATCATCTACTGAAAACGAGACTACTTCAAAATCGACTAACATAGACTCTAATGCTGAAAAAAAAGCTGCATACCAAATAAATAACTTCTACAACCAACAGGAAAAAGATACCTTATTGGTTGATTTAGTTTCATATATATACAGAAAACCAGCTATTGCAACTTGGCAGACAAAATTAAACCCGGAATTCAGAAGCTACTTTATTAAAAATGCGGCTGATTTCAATATTGTTTATTATCACATATCAGAAGATAGTACTCATTATTATTACCTGCTCAGACCAGCGAGAGATCCTGAAGGAAAACAAAAAAGGGGCGTGGGGGGGATGTTTAAAAGAAATGGAGCAGGAGATATAATCGATTTTGAAGAACTTTTTAACACTCCTATTCACCCGGAAGCTAAACTCAAAGAAATTGGGTTTGTTCTTTTCGAAGAAATAATCTCTAACAAAAGTATTGACCGTTACTTAAACAACAAAGAACATATCGAATGGCCTGATGGTAGATTGTTTTACAGCAAAGAGAAAAAAGAATGGCGCTACGTAGATTAATTCCTTAACAATCCCTTATGCTTGACAATGCGTTGACTTTAAATGTTTTATTTGTTTTATTAATCGTAAGAAAACGATTAAAAAACCTTTGCGTAACATTTTAGAAATAATCAATGGTTTATCTGTTAATTTTTTAATCAAACAAATAACGTTTAGATAATTAGTGCGTAAGTTTCAGTTTATGGTATATCGGTTCCTTTGTGCCAAAATAACGAGCACGCTATATGTCATTCAAGAAAATACTTTTAACTACGATTCTTTTCAGCTCATTTATCGGCATCAGCCAAACCGGAAAACTTACAGGAACTGTTACCGAGAAAAATGGTGAACCCATCCCTTTTGCAAATGTTTTTGTGGTAGGAGCAACCAAAGGAAGTACAACCAATTTGGAAGGAAAGTACAAACTCGACCTAGAGCCCGGCACTCATAAGGTGGTATACACATTTGTAGGCTTTAATGCAGATACGATAAATGTAACCATAAAGCCCGGAGAGACGGTAAAAAAAGACGTGATTCTTCTAGAAAAGGAGAATTTATTGAAAGTCTTTAACGTATCTGCAATTAAAGTCACAAATACAGAAGCTGCCGTTATAAAAGAGGTAATGGAAAGCAAGCAAGTGGTTAACGCAATTTCTGCAGAAACAATCGAAAAAACAGGTGATAGCGATGCTTCTGAAGTGGTCAAAAGAGTACCCGGAGTAACTGTAGTGGGAAACAATTTCATTATGATTAGAGGGTTGAGCGAACGTTACAACAACGTTTTGCTGCACGATGTCTTTGCACCCAGTATGGAAACCGATGTTAAATCATTTGCTTTTGACATCATTCCTGCGGGCATGATTGACCGAATATTAATATACAAAAGCCCGGCACCTGACGTAACCGGCGAGTTTGCTGGTGGGGTAGTGAAAATATACACCAAAAGTATACCCGACTCAAACTCTACCTCAGTAAGCTTATCAACAACCTATCGTCAAGGAACTTCATTTCAAAATTTCTTACAGCCGGCAAGAGGAAAATGGCATTGGACCGGATTCAATGATGGATATAATAATTTACCTGCAGGATTCCCTGCCGATATCAGAAGAATTGATGCCAATGACATAGGAAGACTAGATGATGTAGGACAATCACTTAAAAATAACTGGCTTCCCGAACAGGTAAACTCCTTGATGGACAAGAGTTTTTCCTTTACTCATGCCAAAAGAATGCAATGGAAGGACATCAAAATTGGAAACATCACATCCTTGAGTTACAGCAATAGTAGAACCTTGTTTAACAGTGAACGAAACGACTACAATGTTTATGACACCATAAATGATAGAAGCCAATTTATCTACTCATTCAATGACCAGCAATTCAATCAGAACATTAGAACCGGTTTACTTCATAACTGGGCATTTAAACTTAATGAGAATAATATGATTGAATTCAAAAACATGTTCAACGTATTCAGTACCACCCAATATGTAAACAGAACCGGATATGACTACGAATTTAATTACTCACCAAACAACCATTCATTTGATCAAATATACAGAGGATTATATTCAGGCCAATTAATGGGCACACATACACTGAACGAGGACTTAACCAAAATATACTGGACTACAGGTTTTGGCTTTTCTTACCGAGATGAGCCAGACTATAGAAGATACCGGACAGAAATCGACACCAATTCCGGCGAGCAACAATTGTTCGTTGGTATCCCGCTTTCACCGAATTATTTGGGTAGATTCTTCTCAGAAATGAGAGAAAACAGCCAATCAGCAAGTTTTCGAGTTGAGCACACCATGAATGGAAAAAAAATGCAACCCATCCTCAAAACCGGAATATTTTTCGAAAGGAAATACAGAGATTTCAAGGCTCGTAATATTGGTTATGTAAGAGGGAATTTCATGGGATTCGATGAAAATCTACTTTACGGCACCATAGATGAACTTTTTCAACCCGAAAACATAAACCAAACCACAGGAATAAAAATTGGAGAGGCAACAAACCCTTCTGACTCATATAATGCTTCAAACCTTTTAACCGCAGGCTATGTAGGAGCAGAACTTCCATTTACTGATAAAATTAACTTAAACACAGGCATCAGAACAGAGTACAATATTCAAGAGTTGTTCAGTCGCTCATTAACCGGCGACCCAATCATTGTAAATAATCCTATTCTAAGTATTTTACCTTCAGCAAATCTTACTTACTTTTTCAAAAAAGACACCACCCTTATTCGTCTTGCTTATGGCCAGAGCGTTAACAGACCTGAGTTTAGGGAGTTGGCTCCATTCGGGTTTTACGACTTTAACTTTAATATGGTAAAAAAGGGTAGCGACTCCTTGAGAACCCCTGCCATACATAACTTTGACCTAAGGCTGGAGAAATATCCCCGAAGAGGCGAAATGCTTTCTGTGGCCCTGTTCTACAAAAAATTCATAAATCCTATTGAAACACTTTTTGTTCCCGGTGGTGGTTCAGGTGGAATTAAGACGTTCACATTCGGCAATGCCAAAGAAGCATACAGTGCAGGTATTGAGGTTGAAGCAATCAAGTCATTTGAAGGCATATTGAAAAATTCAACACTGCTTGACAACTTCAGTCTTATGTTTAATGCCTCTATTATAAGAAGCCGTGTGGAATTAGGTCAGGCTCAACTAGGCCAATCAAATATTCGCCCTCTTCAAGGGCAATCGCCATATATTGTTAATACCGGTATATTTTATAAAAATGAGAAACATAAATATTCTGTGAATGTACTCTACAACGTAATAGGTGAAAGAATTTTTATTATAGGATTTGATGCCTATCCAGATATTTACGAAATGCCCCGAAATGTTATAGATATTAATATAGCTAAAACTTTTAAGAAGGGTTGGGAAGCAAAACTTGCTTTTGGCGATATTATGAATCAAGAAGTCCTGTTGATTCAGGATGCAAATGCCAACGGAAAATTTGAAAGAAACGGAGATCAGATTATTCAACGATATACTCCAGGCATGACTGTATCATTTGGACTTGGATACAAGTTCTAATTGTAAATATTATCCAACAAAAAAGGGCTGAAAAATTTCCAGCCCTTTTTTGTTGTAGATATTAATACAAATCAAATATCCAACTTATACCCCACGCCTTTTATGGTTTGGATTTTATCACTACCTAACTTTGTTCTTAAACTTTTTATATGCACATCAATAGTTCGTCCATTTACATTTACGTTTTTACCCCATATATAACTAATAATTTCTGCCCTTGAAAAAACCTTTTTTGGATTGTTTTTAAGTAAATGTAGAATTTCAAATTCCTTTCGAGGCAATTCTAAACTTGAATCGCCTATTTCAATTTTATTCCCTCTACTTTCTGTTTTTATCGATTTTTCGTCAAAAATATCCTCTTCTGATTTTGGTTTTCTTCTGAAAAGTGCAGAAAGCTTGGTTCGAATAAGTCTCTTTGTAAAAGGTGCAGACCAAAATTCATCAGCTCCGTTTTGAAGTGCGTGTATCTCTAAAAAACTATCCCTATCAGGACTTAGCAGAATGATATGCGAAAAACCATAGGGTAGTTCATTGCGGATTTCTCGACAAACATCCACTCCATCATGAGAATCTAAAACAAGCGAAACAAAAATGTAGGTGGGCTTATTTTTTTTAACGAAATCTATCGCCTCACTAACAGCCAAAAAAATCGAAATATCTTCCGTATGAACACCCAAAGCCTCTGCAAGCTCAGGCTCACTACCAATCACTACTGTGTCAAATCTATTCAAAACTCTGAAATTTCTAGAGCATGAAGGTATTCCACGAATGTTACATGAATTTTAAGCGCTTGTTAAGTATAGCTGAATTCAACTTATTTTTTGTAGGCAAAATACACAGCCAGCACTATGCAGACAAGGGCAGCCAAGTGATTCCACTTAAATTGCTCTCCTTTGAAAAACAAAAATGAAAAAACCACAAAAACTATTAATGAAATTATCTCTTGTAATATCCTTAGTTGAAAAAGAGAAAAAGGCCCTTCATTACCCGCGTAGCCAATTCGATTTGCCGGAATCTGAAAACAATACTCAAAAAAAGCAATTCCCCAGCTTATAAGAATAATAGTGAAAATGCCGGCATGTTGAAACCACTTTAATTCTTTAAATTTTAAGTGCCCATACCAAGCTAAAGTCATGAATGTGTTTGATATAGCCAAAAACAATATGGTATAAAATGCCTTCATATATGATAATTTGTACAAATGTGAGAAAAAACCTAAACAACAAATCACTTAACACACGCTTAACATTAGTAACATAACCTTAATATATAAGACTTAATTCGTACACAGTTTAGAAATACTTTTGGAAAGAATTATTACAGCTAAGTAAATGGCGGAGATTATAAAAAAAATCAGCAGGCAAATAAAATCAGGTATTTTACTCCTTTCATTACTGCTTTTCATAAGCCCTCTTTCAGCAAAAAAAGAGGCAGGATTTACAAATATATACGCCGATGGAATTAAGCAGAATTCAGTAAGAATACATTGGACTCCCACAGACAATCTAATCGACTTAAAAATCCGTATTGCTCCAAAGGTAAACTCTTACATCCCTCCTGATTGGTCTACCTACTCTATTGAAGACATATATACTTACAGTCATATAATTGATGGGCTAAGTCCCGGCAAAAAGTATTACTATCAGGTTGGAACCACTTTGGCTGACGGAACTGAATTTTGGAGCAAAAAAGAAACCGTTGAAACTAAACCGGGATTTGGTCTCTATGAATTTTTTGTATTGGTTGGAGCTCTAGCCATGTTCATATTCGGTATGAAAGTAATGAGCGAAGGAATACAAAAGTTTGCAGGAGACCGAATGAAGGGCATATTAGCCGCCATGACATCCAACCGAATTTCGGGGGTACTAACAGGATTTTTAACTACTTCTGTAATACAGTCATCCTCAGCCACTACTGTAATGGTAGTAAGTTTTGTAAACGCAAAGCTTTTAACTCTTCGTCAGGCTATTGGTGTAATTATGGGTGCAAATATAGGCACCACCATGACCGCTTGGGTTTTGGTAATGCTTGGTTTATCTAAGTTTAGTCTAGCTACGTACTCGCTTCCTATCTTGGCATTTGGTCTACCCATGATTTTTATGCGTGGCTCCAAAACCAAAGCATTAGGAGAGTTTTTGGTTGGATTTGCCTTGCTTTTTATAGGGCTAAACGAGCTGAAAAATGCCGCACCTGAGCTTAGTCAGGATTTTTTAAACTCGCTTCAGGGAATTGCCGAATACGGCATTTTTGGAATTATTCTGTTTGTATTCATTGGTGCCTTACTCACAATTATTGTTCAATCGTCTAGCGCTGCTATGGCATTAACATTAACTCTATGCAACAACGGCCTTCCATTTGAATTTGGTGTAGCAATAGTTTTGGGCGAAAATATTGGCACTACTATTACTGCTAATTTGGCTGCACTTATTGGAAATGTTCACGCAAAAAGAGCCGCCTTCGCTCACTTACTTTTCAACGTATTTGGCGTAATATGGGTGCTGCTAATTTTCGGTTTGTTTACCAAGGGTATCGATTACGCCATGATTAACTACACTGAATGGGGCTCGCCTTACACTCCCAAAAATGAAACTGGTGTAACAAAAGGTTTAGCAATTTTCCATACTTCTTTTAACATCATAAACACGTTTATCCTGATTTGGTTTGTGAAATTCATGGAAAAAACCTGTGTGAAGTTTATCAAAGGAAATGGTTCTGAAGGCGAATTCCATTTGGAGTATATCGGAGACCCGAGTTTAAGAGCACCGGAGATGTCTCTTTTAGAAGTGAAAAAAGAAATCAGCAAACACTCGAAAAAAGCCGTTGAAATTCCCAAATTAATTGAACAGCTTTTGTTAGAACACAATACTAAAAAAAGACAAGAGTATTTTCAGCAGATACGAAAGTTTGAAGATTTAACCGATCAGCTTGAAGTTGAAGTTGCTGACTATCTGGCCAAAATGTCTACCGGAAATTTAACCAAAGAGACATCCGTAAAACTTCGAGGAATGCTTCGTATAGTGAGTAATCTTGAGCGAATTGGGGACATCTCTTACCAAATGAGCAAGAGTATTGAAAAGAAGTTTGAGGAAAGGGTTTGGTTCACTCCTGAGCAACGCGAAAATATGATTAAAATGCTTAATCTATTAAAAGAGGCTTTGGAAATTATGGATGTAAATATAAACGCCGAAGATGGTAAACACGATTATATTTCTGCAAAAAATAAAGAAATTGAGATAAATCAGTGCAGAAATGACCTGCGTCAAGTTCACTTAGAGCATATGGAAAAGGGTAAATACAACGCAAAAAGCGGAATGGTATACAGCGAACTATTCTCCAGTTGTGAGCGTATTGGTGATCACATACTTAATGTAAGCGAAGCCGTTGAAGGTATTCTTTAAAGAATAGGAATTGGATTCGATTCTATAATATTGCTTTTGTTCAAAGCCCTGTCGTACATAAAAGCACGCCACTGAATAGTATCATTCCAGTTTGAAAAAGGATTAAAATAAAATGGCTCAATAAATACATCTATTTGCCCCTTTAGAAGTTTATTCTGCCCTGTAGGTGTTATATTTTTAATTCTATAACCAGAAATAATCGATTTAAAATTTGGTGAATTATCTCCACTTGGATCTTCTGTCCCTTTTACCCACTCGCCATTTTTTCTTTCGTAATACTGCAAAACTAAATTATAATGGTAATCACCACTTGCATTATAAGGAGGTAAAGTATCACCAATCTCTAATCCTATATCACCATCACCATCAACAAAAGAAAAGGTAAAAACAGCAGAATCAGCACTCATTTTAGTAAAAGAAATAAAAGTCAACTCAGGTTCCGGTGGAAATTCTTCTTTCTTTAAGCAAGAGTTTAACATCATTGCGATGAAAATACCCGATATTAGTATTTTTGTAAATAGCTTCACGGCTACAAATTTACGTCGTTTTTTTATATAAACATGCAAATATCGTTCCCTCACATATTTAAAGAGTTAAACGACAATGAATTTAACGATATTGCATTGAGTATATATAAATACCAAAGAGAAAATATTTCTGTTTATTCAGAATACTGTAACCTACTGAAAAATAAAAAAGAGCCAAACAACTACCGAGAAATACCTTTTTTGCCTATTTCTTTCTTTAAAACACACACTGTGGTTACCGAAAAAGCCAAAGTTGAAAAAACTTTTTTGAGCAGTGGAACCACTCAAGAGACACGAAGTAAACACCATGTACGCAGTCTTGCCCTTTACAAACAATCCTTTTGTAAAGGATTTGAAATATTTTATGGAAATCCTGAGAATTATTGCTTTATAGCGTTGGTACCTTCCTACATGGAAAACGAAAACTCGTCGTTAATTCATATGATTGATTTTTTTATAAAAAAAAGCAAGTATATAGAAAGCGGATATTATCTCGGACATAATGATAATCTAAAATCAGTCTTAACCCACCTAAACAAAACAAAAACACCTGCCATATTATTCGGAGTAACTTACGCTTTGCTTGATCTTGCGGAATCTTCGTGCTTAGATCTCCGGAACATAATCATAATGGAAACTGGTGGAATGAAAGGCAGAAGAAAAGAATTAACCAAAAAAGAAATACATAAAACGCTCAAAAAATTCTTCGGTGTTCAAAACATTCACAGCGAATATGGTATGACAGAATTACTTTCTCAGGCATATTCTAAAGGAAATAATGTATTTTCGTGCCCGCCTTGGATGAAAATTCTTATCCGCGATGCACAAGACCCATTCTCATGGTCTTCAAATGCAAAAACGGGGGGAATAAATGTGATAGATTTGGCAAATATTTATTCTTGTAGTTTTATCGAAACACAAGATTTAGGCAAGATTTTTGACAACGGTGATTTTGAAATAATAGGCAGATTTGACAATAGCGACATTAGAGGCTGCAACCTGCTTACTGAACTATAAAAATAAAAAAACAACTATGAAAATTAAATTTTTACCCTTTTTGGCTATAGCCGGCTTATTTCTTTCGGGATGCGCGGCTAAGGTGGCTTACACTACAGAAATTCAGGAGAAATACTCTTTTACAGAAGAGGGTCTTAAAAAAATTCAGTTTTATCTGGCGGGCGATATCGTTCTGTTTTCATCCAGCAGTGATGGCAGCACAAAAACCGAAGGAGGTAAGCTGGTAATTTCTGAAGACAAAAGTGTAAACCGTGTGATTATAAAGAGAGGTACACACGGAGTCCTAGAAAGATATGTGGACAAAAACACAATTGTAGTAAGGTTTGATCAAGGAGAGGGTAAATACTTGACTTTTGCATCAACCTCTCAAAAAGGATCCTATAGGCTGAAACCTGACCAGGTTCTAGACTCGGGTAGAGGAAAGTTAAAATACGGTGGTGAAAACTACGAATGCTCAAAAGGTAGCCGTGAAGCTTTTCTAGAGTTTAAACTTAAGAAAACCAGCAACTACAAGAGTCAGCAAAAAGTAGCCAAGGGAGTTAGAGTTCAGTAGATTAAACACAAATACCAAAAAAACAAAAAAGAGCCGCAGAAAATTCTGCGGCTCTTTTCATTATGATTACCTCAAAAAACTAGTTCGCTTGAGGAGCTTGTTCGGGTTTTTCCAAAAGAACTTTTCTAGAAAGTTTAAACTTGCCGTTTTTAGGGTCTTTACCCAACACTTTAAACTTCACTATATCGCCTTCTTTCAGTACAGTTGATACGTCTTCGATGCGCTTCCAATCTAATTCCGAAACGTGAAGTAATCCGTCTGTGCCGGGAAGTATTTCTACAAATGCTCCGTAAGGCATAAGGGTTTTTACCTTGCCTTCGTACACCTCGCCTACCTCTACTGTAGGAGGAAAAGCAATTGATTTAACACGCCTTACGGCGGCTTCCATCGCATCTCTATTGGCAGAAGAAATTTCTACATTAGCCATTCCATTTGCTCCGTCATCTACCACTATAACAGCTCCTGTAGTTTTTTGTATTTCCTGAATAATTTTTCCTCCGGGACCAATAATTGCTCCCACCACATCCTCGGGCACTTCAAACTTAACAATACGTGGTGCTTGTGGCTTGTAGTCGGCTCTGGGTTTGTCGATTGTTTTCATCATTTCACCCATAATGTGTTCTCGTCCTCTTTTTGCTTGGTTTAAAGCCTCTTCCAGCATTTCGTAAGAAAGTCCTTCTACTTTCATATCCATTTGGCAAGCGGTAATACCATCGGGAGTTCCGGTTACTTTAAAGTCCATATCTCCTAGGTGATCTTCGTCGCCCAAAATATCGGAAAGAATGGCGTAGCGACCGTGTGGCTCTGAGATTAATCCCATAGCTATTCCAGAAACCGGCTTCTTAATTTGCACCCCGCCATCCATCAGCGCAAGTGTTCCTGCACATACAGTAGCCATTGACGAAGAACCGTTAGATTCTAAAATATCCGAAACCAAACGAATGGTATAAGGATTTTCGGGAGCTTGTGGAATTACCGCTTTTAGCGCTCTAAGCGCCAAGTTACCGTGACCAATCTCTCTACGGCCCACACCCCTTAACGGACGCGCTTCACCCGTGCTGAATGGGGGGAAATTGTAGTGTAACATAAAGTTATCGCTGCGTCTTTCCAATGCGCCATCGGCCATTTGTTCGTCCAATTTATTACCAAGTGTAAGCAGGGTTAACGATTGCGTTTCGCCTCTAGTAAACAAAGCCGACCCGTGTGGTGCAGGGAGAATGTCTATCTCGCAGGCAATAGGTCTAATCTCGTCTGTTTTTCTACCATCCAAACGCATTTTGTTGTCCAATACGCATTTTCTTACGGCTTCTTTTTGCGTTTTGTGATAGTATTGTCTAATCAAAAATCCTTTTTCGTTGATTTCTTCTTCGGTAAGGGTAGCCTTAAATTCTTCTATAATTGCTTTGAATTTTTGACCTCTTAGCTTTTTATCCGCCAAGCCCAATTTAGCTACCTCGTAGCACTTTTGGAAGGTAGTCTCGTCAATGCGTTTTTTCAAATCTAAATCGTGTACCTCGTGACAGTACTCACGCTTGGTTTGTGCTTTAGGCACTTCGGCTGCCAAGTCTACTTGAAGTTGGCATTGTTTTTTGATGGCTTGGTGAGCCACACTGATGCCTTTCAACATATCTGATTCCTGCACTTCTTTCATTTCGCCTTCTACCATTATAATATTGTCTAGCATACCGGCTACAATAAGGTCTAAGTCATTGCCTATGGCTTCTGATTTGGTAGGATTTACGATGTATTCTCCGTTTACACGCACCACTCTTACTTCTGATACGGGACCATTGAAAGGAACATCAGAAACAGCCAATGCCGCAGAAGCTGCAAGGCAAGCAATGGCGTCGGGTTGGTTTTCATTGTCGTAAGACAGTAACTGAATCATTACCTGCGTATCGCCGTGAAAATCGTCAGGGAAAAGTGGGCGTAGCGCACGGTCTACCAAGCGCATTACCAAAATTTCGTCGTCAGACGGGCGGGCTTCTCTCTTAAAGAATCCTCCCGGAAATTTACCCGAAGCCGAGTATTTTTCTCTATAATCTACGGTAAGTGGCATAAAGTCGATGCCCATAGGCACGTCGTTGTTAGCTACTACTGTGGCAAGTAATACAGTGCCTCCTAGGGTTACTTTTACTGCTCCATCGGCCTGTCTGGCCAATTTTCCTGTCTCTATGGTAACGGCCTTTCCGTTGCCCATATCCAGGGTCTTTGTTTTTACTTCAAAGTTCATGTTTATTTGTTTTTTGTTCTATTTAGCATTTTTTAAAAAAGAAGGGCAATAGCTTTTCAGCTATTGCCCCCCTTTAATACATATTGGAATAAGATTATCTTCTTAAGCCCAACTCTTTAACGATTGCTCTGTAACGCTCGATATCGATATTCTTCAAATAATCCAGCTGCTTACGGCGCTTACCGACAAGGCTAATCAATGCACGTTGTGTATTGAAATCTTTCTTGTTTTTTCCCAAATGCTCAGTTAAGTGAGCAATTCGGTAGGTGAACAAAGCAATTTGTCCTTCGGCAGTACCGGTATCGGCTTTTCCTTTACCGTACTTTTCGAAAAACTCTTGTTTCTTTTCTGTAGTTAGATACATGCTAATACTAATTTAGTGATTTTTATGTATTTCGTTAACTTTTAACGAGGTGCAAATATACGTTGATTTCTGTATGAGACAAGTATTTCTGCAAAATAGTTTGTGTATCTCGCTTAACTATTAAACATCTTCAAGACCAAGTTAAGTTTTTCTTTAATCTCTCTGCGGTCTATAATAAAATCTAAGAAGCCTTTTTCCAGTAAAAATTCTGAGGTTTGAAAGCCTTCGGGCAAGTCGCGGCCAATAGTCTCTTTAATAACCCGCGGTCCGGCAAATCCGATAAGCGCACCGGGCTCGGCTATGTTTATATCGCCCAACATAGCAAACGATGCAGTAACACCACCTGTTGTAGGGTCTGTAAGGTAAGATATATAAGGGAGTTTGGCTTCAGATAGTTGGGTAAGTTTGGCCGATGTTTTAGCCATTTGCATTAGCGAGAATCCTGCTTCCATCATACGAGCACCACCCGACTTAGAAATAAGCAAAAATGCCGCTTTTTCTTTTATGGCTTTGTCTATCGCGCGAGCAATCTTCTCACCCATTACGGAACCCATAGAGCCTCCAACAAAATCAAAATCCATACAGGCAACTACGATTTTATGCCCACTGGTTTTACCGTAGCCTGTTCGCATAGCGTCTTTTAATCCCGTTTTTTCCTGAGAACTTTTAATGCGGTCTACATATTTTTTAGTATCCTCGAAATGTAAAGGGTCTCCGGCAGACAGATTTTCATCTAATTCTTTAAATTTATTGTCGTCAAAAATTAATTCAAAATACTCTTTTGAACCAATTCGGGTGTGGTAACCATCATCGGGGCTAACATATTTATTATCTATCAACTCCTGATGAACAATAATATTGCCACTGGGAGTTTTGTACCACAATCCATCGGGGGTTTCTTTTTTCTCTGTGGTAGGAGTAACTATTCCTTTCTCTTTTCTCTTAAACCATGACATAGGCTTGGTGATATTATAACAGTTAAACTTCTATGCAATAGTGATATCTTTATCCAAATAAACATCTTGTATAGCATTTAACAGCGCTATACCTTCGTTCATTGGCTTCTGAAATGCTTTTCTACCTGAAATTAAGCCATGGCCGCCTGCTCGTTTATTAATAACGGCTGTAGTAACTGCTTCGGCTAAATCAGATGCTCCTTTAGACTCTCCGCCTGAATTTATTAATCCATTTCTGCCCATATAGCAATTTGCCACCTGGTAGCGAGTCAAGTCAATTGGGTGGTTAGTAGAAAGCTCGGTATACACTTTATCGTGTGTTTTGCCAAAATTTATTGCCTTATAGCCTCCATTATTGGTAGGTAATTTTTGTTTAATAATATCAGCTTGTAAAGTAACTCCGAGGTGATTTGCCTGAGAACTCAAATCAGCAGCAGTGTGGTAATCCACACCGTCTTTTTTGAAATCGCCATTTCTTAAATAGCACCATAGTATAGTTGCCATCCCTAATTCGTGAGCTCTTTCAAAGGCATGAGCCACTTCTATAATTTGGCGATTGCTTTCTTCGGAACCAAAATAAATAGTGGCACCAACCGCAACTGCCCCCATATTCCAAGCTTCTTGTACAGAGCCAAACATTATTTGATCGTAAGAATTTGGATAGGATAGAAATTCGTTGTGATTTAACTTAACCACAAACGGAATTTTGTGTGCATATTTCCTTGAGCAAGCTGCTAATACTCCAAAAGTAGAAGCAACGGCATTGCACCCCCCTTCAATCGCTAATTTAACAATATTTTCGGGGTCAAAGAAAATTGGATTTGGCGCAAATGAAGCTCCGGCAGAATGTTCTATACCTTGATCTACAGGTAATATAGACACATAGCCAGATCCAGCCAATCTACCTGTATTATATAATGTATGAAGACTTCTTAAAACCTGAGGATTTCTATTGGTAAGAGAAAAATTTTCATCAATAAAATCTTTACCGGGAAGCTGCAAAAGTTCTTTATGTATAGTGCTACATGTATGATCTAAATAATAAGAGGCCTTATCGCCAAGCAATTCTACAATCTTTTGAGATACCATGATTAAATTTAATTTATAAGGGCACAAACGTACAAATTTTTAACGAGGTGATAAACGAAAAAATAAGTTTTCGTGGGTTGCCTAAAATTACTTTCCGCTGCCTTTTAAAATGGTAAGTACGGTGTAAATCATAATTTTAAAATCTAAGGCTAGAGACATATTTTCAATATAGAGAATATCAAATTTTAATCGCTCTACCATTTGGTCAACATTTTCCGCATACCCAAATTTTACTTGTCCCCAACTTGTTATTCCGGGCTTTACTCTGAGCAAGTGGTTATAGTGTGGTGCTTTTTCTACTATCTTTTCTATAAAGAATTCACGCTCAGGACGAGGACCCACAATTGCCATATCTCCTTTAAGAACGTTAAAAAACTGAGGCAGCTCATCCAACCTAGTTTTTCGTAAAAATTTTCCCACGCTGGTGATTCTATTATCGTTATCACTGGACAGTTGCGGACCATTCTTCTCCGCTCCTACGTACATCGTTCTATACTTGATAATTTTGAATATTACACCTCCCTTCCCCACTCGTTCCTGCGTGTAAAAAATAGGGCCTTTGGAGTTAATTTTAACGGCTATAGCCACTGCTAGGTAAACGGGTAAAAGAACAACAACTGCAATCAATGATAATAAAACATCCAAAATCTTCTTAATAGACTGTTGCCAATAAGGCATGGTAATATTATTCACATAAATCAACGGCAGGCCAAATATGCTATTCATTTTTACAGACCCGGTAAGAATATCATACATATCGGGAATTAGCTTAATAGCTACATTTTTACCATCCAAACGACTTATAAGTCTACCAAGATTTTCGTGCTCAGAAGTCTCTACCGCAATAATCACTTCTTTAACATCGTGTTGTTCAATAAACTTTTCCACATCGTTAATTTTTCCTAGAAATGGCAGAGGGCTTTCCAATAGTTGCCTATCTATTCCGTTAGTACTAACAAAGCCCACAAATCTATAGCCGGGTGATTTGGGCATAGCCGAAATTTCATTATACAACTTGAGCGCTCTTTCATTTCCCCCTACAATAAGGGTATTGAATGAAATTTCTCCTCTGTGAACTCTGGACACAAGCCGTGTTGTAATGATTATTCTTACCGTAAACACAAAGAAAAATTGCAATAAAAAAAGCGTGGATAAAGAATAATAATAATCGCTGTATGTATCAATCTCGTCATCTAGCAACAAAAAGAAGAAAAGAATAATTGACCCAAACAGTACCCCAACTAAAACCTGCGAAAATTCTTTTACCCGATGCCTTCGCAAAATCTTACTATACATACCAGTCATGGCAAAAAACAACACCCAGAATACGGGTACAATAATGATTCCTATGGCAAATGTTAAATCAAATGAAATTTCCGTTGCCGTTATGTATACTTTTCTAAAACTGTAAAACAGAAACCACACAAAAGCTGAGGCCAAAAAGTCTGTAACCAAGTACTCAATCAACAATGCCCTAGCCTTTGTCATTAGCGCCAAACAACCTTTATATTATCTAAAAAAACCTGGGGAGAAATACCCGTATTGGGATTGTCTATAGAAAAATAAATTTCAAAATCTGTAGCCTGATTAAATTTGTTTACCACCTCTGTTAAATCAACATAAATTTTATTCCACTCGCTTTTAGGATTCACAAAAACAATTGGAGATGCTGTCACAAAACCTCCTATGGACTGGTCTTTATGCATAATTCCGACTCCAAAGGTTATATTAGTTTTGTAGTCGAACTCCATAAAAATAGGCGCGTTAAAAGGAAATGGGTCAAATGCAGTTTCATTGGTTTCCATTTTAAACCGGGTGAAATTTGACGGAAGAGCAATCTTTCCCGAACCAGCTCCCTCATAAACCTCAGATGGTAAAGTGGTTCTTATAATATTTGTATCGCTTTCGGCTGATTGAAAAAACTTCACTGAAGGATCTTCAAAATCTTCTATCCAAAAAACAGCATTTGGCACATATTCAAATACTGGATTAATAGTGATTACTGAGTCAGGAATCAAATTTATGGATTGGCTGTGTGCCTGATAAAAAGGATATCTGTCGCGCTTTCCGTTCAAACCATTTCTTTTGATTCCTGCAAAAACTTTAAGCTCCTGATTTCCATCCAATAAGATCGGCACTTTAGCCGGAATTTCAAACACACCAACTAATCTATCATTGATGTAAACCCAAGCATCTACTATATTGTGCGAGGTAGTGCCTTCATTATTTTGTGTAATTAAAACAGGGTGTTCCACCTGAATGAAAGAGGGGATTTTTTCCGGTGGATTAATCAACTTACAACTGCCCAAAAGGGCAGCAATGGTTAGAGCAAAAAATAAATACAGACTTCTGTTCACTTGTCTTGTTTTTGAAAAAATAAGAACGCAAAAATAACAGAATTATTACAGGTCTGAACTTATACCAACTGTTCGCAATTTTTCCATGATGGCGTGTGCTACTTGTAAAGCATTTGTTGCCTCAACAAGCGTAACCGCTTCTTCTGTGTTATTCAGTATACTGACTGCAAAACTTTGCAGCTCTTCCTTGATTGCATTATTGGGCTGCACATCAGGTTGAATTACTTCTATTTGTTTAGATGGTCTGCCATTTCCCAACTCAATTATTGGTGCAAATGGGTCAGGAGTACCAATTACCTCATGTAATTTTATAATCTCTGTTTTCTTTTCCAGAAAATCAACAGAAATATAAGCATCTCGCTGAAAAAATCTGGCTTTCCGCATATTTTTCATAGAAATCCGGCTTGCGGTAAGGTTAGCCACACAACCATTATCAAATTCTATTCGGGCATTTGCTATATCTGGCGTGTCAGAAACAACAGATACTCCACTTGCGCTTATTTTGCGAATTCCGGATTTAACTACGCTTAAAATAACATCTATATCGTGAATCATTAAATCCAAAACAACAGAAACATCTGTACCCCGAGGATTGAACTGGGCCAATCGATGACTTTCAATAAACATGGGTTGAGAAATATAATCAACTGCCCCTCTAAAAGCCGGATTGAATCTTTCCACATGCCCCACTTGAACCCTAACATTTGCTTCCTCTGCTAATCGTATTAGTAGTTTAGCTTCATCAACAGTTTCTGTAACAGGCTTTTCAATAAATACGTGCTTAAATCTTCTTAAAGCTATAGCCGCAAGGTCGTAATGACTCACTGTGGGTGTCACTATATCAACCGCATCAACTTCTAAAAGCATATCTTCGTATGTCCCGAAAGGCTCTACTCCAAACTCTTTCTTAACCTTATGTGCTACCTCAAGACTAGGGTCATAAAAGCCTACAAGCTCATATTCCGAAATTTCTTTCAACAATCGAAGATGAATTTTCCCTAAGTGACCCGCTCCAGCTAATCCTATTTTAATCATGGCTTAGTTTATTTACCTACAAAAGTACCTTAGTATTATACAAAGAATTAGTCTCACTATAGCCAATTATTAACACCCGACTATTACAAACCCTACTAAGTAATATTTCAAACATGCATGTTAAATCATGTAAATTCGCAGCAAATGCTAAGAGACGATTACATACACCAGGGGAAAAGAAGAAGATTAATTCAATTTTTACGAGAAAAAACCGTAGCAGGAGAATTAGTTTTAGAGGCAATGATGAAAGTTCCTCGGCATCTTTTCGTGATGGACAATGCTTTCATTGAACACATATACGAAGATAAAGCTTTCCCCATAGAAGCAGGGCAAACTATATCACATCCAAGTACCGTTGCTAAACAAACCGAGATTCTTGAAATTAAAAAAAGAGAAAAAGTGCTTGAGATTGGAACTGGCAGCGGATATCAAACAGCTGTTTTGTGTGAAATGGGAGCTAAAGTATTCTCTATAGAAAGGCAACGAGAATTGTTTAATCGCACTAAACCTCTTCTTGAAAAGCTCAACTATAAAGCAAAATTAGTATACGGCGATGGCTTTTTAGGGCTGCCTCAATTTGCTCCATTTGATAAAATTATTGTAACTTGTGGCGCGCCTTTCGTGCCTGAGTCTTTAGTTAATCAATTAGCTAAAGGTGGGATTATGGTTATTCCCGTGGGAGAAGATGGGCAACAAGTTATGTATGTACTAAAAAAAGATAATGAAGGAAACATCAGCGAAAAAGAAATGGGCTTATTTAGATTTGTTCCAATGTTGGAACAAAAAACCAAATGAATCAAGTAAATCAAACTAAGCCAATGGAGATATTAACAGTTTTGTGTTGAAATAGTCAGTTTTGTTAATATCTTTGTTCGCGAAACATAACTACTTTTGTTTTGCTAACCAATTAAAAAATAAAGTATGAAAAAGAACATTCTTTTAGTTGCTAGCCTGCTTTTCGCAGGTTCTGCAATTGCTCAAACAACAACCATGACTTCTAAAAATGGTCATGAAATTCTTCCACAAGCTGGAGATTACGCTCTGGGAATGGACGCAATTCCATTTGCTAATTTCTTCCTAAACAGTGTTAACATTATGAACAACACTGGTCAACAAGCTCAGCACCCGGGCTACGTTGGTGGTTTCAACCAAGTGATTGTAGGTAAGTATTTCCTTGATGAGTCTACAGCTGTAAGAGCTAGACTTGGTATCAACAGTTTATCTACAACAACAACTACATTTTTTGACAGCCCGATTGATGTTGCTAATGGTGTAGCTAATCCAGGTGAGTTATCTGATGCAAACAAAATGTCGAACTCAAACATTGTTATCGGTGGTGGTCTTGAAATGAGAAGAGGACACAACCGTTTACAGGGTTTCTACGGTGGTGAACTTTTAATCGCTCGTGGCGGAAGCAAAGTCAAAAATGAATATGGTCAAGAATATTCTCAAGCTGCCGAAGATGCAGGTTTCATGGGATTAGGTGACAGCCGTCTTCTAAACTCTAAGAGTGGGTCATTTGGTCTTGGTCTTCGTGGATTCGCTGGTGTTGAGTATTTCTTCGCTCCTAAAATTTCTATCGGTGCTGAATTCGGTTGGGGATTAGGAATGATGAGATCTGGAAGAGGTAAATCAACTATCGAAACTTGGGATATTGTAGGAAGTGCATCTTCTGGCTCTGTAACTACTGAGGAAATTGAAGGTCCCTCTAAGATGGGAATGTTCGGATTTGGTGTAGATAACGGTTCTGTTGGTGGTGCTATCTTTGGTGGCTCTGCTGCATTAATGTTAACCTTCCACTTCTAGTAGATCGTCGATATAAAATAAAAAACCCTTTCGAAATCGAAAGGGTTTTTTATATCCTCAAAATTTTATTATTCCAGATACTCCAAGATCTTTCAGCCTGATGAATTAGCATTGGCATACCATTTAAAGTCTTTGCTCCTCTTTGTTTAGATTCTTTTAAAAATACCGTTTCAACAGGATTATAGATCAAATCAACTACTAAATGCTGGTCTGTTAAAAACTCAAATGGAAATTCAACACATTCGCTAATATTGGGATACATTCCAACTGGAGTTGTGTTTACAACCATCAAGTGGTACTTTAACACATACTCGTTCAGTTGCTGATAAGTAATTCCACTATTAATTTTGGTTCTTGAAACCAATAATGTACTAATGCCAAGTCTTCCTAATACATAAACAACAGCTTTAGAGACTCCTCCTGCTCCAAGTATTAAACATCTTTCGTGCTTACCTTCCAGAAAAGGTTTAACAGATTGATGAAATCCCCAGTAATCCGTGTTGTGGCCTATCAATTTAACTTCACCACTTGCCCTCTCCAATTTCACCGTATTTACTGCTCCTATTTCTTTTGCCTCCATTGTTACCTCAGACAAGGCGGAAATTATTTTCTCCTTATATGGTATAGTAACATTGAACCCTATTAAATCGGAATTTGCAGCCACAAGAGAGTGAATTTGATGCGCAGAGGATAACTCAAAGTTTTCATATCTAAAATTACTTAATCCTTCTCGCTTAAATTTTTCTTCGAAATATGATTTTGAAAATGAATGGGCTAAAGATTTCCCCACCAGACCAAATAAACTCATCGTTTAAATTTTGTTGCAATAATTTCCAACCCCAACAATAAAATCAAGCCTCCAATTGCCGAAAAAACAATTAGATGTATGTTCTCGCCATATGGGGCAATACTCTTCTCCAAAATAACTTTAGTCTTGCCATTAATTACTTCTGATTGTATAACTTCTTTCCAAGGCCAAAGTTTATTCAACGAACCCACAAGAAACCCCGTTAACAATGCTATAGTGATGTTTCTGTAATGATTGAGCAGCCATTTTAAGACTCTCGAAAAAACAAGCAACCCACTAACACAACCCACTCCAACTACACCAAGGGTCACCCAGTCTCTACCACTCAGCGCCTCAATAACGGGACGATAGGCTCCTATAAGCAGCAGAATAAAGCTGCCTGAAATACCGGGTAATATCATAGCACAAATAGCAATAAACCCTGCCCCAAAAAGAAACAATTTATTATTTGAGTCTCCCATTGCGGGTAAAATAGTCAGGTAATAGGCTATAACTGTTCCACAAATTAATGCTACAAAAGAAACCACTCCCCATTTAACAGTTTTGCCAATCATAAAAATACTTGCCGTAACCAACCCAAAGAAAAAAGCCCAAAGTAGTTCAGGATGATTGTGTAGCATCCATTCTATACCTTTAGCCAAGCTCAGAATACTAACAATTATACCTAGGAAAAGGACTAGAAGAAAACTTCCGTTAATTTCCTGCCAAAACGACACAAATCCCTTTTTAAAAAGTGTTTTAAGAGCGTCAAGATTAATAGCATTTATACTGCTGAGTAATTCATCGTAAATCCCCGATATAAAAGCAATAGTACCTCCTGAAACCCCCGGAACTACATCAGCAGCCCCCATGGCTATACCTTTTAGGGTAATGATTAAAAGCTGAAAAGGTGTCCGCACTTAATACTGTTCTAAAGAGGTGTCGATTTCATTTGCCCACGCCAAAATACCGCCTTTGAGATTATACACATTAGTGAGTCCAAAATGAGTTTCGAGGGCATTTACAACGGCGGAGGAGCGCTTACCACTTCTGCAATGGATAATCACAGGAATTTCACGATTTATTTCATCTTTTCTATCAAGAATTTCAGCCATAGGAATATGTTGACCGCCAATATGGCAAATCTCTATCTCATAAGGCTCCCGGATATCAATAAGCTGAAAAGGCTCTTGCTTACTCCTCATCTGCTGTAACTGCTGCACGCTTACTTCCTTCATTCTTGACTTCTTTATGTTTTATTTTATCTGCAATATCATTCGGTAAATAATTAAAGAATGTGTCTCCACGCAAACCCAACCTAAGTGTTTCGCAAGGAATTACATCATCGGGGGCTATGTTTCCCAAGTTGACGTTCGGTCCAAAAAGCTTAACAAACCAAACCTGCTGTTTTTTTATCGGCGCTTCCCACAAAATGCTTTGGGGAGGAACTTTGCTAATGATTCTGTTTACTAAAAGAGTGTGAGCAGTTCCATTAGGTCTGAAAATACCCACGTTGCCACTTTCTCTTCCTTCTGCAATAACTTTCCAACTTCCTGCGCTAAGTTCATTCTGCATCATTCTTATCCACTTGGCAGGGCTTATAATAATTCCAGACTCTTTAGAACCAACTTCACTCAATACCGTTACGTCTTTGCTTAGTTTCTCAATATAATTACATTTTTCATCGTGTGGGATGTTTATCGACCCGTCTGAGACTTCAGCCAAATCGAGTTTAAATTTATCTACAAGTCTTCTATAATCATCAAACATTCCTCTGGCTATAAATGCCTCAAAAAGAGTACCTCCAAAATAAGGTCTTATATCTGCCTCTTTATAAATAGCAATTTTTTTCTCTAAATTTTTAGTAAGGTAGGATGTTCCGAAGCCAAATTTGACGAAATCGGTGTACTCTCCATTGTTTTCTGAAAAATTCTCCACCTCTCTAATACTCAATCCTTTATCCATCATCATGGTTATACCACTTTGACGAGGTTTGGCTGGTCTTTCGGGAATATATGGTAATTTAAAATTCATTTTTTTCTAAGTATTGTGTTAAAATATCTCTAACCCACTGAAGATGTAGTGCTTCAGGAAAAACCTCCCAAAGCTTTTCAACTTCTGTTTTGTCGATTTCAAGTCCTTTAATCAAATGACTTTCTGCTTCAGTAAATCTTCCATCAGCCATCAAAAAACCTGACAGACTAAAGTGCAACGAAGCATCGTCGGGCTGCAAAAGTAATCCTTCATTTAAAATATCTAAATAATCGCCATCCATCTCGTACTCAAAAACCATTTGTGCGTAAGATATTCTAGCCTCTGTGCTGTATGGAGCCATTACTAGGCACTTTTTAAAAATAGTTTTTGCATCCTCAATACGTCCTAATTTTTCATAACCCTCAGCAAGTACTTCTAGGTATTCGGAGTTATCAGGATTCAATTCCACAGCTTTTTCTATAAACAACACCGCTTCATGAATTTTTCCTTGAGCGTCTTTGACTATCCCCATACCCAACCAGGCTTCTGAATAATCGGGGTCGATATCCAATGCCGTCTTGTAGTGAACTATAGCCGATTCGTATTCTGCTTTACGTTCATAACACTCTCCAATATAGCAGTGGGTTAATGACGAACTTGAATCTTCGAGCTTCAAACAATGAGAATAGGCTTCTATGGCATTATCAAATTGCTCAAGACTTAAGTAAGCGTTGCCCAAATTGAAATAAGCCGAAGTAAAACGTTCATTTATGGTAATGCAATAATCGTAAGATTCTATGGCTTTTTCAACTAAATCAAGATTGTAAAAGGCATTGCCTAGGTTATACCATGCCGTTTCACTGTATGGGTGCCCGTCTATATAATCAAGTAAAAACTCTGCCCACTCTTCCTCTCTTTCAATGGCCGTATAGCAAAAACCCAATTCATAAAGCACTGCCTCATTCTCCGAGTTTAATTCAAGAGCCATTTTAAGTGCGCCAATTGCTTTGTCAAAATTACCCAGATTTTCATACTCAAAAGCAATGTCCATGTATACCTCATCTGAGGCTTCATCTGACAGTTTAAGTGCTTTTTCGTAGTTTTCAATAGCCTCTTTAGACCGTCGTTGCTGTCCATAAATCTGCCCACGTAGCAAATAGACTTGATCATTAAGTGGTTCCATAAACTCAACTATGTCCAACGCCTCATGTCCTTCTTTTAGCCGACCCGAAGCAGAGCAAATCAAGGCCTTTTGCAGCAATAAATCTGTTGACTGCGTATGCTGCTGCAAGCCTAACTCCAATGATTTCCTAGCCATTCTCGGATTACCCTTCTCCATGTAATAAGAAGATATTTCCATAAATTCCTCCACATCAAAGAAAAGTACTTTGTTTTCTTTCAACATACCATCAAATCGCCTAACAAGTAAATCCACCTCTTCCTTGCTAAACTCAAAACGACTATCATCATCATCATTAAACATACTGATTCCTCCTTTACACAAAGTTAAGAAGATAGGAATTGAAAATCACTATAAAAGCACAGCTTATTCACATAGAAATTAACAGAATTTATGGTAAAAAATCAATTTATATTTAGTATTCAAACCAACTATTACCGGTATATTCGGCAAAATTAAACTTTAAATTAATGACCTTAATCAAATCTATTTCAGGCATAAGGGGCACTATCGGGGGGGCGCCTGGCGAGGGGCTTACTCCACTAGATTCTGTGAAATTCGGCTCGGCATACGGTACTTGGTTAAAGCAGAAAAATAACAAAGAGAAACTCAAGGTTGTGATTGGGCGAGATGCCAGAATAAGTGGAAAAATGATAGAAAACCTTGTTGCATCATCACTCACGGGGTTAGGAATTGATGTGGTAAACCTCGGCTTATCTACAACACCTTCTGTTGAGCTTGCTGTAGTTCACTACAATGCCGATGGAGGTATAATATTAACTGCTAGCCACAACCCGGCTCAGTGGAATGCCTTAAAATTACTGAACAACAAAGGTGAATTTGTTTCTGCGCTTGATGGAGCCGAAATACTTCAAATAGCAGATGAAGAAGGTTTTATTTATTCTGATGTATATTCACTTGGTAAAATAATCCGCAAAGAAGGTTTTCTTCAGGAGCACATAAACAGTATCCTGTCATTGCCGCTCGTTCAAAAACAACTCATAGAAACGCGAAAATTCAGGGTGGTGGTAGACGCTGTAAATTCAACCGGCGGAATATTTGTTCCTGCCCTTTTAAAATCATTAGGCGTGGAAGTTGTAGAGCTATATTGCGACCCCACAGGAGACTTCCCTCACAATCCGGAACCCCTGCCCGAACACCTCACCGAAATATGTAAAAAAGTAGTAGAAACAAAATCAGATTTGGGTATAGTTGTTGATCCCGATGTAGATCGTTTAGCTTTAGTGAATGAAGACGGAACTTTATTTGGAGAAGAATACACTTTAGTGGCTGTGGCTGATTACATTTTAGCCAGAACCAATGGTGGTAATACAGTTTCCAATCTTTCATCTACAAGAGCATTGAGGGATGTTACTCATAAGCACGGAGGGCAATATTTCGCCTCTGCTGTTGGCGAAGTCAATGTAGTTTCACAAATGAAAACCGTTGGAGCCGTTATTGGAGGTGAAGGAAATGGAGGTATTATCTATCCCGACTCTCATTATGGACGTGACGCTCTAGTAGGCATAGCCTTGTTTCTTTCTTTATTAGCCGAACGCGCAGTTCCAAGCAGCATACTTAGAGCTTCTTATCCAATATATCACATGTCTAAAAACAAAATAGAACTCACCCCTAACTTAAATGTAGATACCATTTTGGAAAAAGTGAAAATAGCCTACAAAAACGAACAGATAAACGACTCGGATGGTGTAAAAATTGATTTCGAAAAAGGGTGGGTTCATCTCAGAAAATCCAATACAGAGCCCATTATTAGAATATATTCAGAAGGCCATACAGAAAACGAAGCAAAAAGACTGGCACAAGAAATCATTGATTTCGTGAATAACTACACTAGTAAAAACCCGGCTTAAGTATTTTTAACAGATATATTTTAGATTTAATAAATTGAAATTGATAAATTTATGACAGTTCGTTTATTTTTCACTTCATCAATATAATAGATGAAAAAAATTTTGGTAGTTGAGGACGAAGCTCATGTGGTTTCTTTTATCAAAAAGGGACTTACGGAAGAAGGCTATGATGTAACCGTTGCCCTTGACGGAAATAGCGGTTTACATTTATTTCAGCACAACAGCTTTGATTTGATAGTATTAGACATTATGCTTCCCGGGCTAAACGGAATTGAAGTATGTAAAGAAATTAGAAAAACAAACAACACTGTACCTGTCTTATTTCTAAGCGCCTTAGGAACATCCGAAAATATTGTTTTAGGCTTGGAAATAGGAGCTGATGATTACCTAGTCAAGCCATTTAAATTCATAGAACTTCTAGCGCGAATCAAAACTTTACTTAGGAGAAGTGAACTTTTCCCGCGTTCAGAGCGCTATACACAAGAAGAATATATATACAAAATTGCAGATCTTGAAGTAAACGACTATTCCAAAACAGTTACAAGAGACGGTAAAGAAATTTCACTAACCTCTACCGAATATAAATTGCTGCTGTACTTCATAAAACACATTAACAAAGTTATCTCAAGGATGGACATACTTGAAGCTGTATGGGGTATAAACTTTGACATGGGAACGAACGTAGTTGATGTTTATGTCAATTACCTTAGGAAAAAAATAGACTCTAAATTCGAAAACAAGCTCATACACACGGTTATTGGAATGGGATATGTGCTAAAAGAAAACTGATGTTAAAATTAAAAACACAAACTAAAACAACCCTGCTACTGTTATCAGCTTTTTTAACTATCATAATTCTATTCAGTGTGTTTGTGTATTTCTCGGTAATTAACTACTCATTTTCAGAATTTAACCGATTGCTAGAAATAAGAGCCGTAACGACGGCAAAAGCAGAGCTTGACGACCGCTATAGCTTGGGAGTTGTTGGCCTGAGAGAGGAGCTTTTCATGAGACTGCCGAATGAAACTGACTATATATTTTCGGAAAATAAATACCCCGATATTCGAGCACTTTCAGACTCATTGAATCTTCCTCTTTCTTTTTTCGAAGAAATTAAGAAGTTCGGAAAATCAACTTTCAACGCTGAGGGTCAGTTCTATTACGGAATTAATTTCACTAACAATCAAGGAAATCATATTGTAATCGCTTCTGCAGAAAATTATTTTGAAAAAAACCAATCTGTTTACCTAAAACGAACTTTAATCTTGGCAATTTGCCTTGCATTTTTATTCTCGTTAATTATCGCTATGTATTTTTCTAAGTATATTTTTAAACCACTCAGAAGAATAATTGAAAGGATTAAAGAAATAAGCAGTATAAAATTGCATTTGCGTCTAGATCCGGAAAAAAAGAAAGACGAGCTTCGCGAACTTGCCATTACTTTTAACAATATGCTTGATAGGTTGGAAACAGCCTTCGAAACTCAAAATAATTTCATTAGCAACGCTTCACACGAATTAAGGACTCCGCTTACCGCAATTATTGGTGAAGCGGATGTCACCCTTTCCAAGCTCAGACAACCCGAAGAGTATATTGAATCACTTCAAATTATTCTTGACGAAGCCGAAAAACTTGACCGAAAAACAAAAGCTTTACTTTTTCTTGCTCAAACAGGATTGGGAGGAAAAGTTCAAAAATTTGAAAAAATCCGAATCGACCAGCTTCTATACGATGTAAAAGAAACCATTGAACGAATAGACAACAAAAACAAAGTGTATCTCGACTTAAGTCTGTTGCCCGAAAATCCTGCAAAACTAAAAGTAAAAGGCAATGAGCAATTACTTCATCTCGCTTTCACTAATATTGTAAGCAATAGCTGTAAGTACTCTAACCACAATCAGGTTGATATCTCAATAGGCGCTTCTGACAATCAGGTTGTAATTATTATTAGAGACAAGGGAATTGGTATACCCGATAGTGAAATTAAATACATATACGATCCTTTCTTTAGAGCCTCAAACACCAAAAACCACGAAGGATACGGAATAGGACTCCCTCTTACTCGAAATATTATACGCATTCACAAAGGTGAGCTTCTTGTGTCTTCCATAGAGAACAAAGGAACTACCGTTCAAATAAACTTACCGATAGAAGGTTTTGAATCAGATAATTAAATTATTTTCTAATCTCATTTTAATCTAATTTGCTAAATTTTAATGAGCCTCTAATATGAGTCTTATACAGGTCTAATTTGGCTGAAATAACTTTGCCGTGTAACGTAAATAAAACCATGGCTATGAAAAAAACTATTTTAATACCAATTGATTTCACAATAGAGTCTTTAACGATTGTAAAGTCTGCTTTGGAGCAAATTGAAGAAAACCAAAAGGTAAACATTATACTACTTCATGGTGCGTATCTTACCGATTTCATCACTGACTTACTTTTCTTTTCAAAAGCAAAATTTGTCGAAAGTAAGAGTACAAGGGAGTTTAACGAAGCTATTGAAATATTAAAAAACAAATACGCTTCACAGATTGACTCTATAAGAAAAGATGTTTTTACAGGTAGTAATCAATCTGCATTTAACAACTATCTTGAGGCAAATAATGTTGATGAAGCTTATATTCCAAAAAACTACAAGTTCAATCGCATAAACAAAAGAAGTTTCGACTTAATTCCATACATCAAAAAAAGTAAAGCCGTAGTTACTGAAATAGAATCTAGCTTCAGAAAAGAAATTCCTGAAAAAGGTAAACTGGCAGAAATTTTTTATAACGGAATTCCGGCTAATTAACACCAAAAATATGAAACCCACATATATCATATCGTTTGTTTTGATTGTAGGTATTTTACCTTTTTCTATTCTTATCAACCTTTCATCTAGTCCAGAGACTCAAATATTGGGCGAATGGAATGAATTAACTTGGGAGTATGAAAGAGTGAACTTAACCGGAGCGGACTCCTTAGACAGAAAAGCAATTACCGAAGATGTTAAAGAACTAATCGGCCAGGATCTTGTTATACATCAGGCCGAAAAATGGGTATTTCTACCCAATGGCAGACTAAAACTAATTAGCGAAAATGAAGAAAAAACAATTCGTTGGAGATTAAAAGGCAGGGGGCATATCCTTCAGTTGAAATATTCCAACGATACCGTAGAAAACTATAGTCTGACTGAACTAGACAAAAAGAGAATGGTCTTAAACTTCGAGTCAGATGTACATGCACGCGGTATAGCCAAATTAACTTTTGAAAAAAACAATTAGACTTTTATGTTACGTAAATTTAAAAATAGTAGGTCGTTAAGTGACAATGTAAAGTTAGGCGCACTAACCGCTTTCTCGGCAGGCATGGTAAATATTGCTTCATTGTTAATCTTTTTTGCTTTTACATCTAATGTAACCGGTCATTATGCAATATTAGCTGCAGAAATCGTGCGGGGCAATATATATCAGATTGCCGTGGTTTTCGGATGGATATTCCTGTTCTTCTTTGGTGGTTTTGTTTCTAACCTTATCGTTATACACTTCAATCAGAAAAACACCTACATTGCTCATGCCATTCCATTGGGATTAGAAATACTTTGCCTGATGACAGTAGGCGTATACGGTCAATTCTACTACATGGAAACGCTTACTGAAACAGAAATTTTGCTCGCCATTATGTCTTTCGCTATGGGTCTGCAGAATGGACTTACTGCGAGTATCTCAAATTTCACTGTTAAAACCACTCACTTAACCGGAACTACAACAGATTTGGGTATACTATTCTCTATGTTTACCAAAAAAGAATTTAGAGAAAACAAAGAACTAAGAGGAAAAGCGCTTCTACTATTAAGTATTGCCATTTCTTATTTAGCCGGGGCTGTTATCGCAGGGTTTATTTATTTTCATATAGAGTTTAAAATATTTTACTTGGTAAGTGCATTTTTAGTTGTAGTTATCGCTTACGACTTTAGCAAAATTAAAATTACTCGATACTTAACCTCACCTCCTGAAGAAAAGCCCCTAAAAAGACCATCTACTATACAAAAAGCCATAGAGACGCCACAAAAAGCGAAGGAAAATAACAAAGAAGAAAATACTCCGGCATATCAAACCGAATAAAATTATCTATTTAACTTATTGAAATCTTTATAAAATCCCGGATATGATTTACTAATAGCCTCGGGATTTTGTATTTCAACTATTTCGTTTGTCAATAAACTTAAAGTTGCAATAGCCATGGCAATACGATGGTCATTTCTTGATGAAGCAGTAGCTCCTTTAATTTGCCCACCACCGTCAATAATCATCACATCGTCATTCAACTTAATCCGGGCCCCCATTTTACCCAATTCTTCTTGTAAAGTGACCGCTCGATTACTTTCTTTATGTGTAAGCCTACTCACTCCTTTTATAGTAGACAAACCCTTACAGGCCGCTGCAAGAACAACTAAAGGTGGAAAAAGATCTGGGCAATGCGTTGCATCAAAATCAAAAGAATTCAATTGATTTTTAGAAACTGATACTGTTTGATTCTCACACTTCACTTTAGCCCCCACTTGCATCAAGGTATTCAAAATTGCCCTATCTGCCTGAGCAGATTCAGGATTTAACCCCTCTACTGATACCTCTCCAGCAATTGCACCTCCTACCAAATGAAATGCAGCACCACTCCAGTCTCCTTCTGCCTTACAATTTATACCAGCAGGTTCTTGCCTTCCTTCTATATAGAATGTTTGAAAATTATTTTGTCTAATTCTAATATTGAATAATTGTAAAACATCAAGCGTCATCTGAACGTATGGAATACTTTTTAAGTCGTTAACATGGAGTGTAGAATCTACAGTTAAAATAGGTAATGCTATAAGCAGTCCGGTTAATAACTGAGAGCTTTCACTTCCATCTATTACAGTAGCCCCTCCTTTTAGCACTCCTTCTATACGAATAGGCAATCGTCCTCCATTTGACGATACGTTTTTCCCCAACTGCTCTAATGCATCTATAACCATGCCCATAGGACGATTAAGCAAGGTACCTTCACCCGAAACTATCGCCTCTCTATATAACAAAGCTGCAACAGGGCTAAACATCCGCGCACTCAAACCGGATTCTCTACAATTAATTTTTACAAAATCACTTGAACACTTTGCCGGATATATAAATAATTTATCTTGTTTAATTTCTACTCTTGCGCCCAACTCTCTCACAACAGATATAGCTACATTTACATCATCACTCGGCTCATATCCCGAAATTTTAGAAGAAGAAGACGCTAGTGCTGCTATGGCTATTGCCCGCTGCAAAAAACTTTTTGAAGGCGGAGCGGTAACTTCTCCGCAATAATTAATTTTTCTCGATTCTATCCGCATTTGTAGTGTAAAATTAGCAATAAAGAGTTATGAGCACTACTTAGAATAAATAATGATTTTTATCAAGTCAGACTACACATACAAAACTTATCTTTGTCGATAATTTTTTATTCACCCAAAATGGTTTGATGGAAATTAAATTAAAATATAACCTATACGAGCTAAACAAACGCTACGAAAATCTAAGTGTTGAAGATCGCATTAAGGAGCTTTACAAAGACTTCAATTACGAAGAGGTTTTACTAACGTCTTCTTTTGCTGCAAATTCAGCCTTCTTTCTTCATCTATTCAGCAGTGTAACGGAAAGTAAACAAAAAGTCCATTTTATTGACACAACTTACCATTTTCCCGAGACGTTGGAATATAAAAAACTTCTTACTGAGAAATACAGACTGAATGTAGTAGACATCAGACCGGATGAATGGAAAAATGAGTTTACTACAAAAGATGAAACTTGGAAGAAAAATGCGGATTTCTGCTGTTCAGTAAATAAAGTAGAACCGCTAAATGCAATAACTTCAAACTTCAACGTTTGGGCATCAGGGCTAATGCGTTCTCAGAACAACCACAGACAGGGTCTGCGAATTTTTGAAGAGAAAAATGGCATACTGCGTTTTTACCCAATAATTGATGTAACACCAGAACAACGAGACGGATACATATTGTGGCACAAATTGAATTTCCACCCCTTAGTGAAAGAAGGTTACAGCTCAATTGGCTGTAAACATTGTACAGTAAAAGGAGCCGGAAGAGAAGGTCGGTGGGTAGGATTGGCCAAAACAGAATGTGGTCTACACATTTAACTGAACGGAAATGATTAAAACAGACATAATAATTATTGGGGCTGGCCCAGTTGGGCTTTTTACTGTATTTGAAGCCGGTTTATTAAAACTCAGGTGTCATTTAATTGATGCTTTAGCTCAGCCAGGAGGGCAACTCACAGAAATATATCCCAAAAAACCCATTTATGATATACCGGGCTATCCGGAAGTTTTAGCAGGTAAATTAATCGACAACCTAATGAAACAGATAGAACCCTTTAAACCCGGATTTACATTAGCTGATTCGGCAATTTCTATTAATGAACTAGAAGATAATACTTTTGTGGTTACTACCCATAGTGGTTTGCAACATCATGCCCCCAATGTAGTTATAGCAGGAGGCTTGGGAGTTTTTATCCCCAGAAAGCCCCCTATATCCAACATAGACGAATATGAAGGAAAAGGTGTTGCTTACCTCATTAAAGATCCCGAAGATTACAGAGAC
Source organism: Flavobacteriales bacterium (assembly GCA_046295395.1). Taxonomy (GTDB): domain Bacteria; phylum Bacteroidota; class Bacteroidia; order Flavobacteriales_D; family JBKBNH01; genus JBKBNH01. The sequence continues at coordinate 14,827 of JBKBNH010000011.1, read as the reverse complement.
AAAAAAGTGGTAATAAGTGGTGGGGGCGATAGTGCTTTGGATTGGGCTATATTTTTAGCTGAGGGTGTGGCTAACAAAATAACACTTATTCACCGAAGTCAAAGCTTCAGAGCACATCCTGACTCTGTTCAAAAAGCAATGGATATGGCTGCTTCTGGAAAATTGAAGATGATACTAGACGGCGAAGTAGTAGGCATTAAAGGTGATGGAAAGTTGGAAAAAATAAGAGTAAAACACGGGAATGAAACCTATACAGTTCTAGAGTCTCAGTATTGGCTTCCTCTTTTCGGCCTCACTCCCAAATTGGGGCCTATTGCTGATTGGGGATTAGAAATTGAGAATAATGCCATAAAAGTTGACAACTCCACAGACTATAGCACCAACAGACCGGGAATATTTGCTGTTGGCGATGTAAACACTTATACCGGAAAATTAAAACTTATACTATGTGGGTTTCACGAAGCAACTATAGCTGTTCAATCGGCCTTCAAACGTATTTACCCCGATAAAAAACTGGTATTAAAATACACTACAGTAAATGGAGTTCAAGGATTTTAGCCTATGTCAAACGTCATTTTCATTACTATAATAGACCGTAAAGGTGAAAAACATACGGTAGAAGCGCCTACCGATATGAATATGAATTTAATGGAGCTCTGCAAAAGTTATGATATTCCTGTAGAGGGGACTTGTGGGGGAATGGCCTTATGCGCTTCTTGTCAAGTCTATATACTTTCGGAACAAGTTCCTTTAACAAGAAATGAAAACGAACAAGCTATGCTTGATGAGGCATACAATGTGAAGTCGAACAGCAGACTTGGCTGCCAAATTCAACTTAGTAAGACATTAAATGGTTTGGTTGTAGAATTGGCTCCGGAAGCTCCCAAGCAAACCGAAGAAGACGACTGGTAATCATTCTACGGATTACACACCACTGTGTCCATATACACTGCATAGCCAGCCCAAACCCCTACTCCTCCATTTATATTGGTAGGAAGGGTTGATGGCGAAGCAAAAGGGCTACCATTGTTGCCAAGCTGACTTTCTGCCTGAAATAAAAACTTATACACCTGATAATCAATACTAGTAAACTTAACAACTACCGTGTCCCCTACTTTGTAGTATCCTCTTTCTGCATTATTGTCGTCTGGTTTGGTAGAGTTAGGATTTCTTCCTCTCACAGTTGAAAAATCGAATGTAGTACCATTAAAAAACTTGTCATCAAAGGCAGATCCAAGTGGAGCAATATAATTCGGGTCTTTAACTTCGCCTGTATTAGGCCCGTGCATATATCGATTGATTCTTCTTGCGAACCAACGATAAGCATTTCCAAGTGTATCAGGGTCAGATAATTTAGCCCAAACAAAGCCCAACGTATCAGCAGGGCCGTTAATTTTTCTAAACCAAGTAGAATCTAATGAAATCGGAATGGGGATGTGGGTAGATGAGGTTAAAGTTTTTCCATCCTGAGTGTTAATGGTAAGAGCGTATGTTTTACCGGACTGACCAAAAATGCTAGGATCAAGTGTGCTATAAAAACAATAATTAAGCGCCTGCAATTGCGCCGGAGCAATACCGGTAAACTCTGAGATTAGAATCAAATCCTGAGGCGACAAACTCTGAGAGCAAAGCTCTGTAAGTTGTGCGGAATAACTTCCGTCACTTACTGTTATTATAGCATTTCTTACAAACATATCCTGCAACGAATTAATATCTATTGGATCGAAATATCCTGCCGTTTTAGTTAGTATAATAATAGGGGGTAAACCTTGTTCAATCCTGCCTTCAACCACAATCTCCTGTGGGCCTGTGGGTAAGTCTACTGTAATCTCTTTTTGGCATCCAGTAAAAACCAATAATATCAGTAATAAATAGCTAGTTGTTTTCATTCGTCATTATCTAAATTAAAAACTAAAATTCCAAGTTACAGAAGGCAAAATCGGGAAAAGCGATACCTGATAAGCATTTACTTTTAAATTCCCCTCCTGAAGATTTCCTGTGTTTCCAAAGTATATAAAGTACGGGTTTTGACGATTGTATAAATTAAACACAGAGAAATTCCAATCTGAAGTAAATCTCTTTGGTCTTTTTTTCATTTCACCGGTTTCTACATCCTTATACTCTTCGTGTTTTTTTCCAAAATAGGTAGCCGAAACATCAGCCCTGTGATATGCCGGCAGTCTGTAACTGTTGCGTTCTCCATAAATAACCAAAAGTTCTCCTTCCCAGAAATAGCGTCTTTCGGGTAAGGTAGCGGCGTTTCCCGTTGCATATACAAATACGCCACCGAATGACCACCTGTCACTTAATTCGTACTGAAGAATTACCGACAAGTCATGTCTGCGATCATATTTTGCAGGGAACCAATTACCGTCATTTATTTCTTCAAACAAACGCATGGTTTTACTCCAAGTGTATCCAATCCAGCCATTAAACCTTCCGTGTCGTTTTTTAATAAAAAACTCTGCTCCGTAAGAATATCCATCTCCGAATGTCAACTGGTTATCTACATTGTTATTAATATCATCTCCTGGCGACACCCCTTCTTTGTATTCTATCAGGTTTTTAAGATCCTTGTAATAAACCTCTACAGAGCCTTCGTATTTGTTTTCTTTGAAATTCCTAAAATAACCCACACTGTATTGAGTTCCAATCTGAGGTTTCACTATCTCACTACTTGGGAACCACACATCTGTAGGCAATGAAACTCCTGATATCGAAGCCAAATGAACGTATTGATAATTATGAGTAACTCCTGCTTTGACAGAAGAATTGTCTTTGAATAAATAGCGCATCGCTGCCCGAGGTTCCAAGCCTTGATAAAACTTAACATTTTCAGCTCGTTCGTATGTTTTAGTACTATCTACCTGATTATTAATATCGTTTACATAGTATCTAGTAAAAGGTCCAATCTGCTGAAACATGGAATATCTAAGACCTACGTTTACAGAAAATTTTTCGTTTACGGCATATTCATCCAACACATAAAGAGCCCCTTCGTTAGCATAAATTCTTTGAACTTCACCCACATCAAAAACAGTCTCGCCCTGTTTTGCCGAAACACTACTCGGTGTGAACCTGTGAAAAATATAGTTGTATCCAAATTTTATATTGTGTCTGGGATTTGGAAACCAGGTAAAATCTGATTTAAAGTTCCAATCTCTGATTCCGGAGGATAATATCATTTCAAAATCATCCTGAATCGCTTCGAAGGCAAAATCATAATCACTGAAAATAAGTGTTGTGTTCACAAAAAGTTTATCGTTAAAAAGGTGATTCCAACGAGCTGATCCCGTAGCATTTCCCCAAGGAATACGAACGTTAAAACCCAAATCATTATTCTTAAAAGAAAATACATCTCTTCCAAAATAACCACTCACAAACAATCTGTCTTTGTCGCTAAGCCTCCAGTTTATTTTAGTATTTAGGTCGTAGAAGTAATACCCTGAGCCCCTAAATGGAGACGTGGGCTTAATAAGGGGTTTAGTTAAAACATCGATATACGTTCTTCTAGCAGAAATAATGAATGAGGATGTATCTTTTTTAATCGGTCCTTGCACTGTTAATCTCGAAGCAATTAAACCAACACCACCATCTACTTTATATTCTTTATAATTACCTTCTTTCATGCCAATGTCAAGTACTGAGGCCAATCGCCCTCCGTAATTTGCCGGCATTCCTCCTTTAATCATTTCTACATTCTTAATGGCATCGGCATTAAAAACCGAGAAAAAACCAAAAAGGTGCGAAGCATTATAAACGGTTGCCTCATCAAGCAAAATCAAATTCTGATCAGGGCCACCCCCTCTCACATAAAATCCGGTATTTCCTTCTCCCGAAGAAGACACCCCCGGCATAAACTGAATTGTTTTAAGTATGTCTACTTCGCCCATAAATGCGGGAAGTTTTTTTATCTGATCCATCTCCAGTTCAAAAGTTCCCATCTGTGTTCCGGTGGTATTTTTATCATTGCGCTCACCGGTAATAACAACCTCTTCCATCACTTTTGATGATGAACTCAATTCAATATTCATTCTTACATCCTTGCTAAGTGATATGGTTTTATTCACTTCTTGATAACCTATATATGAATAACGAACCTGGTATGTCCCCTCAGGTAGTGTTATGGAGTAAAACCCGTAGGCGTTGGTTGTTACGCCTTTTGACAGGTCTTTAATCAGTATCGAGGACCCTATGAGCACCTCTCCTGTCTCAGCATCCTTAACATATCCACTAAGCGTATACTTCAATTGAGCATTTGAAGATGCGTTGTAAATGAAAAAGATTAGAAGTATTAGAAAACGTGTTAACTGCACACCAATTTTTTAAGTGTACAAATATATTCGCTTCAGACCAAGTAATAACAAAATACTTGGGGAGTGGTATTAAATAATTATGAAGCCCTATTAAAACTAGAGCAAAAAATCTCAAAGCGGTTAAAACCCAAAAATATCATGCAGTTTTTGCTCTAAGGCCGGCCCCCTGAGTCCTTTCTCAAGAATATTACCCTGATTATCAATTAACACCGTGTAGGGTATGCCGTTAAAATCATAAATAGTTCTAGCTGCTGTATTCCATTGTTTTAAATCGCTTACATGCCAAGGCCAAGTCAGTTTATCCTGTTCAATAGCTTGGAGCCAACGTTCTTTGTTATTATCCAAGGAAACACCCAAAATTTCAAAACCAGATTTGTTGTATTTTTCGTAAAGCTTAACCATGTTAGGGTTTTCCTTTCGACATGGACCACACCAAGAAGCCCAAAAGTCAATCAACACGTATTTCCCCCTGAATTCTTCCATTTTAAGTACTTTCCCTTTGGCATCAGGCAGGTTTAGTTCGGGGGCAGGAGAGCCAATTGCTGTAAGCTTTTCTCTTTCTTTCATGATTCTTTCTGCTTCTTGCTTTTCTGTAATGTAGGATTCAACTTCTGTTAATTGAGCCTTAACGGCCGCATGATACTTTGATTCCGGCATAGATTCTCCAATACCTTTCTCTATAGTTCGATACAATTCCACGTCTGTATCTCTGTTTAGTTGACCCATAGCCACAAAGACAGCCAACGACTTACTATTATTGGTTATAAAATCATTTCTGAATTGGATGAAATCTTTAGAAGCCGAATCCATTTTTAACTGATTTTCAGCAGGTAACGACTTTGATTTTTGTAAATTTTCTTGAAATTCTGAAAGTGATACAATTTTATCTAAATACACTCTTACTAATTCCGAATCTGGAGATCCGGTTACCTTATATGTTCCATTAATATCTTTTCCATCGGCAGTAATCGCAGGTTTATCACCAGACTTAAGCACTAGCAAAATAAAATCCTTTTCTGTACCAAATCCTATCCTATAAAAATCAGGCTCAGGGACCTTAGCAGGTAAAGAAAATTTACCTTTTTTATTGAGCTTAACACTATCTGCCTTAAACGTAATATTGTTGACAAAATACTCCAAGTAGAGTGTTTTTCCAACAGCGTTTGTAATAGTTCCTTGAATTTTTACAACATCATTTTGAGCAAAAACAGAAAACGTTGATGCCACCAATAGCAGAGTGAATATTTTGTTAATCATTAGCTTCCGAATATTTCTTTGAGTTTATTTTCCAGTTCAGGACCTCTTAAGTTCTTACCAATTATCTTGCCATCACGATCTATAAGCACCGTGAAAGGAATACCATCGAAATGATATAACGGAATGGCCGCAGTATTCCACCCGGCAAGATCGCTTACATGGTTTTTCCAAATAAGTCCATCCATTTCAATGGCGGCAAGCCATTGTTCTTTTTGTTGGTCAAGCGAAAAGCTATACACATCAAATCCTTTTTTATTATACTTTTTGTAAAGTCTAACAACATTTGGATTTTCTGCTCTGCACGGCCTGCACCATGCAGCCCAGAAATCTATTAAAACTACTTTTCCTCTCAATGAAGATAAGGCAATCTTTTTTCCATCAGGGTTTGGGAAATTAAGTTCCGGTGCTTCCGATCCAATGGCTAATGCGTTTTGCTTTTTTTCCATTGCTTCTTTGTAAGCAATTTGAGCTTCGGCCATTTGCACCCGCTGAATCATACTCTCGTGAAATACTGACCCCTTAACACTGTTATGTAAGGCTTTTTCTACCTTCTTAATCTGTTCAAGCTCTGTATAATCATCCAAATCATACATAGTTATATATAATGCCGGTGAATTGGCATTGTTCGCTATGAAATCTAGCTTAAATGCATTAAACTTTTCTTTTTCAACTTGGGCTGCATCTAAAATTACCTGAGTATTAATGGTATCGTTAAAGTCAAGCTTACTCATTTGATAGGTAAACTCTTCCTGAGCTTTAATCATTTCCATTTTTCGTTTTACATAAGTTTGAATTAATTCTGAGTGTACAGACCCGCTTACTTGAAAATCGTTGGGAACTCTATTAGCATTTGCTTTAACTTCAATGCTTTCACCAGGAGTTAATATCATCATGGCGGCATTATTCCCATCCATGCCTATTGTAAAGAAATTCACCACGGTATCACTGGTTTTCAAAGCAAATGAACCATCTTCTGCTATTAAGGCACTATCAGCAACCACGGGTTCAACTGTTGCAAAACGATATAAATAAACATACTCTCCTGCTCCATTCTCAAAAACACCATTAATGGTGATGGCCGGAGTCTCTTTCTTCTCTCCACAACCAATTAACCCTGCTACAAGTACAGCAACGCACATAAACCTTGATAATTTTTTAGCTAACATATTCATTTACTTTATTGTATTAAGATAATCTACTACTAATTTACTCGCTGTTTTAGGGTCTGCTTTACCCTTAGAAAGTTTCATTACTTCCCCCATAAATAAACCAATCAACCCTGTCTTGCCATCATGGTATTCTTTTACCTTGTCAGGAAATTTTTCCACTGCTTGTTTAACAAGCTCAGCTATCTCATCAGAGTCAGAATTTTGTATCCAGTTGTTTTTCTCACAAAGCTCAAGAGGACTTATCGTTGGTTGATTCACCATAGCGGGAAAAACTTGTTGAGAGGCCAGCGTATTACTAATTTTCCCCTCATCAATTAGCTTAATTAAATCTGCAATAAATACCGGCTTAACGGTGAAATCCTGTATTTCAATTGCATGCTGATTTAAATAAGACTTAATACTTCCCATTATCCAGTTAGCCGCTGCTTTATAATTTGATGTGCTTTTAATAACATCTTCGAAGTAAAATGCAAGTTCTTTTGTGTCTGTCAAATTGTAGGCATCATATTCCGAAAGATTTAGCTCTTTGGTATACTTTTCAAAAAGTTCTTTAGGTAGAGCAGGTAGATTAGATTTAATTGCATCTATATATGCCTGGGTCAAAACAACAGGCTGTAAATCCGGCTCAGGAAAATATCGATAATCATGTGCCATTTCTTTAGAACGCATAGAAGATGTTTTACCCGACACGGCATCAAAGCTTCTGGTTTCCATCTCAATCTTTCCTCCGGCTTCAATCACATCAATCTGTCTTTTTATTTCGTAGTCTATTGCCCGTTGCACATTTCTGATGGAGTTCATGTTTTTCACCTCTGTTCGCTGTCCATAGACTTCAGAACCCTTCAGCATTACTGAGATATTTGCATCACATCGCAAACTTCCTTCTTCCATGTTGCCGTCGCAAACATCGAGGTATTGAACCAATTGACGAATTTCTGTAAGGTAATTATACGCCTCTGTTGATGTTCTTATATCCGGCTCAGATACTATCTCTACCAATGGTACGCCTGCCCTGTTTAAGTCTACAAGAGTATCGTAGGGATCTTGGTCGTGAATGCTTTTTCCGGCATCTTCTTCCATGTGTATTCTGGTGATTTTTATCTCCTTATCATTTCCCCTGTCATCTTTTATAGTGATGCTTCCTCCCGTACAGATTGGTGTTGTGTCCTGGGTTATTTGGTATCCCTTAGGCAAATCAGGGTAAAAATAATTTTTTCGAGCAAAAAACATATCCCTAGCAATGTTAGACTTACAAGCCAAGCCCAATCTGACTGCCAGTTCCACTACTTTTTTATTCATCCTTGGCAGTGTGCCGGGATGCCCCAAAGTAACAGGGCTTACATTGGTATTGGGTACAGAGCCATACTCATTAGGATCGGAGCTGTATGCTTTGCTCTTAGTCAAAAGTTGAGCGTGAACTTCAAGCCCTATAACCGCTTCGTATTTATCGTAAACACTATCCATCTTAGATTGAGGTTAAAAGTCCTTTTAGGATTAAGGTCATTTTAGGCTCTACCCCACTAGCTACTTTTTGAACTTCCTCATGGGTTACCTCAACAATTTTACCCGGTACACCCAAATCGGTAATTACGGAAAAGGCAAAACAAGGCACGTCCATGTGTCTTGCGGCTATAACTTCAGGCACAGTACTCATACCAACAGCATCAGCCCCAATCACCCTTACATAAGCGTACTCGGCCGGTGTTTCCAAAGCTGGACCAGTTAGCCCTGCATAAACACCTTCGCGTACTTTTATATTGTTGCTGGCAGCTATTTCTTTTGCTTTTGCTAGTAAATTTCGATCATATGGCTGGCTCATATCTGGAAAACGAGGGCCTAATTCATCTACATTTTTTCCTATTAACGGATTAGTTGGAAATAAATTAATGTGGTCTTTAATCAACATCAAATCGCCTACTTCAAACGCCGGATTCACTCCCCCGCAAGCATTTGAAAGAACAAGCAATCGTATACCCATCAACTTCATTACTCGCACCGGAAACACTACTTGCTGCATGGAATAGCCTTCATAAAAATGGAATCGCCCCTGCATGGCTACAACCTGTTTGCCTGCTAACTTGCCGAAAATCAACTTACCTGAATGTCCTTCTACTGTTGAAACAGGGAAATTAGGAATTGATGCATAAGGAAACTCGTGACTGACTTCAATTTCTTTAACCAAACCACCCAAGCCAGTCCCCAGTATTATACCTACTTCTGGTTTACTTCCTGTAGCCAATGCTAAATATTCCGCCGTATGTTTTATTTCAGCCAACATATTGATTAATTGCGTTTATGATATCTTGCTCCTTTCCTCTGAAAGAAATTGAAATTTCCTGATAGAAAATCGGCAATTCTTCCAATTCCGAAAATTCGTATAATCTCATCGCATCTTTCTCGGTAGTTACGATAATTTTCGGATGGGCGAAATTACCAAATAAATTCCGAATCCGTTGAATATCTCCCAGAGTGTAATTATGGTGATCTTTAAAACCCAAATATTTTAGCGTTTTAAATTTTTTGCTCAGGTTTTCTACCAGTAAGGATGCATCAGCTATTCCAGTAACCAAAAGACAGTTTGTATTACTTAAATCAATTGTCAAATTAGAATCGTCACTAAAAAGCGGCTTTAATTTCCCATAAAAAACCGACGAGAAAAAATAAGGAAGACCATAGCTTTTAAGTAAGTTACCTACAGATTTCATTTCCTTCTCATCAGGATGTTCAGGAGTTTTGGTTACCACAATCATCGAGGCTCTAACGACACCGGATTTACATTCTCTCAAATTACCCGACGGCAATAAGTGATCCTTAAAAAAAGGCTTTTGATAAGTCGTAAGCAAAATCGAACAAGTAGAAGAAACAGCCCTATGCTGAAAAGCATCATCTAATAAAATAAGATTGGGGTTTACAGTTTGCTGCAAATGCTTCAGTCCTTCTACCCTGTCTTCACATACAACCACTGCAATACCGGGAAACTTACGCTTCATTTGCAAAGGTTCATCTCCCACATCAATAGCTTTACTGTCTGTGTACACTTCCTTAAATCCCCTCGTTTTTCTGCCATAACCCCTACTAAGCACTGCAAGTTTGTATTTTTCTTGAAAAACTTTAATCAACCACTCGGCGTGTGGAGATTTACCCGTGCCCCCAACGGATAAATTACCAACGACAATCGTTGGAACAACATGTTTATAGGATTTAAAAACCCCTGCATCAAAAAGCTTGTTTCTAATCGAAACGACCAAGCCATAAAGGAGTGCAAAAGGATAAAGTAACAGTCTAAATATCTGCAAGGCTAAATTTAATTAGTAATTTCGTGTTGATTTAGCGTAAAGATAAAAATCAAATTACGAATTATTCATGAAAATTAAAGAAGTTACACAATTTCTAGAAAAAATTGCCCCACTCAATTATCAGGAAAGTTATGATAATAGTGGCTTACTAACAGGCAATCCCGAAGAAAAAGTTAAAGGAATCCTAACCACTCTTGACTGCACAGAAGAAGTGATAGAAGAAGCCATACAAAAAGGGCTTAATCTGGTCGTTGCCCACCATCCGATTATTTTTTCCGGATTAAAAAAGTTAATCGGTAAAAACTACATTGAGCGCACTATAATTAAGGCTATTAAAAATGACATAGCCATTTATGCTATTCACACAAATCTAGACAATATAAAGAGAGGTGTTAATTTTAAGATAGCTGACAAACTGGGTCTTTCAGATGTGAAAGTTCTTGCCCCAAAAAGCGAGATCTTGGAAAAATTGGTTGTTTTTGTACCCAACACACACGTAGACGAGGTGATGAATACACTTTTTGACGCAGGAGCCGGGCACATAGGAGAATATAGCGAATGTAGCTATAGCCTAAATGGCAAAGGCACATTTAAGGCAGCCGAAAACACCAACCCTCATGTCGGAGAAATTGGCGAGAGACATTATGAAGATGAAGTTCGTATTGAAGTTATCCTCCCTGCTCACAACCGAAACAAAATCCTGCAAAACTTACTTAAGGTTCATCCATACGAAGAAGTTGCGTACGACCTTTATCCACTCAAAAACCTCAACCCACAAGTTGGCAGCGGCATAATAGGAATGCTTACAGAGGAAACAAACAGCCTTGAATTTTTAAAGAAAATAAAGCACACCTTCGACTCAGGATGTATAAAGCATACGCACATTCACAAACCTACATTAAAAAAAGTTGCCCTATGCGGAGGCGCCGGTTATTTCTTATTGAATGATGCTTTAAGGGAAAACGCTGATATATTTATAACCGCAGATTATAAATATCACCAATTTTTTGATGCTGAAAACCGTATCATTATTGCCGATATAGGTCATTTTGAAAGCGAGCAATTCACTTCAGAATTATTGTTGGATATTTTAACAGAAAATTTTTCTACTTTTGCAGTCCGTTTGTCGGAAACAAAAACAAATCCAGTAAACTATTTATAAACTAAATGGCAGCAAAGCAAACCAAAGAGATTTCTGTAGAGCAGAAACTTCGCGCGTTGTACGACCTACAACTTATTGATTCAAGAATTGACAAAATCAGAACGGTTAGAGGCGAATTACCTCTTGAAGTTCAAGATTTAGAAGACGAAATAGCAGGACTAACTACTCGTGTAGAAAAATCTCAAGCAGATCTTGATTCATTAAAAGAACAGATTACCGCTAAAGAAAAAGCTATCGCTGAGGCGAAAGCTTTGATTAAGAAATACGAAGAACAACAGAATAAAGTTAGAAATAACAGAGAATTCGACTCCCTTTCTAAAGAAATTGAGTTTCAAAATCTTGAAATTCAGCTTGCAGAAAAACACATCAAAGAGTTTAAGTATGAAATATCTAATAAAACAGCTGTTTTAGAAGAATCTACGGCCCGCTTAGAAGATAAACAAAAAGACCTTGATGTAAAAAAGGGTGAGTTGGAAGAAATCATCAGTGAAACTCAAAAAGAAGAAGAGATTTTGGTGAAGAAATCAGAAGAAGCCTCTAAAGATGTAGATGAGAGATTACTTTCTGCTTACAGAAGAATTCGCCAGTCTTCTAAAAACGGGCTGGCCGTTGTAGCTATTCAACGTGGAGCTTCGGGTGGTTCTTTTATTAAAATACCGCCTCAACGCCAACTCGATGTAGCTGCTCGTAAAAAAGTTATTGTTGACGAACACAGTGGCAGAATTTTGGTAGATGAAGAATTGGCCAACGAAGAAACCGAAAGAATGAATTCAATGATTTCAAAACTTTTGAAGTAATTAATTACTTCAAAGTCAGAATAAAAAAAGAGGGGCGAAAATCGCCCCTCTTTTTTTATTCTAATCTTAATTCTTAATATCTGAAGATTTTTAGGTATAAAATTTTCATCGTTAAAAAAATCATTTTTATGGTGGTCTAGTCTAACAATTTGAGAGAATAAGTTAAGGATAATTATAAACATATAAATACCTTAACAAAATGAAAGAGAAAAGAAAGACCTACAGCCGAAATTATAAGTTAAAGCTAATGGAGTTGTGCAAGTCAAGTGGCAACGTGAGTGCAGTAAGTCGTGAGTATAGCGTCACAATCAATAATTTGAATCGATGGATACAGGAGTTTAATCGCATGAGGGCGGTAGTTTTCCCGGAAGAGGTAAGCCGAAAATGACAGAGGTAGAAACTGAGATTGCTGCCTTAAAGAAGGAAGTGTATGAAACAGTTTACCAGAATCAAAAAGAAGCAGAAATTGCTATATTCGAATACATTGAAGAATTTTACAATCGGAATAGACGACATTCAGCCCTCGGTTACTTAACTATGAATGAATTCGAAAAATTATTTGCCACAAGCACCTCCAATTAAGCAAAATTAATTACAAATCTATTAAAACTTAACTAACCTAAGTAATATATAAGAAAATATACCGGTATTCGAGTTTATTTTTTATATAAATAATTTAGCTTTACCTTTCCGACTCAAAAAAGTATTTTTTGCTTACCAACAACACCAAACAACATAATTTACTGGTCACAAGACTTCAGCAAAAAGACACGCATGCTTTCTCTGAGCTTTACGACAATTATTCGGCTGCATTGTATGGTGTGATTATAAAAATGGTACACAACCAAGAGAAAGCCAATGACATTCTACAAGATGTTTTCGTGAAAATCTGGAAGAATATTGACCGTCTAGATCTTAATAAAGGCTCACTATACACCTGGATGTTAAATATTACAAGAAACACAACCATCGATTTTTTACGCTCCAAAAACGAACGTGTAAAAATCCAAAGTACTGAAGATAACGTAGCTTTAATAGACCGAAACAACAATCACACTTTAAACACTGATACTTTATTACTAAAAGAATTGGTTGAAAAACTACCGGCCGAACAAAGAGAGATTATAAACTTAGCCTATTACTGCGGCAGAACTCAGGAAGAAATAGCTGAAGAGCTCAACATACCCCTGGGAACCGTAAAAACAAGGACCCGAACCGCATTGCGAGAACTTAGAAAAATAATGGCTAAAGCGTGAATATAAGCGAATACATAGCATCAGGAATACTGGAAGATTATGCGTTAGGTATAGCTTCTAAGCAAGAACGCAAGGAGGTTGAATGCCTATCGCATATTTATCCTGAAATTAAAGCCGAGCTAGTTGCCATTCAATCAGAATTTGAAAAAATTGCTTCTATCAATGCGATTGAACCACCGAAAGAGTTAAAATCAATCATTATAGCCAAACTGGAAGAACTTTCGGAAAAAGAATCTAAAGTTATCTCTCTATCAGACCGCAAAAAACTACCGAAAGACTCTTTCAGTAAATGGCTTGCCGCCGCCGGCATTGCTCTGGTAATAGGTTTTGCTTATCTAGCCAGCAGAACAAGCAGCCTTACTACTCAACTTACCGACACGAGCAACTTACTGGAGCAAACTAAATCTGAAAACGAAAAGGAATTAAGCTCACTTAGAGAAAAAAATAGTTATTTAAGTATGGAACTTAATATGTTCCGTAATCCTATGTTTATCAGTACATTTTTAACACCAACAGAAAACAGACCCCAAGATCTACTATCTATTGTGTGTTGGAACAAAAACACCAACGAAATTCATTTATCGATAGAAAACATGCCTCCTGCCCCGAGTAACATGCAGTTTCAGCTTTGGGCAATTATTGACGGAAGTCCTGTTGACCTCGGGGTATTTGACACCACAGGAGAATCAACCGGATTTGTACCAATGAAAAAAATCGAAAGTGGCAATCCGCAGGCATTTGCAATAACCCTTGAAGAAGCTGGAGGAAAACCAACTCCAAATCTGAAAGAGTTATATGTGATTGGCAAACTTTAGCGATTATTTTTATGGCATCATTAGTTATGCTAGCTGCTTCGTGCAACAAAAAGGAAGTTCTTCCCTCTAATTCTTTGGAAGTAATAAACGAAAAACCTACTAACAACGCTAATTACTCAGAGAAAGCATCTGGTGCAAAATACAAATTTGAGACATGGGACTGTGGAAGTGGAGGTGATGGCCCTTGTAGACAAGGAGGTCAATGCTGGGTTTGCGAAAACAGTGTAGGATACGGGTGCTTTGATTTTGGTTCCAACTGTTTTGGCACACATGTAGTTGAAACACAAAGTAGTGGAGAAGCTATTTTAACAGAATTACTAGACGCCATTGCCCAAGACGAGCAAGTTGAGTTCTGGGAAGGTAATAATTGGTTTGATGTATTCCCTGATGTTGGCTTGCACACATCTGTTCTAAGAGATTTAGTTACCGGAGATTCAAAACTTGTGAATCACGACGGTTTCATAGTTGTTATTCCAAGTGACTTAAATTGGAGTAGCACCGAACAATTAGTAGCGGGCGCAATTGCAGCTATTCCATTTAGGATAACTGAAGAATAAATCTTCTTACCTTTCAACAATCGTGAGCGAGAAATCACTAACTTTCGAGTTAATTAATCTTGCTCACGATTTTCTTTAAACACAAAATAATCATGAACAAAATAGTATCTTTCTTCATAATCGTTATTTTTAATGATTCCCCGCAATGTTACCAGTAATTATTTGCAACTGCAACAACCATTCTATCAAATAGACGTTCTCC
>JBKBNH010000010.1:0-133236 GCA_046295395.1 Flavobacteriales bacterium | reverse complement strand
GAATCGTTTTGATTGTATTTAGCGACTAATGTGGAACAAGCCTAAAACCTTACAAATAGGGTATTTGATTGGATTTAACAAAAAAAGCCTTTCCAAGGAAAGGCTTTTAGTGATCCCGCTGGGGCTCGAACCCAGGACCCTTACATTAAAAGTGTAATGCTCTACCAACTGAGCTACAGGATCGGTATGTTTTTGCTTGGAAAAATCAGTGTTTTAGCACTGCTTTTGAAAAAGCGAGTGCAAATATAGAAGCATTTCCCCAAAAACCAAAAGCGAAATTGCAATTTAAATAGCAAATCAATCTAATCCCTTGTTAGTCAATAATGGGACAGCGTTCAAATTTTTTGTTTCGATCAAACAGGTAGCGATAAGTAGCTAGTGTACGATACCTTGAAGCGCCTAAGTTTTCGCATACTTTGAGCATCTTGGGATTGAAGTCGCCAATCCACGTAAGTACAGTTTCATCATAGCGTTTTAGCGATACAATATGGTCTTCGCTCCATTTAATCATGGCCCCTTCAATACCTTGTCCCTGGAATTCTTTTACCACACCAAACACAATACCTACCATGGTGCGGGGTGTTTTGCGCCATTTGTGGTATAAAAACTTTAGTTTGCCAATCAGGTTTAGTTTGCCATTCACAAAGCGAAAAATTTCGTTCAGCTCGGGAATATTTACGTAGAAAGCAATAGGCGTGTTTTTATGGTATACAAATACAATTATGTCTATGTCAACTATAGGCTTAAGAGCTTTCATTATCTTTTGTGCCGCCTCGGATGTCATGGGTTTAAAACCATCGTGTCCACCCCATGCGCCGTTGTAAACGGCTCGGAAATCTTCAGCCACTCTCTCCAACGACATCCCTCTGATGTTTGTAATCTTAAAATCGGGGTTCGCGTTCATTTGATTGTATTTTCTTACAAAAATAGGTTGAGCCGGAATGTATAAGTCGCGTTTGTAGCAATATTGCTCGTAGTAAACCTGAAATCCGTAGTTTTCAAACAGTAATTTATAGTACGCAGGGTTGTAATTCATTCCGTAGCTATTCATATCGGTAAAATTTTCGATAAGCAGTCCCCAAAATTGGTTTTTCTCCCCAAAATTAATTGGACCGTCCATGGCTTCCATACCCTGTTTAATCAGCCAATTTTTTGCTTTGTCAAATAGCGCATTGGCAACATCTTGGTTGTTTATACATTCAAAAAATCCAATCCCGCCAGTGGGTTGTTCAAATGTGTAGGCAGTTTTTGTGTTTACAAAGGCGGCAATTCTTCCGATTAGCTCATTTTTTTCGTTTCTCACAATCCATCTGATAGCTTTCCCATCGTTAAAGAGTTTATTCTTTCCGGGGTCGAAAACTTTTTCTATATCGTTCTCAATATGAGGTATCCAATTTGAATCTTTTTGATAAATGATTTTCGGAATTTGGTGGAATGCTCGGATATCTTCCTTATTTTTAACCTCGATAAAATGCATATATAATAACAGTGTTAGCTGACAAAAATATACAAAAGCCACTATACTTGATAGGAATGCCTGGAAGTGGCAAGTCTAGGGTAGCAAAAAAGTTGGCAAATATGCTTTGTATTCCTTTTCAGGACAGCGATATTTACATAGAAGAAAAAGAAGGAAAAAGAATACACGAAATTTTTAGTGAAAAAGGAGAACAGTATTTTCGTGATATGGAATGGACTTGGGTAAACAACCCTCATCCTGCTGGTGTTTATGCTACCGGAGGTGGATTACCCTGTCACAACCATGCTGTTGATGTGTTGCTACATAAAGGTACGGTTGTTTATTTGCAGGCTTCAGAGGTAGTTCTAAAGCAAAGAATCTCTCAAAACTCATCTCGCCCTATGTTTTCGGGGCTTGAAGAAAATGAAGTGCTCGATTTTTTGAAAAACCTTCTTAAGCAACGGAAGCAATATTACCAGAAAGCCAATTTTTGTATAAATGTGGAGGGGAAAAATGAAGAGGATATTGTAAAAGAAATCATTTCGCTGATATAAGCATCAGTCTTCTTTTTTTGTGATTGTGTAGGTTATTTTTAGTCCCGGAGATTCCTGATTTTCTTTCCAATAGGCATCTTCAGTTTCGTTATCATCATCTTCTTCTTCCCAATAGAACTGTTTGCGCTGAGGTCCCTCTTTGCGGAAAAACCACGCCACAATAATTCCGGCGAGCAATCCGAAAAAATGCCCTTCGTAGCTCATGTTTTCTTTTATGGGGAATATACCCCATATAATACTTCCATAAAGAAAGGCTACCAAAATACTGGTACCCATTAAAGATCTGTCTCGGCGCAAAAGCCCACTGAAAAACAAAAAACCCGTAAGGGCGTAGATGAGCGTGCTGGCACCAATATGGTAGCTTTCGCGCCCTATAATCCATACCCAAAACAAAGAGAAGAACCACATGAATACTAATACCTGATTAGCAATCTTACGATAATGGTAATACAAAAGCCAACCCAGAATCAGAATAGGAGGGGTGTTGTTAACAAGGTGCTCCCATCCATCAGTGCTGTGCAAAAAAGGCGAAGTAATAAGACCTTTTAATCCTCCCCAATTGCGAGGCAATAGCCCCCATTTGTATAAATTTAGCTGATATACTCTGTCTAGCAGATTTATCATCCACAAAAGAACTACGAACACTCCTGGAAGAAGCAAGGCGCGAGCAGCTATTTTCCATTCCTGCTTCATTTAGTTGAGCCCTCTTTCTTTTTTTATTTGTTCGTAGGCATCAAGTATTTTTTGAAACTTCTCCTTGGCAATAGTTTGGTGTTCTTCATTAAGGTGCGAAACCTTGTCTGGATGGTACTCAATAGCAAGCCTACGGTAAGCTTTTTTTAGCTCATCGTTTGTAGCAGACTTATCCATACCCATAATCTCGTAGGCATTTTTTGTGTCGTTTACGAAGGAGCCTTTCACCGTGCGATAATCCTCATGATTTAAATAAAACCAGCCGGCAATTTGCTGAATAAGTAATTCTTCTTCTGAAGCGATTTGTCCGTCTGCGGCAGCTATAGCAAATAGGTAGCCCAACAGCATTCTGCGTTCGGCTAACCCGAGTGCTAAATTTATATCATCACACACTTCCTGAACAGAGAAGTCATTTTTAAGTACATCCCTCAGCGTAAGAATCAGGTTTTTGGCTTTAGGCGCAGGGTAGTTTCGCTGCAGGAAGGTTTTTACTACATCCAGTTCGCCTTTTACTACTTTTCCATCAGCTTTCATTACGGCAGCCGAAAGCACTAGTAAGGAAATATCGAAGTCGCGTTGTGTGATTTTCGCCCTATAGTAACGAGCATCGTGATGTTGTCCCTTTTTTATAGCATCTTCAAGAGCAGATGCGTTGTCGAACAGCGATCCTACTACAAAACCAATAACAGCTCCTATCCACCCGCCTATTAAATATCCTATTATACACCCGATTAGTTTTCCCATTTTTTCTTTTGGTTTATAACTTTATAGATTCTAGTTATAAATTAATTCATATTTTCGTTTAATGTAAAGATTGATTTTCACCTTGACTAATTTGCCATATAAGTTTACGCCACCGATTATAAAATCCGGTAGTGTCTATTTGTTTACCACAGGTAGCGGTATAGATTACGAAGTTCGTTTTGCCCGCAAAAAAGATTATTTGCTGCATGCCACGATTGCTTTTGGTGTACTCAACGACGAGTTTGAAGGAGAGGAGTATAGCCTTATCAATAAAGGCGAGGTTTATAGAGTGATGGCTACCATTGTAGAGATTGTAAAAACTTACATGAGAGAACATCCTAATGTTAGAATATACGAGTTTGTTGGAGAACCCAGAGCCGACGAAGAAGCCGAGTTCCCCCGCAAACGTCTTAATCTTTACAGCAGGTACTTGCCTAAAATTTTTGACAGAAAGTGGCGTTTCGAACTCCACGGAAATAAGATGCTTATTGTTAGGCAAGAGGATTAGTTTGTCAGTTTTATGCTTTAGTTAATTAACTCCAGACTTCTTTTTATAAATTTAGTAAGTTCTTCGCCTTTCAGCATGTTTTTACTTAGTAACGCTAAATCTGCCACCTGTTTGGCCAGTTTTGTTTTTACTTCTTGGTTTTCCTCTTTTAGTATTTTATCAATCAGTGGGTGGTTGGCATTAACTACCAAGTTGTAAAACTCGGGGAGATTTCCCATAAAGTTTTGACCACCCAAAGCCTGTTGTTCTTTCATTCGTCGCATAAACTCACTTTGAGTGACCACCATCGGACTTTCTTTTTCGCTCATGCTCTCAAAAGTAATGGAGAACTTCTCTTTTGGCACCACGCTTTCAATTATAGGCTTTATAAGTTCTTCGTCTTCTTTGGTTAGTTTAGAAGGTATTTCGTCGGTTTTTTTAATCAAATTATCCAAAGTATCGGCATCCACTCGTGCAAAAGAAACGTTTTCAAGTTTTTCTTCCAGCTTGGTAATGAAGTGACTATCCAGCGGACTGTCCATAATTAAAACATCGTATCCACGTTCTTTAGCATGCTCAATCTGGGCATGGTGTTCGTCTTTATTGTGAGTGTAAAGCGCAATAATCTTGTTGTTTTTGTCGGTTTGGTTTGTTTTTATTTGCTCTTTGTATTCCCCTAGTGTGGAGTATTTATATTCTACTGATTTTAATAAAGCAAATTTCGTGGCTTTTTCTAGAAACTTTTCATCTGTAAGCATACCGTACTGTATGAATACTTTGATGTCGTCCCATTTTTTTTGAAAATCTTCCCTGTCGTTGTTAAACATACTGTTTAGTTTGTCGGCAACTTTTTTGGTAATATGAGCCGATATCTTGCGAACATTGTGGTCGCTTTGCAGGTATGAGCGGGAAACGTTAAGCGGAATGTCTGGCGAATCCAGAACTCCGTGAAGCAGGGTTAAAAAATCAGGAACGATATTTTCTACCGAATCAGTTATAAAAACCTGATTACTGTACAACTGTATTTTGTTTTTCTGAACTTCTATGGTGTTTTTCAGTTTAGGAAAATACAAAATACCCGTTAGCCGAAACGGGTGGTCAACATTCAGGTGAATATGAAATAGAGGCTCTTCACCAAGCGGATACAATTCACGGTAAAACTCTTTATAATCGTCATCGCTCAAGTCACTTGGTTTTTTTGTCCATACCGGCGAGGTGTTGTTGATTATGTTTGGTATCGTTTTTTTGATTTTTTTGGGTAAATCGTGCTCATCTTTTGCTCTAGAAGGGTCGTCTTCGTAAACGTCTTTTGTTCCGAATACAATTTCAACCGGTAAAAACTTACAGTATTTATTCAAAATACCTTTGAGTCTTGATTCTTCTAAGAATTCTTTGCTTTCGGGGTTTACATGTAGTATAATATCTGTTCCTCTTTCGTCCTTATCGGTTTCGGTAATAGCGAATTCGGGGGTTCCATTTGACTCCCATAAAACGGGTTTGGCCCCATCTTTAAACGACAAAGTTTTAATCTGAACTTTATCGGCAACCATGAAGGCAGAGTAAAAGCCTAAACCGAAGTGGCCAATAATACCTTGACTTTTATCTTGATATTGTTTAACAAACTCTTCAGCCCCTGAAAAGGCAATTTGATTGATGTATTTTTCTATTTCTTCGGAAGTCATTCCGATACCTCGGTCGCGAATGATTATGGTTTTTGCCTTTTTGTCCAGAATTACCTCAACTCGGGTATTGTTTAAATCACCTTTAAATTCTCCTGTAGAGGATAATGTTTTTAGTTTTGTTGTAGCATCTACAGCGTTTGAAACAAGTTCGCGAAGAAAAATTTCTGTATCGCTGTATAGAAATTTTTTAATGATTGGGAAAATGTTCTCAGTTTGAACGTTGATGTTACCTTTAATCATAGTGCTTGTTTTTAATAATAAATTTTGAATGGCAAACAGTCAAAGCACATGCCATTCGGGCTTATACTGACAAAATGTCGGCAGGGGTTGTTTAGCCTAAGTAAAAGTCTTTGGTTAGTGCTTCAACTTCGGATGTCAACTTGTTTTTTTCTGAGTACATAGTTAAGTATCGCACATCTGTATTGCATATTTTCTTGCTCATTTGAATAAACAATCGAATAGGCTCGCTGCTACTAAAAGATGAAAGCGTGGTTAATCGGCTAAAATAAAATCCGGTTTCGGCGGCTTTGGCTCTTATATCCCAAAGTCTTTCGAAAGGTAGGAGCAACGCCATCTCGCCATCAGAGGATAGTATTTCGTAAGATTTTTTTATAAGCTTACACAGGGGCAAGTAGTTATCTTGTCGGGCTATTCTTCTACTAAGGTGGCTACTAAATTTGCTTTTAGTTGCATTAAAAAAAGGCGGATTGCAAATAATAAAATCGATGGGGTGGTTGGCATGCAATTCAAGAAAATCGGCTTTTTCTACCGAAATTCTATTTTTCCAAGGTGAATTTCTAATATTGTATAAGGCATTTTTATATGCGCCTGATTCTATCTCTATGGCGTGGAGTCGAATGTTGCTAAAACGTTGAGCTAGTTGTAGCGTGAGTAACCCGGTGCCGCACCCTACATCTAAAACCAAGGCAGGTTTTATCGGGGTTGCCCATGCGCCAAACAAAACAGCATCGCTGCTTATGCGCATCCCGGCGTTTTGTTGACAGAGACTGAATTGTTTGAAATGGAATAAATCCTGTGGCATGTTTGTTTATTGCCCGAGATAGAGCGCAATCAGTCCAGGGGGTGTTTTAACGTATAGTTTTTTGCCTTTTCGGTCTACCTGCTTAATGAAGTCGTCTTGAAGCGGGATAAGAATATCTATATCATCCTTCATAACTTGGATAATAGGATTGGAGGTGTTGTCTATTATATCACAGATAATACCGCAGTCACCATATTCTTCGTCTATAACCTGAAAACCGATTATTTCGTGGTAATAGAACTTTGTTCCCGATAGCTTGGGTAAATAGGAGAGGGGTAGAAATAGTTGTTTTTTTAAAAGAGATTTTGCGTCTTCTTCGGTGTCTATTCCTTCTAATTTTACCCGAAGGTGATTTTGTTTTCGATTAATAAATCGCTCTAAAAAGAAAGGAACCAATTTACGGTTGATTTCAACGTAAATCGATTCCAGCTCTTCATAGTATTCGGTCTCATCGGTATCTAGTGTTAAAACCACCTCACCTTTAAAGCCTACAGTCTTTGAAATAAACCCCAGATAATAACATTCTTTCTTATCCATAGGGGGAAGTTGACTAAATTAGTCTGCTTTTTCTTCGGTAGACTCCTCAGAAGATTCTTCAGCGGCGGGAATTTCTTCTGTTTCAGCTGCTACAGCGTCCTCTTCTACTTCTGCAGGAGGGGTGTTTTTAGCCTTAATTGCTTTTGCTTTAGCTTCGTTAGCTTCTTTTTCGGCTTCTAAGCGTTTTCTGTCGTCTTCAGCTTTTTCTTTAGCTAAGTGATCTTTCTTAGAGTCTACTTTTCCGGCTTTTTCGTTTATCCAAGCTTCAAACTTAGCATCGGCTTGTTGCTGAGTCAAAGCGCCTTTAAGTACACCTTTATTCAGGTGATTTTTAAGCAATACCCCTTTGTAGGAAAGAATTGCGCGTGCGGTGTCCGTTGGTTGGGCGCCATTGTTTAACCAATTTACACATCTATCCACATTGATATCAATTACCGCTGGATTAGCAGTTGGATTGTATGTACCTAGTTTTTCGATGTATTTACCATCTCTTGTAGCTCTTGCATCGGCGGCTACTAGGTGAAAGAAAGGTTTGCCTTTCTTACCATGCCTTTGTAATCTGATTTTTACTGACATAATTTTTCCTAATGTGAGGTGCAAAACCTCGGTTAGTTTTTAATTTTTAGGGGTGCAAATATCCGCTTTAATTTTCGAAAGAAAAAATATTCTTACAAAAAAGAAAAGGCTCCTTAAAAAAGGAGCCTCCTTGTTCTAGATATTTATCAACCTTTAGTACATTCAACAGCGCAAAAGCTTTATGCTGTAAGGCTAACCTGGATATTGACTAAAGAAAGATTTTTCAAAATTAGGTAAAAAACTGAAAATCAATATTGTTTAACGAGTTATTTGAAAAGTAATTAGACCAATTAATACTTTTGTAAGATGAATTTTCAAGAGGCAATTCGGTCTGCTGAGCGCTACGTTCAGCAGCTGCAAGGGAACGACTATTCCGGTCATGGATGGGATCATATTTGGCGGGTTAGAAATTTGGCAATCAAAATAGCCGAGGTTGAAGGAGGGGATAAATTTATTGTAGAAATGGCAGCGCTACTGCATGATGTTGGCGACCCGAAGTTACACCATGGTGATGAGAGTAAGTTAATTCAACTGCCGATGGATTTTTGCCGAAAAATTGAGCTGGATGTCACTCTAACGGCGAGAATACTAGGGGTGATACAGGAGGTTTCTTTTAAAGGAGCTAAGGTTAGGGATGAAAACACCACAATAGAGTCTAAGATAGTTCAGGATGCTGATAGGCTGGATGCTATTGGTGCAATTGGAATCGCCCGGTGTTTTTATTTTGGAGGGCATCACGGCAGGGAGCTTTATAATCCGGATGTGTTGCCGCAAACACATGCCAGTTATGATTCTTACAGAAAGTCAAGGGGTACAACTATCAATCATTTCCACGAAAAACTTCTCTTGTTGAAGGACAGAATGCATACCTATACTGCCAGAGTATTGGCCGAAGAAAGGCATTTGTTTGTGCAAAAATATTTAAGCCAGTTTGATCGAGAGTGGTACTTAAAGGATTAGCGTAAATTAGAAAAAATAGAAGAAAAATAAATGAGACTGCTTGTGTCTGAAAATTTATTTGTAATATTGCAGCCCCAAATTAAGGGCAGAATTTAATTATTAAAGGTCATGAACTTCATTAAAGAACTTGAAAAGGAATTGAATCCGGTTAAAGAAATGCCAGCATTTAAAGCTGGAGACAACGTAACCGTTCATTATAAAATTATGGAAGGTAACAAGGAGCGTATTCAGCAGTACCAAGGTGTTGTTATTCAACGCAGAGGTAGTGGGGCTACGGAAACTTTCACCGTTAGAAAAATGTCTGGTAATATTGGAGTGGAAAGAATTTTCCCTATATCCTCTCCATTTGTTGACAAAATTGAGCTGAACAAATCCGGTTATGTACGCAGAGCGCGTATATTCTACCTTAGAGACCTTAAAGGAAAAGCAGCTCGTATTAAAGAGAAAAAATACTTTGCATCAGATAAGTAATCTAATCTTGTTGTTTCAATGCACATTAAGGCTTTCGATTTCGGAAGCCTTTTTTGTTTCCTTCAATTGCCGTAAGGTAGGTTTTAAACTGTTAGAAACTTAAAGAAATAATAATCTATGTGTGCTTAGATTTTAATAGAAAAATTAGCACTTTTGTAAGCAAACAGAAAAAACACTATCATGTCAAAAGTTCATAATTACAGTGCGGGGCCATGTATTCTGCCACAAGAGGTTTTCCAAGAGGGTGCTCAGGCGGTTCTTAACTTCAATAACTTGAATTTGTCGCTTCTGGAAATGTCGCATCGTGATAAAGCTTTTGTTGATGTGATGGAAGAGGCTCGAACACTGGTCAAGGAATTGCTCAATGTGCCGGATGGTTACACCGTGTTGTTTCTTCAAGGGGGCGCATCTTTAGGGTTCTTAATGACTGCATATAACATGATGAGAGAGTATAAGCGAGGCGCTTATTTGGTAACCGGTGTGTGGGCAAAAAATGCATACAAAGAAGTCAAGTTTGCTGGAGAGGGAGTGATTGTGGCTAGTTCAGAAGACAAAAACTATTCTTATGTACCCAAAGGCTACGAGATACCAACCAATTGCGATTATTTTCACTGCACCTCTAACAACACCATTTTTGGCACACAGATGAAATCTTTTCCAAATAGCCCTATCCCTATGGTATGTGATATGTCGTCAGACATTTTTAGTAAACAGATAGATGTGTCGAAGTTTGACATGATATACGCCGGAGCTCAAAAAAACATGGGCCCTGCCGGAACTACTGTATATATTGTAAAAGAAGAGCTTTTAGGTAAATCAAGTATAAACATTCCTACCATGCTCGATTTAAATATTCATTTCAAAAAGGAGTCGATGTTTAATACTCCTCCTGTTTTTGCGGTTTATGTTTCTATGTTAACGTTGAGGTGGCTGAAGAAAAATGGTGGGGTAAGCTGGATTGAAAACATCAACAATCAGAAAGCAGAATTGCTTTATAACGAAATTGATGCTAACCCGCTTTTTGAAGGAACAGCAGCCAAAGAAGACAGAAGCAATATGAATGCGACATTTGTACTCAAGAATGAAGCGCTGAAAGATGAGTTTGATAAAATGTGGAAGGCGGCTAATATTAATGGGCTGAAAGGCCATCGCGATGTTGGTGGATACAGAGCATCCATGTATAATGCGTTGCCGCTGGAAAGTGTAAAAGTGTTAGTAGGTGTAATGAAAGACTTTGCAATTAAGCACGGATAAAAAAATAGTATGAGCGTAAAACTTTTAGCAAACGACGGATTATCTCAGGCAGGTGTAGACTTACTTAAACGTGCCGGAATAACCATTATAACAGATAAGGTTGAGCAGGCAAACCTGATTGACTATATCAATAAGGAGCAGATTAGCGGCGTTCTAGTGAGAAGTGCAACTACCGTTAGGAGAGATATTATAGATGCCTGCCCATCAATAAAGCTAATAGGCAGAGGCGGAGTTGGTATGGATAATATTGATGTGGCTTATGCCAGAGAAAAAGGAATTAAAGTGGTGAATACTCCCGCCTCGTCTTCTCAATCTGTAGCAGAGCTTGTAATAGCCCATATGTTTAGCCTTGCCAGAATGACACACGACAGCTACAGAAATATGCCCGAAAAAGGAGCCTTAGCATTTAACGACCTGAAAAAAAAATACGGAAAAGGAACTGAGCTTAGAGGTAAAACAATTGGTATATTGGGATTTGGAAGAATTGGTCAATCGGTAGCGAAATACGCATTAGGATTAGGCATGGACGTATTGGCCTACGACACAACTACCGAGGAAAGGGCTGTTTCTATTGAAATTGCCGGGCAAAAAGTAGAGGTTAAAATTACTCCAACAGCCTTGCAAAATGTTTTATCTAAATCGGATTACATAACTATACACATACCCGCTCAACCCGATGGAGCAGCAGCTATAGGAGCTTCTGATATTTCGCAAATGAAAAAAGGAGCTTACCTTATAAATGCCGCCAGAGGAGGTGTTTTAGATGAGGGTGCTTTGCTGTCAGCCTTAGATGCCGGACAATTAGCCGGAGCCGCTTTAGATGTTTTTGTGGGAGAACCCACGCCCAGAAAAGATGTTCTTTTGCACCCGAAAGTAATCAGTACACCTCATATTGGTGCAGCTACTGTTGAAGCTCAGGATAGAATAGGAGAGGAGATGGCTAATTTGGTTATAGAATACTTTTTTTAGCGGCTTATGTGTGCAAAGGTTTTACCTTTCAGGGCGGTTAGGCCTACGCGGGATAAAGCACATTTGGTTGCTTCAAGACCTTATTTTCAGTACAAAAAAAACATACTGAAAGCAAAACTGGAAGAAAACCCGTTTACATTTATACATATTATTAATCCGGAATTTGGAAAAAATGATAAAACGAAACCTAACAGTATTGAGCGTTTTAGAAAAGTGCGGTCCAAATACGAAGAATTTCAAAACAAAGGAATTTTCTTAAAAGAAAAAAAAGATTCCTACTACATATACAGGCAAACCCAACCCGGACATTGTTTTACCGGAATTATAGCTAAAGCCAGCATAGAGGATTACCTACAGGGCAAAATAAAAATTCACGAACAAACTATAACTGAGCGCGAAGAGATATTTAAAAACTACCTGGATAGTTGTGGTTTTAATGCAGAGCCTGTATTGCTTACTTACCCAAAACAAAACGATATCGACTCTATCCTCAGCAAACACACAGATTTGCGCCCCGAGTACGAGTTTACTACCACTGATTTATTTAAACACGAGCTTTGGTTGGTTCAGCAGGATTCAGATGTTAAGCAATTAATGAAAGCTTTTTCCGAAATAGATGCTGTCTATATTGCCGATGGGCACCATAGGAGCGGCTCTTCGGCATTGCTGGGCGAAGAGAAAAAGAAAGCAAACCCCAATCACAGGGGAGATGAGAGCTATAATTTCTTCTTGGCGTTTTATATCTCTGACGAAGATTTGCAAATATTTGATTTTAATCGAGTTGTAAGCAATACGGTTGTTACAGAAAAGGAGTTACTCAAGAGATTGTCTGAAGATTTTGAGGTTCTGCCCTTGGGTAAAGCCGAGGCGAAACCATCGGCAATACACGAGTTTATTATGTATACAGGAGGGAACTGGTATAAGCTTCTGCCCAAATTTAGTGTTGATGCTTCCGGTCCCGAAACCAACCGACTGGATTCTCTGCTTTTAACAGAGAAAGTACTGTCGCCGGTTTTTGGAATAAAAGATTTAAAAACAGACAAAAGAATATCGTTTATATCGGGAGTTGAAGGAACCCGGGGAATGAAAAAACAAGTTGACAAAAATTCCGGCTCTGTTGGATTTATGCTATATCCCGTTTCTTTTGCGCAACTGAAAGCAATTGCCGATCAAAAACTCATTATGCCCCCAAAAACCACTTGGATTGAACCCAAGCTCAGAAGTGGGTTAACCATATACGAGTTTTAAAAAGTTTTACTTCCTAAAAAAGGGGATACATCTTTCCTTTAATTACTTCCAATACCACTTTCGCCCTAAGGACAGCACTAAATACTCGTCTTTCTTTTTTCATGTACAACTGTTAGATTCACACTTTAACCTGACTATAACCGAAGTCACTTATAAATATAGCGTCTGCCAGCGTAGAATAAATGGTTTGAGATGTTTTTCATAACCTAGGTTTTTAGGTTGGTATCGCTCTTGAAAAGCATTTTGAATTAATAATAATTTAACAATTTGTGTACCGTAGACTATTCAAAAACAATCCTATCTGAATTTTATCAATCAGTAACATTGAACGACCAAACCAGTATTTAATTATTTAAAATATCCTTAACTTACTCTTCTAAATTGTTAGACTAGTCCACGTGATTGCGTACTTTTTTGTAATCAGTCCTCCTATCGATTTATAATTATACTTTTTGTTCCTACACTGCTTTTATGAATTAATCTCACTATGTAAATACCACTATCCAAGTTGTTGGTGTTGTACTCAATGATTTTGTAAAATCTTTTTGATTCAACTAATCTACCGGACACATCAAACAAATCAAAAACGACTGCTTCATCAATATCTGTAGTTATAGTAAATTGGTCGTCGGAAGGATTTGGAAATACGGAGAACTCAATTACAGTTTTATTTTCGAAAATGTTAGATGGCTGTGGGCATATATACCCACTATTATACATATTGTGCAGTTGTGAGGCATAGTTTTTTAGCACAGGTAGTGCTGCCAAGTTGCCATTTTCGCTTTTGGCTACCGTAAAAGCCAGATTTAGTTGTTGAGTGTCATTGGGTGTAAATGTGAAGGGGCCGGAAGATGCCATAATTCTTCTATCCCCTGAAGTATTGTTGTAGGTAGACTCCCACCAATCAAAGCCCGGGTTTACACCAAAAGTACCCCAATACAGTGGGTCGGAATCTCCAGGAAACATATACATACATTCGTGAGTAGTATTACCATACATCATGGTTGTGAAGTTAGGATGTATGTTTTGAAGTGATAAATAATATTGCAATGGTGTGCTAGGGAAAATATTAGGGAGATACTTGCTAGAATATAATCCAATATGCTCGTTATCAATAATACCATCGCCAAATCCTTTACCCAATGCATTATATGGTATACCATTAAATAATATGGCATCAGCAATGTTGGTAGTTAATGGATTATCGATTCCATCATTGTCTAGTTTAGCTCCATTTAAAAAAACAATACCCTGAACTGGCAAGTCCTGTCCGTAAGTGGGCATAGCAAAACCACATCCTGCGTTATCATTATTTGTACCATTATATGCATACACAAACCCGTGTTCCACATCTGCTCCAATATAATCATTATCAGGACATCCTATATCTAAGTCTGCAAATACTCCTAAGTAAGTGTTTTCTAGTGCGACAAAACGTCTGTTAAAAACTTTGTACTCTACAAATACAGTATTGTTCAGCACAGCTTCATTTATGCAATCAAAAGCGTAAACCATAGTATGTAATTCTATACCAATACTATTGTGTGACATAATATTGGAATCTGTTTCGTCATTTTGAATAATGTAAGCGGCAAAATCTCCTTTAATCAGAGGGTAATCTCCATTAGCCGGTTCGTACAAACCGTTGTTGTCTACATCGGTAAAAGGGGCGAGATAAAAATTTTGTCCCTTTGTTGTGTCTCCATGAGCAGGCCAATTATTAATCATCCAAGGAATTATATACCCTACGTTGTTAAAGTTTTGGATATGATTATTAATTTCTGCCCGAGAAACAGTCCAAATCAATTCCCATTGAGGGACTTCTGAAACGTATAATGAAGGATCTGTTATCGGCCCATTTTGAAAATTATTATCGCTGTATACTATTTTTTGGACTTTTACGCTTCCGTTGTTTACATCTTGTCCTCCAATAATGAATCCTGCGGAATAAATTGTATGATTGCCGGAATTTTTAGGAAATTCAAAACCTGCACTATATCCAAACAGATTAAATAATTCGCCGGTAGAATTTACGGCTGCACTAATGTTGTTTATATCAACATATACGTTTGAAACAACTTGCGCTTTTAAAGCACAAACAATTAAAAAGTAACTGAGTAGAAATGCTTTTCTCATGATTCAAACTATTTTGGTTAATAATTCGAATTTGCATAATCTTTTCAAGAAGTGCTTACTCTATTTGGTTAATGGTATCTATTTATTGATTATCGTAAGAAATTTAGCAAAGATTTTATAAAAGATTTAATCAGAAGAAAGATATTAAACAAGAAGAAGCTCATAATTATGAGCTTCTTCTTGTTTGTAAACTAAACTATATTGTTTAAATTCTCCAGATTATTCCAAAATTTACCCCGATAAATTGAAGAGGGGTTCGGTATAGCTCGCCAATTTTGTGGTAATGTATTTCATTAGATGATACATTTATGAAAGAAGCATTATAATCTTCTGTTTTTGCAGAGTTTTTACTGTGCTGGTTGTGGTGATGATGTGTAGGTGCTGGTCCTGTTATTTCATCTTGCAAGTAATCCACATTAATATATTCCACATCTCTAAAACTTCGGAGTATACTGCCTGAAAGGAAAAAGAATATCCCTTCGCCTGATTCGGATGTTTGGTTAGTGAAGCATTTAATGAGATTAACCTCTAATCCGGCTTCTGCGCCGTAAACTAAACCGTTGAATTTGTGTACAACCCTGTTTTCTATTGGCGCACAGTCGTCAATATCGTTTGGGTCGGGTATGTAAATTCTTGATCGCATGAATGCATATCCGGCATGAATCGAACCATAGGGTTTAACCAAGTTGGTAGAGTTTATATCGATATATTTTAATCCAGTCATAAGTTTGCTTACTTTGCTTTTGAACTGTATTTCCAAATCTGTAAAAGAAGTTTCATCGAAAGTGAATGTTCTGGTTTCTTTTCCAAAAGCATACCTTCCGGTTGATGCTCTTAATTCTATTCCTATAGGTAAGTATCTGTTGGGGTAATAAGCAAAAGAACCACCCACAGAAGTTAAATTATTCATATTAGGCATTAAATTTCTGTTTGGCATATCAATGCTCATTCCAGTTACTGGAAAAAACATGAAAGGAAACTCGAAAGCTGAAGACTTTTCGCTTAACTGGCTATAACTGAAATTACTTATAAATAGAGCGCCTGCCAGTAGAATGAAGTGTGAGATGTTTTTCATAGTCTAGGTTTTTAGGGTGGTATCGTTTTTGCAAATCATTTTGAATTAACAATAATTTAACAATTTACATGCCGTAGATTATTCAAAAACAATACTGTCTGAATTTTATATGTTTTTTTAACAAATAAAAAGTAGGTGGATTAAATAACAGATACAGACATAGTATTTGCTATAGAACTTATTTGAGCCTTAAGTTTTTTAAAGGAATCAAAGTCTAATTGTTGTGACGAGTCGCTGAGTGCCCCATAGGGTGACGGGTGTACTTCTATCAAAAGCCCGTCCACACCCAAAGCGGCGGAAGCCCTAGAGAGTCCTGTTACCCCATAGCTATACCCCATAGCATGGCTGGGGTCTACCACTACGGGCAGGCGAGTGTGCGCCTTTAGCCATTCCACCCCGCATAAATCGAGGGTAAACCGAGTGGCGGTTTCAAAAGTTCGGATTCCTCTTTCGCAAAGTATAACCCGTTCGTTGCCTTCGCATAAAATAAACTCAGCTGCCTGCACAAACTCCTGAAGGGTACTCCCAAAACCTCTTTTTAACAAAACAGGCTTCCCACTTTTTCCGGCGGCTTTAAGTATGCCTTGGTCGTACATGGCTTTGGTGCCAATTTGGAGCACATCAGCATATTTCAATACCTGATCTACATTGGTGGCATCTTTTGCTTCGGAAATTAAAAGCAAATCGTGTTCTTGTTTTATGGTTTTTAAAATTTCAAGCCCCTTTTCTTCAAGTCCCTGGAAGCCATAAGGCGAGGTTCGGGGCTTGAAGCTTCCTGCCCTAAAAAACCGAATTCCCTGTGATTTTAAAAATAATGCGGTTTCATTTGCCTGTTCGTGGCTTTCCACAGAGCAAGGTCCTGCAGCAACAAACATATTGCTTCCATTTCCCACTGTAATATCTTCGATTTGAAAACCGGTTTTCGGGGAAAAGCCGAGTGATGCGAGTTGAAGGTCTGAATTTGTATTTATTCTTTGTTTAACGTAAGGTGATATAAGAGAAAAATCTAAAGTCGACTTAGATGAGCTAACGATAAAGTGTTTATATTGAATATGCACATGCCGGCAATGAAAAGTCACACAGAATTTTTCTACGAGTTCAACGGGTGTTTCGGGAATTAATTCAAGTATCACTTGGCGAGGGCTTTTCTTATTTTTAGTGCTTTAACCAAAATGGGCTTTAACTTATCAACCTGTAGCATCGTTTGCGAGTCGCTTTTTGCGATACTGGGATTGGGATGAACTTCCAGAAACAATCCATCGGCACCTGTAGCGATAGCAGACAGGGTTATGGTTTCTATCATGCTGGGGTCGCCGCCGGTGATTCCTGCGCTAAGATTTGGCTTTTGTACGGAGTGTGTACAGTCCATAACAACCGGTACACCATGTTTTTTTAGTCGGGCAATAGCCGTAGCATCCACTACCAAGTCATTATAACCAAAAGTAAATCCCCGCTCGCACAGCCATACTTTTTTATTTCCGGTAGAGAGTACTTTGTTCAATGCAAAAGACATGGCCTCTGGACTTACAAATTGCCCTTTTTTAAGATTTATTCCTTTTCCGGTTCTGCCACAAGCCAACAGTAAATCGGTTTGCCTGCATAAGAAAGCTGGTATTTGCAGGTAATCTACATATCTAGCCGCCAATTCAGGTTCGTGGCTTTCGTGCACATCTGTGATGGTTGGAACCCCTACTTCTCTACCTATTTCTGCTATAATTTGAAGTGCTTCTTCGTCACCAATGCCCGTAAAACTATCTAAACTGGAACGGTTTGCTTTTCTATAGCTGGCTTTGAAAATATAATCGATGTTAAGTTCATCGCAAATAGCCTTTACAGTTTTTGCAATGCTTAGAGCTGTTTCCTTATCTTCTAACAAACAAGGTCCGGCAATTAAAAATAGTTTATCCATTTTCTCTGGCTTTAATACCTAAGTAGCCACTATGGTGACGTTTGGCATATTCGTCTTTTGTAAATCCGATTTTTTCCATTAGCAGCACTACTAATAAATCGCCAACAACAGTCATTACGGTGGTAGAAGTAGTAGGGGTGAGCCCCAGCGGACATATTTCCTGTGGGTTTCCTGTTGAAATTACAATTTTCGCAAGCTTAGCTAAATCGCCATCAACGTTTCCTGTAATTGCCACTATAGGCAATTCTGAATAGAGTCGATGAGCCAATACTTCTAATTCCAGTATTTCTCTGGTTTTTCCGGAGTTTGAAATAAGTATAAGCACATCATTTTTTTGAATTACACCTAAATCTCCGTGCTGTGCTTCGCTGGGGTGAAGAAATACTGCCGGTGTTCCCGTTGAGCTAAATGTAGTGGCCATGTTTATTCCTATTTGGCCGGCTTTGCCCATTCCGCTAATAACAATTTTCCCGTTTTTTTGATGAATATGATTGAAGAGTAGTTCTATAGCTGCGGCAATATCTCCTTTAACGGGAATATTCCGTATGGCTTGTATTTCTCTTTCAATCAATTCTTTTATTTTTTCTTGCATAAACATGGGTTTATAGCACTCTGGCTGCTAAAAGTGTGTTTTTCAGCAATGCAACTCTGGTCATGGGGCCTACGCCGCCGGGAACCGGGGTAATAAATGCCGCCTTTGACGCTACCGTTTCAAAATCCACATCGCCCACAATGCGATAGCCGGATTTTTTGGTTTTATCAGGTATGCGGGTAATGCCTACATCCACTACCACAACACCGTCTTTTACCATATCTCCGGTTATAAATTTAGGTTTACCCAATGCAGCAATTATAATGTCGGCATTTCGCAAAAGCTCAGTCAGGTTGTTGGTTCGGCTGTGTGTAAGTGTTACTGTACTGTTTCCCGGATAATCATTTCGACCCATTAAGATACTTATAGGTAAACCAACTATATGGCTTCTTCCAACTACTACACAGTGCTTGCCTCCGGTTTCTATGTTGTATCTGTCCAGTAGTTCTATTATACCCAGAGGAGTGGCCGGTACAAATCCCGGTAGATTGAGCGCCATTTTGCCCAAATTCTCAGGATGAAAACCATCCACATCTTTAGAAGGGTCTATTGCTTTTATTACTTTGTTTTCGTCAATATGCTTGGGCAAAGGCAATTGCACTATGAATCCGTCAAGCGTGTGGTCGTTGTTCAGCCTGTCAATTTCTTCGAGTAACTCTGCTTCAGAAATGGTATCGGAAAGGTGTATTAGGGTTGAGCGAAATCCAACTTCTTCACAGTCTTTAATTTTAGCATCCACGTAGGTAATGCTGGCACCATTATTTCCCACCAATACAGCAGCAAGGTGAGGGGCACGTCTTCCTGTAGAAGTTATTTTTTCTACTTCGCGTGCAATTTCTGCTTTTACTTCGGCCGAGGTTTTATTTCCGTCTAATATGTTCAAGGGTGTTTAGGATTTACTTTGTTAAACAGATTACATTCCCGGAATTCCTTTGCCTCCGCCCATTTTTTGCAACTGGCTCATCATGTTCATCATTTTGCGTTTGTCACCCATCATTTTCATCATTTTGCGGGTGTCTTCAAATTGTTTGATTAGTCTGTTTACTTCCTGAATATCTCTACCGCTACCCATAGCAATTCTTTGCCTTCTTTTTCCGTTTAGTATTTCAGGATTCTCACGTTCTTTAGGGGTCATGGATTGAATAATGGCCTCTACATATTTAAAGGCATCATCATCTATATCAACACCTTTCATCGCTTTACCCATTCCC
This sequence comes from Flavobacteriales bacterium, assembly GCA_046295395.1. Classification (GTDB taxonomy): domain Bacteria; phylum Bacteroidota; class Bacteroidia; order Flavobacteriales_D; family JBKBNH01; genus JBKBNH01. Next base: position 113,640 of record JBKBNH010000010.1, on the reverse strand, counting down.
GGTATCATTCCCATCAAATCCTTTACGTTACCCATTTTTTTAATCTGCTGAAGTTGCTGATAGAAATCGTTGAAATCGAATTGATTTTTAGCTATTTTCTTCTGTAGTTTTCGGGCTTCTTCTTCGTTAAACTGCTCTTGAGCTCTTTCTACTAAAGAAACTACATCGCCCATTCCCAGTATACGGTCTGCCATTCGGAATGGATAAAACACATCTAGTGCATCCATTTTTTCACCTGTACCTACAAACTTTATAGGTTTGTTTACTACAGATTTTATGGATAGGGCAGCACCACCACGGGTATCACCATCCAGTTTGGTAAGTATTACTCCGTCAAAATCGATTCTATCGTTGAAGATTTTTGCTGTGTTTACCGCATCTTGTCCTGTCATGGAGTCTACTACAAACAATGTTTCAGTAGGCTTTATGGCAGATTTAACCTGAGCTATTTCGTTCATCATTTGCTCGTCTACAGCTAATCGCCCGGCTGTATCGACAATAATTACGTTGTAGCCTTTTGATCGGGCGTGGACGATTGCATTTTGAGCAATTTGAATCGGATTTTTATTTTCTTTCTCTGAATAAACTTCAATTCCAAGTTGTTCTCCCAACACATGTAGCTGGTCGATGGCGGCAGGTCGGTACACGTCGCAGGCAACCAAAAGCGGCTTTTTGCCTTTTTTGGTTTTCAGGTAATTTCCCAGTTTTCCGGTGAAAGTAGTTTTACCAGACCCCTGAAGTCCCGACATCAGGATGATTCCCGGATTTCCTTGTGTATTAATATCCACTTGATCGCCCCCCATGAGGTTGGCAAGCTCTTCGTGGGTAATTTTCACCATTAACTGCCCCGGAGATATGGAGTTAATTACGTTTGCGCCAATAGCCTTTTCTTTAACGGTTTTAACAAAAGCCGTGGCAGTATTGAAGTTAACGTCGGCATCAAGAAGAGCTCTTCTTACTTCCTTAAGGGTTTCAGCAATATTTATTTCGGTAATTTTCCCTTGTCCGCGAAGGACTTTAAATGAGCGATCGAGTTTTTCCGATAAATTTTCAAACATGGGTTGTCTTGTATTTTGAGGCGCAAAGTTAAGGAAAATCCGTCATAAAGGGAAGGGTTAAAATCAATATAGAAAAACACTCTTTTATGGTTCTTTTTGCGATTATGGCAGCCAAAATTTCAGTATCAAAACAATGTCCTTACCTTTGCGCCTATGAGCAGACCACTAATATTTGTAACCAACGACGATGGCTTCACAGCTCCCGGAATAGCGGCGCTTATTGATTCCGTAAAAGAATTTGGGGATTTGTTTATTGTTGCCCCCGACAAGCCTCAATCGGGCATGGGGCATGCCATTACGGTTAACCAGCCTTTGCGTGTTTCTGAGCTTAGCTTTTTTGGCGAGCACCAGGCTTATTCATGCTCTGGGACTCCGGTTGACTGTGTTAAAATAGGCATGTTTAAGCTGAATGGCCGAAAGCCTGATTTAATTGTTTCTGGAATTAATCACGGCTCAAACTGCTCAACCAACGTGTTGTATAGCGGAACCATGTCTGCTGCTGTGGAAGGGGCAATAGAAGGGGTGCCAAGCATAGGATTCTCACTCGCCGATTTCTCTATTGAGGCCGATTTTACCGCATCGAAGCATTACGTAAAAAAAATAGTAAAAGAGGCTTTGAAAACGTCTATGGATAAAGGGGTTTGTTTGAATGTAAACATTCCGAAACTTCCGTTAGAACTGATAAAGGGAATAAAAATCTGCCGTCAGGCAAAAGCTTTCTGGGAAGATACTTTTGATGTTCGTGTAGACCCGTTGGGCAAAGAATACTTCTGGCTTACAGGGGAATTTGAAAATTTTGACAAGGATGCTGATGCGGATATACTTGCTTTGGAGAGTGGATCTGTTTCTGTTGTGCCAACCAAATTCGACATGACTGCGTATGAGTCTATAGAAAAACTTAAACTATGGGAATAATTTCGAGTAAAAAATTTGACAATCGTTGGATTGGGGTCGCATTGGGATTGATAGGTCCTTTTTTCGGTTTTATTATACTTTGGAGGGTAATATACGCTAATCACGAGTTTTCGAGCTTTGCCAATATGATTTGGTCAAACTCGGGAGTCCACTCGGCTACGGTTTCGCTTTGCCTGTTGTTTAATCTGGCATTCTTTTTTCCTTTTATTTGGGCAAAGCGCCATTCGTCGGCCATGGGAGTTTTAATAGCTACTCTAGTTTATGTTCCGGTTGTTCTTTTCTTAAAGTTTTTCTAGATGAAATACTACCTTATTGCAGGTGAGGCCAGTGGTGATTTACATGCTTCTAATTTGGTTAAAGAACTTAAAATTAAAGATTCCGATGCCGAATTCAGAGGATGGGGAGGCAATCTAATGCACGAAGAGGGCGTTCATTTGGTAAAACACTACAAGGAATTGGCCTTCATGGGATTCACCGAAGTGCTTGCCAATATGAGTACTATACTTAAAAATATAAAGCATTGCAAATCAGATATAAAAGAATGGAGACCTCATGTTGTAATTTATATTGATTACCCGGGTTTTAACATGCGTATAGCACCTTATGTAAAATCACTGGGCATAAAAAGCCTTTGGTATATATCTCCTCAGGTTTGGGCATGGAAACAAGGCAGGGTTCATAAGCTAAACCGCATGACAGACCGTATGTTTGTTATACTGCCATTCGAAAAAGATTTTTATCAAAAATTTGGATATCAAGTGGATTTTGTTGGGCATCCGCTACTGGATGCTATTGCCCATTTTAGAAGTCAGAAAACAGAGCAGCTCTATGCGGACAAACAAGTTGTGGCCCTATTGCCCGGTAGTCGAAAGCAGGAGATAAGTAAAATGCTGCCTGAATTTTTGAAAGTAACCAAACATTTTCCTGAATACAAGTTTGTTGTAGCCGGCGCTCCTTCTCAGGACGAGTCATTCTATTCGTCGTTTTTGGGTGATTATCCTCAGGTTGAATTAGTTCAGGGGAAAACTTACGACCTGTTATTAGAAGCTAAGGCAGCCGTAGTTACCTCAGGCACAGCCACTCTGGAAACGGCTTTATTCAAAGTACCCGAAGTGGTGGCTTATAAAGGCGGTAGAATTTCTTATTACATAGCTCGTTGGTTGATTAAGGTTAAATTCATTTCTCTTGTTAACCTGATTATGGATAAGGAGGTAGTGAAGGAGTTGATACAAGATGAAATGAACGAAGAAAATTTGAAAAACGAACTTAACCGATTGCTTGATGAATCGGGCAAAAATGAATTGATGGAGGCTTACCAAGAACTGGAACAAAAGCTAGGCGGGAAGGGCGCTTCTGAAAAAACTGCCACTTTGGTGTTGAAAAGTCTGGAAACTGCCTAATTATTGCATGTGTCAGGGCGGTATTTTTGTAGCCGCTAATATGAAAAAAGCCCTCTTCATACTTTGTTTGTGTTTTTTTGCTGTTGATGCTATGGCACAAGACAGCCTTCGTATTGGTTTTTTCAGAGATGTTAAGGCGACTCGAGTTTATCTGGAAGCCCATGAAGGCAATTACATGGTAAGAGCCGATTCGTTTGATTTGTTTTACCTGAGGGAATGGGGAAGGCTGGAGCTTGTTGCAACCGAAGGAATGATTTGCATAGAACCACAACCGGACTCAACTTGTTGCTACTCAAAAGTTAATTTAATTGCACTAGAGCCTGAATCGGCATTTTCTGTAGATGTAAAAAACAATAAGACACTAGGAAGGAAATACAAAGGCAATTACGAAGCAACGGCAGAAGAGAAACGTTTCGTTAAATCGGTAAATCATGTGCATATGGATGATTATTTGGTGGGTGTGGTGGAGTCGGAGAGTGGCTACAGCCAAAATGTAGAGTATTATAAGGTGCAGGCAATAATAAGTCGAACTTATGCGCTCAAAAACATCGATAAGCATATGAACGAAGGATTTAATTTAAATGATTTGGTAACCTGTCAGGTGTACCATGGAAAATACCGCAAAATACCTAACATTATTACCGGAGTAGAGCAAACCTCCGGGATGGTTTTGGTGGATGACGAAATGAAGCTGATAACTGCCAGTTACTACTCCAACAGTGGTGGATACACAGCAAACAGCGAGGATGTTTGGAATTTGGCATTGCCTTATCTGCGATCTAAATACGATCCTTATTCAGTAGGGCAGAATAGTTATAGTTGGAAAAAAACAATTCCCAAAAAAGAGTTTCTAGATGAATTGGAAAAACGTTTTAAGTTTCCTGTTTCTAATCCGGATGCCGTTCAAAAAGCACTTAACTTTAAGCAGCCTACACGAAAAGCGTTTTTTGTGGAAAGAAGCTACGGAATCCCTCTTACTGAGGTGCGATATGCTTTTAAACTCAGGTCTACCTATTTTGATGTGATTGTGTCCGGCGAGAATGTAACTCTACAGGGCAAGGGTTTTGGGCATGCTGTGGGCTTGTCGCAAGAGGGGGCTATGAATATGTCGAAAAAAGGATTTACTCATCGCCAAATCCTAGAGTTTTATTATCCTACAACCACTCTGTTGGATAGCTATTTGCTGCATTTTTTTAATTGGCAAAACCAGTTCGTTTTTGAAAATTAACTAACTCAGACTACTAGCCTTTTTTGCTATTGCCCATGGTTTTAACAGATGTTTTAATCACATTGCAGTCTCTATCAAAAAATACTTCGGCTTCGTAAAACTCAAAATCATCTGAATTACTGCGTCCGTAGAAATACATTTTAGCGGCTTTAAATTGGTGTGTAACTGAATATCCGACAATAACTTTTTCTGTTTTTTCTTTTTCGGTAATAATATGATTTAGCGAATCTTTGGTGGATTTATAAGCTAAAAAAAGTGTGTCAGATGCGTTGAGTAGATGTTTTTTCCAAAGTAAAAAGCGATCACTTTTAAGGCTGTCTATCTCCTGTCGTATGTCATCAGGATAATCTTCAATAGTTTTAAAATTGAAAAAATCCATTGCGGTATATTGTTTTAGTGCTGGTCTGAATGTTCGCTGAATCCATGCAGCAGTGTTTTCTTTTGCTTGTTCATTAAGTTGAGCTGTAGCAAACCCTATATTTGCAAACAGTATTATGAGAGTTATGCGTAAAATCATCTTCACTAAGTTAATAATTCTTTTAGGTTTATTGGTTGCTTGCAACGAAGAAACTACGAATTATTTTCCCAAAACACCCTTGAAGAGTCAAAAGCAGGAAGAAGGTATGTTGGTTAACGGCAAGAAACAAGGCGAATGGAGGTGGTTTTATCCCGATGGAAAACTAAAAGAAGTCAGTAACTGGAATAACGATTTGGCCGAGGGAGAGGCTGTTACGTACTATTCAAACGGAAACAAGCAAGCCATTGCCAATTGGCAAGAGGGAAGGTTAAACGGGCGTTTTCGCTTGTTTGACAGTATTACGGAAATAGTAATCGAAGAATTAACCTATGCAGATGATACGCTTCATGGACCGGTTAACACCTATTACAATCACGGAGCAACAGAAATGACCGGAGCTTTTGAAAAAGGCAAGAAACACGGTGAGTACACTTATTTTGATGCCAATCAAAAACCTATTCGTAAGGAAGTTTGGTTTTTAGGTCAAATTAAAGAGTTTAATGCTTTAGATTAATAGTGTTTAGCCTACCCAAAATTGGGTTGATTTGGATCGCCCTTCAATACCAATTGTTTCGAATTTGATGTTTTTAATTTTACAATTCTCCCTGTATTCTTCAAAAATGTCGAAAATGTCATTGTGTATAAATCTAGCGTTGGTCCCATCAATTACAACATGATGATTTTCGGGAATATGATCCAAAAACAGCATAATATCTGCTTTATTCAGAAAGGTTGTTTCTTCTGAAAGCATAATAATGGTTTTCTCTGAGCCTTCTCTCACAATCTTATTGTGCAGGTAGGCATTTTTGTAATTGTCTCTTAAAATAAAGAATACAGCCACTGACCCACCAATCATTATTCCAGTAATTAAGTCTGTAAACATTACCGAAACAATTGTAATGATAAATGGCAAAAACTGCTTTTTCCCTTGATTAAATACCATTTTGTAAACCGTATAGCTGGTAAGTTTGTAGCCCACTACAAACAGTACTGCAGCTAATGAAGATAAGGGTATTTTGTTTAGAAGATTTGGTATTAGTGCTACGCAAATTAGCATGAGCGCACCGTGAGTAATTGTGGCTGTTTTGGTTCGCCCTCCGGAGTCGACATTGGCAGAAGTTCTTACGATAACTGCCGTAATAGGCAGCCCCCCCAAAAAACCGGCAATAATATTCCCTAAACCTTGGGCCTTTAGTTCTCTGTTTGTAGATGTTCTTCTTTTGTAGGGGTCTAGTTTGTCACCGGCTTCGGTGCTTAAAAGCGATTCTAAACTCGAAATAAAAGCAATACTCAGGGCTATGCTGTAAACTCTATAGTCAGCAAAATAACTAAAATCGGGAAGAGTGAAAAAACCAACAAATTCATTGAGGTTTGAAGCAACCGGAAGTTCAACCAAATGCCCTTTTCCAAGCGCCCATTCGGGCTTAAAAAACTTAAAGATTTCATTTAACCCAACACCGGCAAATACAGCTGCAAGAGCAGAAGGAAAAAACTTGAAAAATTTAATTTTTTTAATCGCCGGCCTATCCCAAATTAAGATAATACTTAAAGAAACTAACGTAATCAGTGTAGCACCCCAACTTAACTCATCATAGATGTATGCTAACTCAGAAAAGGTGTTGTGGCCATCATTTTGTCTGAACGACTCTAAACCTTCGAACACGTGGTCAACTCCAAGGGCATGAGGAATCTGTTTTAAAATAAGTATTAATCCTATTGAGGCCAAAATACCTTTTATCATAGCATTGGGGAAAAAGTAGGCAACTGTTCCGGCTTTTAGAAAACCCAGTATGATTTGATATACTCCGGCAATTACTACGGCTACCAAAACTGCTTCGAACGCTCCTAATGTTTGGATAGCTGTTAATATAACCAAAGCTACACTAGCAGCCGGGCCGCTTACATTAACGTCAGAGCCACTTGCAAAACCAACCACAATACCCCCAACAATCCCGGCAATAATCCCAGAAAAAGGAGATGCGCCCGAAGCCATAGCTATACCTAGGCATAGCGGAACCGCAATAAGAAAAACAACTAAACCAGCGAGTATATCTGAAGTGAAATGCTTTTTATACTTATCTGCTAACATAGATTACTGAAAAAATTAATGCACAAAGGTAATGTTTATAAAATCAAATCGAGCGTCTACATTCAATTTAGCTCTAACTAATATAGCTTAATTATTATTAACACTAATTATGAGTAGTTTGGATAAAACAATCAAGATTTTGATTCCCACTATATTTATTATTTCCCCTTTATAGCCTCTTGTTTCGTTTAGGAATTAATTTGCCATAAGTTCACCAATGGCATTGTTGTGTATTTCTTTGGCTTCGTTTATAAACATATACTTAATATCGTCTACGCATATTTTGCCTTTGGTGACATGTCCTAATAAGGTAAAAGGAACCTCGGACGCAATCATAAAGTCAAGAAATTCTTCTTCGTTATCTTCGTTTACAGTAACTACAACCCTTCCTTGCGACTCTCCAAATAGGAATGCGTCTTCTCTTACCTCAGAGTCGGTAACAATGTCGAAACCTAAATTTCTAGGCATCGCCATTTCTGTTAGCGCAATAAACAATCCTCCATCTGCGCAATCATGAGCAGCATTAATTATACCTCCCCGAATTAATCCCTTTATAGCATCTTGCATTTTTAGCTCTTCATCTATATTAAAGTATGGCGCGGGAGAGACTTTTACGCCTAGCACTCCCGAAAGATATTCAGAAGATGAAATATCGTTTACAGTTTTACCAACTAAGAAAATAAGGTCTCCTTTTTGTTTAAAGTCAAGACTCATGGCGAGTTTTTTGTCTTCTACAATGCCAATCATCCCGATGGTTGGAGTAGGAAAGACAGGTATTTCTTTACCGTCTTTTACGCTTTGATTGTAAAAACTAACATTACCCCCGGTTACAGGAGTTCTGAATCGCTTACAAGCCTCTCCCATGCCTTGAACTGCATTTACAAATTGCCAATAGGATTCCGGGTTGTATGGATTTCCAAAATTCAGACAGTTGGTAACGGCAGAAGGGGTTCCGCCGGAGCAAACAATATTTCTGGCTGCTTCTGCTACAGCAATTGAGGCGCCCTTGTAAGGGTCTGCGTGAACATATCTCGAATTGCAGTCTACACTCATAGCAAGAGCTTTACTCGTTCCCTTAATGTTTACAATACCGGCATCGCTGGGCGAATTTGTACTCATGTTGCACGTACCAACCATTGAGTCGTATTGTTCGTAAATCCAGCGTTTGGAGGCAATATTGGGTTGAGCCAACAGTCTTTTTGCTATTTGAGCAAGATCGGAAGGCTCTTCTACTTGGTCTATATTGAATTTTTGGTATTCCTTAAAATAAGCCGGCTCGCTATATTCGCGGTGATAAATCGGTGCGCCTCCACCAAGTACTAAAGGTTTTGCGGGAGTTTCTGCCACTTTAACTCCATCCATGTAATACTCCAGAATCTCTGAGTCAGTCACTTCGCCAATCTGTTCGCAATTCAAGTCCCATTTATCAAAAATGACTTTAACTTCTTTCTCAAAACCTTTTTTTACTACTACCAGCATGCGCTCTTGCGATTCGGAAAGAAGAATTTCGTAAGGCTTCATTCCTGCTTGTCTTGTGGGAACTTTGCTTAAGTCTATACGCATACCCACACCGCCGGCGGCAGACATTTCTGAAGTAGAGCAAGTGATGCCTGCTGCACCCATGTCTTGCATACCTACAATGTATCCTGTGGTGGCAAGCTCCAGTGTTGCTTCGAGAAGTAATTTTTCCTGAAAAGGGTCGCCAACCTGTACGGCCGGCAAATCGTTGGCCGACTCTTCTGTTAAATCTTTAGAGGCAAAAGCGGCTCCATGTATACCGTCTTTCCCTGTTGCCGAACCTACTATAAAAACAGGGTTTCCAGGGCCTTTGGCTGTAGCCGAAATCATTTGTCCAACTTTCATTATTCCGGCACTAAAGGCATTTACCAATGGGTTTGCATGGAACGAGTCGTCGAAAAACACTTCGCCGCTAACAACGGGAATTCCGAAAGCATTTCCGTAGTCTCCAATTCCTTTGGTAACTCCTTTTACCAACCATTTGGTGCGTGATTCTTTTAAATCACCAAAACGCAGGGAATTCATCTGTGCTATGGGGCGTGCTCCCATGGTAAAAATATCACGGTTAATACCGCCAACACCTGTAGCAGCCCCTTGGTATGGTTCTAGTGCGCTAGGGTGGTTGTGAGATTCTATCTTAAAACAGCAAGCCAGCCCATCACCGATGTCAACTAGCCCAGCGTTCTCTTCTCCTGCTTTAACGAGCATATGAGGGCCGTCTTTAGGTAGGGTTTTGAGCCAAACAATAGAATTTTTATAGCTGCAATGTTCGCTCCACATTACTGAGTATATGCTTACTTCAGTGAAATTGGGTGTACGGCCCAGTATTTCTTTTATTTTTTCGAATTCTTCGGGTAATAGTCCTAAATCTTTTGCCTGTTCCAGTGTAGCTGGTTCTAATTGTTTGGGGTCGAGCATATCAATTTGTATTTGTGTGCAAATGTACAAATCTGCCAACGAATAAAGGCTTTTAGAATCTTTGGTTTATCAACATTTTAACTTCGGTAAAATATCAGGTTATAAACTGACTTTAATCAAGCTTAAAAAGGGAGGAATGGTTTAGTCTTGTGAAAGAAATTAACACCATAAATTATGAATACAGTAATTATAAATCCTTCTGACAGTTTGAGAAAATTTCAAGAAACGTTTGAACGGGAGTATCCCTTTTTGAAAGTAGAATTTTTTCGCGGAGAGCACGAAGTGGGGGAGTTGTCGATCGATCGAGAAAAAGTGGATATAAACAGCGTATTTAGTAATGCTGCAGCGCTTACAGAGCTTTTGGAAGTAAACTTAAGCCCCGAAATTACCGTAGCTGAGTTTGAGCAATCATTCAGAAAATTACCTAACCTGGGTATTCAGGTGTATAGAAAATCGGGTAGAGTATATTTGGAAACCGCTACCACTGATGAGTGGACTCTCGAAGAGCAAAACACTAAAGGCAAAGAGATGAGCGAGCCGGTGATTGATTAGCTTTAATGGTATGTTTTTTTGGTTTAAAATTCTACCAACACTTAGAGTTGGTAGAATTTTATATTTTATGTAGGTTTGATGTCAGATGCAGCTTGCCTTACACATAACGCTACCTGTGGCTTATTTGCTTTTTATCCTTTGGATAATGGGGCGGCTGTCTTTTTTTAAAAACGCGCCATTTTCGGCAGGAGCATTAAGATTTGCTTTTTTGCTAAAGGTCTTTTCGGGACTAATCATTTACTACCTCTACACGGTTTACTATCCGGTAAGGATGGAGGCCGACACGTTTAAGTATTTTGATGATAGTGAAATTATGTTTAATGCACTGAAAAAAAAACCATTAGATTATTTTCAAATGCTTTTTGGATTGAACTGTGAAACCACCTATTTCTACGAAAATTACTTCAACGACATGAACAACTGGGTGAGGGTGTACGAAAACACACTTTACAATGACAGTAGAATTGTTATCCGCATTAATGCTTTTTTTCGTTTGTTTTCACTGGGAAATTATCACGTACACAGCCTGCTTTTTAGTTTCATGGCTTTTGTAGGATTAACGGCGCTGGCAAAACTTTTTTATGCGTATGCCCAATCTAAGTGGAAGGTTTTTTTGGCTGTATTTTTAATTCCTTCAGTAGTTTTTTGGAGTTCCGGGGTGCTTAAGGAAGGCGTGCTTCTACTTGCACTGGGGTTCTTCTGTGTTTCGGTAAACAAATTAATTTCACACAAGTTCAACTTGAACCATTTGTGGATTTTTTTAGTGTGCTCGATGGTTCTGCTGATTATGAAAGTTTACGTTTTTATGGCGCTTATTCCAGCTGCTGCAGGGTGGTGGCTTAGCACAAAATGGAACAAAACCCTTCTTTCGTTCATAGTTTCGGTAGTTTTTTTCCTGTTTGGGGCGTTGCTGCTAGGTTACTTATTGCCCAAATATGATTTGGTACAACTGCTTGTTAACAAACAAAATGATTTTGTAAGAATGGCTCAGAAATACGATATAAACAGCGCTTTCGAAATGAATTACCTTACGCCAGATATTTTATCGTTTGCCAAAGCCATGCCCGGAGCACTGTTAAACACAGTAACAAAGCCTTGGCTTACAGAGCTTAAGTCGCCCTTGTTTGTTCCGGCTTTTATAGAAAATATAGGTCTTATGACCCTGCTGGCGCTGGCTATGGTTTATAGAAATAAAACAGCCCTACAGCAGCACAGGTTTCTATATTTTGTACTTTGTTTCACCCTGCTGCTATTTGTTGTGCTGGGTTTAACCACGCCCGTTATTGGTGCTATGGTAAGGTACAAAATACCCGCATTGCCTTTTTTTTGCATGGGAATATTAATGTTGTTCAATCACGAAAAACTGCCGTCTTTTTTACAAAAAAACAAACTTATAACATGGATAAAATTGCGCTTATAACTGGAGCAACATCAGGTATTGGAGAGGCTACAGCTCGCTACTTGGCTGAAGCAGGTTACAGTTTAATCATAACCGGAAGGAGACAGGAGAGGCTTTTAAATCTTTCAAGCCGGTTGAAGGAAAATGGAGTGCATGTGCTGCCCCTATGTTTTGATGTACGCGATAAAGAGGCTGTTTACAAGGCGCTGGGAAACTTGCCTGTTGACTGGCAAAATATAGACGTGCTGATAAACAATGCCGGTTTAGCTGCCGGGTTAAGTGATTTAGAAAATGCCGATGAAAACGATTGGGACAGAATGATTGATACTAACGTAAAAGGGCTTCTGTATGTATCCAAAGCGATTATCCCTCTGATGAAAGCAAGAGAGAAAGGGTACATCGTAAACATTAGCTCTATTGCAGGCAGAGAGGCTTATTCCAAGGGTAATGTGTATTGCGCCAGCAAACACGCCGTGCAGGCACTAACACAAACTATGCGTATAGATTTGTTACCTTTTCAAATTAGAGTAACGTCCATCTGCCCCGGAGCTACCGAAACGGAATTTTCTTTGGTACGTTTTAATGGCGACGAAGATAAGGCAAAGCAAGTTTACAAAGGCTACACACCCCTTACTGCCGAGGATGTTGCTGATTTGATTCGCTACATCGTTACAAGACCGGCTCACGTTAGCATCAGCGATGTGTTGATTACGCCTTCGGCACAAGCAAGCACGGCACATTTTTATAAAACAGAAAATTGATTTTGCTTAAATAATTCTAACAATCGTTTACGATTCATGTTTATACATTAATTTAGCAAAATCAATATGCGTATGAAAACATCATTATTTTTATTTGCAGTTGTGATTACAGCTTGCAACTGGGGATTTGTATCAGACAACGAACCTCGTCAATCAGTAACGAACCAAAGTAATTCAACTCAAATGAATCTGCATAATTTCACGGTAAAAGACATAAACGGTAACGACTTTGCTCTATCGCAGTTGAAGGGCAAAAAAGTTTTGATTGTAAACACGGCCTCTGAGTGTGGTCTAACTCCTCAATACAAACAATTGCAAGAGCTTTACGAAATGTATGGCAGCGATAAATTTACCATAATAGGTTTTCCGGCCAATAATTTTGGTGGACAAGAGCCTGGTACCGATAAAGAAATAGCCGGTTTTTGTGAAAAAAACTATGGTGTCACCTTTCCTATGATGGCCAAAATATCTGTAACGGGTGAAGATCAGCACGAGGTATATCAGTTTCTTACCCAAGAATCGAAAAACGGAGTGGAAGACGTGAAGATGGTTTGGAATTTTCAAAAAATTCTGATTGACGAAAATGGTCATTTTGTAAAATCGGTTCATCCCCGAACTTCGGTACTGGAAGATGAAGTGTTAAACTGGATTAAAGGTTAAATGGTAAGCAAAGTTAATATTCTTGCGCTTGCGGCTCATCCGGATGATGTTGAGCTTGCCTGCTCGGGCATTTTATTAAAACACAAATCGCAAGGAAAAAAAACAGCGGTAATCGATTTTACGCAGGGGCAACTGGGCAGTAGAGGTAATGCAGAATTGCGGATAGAAGAAGCTCGACAAGCCGCTTCTATTCTAGGGCTCACCGAGCGAATAAACTTGGGCTGGGAAGATGGCTTTTTTGAAGAAACCGAAGAAAACCTTCGCAAACTCATTGCTGCTATTCGCTATTTTCGGCCAGAAGTGGTGCTTTGTAATGCGCCTCACGATAGGCATCCGGATCATGGCAGAGCGGGAAAGCTAGCTGCTCGGGCCTGCTTTTTATCGGGATTGGCAAAAATAGAAACGACCTACAACGGTCATCCGCAACAACAATGGAGACCCCAATCGGTATTTCATTATATACAGGATTACTGGATTGAGCCCGATATTGTGGTAGATATTACCAACGAGTTTGAAGTCAAAATGAAGTCTATTCGGGCGTTTTCCTCCCAGTTTTACAATCCGCTATCGCCCGAACAGGTCGAGACGCCCATTTCAAGCAAAGATTTTATGGCTTTTGTAGAGTCCAGAGCCCGAAGCATGGGAAGGTTAATTGGTACCACATACGCCGAGGGGCTTGTAAAAGATAGAGCCATTGGCGTGGACGATTTGCTTGTGTTGAAATGATTAATCCAGCGGTATTCCTATACCTCCTTGCAAGTAAATACCACCGTTGTTTTTCCCCGGCGTATTTTCCATTCGTTTTCCTTTGTATCGCCACTGTTCAGAAGAAACATCGTAGCGATAGGTGCCTGATACAAACAGATACATAAACCCAGTTTTAATTCGAGCATCAAAGCCTAAATCGAGCACAAGCGATGGGTTGCGGTATTTGTTTGTGGTTTCTTTTGTGTTGGATGGCGTGAAAAAGTAAGTGTCTGTAGTTTGTTGATCCGACTCCCTGATTATGGTTTCTTGTAGTTTCCAGTTGGCAAAACCAACACCACCAAATAGGCTTAAGGCGCCCATTTTACCCGCCAGCGGGCTGTAGCCCATATTGAAAGAGGTTTCAAATCCGGATAAATTTAAGCTTAGTGAGTCGCCACTTACAATTTTGAAAAGGGAGTAATAAGCCGTTCGTATGTTCCCAAATGTTTGCCGACGACCATATACGGTAGATGCAACACCAATACCACTATACATTTCATAAGCAGGAAAATAGTTTTTCATGAAAGAGGCAAAATTGTCGTTTGCAAAAAAACCCGATTGTCCAAATATATCTATGCTACTGTAAGATTTATAGATTGGTTTTTTAACTGAAGATGCTGTTGCGCTAGACGAGCTCGATTGATTTCCCGAAGGAAAAGTATTAATTAAAATATGACTGAACCCTTTCGGAAAGTCTTTAAAATAAGTAGAGTCTTGGTTTATTTCTACAAGAGTTACCCCTTCAAAATCTTTCAACTTAAGCTCTTTAATCAGTTTCTCGGTAATATGCGCATCGTTGTATCTGTAACCCGTATTGAGGTAATAGATGGGGAGAGGAAGAACTTTTCCGCATAGAGGGCTGGACTCGTTTTCGTTTACTCTTTTAGCCAACGAACGGAAGGCTTCATAAGCACAATTGGGGTCGTTTTCGTCGGTCATGATGTGACACCTGCCAAACTGCCCAAAGAAAGAACCATCGGGGTAGCTTTCGTAAATACTAATGAATCGGTTGTATAAAAATTTCTCGCGGTATATGGCTTGTTGTATCGTTCTGTCGAGTGATAAATCGTTCCATACATACGATTTTTCCAAGTCGTTCATAACAGAGTCAAACACATTAAACCTATCTCCTATAATATGCTTAAAGAAAGGCTTGTTAGACTTGTATTCTTCAATAATAAGTTTAACTGACTTGTTAAGGTTGTAAGTTTGACTGTTCCAGGTGTAGTAGGGTTTTTGTTTCGACTTATTTTCAGTAATATTGTTTATTTTTTGCTGGTCGTAATGACTGGCTAATCCAATAATTGACTCTACGCTTACTGCTACAGAATCAGGAAGATTGCTAAGGTCTTTAGGTAAAAATTCAGAAAGCACTTTGATGGTTATTTCAGGAGCTCTCTCTAAGTCAATACCATGAATTTGCAGGGTTTTGGTGCTATCCAAATTTTTGTTATAATCGCGTATGCCCTCAAACAAGCTTAAGTATTCGGGGTAGAAATAATGTTTTAGAATACTTTGCGTGGCCGTGTCGCCGGTTTGCACGTAATGATTTACAGCATAGCCAATACTTTGCCCAAACTCCAGTAAAAGATGATTTACTCCTGCTTTTTTGTTCAGGTATTGGATTAATTTCAGTTCGAGTTTGTAGTTGCTTTCTCTAAACAGGTGATTTTCGCCTGTAAAATACAGTCGGAAATTTTCTACAGCAGAATCGAGCATATTGAGTGAGGCGGTTTCGTTCGCCAGTTCTATATTGAGTTTGGACGACCGAATTCCATTAGGTGAAATTCTTTCTTGAGCGAAGGTTGAAATGCAGGAAAGAGCAAGAGCAAATAGAAGAAAAAGACGCATGTATATAGTTTCTGGTTGGTAAAAATAGGCATAAGCCTAAATAGGACAACGATAATACCTAGATTTATTTTGCAGCAAGTAATTTGTAGCCGCTGTATTTTTTGTAGCGCACCACTTTCACGGGCTGGTCACTTACCGATATTTTAAAATCTATTTCGCTTAAATCGGGCAAATTTTCGCATTCGTATTCTTCCCAATGTATTTTATTGCCGCGCTTGGCGGTAAATTGAAAATGTACTCTTTTGGTTTCGGTTTTGTAGGTCGTACTTCTTGCTGCCATGCCCATGTAACGGTCTTTTCTGAATACTTTTTTGGGTTTTCGAGCGCTGGTGAATACATAAGCCTGCTGTATTCCGTCAAACACGATGTAGTTGTATAAACCCGATTCGATTTTGTGGTAGTATGCTCCGTGAAATGGGGTAGTTTTTCTAATTTTAAGCGTGTCTTGGGCAGAGGAGTTGCTTGCGGTACCGAATAAAAAAGCCAACATATACAAGGTAAACTTCACCGTGTTTTTTTTGTGTATTAAGTGTAATCGAAGCTAAAGTTAGGCTATACAATCTAGCTCTGCAAAAATTGCCTTGTTCTAATTTAGCTTAGCCTGTAAAATAGCATTTCGCTGATCTTGTGATAGTGCGCCCATATCAACTTCGATAGCCGTAAACTCGTTTGTTTTACTTTTCACTCCGTAATCAAAAGCATCATCGTTTACGTGGTAAATTCTGTTTTGGTCGTCAATTACCAGCAGGTTGTATACTCCTTTGGGTTCTTTAAAAAACACGGCCTTAGTAACCGGCTGATCTGAGCGAACTATCGGAAAAATGGTGTTGCGCACACGGTCGAACAAAAACAGCATGGTGATGCCTATTTTTACCTTGTTGGTATTTACTAGTGAGGCCTCCACTTTTTGGGCACTTGGCAAAAGCACGGGCTTATCTAAATTCACAATTCCCAAGGTAGGAATGGTGGCTATGATGTTGAGTGCCGTGGTAACTTTGTTCAGCGTTTCTTTTCGCTTAGCTTTTTGTTCCATTTTCAAAAAAACGGCTTCGTCGTTAGTTCCTTTTATCACTTGTTGTAGCGCTTCCATTTCGCGAGCTACTTTCTCCATCTCCTTTTCTTTTTCATTCAGTTTGGTGATGTACTCCCGGTGCAGCTTGTCAAATTTAGCTTTGGCTTCGGTATAGTTTTTTCCTTCAAAAACGGGTTCTACGGGAATGTTTTCGCGCTCGTTGCCACTGGTTAGCTTTACTAGGTATTGCCCGCCCTCGGTTCGGTCGAGCTTCATGTTAGCCCATACTTTTTTAAATACCTCGGGCTTGTAGTATTTTTCTTCTGTAATCTGAAAAATGGTGTTTTTATAAGCTTCTAATTCGGGAAACTGGTCGTTTAGTACATCGATATTAAATGCGGGCAGACTTCCGATTTTCGCTTTAGGTTCAAGAGGTTTGGTTTTTTTGTGTTGAGCTATTTCTTTTTCTAAATTGCGTTTTTCTTTGTGTAGCGGCTTTAATTCGGCCAAAGCATCCTTTTTTGTTTTATCGACTTCGCTTACAAGGTTTTTTTGGGTAGTTGGAGTGGGAAATTCGCCGTCGTTTCTGCTTAATATCAAGTCGTTTCTTTCTGTCCATAAGCCTGTGGCTGCATCAAGCGTGTAGTAATTCATGTCCGGGCGTGCGGTTTTTTGTGGAATGGTAAGCTGTATGGACTTGTTTTGCTTTAGTTGCAATGGGTTTCCGTTGCAGTATGCCCAAAGCTCTATCATTCCTGCCGACTCAAACTGATGAGGCACGCCATTTACTTCGTATTCCATCGGAATTCCTGCCGCCCAATATTCCATCGATTCTGTAAATTCACGGTATTTCAACTCTATTTCGTCGCAATTCAAAGCAGAACCATCGGCAAACTCAAAGCTATGAGGCTTAATTTTCAAAATCATACCCTTAGGGGTTGTTAGCGTTTGCTTTTGGGAAACGTTAAACGCAAAAGTCGAGTAGGGGATGTCCCATTCTGCAATAGGTGCACGGTAGCATTTACTGTCTTCTGCGTAGCTTATAGCCTTTTCAGGAGCAGCTTCCGCAAGGGTGCTTATAGAAACCGTGCTTGTTTTTTCTTCGTTGTTTGTCGCAAAAAATACCGATGCACTAACGGTAACGGCTACTGCTGCTACGGTAGTAATAAACCAACCGGTTTTATAAAACGGCACGGCATATCCCGGAAACTGACTGAGTAATGTATTGAAATCCTTGAATTTGCTAATTTCTTCAGAGGTGATCGGCTTGCGGTCAATATTCACCTTCGGTGTTTTCATTTTATTCGTTTTTTCTAATGTTGTTTTCTACTTTTTTCTTAATTCGTTCCAGAATCCGGTGGCTTCTTACTTTGGCGTTGTTTTCGGTTATGCCGAGTATTTCGCCAATTTCTTTGTAGCTCCTTTTTTCAAAGTACTTCATCTCCACTATCATCAGGTCGTCTTCTTGCAGGTTGCGTAACTCTTCTACCACTTCTTTGAGCCTATCCGAATTAAGTTGGTCGTCTCCCGATTCGTCCGATTCCAGCATTTCGAAAACGTGCATAGAATCTACATTAATGATTCGCACACTCTTCTGGTTGCGAAAGGCTTGGTAAATCTCGCTTCGGGCAATGGCAAACAGCCACGAGCCGAAAGGCACCCCTTTAGAGGTGTATGAACACAGGTTTATCATGGCCTTCAGAAAGACCTGCGACACAATATCTGCCGCCAGTTCTTTGTCGTCCATTCGCTTATACACAAACCTAAAAACCCCTTCGTAGTAGCGCTCGTAAAGCGGTTGAAACTTTACCGGATTCTGTTTGGCTGTTTCAATCAGTTTTTTTTCGCTGTCAAGTTGTTCTTGGTTCATGTGGAAGCGCCCCGAATATGCTCCATTTGAACTTTGCACTTGCTACTATATTTAAATTTTTCCTTGCTACACTTATAATGACATACCCCAAAAAAGTTACACAAAGTGGAAAAGTTTTGGGGTAAAGTTGATAATAAAGCCGGCTACAATTGAATTCTACCTCTTGTCTTGTATTATTGCTATTTTTGCAGGAAATAAAACCTTACACAGATATGCCTAAAATTTCTCAAAAAGCCCTTGACATGCCTGCTTCGCCAATCAGAAAACTAGTTCCGTATGCAGAAAAAGCTAAAAAAGCCGGCAGAAAAGTTTATCACCTGAACATAGGTCAGCCCGACATAGAAACCCCTCAAGTGGTTTTAGATGAAATTAAAAACCTTAATCTGAAAGTGATAGAATACAGTCACAGTGCCGGATTTGAAAGCTACCGAAAAGGATTGGCCGAGTACTATGTGAATTTTGGCATTCCACTCAGCTTTGAGCACATTATGGTAACTACAGGTGGTTCAGAGTCGCTTACCATAGGTATGCAAACTTGTCTTGATGCCGGCGACGAGATTATAATACCCGAGCCTTTTTATGCCAATTACAATGGTTTTGCGATTTCGTCAGGCATAAAAGTAGTTCCTGTTACCTCTTCAATAGATACTAACTTTGCTTTGCCTCCAATTGCCGATTTTGAAAAGCTGATTACGCCCAAAACCAAAGCGATACTGATATGTAATCCGGGCAATCCCACCGGCTACCTGTATAGCAAAGAAGAGTTAGAAACGCTTCGTGATTTGGTAAAAAAATACGACCTGTTTCTTTTTGCCGATGAAGTATACAGAGAGTTTTGCTACGATGGTGCTACACCGTATTCGGCTTTGCAACTGGAGGGCATAGAGCAAAATGTAATTGTTGTAGATTCGGTTTCTAAACGCTACAGCATGTGTGGTGCGCGAGTGGGCGCATTGGTAACACGCAATGCCGAAATTATGGCAAATGCATTAAAGTTTGCTCAAGCACGTTTAAGCCCACCTACATTTGGTCAAATAGCTGGCGAAGCAGCGTTGAAAACCCCTCAATCTTATTTTGATGGCGTTTCGGCAGAATACGTTCAGCGCAGAAACATTTTGGTTGATGGTCTAAACACCATATCGGGGGTGATTTGCCCAAAACCCAAGGGAGCATTCTATGCCATTGCCCACTTACCTATAGACGATTCAGACAAATTTTGTCAATGGATACTGGAGGAATTTGAATACCAAAACCAAACCGTAATGATGGCTCCCGCCACAGGGTTTTACGCCACAAAAGGGCTGGGTAAACAAGAGGTAAGACTGGCTTATGTGCTTAAGAAGGAAGCCCTGGTTAATGCCGTTGAATGTTTGCGCAAAGCGCTTGAAATATATCCGGGAAGAATAGAAATAGGCGCTATTGCCGGAACTGAAACAGCCGGTCGATAAGTAAATGAACACGCTACTCCTCAATAAACTTTCGCTGGTCAATTTTAAGAATTGCAGGGAGTCTTTGGTGGAGTTTCATCCGATTGCCAATTGCATACTAGGAGCCAACGGCCAGGGCAAAACTAACCTGCTAGATGCT
The DNA here is from genome assembly GCA_046295395.1 of Flavobacteriales bacterium. GTDB lineage: Bacteria > Bacteroidota > Bacteroidia > Flavobacteriales_D > JBKBNH01 > JBKBNH01. The sequence goes on along the minus strand of JBKBNH010000010.1, from coordinate 93,558 downwards.
ATTCACTATTTATCTTTTTGCAAAAGTTACTTTAATCCGATTGACTCTCAGCATATTTTGTTTGATGAGCAGTTCTTCGTTTTACAAGGTTATTTTACCAGAGAGGAACTAAGTGAAGAGGTGTATTGCGGAGTAAAGAAAGCAGCCAGAAAGCAGTTTAAACGAAATAAGAAGGAGTATGAAAAACTTGCTGACCATGTGGGTTTGTTCCCGGTAGTAATGGTTACGCCTTACGATGCCGAACTTATTCTTGACGGGAGCGAGGTGCGTAGGAGGTTTACGGATATGGTAATTTCGCAAACCAACAAAAACTACTTACACGATTTAATACAGTACAACAGACTACTTCAGCAGCGAAACGCCTATCTAAAGCAGGCTAAAATACAGATAAACAAGGCTTTACTGGAAATCTTCGACTATCAGTTAATTCCGATTAACGAATCTATTTACCAAGAAAGAAAACAGTTTATGGTAGAGTTTCTGCCTCATTTTACTTCTGTCTATGAGCAACTTTCAGGAGGAAAAGAGGTTGTTAGTCTTCGGTACAGCTCACAGCTGAACGATCTGGATATAAAACAAATTTTCGAGCAACGACATGAAAAAGACATGTTGGCAGGGCATAGTACAGGCGGTGTGCACAAAGACGATCTAGAGTTTCTACTTGGCGGACAGCCACTAAAAAAATTTGGCTCTCAGGGGCAGCAAAAAACCTTTCTACTGGCACTTAAATTTGCCCAATATTTCTATACAAAAGAAAAAACAGGGCTAATGCCATTACTTTTGCTAGATGATATTTTTGATAAACTGGACGAATTCAGGGTTAGTAGTATGCTCGAACTGGTGTGTGGAGACTCATTCGGACAAGTATTTTTAACCGATACAGATGCTTCCAATGCGCACCTTATTCTAAAAAAATTAAAAGTAGAACACGCAGTTTTTGATGTAGAAAAAGGAAATATCACCAAACGCCCATGAACAAAAGCAGAAAAGATAACGAAGAAACTCTTAAAACGGTGATTAATCGCCTGATTAAAACATACAAACTGGACGAAGGCTTGATGGAGCAGGAGCTTATAAGCGTGTGGGAAAAACAAATGGGGCCGGCCATAGCTTCGAGAACCGAGTTTATCCGTTTCAATAAGGGAGATGTGAAAATAAAACTGACTTCATCAACCCTGCGCAATGAACTAGAAATGGGAAAATCACAACTGATAAAAGTACTAAACGATGCATTAGGAAACGATTTTATAAAATCTATACAACTCACATAGCGCAACTCACATAGCGCATTGCGAACTTGCATCAGGATAATTTTTATTAACTTGCACTAAATTTAAAAGTTAAAACCATGAACAAAAAATCTACTCTTACACTTTCGTTATTTGCGTTTTTTAGTGTGGGCGTGCTAAATGCTCAAATTGTTTATACCGATATTACTCCCGATGTGGTTTTGTCTAATCCCGCCAACCCAACTTATCTAGTGGATTTAGACAACAATATGACTAACGATTTCGCTATTTCTGTTCAGCCTGTAAATGAAGTGGTTAGTGGTGTTACCGTTACCGGGCATGCTTCGGGTATATTTTCTTTGAACGCAGGTAGCGAATTTATTGCTGCAGAGGATGGTTTACTACCGATTATGTTGGTAACTAATTTTGCTCACCAATCGATGATTGATGCTTCGGGAGATTTTACTACCGGCACACCCGATATAGAGGGTGGTGTTTTGAGGGGTGTTGTAAATGCTCCGCTTACTTATCCAATGGGTAATTTTTCAAATGCTGTTAATGCATTTATTGGCGTAAAAATAGAGGAAAGCGGCAACACTTATTATGGCTGGATTAGAGTAGATGTGGATGCTAATGGAACTCAGACAACCGTGAAGGATTATGCCTACGAATCTACTGCCGGAGAAGGAATTCAGGCAGGAAGAGATAATAATGGAAACTGGGTAAGTGTAATTGAAAATGATTTAGCTAATAGTCTCAACCTAATTGTTACTTCTGAAAACATTCGGGTTACTGAAATAACCGGAAAAACTATTCAGGCGGAAATATATTCTATTGAAGGTAAAAGACTTTTAAACAAAACGTTCACCGGAAGCGATGTGATTTATTTTGATGGATTGGCAATGGGAGTGTACACTGCCCGTTTTAGCGCCGAAAATGGAGTTTTTACTCAAAAATTCTTTGTAAAATAAATCTTTTTAACTGCCTTCATGAATTTAAAGTCTCGATTTTTTCGGGACTTTTTTTGTACCTGCTTTTAAACATCAACTTCATTCCCTCTTTGCGGAGTTAAAAAAATACTGGCTTCGCTAGTTATGTGTTTTCTCTTTTACCGCCACTCTATGTATGGAATTTGTATCATATTTGCATCTGTATGTTAACCGATATGCGAAATATATTTCTACATATTCTTTTTGTATTTCTTATAACGACAACAAGCGCGCAGTCGCGGGTAGTTGTAAAGGGAACCATTAAAGACAACGTTACCCAAATACCAATACACAATGCGGGGGTGTATGAGCAAGGGAGGGAACACTACAAAACACCTAGTAACGAAGACGGAATATTTCATATAGCCATTAAACCTAAAAGCAAAACAACCTTGGTTTTCAGGCACTTAGGATATGAGCGGCATTACCTTGTCCTTACGGAGAAAGCCCTCGCTAATGCCAAAAATGATACATTGATGATTGATGTGGTGCTTAAGCAAATAACAAAAGAACTAGACGTGTTTGATGTGTTTTCAACTAAACCCGATACCGTTTTTGGTAGCGAGGTGTATTCGGTGGCCGATTTTGAATTTCTGGATAAACGACTTATTATTTTGGGTTACGAGAAGCAATTGAGCAAAGGAGCCTATGTAATGGCAACCGGCGAAAGGGGGGGTGTATTAAGCAAGCAACTGGTTCCTGACGATGTTAACAGGTTGTTCAGAAGTTTCAGGGGGGAAGTGTTTGTAGTGGGTAAATCGGTCTATTATCAGGTAATTCTGAGGGGGGATGTGGTTTCTCTATTGCCTGTAGAACCGCTTATATTTGAGGGATTTCATGCCATAGTTAACGACACAATAGAAGACAACTTTTACTATTCTGATTATTCAGATTTTTACCCGGCTTTTACCTACTATGTTTCGGAGCGCAATGACACTTCTCGTGTTGTTTTACGTGAAGTAGAAGATAAGTTTATGATGGAGCTTTACCGCTCCGAATATAAATACGTTGACACCAAAACCAAATTATGGGCAGCTAAACAGGAAGCTAAAACCGGAATAGACAAAGAAATTTGGGTAGGCGTCACCAGTTTTACGCAATCCTTGTACTACAAAACACTATATGCCCCGTTGTTTGTAAGTAACGATACTGCTTTATTGTTCGATCACCACAGCGATTACCTGTTTCGCTACAATAAAAACAACCGAGTGATAGATAGTATTCCTATTTCTTATCACAAAACCAAAGGCAGCAATCAGTGGGAAAAACCACTACTTAAAGACCCTGTTTCGCAAAAGGTTTACGCTGTTTTTATGAAAGGAGCTTATTTTTACCTGAAAGAAATTGAACCTACAACGGGCGAAGTAAAACAGGTTATAAAGCTCTATTTCCGCTTTGTAGATAAAATAAGAATACACAACGGTAAAGCATATTATGTTTACCGCCCGTTTGAGTCGGCGCAGCGCAAGTTTTTGTATAGCGAAAGAATAGAGTAGGCTAAGGATAATTTATCGGAGTAAGTCGGGTAAATTCTTTAATTACAATTTCTTTTCGTTTTTCACCAACGGTATACACCAACAGGGCTTTTCCTTCGAAAGTTTTCACGGCACACACAGCCATTTGCTTTTGTTCTTTCTTAGGGTTATGGAGGTCAACCGGAACGGGTTCTTTGTGTTGCCTAGTTTGTTTTACTATTATCTTGTATGTATTACTTTCATTAGATCGGAACCAGATATTACCATCGTCTGCTCGATTAGAATGAATAAGCTTATAGCAGTTGTTGTCTATATAAATACTGTCGGGAATAATAGCTACTTTGCTTTCTAATTCCAGGTAATAATTACTTCCGTAACGGCCTGCAATTCCGCCGCTCCAATTTTGTGAAGTGGCCGACTTTAGTTGTGGGGTCGGAGTAGCGCAAGCTATAACGAGCAAAACAGCACAAGCCAAATGTAGAATTTTGTTTTTCAACTGGTTTATAGATTATTATTGTAAATTTAGCATAAAATTTATGCCAAAAAATGGAAGAGCTTCTACCTAAAATTCATGCCATAAGCGGATTTATTATACTATTAACTGGTTTACTGCAAGTTGTTATGAAAAAAAGCGGGAGAGCGCATCGTTTTATAGGGCGGGTATACGCCTGGTCATGGGTTCCGCTTATCGCAACCGGAGCCATTATCGGTAGTTTTATTATCACATTTTTTGGTTTATTGGGTTTTTATATGGTTTTTACCGGGTTTCGTTTTGCTCATTTAAAACATGTCAGACTATCGTTTTTCGATAAAGGATTTATTGTGTTGTTTTTTTTAATCGGGTTAACCTGCCTGGGGAGCGGTTTTTATATATTGTGGCTTGGAAGTATCCTTTTTGCAATTATCACCTTGTTTTTTGGAGTGATTTTTACCCTTACAACCACACAAGACATACTGGAGTTTATACTGGGTAAGAAAACAAGAAAAACATCAGGTCACCACATGCATTGGTATTTTGAGCACTATAATCGGATGTATATCTCTTTTATTGCAGCTGTTACGGCCTTTTCTGCGCTACAAAATTTACTTGGACATCCTTTGCTCAACTGGATATTGCCTACGATAATTGGAAGTGTTTTAATAGCGCTTACCAATAAGAATTACAGGAGTAAGTATAAAATTGAGTAAGTGCTCTCAAAACAAACTCACTGCTTAAGGTTGTTGGCAAATTGTGCCGCTACTGTTACCTCGTAGTTTACGGACTTTATGCCTATTGCCGTGCCTCCCAACGAACAAACTTTGTTGAAGATTGCCGGGGTAACGGTGCCACTTGTGGCGGCAACTACCGTAAGGTTGTTAACGGCTGCAATAAGGCCCGTTTCATCACCTATTTTGTAATTAACGGCTGCCTCGGTAGCATTGGCAAATGTAAATCTAAATGTGCCTATTGGTGTAGGACGTAATGCAAAACCACCAACGGTGGCAACCGAATCGATAGACGTAACCGGAGCGGTATTAACTTGTGTGGGTGCCTCTAGTGAGTTGGCAACCATTTTGCGCTCCAGGTTAACCGGTAACATGGAGAAAAGCAAAACGCCTTTAGGTATAATAAACGAAGCTGCTTCAAGCGTGCCGCCTACTGCAAAAGCATTACAAAGGCATCCCACGTAATGGAATGGTACCATTATGTGGGATGGATGCTTACCGTATGGTGGTACGGCTTGGTTTTGTAGTTTTTGTTTTTAGCGTGGGGTTTTGCCGGTGCCGACTCGGCGTTCCACTGTCGGCTTATAGGGAAGCCTATAATTTATATTATGTTAAATTATTGTTTCAAAAAATCACAAATAACCCTACTTATCCTTCTCTTTTTTTTGACCTTGATTAAAATGTGCCTTTGGGCTTTTGCAGATATACAACAAAAGTAAAACCTGTAGCAAAAAAGTTATACGAGCCTATGTAGTCAAGTTTAGAAAATCCGCTCAACGTTTCACGAGAGATCATGGCGGGTGAAAACTCTTCAAACACCATATTGTATGCAACTGTTAAGCCGATGGCAAAATTTTCAGCACCGTACAAATAAATACCCATTGACGGTTCCAGATTAAGAGCTTCCTGCTTAATAAAGTCTGCCCCGGTTTTCGATGTATAATTAGACCTGTGTTCTATGAGGTTGTAGCCTCCGGCCAACGACATTTTAAAAAACGTTTTGTCGCCCATAGGCGCTCTGTAGGTAACTTCTGCTCTGGGGTTGTAAAATTGTGTACTGGCATCTGCTTTATCATTTAAAGCAACATCTCTTATTTCTACATATAGATGTTTGAATCCTGCCCCTATGTAAAGCCTGTCGTGTAGCTTTATTTTCCCCATCAACTCAAAATCGGACACTCCGCGAGTGATGGTTTTGAATGATTTATTTGCTGTTGGCGTGGGGAGTTTAAATCCTCCTTCTATACTAAACAGGGTGGTTACCGGAGTAAAATCTTCCCTCACGGGAGGGAGTTCATCTTGTGCCGGTAAGGTAAAAGGCAACAAAAAAAGAATAATATATTTAAGCATGTTTTATCTGTATTTTTTTAGCAGAACTTTGCGATTCCGATTTCAAACGAAGAAAGTATTCATTGTTTTCCAAATTGGCTATGCTGTGTGAAAACGGGTGAACTCCCTCTTCCAATTCTCCGGAAAATATAACGCTAACAGGAATCATTTTAGTGTCCAGTATTTCAAGGTCTATGGCAGTTTTCTCATGCACCTCTACTCCTGCCTCCAACGTGTTTTCAAAAAATTCTTTTTCAGACAAGTGCAACTCAGGGTATTTTATGTTCATTTCTTTAATCCGTCTGCCGCCAAGATAGTTCATGGCAAATTTATAGCCTACGTAAAGTAAGTACAGTGCTGTAAGCATAACCAATGCCGCTAGCCCGTTTTTTATAATCACTCCCCACCAGGTTGTATTGTCCATGTTAACTTAATTTTAGCTTTTCGAGTAATTGGTTTATTCTGAAAATTTCTTTCTGCAAATCTACACTAACCTGCTTAGTTTTTGCGTAAAAATGTATTGCTTTCAGTATTTCCATAGCATCTGGCTCCTTTCCTAAAGAAATTTGCTGTTTTTCGCTTTCATTAAGGATTGGTTTCGAATTGGCAAACAGTTGACGGAATTTTTGATAATACTCAATTTTAAGTTTAAGCCCCTTTTGCACTATATCAACAAGACCTGATGCTCTGCGAGAATTGTTTACAGCTGTTTTGTAAGTACTCAAATAATTTTGGTACTGCGCAAACAGTTCTTCGGCTGTACCTCCTTCTATGGTGTAAATTTGTGGTGGTTGTGGCAAAAACGTTTGTGTTAAAAGTACCCGCTCTACCTTTTCAAGTTGCTCCAGTTTTTCTAATCTCTTTTGCAATACCTGAGGAACCGGGTTTTGCATCAACAAAAACTTTTTGTGCTCAAACAGAGCTTCTTCCAAAACCTCTTCCACCACATCGTCAGGTGTATGCGGAGTAAGGTCTAAATAATGAAGTGCTTCTTCCCGAGTCAACAAATCAATAGATTTTGGGTTTAAATGTACAAGTAAAGATTTACTTAACTTGCGTTACCCAAATCCAATACTGCTAATAATTTCGTATTTTGCTGTATGAAAACATGTTACATCGGGCTACTCGGCTTTCTTCTGATCTCATTTTCGGGATGTGGGCAAAACAATGGTAAATCAATAGAGAAGAGTCAAAAAACCTACGAAATAAACAAACCAGACTCTGTGTGGAAAAAAGAACTCACTCCACAGCAGTACTACATATTAAGATTAAAAGGCACAGAGCGGGCCTTTACCGGTGAATACTGGAATAGCAGCAAAAAAGGAACTTACTGTTGCGCCGCCTGTAATAATCCGCTTTTTCGTTCGTCCGAAAAATTCGATTCAGGTACACGGGGTGGCCAAGCTTCTCTGATGTAATTAATGCTGATTCAATTGACAAAGCTACCGATTATGAGCTTGGATATTCCCGAATTGAGGTGCTGTGTGGTAAATGCGGGGGGCATTTGGGGCATGTGTTTGACGATGGTCCGCCCCCTACCCGACTTCGGTATTGCATCAATTCTGCTGCGTTGAAATTTAAGTAATCAAGGGTTAGTAGGTAATTGATTTAATATCAGTCGAGAACGGAGAAAGCTCTTTTTCAAGTGTGGCGAAAAAATCCTGCCCGAGTTTTAAATACAGTATAGAGAAATTATCTACCCGCTCCTGAAGTGTACCGTTTGGATTTATTTTTTGACGAATGTTATTCAATTGATTTATCAGCACCTCATTTTTCTTCTTTTCGGCGGCAATTAACCGTTTTTCCAGTTTATCTAAATAATTGGCAAGTTTGGCTCCTTCTGCTTCTACAGACGGGCCTAAAGAACCTTCTGTTTTGGTAGCTTTGGCTGATAGTTGCGTAAAAAACAGCAAGGAGGCATCTTTCTCTGCCTGCAAATCTACCTGCGCCTCTTCGGGCAAGGCACTTACCAGTACTTTGTGCCATTCTTCTTCGCTGGCAAACAAATTCTGAATTCTCAGGTTCAGTGCTTGCAGTTTTTCTTGATTTCGTTGCTCTATCCACACAAACGAACTCCTCACACAGAGCAGTGGAAAATCTACCTGAAAAGCGGCAAACATTGCTTTTAATTGCAGCCAGTAAGCTATTTCGCCTCCTCCGCCTATATATGCCACGTTGGGCAGAATTACTTCCTGATAAAGTGGCCGTAAAATTACGTTGGGACTAAATTTTTCGGGATGAGCGTGAACTTGTTTCAATATTTCATCGCGGGTAAACGCTTGCCCGGAATCAACAGTAAGGTACCTTCCGTCAGGCGTAATATCCAATCGCTCCCGATTTTCGCTGTCGAGGTAAAAAAGATTCAGGGATCTGGGTTGTACTTGTACGTGGTAATTTGCTGCCAAAAATTCGTTTGTTTTTCGGGTAAGCAGCTCTGCCTGTTGGCTTGCAAGTTCCTTTTCCAGATGGGGAATAAAGGCTTTTTTCAATGAAGCATCATCGCCGTCAATCACTATAATTTTGTCGCCAAATAGCAGGTGAACCAGTTTTCGGGTGGCACGGGCTAAAGTAGGCTCGGAATAAGCTGTTTTAAAATATCCCGACAGGGTTTTGGCATTTTCCGATTCACCTAAAATTTCGGCAACCTGTTCGCCGAGTTGCGCCAGACCTTCGGTGGACAATCTACCCACCGCATCACCAAAGGGCCGCTCCCACACTTGTTTTTTGCCAAAAAGGGTGAAATGATTGATTTCTTCAAAGTCGTGGTCTTCCGTAGCCATCCAGAACGCGGGAATGTATTTATTCCCATCGCCCGATGCGTTCATCGTTTCTGCCAAACGAATGGCGTGAAGGATTTTATAAATGAAATACAAGGGTCCGGTAAAAAGGCAAAGCTGATGCCCGGTAGTTATGGTAAAGGTTTTCTCTTCCAACACCTCATTCCAAAACGAGGGAACATCCATACCTGTGGTTTGGTATTGTTTGGCAATCGCCTGATGTATAAGTGTTCTGCCTGATGCAAAAAATGTTCTGCTTCGAGCTGTTTTTGAAACCGATTCTGCCGTGGGCAAACCGTTGTGTAAATGCGCTAAATCGGGAGCATTGTTCAGGTAAGCTTTTACCAGTTTGCTGTGCATTGGTAGTTCAGAAAAAGGTATGGACTGAGTTTGGGGCATTATTAAATATTTAAGGGAACTTTATATCTCCCTGTTTGTTAACATATATCCAATCTTCTTTATTCATCAATTGGGTATCTATAGGGGTTGGTTTAATCCAATATTTCAAAAAAGGCTCTACAACAACTATTCGTTTTCCACCATAGCCAAATGCACCTATATCGTACATCTGTTCTTTAATTACTTTTTACAATCGTACCAACTAGTGTGAATAATATAGCTAAAGGAATTCCCTTTATTAGCGTATTATAGAATAAATGACGAACCTTATAATCAGCAAATTCATAAGAAAACACTTGCACAATAGTGAAACTTAAGATTGAAATCAAAAGAAAAACTATGGCTATCCAAAATATTATTTTCTTAACTGTTTTCACTTTAAAACAAACACATTACTCACTAATCGGTTCGCCGAAAAGGTCGTAATGCGTGGCTTCGTTTATTTTTATTTGGGCAAAATCGCCTATTCTCAGGTAATTTTCTTTGGAAATGTGCACTTCGTTGTCTACTTCGGGCGAGTCGAATTCGGTGCGTCCAATATATTCGTCACCCTCCACTTTATCAATAAGCACCTTAAGGGTTTTGCCTACGTGGCGTTGATTAAGTTCTTGCGAAATGTCGGATTGCAGCTCCATAATCGCCTCTGCCCGTTGGTGTTTCACGGCTTCAGGCACATCGTCTTCAGAGTTGTATGCGTGGGTATTTTCTTCGTGCGAGTAGGTAAACACCCCCAGCCTGTCAAAGCGCATTTCTTTTACCCAATCGTACATTTCGGTAAAATCTTCCTCCGTCTCGCCGGGGTAGCCGCTTATTAGCGTAGTTCTGATAGCTATGTTCGGGACTTTTTCGCGCACGGTATGGATTAATTCGGTAGTTTTTTCACGGGTAATTCCTCTGCGCATCGCTTTGAGCATTCGGGTAGAGCCGTGTTGCAGGGGCATATCGAGGTAGTTACACACATTTTCACGCTCACGCATCACGTCCAGCACATCCATCGGAAAACCTGCTGGGTAGGCATAATGCAGCCGAATCCAATCCAGACCTTCAATATCGGACAAGTGTTTTACCAAATCGGCCAACTTGCGGTCTTTGTATAAGTCGAGTCCGTAAAAAGTTAAATCTTGCGCAATGAGAATAAGCTCTTTTGTGCCCTGTGCAACCAAGCTTTTGGCATTGGTTGCCAGTTGCTCTATGGAGGTAGAAACGTGTTTGCCTCGCATTAGTGGAATGGCGCAAAACGAACAGGGCCGATCGCAGCCTTCGCTTATTTTAAAATAGGCGTAGTGTGCTGGGGTAGTAAGCAGCCGCTCGCCTACCAGTTCGTGTTTGTAGTCGGCTTTTAGTGTTTTTAGCAGCCGGGGCAGGTCTTTAGTTCCAAAATAGGCATCCACATCAGGAATTTCTTTTTCCAGTTCGTCTTTGTAGCGGTGCGAAAGGCATCCTGTAACGTAAACCTTCTCTACAAGACCCCTTCGTTTGGCCTCGGCAAACTGCAGGATGGTATCTATGCTTTCTTGCTTGGCGTTTTCTACAAATCCGCAGGTGTTTATGATGACAATACCGGAGTCATCGGCTTTGGACTCGTGCTCCACTTCAAAATTATTGGCTTTTAGTTGAGCCATCAGCACTTCGCTGTCGAATATGTTTTTGGCACACCCTAAGGTTACCACGTTTACTTTGTTCTTTTTAAGCGTCCGGGCTTTCATAGCGCAAAAGTCCGATTATTTTAGGAAATAAAACACCTAAATCAAGAAACTTATACCTCAATTTTCACCATATTGGTGATTTTAATAAAATAACAAGGGGTTAAGTATTACCATTAAATAAACAGAAAAGACCGTAAACTAAATAGATTAAAAGGGTGAAAATAAAAATGTCCCGACAAAATCGAGACATTCTTTTGCGGAGAGAGAGGGATTCGAACCCCCGGTGGGTCTCCCCACGCCGGTTTTCAAGACCGGTGCAATCGACCACTCTGCCATCTCTCCAAAGCGGTTGCAAATATATAAACAGTTTTTAAACGAACAATTATAGCGTATCATTTTCCTTAATTATTCCGTAATTTTGTAAACAACGTATAAGCTTCGTTAATGAAATTTAGATTTATATACATAGCTCTATTCTGCTTAACCGCCCCTGCTAATGCTCAGGTAGAAGCCGTTATGAGTCTCAAGGGTTTTTATGCTCCGGCCGTAGGGAATTATCTAGAGTGCTACCTCTCCATAAGTGGCGGAACGGTAAACTACAAACCCAACGAAAAAGGTGCGCTACAAGCCCGGTTGGAGATTACACAACTCATAAAATCGGGTTCAGACTCCATTATCGCTTTCAAAAAATTTGAGATGAAAAGCCCCGAATTAGGCAAAGACTCCATTGCCGTTGATTTCATAGACCAACAGCGTTTTCCTGTTAGCGCAGGTAATTACAAATTCGAAATAGAAATAAAAGACCTTAATGCAGAGCCGATTACAAGTGTTATTGCCGAGGAAAAAATAGAAATCAGACATAATGCCAACGATATATTTCTAAGTGATATTCAGTTTATCGAGAGCTTTACCAAAACAGACGTCACCGGGCCTTTAACCAAATCAGGGTACAATCTGGTGGCTTATGCCAACAATTTTTACCACGGTGAAATAGGTAAAATTGCATTCTATATAGAAATATATAACAGCCACCTGAAGTCCGAAAACGAAAAATTGTTTTTATTTCTTATGGTAGAAGAAAAACTAAGCGGAAGAATTATAGAGAAGTTGAGTAAATTTCAAAAGAAAACAGCTTCAGAGGTAATCCCTATTTTGCATATGTTTGACATAGAGGACTTACCCACAGGAGAGTACAACCTAGCAATTCAAGTAAAGAATTCAGAGAATAAATTGATTGCCGAAAACAAAGCTTACTTCTACCGAAACAACCCCTGGAATACATTAAGCGACGAGGAGCTTAAGCAAATTAAAATTTCCGAAACCTTTGCAGCTAACCTCAAAGGTGGCGACACTCTGGTTGCTTTCATTAAATCACTTACGCCATTAGCAAGCCCGGCAGAAATAGAATACATCCACCGAAAGGCGGCCAATGTACAAGATGATTTGAATCGTTCTTTCTTCTACACTTTTTGGAAACAACGCGACTTTGCCGAGCCTGAAAAAGCATGGGTCAATTACTATGAACAAGTCCAGTATGTTGACAGGGTGTTTGGTACACGGGTAAAACGAGGTTTCGAAACTGATCGTGGTAGAATTTACCTACGCTACGGAGCACCTAACACCATTGTTGACCGACCAAACGAACCAAGCGCGTATCCCTATCAAATATGGCATTACTACAAAATTGCCCAATTCAACAATAAGCGATTTGTGTTCTACAATCCCGATTTGGTAAGCAATGACTATGAAATTCTTCACAGCGATTTGCTTGGCGAAAGGCAAAATTACCGGTGGGAGTACGAGTTGAATCGCCGAAACACTCCTGGCGGAAACATCGACTCGCGTAATGAAAGTCACTTCGAAAACTATGGTGGACAAAGCCAGGAATTTTATGCATTACCCCGCTAAACGATGAGTTCTGTTGCTGTAGTTCTTCTCAATTGGAACGGTTTAAATCATTTGCAGGAATACTTGCCTCAGGTTGTTAAGGCTACAGGAAATATAGCCGAAATTGTTATAATCGATAACCATTCTACAGACGAATCGATAAATTGGGTAAATAAACATTTCCCTGAAATACGATGCATTGTAAACGATAAAAACTACGGCTTTGCAGGAGGATACAATAAAGGACTGACAAAGGTAAAGGCCGAAGTTTATGTACTGATGAATACCGATGTGCGTCCGGAGTCCAACTACCTTGATCCTGTGTTAAATTTATTTAATTCGAATCCGCTTATAGCTGCCTGCCAACCCAAAATTAAAGCTATTGCTCAGCCCGATTTTTTTGAATATGCAGGTGCGGCCGGAGGTTTTATCGATAAGGATGGTTTCGCTTTTTGCAGAGGACGTATTTTCGATACCGTAGAGCATGATAGCGCTCAATACAACGATAACCGACCAATATTTTGGGCTACAGGTGCTTGCCTATTTATACGTTCGGTTGATTTTTGGTCGGTTGGCGGATTCGATGAAGACTTTTTTGCCCACATGGAAGAGATAGACCTATGCTGGAGACTCAAAAATAGAGGGCGGCAGATTTGGTACTGTGGTGAATCTACCATTTATCATCTAGGAGGAGGCACACTAAGCTACCAAAACAACCTCAAAGCATACCTGAATTTCAGAAATAATCTTTTTCTACTCTACAAAAATCACCGTAACTCTCCCTTGTTTTTCAAACTATTCAGAAGACTTTTTATTGACGGAATAGCTGCAATCCGAGCCTTATTTAGCGGGAAACCGGTTATGCTTTGGGTGGTTTTAAAAGCACACTTTGCTTTTTACGGAGCCCTGGGCACTCTCAGAAAAAAAAGAAAGACTATGGTGATAGAAAGTCCAGATAAAACAGGTGTTTACAAAAGAAGTGTTGTGTTCGACTACTTCATTAGAAAAAAGAAACATTTCACCGATTTGGAGTTTTAATAAGTACCATGCTTAAACCATTAAATTTATCGTTAAACGAACTGAAGTATTTACTCGATGAAAAAGCCGAACAATATAACCGACCTGAATTTATTGAAACAGATCCTATTCAAATACCTAGACTATTCGACTATCAACAAGATGCAGAAATTGCAGGATTTATAACCGCCACCATTTCCTGGGGCAATAGAAAATCAATAATCAACAATGCCCATAAATTTTTGAAAATCATCGGTAATTCACCCTACGATTTTGTAATGGAATACAATCAAAATTGGGAAAAAACCACCGACAAGTTTGTTCATCGAACCTTTAATGGAGTTGATTTAGCCCAGTTTATATATGCGCTTCAGGCTATGTATACGTCATGCCAAACGATGGAAGAAGCGTTTTTGAAACACCACCTCGACGGAGAAGACTACCTGGCTGCAATTGATAAATTCCGTAATGAATTTACAAGAAGTTTCATCGACAAAAGAAGCCTGAAACATGTTTCGAGTCCATTGGCGGGGTCGGCAGCCAAGCGAATAAACATGTTTTTGCGTTGGATGGTTCGAAAAGATAACAAAGGTGTGGATATGGGTTGGTGGAAAAATGCCTCTCCTGCTTTGCTCTCTTGTCCGCTCGATGTGCATACAGGAAACGTTGCTCGCGAACTTGGACTAATACAGCGTAAACAAAATGACAGAAAAGCTTTGGAAGAACTAGATAAAGTACTAAGAAAATTTAATTCTGCCGACCCTGTTTTATATGATTTCGCCTTGTTTGGCATCGGAATTTTTGAAAAAATGGAAAATTTCCTTAAAACTGAAAAGTAAATGAACTGGATACTAAAAAAGTGGGAAGAACTGGAACCGAATGAAATACATGCTATTTTAAAGCTTAGGATAGACGTTTTTGTTGTTGAGCAAAATTGCCCCTATCCCGAGCTTGACGGTAAAGATAAATACGCTTATCATTTATTTTGTATGGAAGATGATAAGGCATTAGCTGTATGCAGAATTTTACCTCCAGGCATCTCCTATGCGGAAATATCTATTGGAAGAGTAGCCACTGAATTAACCTGTCGAAAAACCGGGTTGGGCAAATCGCTTATGCACGAAGCGCTTAATCGTATAAAGTCCATTTGGGGTAATACCTCAATTACTATTAGTGCACAGTGTTATTTAGAAAATTTTTATCGGAAACTTGGCTTCGAAACTATTTCTGACATCTATCTTGAAGACAATATTCCTCATGTTAAAATGATGACGTCTAGCTATTAAACAAACTAAAATTACATTATTCTTAAAAGAATAATTCACAATGCATCATTCACCCAGTTTAGCACAAGTTGAAACTGCTCTTCGGGACTCATTTCCGAATTATCGAGGACAATAGCATCTTCGGCTTTTCGAAGAGGGTTTTCTGCTCTGTTTGTGTCCTGGTAATCCCTCTCAGATAAATTTTGTTCCACCTGCTCTATAGTTACCTTCATTCCTTTTTCTCTCAATTCCTTGAATCGGCGGTTAGTTCTAACTTCTAGTGAAGCAGTCATAAAAATTTTCAATTCTGCATCAGGAAAAACATTGGTACCTATATCTCTGCCATCCATTACCACTCCTTTATTTTTCCCAAGTTTTTGCTGAAAAGCTATAAGCTTTTGTCTTACTTCTTTAATCTGGCTAACAAGCGAAACCAACCCCGAAATCTCTACGCTGCGAATTTCCTCCTCTACATGCTCTCCATTCAAATATGTTTCTGATTTACCAGTAGTCTGATTGTAAGTAAATGAGATATCTATTTCGTTAAGTGCATTTACTCCCCCCCCCCTATCGACACCTTCTTTGCTTACCCATTTATTACGAACACCATAAAGAGTTACAGCCCGGTACATTGCTCCGCTATCTACATGTATGTAGTGAAGTTTTTTGGCTAATTCCTTGGCTAGTGTGCTTTTACCGCAGGATGAATACCCGTCTATTGCAATGTTTATCTTTTTCACTTAATCAAAGGTTGCAGCACAAATTTAACGGTTTTTATGCGCTCTTATATGGTTTGTTAATATTATTCAAACCGAATACTCTTAATAGGCGATATGCGAGTAATCAAGTAAGACGGTAGTAGCAATGAAAGCGAACATATTAAAAGTGTTCCTGCATTGAGAAGTAAAAAATACATCCACTCTACACTCATAGGTACTTCGTGCAAATTATACGTCTCAGGAGGTAATGTAAAAACATGGAAGTTTTTTTGCAATACGATAATTGCTATAGCTATCAAATTTCCCATTACAAGCCCTTTGAAAACAATGTATACCCCCTGAAACACAAATATCTTGCGAATACTCCAGTCTGTATATCCAATGGCTTTGAGCAGCCCAATGGTAGATGTTCTTTCCAATATAATAACCAACAGGGCCGACGTCATATTAACCAACCCCACCAACACCATTAAAATAATAATGACGTAAACATTCATATCAAGCATCTTTAGCCAGCCAAAAATTTCAGGATACTGGTCGGTAATTATTTTGGTAGTTAAATTTGGAGGTATTTTCTGGTATATTTCTTCTTCCAACTCTTCCAGTCCACTGAATTTTTTTAAATTAATTTCAAATCCTCCCGTAAAGCTTTCTGCTGTTCCTTTTCCGGGGCGATAGGTTACATAAAAAGAATCCTTTTCTGATTTAAAAATACGCATAGAGTCATTTAACTGCTCTGAAGTGAATGATTTCCATGTTTCACAGGGGCAGCCATTTACTCCGCTAATCAAAACAGAAGCTGTATCGCCACTCATCATTTCTCCGTATTCATTTTCAGCTTCATTATCATAAGCGATAACCCGTATAAGCGTGTCTTTGGTTGGGCAAACGGTGTAAGTACTGGAAACTAAGCTCATGCTTCCGGTAAAATTAAACGAGTAGTTACCACTTCCGCCAAAGGCATCGGCTGTGAGAAGTAACGAATTTTTATTGCAAATTTCGTTCACCTGAAGCGATGCTTTAACTCCCCAGTTGTTTACACTGCGGATTTGACCAATATCGGCAAAAATGAATTGCTTATCAAAATCGTTTAGTCCTGTATCATAAATACCCGATATAATGAGATTTCGTTCTTTTGGACCACTATCTTTTACAAAATAAATTTTCACTTTCTGATGCAATTCAAGGTGAAGTAAATCGGCTATCCTGCCAGAAACAATAACGCTGTCATTAATTTTCCCTGGTATAACAGTAAAGAGTTTGCCTGCTTTCATTTTACCCTCAAAAAAACTACGGTCGTAATCAGCTCCAATACCTTTTACTATAACCCCCTGCAAATCTCTGTTGATGTCTTTGTTAGCATCATTTAAAACAGGTCTTAAAATTCCTGCTTTTATGGCATACATTTGGATGTTTTTTACGCCGTTCATTTGACTTATTTCAGAGTAAAAATCCTGATTTACAACGATGGGCTGCGACTCTAATGTAAACTGATCCCCTATAGAAGTAACTTGAACATGAGCACCAAAACCGATAACCTTATTTCTGATTTCTTCCTGAAAACCGATAACTATGCTAATGCTAAGCAGCATTACAGTCGTACCCAAAGCTATCCCATAAGTAGCAATACGCGTAATGGGCCGGGAAATACTTTTCCCTTTACTTACGTAGTGGTTAAATCTTCTGGCTATAAAACTTTCCGTACTCAATGTGCTTTAATGTGGCAACGAAAATACACATTACTAGCTCAACTTACCTGCATACTCTCTTTTTTAGTTATCTCTTGTTCCTCTGCCAAACCCGAACAAATCCCACCAACAGAGCCTGTTGATGATATCAATACAACTATAAAAAAAGTAGCGCTAACTCCCACTATAACCACCGGGTCTGAGCGAATGGACGCTTATTTACCACAATTGAGAGATAAAAAAATAGGTGTAACAGGAAATCATTCTAGTTTGGTTAATGGCAAACATTTAGTTGACACACTCCTTGCTCAGGGTGTTGAGGTTAAAAAAATATTTTCCCCCGAACATGGATTCAGAGGTACTGCTGATGCTGGTGAAAGAATTGAATCGGGAAAAGATGTGAAAACGGGACTACCCGTAATTTCGCTTTACGGTAAAAACAAAAAACCTACTCAAGAACAATTGGACGGAATAGAGTTGATGATTTTCGACATACAAGATGTGGGTGCTCGTTTCTATACCTACATATCCACCATGCACTACGTAATGGAAGCTTGTGCCGAAAAAGGCATACCCGTGATGATTCTAGACAGACCAAATCCAAACGGTTACTATGTAGACGGCCCTGTTCTGCGTGAGGAGCTGAAATCCTTCATAGGAATGCACCCTGTTCCTGTGGTACATGGCATGACTGTTGCCGAGTATGCTCAAATGATTAACGAAGAAGGATGGCTAGAAAAAAACCATAAATGCGAATTAATTCTGATTCCTTGTCTTAATTACACGCATACCAGTCGCTATGAATTGCCCGTGCCCCCTTCACCCAATTTAAAAACAGTAGCTTCCATTGCTTTGTATCCCTCCATTTGCTTTATGGAAGGAACCATAGTGAGCGTAGGAAGAGGAACCGAAAACCCTTTCACCGTATTGGGCTATCCTCAATATCCTGACACCATTTTCAGTTTCACTCCCAAGCCTCGTGAAGGGGCAAAAGATCCTACCTACAAAAACCAGCGTTGCTATGGATTAAACTTAGCCCCCGAAGCCGAATTGCTGTTGCAAAATGGCAAGGTTGAGCTAAAATGGTTGGTTGATATGTACTCCAAAGCCCCTGATAAAAAGAAATTCTTTACGAGCAACTCTTTCGACAAACTTACCGGAGATAAGAAAATAAAAGAAATGCTCATCAACGGAAAGTCGGCACAAGAAATGGAAGCATATTGGAAACCGGAGGTGGGGTCATTTAAAACAACACGTAAAAAATACTTGCTTTACCCTGATTTTGAATAACTCCCGACAAGTATTTCAGTACCTTCGCTAATTCTAATGAACCTACGCTTTGGTTGTTTAGGTAATTTTACCTTTACAGCAGAAAAGTAGTAAAAAAAGCTTGATTAATTCTTTTGAAAACTAGTCAGCCGGGTGCTCACCGTTATCAAATTGGTGCCTCCTGTCAGGTGGTATGCCGCTCTACCATAGCTTAGGTGAAATTTATTGATTCTGAATCCAAAACCCCAGGAAAGACCAACGGTTCCGGGACGAGTGTCCAGTTTCATCTCGTATCTTCTGCGGTAGTTGTATCCCATGCGAACATGAAAGTTTTTAGAAATGAGCAACTCCGTGTTAAACACCAGATGTAGTGCTGTTTTTTGTAGAAATCCTGCTTCTTTCTCTTCGATAAATTCCCCTGTAAGCGGATCTTTCCGGGGCTTGGCATTCACATCTTTCACCGATAAGTCCCAACGGTGCAAATTCTCACCAATAAGCGAAAAGCGAAACGGGGCATGCTCAAGTTTTTTAGAAACCCCCGCTTGTATCTCGAAAGGCAATTTTTCCTTCTGTCCCGAAACGTAATTTTTAATAGGCATGCCTATGTTTCTCAAAACAAAAGAAGCAGTAAAATTTTTGGAAGGCTTGTAGTAGGTCGCCGCCACATCAGCCGCCACACCAAATGAATTATATATATCATAAACCGAATTAATCATCCGGGCAGTTCCACCAATACTCCACAAACTGTCAATTTCATAACCGACAGAAAAGTTTATTGTCAAATCGTTAGCCAAAAATTGTCCTATTTCGTTACCAAATTCATCGGTGCGCACAAACTTGCCGTAGTTGATGTAAAAAGCCGATGCGTTGGCCGTAATCTTGTCGTTAATACCAAACGTATAACCGGCATACCCATAGTTAATTCCGGCAAAATAGTTCATGAAACTCAACGAAGTAAAACTTACCATTTCTTTGTTAAGCAAAGCAGGATTATGTAGCGCAAGCCCTGCATCGTTATCCTTTACCGTAATCAGGTTTCCTCCCATAGCCTCTACCCTAGCCGATCCCGATAGATTCAAAAAACCATAAGTGGTTTGCCCGCCAAGTTGAGCTACAACCGGGACTGAGCTTAAAAGTAAAATAAAAAGAATTAGTCTTATCATAACTAAATACGGGAACGAAATTACATAAATAATAGTATGCATCATTTTTACTTCGCCTTATTTTAAAGCCTCCCTTAACCCGTAGCATTCAAAACTAATGATTTCCATTTATTATTATTATCCTGTTGGAATGTGGCAAACCGCCTTTGGCGAAAAAAATTAAAAATGTGGGTGGGGTAAAAATTTAAACTTAGAAGCGGTCGCTCGTGTGCTCGGTAAAAGTCAACCGGGTAGTTTATTGGAAACGAAAACTTATTTGTCAGTAGAAAAATTGTCTTTGGAAAACGGTATTTACGCCTTACTGCTAAATCGTCAATTGGCGATATCGGTGTGTTTGAAACGAATCATATTAGAAACATAGTTTATGGTCGCTGTGCCGCAAAATTAGGTCAAAAAACTTGAAGAACTTTGTATCTAAGAGTTAAAAGTTTGGGTTAGCGGAGAAAGGCAAGTGATAGTTTTGAAGTTCTGTTCTTCGTTGAAAGTTTAGTGGTTAAAATACCTGCCTGCGCCAATCTGCAAAACGATATTCAACTGCTTTCCTCTATTGACAGACTAAGCCACAAACAAAATACTGATAAACAGTGTGTTTATCAATAACAGAAAAACAAGTTGATAAACTTCGATCTTTTTACTTGACTTGTGATTAACATTAGATTAACTTTGCACTCAATTTTTCGCAATCTGAAATCTTAAAACCATATATGAGACAGTTAAAAATCACCAAATCCATCACCAACCGCGAAAGTCAATCTTTAGATAAATACCTTCAAGAGATTGGCAGAGAGGGACTTATAACCGCTGAAGAAGAGGTGGAGTTAGCCAGAAAGATTAAACAAGGCGATCAGGTCGCTCTTGAAAAACTAACCAAAGCCAACCTCAGGTTTGTGGTCTCTGTAGCAAAACAATACCAAAACCAAGGGCTTACCCTGCCCGATTTAATTAACGAAGGAAATTTGGGCTTGATAAAAGCCGCCCAGCGCTTTGATGAAACCCGCGGTTTTAAGTTTATTTCTTATGCCGTTTGGTGGATTCGTCAATCGATACTTCAGGCGTTGGCCGAACAATCTAGAATTGTGCGACTGCCTTTGAATCAAGTTGGTTCACTAAATAAAATAAACAAGGCTTTTTCTAAGCTTGAGCAGGAATTTGAACGCCCGCCAAGTGCTGATGAGCTTGCAGAAGTACTTGACATACCGGAAGACAAAGTAGCCGACACTATGCGCGTATCGGGTCGTCACATTTCAGTTGATGCTCCATTGGTTGAGGGTGAAGACAACTCACTACTTGATGTACTGGTAAACAACGATTCTCCAAAGGCAGACCGCCTGCTGATGATGGAATCGCTGCAAAGAGAAATCGAGCGCTCCCTTTCTACCCTTACCGAGCGTGAGCGAGATGTTATAAAACTTTTCTTCGGAATTGGCATGAATCACGGTCTTACTTTGGAAGAAATCGGTGCAAAATTCGATTTAACCCGTGAGCGTGTGCGCCAGATTAAAGAAAAAGCTATTCGTCGCTTGCGTCATACATCCAGAAGCAAACTACTCAAAGCTTATCTAGGTTAAATAAAATAATCCCTAATACATATCATGCAAGTACTTGAAGTAAGAGAAGGTTACGAAGCCAAGTTAAACGAGTGGCTCAGCAAAGAAAAAGCCGCCGTAGGTTTAATCAACTGTGTAGGTAGATTAATGTACGAAAAAGGTGTAGAATTGGTTTTCTTCAGAAACCACCTGCTCGACGCCAGCATTTCCGATGTACTACAACTGTTCGACTATGCCAAAGATGTAGTATTTAAACCCATCGATGTAGAAACCACCACCAAAGTGGCCGAAGCTTTGTTAAAATACGACATAGCCCCTTCTAAAATCGACATTGGTAAATTAACTCAAGAATTTATCGATACCAAAACAGACATTAATGGTCTAGACGGTATTATTATTAATAATCTGGGAGAGTTTATAGGCGAAGACAAAAACACCGTTACCCCCAAGGATGTGGTACTGTTTGGTTTTGGGCGTATAGGTAGGCTTGCCGCTCGCGAGCTGGTAAAACAGTTTGGAAAAGGTCAGCAATTGCGTTTACGTGCCATCGTTACCCGTAAGGTTAGTCTAGCAGAAGTAGAAAAAAGAGCTTCTTTGCTGAGAAATGACTCCGTTCACGGAGCATTCAGAGGCAGCGTTATTGCAGACCCTACAAACAAAAGAATTATCGTAAATGGCCAAATCATACAATTGATAGAAGCTGCCAATCCTGAAGATATAGATTACACCTCTTACGGAATAAACGATGCTTTACTAATAGACAATACCGGCGTGTTTAAAGACAAAGAAGCCCTTAGCCGCCACCTGAAGGCTAAAGGCATTAGCAAAGTAATACTTACAGCTCCGGGTAAAGAAATTCCAAATATCGTTTACGGTATCAACCAAAAAGACCTAGATATAGAGAACGACCATATTTTTTCGGCAGCTTCTTGTACCACCAACGCTATAAGCCCGGTACTTAAAGTGGTAAACGACACGCTAGGTATTGAGCGCGGACATATTGAAACCGTGCATGCCTACACCAACGACCAAAACCTGTTGGACAACATGCACAAGAACACCCGCAGGGGGCGTTCTGCAGCTGTAAATATGGTAATTACCGAAACCGGAGCCGGCAAAGCCGTTACCAAGGTTATTCCTGAGCTTAAAGACAAACTTACGGCAAACGCTGTGCGTGTACCCGTTCCTAATGGTTCGCTGGCTATTCTATCGCTACAGCTAAAAAAAGAAACTACCCTGGAAGAAATAAACAATCTTTTGCGCAAAGCTGCCCTTGAAGGCGACCTGGTAAACCAGATTAACTACCGCATCGATGACGAACTGGTTTCTACCGACATTATAGGTAATACCTGCTGCTCGGTTTACGATAGCAAGGCTACCATTGTGTCGCCCGAAGGCAAAAATGTGGTGCTTTACGTATGGTACGACAACGAATTTGGCTACACCAAGCAAGTAATTCGCCTAGCCAAGCACGTAGCCAAGGTGCGTCGATTGATTTACTATTAACCTCTCCCCCGCCCTTTTCTTATATAGCAAAAAGCCCAGTCGGGCTTTTTTTGTTGGTGTTGACGTGTCTAAATCAAATAGCTACAAACAAAACGACCCACGGAGGCGGATCGTAGTAAATGTTTTAGCTCATATATTTTTTTGTTTTTCAATGGTATTCGTGAAACATTTGGACAAAAAAAATGCCTCCTGATTATGGACAAGAGGCGACCCAAATGTTTCCACAACGGAATAATCCTTAAAGATACAATTTTGAAAGCTATTCACAACACACATCTGTCCATACACAAAACATGCCGGCTGCGAATTATCCTTAAAGATACAATTTTGAAAGCTATTCACAACTGCATAATCCCTCATGATTCCATGCATAGCGCTGCGAATTATCCTTAAAGATACAATTTACTCACTTGATTGCTTATTTTAAAAGGTGTTAGTGAACATCTTCCCTATGGTTGGTTTTGAAAGCGGTAGCATTTTTTAATAGCAGTCATTTTTGCATCTCTGTGATCCTCGGAGTGCGGCTATGCCAAGCTCCACCCTTAAGGGAGTAAATTCCTTACAGAAGCTGCTCCCTTAATACTTTTAGAATGAATGTCTTCATGTTTTTCTAGGCAGTACCTATAAGCATTAGAAATCTCTAATGCTTAATTCGAGTTTGTATACCTTATTAAACAAAAACCATTCACGGCGTGGGTTTTTGCAGGCAGGTAAAAATGCAGCGAGTAAGGTAACGCTGTGTAAATGGTTTTTTTGGCAGTGTGGTTACAGGCGGCATCCTCTTTTTTAATCTATACATAATAACACATTTTGTATGATACATTTTGTTTCATATCTTTGTGGTATGAAAAACAACACCAACCCTTTTTTCTCTGTGGGCTATCAGGGGCCGGAGTACTTTTGCGATAGAGAACAAGAAACCGAGCAATTGAACAAATGGATGCTTGGTGGAGCCCACGTAGCGCTGTTTGCTATTAGGCGATTGGGCAAAACTGGACTCATACACCACGTTTTTTATCCTTACAAAAACAGTCAACAAATGGCTTGTATTTATTTGGATATTTTGCCTACCAAAAACCTCACAGATTTTATCAACCAGTTAGCCACGGCTGTGTACAATCGTTTTCCTGCTCAAAAATCAATAGGAAAAAAGATTATGGAAATGTTTCAACTTTTTCGCCCTACCATCACATTTGATGAGCTTACCGGAACACCATCTGTTAGTTTAACCCTTGAAACCAAGCAACAAAAAGACAACTCCATTGCACAAATTTTTAAATTTTTGGACGAACAAAATATAAAAATTGTTTTTGCTATTGATGAATTTCAACAAATACTAGAATATCCCGAAACCAACACCGAAGCCCTATTGCGCGCACATATACAGCAACTTAAAAACACTTCGTTTGTGTTTTGTGGCAGCAATCAAAAAATGATGCACCAAATTTTTAATTCGGCAAAACGTCCTTTTTTTGCCAGTTGCACCAATTTAAGTTTAGGGTATATTGACGAAAAAAAATACAAAAAATTTATACAAAAAAAATTCAAAGCGTATCAACGCACCATAGATGACGACTGCTTAAATTTTATCTGTAATTGGACTGATTTACATACATTTTATACCCAATACTTTTGTTTTACGCTTTTTGCAAAAAACAGGCAGCACACTACCTTGCAAGACGCACACGAAACGGCTGCCGAGATACTTAAACTAAACGAGAACACGTTTTTTCAATACAAAAACTTGCTTACCGAAGCCCAATGGAATTTATTAAAGGCAATAGCTAAAGAAGAAAAAGTATTTCATCCGCAAGCAAAACAATTTATTACCCAACATCATTTAGGCACTCCTTCTTTGGTAAAAAGAGGTATTGACGCATTATTGGAAAAAGAAATGATTTTTCATCAAACCGCAGTTGAAGAGCCCTACTACGAAGTGTACGATAAATTTCTAATGCGTTGGCTTCAGCGCAAATAGTTTAAATTTATATAACTCTTTTGGCACAATAATCGTAGCAAATTTGCGAATTATCCTTAAAGATAAATTTACTCACTCGCTGGCTTATTTTAAAAGGTATTCCTGAACCTTACGTGCGGTCGGTTTCGAAACTTACGCATAACCATCTGCTATAATACATGATTTTAAGATATCTTAGAGAGAGTGTTTCGAAACAAAAAAAATCCCGAAATGTCGGTTTTTTTTGTTGCCACATTTTCTGTAGTTATGGAAAAATGGCTAAGCAAAACTTCCGTTAATTTATTCGAAAGCCGATGATACACACATCATCTACTTGCTCTAATTCCCCTTTCCAGTTTTCAAACTTTTGCTCCAACACGTTCTTTTGCTCTTGCATTGGTTGGGAAGAAATGGAAAGAATAAATTCCTTCATCTGCGATGCCTTAAATTTTTTTCCTCTCTCCCCTCCGAATTGGTCGGCATAACCATCTGTAAGTATGTATATGGTGTCGCCTGTTTGTAAATTAAGGACACGGGTATTAAATGGCGTAGGGTTGTCTGATTTTCCTATGGGCTGTTTGTCGGGTTTTATTTCGTACAGTGCTTTACCTCCAATGCCTGTGAGACTTTTAAAACCTGTTAGGTCTGCTCTGTTTTCATCAGCTATTATCCAAAGTGGATTGTTAGCGCCTGCCCATAAGATAGATTGAGAATTTGTTTTGTTTTCATTATTTTTCGATTGTCGCAAAGCAACAAATGATATATCCATTCCATCCATCACGTTTTCTTCGGATTTCTCGAATTCCTGAGAAACGATTTCTCTTGTTTTATCCAAAATTTCGCCGGGAATTGAAAGGTTGTACTCTCTCACACTTCTGTTTAACGCATTATTACAAACAACGCTAACCATGGCTCCCGGCACTCCATGCCCGGTGCAATCGGCTGCGGCGATGTAGGCAGTGTTATCCATTTTGTTTGTGTGAAGCCAATAAAAATCTCCTGCTACTACATCTTTAGGTTTGTAAAGAATAAAACTATCGGATAGATATTCTTTTATGAGTTTTTGCGAAGGCAGTATGGCATTCTGTATTCTTTTGGCGTAGTTTATACTATCTAGTATTTCTTTGTTACTCTGTTCCAGTTGATTGTTTTTCCTGTTTATGTCAACACTTTGAGCCTCTATGATTTTATTTCTGTACCTCAATCTGAGATTGTTTTTTCTGTTATTCACAACCACAAAAATCATAACACACAGCAGTACGGCCACAAATACAAAGCCCAACAAATAATTTCGTTGAACGGCTTTATTTTCAGATAATTTCAAAATTTGAATTTCATTTTGTTGTTTCAAGTTTTGAATTTCTGTTTCTTTTCTTTCGGCAAGTGCCGAAGCTTGTACATCGCGAAGTTTTTGGTATATTTCCTTGGAAAGAATAGAATCTTTAAGAACAAAAGCGCTATCCAATTCCAAATAAGCCTCTTTGTAATTTTTACTGTTGAACAAAATTTTAGCCTTCTGCTTATAATAGTTGATAAAATCTGTAGGCGATCTTCCGGCATTCATAAAAAGAGAACAACTGTCCATATAGGCTAATGCCTTAGCATGATTGTTTCTGGAAGAAAAATCATCTGCCATTATCATATAAAGCATATAGAGCAAATCTTGGTCTTCTGATTTGTCTATAAACAGATAGGATAGGTTGATGTAGTAGAGCGCCGAGTCTCGTTGTTTTAATTGGTGGTATGT
Source organism: Flavobacteriales bacterium (assembly GCA_046295395.1). GTDB lineage: Bacteria > Bacteroidota > Bacteroidia > Flavobacteriales_D > JBKBNH01 > JBKBNH01. Next base: position 66,743 of record JBKBNH010000010.1, on the reverse strand, counting down.
ATCACCTAAGTTAAGGTAAATCAATGCCTTATCGCGACTGCTTTCTGAGTTTTCGAAGATTACTTTCGCCTTGTGGTATGCTCGCAAAGCACCTTCCAAGTCATCAAACATTTCATAAACAATGGCGATGTTGTTATAAAAGTTACTCAGGTAATCTTCGTTATTGGTAAGTTTTGCCAGATTAATGCCTTTTTCAAAACACTGCAAGGCGTAGTCTTTTTCTGATAATTCGAGATACACGTTGCCCAGCAGATTGTATGAGTCCATAAGGCTAGTTGTGTCTTTTCTTTGTTCTGCCAACGAGAGTGCCATTTCGCTATATCTTACCGCCTCAGGAAAGTCTGACAGGGCCACAAATGCCCATGCCAAAGAATGATATGCTAATTGGTAAATATGCTCACTGTTGCATTTTTTGGCCTGATTCAGCAAGTCATGTGAAACCATTAGGCTTTTTTTAGCATCTATAAAATAGTATTCATCAGCCAACTTAGCGAGCGAATCACCTTTTGTTTCGCACTCGTTTTTATTCTGAGAGAATGAATAATGCCAAACTGTGAAGAGTAATACAGTAAGCAAAAAAATCTGTAAGTTATGTGAAATAAGTCTCGTCAACTGCCTGTGTAAGCGGATACGCAGTAAAGTTAGCAAAATAGGTATATCATCCAAATAATTATACCAAATCGATTGGCACTTAACCCTATAAAAATGCTGTGAGCGAATGATATTGTCTGCTGTTTGATTTTGACAACATCAACTACATGTGGGTCTAGGCTACACAAAGACCAACAATGCAGATGTCATCCACTTGTTCTATTTCTCCTTTCCATTTTTCAAATTCTTGCAAAATCACTGCCTTCTGCTCCTTCATCGGTTTTTCACAATTGGCAAGTAACAGTTCTTTGAATCTGGATGCTTTGAATTTTTTGTTCTTTCTACCGCCAAACTGATCCTGATATCCATCGGTAAAAAGGTAAATCGTATCTCCTGTGTTTATTTTCAATTCGTGATTTTTAAAAGGGGTCATATCATCATCATATCCTATAGGTTGTTTGTCTGCTTTAATATCTTCTATCACTGTTGCACCCTTTCTAATTATCCAAAGTGGGTTATTGGCACCTGCCCACTGAAGATTTTTTTCCTGTATAATACACAGTGATATATCCATTCCGTCTTTAGAGGCGAGTATGTTGTCTGTTTGGTTTAATTCTTTCACAAATTTATTTCTCAGCTCATCTAAAATATAAGCTGGAGAAAGGCTCTGGTTTTTGGCGGTAATTTCATTGAGGAAAGCCGTTCCCAGCATAGTTAAGAATGCTCCGGGCACACCATGTCCCGTACAATCGGCCACAGCAATGTATGTTTGATTTTCTCTTTGAATAGTCCAATAGAAATCGCCGCTTACAATGTCCTTGGGCTTGAAAATAATAAAATGCGGTGGCAAGTAGCTCGATATGATTTTTTCGTCCTTGAGCAATGCCTCCTGTATATGTTTGGCGTAGTGAATGGAGTCTAAAATTTCTTTTTGCTTTTCTTCTACCAATTTTTTCTGAAATTCAATGGTCACTTTTTGCCTGTTGGTAATCCTCAGCTTGTTGTATATCAGCAGAGAAAAAACCAATACTAGCACCAATCCAAGGGTTACAATAATAGATGTCAGCCGTTGGTGTTGTTTTCCTGCCTCAGAAATTGCGAGTTGCTTTTCGTACTGCATCTCCGATAATGCTTTTTGCTTTTCTGCTTCGTCTCTTTCTTTTTGAAAAAGATATTCCAGCTCTTTTTTCATTACAGCTCCTTTACTCTCTTCTCTGCTTATGCTATCTTTCATGGCAACGTGTTGTATATACATATCAAGAGCATCTTTATAGTTACCTTTTTTGGAATAATTCTGATACAACAGTAAACTGGCATTTTTGAGATAAACAACAGACCCTAAGTTTTTTGCTATATCGTATGCTTTACGGGCAAATTGAGTTGATTTATCTATGTCGCCCCAGTCTTTATACACGCTTCCTATATTAAGTAAAGAATAGGCTATCCCTTCTTTGTTGCCTATTTCTTTTGCAATCTTTAAGGCCTTGTTGTGGCTATTCATAGCCTCGTTCATTTTGGCTTGTTCCTGATAAAGTGCCCCAAGGTTGTTGTGAGTGGCTATCAGGCCTATCTTGTCGTCAATTTCGTCTCTGATTAACAAACTTTTTTGATAAAAATCTTCTGCCTCAGCGTATTTATTTCTATTGAAATAGATTGTTCCAATGTTGCTGTATGCGTAGGCCGCCCCTTTATAATCTTCGAGTTTTAATTTTATATCCAAACTCTTTTGGAAATATTCAAACGCCTTATTGTACTCCTGCTGTACCTGATAGATTAATCCTATATTATTTAGTGAAACACCGACTCCTTTTTCATCCCCTATAGATTCCTTTATTCTCAGGCTGCGGGTATGGTATTCTATAGCCTTAGGATAGTTACCGGTTGAGTGATAAATTATCCCCAAATTGTTCAGCGACATTGCCACTCCCTGACTATTGCTCAGTTCTTCCTCTATTTTGAGGCTCCTATGATAATAAACAATAGCTTTATCAAAATAGCCCTGCTCTTTGTATATGGCCCCCAAATTGTTATAAATGGCGGCAACACCTTTTTTATCGTCGATTTGTTCTCTGATGGCAAGGCATTTATTATAGTAGAAAACTGCACTATCGTAATTACTCCTGAAGAAATGTGAGGCTCCCATTGTATTTAAAGCCTCTGCCTGATAGTACCTTAGTTTTTTTTGTGTAGCAAACTCATACTGCGCCTTAGCAAAATAAAAAGCACTGTCGGGTTTTTTAAATAAGTAGCCATTCCAACTGATAAGTTTCATGGCATTTAGCCTGTTAGTATCGTGCTGCGCAGGACTACTCCAAACTCCCCAAAGACTATCAAAATTAATCTGCGCGGAAAGGCTAAAATTTATAAGTATTAATAAGCTAAAAGATAAAAGCCTACACATCACAAATCAATCATTTTTATTCTTTTATCGGTAAAAACAGTTTTATATAAGACCAATTTAAAGCAATTAAGCGAAAAAAGTGCGATAAACAAAAATTAATTTGCATTAGTAAATTAACTGAAACCATCTGTCTTTGCTTATATCTTAAAATCAGACACTATATTGGTTTTATTAAAACGCCTCCCAAATATCTGTAAGTTAATTAAAATTTATTGGCAGGCTGTTGTCTCTATTATCTGCGAGCCACAGTTAAAAACGGCTTCATTTAATCATACGTTTTCCACACACACTCAGTATAAGACGAAAACAATTAGCTCCGTTTCATTAGTTATGCATTTTTTAAAAGACTAGTATCGAATCTATTTATTAACCATAAGCTTATTAAAAAATATTGCCTTATTTGTGCGGAATTGTAACAGATACATCCCATTGGAAAAATCGTCAAGTGAAAGCACGTATGTAGGCGTGTATGAAGGAATAATTAATTGCTTCACCAGACGTCCATTAAGGGTGTATATTTCTAACGAAACGGATTCATTTAACGGATGTTGTGAATTATCAAGGGTAACCTGATTTTGCGCCGGATTTGGGTACAAATTATAATACGAATCCACCAATTGAATCTCTTTTATAGAACTTAATATAGTAGCGGCTTTTACTGCGGCAAGAGCATTAGCCTTTCCCCATCCCCAGTCGTTGGTTCCGTTAATGCCTATTTGTCCGGTGTGTTGGTCTAACCGTGCAGTGGTTTTCAGAATATCTTTTGCCTGAGCAGCGGAAAGAGTAGGAAAAGACTCTAGCATCAAGGCTACAATGCCGGCCACCATCGGCCCCGACATGGATGTGCCTGAATACGACTTAAACGCATAGGTATTACCATTCCACTGCACCGTGGTAGTGAAACCCGATGTTTCTGACACATCAAACGAGTTGATGGACGAGATAACATTTTGTCCGGTAGAAGAAATATCAGGCTTAACACGTTCATCAACCGTGGGGCCTCTGCTGGTAAAAGATGATATGTTTCCGAACACAATATTTCCGTTTGCAAGAACTCGCTCTGCCAGATAAGAGCCCACCGTGATTACTCCTTTACCACATCCGCCGGGCTCCCCTATTCCGTAATTAATGTCACCTGCGGTGGCTCCCGGATAATTACTTGCAAAAGCCACACCCCAGTTGGTGTATCTGTTGTTTAGCCTGATAGTGTTCCAGGCATGCACGTGGCTGTTTACAGAGGTAAGAACAAGTATAGCTTTTAGTCCGGTTTTGTTCTTAATTTCCATCTGAATTTGAGGACGTTCACTTAAAAAATCTTTATTCATCCCTTCCAGTATCAAATGAAGCGTATCGCCATTAATGATGTTTATTTCGTTTATTGAAGGGGAGTTTTGCGTATTGTAAAAAGGTGTTTGGTAAATGGTATTATGCATATTGTCTGCAAGTATAAGAGAAGCATGAAACGAAGAGTTTGGCGAGCCCCATATACTAAGCGTTTGTCCAAATTGATCGGCTACATTTCCAAATCCTACAACCGTTTTTAGGGTGTCTTGGGGCACGGCTCCGTTAAAATCGCGGTCGATATGGAAAGCCGCTGAACCATTATTACCGGCAGAGGCCACAAACACTTTGCCCGGACCTTGTATCGCATCTATAGCTACATTAGGAAGCAAACTACCATCGTGAGGCCCTAAGTGGAGTCCAAAACTCATATTAATTACAAAAGGCTTGTTTACTGATGCTGCGTAGTTGCTCACATAAGAATATGCATCAATTAGCGAGGGAGAGTCTCGTTTTAGCGAAATAAAAATCAATTCAGAACAAGGCGCTGCTCCAACGTAGTCAGTTCCTGCGCCATTACCCCCGGCTATGCCGCCAACATGTGTTCCGTGCGAAATCGGACCAAATGTGTATAACGTATCGTGCTGAGCAGCTAAAAGCGCAGCTTCTCCCAGATATTCTGTACCGAAGCTATATCCTGTGGGGGGTGGGCCGGAAAGTTTATTCTGATCCCAAGCTCTTGAAATACGTAAGTAAGTCATGGTAGTGTCGTAAAAATTAGGGTGGGTATAATCAAAACCCCAATCGATAACTGCTATAATCACCCCCGCTCCATGATAGGCTCGGACGAGCCCACCTAGCCCCATGTGCACACTGTCTACTCTTGCCGAAGGCACCGACTCATTTAAGTAAGGTGAAGCTGTTTCTGAAATATCAATAAAACGAAGTCCCGGTAAATTAATGAAATTTTCAAAAGCCCCAAGCGGCACTCTAAAAGAGTATAAATCACCCAGTTTTGTATCGTTTTTCACCCCCATTTGCTCCAAAACGGAATCATCAAAAGAAGGCATAACCAAACCCAAAACACCTATTGTGTATTCACCATTTATTTTCACCAAATCATACTTGGCAACAAACGCAGGAGGCACGTCGTTAAGCTGAGTTAATTGCTTAAATTCTTTTATAAAAAGGTTAGTCGTTACACTTCGATTTGTTTGTGCCGAAACAAAACTAAATGAACAAATAAAAAAGAGTGAAAAAAGGATAAATTTCGAATATTTCATAGTAGTGAGCGTATTAAATGAGCCCACAAATTACAAAAACCATTTAAAACCACCTAAACAGAACCCGAAAGTTCGGTAAGAAACCGCATCGTGTCTACCCCGTCTGCGTAATCATCAACCGAAGGGTATTGAGCGCCCCCAAAAGGAATATAATCCTCTCCTACCACACATTGTATTTGCTCGGATTGTTGACTGAGAAGTCTTTCTAAATCCTGTGTATTTTCGTAGTATTGGTAATGAATAACCCCCACGGGCGAAACCAGCGAACTATCCTCCCTAAAAAGCACAAAGCCATTATCCAGAAAAGGTATTTTATTAAGTAAATATAAGGCCCGGTTATAATCGTAATTGTTTCCATATTTCTTATTATTAATCGCCTCATTGTACGGAAAAATAGCCGAAATAAATCTGTTTAAGTCAAAGCCTTTTTCTATGTATAGCATAGAAACATTTCTACAGCCTAATCCAAAGTAAGCGAAAATATCTTCGCCCAAAGCCGCCAAAGCCCCATCAGTAGTTTGGTTGGAAATTACTGCAACCGAATTTCTGTTTTTACGGATTATATGCGGATACTTACCGAAATAGTAATCAAAATAACGCGCCGAATTATTACTGCCTGTAGCTATAACCGCATCAAAATTAGCCAACCTCCCTGTGCTGAATTCTACTCTATGCTCTATTTCAGGGTTAAATTTTATTAAGAGTTTGGTTAGCGCAGGAAGTAATACTGTATCGCTAGAAGATAACTTAATTAAGGCCTTGTTTCCGGAAAAAATTACGCATAAAAAATCATGAAAACCCACCAAAGGAATGTTTCCCGCCATAATTAAAGCAACCGTTTTTGGCGATTCTAATTGATTAAATTGATATTTAACCAGCCAATTAATCAACGTATTCTCGTCCATTATTAAAGCTAATCCGGCAAAACATTTTTTTACGTTTTCTTCGGTAAACCAGTTATTGTACACGTACACTTCTTTGGTTAGTTTAACCAAAGAAGTGTACTCCTCTTCGTTTAGCCCACAAGAAAAACCAGGCCAGGGTTTAGATGCTGAAGCTAGTTTTAAAACTTTGCCTAATTGAACAAAAGCGGGTAAAAAATCAGATTGAATCGACATAATACCTAAGTGTTACTTAACTTTGCAAAAATACAAAAAGAATACAGAGCTATGGCTATAATGATAACAGATGAATGTATTAACTGTGGTGCTTGCGAGCCGGAGTGTCCCAATAATGCTATTTACGAAGGTGGCGCCGAATGGAGGTTTGCCGATGGAACCGGATTGACCGGCGAGGTTAAAGGGCTGAATAGTGGTGTTTTAGTTGATTCAAACACCTTAAATGAACCCATATCTATGGATGTTTACTATATCGTAGCAGATAAGTGTACCGAATGTGTGGGATTTCACGACGAACCACAGTGTGCTGCCGTTTGCCCGGTAGATTGTTGTGTTGATGACCCCGATTACAGAGAAACACAAGAAGCGCTTCTCATTAAAAAAGACTACCTGCATCTTTAATGTGGAAAAAACAGAAACATTGAAAGAAAAACACCGTTATATACCGGTATTTCTTTGTTTAGGTACAACTATTGCTCTACATACTATCATGCGTAAAATCATCCTATTATTTTTAACTTTCAATCTGTTACTCACCGGTTACGGGCAGAATATGCGTTCGATTGAAGACAGTCTAGTAACCCTGTTAAATCATGTTCGAGCCGCTTCCAACGACAAAGATGTAAACGAGCGAAACAGCCAGTTTAGCGAATATCTGAAAGAAATTCTTAGTAAGAGAGGGAAAGAAGCTTTCAACCATAGTTTTGACTCGTTAGGAAAACTAATGTGTACCCTGAAGTCCCCTGACAACGAATTTAGAATTTTCAATTGGAACATAGAAAAACCAACCAGCGAAAAGCACTCATTTTTTTGTTTCATTCTGAAGTACGACAACAAAAAAGAAGACGCTACAATAGTGGAATTGCAAAACAGAAGTCAAATGTACAATCGTCCGGAGCAGGAAGCCACCGACGAAAAAAAATGGTACGGCGCTTTATACTATAAAATAATACCTGTAAAGAGCGGCGAAAAGACCGTCTACACCTTATTGGGCTGGGATGGGAATAATCGCCTTACCAATAAAAAACTTATAGAAACTATGACCTTTAGCGGGAAGAAAGTAAAATTTGGGCACCCTATCTTTACTGACGAAAATGGCAACATGAAAAAGCGAGTGGTTTTCGAATACTCTGAAGAAGCATTTATGTCGCTGAAATATTATCCCGATAAAAAAAATCCGCGAATAATTTTCGACCACCTCTCACCCGAAACCGAGCAAATGCGCGATCATTTCCAGTTTTATAAGCCTGATTTGAGCTATGATGCCTACGTATGGGATGGTGCCAAATGGCGCTACGAAAAAGACATAGATGCCCGCAACAGCGGCAAATCTAAGTTGCCCTATAACAATCCTGAGTAGTAAAATCTGCCTTGATATTGTTAAACTGCACAATTAATAATCAAACGATTAAGCTATAATTTACAAACCTTAAGCAAATCTCCATATTTTTTTTGTGAGAGAAAAGAAAACAATATTATATTTGCACCCCGCAAACCAACGGCGGCAGTTCTTTTGAAAAAACCATCTGGTGAGATGGGTGAGTGGCTGAAACCAACAGTTTGCTAAACTGTCGTACTGGGAAACTGGTACCGGGGGTTCGAATCCCCCTCTCACCGCCACCTTACTTGAGTTGAAAAACTTGAGCAACGACAGTTCAAAAACACCTCGGGGTGTAGCGTAGCCCGGTATCGCGCCTGCTTTGGGAGCAGGAGGTCGTCAGTTCGAATCTGGCCACCCCGACTAAACAAAAAAGACCAACTGAAATTCAGTTGGTCTTTTTTGTTTCACAAATAATCTTTTGTTACCCGCTTTTTTGAAAAGGCGGATTACCAATTCTATTAGTTATGGCTATTGGTATTTTTACCTCTCATTACTTCTTCAAGTAACCAACGTGATATTACTCGAATATCACTATCCTAATCCTGTGTCTAGCATCATCATTATTACAAAACCCAATATAAAAGTTAGTGTAGAAATATCGGTATGTTTATCACGCTGCGCTTCAGGTATCACCTCCTCTACTACTACATATATCATAGCCCCTGCAGCAAAAGCCAAAGCATAAGGCAAAATAGGTTCTATGTAAAACACAGCTGCCGCACCTATTACTGCTGCAATAGGCTCTACGACGGCCGAAAGCTGACCATACCAAAAACTTTTAAAACGGCTTACTCCTTGTCTTCTCAGGGGCATAGATACCGCAAAACCTTCCGGTAAATTCTGTATAGCCAAACCAATAGTAAGCACAACGGCTCCCGCCACAGTAGCCCCTTCATAACCGGCAGCCGCCCCTCCAAACAGAACCCCTATAGCTAAACCCTCAGGTATATTGTGCAAAGTGATAGCCAACACAAGTAAGGTGGTTTTATGCAAACTTGACTTTACCCCTTCACTTTCGTTAACAGAGGAATTGATGTGCAAATGTGGGGTTAACTTATCCAAAATAAAGAGGAAAATGGCTCCAAAAACAAAACCAATTGCAGCAGGATAAACCTTAGTAAACCCCTCTCCTTCTGTCATTTCTATGGCAGGATTGAGTAACGACCAACAAGCCGCAGCAACCATTATCCCTCCTGTAAAACCAAGAGCCCCGTCCAATACAGCCCGATTAAGAGATTTGAAGAAAAATACGAAAGACGCACCAAAAGCCGTCATGAGCCAAGTAAAGATACTAGCCAAAAAAGCAGCCCATATCGGGTTTAACTCAGAAAAAAAATCTATTACCGAATCCACCTTTTAACCTGTTTTAACACATATGTTTTCTGCTACCTTCCTTGATATAGTAAGCTCTTTGTCTTTCAATTTTAACAGTATAGATCCGTCGTACTCAAACTTATCCAACACAACAAGTGAAGTCCCCAATACTAATTTTTGATTGTCTAAAAACTGTAGAAATTCTGCCGAAGTATCATTTACCCCGGCAATCACTCCCTTATCTCCTCTGGCCATATCGCATAGTTCTTTCATGCTTCGGTTGTCATTAATATTCCCCTGTTCATCGGGAATGGGGTCACCATGAGGATCGTACTTGGGGTTGTCTAAAAAATCGTCCAGTCGATTAGTCAATTCAACAGAATTTATATGCTCAAGCTGTTCGGCTATAGGATGTACTTCATCCCATTTAAAATTTAATTTTTCTACAAGAAAAACTTCCCACAACCGGTGTTTTCTTATAATTGAAACAGCTATATCCTGCCCTTCTTTTGTTAGGCTTACCCCATTGTATTTTTTATAATCTATCAGCTTTTTTTCACTCAATTTTTTAATCATATCAGTAACACTACTGGCTTTGGTACTAATATGATTTGCTATAGCAGTAGTGGGAACACCTTTAGGATATTGTGCTGTAAGTGCAAACACTGCTTTGAGGTAATTTTCTTCGGTATAGGAATTTTTTCCATCCATATAAGAACAAAGCTACATATTTTTAGATGTCTCTAAAAATAAAATTAGATAAACAATACAGTCGTAATAATCAACTTATTGATAAAAAACATAAATTAAACTTTTGTAAGTTTTATTAAACGTTAACAGAATAAATAAGAGGTGTTAATAAAATTTCAATAAGAGGTTGTTTCCGTATTAGCCATAGCTTAATTTTGCAGACGTAAACGGAGTATTAACTGAACTAAAATTTACTACCTTGGATATTTTCGAAAAAATCAAGCACAACCGCGGACCTCTTGGTAAACACTCTAAAGAGAGCCATGGTTATTTTACTTTTCCTAAACTGGAAGGTCCTATAAGTAATCGCATGAGGTTTAAGGGAAAGGACGTATTGGTTTGGAGTCTAAATAATTATCTCGGTTTAGCAAATCACCCTGAAATTAGAAAAGCCGACGAAGATGCCACTCGTGAGTGGGGACTAGCCTACCCAATGGGGGCAAGAATGATGAGCGGACAAACTAACCAGCACGAAGAACTAGAAAGAGGCTTGGCTGATTTCATGCAAAAAGAAGATTGCTTTCTACTGAATTTTGGTTATCAGGGTTGTATGTCTACAATTGATGCTCTTTTGGGTAGAAATGATGTGGTGGTATATGACTCTGAGTGCCACGCATGTATATTGGATGGAGTAAGAATGCACCAAGGCAAACGGTTTGTTTTTCAGCATAACGATATAGACAGCTGCCGCAAGCAACTTCAGCACGCTACCAAAATTGTGAATCAAACTGGAGGAGGAATCCTCTTGATTACCGAAGGTGTGTTCGGTATGTCTGGCGACATGGGTAAGCTAAAAGAAATTGTTGATTTGCGTAAAAAAGAAGGATTCGAGTTCAGATTATTGGTTGATGATGCTCACGGATTTGGATCTATGGGAGCAGAAGGCAGAGGTGCTGCCGAAGCTCAAGGTGTGCAGGATGAAATAGATATCATCTTCGGAACTTTTGCCAAATCCATGGCAAGCATAGGTGCTTTTATATGCTCTACAGCCGATGTGATTGACTACCTGCGCTACAATATGAGGTCGCAAATTTTTGCCAAAGCACTTCCTATGCCTTTGGTAGTAGGCGGACTAAAAAGACTTGAATTGCTTAGAACCCGTCCCGAATTACGCGAAAAATTATGGACGATTACCAATGCCTTGCAAAACGGACTAAAGGAAGGCGGTTTCGATATAGGGAAAACAAACTCAAACGTAACACCTGTTTTCCTCAAAGGTACATTAGGCGAAGCCACTATGCTAACGCACGATTTACGCGAGAACTATAGCCTGTTTTGCTCTATTGTTACTTATCCGGTAGTACCTAAAGGTGTTATTATTATCCGCCTTATACCCACAGCTACTCATACACTGGAAGATGTTCAGTACACCATTGATACTTTCAAGACTATCAAGAAAAAACTGGATAATGGTGAGTATCACTCGGAGGAAATAGTGAATGCAAACGCTTAATCTACATAACTTATAAAAACAAAAAGCCAGTAAATAACTGGCTTTTTATTTTTATTTCAGATTAATCAAATTTAGCTAAAAACCTTTTCCTAAAACAGGGAGATCTGCCCGTCAGGATCGTCGTTGATAGGCTTTATGGGGTTAGGTCTATTATTTTGCTGCGTGGTAGCAGAAGATGGTTTCACATCTAGTTCGATGGTAATTTCTTCGTCTTTGATTAATTCTTTCCGTATTTCTGAAATTGGTGTCTCCGAAGGTGCTATTATCTCTAGAGGAATATCTTTCGCTACAGGTTTTTCGGCATTCTCTCCCCCTGATTTTGGCCTTACCGGTGGTTTGTCATTGTTATTTTCGTCTTCGTCGTCTTCAGGAACATCATCCTCACCCCTATAATAATCTACGGTGTCATCTTCTGTAGTTACCAGAATAGTAGGCTGAATAATTTCTTCTGGCCACTCCTCAGCTTCTGCCGGAGAATTTAGTATAATTTCTTTTAGCTTAAGCTTAGTCAACTGATTGCCCTGCGCTTTCACGCCTTTTATTTCGATTAGTTCATTCAGGTAGTGTTCTTTATCGGGCAAGGTTTTGGTTTCGCGCAAGTGTTTGTTGTACACCAGAGTAATTTTAGGATTAGGGGCCGTGCTAACCACTTTAAGTTCCGAGCCCTCACCTTCGCTAATAAATTTCACTTCTTTTGATGACACTTCGGCATAAAAGCGTTTCACAAAGTGCATATCTTTTTCGGCGTCGAAGTAAACACAGGCAATGGGGCGTTCAGGATACCATTTTTCTATCATTAGAAGACCTTCATCGAAGTGCGTTGACAGGTCGAAACCAGAGAGTTTATAGGTTCCATTTTGATATATGGTTAAAATACGGTCTTCACCTTTGAACGAACCCAGCAGCCTTCCTCTTCCTTCATCATTCAAGCGGCCTACCACTTCGTCGTACCAAATCTTGCGAGCGCCCAATGTAGGGTCGCCCACTTCTTTTTGTATTACTTTACTTACTATTTCTTTGGTCACCCTGTTTCCCGCAGATTTCATTCCTTTTATAAGCAATTCTCCAAAATCGACCTCAAGTTTGGTTCGTTTCAAATGCGGCCTCGGGCGCAAATTTACCGTTACTGTTTCGCGCAGCCCGTTAGGATTAGCCGATAAATAGTGCGCTTTAGAGCCTTTTGTTCCCCTAGTAAGGTCATACTCTTTGTCACGTGTAATGCTTGTCACAGCAAAACGTTTCATCATAGCCAATCCGGTGGTTCCGTCTTGATATATCATGTGATAAATGGTGCGCTTGTCGCCTTTTTTCCAAACATTAGCATAGATTATTCCTTTGCCCACAAATTTTTTTTCAGCAATTTTGGTTACCATCATCTTACCTGTATCAAAGAATATAATGATATCGTCTATCTCCGAACACTCAGCAATGTGCTCTGCCTTTTTTATGCCCCAGCCAATAAATCCTTCTTCGGCATCTACATAGAGTTTCTTGTTGGCTACAATTACAGTTTGCGCCTGAATGGTATCGAATACCCTTATTTCGGAACGACGCTCTCTGCCTTTGCCGTATTTTTCTTTCAAATCTTTGAAATAAGCAATGGTGTAGTTTACAATGTTGGCCAAATCAACTTTAACCAACTCGATATTTTCTTCTAGTTTACGGATTTCTTCATCAGCCTTAAAACTGTCGAATTTAGAAATTCGCTTGATTTTAATCTCCGTTAACCGTATAATATCGTCTTCGGTTACTACTCGTTTTAAGTGCTTCGTGTGAGGCTTCAATCCCTTGTCGATGGCATCAATAACGCCTTCCCAAGTTTCTTGGTCTTCAATGTCGCGGTAGATGCGATTTTCGATAAATATTTTTTCGAGTGAAGAGAAATGCCACTGTTCTTCTAGTTCAGCCAATTTAATCTCTAGCTCCCAACGTAACAAATCCATGGTACGCTGCGTGTTGTTTTGCAGAATTTCGCTCACCGGCATAAATACCGGCTTGTCGTCAAAAATAACACAGGAGTTGGGCGAAATACTTATTTCGCAATCGGTAAAAGCATAAAGTGCATCAATAGTTTGGTCGGGCGAAACACCCGGGGCCAAGTGTACAATAATTTCGGCTTCTGCTGCCGTGTTGTCATCGATTTTTTTAATTTTTATTTTACCCTTATCGTTGGCTTTAATGACACTTTCGATGAGACTGTCAGTAGTTGTGCCAAAAGGAATTTCGTGAATAACTATGGCTTTGTTGCCATCTTTTCTTATTTTGGCTCTAACCCGTATTTTGCCTCCACGCAATCCATCGTTATAATTGGAAACATCTACCATTCCTCCATTTGGAAAATCGGGGACAATTTGGGGTTTTTTACCCCGTAGAATTTCGATGGAAGCATCTATCAGCTCTATAAAGTTGTGCGGCAGAATTTTACATGCCAACCCCACTGCAATACCCTCTGCTCCCTGTGCCAAAAGGAGTGGAAACTTCATCGGTAAATGAATGGGTTCTTTGTTTCTGCCATCGTAAGAAGCCAGCCACTTGGTCGTTTTGGCGTTAAAGGCAACGTGGTTGGCAAATTTGGTAAGCCTGGCTTCGATGTAACGAGGAGCTGCTGCTCCATCTCCGGTTAGCACATTACCCCAGTTACCCTGTGTGTCGATGATGATTTCCTTCTGGCCTATTTGCACCATAGCATCGCCTATAGACGCATCTCCATGAGGGTGGTACTTCATGGTATTACCAATAATGTTGGCCACTTTGTTGTAGCGTCCATCATCAAGTTCTTTCATAGAATGAAGAATCCGCCGCTGAACAGGCTTTAACCCATCTTCCAGTGCAGGAACGGCACGCTCTAGAATAACGTAAGAGGCGTAGTCAAGAAACCAACTTTCGTACATCCCCGACATAGGAATGAGTTTCTCTCCCTCTTCGGGATTGTTTTCCTGTGGAAAATTTTCACCCGAATTTAGATTCTCATTTTCTTCGTTTATGTTGTCGATTTCGTCGCTCATGCTTCTTCTGCCAAGTCTTTTTCAACCTTGAGGTTGTCTATAATAAAATCTTGTCTTTCGGGGGTGTTTTTACCCATGTAAAACTCCAGAATTTTATCCACGGGAGAATCTTTGCTTACCAACACGGGCTCAAGTCTGATGTCTTCGCCAATAAAGTGTTTAAACTCATCGGGCGATATCTCTCCCAGCCCTTTAAATCGGGTTATTTCTGGATTTTTACCCAGCTTGTTTATCGCGTTTACCCGCTCTTCTTCAGAGTAGCAATATATGGTTTCTTTCTTGTTTCGAACCCTGAACAGCGGTGTTTGTAAAATATACACGTGCCCTTTTCGTACCAATTCGGGAAAAAACTGAAGAAAAAACGTAAGCAAAAGCATACGAATATGCATCCCGTCCACATCGGCATCCGTGGCAATTACTACTTTGTTGTAGCGCAGATTTTCCAGTCCGTCTTCTATATTGAGTGCTGCCTGAATAAGGTTAAATTCTTCGTTTTCGTAAACTACTTTTTTTGTTAATCCGTAAGAGTTTAGTGGTTTACCTCGCAAGCTAAATACAGCCTGAGTACCTACATCACGGCTTTTGGTAATGGAGCCACTTGCCGAGTCCCCCTCTGTAATAAAAAGTGTGGCTTCGTCCTTGCGCTCTGCCTTGGTATCGTTGTAGTGTATCTTGCAGTCACGCAGTTTTTTGTTGTGCAGACTCGACTTTTTCGCTCTCTCTCTGGCTAGTTTTCTGATTCCCGACAATTCCTTACGCTCTCGCTCACTTTGTTTTATTTTGTTTTCGAGAATTCCGGCTGTTTCCGGATTGCGGTGTAGGTAATTATCGAGATTTTCTTTCAGGAAATCGTTTATAAACGTTCGCACCGCTTTTCCTCCTGGTTCAATTTCGGTAGATCCAAGTTTGGTCTTGGTTTGCGATTCGAAAACGGGTTCAACAACTTTTACAGAAATTGCTGCGACTATAGATTGGCGAATATCAACAGCTTCGTAATTTTTACCATAAAAATCACGAATCACCTTAGAGAAAGCTTCTTTAAAAGCCGACTCATGAGTTCCTCCTTGTGTAGTGTGCTGCCCGTTAACGAAAGAAGAATAGTCTTCGCCATATTGGCGGCTGTGCGTAAATGCAACTTCAATATCTTCTCCTTCCAAATGAACAATGGGATAAAGCGGATCGCTATCCAGATTGGCTTCTAATAAATCTTTTAGTCCATTTTTGGATTGAAATCGCTCTCCGTTAAAATAAATAGACAAACCTCTGTTTAAGTAACAATAGTTCCAAAACAGTTTTTCCAGATATGGAAATTTAAAATTGAAATTCTTGAAAATCGTATTGTCAGCATGAAAGGCAACATATGTACCATTTGCCTCTGAGGTGTTTTCCATTTCAAATTCTTTAACCAGTTCGCCCCGGTTAAACTCCGCACGTTTTTTCTTGCCCTCGCGATAGGACTCAACCACAAAAAAATCGGAAAGTGCATTTACCGCTTTCGTACCCACTCCGTTAAGACCTACTGATTTTTTAAAGGCTTTAGAATCATACTTGCCGCCCGTGTTCATTTTAGAAACTACTTCTACCACCTTGCCTAATGGAATACCTCTTCCATAATCGCGCACGGAAGCAATACCGTCCTTAATTTTTACCTCAATCTTTTTCCCGTTGCCCATCACAAACTCATCAATGGAGTTATCCATAACCTCCTTCACTAGTATATAAATACCATCATCAGGAGAGTTTCCGTCGCCAAGTTTGCCTATGTACATACCCGGACGCAGACGAATATGCTCTTTCCAGTCGAGGGATCGGATATTGTCTTCGGTATATTCTACCTGTGGTATGTTGTTTTCTTCACTCATTTTTGCCTTAGTCGCACCGTATTTCTTGGGAAAATGCAAAAATAACACGACTACCCCTTGCAAAACCAAGCGCTAGAATAATAATATCAACAAGTTTTTTAACGTAAGCACCCTTTATTAAACCGCATCAGATATGTGAAATATTTATACCTTTCGCCAAAATGCGCCGCCTAATCCATACATTATTTTGCTTTGCTACATTTACAGGTGTATGCGCCCAAATAACCGCTGATTCTGCCTATAACGCTTTCTGCCAAAACATTCTGGAAGAAGCCATAAAGGCTTATCCAAACATGAGCGAAGACACCTTAAACCTAATGCGCATAGGCTTTGACTGTCCTTACGACCGTGAAGATTTTGAAGCAGGCTTTATAGACGGGCAAAAACAAACTACCCTTAAACATCTAGCTGAAGGGGAATATAGCTTTTGCGGAAAATTTGCCTACGAAAAGTACGGTATAGCTTTCGTAGAGCTTGATTACAGCACTTATTCCGATGCCTATATTGAAGGATTTAACATGGCTATGAATGAAAAAATTGAATTCATACTAGGCTACGATGCCAACTCTGTTGGTGTGATTGATGAAAATTGTCAAGCAGTGTTTCTGGAGCTTGAAAAACAGCTAACAGAGCGATTCATGATAAAAGTAAGCGGAAGAGGTTACTACATTTACCGTATTGATTTGACGTATTTTCCAGTTAAAAATGGTTTTGATGTTCGCATCCACGACATCGGCCAAACCACTTCGATTGAAAAACTTGAAAAGGGGATTTTGTTTGCCAACCCTGCTTTAAAAGAATCTACCACAACTGTTTCAATCACTTTCACTCTACGCGAGCCCGAACTGCCCGACAACAGAAGCTTCTACTGGATGCATAACCGTACTCTCTCTTTCCCAGTTGTCATCGAGCCTAAGTTTTACAAATAAATAGGCTGTTGATATATCGGTTTATGGAAATTTAAACTTTGCTGCATCCCAATTGCGTGAAAACATTTTATATTGGAGCCCCCTGCAATGAAAACTGGGACAACATGATTCCCAACGAAAATGGCCGATTTTGCACTTCCTGCCAAAAAACAGTTATTATCGATATAAGCAACGTCACCCCTGGCGAATCGTGTGTACGTTTAGATACAAAAGAATTGCTGAACGAAGCCCCGGCCCCAGCAGTAATTCGCCGTTTTGTGTTTGCCATTTTAGTTGCTTTTTCAACCGGATTGTTTTGTTTTTCGAACTATACGGCATTGGCTGTGGTTAAAAATTTCAGAAGTATTTCGGGTTTAGAAAAAAGAACCGAAGACAGCTTGCAAAACACGGTAATAACCGGCGTGGTTGTGGATAAAAAAACGAAAGAAGTATTGCCTTTCGTAAACGTTTGGATTGAAGATGAAAATGGAAACAAACTGGGATGTGCATCCGATATAGACGGCAAATTCAAACTTACTGTAAGCAACAAGTTTGTTAAAATCCCGACTAAAATCAACTTTAGATATATTGCATACGAGCCCCTTGTGATTGAAATTAAAACGGACTTTATAAAGAATCACAAACTCGACATTGGCAAAATTGAATTAAAAGAAGATGAAAACCGTATTCTTATGGGTGATATACATATCATACGTAGACATGGAACCGAACCTGACGATTTTAGGAAAACTACCATAAAAAGAGAGAAGATAAATCGACAACCCAAATAGTAGCCTGAGTTCGGGATAAGCACTTCAGTAACCTACCGCTTTTCTAACCCTTGTCAGTGTGGCAGAAGCTGTTTTTCGGGCTTTTTCTGAGCCAACAGTTAATTTTTCGTCGAGCAAATTCAAATTGCTCATGTAGTTGGCGAAAAGTTCTCGTTCTTTTGAAAACCTAGACACAAGTGCCTCATATAGAGCCTGCTTGGCATGCCCATAACCGTAACCTCCTGCTCTGTAGTTGTTTTTCATTTCTTCTAATTCAGCTTCTGAAGCAAGCAGACCGTAAAGTTTTACCACATTACAAGTATCGGGGTTTTTAGGTTCTTCAAGCGGGGTGCTATCCGTTATTATAGACATGCATTGCTTGCGCAAATCTTTGTCTTCCTGAAAAATATTAATCGTGTTATTGTACGATTTGCTCATTTTTTGACCATCAGTACCGGGCACAATCATAACCCGTTCATCTACCTTAACCTGAGGAATAATAAAGGTCTCGCCCATCCTATTATTAAAGCTAGTGGCTATGTCACGTGTAATTTCTAAGTGCTGAATTTGATCTTTACCCACAGGCACGTAGTTGGCATCATACAGTATAATATCTGCCGCCATTAACACAGGATAAGTAAACAGCCCTGCATTCACATCGGCCAACCTATCGCTCTTATCTTTAAAACTATGGGCGTTGGTCAACATAGGGAAGGGCGTGAAACAATTTAAATACCATGCCAACTCAGTAACCTCAGGAACATCACTTTGCCTGTAAAAAACATTTTTATCCAAATCAAGCCCAAAAGAAAGCCACGCCGCTGCTGTAGCATAAGTATTATGCCTTATTAATTCAGCATCTTTCACCGCAGTAAGAGTATGCATATTAGCTATAAATATATAAGCTTCGTTGGTAGGTTCGTTAGCCATTTTTACAGCCGGTACAATTGCTCCTAAAATATTGCCTAAATGGGGTATGCCTGTTGCCTGAATTCCCGTAAGTATTCTCGCCATAATTCTCTGTTTTCGGGGCTAAAGTTAGTAGAAATACACGAAGATTCTAAAGAGGCTTAAAATAGGTTACTAAAGTAGGATTATCTACCTCGTCAGACACCCAAAACTCATCGTGAGCAAGACGCAAAATGCGATACAATTCGGACTTTTCAGGTACAGCACCAATTTTAGAGGTATATGCCGGAGTGGTAATAATTATACGTTTTTTTCTATCTGTAAATTCCCATGAACCCCTCACCAGTTTTGGGCTTCCGTTGCTATCTTCAACTTGTTTTTCAAAAGTGCCGTCTTTTTTAAATTCGACATAAATCAAATCATCGTTTCCCATAACGATTTGTACACCATTTAGGAATCGTTTATCAATTTGCCACTTATTTTCGAGTCGGGATTTTTTGGTTCGAAAACTCAACTCAGGCCCTTCCGGATACTTCCTGCAACCGAACAAAAAAACGATGAACATCAAAAAAATGTAGTGTAACAATTTCATTATCCAAAGGTAACTGATTTGTTGGATTGTTTGGGCTTTCTAAATCTGAGTCCCCAACTTCAAATTTTAATGTTGAATTTTATATTTGTTCATTTATCATTGAATTTCCAACCGGCCTTTTCCATTTTTTGGTAATCAATATAAAAAAACGCCGCCGGATTTAATTTCGGTAAATCATGTAAACCTTCTTATATTTGTGATAAGTTTAAAAAAATGAGTAAAGGCTTTATAGTATCTGCAAGAAAGTATCGTCCCGATACGTGGGAATCGGTTGTTGGACAGAAGTCCATCACCTCTACGTTGCAAAATGCTATATCCGGCAATCATTTGGCTCAAGCTTACTTGTTCTGTGGCCCAAGAGGAGTAGGAAAAACCACTTGCGCCCGCCTTTTTGCCAAAAGTATAAATCGGGCTAACGGCTCTGATACTGATTTGGATTTCTCGTTTAATATCTTTGAACTAGATGCCGCCTCAAACAATAGCGTTGAAGATATTCGTAGCATTACCGATCAGGTGCGCATCCCCCCTCAAAATGGCCAGTACAAGGTTTACATCATAGATGAGGTTCACATGTTGTCTCAGGCGGCATTTAATGCATTTCTTAAAACACTGGAGGAACCACCACCACACGCCGTTTTTATTCTGGCTACTACCGAAAAACACAAGATAATTCCAACCATACTGTCGCGCTGTCAGATTTTCGATTTCAGCAGAATAACAGTAGCAGACATGACTACTCACCTGAGTAATATAGCTCAACAGGAAGGAATTTCTGCCGAACCCGATGCGCTTCATGTAATAGCCGAAAAGGCCGATGGAGCGTTGCGTGACGCTCTTTCTATTTTCGACCAAATAGTAAGTTTTTCGCAAGGCAATATTACCTACCAATCTGTAATCGAAAATTTAAATATCCTAGATTACGATTACTTTTTCCGTTTGGTTGACGAATTTAATAAATCATCTATTCATCAGGCTTTAGTTATTTACGATGAGATTTTGAGTAAAGGCTTTGACGGACACAACTTTATTGTCGGTTTGGGTAATCACTTCCGAAATTTATTGGTTTGCAAAGATGCTGTAACACTTAAGTTACTAGAAGTAGGCGACAACATTAAAGAAAAATACAAAACACAGTCTGAGTTAACCGATACCGGCTACCTGATAAAAGCCTTAAACCTGATAGGTGAAGCCGACTCTACCTTTAAGCAGGCAAAAAGCCAACGGCTGCATGTAGAAATATTGCTGATGAAATTGAGCACCCTATTACAAGTAGAGGAAGAAAAAAAAAATGACCGAAACAGCGTAAAAACATCTGCTCCGGCCGAGCATAGTGATGCTAAAAAAACTGAAGGTCAATCAAAAAAAGAAAGTGCACACCCTGTAATTGAGCCTGAACCCGAAAAAACTCAGCAGACCGTTCCTGTGGCAGAATTGAGTAGAAAATCTGCGACCATTCAAATTCAGTCAACAGGAAGTTCTGTGAGAATTGGGGCTATTAAAACAGAGTCGAGCATCAGTATAAAAACAACTCAGGTAAAAGACGATGAAAACAACGAGTCTGAATCCATAGAAGAAGACCTGAGCAGAAAACCAAAAGATGAGTTCTCTAAAGAAGTATTTGAGAAAATATGGAATGAAGTTGCTGAACATTTTAAATCCATGGGCAAAGAGAGCCTTTATTCTACCCTTCACCGTAAAACACCTACAGTTGACGAAAACAACCTGATAAAACTCGATATTCACAACAGAGTGCAGGAGCAGGAGATAAACGATGCCCGTGCTGAAATACTGGGCCAGATAAGAGAAAAACTTAACAACTACGCCCTCCAATTGGAAACTAAAATTACTGAAAACAAAGGCGATGTAGTGTATTACACCGACCGTGACAAATTTATGAAGCTTGCCGAAAAAAACCCGGCACTACTAAACTTTAAAGAAAAGTTGGATTTGGACTTTGATTAATATAAAGTCAACCCAAACAAAAACCCAAATACCTATTATGGTACAAATAAATCAAACCGTTGCAATTTTAATCGACGGAAACAATATGGAAAAAAGTCTGCACAGCATGCTGAACACAACTAATGCTATGCTAAACTTTGATATTTTAATTCCCAAACTCATTGGAAACAGAGCATTAAACAGGCTCATCTATTTTAGAGAGGGGTTGAAAATATCCGAAAAACTGGCAGATCGTCTGTTGGAAAATTACCATGGAACAGTTGTTCCCTGTCATAAATCGGCAGATATTCCTCTAACTATTCAAGCTACACAAATTGCCGATAAGGTAGATACCATTATTATTCTTTCGGGCGACTCAGACTATGTAGAACTAGTAAGTCACCTGCGCTCTAAGGGGGTGCGTGTAGAAATATGCGCCGTAGAGGCTAATACTGCCAAAATCCTGGTTGGTGAGGCGCACCACTTCATTCCGATTACCCGCGAAGATTGCTTTGTTTACAATTCTCCAAAATCTAACTCAAGAAAACAAAATCAACCCAAAAAGAAGAAAAACTAATACCTAAACCAGCTATAGAGCAATGTACCAACAGCATACACAGGAACATCAATCCAGTCGGCTGTGTAGCGTGTAGAATAATCGGGCAAAATCCATTCGAACACAACTGCCATCACAACCAAAGTCGAAACAAGGTAAAAAACCGGCAGCTTAAAGTCGGGCTTATCAAAAAACAACCTGATTAAACTCGTGCATATAGGTAAAATAACAGGCATTGCCAGTAAATCATCAAGGTAAGAAGTGAAAATACGCAAGCTCAATTGTTCTTGCTGTAATAAATAGTGGAGCAGAGCCAACAAAAAGGATACCGCAAAAAAGGGATGCGTGAGTGGCTTTAATTTTTGATAAAATCGATTATTCAATTTTTTTTAGTTTGTTGTTAGGCGCATGATTAATCTACCCGGCCATAGTAGCAATAAACCACATAACAAATCCCAGTATCGACATAAAAACCCAATAAACCGGTGCTACAATATGTTTGATTATTTTCAGCCATATAGGATCCTCAGGAAAAACTTCGAACATTTTTTCGTGTTTCTTCATTTCCTGATACAATCCCTTCTTTTTTCGTTCTTCCTTAATAATTTCGTTTTTATCCAATAAACCTCCGCACGAAATACAATTTTTGAGTTCGCCGCCATTCCAATACCCGCAAGCAGGGCATTTTTTTTGATGATTCATGAACCTCTGTTTTTAGAGATGAGTTTATACAATTCCATTACAGCCAATAAAACAAGGGAGGTTGCCAGCAACTTACCCCATTCGGCCAAGGATACGTTATCCGTTTGCAGTACAGTTTGCATAAATGGAATTTGGATGGCTATTTGATGAATCAACTGAGCTGCAAGAACTCCGAGTACAATGTACCAATTTCGGCTTAGCGGCACTTTGAATACAGATGAGTACTCGCTTCGGCAGTTGAATGCGTGAATATTTTCCAATAGAACCATTAGCATAAGCACCATTGTTCGGGCATGAAGTTCGGAGAAATTATCTTCTAGAAGTATATACCACAAACTAAAGGCCAGCCCCCCCATAACAAAGCCCGAAAGAAGCGTTTGCTCAATCATTTTTCGATTAAATATTCCCTCTTTCGGATTTTTTGGTTTGCGCTTCATGGCTCCGGGCTCTCCCCCTTCAAATGCCAGTGCCACGTCTTGTATTCCGTTTGTTACCAAATTAAGCCACAAAAGCTGAACTGCGGTAAGCGGCATCGGCAAGCCAGTAATCAGCGATGCCAAAAAGAGCATAATTTCGGCAGCACCGGTAGATATGAGCAGATAGGTTACCTTGCGTATATTATCGTAGGCAAAGCGGCCTTCCTCCACACCTGCCTGTATGGATGAGAAATTATCGTCGGTCACAATAATGTCGGCAGTATCTTTAGCTAAATCGGTGCCTCCGCCCATAGCCACACCAATATTTGCTTTTTTAAGTGCCGGCACATCGTTCACCCCATCGCCTGTAACGGCTATAAAATGTCCTTTTTCTGACAGTGCCTGAGTAATTTGCATTTTCTGCAAAGGCGAAACCCGAGCAAAAACTTTTTTATCGGCAACGATTTCTTTAAAATCTTCTTCACTCAATGCAGCGAGTTCTTTTCCGGTAATTACAGCTTTTAAATCGTCGGCTATTTGCAGTTCTTTTGCAATAGCCAATGCGGTAAGCGGGTGGTCGCCGGTTACAATAGCAACGGTTATACCCGCATCGTGGCAAAGCTTTATGGAATCTTTCACGTCTTCGCGAAGGGGATCTATAAGCCCGGTGAGTCCCATAAAAGTAAGTTTCATGAGGTACGATTCGAGTTTATTTGAATCGAAATTTTCTAGTGGGATTTTTCCCTTGGCTACGCCAAGTACACGATAACCCGAAGAAGTAAGCTCATCAGCCTTAATATTGATAAGCGCCGAATCTATAGGAAAACTCCCTGCCGAGTTTTCATGGTAAATGCAGATGGGGAGAATAGTCTCAAGGGCTCCTTTTATAGCAACTATAACCTCATTGCCTTCCCTGTAAAATACCGCCGCATACTTACGCTCCGACTCAAAAGGCAGTTCTGCCAGTATTTTGGTCGAACTGCGCAACTCCTGCGGGTTTACACCGCCTTTCATGGCTACTGCCAACAGCGCTACATCTACGGCATCGCCCAGGTGTTGCCACGATTCGTTTTTGTGAACCAACTCCGCTTCGTTGCATATACTCACCAACTTCAGTATTTCGTTTAGCCATTTGCGGTTGCCTTCACTGTGTGTAGAGCGAATTTCTCCATCGTTGTTGTACCCCTGCCCTTCTATCTCCCAATCGTTGTTGCCCGGTTCTGCAAGAATTTTAACCGTTTGCATGTTTACGGTGAGCGTACCGGTTTTGTCGCTGGCTATAAAAGTGCTGCTGCCAAGTCCTTCTACAGCAGAAAGTTTACGTACAATCACATTGCGTTTAGCCATACGCGAAGTTGCCACAGAAAGAGCTACGGTAATAGCTACGGGCAAACCTTCGGGTATCGCCGAAACTGCCAAAGTAACCGAAAGAAAAAATATTTCTTCAAAACTAGCTCCCTGCATCAGCGAAATCACCGCTATAAGAACTATGGCCGCAAGTACAATGTAAGCAATCTGCCGTGACAATCGCTCTATGCGTATAACTAACGGTGGTTTAAGCGACACAGCATGCTTAAGGGTATAAGCAATTTTCCCTACTTCGGTGTGCTCGCCTGTAGCCGTTACCACGCCCTTAACTCTGCCCGAAAAAACAGTAGATGCTGCAAAAAGCATAGAAGATCGGTCGCCTACAGATGCTTCTGGACTTACAGGTTTTTCGTTTTTTTCTACGGCAACAGATTCTCCGGTAAGCAACGATTCATCTACGTTAAGTTCTTTGCTTGTTATAATGCGAATATCTGCCGGCACCCGATTACCCGACTCTAGCAACACTATATCGCCCGGAACCAAATCAACAGCATCAATAACCGATTCTTTGCCGCTGCGTATTACTCGCGTTCTTATTTTGATAATGCTCTGCAAAGAAGAAGCACTTCGCTCTGCCTTCCACTCCTGCCAGGCCCCAATAGATGCATTGAGCAACAAAACGATACCTATAAAAAAAGCATCGGTATACTCATCCAAAAACATGCAAACCATTGTGGCTATAAGCAACAGATAAATAAGTGGATTTTTAAACTGTATGAGAAAAATAAAGCCCAGCGATTTGGATTTTGCTTGGGGAAGAGTATTGTGTCCGAATTCTTTTAGACGTCTTTCAATTTCCCCTTCTCCTAAACCTGTTTCGGGGTTGGTAGAAAACTGCTCAATAACTTTATTTGATTCTATCGCATATGCTTGCACCGAACAAAAATACCGAATTCATACGTTTTACATGAATGATATAAATCAATTTTGTGAATGATTTTTTTGCTTGTTATTGCTCTATTCTTTTATTTCCAATTCAAACTCAAGAAGATTAAGTGAAACCAAACATTTGAGCAAAAAAAAATACCTCCTGATTATGGACAAGAGGTAACCCAAGTGTTTTAACTCATAAGTGTTAATTTTTCAATGGTGTTCGTGAAACATTTACCAAATAAAAACGAGACAAATTTTCGAATGCCCCGTAGTAGGTGTTTTCACAACGGAAACTGCTGCGAATGGTCTTTAAAGATACCATTTACTCAGTCGAGTGCTTATTTTAAAGATGTTCGTGAACCTTCCCTGCAGTCGGTTTTGAATTGGAGCGTAGCGGAAATCAGCAAATACAGAAAAAAACAATCACTTTATGAGCTAAAGCTAATCTTTCCTACATATTCCTTCTATACTGCCCGCCTACTTCAAACAAGGCTTGGGTAATTTGCCCTAGTGAGCAGTACTTGGTGGCTTCCATCAATTGGGCAAACATATTTTTGTTTTGTATAGCCGCTTCTTGCAAGGCGGCAATTTCTCTCTGAGTCTCGCTTTCGTATTTCTTCTGAAGATTCACAACCGTATCAATCTGTTGTTTTTTCTCTTCTTCGGTAGCGCGAATTACTTCTGCGGGAATAATGGTTGGAGAGCCTTTGGAGCTCAAGAAGGTATTTACCCCGATAATGGGGAATTCTCCGGTATGTTTCAGGGTTTCGTAGTATAAGCTTTCTTCCTGTATGCGGCTGCGTTGGTACATCGTTTCCATAGCGCCCAGCACTCCCCCACGCTCGGTAATGCGGTCAAACTCGGTTAATACGGCTTCTTCCACCAAATCGGTTAGTTCTTCAATAATGAAAGAACCTTGCAGCGGGTTTTCGTTTTTCGCCAAGCCCAACTCACGGTTTATGATTAACTGAATGGCCATTGCCCGGCGCACCGATTCTTCGGTAGGTGTGGTAATGGCTTCGTCGTAAGCATTGGTGTGCAGCGAGTTGCAGTTGTCGTAAATGGCATACAAGGCTTGCAGAGTGGTGCGTATGTCGTTAAAGTCAATTTCCTGTGCGTGTAGCGAACGCCCCGAGGTTTGAATGTGATACTTCAACATTTGCGAACGGGCATCGGCTCCGTATTTTTCGCGCATGGCTTTTGCCCAAATTCTACGAGCTACTCGTCCAATTACGGCATACTCAGGGTCTATCCCATTGCTAAAGAAGAACGATAAATTAGGCCCGAAATAGTTAATATTCATTCCACGGCTCAGGTAGTACTCTACATAGGTAAATCCATTTGCCAGAGTGAATGCCAACTGCGTAATGGGATTTGCGCCTGCCTCGGCAATGTGGTAACCACTAATGGAAACCGAATAGAAATTGCGTACTTTCTTTTGGATAAAATATTCCTGAACATCACCCATTAAACGCAGGGCAAATTCGGTAGAGAAAATACAGGTGTTTTGTGCCTGGTCTTCTTTTAAGATATCGGCTTGCACCGTGCCTCGCACCTGTGATAAGGTTTCTGCTTTTATCTTTTCGTACACGTCTTTAGGTAGCACCTGATCGCCAGTTACGCCCAGCAACATCAATCCCAAGCCGTCATTTCCCTCGGGCAAACCTGTTGAGTTATAGGGAATGTATTGCGGCACTGCTACGCCTCTATCTTTGTGCAGTTTTTCAATTTTCTTTTTTACCTCTACCTCTAGTCCGTTGGTTTTGATGTACAATTCGCATTGCTGGTCGATGGCAGCATTCATAAAGAAACCTAGCAACATAGGCGCGGGCCCGTTGATGGTCATACTTACCGAGGTTTTGGGGTCGGCTATATTAAAGCCCGAGTACAATTTTTTGGCATCATCCAAACAGCAAATCGAAACTCCTGAATTACCAATTTTTCCATAGATGTCGGGTCTCCATCCCGGATCGTTTCCATAGAGTGTAACACTGTCGAATGCAGTGGAAAGCCGCTTAGCAGGCAAGCCCATACTCACATAATGGAAGCGCTTATTAGTACGCTCCGGTCCGCCTTCTCCGGCAAACATGCGGGTAGGATCTTCGCCTTCGCGCTTAAAAGGGAATAAGCCTGCTGTGTAAGGAAATTCTCCAGGAACATTTTCCTGTAAACTCCAGCGCAACACATCTCCCCAACCCTTGTATTTGGGCAGCACGACTTTGGGTATTTGCGAGTGCGAAAGCGATTCTGTATGCGTTTTAATTTTTAATTCCTTATCGCGCACCTTAAATACATAGAACTCATCTTTGTATTGTTTTACTTTATTAGGCCATTGCTGAATAATTTCCCAGTTGTGGGGATCTAAATCGAGTTTTATTCTGTCAAATTCGGAGTTCAGCACCTTCTTAATGGAATCGTCAGCTTTACGGAGTGTTTCGATGGTTTTATGAATGGCATACAATTTCTCAGCAATTTCTGCTTGTTTGTTCACCCATTCATCATACTTGCGGTTGTTTTCCGAAATTTCTGAAAGGTAGCGCGTACGTGCCGGAGGAATGACAAAAATCTTCTCCGACATTTCTTGGGTAATGCTAAATTTAGAATTCAGGTCGGCTCCTGTTTTTTCTTTTACTTTATCGATAATCGCTTTGTAAAGCGAGTTGGTTCCGGGGTCGTTAAATTGCGAGGCTATCGTTCCGTAAACGGGCAGCGAATCATCATCGATATCCCACAACTGGTGGTTGCGTTTGTACTGTTTTTTTACATCACGAATGGCATCTAATGCCCCTCGTTTATCAAATTTATTGATGGCTACAATGTCGGCAAAATCAAGCATATCGATTTTCTCTAACTGGGTGGCAGCACCAAATTCAGGTGTCATAATGTATAAGGATGCGTCGCTGTGGTCAAGAATTTCCGTATCGCTTTGCCCGATACCCGAAGTTTCTAAAATAATCAAATCAAAATCTGCTGCTTTTAGCACATTTACTGCATCGCCCACGTATTTGCTCAATGCCAAATTGCTTTGGCGCGTAGCTAGCGAGCGCATGTACACACGCTCGCTACGAATAGAGTTCATACGAATTCTATCGCCCAATAATGCGCCCCCTGTTTTACGCTTGCTGGGATCAACCGAAATAATACCGATATGCTTATCAGGGAAATCCAGCAAAAATCTACGCACCAATTCGTCCACCATACTGGATTTACCTGCTCCGCCTGTTCCTGTAATACCAAGAACCGGAGTTTTTGATTTTTCTGCTTTTGCTTTTATTTTTTCTAAAATGGGACGGCTTTGCTCGGGGAAATTTTCTGCCGCCGAGATTAAACGTGCAATACTTTTTTTGTCGTTTACACTCACGTGCGTTGCTTCACCATTCAAGTTATCGCCAATGGCATAGTCGGCCTGCTCCACCAAATCATTTATCATTCCCTGCAAGCCCATTGCCCGACCATCATCGGGGTGATAAATGCGGGTAATGCCGTATTGCTGCAATTCTTCTATTTCTGTGGGAAGAATGGTTCCACCGCCTCCGGCAAATATTTTAATATTTTCTGCCCCCTTTTCCTTTAACAAGTCATACATATATTTCAGATACTCGGTATGCCCGCCCTGATAGCTGGTCATAGCAATAGCGTGTGCATCTTCTTCTATAGCGCAGTTTACCACTTCATCCACGCTGCGATCGTGCCCCAAGTGAATCACTTCACAACCGGTAGACTGGATGATTCTGCGCATAATGTTGATAGCGGCATCGTGTCCGTCAAACAACGAGGCTGCTGTAACTATTCTTATTTTGTTCTTTGGAGTGTACGGGGTTTGATTTTGCATAGCTCTTTCTCAAATCTGTTAAAGTCACAAATATAGTTATTGAGTTAAGAAATTAATCGCCTAAAAAATCATTGAATCGAAATTTACCACTTTTCTGATGTTGATTTGTTTATTAGTAACTTCAATTTAATCTATATCTTATTATATTTTGTCTATATTTATTCTACATTTGTCTTGTCGCTTCAAAAACAAAAACCACAATTAATTACCCGTTATGAAAGGCTTGATTTTAAAAGCAACCACTTCGCTTGTATTGGTATTAATTTTCGTTAATTTTTTATCTGCTCAAACGTTTGAATGGGCCAAAAGAATGGGTGCAGGAAATACAGATGAAGGATACAATATAGCTACTGATGGAAGTGGAAATGTATACACCATAGGAACTTTTCGAGGAACTGTTGATTTTGACCCGGGAGCCGGTAGTTTCTTCATGACCTCCACAAGCAACACTTTTGACATATTCATTCAGAAACTGGATGCCAACGGAAATTTTGTATGGGCAAAAAGAATGGGCGGTACAGGAGTTGACTACGGATATGGCATTGGAATTGACGCTGCCGGAAATGTTTATACAACAGGTTTTTTTCAAAACACAGTTGACTTCGACCCGGGGGCAGGAGTGTTTAATCTAGCTTCTGCCGGACAAGACGATATATTTGTTCAAAAACTAGATGCCAATGGAAATTTTGTATGGGCAAAAAGAATGGGCGGAGCTGGGGCAGACTATGGTATTCAATTGACTGTAGATGCTACAGGAAATGTCTATACAGTAGGTTATTTTTCCGGTACAGTTGATTTTGATCCCAATGCAGGAGTTTTAAATCTTACCTCTTCAGGTGGTTCAGATGTTTTTGTTCAAAAATTAAACACAATCGGTGATTTGCAATGGGCTCATAGATTCGGCTCAACTCAGGCAGACGAAGGCTATGCCATTCAACTGGATGCTACTGGTAATGTTTATGTTACCGGTACTTTTCGAGGAACTGTTGATTTTGACCCGGGAGCCGGGGTGTCTAACCTTACATCATCCGGGGCTGAAGATATTTTCGTGCTTAAGCTCGATAATAATGGAAACCACATCTGGTCAAGATGTGTAGGCGGTTCTGGCTACGACTGGGGCAGTTCTCTTACTGTAGATGCATCGAACAATGTATATGTTTCGGGGAGCTTTACTGCCACAGTAGATTTTGATCCGGGTGCAGGAACATTTAACCTGACAACAACAGGAAATGACGATATTTTCTTTTTGAAATTAGACGGTAATGGTGATTTCGTTTGGGCTAACAAAATAGGAAGCACAGCAAATGAATATGTGAACTACCTTAAAATTGGTCCTTCGGGAGATTTATATGCAATTGGCGAATTTTCTGCCAATAACCTCGATTTTAACCCTGGTGCAGGAACATTTTTATTGTCTTCTTTTGGTTCTTTAGATGCTTTTGTTCTAAGGCTTACAAACAACGGAGATTTTGTTTGGGCATTTCAAATGGGGGGCACGGGTGCGGATGTAGGTTATGCCCTGCAAGTAGACGCATCTGAAAATGTTTACTCTACGGGCTATTTTTCAGGTACAGCTGACTTTGCTCCTGGCAATTATACCTTTACCATGACCACCGATGGTGGTAGAGATATTTTTGTGCAAAAAACAGGTCCCTGTATTCCAACTGCATCTTCCATGAATGTAGCTGAATGTGCTACTTATACAAGTCCCAGTGGAAATTACACCTATAGCAATTCAGGAATTTACACCGATACCATTGCCAATGCCGCAGGTTGTGATAGCGTAATTACAATTAATCTTACCATCAATCAACCCACGGCAAGTAATATAGCCATTACGGCATGTGTCAGTCATACCGAAAATGGTCAGACCTATACATCAACGGGCATTTATACACAAACCATTCAGAATATGGCCGGCTGTGACAGTACTATAACTTTAGATATCACTATAAATCAGCCTTCATCTTCTACTTTAACAGAGATAGTCTGCGACAGCTACACACTAAACGGACAAACCTATGCAAGCTCAGGAGTTTATACACAAACGCTACAAAATACCGCAGGCTGTGATAGTATCATAACCCTTAATCTTACTGTAAACCAACCCACAGTTTCTTCGATAACAGAAGTTGCGTGTGATTCTTATACACTGAATGGGCAGACCTACTCTGCAACCGGAATTTATACGCAGGTTATAACCAATACCGCAGGCTGCGACAGCACCATTACACTGGATTTAACCATAAACCATAGTACTACCAATACCTTAACAGAAGTGGCCTGTACAAGCTATACCCTCAACGGACAAACCTATACAAACTCAGGAATGTATACACAAACGCTACAAAATACCGCAGGCTGCGACAGCACCATCACACTGGATTTAACTATAAACACTAATACGATTAATCTGAATGTAACTGTTAGTGGAGTTACGCTTACTGCCGATCAAAACGGCGCTTTGTATCAATGGTTCGATTGTACTAGTCAAACTATTATAACCAGTGAAACTGCACAATCATTCATGCCGCTGGCAAATGGTAGCTACGCTGTAATTATCAATTTTAGCGGATGTATTGACACTACCGATTGTGTTGATGTTACAACGGTAGGTTTAAGCACGCTCAACACAATCAATACCGTTAAGTTGTACCCCAACCCTGCTCAAGAAATACTAAATATTAGTTCGAATGTGAGTTTAGCGAATACGCAAATAAGAATAATTAATTCCATGGGACAGCTCGTTTCTATTTACGAAAACACCTATGGAAATACTATTTCGTTAGAAATATCATCGCTTAAAGCAGGTGTTTACTACATCGAGATAGAGCACAGTGGAAAACTGGAAAGATTACGGTGGATTAAGAGTTAATACACATTCGACCGGTCAAAATGTTAGAATTCCAGACTTATCTTATAAGCCGTGTGGCTTCTAACATTTAATACTGACCCATCGGCAAACAAGAGATACTGACCTTTTATTCCGGCGAGTTTACCTTGTATTACGGGTGTTTTTTCAAATTTTAAGTTCGTGATTTTTTGCGGATATACCAGTACCGGATAATTCAGGCGCGTAACGGTGTCATCTTTATGGGCAAAAGCCACTAATTCCTCTGGAAGCAGGGATAAAACTCTTTGTTTTTCGGCAATCAAATTAATTATACCGCTTACATCCCCTTTCAGCATGGCTTGCCAATTCGTTTTGTCGGCCAAGTACTGCTTTAGCGAAACCTCAATTAAACCGGCTGCTTGTCGGTAAGGTGTTTCTGCCAGTACAATAGCCTCTGTAGCGCCCTGATCTATCCAGCGAGTTGGTACTTGCGTGGTACGGGTTACCCCTACTTTTAATCCACTAGTAAGCGACAGGTAGACAAAATGTGGCTTCAGGTGATGCTCCAACTCCCAGGCTTCATCGCGAAGAGCAATTCCTTCATGAATTCTGCTGAGTTCCGGTCGGAGGATACTCTCTACTGCCAGCGGCGAAGAAATAAATGCATCATAACTCATTCCTTCCCCATAAGGTTTTTTTATTTTTTTTCCGGTAACCACACAGTGTATTTCGTTTTCGAAAGTGAGTTTTATCTGTTGCCCTATAAGTTGATTTAAGGCTATCTCATGGGCCGGCTCTAACACGTCATACAAGCGCAAAAAGTAATTGACTTGCTCGTTATTCACCCCTTTCATTTTTCTTATGTTTCCAGTATACTTCATGTTTTACTAGTCCTAAATAAACGATACAGATTATTAAAAACTAAATTAAATAATTATATCCCAGTAAACACGTGTTTACCGGGATATTTGTTTTTATAGGTTTTTATTTTTATTTCATTTTGCTGATGCATTTGCACTGGAGTCTTGTAGTAGGTAGGAAAATGTGTAAGGTATCCCCCGACCAACTACACCTCCAAAGTTCCAGGGAATAGATCCTGTAATTTGTTGCACGGATAATCGGCGATTACTTCGAGCACTTTGGCGAGCCATTTTTCGGGGTTGACTTCGTTGAGTTTGCAACAAGCGAAAAAGGTGTAGAACATGGCTGTTCTTTTTGCACCGTTGTGCGAACCAGCAAAGAGGTAGTTTTTGCGACCGAGTGCTACGGGACGGATTTTGTTTTCGATGGCGTTGTTGTCGATGTGGTAGTTGCCATTTTCGAGGTAAGTCATCAAGCTTGCCCATAGTTTGGTACAGTATTCAATGGCTTTTCCTATGAGTGATTTTGGCAGAACAGCGTTACGTTCGCTATGCATCCATTTTCCGAGTTCGTTGATGATAGGAAGTGCTTCTTTCAATCGAACAGCATGCCTATCTTCTGCGGATAAATGTGTCGTTTTTCGCTCGATAGCATAGAGCTTTTGGATTTCTTGCAAAACATGTGAAGCGCGCTTTTTATCCTGCGCTAGTGCTTTTTCAAAATATCTACGTGCATGTGCCCAACAAGCCAAGTGTTTCACTTCAGGACTTAAACAATAGTGATGGTACACTTTATAGCCATCGGTTTGCAATGCGCCACGATAGTCCGTGAGCATTTGGCGCGGAGCATCAGTTCCACGACCTTTTTGGTAATCAAAAACGCATAGTTTGGACAGCACGGCATGGTATACCCACAGGTAACCTAGGTGCGTATGACCTTTTTTATCTTTGTCTAAAACTTTTAAAGTCGTCTCATCGGCTTGAAGGTAGCGCTGATTTTTCACGTATTCCACCATCCGATCGTAAAGCGGCACCAGAAGATTTCCTGATTGCGCCACCCAAGAATCTATCGTAGATGGCGCGATTTCTATATCGGCTCGCCTGAAGATTTGTTGTTGGCGATAAAGTGGGAGATGATCCACGTACTTGCTGACCAAAATTTGCGTCAAAACTGAGTTGCCAGCCAAACACTTTTCTATGGGTCTGGATGGTAGAGCTGCAATTTTGATTTCTTGGGTCTTTTTGTTTACGTATTTCGGGCGGATGATTCTGCGCTTGAAAAACTGAGCTGGGGTGTATTCCAAAATCTCAGTGATTTCCTCACCCATTTTCACCATATCCTCAGTTAAATTTTCTGGCTCTATGACTTCTTCCACTACTGGAAGATTTTCAGGTAATTTATTTCGACCCGTGTGCTTAGATGTTTTATTACGCTCATAAGCAATATTCACTTTCACAGGAGTAACATCTTCCAACGCTTCTTTGGAGGCAAATTCCTCAAATGACAACTCTAATTGCGTTTTATCTTCAGCAATGAATCGCTCTTTTTTCGAACCAAAAAGCATGCGCTGTAGATTGGCAACAATTAAGTTTAATCGAGCAATGTCTTCTTCTTTTCGAACGATGTATTCTTCTTTTCGAGCAATGTATTCTTCTTTTCGAGCAATGTATTCTTCTTTTCGAGCAATGTCTTTATCTTTTTTAAGATTGGATGACTCAAGTTTTTGATTGGATTTTTGGAGCGTCAAGAGTTGCTGAACCAACTCTTGTTTTGACATATTTTCCAACTCATTTTCCATACCCCATGGATAGCTCAAAACCATTGCTTTTATTGATGTTTCACACTAAAGTAATCAACAATTTAATTGTATAAATACCGCTTTCTTTTCTTGGTTTTTTCAAAGTCTATTCCACGTAAAATCATGAATAATTCTTCTTTAGTAAGCTCACTGTTTGGGGCGTTAACTCGTGCTGTTGGTCGCTTAAATGTTCCACGTTCCAACCGCTTATGAAAAAGTGCAAGTCCATCAATATTCCAATGTAATACTTTGATGCGGGTACGATGACGATTCATGAACACAAACAAATAACCACAGCGTGGGTCTAATTCCATGTGATCAAGCACCAGACCGTAAAGTCCATCAAAGCCCTTGCGCATATCGGTCGGTTGGGCATACAAAAATACTTTGGAGGCTTCGTCCAATCCAAACAAACTCATGCAAACACTGTGATTTTTACTCCCGACGGAGCCTCTATCTCTAACACCTTACCTAGCTTGACTTCCGAAAAACCAATTTCACGAAAACCGTTACCTTCAACCTGATCATTGGCTTTCCATTTTACTAGCCAATAGTTAAACTTCGCTTCACTGTATTTTTTGTCCTCCAAAAACTTCGACTTTTGTTCTCCAGAACTCATCCAGCTTTCAACCTCTGCAAACATTTTTCCCTGTAAATTCATTACGTATATTTTTTTGCGCAAAGTTCAACATGTTTTAGAAGCTAGGCAAGATGTGGTTGGTCGGGGGGATACATAGCTTTTTGTTAGTGTGTCAGATTTAGCTCTTTGCCGTCCGCAGGTACGAGGACGGCAATGTGCTAAAAGTGTGTTGGTACAAAAAGTATGACAAAAAGAAGCAGAGGTATATATATGGTTACTGTTTTGGTCCTGTACCTTTATTTAAATAAACATCCCCTGAGGTTTCATAAGTAATAACGTTAGAAGCAAAATTTCCATCTCCAGATGCATAATAAGGACCACTAACCTGTTGTGATGGTATAGAGAAATTACTACCTGCCATTATTGCAATATAAGCTGCTCCATCATTCCAAAGATTGTTTAGATAAATGGTATCACTAGTCGTTCCACCAGTTGTTATCTGTAAAACATAAGTAGTGGTTTGGTCAAACGAACCAAAAGCGAATAAAGAATCAGTTACGAGATAACTTCCTAGAAATGGTTCTCTTGGGTCGGGTTCTGGATAAACGCATGAACCGTCATCCTTTTTGGCTTTGGAATCATAATTGGTCGCAACTGGGTCGGTACATCCTTCTTTTTTACACCCTGCAATTACAAACATTGTTATAAATGCTAATGAAATTAATTTTTTTGTTTTCATAATCATGATATTATTAATTTTTATACTATTCAAATTCTTTGTTATTTCAAACGTTTTTTTGTCAAATTTATTTCTAAACTACTTTGAAAACCGATTTTCTCTATCGAATAACACCGACATATAAAAAAGCAGAAGCAGCAATTAAACTTGGTGCTTTAAGATTATTACTCTTTGTAATTATATCCAGTGATTTTAATGCACATTCTCTTTTCAACGCTATTTTCAATATAGTGAAACCAAATATTTTTACGAAATGAGGGCCTCCCATCATTATGAAAAAAATAATAGAATTTTGTCAGGCTATCTTGTATTTCAAATACACGTGTTTTATCAATCACTTCATTACTAGATGTTTTTATTCGATTACAAATGAGTTGTCCGCCACCACCGTCTTCTGAATATGTTTCTGTTATCATAAACTTATTTGGGTTATTTATAGTCAACTCAATTATTATAGAGACCCCTTTTTCCCAGTGAATAGTATCTAATATTACGTAATAAGAAGTTTCTTTTAAGATAATTGGGTTTAATTGTATAGAGTCAGATGTTTTAGACTGTGAACCTATCTCTGCCTTTTTCCCTTTAAAACCATGAATTGTTATACTGGTTAAATAGGTTTCTTTGTAAAAACCATTAATATTCCATCTAATAGTGGCTGTTTTTCGCATAAAACCTGTTCTATTATCATAAGTGTATTCCACTCTTCTTGTTTCATTGGGACTAAGAATATTATTCTTAGGCGTACCCTTTCCACTTGGTGTTAAACCTCCGCTATTTGATGAACAGACAAATGATATTGTGTCTTTTGTATCATTTATGATGTGAAAATAAAGAATTGACTTCCGATCTTCCTGCATTAATATATATTGTTCAATTTCATACCGACTTCGAGCTCCTATTCTAATAGTATCTTGTATAAAGATTGTGTCTGGAGGTAACTTTTCAGGCACCTTATATTTAAATGAATTTTCTGTTGTATTGTGTTTAAGATTTTTTGCAGCCAATACCATAGGTGCTAAAAATAGAATTAAAAATAATCCATGATATTTATGTTTAAAAACTGCCATTATAATTGTGTTATATTCCGAATTATCGCAACACCAATCATATAATGTATTGCATGAGACTGATAAATATCATTTTCAGTTTCTGCTAATTCTAGAATTGATGAGCCTTTTACATTTAAATCATTCCAAGCTGCCTCTGTTTTTTCTCTACCAATATGAGTATCTCTTCCTCTCCCTTTAACTGCGTCTCCAAAATTATTACTGTTCACAGAAAATTCATGAATTAAAACAGTCAATAATTGAGGAATTCTAAAAGGACCAAAAGATAATTCTAAAGCAATATGTGATGAGTATTTATCAAAAACATCATGTTCCCATGTTAAATCAAAAATTGAAATTAATCTATTGATTCGCCCTGATTTTAAATCTTCAATATTTAAGTTTTTAAGCCAGGTTGCTTCAGGTGTGTTCTTCTGTGATGTTTCGTTAACTATGTTCTTCAATTCAATTAATTCTTCAATAAAAACATCTATAAAGTCCACATCAATCCCTTCTCCTGATTCACCAATAGTAAGACTAAAGCCATTATCAACCCACACTTTTTTATAACTTTTCATCAGTTTAGTATCGCCTGAAAACCACTTTTCGGTCAGTGGAATAACTAGAGTCTCTTCAGAAAATTTTGTGCCATTTTGGGAAAGAGGATTATACACAGAAAAAATTTCATTTGTTAGCCTTTTGATTGTGTCAGGTTTATTATTTCTGTCAATTTTCAATCTCGAATTTAGAAGAGAAATTTTATTTCTTATTTGTTTTTTATTTATTGATATTCTGTTGTTTTCTGTGAATTTTTTTACAATAACATCAAATTGTTCATCCTTGTCTGTATAAACAGAGATTCTTTTTTTTAAATGATCTATTTCATTGTTCAATATATCTGAAGTATATTTCGAAACTTTATCATTGCTAATGCTTAGATTTTTTTCTGGAATAGAGGATTGGTGATATTTTCCTTTCCACCAAAATAAACAAGGTGTATTTGCGTCATTTATATTTTTAGGTTTAAGTCGTATTACTTTAGCTCCAACTGGCAAAGTGATATTATTTGATTTATTATCTTCTGTAAAGGTGGCATCTTTTATTTCTAATTTACGATCTAATCCAACTTTTTGTAACCACATGACCACTCTGTTTTCATCAAACTCAATAGAATTTTTATTGGTTGAGAACCCATTCAAAGACTCAGGTAAAACGGATGATCTGGTAGCTGGTATAAAAGGTTGTTCAGTTAAAGAAAGCCAAAAAGGAGCAATCACTCGCTTATCTTTATTAAAGATGTATACCAAATCCGAAATTTCATTTTCGTTCTCGTTCTTACTTTCATTTTCAGTTGGATCTCCCAATGCTAAATATTGAAATTGCTCTAATGGGAGAAAGTTGTATCTAATTTCTTCAATTACACCATCCACTCTGATTTTGATGATTAAATCTACATTAAGTAAACTGGTATATTTTGTTCTCCCTGATTCATTGCCTCCAAACGGAGGTATTTTCAACTTGTACAATGCAGTCCATGAAGTTAGTTGTGTCTCATTTTTTATTTTGTCCAAGTGTGGTGTAACTGAAACAAAGTCTAGGTACTGTGTAGGAAAGAATGGAGTTTGCAACCCATCTCCTTTTTGATTTGAGAAGTACTCTTTTATTCTCTTATTTTTGTCGGTAAAGAAATTATTCAATCCCGTTTTAACACCGTCTTTATCCTTTAAAATAATTGATGTAGAATTTTTAGTAGCAGTTTCACCTCTCAAATAAATAAAGCCTCCTTCTTCGGGAAATGAAACCTCTCCAAAAATATTATCAGATGAAGCATTTAAAATAATAGCAAGAACATGCTGTATATTGCTTTCCAAAAAAGTTTGTGATGCAGTATGTATTACACGAGCTTGCATTTATTTTAATCCATTTTGGTTAATAGCGAACTTAGTTTAAAACTAGCTCCAATATTCTCTGACTTTTTGACCTTTTGCAATAATCCATCATTAAAATCAGGAATGTAAATTAAGTAAATCCCGTTATTAAATTCTATATTGAGTTCGTAATTTAATTTATCATCAAAAACTCCTGTTATAATAATCAACATTTCCTCACAACTTTCTTTTTTATTAACTCTAAGAAGGATAGTTTCGTAAAACTGTCTAAAATAAGGGTAAGGCTTTCTTGAAATATTTTGAAAGGAAATAAAGTTAATAGTATCATAATCACAACCATGAATATTTGTATTGTCTAACTTAATTTGTTTATTATTTTCAGTACTATCGTTATCTATTCCAAATGCTTGTAAAATATAACTTTCTCTATCATAAGAGACGTAAAAATACCCTCCAAAGACCTGCGTCTTCCCTATGAAAGGTGTTGCTAATAACAATAGAAGTATGTACCATTTATAAACCGTCAATTGCATCTTGTATAATTTTTTTTATTTTAGTGATATAATCCGAGGCGGCAGATATATCATTCACAGGTAGAATTGGAACGTGAAGGTGTCCTGATTTTAACTTATCATTTAATTTTAAAAAGTTTCTTAATGCAGACACTCTGAAAAATATTTCATTTGACAAATAGGTTCCTCCAGAGCCTTCTAATGCTTTTTCTGTTGCGACTGGAGAGGCGGATTTTGCTGTACCTGAATCTGCAAGTGAATATGGAAGGAATGATTTATCTGATTTATACTGCTGATTATAAACAACCTCTTTGTTTCCCAAAGACCCAGGTATCATTGAGCTTATTGGGAGTTCATTTTCTAAAAACTCTGGAATATCGTCTGAGTTTACTGCCTCAACTTTATTTTTTACAGGAAGATAATGTGTAGGTGTAATACCTGAAACTCCCAAGTTATCTGTTGATGTTTTACTTCTATATTTTGAAGCAAATCGTTCAATATCATATCTTGATCTTCCTTGACTTACCGTCATAATCATATCACTATTAATATATGGTAAAATATATTTTTCAACATATCCTAAATCAAAATCTTCATATCTAACAGGAAATATCATAAACTGTATAAAGCTATTCGAAAACTCTAATTCTTTGAGTGATAATACTGCAATACCACTTGGATTCCATTGTTCAGGATTTGAATCTAATTCGAACGGATCAAACCCAGTAATCAGCACTTTTTTAAGCCCTTTTTTGTCGGCTTCACTAAAATCAATACCAGTATAATTTCTTGATTTTTCTTCAAACAATTCAATCAGTTTACTTAATCTTCTATTACCTCCACTGCGTTTAAAAAACGGGTGAGATTTTAAAGCAACTTGCATTTTAATGCGCGCCCAGTATAAAGGGCGGTCATCTGGGTCGGATTTTGCTTGTTCTATCGCAGCATTCAACAATTTTTGACCATACTCAGTTATTAATATTTTAAATGCGGAAAAATTGGTTGATGTATCAGAAGGCATTGATTTAAGAAAATCATTGACAACTGATTTTATTTTTGAAGAAAAGTCGATAAAATAATCTTCATAAACTATTCCAGGTGTATGTGGTACCTCAGTTAAGCCTATCTTTTCTTCATAATTTCTTTCATACGTCTTTTTTCTTTTTTTCTTCTTTACTAATAAAGATGAGGGCAAAAAGGATTGATTGGATGCTTGAATGAAAGGAAAATCAGATGAGGTGAAATAAAAAGGAGTTATGTTGTTTGTCTCGTTATTAAAGATAAATGTTAATTCAGGACTATCACTTTCATTAGCTAAAACTTTGTTCAAAATGGTTTTCTGAACTCTTTCTATAGGTAACAAATTATAATTAATTTCTTGCATATTACCATTGGTTCCAAGTTTCAGTTTTATACCTGCATTATAAATACTGGCTTTATCCTTTGTATCTTCAGATTGATAAGATGGTAACTCCAGCTTGTAAATAAGTTCCCATGCCTCAACCTCCTTCGCTATTTTTTCATTCAATACAGGTATAACTGAAATAACCTTCATATATTGCAATGGAAAGAAAGCACCTTGAAATTTAAAATCATTATTCAATGCGGATAATGATTTCCTTATAGCTTCATTCTTATTTATTGTCCATTTTTTTGTAAACTCAATCGCAGAACCCCTGTCTTTAATTATTGCAGAACCAACATTTTTGTGTTCATGTGAATAAATAAATCCACCCGTTTCAAGATAAGAAGCTTTATTCTCAACTGTAGTTTGATTTGAATCAAAAAGAATTGCCAAAATAGTTTCAATGTGACTTTTCAATAATTCCTGTGAAGAAGTATAAAATATATTTGTATATATTTCCATAGCTTCACTTTTTAACTACCACTTCCAGGTAAATCTTCTGGAATTTCTCCTGTAAGCATAACCATATTTGTCGGAATTCGAGTTTCCCAAGGGTCACCCATTTCCTCACCATCTGTATTATCCTCAGATTCTTGAATTTCGTCAATGATTGATAAATACAATTCATCATCAATAGCAGGGAGTTCTTCACCCATCCAAATTTCTCCAGTGTTCAAATAATGAAGTATAGCTTCAGTAAATTTCGGATGAACAGGTACTACAACTCGTGCATAACCTGCTTTTAAAAATTCTGAAAATATCGCATCCGTATCTCCAAGTTGTTTAATTGTTGTCCATCGTTCTTTTCTACCCCAAAAATAAGGATAAAAGAGGTATGTCATATTGTGCCATTCGATAGATTGCTCAAAGAATTTCACAAATGTTCCTTCATGAAAAGATTCACTAAAATCTATTTCAGGTGCACCACTTGTAGAGCGAAGCATTGCATTAAATCCATCAAAACGCTGTAAAGTCAGCAATTCAATTGCCCATTTTTTCAACTCGGTTTTCTCAGTTTTTCGGTTTTCAATTGGATTTTGTCCTGAAATTGAGATACCAGCCGATAACCCAGCTACCTGATTATCGTATTCTGACCTTTGTTGATTATAAGCATTGATAATTGAATTGTAAGCTGCTAATTGCCAACGTTCATATCCAATATCAGATAATTTGCAGAGAATCTCAACATTAATAGCATATTCCGTAAAATGGCCCCTAAATGAAAATGGTACTAAATCAGTTTCACCATCCAAAGCTATATCAGGAATAGACAAACTATAATAAGTCGTAAAGAATTTTCGACCAATGTTTCCAGAAATATATCTTCCATTACCCGTTGAATGTAATATTTTTAAAAACGCTGTATCAGCCTGATAGCCTTCTGGAATTGCAAGATCGTTAAAATCTTTATCATACCATTCTTTTGCACCTGGTGTTGGATCCATAGAATATGCTTTAGATATAATTTGGAACTCTTGTGGTGGTACAGGAATATCTTGCGATTTATATAGGGCTGCCCAAAAATGATAATTACTTCTGTTAATGTCTTTGTGAGATTTTAATGGAGAAGTAATCGGTCCGCTAGTATATTCTTTTGGATCAATAGGTTTTTCAACCGTGACTCCTTCTTTTTTTGAAAAGGCATTACTGTATATATGATATGCTGCAGGTTCAGGAATTAAAAATTCTAACATCAACCTTTTTCCTAAGATTATAAACCTGATTTGTATATACTTTATCTACCCAGTAATAAAAACCATTGATGTGATCAGCACTTTCAGAATTATCAATTTTGTGAGAATTGATAACCTCAACTTCATTAATAGTAAGAATAGAACGCCTTTCAAGTAATCGTTCTTGAATACGTTGAGTGGCTTGTTGTGTTATCTCTTTTGAATTATTTACCGCAGTAGAGGTAGCCTCAGAAGAAGATGAAGCTGTTGCATAACCTACGTTTGCAGTTAAACTTACTGGTCCATAACTTGCACTCAATGAAACTCCTGCATCAAATTGTGTTGCTTGTGAAACAAGTGTGTTTACTTCTTTCGATAACTCAAAACGATCTGAAGTTTTCGTATTGGTTTCAGTTTCTTCATTTCGT
This sequence comes from Flavobacteriales bacterium, assembly GCA_046295395.1. Taxonomy (GTDB): domain Bacteria; phylum Bacteroidota; class Bacteroidia; order Flavobacteriales_D; family JBKBNH01; genus JBKBNH01. The sequence continues at coordinate 23,673 of JBKBNH010000010.1, read as the reverse complement.
TCACTTTCCGAGAAAAATGATTCTTCTCTAATTTTGAGATTACGATGTGTTTTTTCTTTCGATTCTCTAGCTAAGATATTTTCAATATGTGCAATTTCATCAGCTTCATACTTCACTAAGTCCTGTCGTATAACATTGGCATAACCCATTCCTAAAACCTGTACATATGTTTTTTCAGGGCTTTTAGCAATTAATTGATGCAGTAATTCACAATGACTCACCGTATTTTTAGGACTACAAATAATATCTTCGTAGACAGCGTTATTAACAGCAATTAAAGTGTTTCCGATTAAAACTATTTGCTCAGGCTGCGCAAACTGAGCAAGTAGCACACTTACACGTCCTATTCTTTCATCAATTTTTTTGGTCGCAAAGGGGACATTAATTTCACTTCCAACAACTCCTGTATCTTTTAGTACTCCTTTTGTTTCTAACTTAAGTTGATTAAAAAAATCAGATGTTAACTCTTCAGTAAACGGTTCGTTAATATATTTCTCGTAAGCTTCATCTAAATCTATTTCTACACTATTTTTTGTATTATTGTTTCTGGTTTGGTCTTCATTAATTGAAAAATTAATTGATCTTTTAAAATCAGCTTCACTTAATTTAATTTTCTTTCGTTTTTGAATTTGAAATTCGTAAGTTCCAGTTAAATCTTCTCTAGCCGCTTGTAATATTTGAAGTTCAGCTAACAACTCCTCATACTGATTATCGGGTATTTCAATTGGTGGGGTGGGTTCTTCAACTGTTTTTTTGGTAAAGGAAAAGGCGGTTTTGGAAATACTACGTGTGATTTTTTCCAGAAATTCAAAATCTTTGGCTTTGTATTCAACGTACCATCTTGTATTTTTTTCAAAAGTCCAACTAATTTCACAGATAAGATGAGGTCATTAGTTAAAGCAGAGGTTTTATTTGCGATAAAATGAGCAATAGCATTGTCCCATAAAGTTGATTCATGCGCAATAATGTCAAAAACTTCACTTTCTGGATTCTGTATAGTGGTGTGGTCATCTGTTGTAAGCATTTCAACTAATGCATCAAACTGAGGAAAAAGAGCTATTAAAGCAGGCTTATCAGATAAAGCGTCACTATTATTTTCTAAATAATCAGTAGCAATTGTTTCAAAAGTCGTTAATGGTTCTTCATTTTCATAAGCGGTTACTAAATCAGAAACAAAAACGCTTGTTTCAACTTCGTAATTAATAAGAAAATTGTTCACAGTATCAGTAGGAACTTTTACAATGTTACCTACTACCATGTGTGGGAATAATGATTTTTGTGCCATACATAGTAGTAAAATTTTTAGATTAAGATTCGCAATTTACATATTTTTTTATTAAACTATAATATTTTTTTATTTTTTTTAATTCATTGATTCTGTAGACTTTCCCATTTTTCAGACAATTTAGAATTGTTAAATTAACTTGTTGTGGGAGATTGTATACGATTGTAAATCATTGTTTATCATTGACACAAGATCGATCTTAGGCAAAATAAAATTTTTGGCTGATTTGTTAGCAATTAGATATTGACGAACGAAGACTAGGTGAAATATTCGCCAATCCATTTTATTGTGGAATTATCGTTTCGAAATTAATACCCGGAGAAGTAGTTGAGGGCAGACATGAAGCAATGGTATCTCAAGACACTTTCTTAAAAGTAAATAATGTTATCGCTGAAGCAAGAAACCATCCTGTAACTCACAAAGAGGAAGATGAAAACCTGCCTTTAAAGCGTTTTATGAAGTGTGGATCATGCGATACGCCTATGACTGGTTATCTAGTGAAAAGAAAGGGACTATATTATTACAAATGCCGTACAAAGGGCTGTAAAAACAACAAGAGTGCAAATCACTTACATCATCAGAGGGGTTATTAGAATCGTTTAAAGTAGCCAAAGAAGAAATTAAATTGGTGAAGAAAGGAATTCAATTAATGTACAAAGCCATATTCGAGGAACAATTCGAAAATCAATCCTTGCAAAAAGCTAAAATTTCAGAGCTTCAAAAGAAGATTGAAACCATCGAGGAAAAGTTTGTTGTAGGTGATATTACCAAAGAACTCTATACAAAATACACTCAGAAATACGGAGAGGAAATGAGAGAAATTGAGGCAGAATTGGCGAAACTGTCAATTGGGAGTTCGAACCTTGAAAAATGCCTCGATTTAGTGATGAAATTTTGTGAAAAACCCCTTAAATGGTGGCGTTCAGCGCATATAGGGGAACGTACCCTTATGCAGAATATCATCTTTCCTGACGGAATTATCTATAATCGAGAAAACGAGGGAGTTCGAACCTCAAGAATAAATGCCGTATTCGCTCCAATCCCAGAATTGGTAAGGGTTTTGAAAGGTATAAAAAAAGGAGAAATCATCAAAATTGATGATTTCTCCTCTAGAGTGATCGCGATAGGATTCGAACCTATGACCGTCTGCTTAGAAGGCAGATGCTCTATCCAGCTGAGCTACGCGACCTCAATCGAATTTTGAAGGTGCAAAAATAGAAATTTTCTAATACTTACAAGCTATTTCTTTTTAAAGGTATTTTTTAAAAATGGTGAGTCATATTCCACAACCTTTCTCTTATTGTTGTTAATATTTTGTTTTTCTGCCAGTTTGTTGATGTTTACCAATGTTTTAAAGTGGTTAATTAGATACCCGAAAAATTCAATTGTTTTCATAAGTGTTGTTTTTATAAGGATTATAATTAGTTTCACAAAACGAGGCCTAGGTAATTTCACTACTTTGCGTTGTGCCCCTTCTTCCAAAGAAAATAATTGTACTGCCGATTGGTACAAACTTTCGCTTGCCCAAATTCCTGCCAATTTTATTTCCCCTACCTCTTTCACTTAATTGCTTGATTTTATATTCAACAAATTTTAATCAAAAAATTCAAGTAAAAACTCTATTTAAGTAGTAAAAATTACTTAATCAAACAACTTAAAATCGCTATATAAAAACTTGATTAAAACTAAATATAAACTATATTTTAAGCTTAATATATAACTTAATTACTTAATTTACGTATATTCGCAGCCATGCAGCGGTTAAGTTTTTTAGAACACCCAATGATCCATACCCTCTCAGGAATGGAAACCATCGTGCCCGGTGTTATCGCTGCTTACGCCATTTATTTTGATGAAGACGAACGCAGAATTAAAGCACTACAATGGAATCTAAATTCGGGTGTTCATGAAATAGACTGCTTAAAAGACCTCCTGCCCGACCTACAAAAAATAAGACGCGAAAAACAAGAGTACCTTTGGCTTAATGACGACCAGATTCCCTTTGAAAAAAAACTGCGGGTTAAAAGACAAATGCTTCTGGAGGATGAATTAGACAATAATTTATTACTGCTTAAATTCAAGTCGCCATTCGATTTGCATTTCGACTTATTGTACCTTCATTTTCGAAACAACTTCTCTCCTATAGATTTAAGTTCAGCAGAGAAACCCCTTTCAGCAGAAAATAAAAGTCTAGTTGGTAAATTACTGTTTCGACAAATCAATCACTTCATTCACATTCAGCGTCAAGACAAAGAAGTATTCCAAACCATCGTGCGCTCACACAACCACCTAAACAATCTCTACCACGATTTGGGTTCGCGTGTGGGGCAAATGGGTAATTTGCTAAAAGAAACGGTAGAGGAATATTGTCGTATATTTGAAGAGGATATTCAGGAGCAGCAGCATGTGCAGGTACACATATCAAACACAGCCATCGATAGGCTTTGCGAAAATGGTGTAGGACTAAGAAATGTGAGGAAAATTCTTAAAAATGCCTTACAATTGGCTATTAATCTAAGCTTCGGGGACAAAGAAGTAACGATAGAGGCCTATCACATTCAGCTGGAAAGTGCTGAAATTTTACCTGAAAGCGCACGACAAGTCCCTGTAAAGTACCGTAATATTATGGAGTTTTTAGATAAATACGAAGAGGCCGCTATCAAAGCCATTGAGCGCAGTTGGCCGGTGCAAGGCAAAACCATTGCTGAACTTTGCCAAGTTACTCCTGCTGCTATATCCTTTAACCTCAAGAAATACGAAAAGCGGATCACAGAGTTAATGGAACTATGCCCAGAAAAATGGACTGTTCTGCGGTCTGAATTCAAGCCTCTTTTAGGATTGTTAGAGCGAAATATTTTTCCCGGAGGACAAAAAATAGCCTAGCTATCATGTCACCTTTAAAAATACTTACTGAAACAACATTATCTAACTTTGACCCTTTGAAATAACTACTTGTATCTATCCGTAACCAATTTTCTCCGTTATATTTTGCCAAATAAAAGTGATCGTGCTGTCTGAAAGTGTAACGTTGTTTGTTAGAAACAATATTTTTATCGGTAATTACAGCACTGTCAGAAAAATTCCCAACACAATATAGGTTACCATTAAAAACAGTTAATGCTGTTATTCGTCCTTGTATTTCCTCACTAATTTTAGACCATTTCCCCCCATTCCTTTTTGAGATATAGCTGTGATTTTTATTTTCAGCACAAGCGTATAAATTATTTTGGTAGACTGTTAGGATAGTTAATTTTTCTTCTGTTTCCGCTAAAATTGGTCTCCAAACTGCGCCATTCCAAATCGCCATATTATAAATTCGGTTATCCCCATTAAAACTAAACTTACCGCCTGCGTATAATTCATCTTTATATTCAACGAGTGAATAAATTTCGCCTTTAATTGTGTCATTACCAACTGCACGCCACCTGAGTCCATCCCATCTAGAAATATTAAAACACATTTCTTGTGACTGAGATTTGGGCATTATAAAATTTCCTGCTGCATATAAATCTTCTTTAAATGTAGTCAAAGCATTTACATGACCGCTAACCCCTGAATCAATGGGCATCCATCTTTGTGCTACTGCATTTTCAATAAAAAACAAAATTCCACATATCGTAAAAATGAATCGTGTAAAATTATATATCTGTAGAATGTGTTTCATTTGAGCATTGGTGTTAACATCCGCATTTTCAATCTTACCCCATTTCAGAGATGATTGACCAAATCCAAATAAACCAAACATAAGCGTTTATTTTATAAGCTTTGCACAAACAATTCCAGCCGCCACACCCACATTTAATGATTCTGCCCGTCCTTTTCCCGGTATGCTTAAGGACTCGGTAAGCTCTTTTATCACTGCTTTGGATATTCCATGACTTTCGCTTCCCATAACAATAAATGCCGGAGCGGAAATTGATACCTCATTTATATTTTTGGCGTTTAGTAAAGTTCCGACAACAGGAATTTTCTCTCGATACTTGTTCAAAAACGTAGGCAAATCCGTGTAAGCAACCGACACCCTGAACATAGACCCCATAGTAGCCTGCACTACCTTAGGGTTGTATACATCCACTGTGTCTTCACTGCAAACTATTTTATCAATACCAAACCAATCGGCAATGCGAATAAGAGTACCCAAGTTGCCCGGGTCTGAAATTCCATCAAGCACAAGCGTATATCCTTCATTCCAATTATAATTAGCGGTTGAGTCGGTTTTAACCTTAGCCAAAGCCAAAACCCTGTTGGGAGTTTTTAAATGCGAAATTTTGTTTAATTCAGCCGAACTTATTCTTTCTGATTTCGGATGTTCTCTTTCATAGGCTTCTGTAGTAAATAGTCTTACTATTTCAAAATCAGAGTCCATTAACTCTCCTACTATCTTCTCCCCTTCTATTACAAAAAGCTGTTGTTCCTCACGAAATTTTTTCTGAGAAAGTGACTGAATTAATTTTATGTCGCTTTTAGTAAGCACTGCGTTTAGGTTATTTATTCTCTAAAATCTTACGTAGGTTTGTTAGCTCAAATGTACTAGAACAATTTGTATCCATCATCATTCATAGTTAGAATAGGTATTTTCTTCTGCATACTTCACGTTGCTACGGCTTGCAATTTAACCAAATATGTGCCCGAAGACGAGTATGTGCTACATCAAAACTCCATTGTTTTTGAGAAAGACTCTGCCAACACCATCAGTTCTTATGTCTCAACTGCCGAGTTGAGTCCAATTATAAAACAAAGAGCCAACAGAAGAGTCCTCAGATTTCTAAAACTTCACCTTTGGATATACAACCGCTCTAACGAGAAGAGAATTGAAAGACTTATTCCGAAAAAACAAAAGAAAACAGATAAGATTAACCTAAAAATTAATCGAAAAAACAAAAAAATAGAGCAGCACAACGATAAGTTAGATGCAAAAGGCTCAACCCGGAAAAGAAAAAGCGAACGGACTCACCGTGAACGAAAAATGGTTTTAGGAGAATGGTTCCAAAAAATTGGAGAAGCTCCTGTGATTATAGATAGTGCCCAAACCGAACGCGGGCGAAGTCAAATAAGCATCTATCTGGCTAGTAAAGGCTATTTTCATAATGAAGTGACCGACACCTTGTTTTTTGGAAAACGAAAAGGAGACATAATAAGACACTCCAAAAAACACGAACAAAGAAAAAACGCAACGGTAGAATACCGTGTGAAACTAAACACCCCTTATCTGTTTAATGATTTAATTTACGAGTCTAATCAGGATTTGGTAATGCGTTATCTCGATAAATTCTACAGCGAAAAAAACTCACTGATTCAAAAAGGCAAAAACTTCGATATAGACCTACTGGATAAAGAGCGGGCAAACATTGCCGGCTATTTTTTGCTAAACGGATTTTATGGCTTTAGGAAAGATTATATTGTTTTCGAGGCTGACACCAATGGATTAGGAAACAAAGTTAACGTGCTGATGAAAATCGTTAATCCAAAAATTAAAGAAGTCCTTTCGGATGAACTGAAGGAAATCCCACACCGAAAGTTCAGGATTAATAATATAACTGTAATTCAAAATATAGGCTCCGATACTATTCGCCAAGTGTTAGATGGATACAAGCCAAGTGATGTAATTGAGTACACCCTCGACTACAAAGGCAAAAAAGCCACCTATATATTTAAAGACAGACCTACGGTAAAACCACGAGTAATCCAGAATAATATCATGTTCACCAACGGTGAACTATACAGCATAAGAGACGATGAAAACACCCGTAGAAAACTTTCGGGATTGGGTCCTTTCAGAACAATCAGAGTACAAAGTGTTATTGAAAATGACTCCTTACTTAACGTTGTTATAACCCTTGAAACAAGTAAAAAACAGAATATTTCTTTCGAAACAAGCGGATTAAATAATGCCGGACTATTAGGTGTGCGGGGCGCTATCAATTACAACAATCGCAATCTGCTTGGTGGAGCAGAAAACCTGCGTGTATCATTAAGCGGTGGGCTGGAGGCTCAGCGTTCTATAGTAGAAAGCGACGAAACCAATCAAACCGTGTTGGACGAGCTGGGTAGTACGTTTAACACTACCGAAATAGGACCAAGCATTTCCTTCACGATACCCCGTTTTCTATTTACCGATCGAGCTTTTCAGAACTTTTTCAATACCCGAACAGAATTTACTGCAAAAGTGAATTACCAGAAAAGACCGGACTTTACCCGGGGGATTGAAGAACTTACCTTTTCTTATTCATGGAAAACCAAACCTACCAACTATTTTAAGTTTAACGTTGCCGAAATTAGTGCTGTGGAAATTACTAAAAAATCAGCGGAGTTTGAATCGCAAATTAACAACCTGAACGACCGTTCGCTTGCTGCCAGTTTTAGTGATCACATAATTGCAGGAACAGGATTTCTTTACGAATATAACAACCGTAGTCAGCGCACAAAAAACAAAGACTTTATTTATTATCGGAGCATGTTAGAAAGTGCTGGTAACTCCCTGCGACTTATTTATTCCCTTACCGACAGACCCACCGATGCATTCGGAAGTTACGAACTTTTTAATATCCGCTTTGCGCAATTTGTAAAAACATGGCATGATTTCCGGTACTATCGGGTTTTTAGCCCTAAACACGCTACTGTATACAGAATAGCGGGAGGTCTAGGTGTTCCTCTTGCCAATCTGAGCGAAGCACTCCCTTTTGAAAAAAGTTTTTTCTCTGGTGGTGCAAACGGTATGCGCGCCTGGAGAGCTCGAACACTCGGGCCGGGATCATTCAGAGACCCAAACAGAAGGTTTGACAAAATTGGCGACATTCACCTAGAGGGTAATCTCGAATACCGTTTTGACATAGTGGGAAGTTTTGAAGGTGCTTTATTTATTGATGCCGGAAACATCTGGCAGCTTAGAGCCGACAGCCTTCGTCCCGGAGGAAATTTTGACCCTAACCGATTTGTTTCAGAAATTGCATTAGGAACAGGTGTAGGAGTGCGCTATGATTTGGATTTTTTTATCATTCGTTTCGATTTTGCAATTCCTTTCAAAAATCCCGCGATGGATATAGGCCGAAGATTTATCTGGCAGGCAACTCCCGAAGTCAGAAAAGACTTTTATCGACTACAATTTAATCTCGGTATTGGATATCCCTTCTAATTCTACCTGTTGATATTTTGCATCATTGGTTTAGGTTTAACCCATTGCATTAACTACTTTAGTCATCAAAACACACAATAATGTTTAGGAAATTTATTTATCTAATAACAGTAGCACTATCCTCTACCACGGGTACGGCTCAAGACAACACCCACTTAAGTTGTGGTACAGATGAGATGCATCAACATCTTTTTCAGCATTACCCACAATACAACGGAGCAATTCAATCCGCCTATCAAAAACTCCAGGCATTTACTCATAATTACATTCACCAACCTCATGCTCAACGTAACGCTCCTTATATTATTCCGGTTGTATTTCATATAATTCACAACTACGGAATAGAAAACATAAGCGATGCGCAAATACACGATGCTGTGGAACAAGTAAATATCCAGCTTAGGAAACTTAACAGCGACACAACTGATATTGTACCAGCATTCCAGTCAATTGCTGCCGATACAGAAATAGAAATACGTCTGGCACAAATCGACCCCAACGAAAACTGCACCAGCGGAATTACTAGAACCGTGTCGCCGCTTACCTATATCGGCGACCACGGCGTAAAATCACTCATTCAGTGGCCACCCGACAAATACCTGAATATTTACGTGTGTTGGGATGCCGCAGGACTTGCCGGACATGCTCTGCTTCCCGCCGCCGCAGATACTATTGCCCAATGGGATGGTATTGTAATGAAGCATAATTACGTTGGCACAATTGGCACGTCAGACTATTTCAGGAGAACTGTTGTTACACACGAAATAGGCCATTACCTTAACCTGCAACACACATGGGGAGGAAATAATGTGCCGAATTACTTTTACTTACCCGTAGCCGATGCCGGCAACTGTGCCTACGACGACGATGTGGCCGATACTCCCGAAACAATAGGATGGCAATCCTGCAATTTAAACGGCCAGTCCTGTGGCACTTTAGATAATGTGCAGAACTACATGGATTATGCCTATTGTGCCCGAATGTTTACCGAAGGGCAAAAACTAAGGATGCACGCCACGCTAAACACCCCTGTTGCCAACCGAAATAATTTATGGCAGGCGGCAAATTTAACCTCCACAGGAACAGATGGTACAATCTATTTATGTGAAGCAAAATTTAGCTTAAACAAAACCGTAATTTGCCAGGGACAAAGCATAAATTTTTCTGATTTAACCTACCACGGAGCAACCAGCTGGTTTTGGGATATTACAGGCCCTACCACCTTTACTTCTTCCGCTCAAAACCCATCTTTCACCTTCAATACACTTGGAAAATATAGTGTAACACTTCATGCAAGTAATGGAACAGATACGGTATCAACCTCACTTACAGACTATATTACCGTAATTCCTAACACAGGAGGCTCCACTGTTTCTCCTATAGTTGAAGGATTTGAAAATCAACAAGCTTTTAATGATTTATGGTTACTAGAATCCCCCGGCGACGGACAAGGGTGGGATTTTTATAATGGAGGATATTCCAGCCCAACCGGATTTTATATCGATAATTTTAACATCAGCGCAGGCAGAAAATACTCCATCGTGTCGAAGCCCATAAACCTAAGTGGAGTTCCAAATATTGTAGTTGATTTTAACTACGCCTACGCTAGAAAACAAAGCAACGACGATGACAAACTGCGCATCTTAGTATCAACCAACTGTGGCGATACTTGGAATCAGCGTAAAATGTTACGAGGACTAACCACGCTTCCTACTGTAATCGACGAACCCAATATTCCTTTTTTCCCATCAGGAGACAGTGATTGGAACTACGATATAGTAACCACTATTACACCTACATTTATTACAGGAAATTTCAGGCTAAAATTTGAGTTCGAGTCTGCTGGAGGGAATAACATATTCCTAGACAACATACGCATATACGACCCGGCAACTACGGCAATTCACACTTTTGAAAGAGATGATTTGCTAATTTATCCTAATCCAACAAGCCAATCGCTTACCATTGAAAATTTTGACGGAACACAGGATTTAACGATTTACGATGCTCAGGGCAGGATGGTGCTTGGAAAACCAATAACCGGAACTACTCTGCTCGATATAAGCTCCTTTGTAAAAGGTATGTATTTTATCAAAATAGGAAATAGCCGAAAAACAGTTGTTTTTCAATAATTATTGTCTTATACAACTTAAAACTATCTTTCTGTAGATATTGAAACCTAACCTAATTGAGCAAGAAATTTTGTCTTTCTATTTTAATTATTCAGGAAATTTAGTCAGCTAACAACACCTTGAAACCACCCCCTACCCTGTCATTATTGCAGTAAATCGTGTAAAAAAAGCAATGGATTCATAATTGAGGTGAAGCCGAAAACAAAATTTATTTAATATCAAATTGTATTATGGACTTTTCAAAATTCACCATCAAATCGCAGGAGGTTGTGCAACAAGCACAACAAATCGCTATGGCCAACCAAAACCAATCGATAGAAACTGCACACTTTTTATCCGCTATTTTTAAAGTAGATGAAAATGTGACCCCCTACTTACTCAAAAAACTAAACGTAAACACGAATGTAGTAGAGCAAGCCACTGAACGCATTATCACCTCTTACCCCAAAGTAATCGGAGCTACCGAACATTTGGGAAGAAATGCCAACGCCGCCCTACAAAAAGCCATTAGCTACCTCAAAGATTTTGGCGATGAGTTTGTTGCCATAGAGCATCTTTTGCTCGGCTTGCTCAATGCCGGCGACAACGTTTCTCAACTACTCAAAGACAGTGGCGTAAACGAAAAAGATCTGAAAACAGCCATAAATGAACTGCGCAAAGGAAGCAAAGTAACTTCTGCCTCGCAAGAAGAAACCTACAACTCGCTGAATAAATACGCCAAAAACCTGAACGAACTCGCTGCAAGAGGCAAACTTGACCCTGTAATTGGCCGCGACGAAGAAATACGCCGTGTGCTGCAAATTCTTTCTCGCCGAACCAAAAACAACCCTATACTCATCGGTGAACCGGGCGTGGGTAAAACCGCCATAGCCGAGGGGTTAGCACACCGAATCATCAACGGCGACGTGCCCGAAAATCTCAAATCGAAAAAGATTTTCTCGCTAGATATGGGCGCGCTGGTAGCTGGAGCCAAATACAAAGGCGAATTTGAAGAACGACTAAAATCAGTGGTAAAAGAAGTCATCGCTGCCGATGGAGAGATTGTGCTCTTTATTGACGAAATACACACCTTAGTGGGGGCCGGAGGTGGTGAAGGCGCTATGGACGCTGCCAACATCCTGAAACCCGCTCTAGCTCGTGGCGAATTAAGAGCCATCGGCGCCACCACACTCAACGAATACCAAAAGTATTTCGAAAAAGACAAGGCACTGGAACGCCGTTTCCAGAAAGTGCTCGTAGACGAACCCGATACCGAAGATGCCATCTCTATTCTGAGGGGTATTAAAGACAAATACGAAAACCACCACAAGGTGCTGATTAAAGACGAGGCGATAATTGCCGCAGTAGAACTTTCTCAGCGCTACATTACCGATCGTTTTCTGCCCGACAAGGCGATTGACCTAATAGACGAAGCCGCATCGAAACTTCGTATGGAAATAAACTCCAAACCCGAAGAACTAGATGAACTCGATCGCCGCATTATGCAACTGGAAATTGAGCGCGAAGCCATCAAGCGCGAAAACGACGAGACTAAACTCACCTCACTGAACAATGAAATTGCCAACCTGAACGAAGAACGCAACCAACTTAACGCCCGCTGGAAAGCCGAAAAAGAACTTCTGGAAGGGATGCAAAGCGGCAAGGAACGTATCGAACAATTGAAACTCGAAGCCGAACAAGCCGAACGGGCAGGCGATTACGGACGAGTAGCCGAAATTCGCTACGGCGCTACTAAGCACGAAGAAGCCACCATTGAAGAACTCAAAGCCAAACTGGCCAATCTACAGCACGAAACCAAAATGATTAAGGAGGAAGTTACCGCCGAAGAAATTGCCGAAGTGGTGGGCAAATGGACGGGAATTCCCGTGTCGAAAATGCTCGAAAGCGATCGCGAAAAACTCCTTCGACTGGAAGAAGAGCTACACAAGCGTGTGGTGGGACAAGAAGACGCCATAGAAGCCATTGCCGATGCCGTACGCAGAAGCCGGGCAGGTGTACAAGACAGCAAAAAACCGATTGGTTCGTTTATCTTCCTAGGCACTACAGGTGTGGGTAAAACAGAGTTGGCCAAAGCCCTGAGCGAATTCCTCTTCAACGATGAAAACGCAATGACACGCATCGATATGAGCGAATATCAGGAACGCCACTCCGTTTCCCGGCTGGTGGGGGCGCCTCCCGGCTACGTGGGCTACGAAGAAGGCGGACAATTGACCGAAGCCATACGCCAAAGACCTTACTCGGTAGTGCTATTGGACGAAATCGAAAAAGCGCATCCCGATGTGTTTAACACCCTGCTGCAAGTGCTGGATGATGGCCGCCTTACCGACAACAAAGGCCGACTGGTAAATTTTAAAAACACCATCATCATTATGACTTCCAACATCGGTTCGCACATTATACAGGAAAATTTCGAAAACGTAACCGACCTCACCCTAGATAAAATGAATGCCAAAACCAAGGTAGAAGTGTTTGATCTGCTGAAGAAAAGCGTGCGCCCCGAATTTCTCAACCGGATAGATGAAGTAGTGCTATTTAACCCGCTCACCCGTAAGGATATGGAAAAAGTGATACGCATACAGCTCGACCTGTTGGTAAAACAACTTAAGGGTAACGGACTAAACCTAAACTACACCGAATACGCCGTGGAGTGGCTCGCCGAAATGGGCTACGACCCTCAATTTGGTGCACGCCCGGTAAAACGGGTAATACAACGCAAAGTGCTAAACGAACTCTCTAAGCAACTGCTTGCCGGAAAATTTGGCAAAAACGAAGAAATCGTGTTGGATGTGTTCGAAAACAAAGTAGTGTTTAGAAACCCAGTGCCCGAAGAGAAGGAATAACATCCCTACTACGCCATGCATTTAAAAGCCACATACGTGTAAGATAACAACAAGATTTAAACAGTTGAACTTAGCGAAACAACATCACGAATACCTTTAATAAAACAAACATTAATGAGTACACCCACCTTACGCACGGCTTATTGCGTTTCGCAAACAGACGGGAACCTATCTTTATTTTTCAGGGCTATGAGCAAAGTCACGTTCCTATGAAAATTAAAGACCTGTTTACGTTCAGTCCTTCTGCACTCATTAAGACAGCAGAGAGGTATAGGTATTTAATCCCTGCTTGTTTTGCATACCCTAAATTTAACTGTTTTCAAGAAGGATTTATTTGCGTTTTCCCAACTTTTTCAACATGTTTGTTACGAGTTGTACAACAAGCACAGCGCCTTGCCAAAAGGCGGGTGTTGGCTCCACTGATTGTTAATTCGTGTTTCAAAGAAAGTTTTGTGGTTAATTAATTATTAGTAACTTAGTTTGTGTCCCAATAATGAGAAGTAGTCCACAATTATCTTAGCACCCAGATTACAACCAAAATTGCACCTCTTTTACGGCACATACCAAGAAAGCTACATACTGCTAAGCGAAGCAGAAACTCATCATTTGTCAAAAGTTTTACGACTAAAAGAAGGTGATGAGGTTTTGGCCTCTACCGGCGATGGAAAAGTCTACAATGGTCGCATTAAGTTGATAAGCAAAAAGCAAACTCTGATTGAAAAAGATGCTGTGTATAAAGAAGAATCAGAAAAAAATGTTAAGTTAAGTATTGGTGTGGGCATCTTAAAAACCAACGAGCGACTGGAGTGGCTTTTGGAAAAAGCCACCGAGCTGGGAGTTTCTCAAATTCACCTACTGCAAACCGAAAGAACCGAAAGAAATAAAATAAACCCCGAAAGACTTCAAAAAATAATTACCGCTGCCTGCAAACAATCCCTAAAAGGTAGAATTCCAAGTTTAGTTGCTCCGCAAAAATTCATTGATTTTGTCAAAACACATGCTGCCACAGAACAAAAGTTTATAGCCCATTGCCAACAATGGGATTTATCTCCATTAAAACATCAACTAAAATCCGGATTAAATACCGTTCTTTTAATAGGTCCCGAAGGGGATTTTACCGAAAAAGAAGTGACTGATGCAGAAGCATCTGGATTTAAATCTTGCGGACTGGGCAAAGAAAGGCTAAGAACAGAGACTGCCGCAATTGTGGCAGTTGTTACAGTTAAAAACACAATTTAAATCAGGCTTTTTTTGTGTGTAAAATTCTGCGCTTATCTAAAGCTACCCCAACCACGCATTTAGCATCCAAATAGTTTTTTCTTGCTGGGTAATGTAATCACTCATCAGTGAGTTGGTACCTTCGTCATTGGCATCGGTACTCAAATCAAGAATTACTCTTTCTAACTGGAGTAGTGTTCCTAAATTAGAAACTATAGTACTCATAGATTTATTGGGGTCTGTTATGTTTTTGGCTTCTTTCACCTTCGAACTTTTTACATAGTCGGAAAATGAATGCAGCGGAATATACCCCAAAGTTAGTATGCGCTCTGCTATTTCGTCTATCTTAATTTGGGCATCGTTATAGAGTTCTTCAAACTTCAAATGCAGCTCAAAAAATTTAGGCCCCTTTATATTCCAATGGAAACCTCTTAAATTCTGATAATAAACCTGGTAGTCGGCTAATAAAACATTAAGTTGCTGTGCCAGTTTTTCTGATTTCTTCTTGTCTAACCCTATTGCTGTTTTCATAATCATTTAGTTTTATCTATATTAATACAAAGGTAAAGCTTCATAAGCTAAGCCCATCAGGATTTAATAATGTTTAACACCTCATTTATATCGGCACTAGACAGCCAGTTAATTTCAGGATTTTTTCTAAACCAAGTCATTTGCCTTTTGGCAAAATTTCGGGTGTGTTGTTTTATCTTGTCTATAGCTTCTTGCAACGAATGCTCCCCTTCGAAGCAGGCAAATAATTCTCGATAACCAACCGTTTGCAAAGCATTTAATTTTTTAAGCGGATGTAAATTGCGGGCTTCTTCTACAAGTCCATTTTCTATCATACGGTCAACCCTTTCGTTGATTCGTTCATAAAGCACTTCACGGGGTAGGTCTATTCCTATCCAAATGGTTTTGTACGGTGGAATTTGCAATGTGTTTTTTCTTAGTTCTGAATATTTTTTACCCGTAGTCAGACACACCTCCAACGCACGAATCACGCGCTTGGGATTTTTAATATCTATCTCTGCTATAGTTTCGGGGTCAAGCGATTTAAGTTGTTGTGTCAAAAGCTCTATACCCTCTTGTTCAAATTTATGATTTAGCTCGTTTCTAATTGCTTTGTCTGAAGGAATGTCGTCAATACCAAAAAACAAGGCATTCAAGTATAAACCCGAACCACCTGCCACAATTACCACGTCGTTGGTTTGATGAATTTTATAAATCAATCGCTGTGCTTCTGAAGCAAATCTACCCGCAGTAAATTCATCCTCTACAGGTATGTAATTAATAAAGTGATGCGGAATACCTGCCATTTCTTCGTAGGTGGGTTGTGCTGTTCCTATTACCATATGCCGATAAAATTGGCGCGAATCGGCAGAAATTACCTCCGAATTAAAATACTTCGCCAACCGAACGGCGAGTGCTGTCTTTCCACTTGCCGTGGGACCTACAACAATAATAACTTTCTTGTTAGAAGCATTCGTCATAGTGAAGCTAGCGATCGAAGTCACTAAAGTCGCCTTCGTCAAAGCCACCATCAAAATCATCAAAAATATCGTCTATTTCGTCTTCCAAATTTTCGGAAAAATCATTTCCTTCTGCTTCAAATTGAAAATCAAGGTCTTTGTCATCTTCATTGGGAGCCTCACCGTAGCTCATCAGTATTCTGGGGTATTCCTGACCAGGCTTCTCTTTGGATATGTCAGTAAGCTCGACATAAAAGCACCACATTTTCATAAAATCGTAAACGTACACCAATTTTTGACCAACTTTTTCAATCAAAGTATCAAGACTGGTGGTTGCCATTTGGTAAGGCGCTGACTCGTTTCCAAAACTCATATCCATCAGAGCTATTTCCTGTCCTTTGTCCCATTCATCATTACTCAGGTAAAACGAGGCTAATTCATCGCCTCTAAACCCAAATGCCTTAACGATAGATTGATGCAACTGTTCAAACGTTTGATCGGCCTGTATTTCAACATCTCTGAAAACGTCTCCCTCGGAGTCTAAAAGAATTCTAAATTTAAAAACTGCCATAATATGGTAATGATAGGGTACAAATGTAAAGTTAGCGTTTTAATATTGACATAAATAAAGTGTACTAAATTAATAAATCGCAGCAATCCTTTTTAGCTAAATGTACTTGTCTTGTTTTTGCATCGCTCCACCGAGTCGAGATATATTTTGTTTTTGGTATCGTCTATAGAAAAACGGTAAGCCTCTTTGTAGTTGTTGATGGCCAAATCGTATTCGCCAATCATTTCGAACATAATACCGTATTCGTTGTAAATTGTGGCTTTGTTGATGCCTTTGATGGTTAATGCTTTCTTTAGCAAATCTTTCAGCTCATCGTATCTGCCAAGTGTAGACAATACTATGGCAAGATTGTAATAAACAGCCGGATATTCCGGATTATACAGTAAACATTGCTTGTAGTGTTTTTCGGCTTCAGCATAATTGCTGAATTTGGTTTCGTAAAGCCACCCAAGGTGATTGTGTGCAGGGCCGTAATTAGGATACAACGACACTAAATCTTTAAAACTATTCAATGCCAAATCGTTGTAACCGTCTTTAATATCCCTGTCGGCTCTTAAGAATAATGTCTCTGCTGATTCCATTACAATTTGTGTTTAGTTAGCTCCAAAAGCTTTTGAAATAGGTATTTAACTGCGAGAAGAAATCTAAAAAGAGATTTATGTCCACTGCCGCAGTTAGAATAATTCCGAATATTGCTCCAAATATGTGCGCATCGTGTGCCACTCGTGTGCCGCCTCTTTTGTTTAGATAAGTCTCGAGTAGTAAGTATAAAAACCCGAAAATAAATGCCTTAAATGGAATTGGAATAAGTATAAGTTGCAATTCGAGAAGCGGGTTTATGAAGATAAACGAAAATAGTATAGCAGAAACACCTGCAGAAGCACCCACGGCGGCATAGCCCGGATTTTCGGTTTGCTTAATCATAGAGGGCATTGCTCCGGCAACAATCCCACCGAGATAAACCGCCACAAAAGCAAATGAGCCTTTAATTGGTCCATAGCTACCCACAAAAAATGTTTCGAGGTAATTGCCAAAATTGTAAAACACAAACATGTTAACCGCCAAATGGCCATAATCGGCATGCAGCAGCGCATGGCTAACGATGGTATGGTATCTGCCGTAGCGCTTTACATCGTAAGGTATAAAAATCAATTTATTACGAACGTTTCCGTCAGAAAAAGCGAGTACAGAAACGCCAATTGTAATAGCAAGAATGGCTAAAGTTATCATTCGCTGTCAACAGGTAATAAAACGAAGTCTTTAGCCACTTCGGCTTGAAAACTACTTTTATCAAATACACTTAATTTTTCGTAATGCTCGTTGTATCCAATTGCGCCCACAAAGAGTGAATATTCTCCCGGAGGAAGAATCATTACATATCTTCCGGTACGTTTATTAGGAATATAATCTCCGTAAATCTCACCATCCTTGTCGGTTACCTGAATAAGCACATCCTCAAAATTAAAGGTAGAGTCGGGAGTCATTACTTTTCCGGTATATACGGTATATTCAGATTCCACATCATTAAATGTTACCCGATAAATATCTAAGTCGCCGTAAGAATCTTCGCGATGGGCAGCAATATAACCATACCTTCCGGTAGATGAAATTCTAAAATTCATGTTGTCGGCCGGAGTGTTTATGGGGTATCCTAAATTCATCACCGAACCAAAAATGCGTTTTTCGGCATTCCAGTCTACTTTAAAAATATCGTATCCCCCCATGCTCGTATGTCCTTTGGAGCTAAAGTAGAGTGTTCTACCGTCGGGAGATAAATTGGGGAAATCATCGTCGTAGGGTGTATTCACTTTTGGCCCCAAATTCATCGGTTCGCCCCATTTACCATTGGGCAACAACTGGCACAAATATAAGTCCAGTCCTCCGTAGCCTCCCGGACGATCGCTGGCAAAAAACAACTGCCTACCATCACTCGAAATACAAGCTGCCAACTCTGTGTACTTAGAGTTTATAGTTTTATCAAACTTCACCGGCTTTTTAAATCCTTTTTTTCTTTTTTGAGCAAAGAAAATATCGCCAAAACTGTTCAAATTTTCCAGATAGAAAATAGCCGTGTCGCCCGAAGCAGTTAACCCAACTACTTCTTCTATACCCTGAAAACCTAAATCAACACGCTGTGCTTTGGTAAATTTACCCTGAGCTTCTTCGGATATGAACACCGAAGATGGGTAGTTTCCATTAGGAAGCATTTCCTTATTCTCGTCTCTTCTTGAATTGAAGAGGATAAAAGATTCGTTGGCAGGAACAAAAGGATAATAGTCGGCAAAAGCCGAGTTTACTTCAGGTCCAAGGTTTTGAAAAGTAACATTAACAGGGAACTTCACCAACTCCTTTCCATTCTGACAGGTCATAATTTGAAGAGAAACCTGCCGCAAGTTATCGGGAGAACCCATGCCCCTTTCTCTAAAATTTTCGTAGGCTTTTATAGCCTTGTCGAATTCGAGCCCAAACTGATATGCCATCCCCAGAAAATAATACGCATTAGGGTCGAATTTGGACTGTTTAATTACGCGCTGAAAAAACAACACAGCTTTCTTTTTATCCAAATTGGTGTTAAGATAGCAGATACCTGCCCGATAGTTGTAATCCACATTTTCTGGATTTGCATTAGCCAGTTCAACGTATAAGTCTAGAGCTTCTTCAAAATTACCAGATTCGTAGTAATTGGCAGCAAGTTTTTTGTCTTGCGAAATTGCCTGAAAACCAATAAAAATAAGGGATAATAAAAGTATTTTTTTCATGTTCTTTTTAAAACTTAGTGCAAAGGTATTAAGATTGGATTTAACATCAAACCTATGTTGATATTTATCGTGACTAATGCTAAACATTGATTTAAAGCCCCGTAATATAAATTTGGGCTAACTTGTCGAAGCAATCTTGTAAATACCCCAATATACTTTGGTTCTTTTATTGTAATAGCTATTTTTACCAAAACATTTTAAACATCCCTATGACATCGTTTATCAAAACTGCATCTACAACGTTATTAGTCGTTTTAACGTTCTCATCTACAGCTCAAAAAAGAGATTTAACCGTTAAAGATATATGGGCTTCGCCACAATTTTATCAAGACAACCTGTATGGTGTGCGCTCTATGAATAATGGCGAGCATTTTACCCTTTTAGAGAAAGGAGATATTGTGCAATATGCCTACAAAAATTTTAGCAAAGTAAAAACTCTGGTGACCGGCAGTCAGCTTATTCCTACTGGAAGCAAAACCCCTGTTTCGATAGAAGACTACAGTTTCAACCCCACTGAAACGAAGGTGTTAATTTCTACAGAAACAGAATCTATTTATCGCCATTCAAACAAAGCCTACTACTACATTTACGATATTAAAACTGGGCAAACTGTTCCTCTTTCTGACAATAAACTGGGCAAACAAAGGCTGGCTGTATTCTCGCCCACAAACAATAGAATAGCTTTTGTTAGAGAAAACAATGTTTTTATAAAAGACCTAGATACCGATAAGGAAATTCAGGTAACACACGACGGCAAAATCAATGAAATTATAAACGGAGCTACAGATTGGGTGTACGAAGAAGAATTCAGTTTCGATAATGGTATATACTGGAACAACGATGGCACTATGTTGGCCTTTTATCGTTTTGACGAGAGCAAAGTAAAACAATTCCAAATGGCTATGTACGGTAGCCTTTACCCCTATCAATATACCTTTAAATATCCAAAAGCCGGCGAGGACAACTCTATCGTTTCTGTTCATATATACGACTACAACGAAAACTACACAACTACCTTCCGCACCGGAATTGAAGACGATATTTATTTCCCGCGAATCAAGTGGACATCCAACAGTGGCGTTTTGGCTGTTTTTAAGATAAATCGACTACAAAACTCACTTGAAATTTTTACAGGTAACTTTTCTCCTAACAGAAGTAAGTCGGCTGCAATACAAACCAAAGTGGTTTATAAAGAAACTTCACAAACTTATGTAGATATACACGACAACACACACTTTCTGACCGATGGAAAAACCTTTTTGTGGACCAGCGAAAAATCTGGATACAATCACATCTACACGGTTGATATGGAAACGAGCAAAACTTTTCAAATTACAAAAGGTGATTTTGACGTTACCGAAGTTTACGGCATAAACGAACAAACCAAAAAAATATACTACCAAGCCGCAGAAGACAGCCCTATGGAACGCCATGTATACAGCATTAACCTGGATGGTACAGGCAAACAAAAATTAACCCTGCAAAAAGGAACTAACGATGCTCAGTTCAGTAGCAATTTCAGCTACTTTATCAACAAACATTCCGATGCCAACACACCACTAACCGTAACGCTTAATCAATCAAACGGCAAACTGATAAAAGTGCTCAAAGACAATAAAGAACTAAGAAACCGGCTGGAACAGTACAACCTATCGAAAATGGAGTTTACAACCATTAAAAACGATGAGGGCACCGCCATGAACTCCTGGATTATAAAACCAATCAATTTCGACGAGAAGAAAAAATACCCCGTGTTTATGTACGTATATGGCGGCCCGGGCATAAACACCGTTAACGACTCTTGGGGCGGGCCAAACTACATGTGGTATCAGCTATTGGCTCAAAAAGGCTACATGGTGGTATCGGTAGATGCACGTGGCACAGGATACAGAGGTGAAGAATACAAACACTGCACGTACAAGCAGCTTGGTAAATACGAAACCGAAGACCAGATTGCCGCTGCCAAACACTTGGGCACCTTGCCTTATGTTGACAAATCAAGAATTGGAATAATGGGCTGGAGTTACGGGGGATACATGTCTTCGCTTTGCATTACAAAAGGTGCAGACGTATTTAAAACCGCTATTGCCGTAGCTCCGGTAACCAACTGGAGATATTACGACAATATTTACACCGAGCGTTTTATGCGCACACCGCAGGAAAATGGAAAAAACTACGACGAAAACTCTCCCATTAACCATGTATCTAAACTAAAGGGAAACTACTTCCTTATTCACGGTTCGGCAGATGATAACGTGCACTACCAAAACGCCATGGAAATGATTAATGCTCTGGTTGCGGCAAACAAACAGTTTGATATGTTCATCTATCCGGACCGAAACCACGGTATTTATGGCGGCAATACGCGTAATCATTTATTTACTATGATGTTAAACTACATTTTAGAAAAACTCTAATTGCACTACGATGAAAAAACTAATTATCTTATTTGCAGGCATCCTTATCGTTAATTTAAGCGAGGCGCAGGAAAAAATAAACTGGATGACCTGGGACGAAGCCGTAGCTCAATCAAAAAAAGACAGCAAACCCAAGAAAATATTCATCGACTTGTACACGGGTTGGTGTGGCTGGTGCAAAAAAATGGACGAAAACACATTTACCAATCCCGATATAGTAAAATACATGAACGAACATTACTACGCCGTAAAATTTGACGCCGAAAGCCGCGATACTATTGTTTTTAACGGGAATACCTTTATAAATAGTGAGCCTGAGTTTGTAAAAACAGCCCCAAATGCTCGCGGCAGAGTTCACATACTGGCGTACAGCCTTTTGGACGGACAACTCTCCTATCCCTCGTACGTTATACTGGACGAAAATTTCAATCGTGCCACAATCATCGCCGGATTCAAAGAAGTAACTCCTTTTATGAGTATACTAACGTTTTTTGGAACCAACGAGTACAAAAACTACCAGCAATACCTCACAGTTCAGTTTAACAAACAATTGCAACAACAGCAAAGTGGCCAGAAGTAGGACATCAAAACATTGGATGGGGGCAAAAAGATGAAAATCGTAATCATCGGGCCGGTTTATCCGCTTCGTGGAGGTATTGCAGACTTTAATCATGCATTAGCCAATCATCTATCCGAACAAGGTCACGAAGTAAGCGTATTTTCATTTTCGCTTCAGTATCCTAAATTGCTTTTTCCCGGGAAAACACAATACAGCGAATCTCCCTCTCCAACTATGAGCTACCACAGGGAAATCACTATCAATTCAGTAAATCCCATTTCGTGGATTAAAACTGTAAACAAAATAAGCAAATTGAACCCCGATTTGGTAGTTACCCGCTTCTGGATTCCTTTTATGGGGCCGGCTCTAGGCACTATACACCGGAGATTGAAGAAAAAATCAAATGTGCAAATTATTGCTATTACCGACAATGTAATTCCTCACGAAAAAAGGATTGGAGACAAAATACTAACCCGGTATTTTCTCAATTCCTGCGATGCTTTTGCAGTACTGTCTCAACAAGTGGGAAAAGATTTAAAAACATTTCTGCCAAATGCACATTTTAAAGTGATACAGCATCCGGTTTACGATATTTTCGGCGATAAAATCAGTAAGGATATTGCAAGAAAGACTCTTGGTATTTCCAAAAGTGTTAACCTGATTCTTTTCTTCGGTTTCATTAGAAAATACAAGGGTTTAGATATTCTTCTGGAGGCGTTTGCAAAATCAAATTACAAAAAAAACAACGTCCATCTGCTTATTGCTGGCGAATTTTACGGCAACAAAGAAGAATACCTGAAACTAATCGAACAGCTTGATATAAAAAGCCATATTCTGATTCACGATGAGTTTATTTCAACCGAAAAAATGGCTCACTACTTTTCAGCCGCCGATATGGTAGCGCAAACATACAGAACTGCAACCCAAAGCGGTATTACACAGGTTGGTTATCACTTTGACTGCCCCATGCTGGTTACTCGGGTTGGTGGTTTATCCGAAATAATAGAACACCGGGGGAATGGCTACGTATGCGAAGTAAATCCCGACGAAATAGCCCATTGCCTAAATCATTTCTTTGAGGGTAAAAAATACGAAGCATACTCAAAAAGAAGCCGTGAATTAAAAGCCAACTTTTCTTGGGATACATTTGGGAGGGAGTTACTTAAGCTTGCTGTATAGAAATTAATTCAGCCTCCAGTTATTCACTTTACTTCTTCCTCACCACCACCATTTTGGTTTCGTAGGTTTGGGTGGGTGTGGCTACTTGCACAATATAGGTGGCGCTCTGCAC
>JBKBNH010000009.1:0-166524 GCA_046295395.1 Flavobacteriales bacterium | reverse complement strand
GTGGTTTGGCACCTCGATGTCGGCTCGTCACATCCTGGGGCTGGAGAAGGTCCCAAGGGTTGGGCTGTTCGCCCATTAAAGTGGCACGCGAGCTGGGTTCAGAACGTCGTGAGACAGTTCGGTCCCTATCTGTTGTGGGCGTTAGAAATTTGAAGGAACCTGATTCTAGTACGAGAGGACCGAATTGGACGCACCTCTGGTGTACCTGTTGTGGCGCCAGCTGCATCGCAGGGTAGCTAAGTGCGGTTGAGATAAGCGCTGAAAGCATCTAAGCGCGAAACTCTTCCTAAGATGAGATTTCTTTTAAGGGTCGTCAGAGACTATGACGTTGATAGGTTAGAAGTGTAAAGATGGTAACATCAAAGCTGACTAATACTAATTACCCGTAGGCTTTAAATATTGCAGGAGTGTATTTATTTTTCTTTTTTACAGTACAACATGTTAACTTATTCATGATTTTAGGTGGCTATTGCAACGGGGCCCACCTCTTCCCATTCCGAACAGAGAAGTTAAGCCCGTTAGCGCAGATGGTACTTGGTTTTTCCTGGGAGAGTATGTCGCCGCCACTTTTAAACCCCCTTCAGAAATGTTGGGGGTTTTCTTTTTTTAATTTTTTTTAGTAACACTTTACCGATACAATCATCTCAAATTCGGCTATTAATTCATCTTTAGAAAAGCATTTCACCAAAGTTTTCTCATTTATTCTTTCTTTGGTTTCGATAGACCTTTTTATAGCTAATTCAACTTTTTTACCATCGTTACTTTCGAAAGTAACGTCATCTTCCGCTCTTTTTAAAAAATTAGAGTTCATTCCTTTAAAGGCAAATGATACTTTCTTGTTCATACGTTTTGCATAATAAAAAGCGTGAATTCCTCCCGCCACATCAGCACCAACTGCCAAAGCACCGAAATACATTGAATTGAGATGATTTTTTGTTCTTCTGTGCAGTTTGATTTTTACAACTACTTTTTCATCATCTATAGAGATAAGCCTTGGGTGAACATAGCCAATCATTGGAATTTTAAACCACCCCAACAACCTAAGCATCCATTTTATTTTGCTGAATTCAGTCATTGTTTTTGGAGTATTCAGATACTAGTTTGGCAATAATATCTTTGAGTGGTTTAATAGATTTTACATGCTCAATACTTGGCCCTGCACACCATACGGTTTTGTATGTAGCACTAAAGGCTGCTTTTTCCAAACTTTTCATTCCTTTATAAAAGGTTAGGGTCTTGAACCATTTTTTTAGCCTTTTATTCTTATTTAAAAAAGTTTCGAACCAATTTTGATTGGTACCTATTTTGGCTACATAAGGGGTGTTTATTACTGTGCAGGGAGTACCCGAAAGTTTTGTAGTCATTACAATATCTTTAGCGCCATATTCTACACAAGCTTTTTTATATTCTTCTGATACTCCGGCTTCATCGGATGCGATAAAAATACTTCCCATAGAGAATCCGTCGGCTCCCAAGTCGGCTATACTTTTCAGTTCTTTTCCATTTCCTGCACCTCCGGCTGATATAACCGGAATAGCGCAGTTCTTTTTTAACATTGGTATAAGTTCCTGTGGTGATAGATTTCCGGCATGTCCGCCTGCTTGATTGTTTACGGCGATTATAGCATCAGCTCCGAGTGCTTGTACTTTTAGCGCATAATTTAGGTCTGTAACATCGCAAAATACTTTGACTCCTGCTTTGCGTGCTTCTATTATGGTTTCTTTTGGAGAGCCTAGTGAGGTTATAATGAAGTCAACTTTTTCTTCACAGCAAATTTGTAGTTGTTCTTTGTATTTGAAGTTTGACTTGTTTACAATCAAATTGATTCCTATAGGGCCTCCTGCATTTTTCTTTACTTCTCGAATGGATTGTCTTAACTCACCAGAAGTTCGGTAATTTAAGGCTGGAATTGCACCTGTAGCTCCTGCATTTATTGCAGCGATTACCATTTGGGTGTTAGAAACCAAAAACATTGGCGCAACAATAATAGGGTACTGAATACCCAATAATTCGCTGATTTTGAATTCGTTTAATTTTTTGTTCAAGATTATAATTTTAACATTTCGGTAATTTTGTTTCGATTTCTGGTAGAAACAGGTATATGTGAACGGTTTTTAAGCACGAGATAGCAGCCGTCTTCTTTTACAAATTCTTTTATAAATTGAAGATTAACAAGGTGTGATTGATGGGGGCGAATAAAACCATATTCGCTTAGCAATTCATCGTATTCTTTCAACGTTTTACTTACTAGGTATTTTTCACCACTATTGAGGTGAATGGTCGTATAATTTACATCAGCTTCGCAGTGTATAATATCTTTAATGTCGGCAAGTATAATTTTGTTTTGAGTAGGAATACTGATTCGGGTAATTTCTTTTTTATGTTTTATTTCTTTTGCCAGATTTTTTAGATTTTCATTTTCTCGACAAACAGTGTTTACTGCTCTAGATACCGATTCAGTAAGTTGTTCTGAGTCAATGGGTTTTAGTAGATAATCTACGGCAGAAAACCGGAAGGCTTTTATTGCATGACCATCGTTTCCGGTTGTGAAGATTACTTTGAAATTAAGGTGTGGCAATATTTCAAGAATATCAAAGCCACTACCATCACCGAGTTCAATATCTAAAAAAACCAAATCGGGTTGAGTCTGTGCAATTAGTTTTGCGCCGGATTTTACACTGTCTGCTTCGCCAATAATATTGACATTGAAGCAAAATGATTCAACATGGCTTTTTAGTACAAACCTTGCTTCGTAATGGTCATCTATAATCACTGCTTTGAGCATAGCTGTAAATATATAATTAAAGCAGTTGAAAAGGTAATTTTACTATTACTATAGTGCCACATATTTTTTCTGAATTTACGATATCTTCTATTCTGAAATTGTAATCTCCCCATAGTTTTAGTCGCTCGGCAATGATTTGGAGAGCAAGAGATTGATGGTCTTCGCTTTCTTTTTTTGCGATTGAAATTCCAATGCCACTATCATAAAGACTAACATGCAGTTCATTATTGTTAAGTATAAAAGAAATTCTGACTTCACCTTTTCGGGAGTTTTTGAAACCATGATACAAACTGTTTTCCACAAATGGTTGTAATATCATTGAAGGGACTAATGTGAATTCTTTTTCAATTTCGGGTGAAGATTCTATTTTAAAGTTGATGTCTTTTCCTGTAGAAAGATTTTCGAGCAGAACATAATCTTTTAAAAAGCTTATTTCGTCCTCTATAGAAATCATTTCTTTTCTGGAAAACTCAAGTGTTTTGCGCATGAGTTTGGCAAATTTCGATAAGAAATGTTTAGCTTCATCGGTTTGGTTTTTCAGGATGGAGGCTTGAATTGAGTTTAGGCAATTGAAAATAAAATGGGGATTCATTTGTAATCGAAGAGCTTGATGTTCGAGTTCCAATAAGTGCTTTTCCATTTCGAGTTTTTCTTTTTCTACTTGTGCCTTTTGTTTTATCGATTTTATTCGAAAGTAAAAAATAAGCCACAGTGTAAAAATTAACAGAAAACTCAATGTGCTTTTAAACCAAAGGGTTTGCCAATATGGTTTTAATACTGTGAAAGGAATTTCTTTTACTTCGCTCCATATACCGTCTTCGTTTACTGCCTTTACCTTGAATATGTAATTGCCAGGGGGTATATTGGAATAGGTTGCCGTGCCCGAATTATTGAGAGGGCTATATTTGGTTTCATAACCGCTAAGTATGTAACTATATTTTACAGCTGTTGGGTTGGATAAATTAATTCCTGTAAACGTAAAGTTCAGATGATTGTCAAAGTGAGGAAGTTGCCAATTGTAAAGTAGGCTGAAATCTGAGGAGAAAAGAGAATCGTAATGCGTAGTTCGAATGTCGTTGTATGCAAGAGTAATTCCGGTTATACTTAGTTTGGGAGCCTGAGTATTTAGTTTTTTATTTTCATACTGATAACGCATTAGGCCGTTTATGGTGCCAAACCACAAATCACCTATTAAGCCTTTACTGACAGCGTTTTGACAAGTTTCTATACCTGAGAATCCTTCGCTGTATCCATAGTGTTTTATTTCGTTTATGGTTTTATCGGGATTAAACGAAATTTTATCTATTCCTGATTCGCTACCAGCCCAAAGATTACCCTGTTTATCAGTAATTAGCAGATATATATTGTCGCTGTGTATATCATCTTTGGTATTTAATTGTGTGAAATCAAGCATATTATCATACAACGGGGTGTAGTAAAGCCCGCCTCCTGCTGAACCTATCCAAAGTCTGCCCCACCGGTCTTCAGTGAATGAGCGTATGGTCATATGTTTTAATCTTGAGTTTTCGCCGTTAAAATGGATGATTTGCCCGTTTAAAATATAACCAATACCCTTGCTTCTGCAGGCAAACCATATTCTATTGTACTTGTCGATATGAAGTGCATTCAGTCTGTTGTCTGGAAGGTTGTTAAATAGGGTATAGTTAAATTTAAGTGTGGCATCATTAGGAGTAAGCTTGGTTATTCCACCTCCGGCTGTGGCAATCCATACGTTTAGGGTGCTGTCAAACTTAATGTCGCGTATCCAATTGTCCGAAAGTCCGGAAGATTTGTTAAAGATTCGAAGTTGTGTGCCGTCGAAAACATATAGGCCTTTTCCTTCAGTACCAAACCAAATATTGCCTTGCTTGTCTTCATTTATTACTTTAACTTTTGTTTGATTCAGTGTGCTCGACTTGATTGTGTTTGGCAGGCTATCATTAAGAATTGAAATGCCTTTTGCTGTGGCGACCCAGATTCTTTTTTTACTATCAGCATATACGGCATATATATACGAGTCTGGTAGGCCTTCGCTTTTTGTGTAGGTTTCGAAGAGTTTACCACTGTATTTGCTTACCCCTCCTCCAGATGTACCAATCCATACGTTTGCCCAATCGTCTTGATAAACAACCCGCACATGGTTGTTTGCCAGTCCCGAATGTTCATTCATGTATTTAATAATACCGTTTTTAGGACGGTATGTAAACACGCCGTTTTCTAAGGTAGAACACCAAATCAGCCCGGTTTTGTCGGTGTAAACATGGTTTATTATTTCGCGTTGATTCCCAATGTTTTCAAAAGATTTTCCGTTGAAGGAAAACAAGCCACCGCCATACGTGGCGATATAGATTTTATCACCTGATTTGCATATAGATCGAATGTTGTTTTTGACGTGCGGAGAGCGAATTTGAAACAATTCTGTGTCTTGAGGAGTGATTTTAAGAAGCCCCTCATCGCTACCCGCCCAAATGGTGTCGCCATCCGCAAACAGGCTGCTTACATCTTTAGTGAGCTGTTTGTGTAGCCCCGAATAATTTGTAAACGTATTGTTTTCGTATTTTACAATTCCCTCGTTTGTGCCCATCCATAGCTTTCCGTGGGCATCAAACAACAAGGCACCCACAATCAAATTTTGTTCGGGCGAGCTTATTGATGTAAATGTTTTTCCGTCGAACTTACTCAATCCGGCGTTTGAGCCAATCCAAATATTACCCTCTTTGTCTTCTGCTAATGCCAATATGTAATTATTCTGAAGCCCGTCTTTGGTAGTAAAGTTTTTGAAGCTAATCCCATCAAACCTGCTCAACCCGCCTCCCCGGGTGCCCATCCACAGGTAGCCACTCTTGCTTTGTATTATACAAAACACCTGCGATTGAGCCAAGCCTTTGTCCAGACTGAAGTTTTCGAACCGATAGTTAGACGGCTGCGCTAGAAGTTGTGCCAATGAGAAGCAACAACAAAGTATGAACCAAAGCTTTTTCAGATGTAAAAACATGTTGATTCACGAATGTAGTAAGAAAAATTTCAGTTTTCTGACAAATTGCTATTCCAGTCGCTTTATTAATAGTGTGTAGTTTATTCTGATATATTGTTCAGCAAGTCTTATATTTCGGCTTTGTTTTTGATTGTTATCTCTAATATAATGAGGTTCTTATTATTGTTTTTATTCTCTTTTTGGTTTGATTGTTGGGCGCAAATCAGTTATTCCCAATATGTAAATCCATTTATCGGTACGGGTGGTCACGGACATACTTTTCCGGGGGCAACAACACCTTTTGGTATGGTTCAGCTTAGTCCAGATACACGTATAGATGGTAGTTGGGATGGTTGTGGGGCTTATCACTACAGCGATTCGGTTTTGTACGGATTTTCTCATACTCATTTAAGCGGAACAGGAGTTTCTGATTATGGAGATATACTTTTACTCCCAATTACCCAGTTTAAGGGGGGGCGGTCGCATTTGCATTCAGCATTGTTTGTTCACGAAAATGAAAAGGCATCTGCGGGTTATTACTCTGTAAAACTTCATGAAGAGAACGTCCACGTGGAACTTACGGCTACTACTCGGGTAGGAATGCACAGATACACCTTTCCGGTACAGTCTCAGCGGCATATTCTGCTTGATTTGTTTCATCGGGATAGTACCGTGCAATCTGAAATTCAAGTGGAGTCGGGCACTACGATTTCGGGTATGCGAAGGAGTAATGCCTGGGCAGCCAATCAGGTGGTTTATTTCGTTATGGAGTTTTCCGAGCCCTGTATTTCATACACGCTTGGCGATGAGAGGTATTTTCGTTTTACGGGTAAAAAAGATACGCTTAACAAAATAGCTAGTTTTCAATTTGCCCAAAGTCAGCAAAGTATTATTGTAAAAGTAGGGATTTCCTTTACCAGTATTGATGGTGCACGAGAAAACCTGAATAAAGAAGCACCGCATTGGGATTTTAATCGCGTTTGGCGAGAAGCCGATGCCGTTTGGAATAAAGAATTATCTAAAATTTCGGTTACAGGCGGAACTACCGAACAATTGAAGGTTTTTTACACAGCCCTTTATCATTGCATGATTCATCCAAATGTGGCAACAGACGTAAATGGCGATTATCGGGGAATGGATAAAAAAATACATCGGGAAAAAGGGTATACCCATTATACCGTTTTTTCGTTGTGGGATACCTTTAGAACGCTGCATCCACTTTTTACTATTATTGACACGAAGCGAACAACGGACTTTATCCGGACGTTCTTATCCATGTATAAACAAGGTGGACGACTTCCCGTTTGGGAGTTAGCTGCTAATGAAACCGATTGCATGATAGGTTATCATTCTGTTAGTGTAATTGCAGATGCCTATGCTAAAGGAATTCGAAACTTTGACACGAAACTTGCTTTAGAAGCCATGGAAAAAAGTGCTACATGGAATCATTTGGGGTTGCCTGAATATATCCGTTTTGGGCATTTAGATATAGAGCATGAGCATGAGTCGGTTTCTAAAACCTTGGAATATGCTTATGACGATTGGTGTATAGCTGAATTTGCCCGATTAATCGGCAATCATGAAGTAGCCGATGAGTACTTGTTGAGGGCGCAGTACTGGAAAAACCTTTTTGATAGAGAAACCACCTTTATTCGGCCTCGAAAAAATGGAAGTTTTCACGAGTCATTCGACCCCAAAGAGGTCAATAATAACTACACCGAGGCAAACGGCTGGCAGTACACATTTTTTGTTCCGCAGGATATTCCCGGACTTATCCACGCTATGGGGGGGGCTGAAAAATTTGAAGTCAAACTCGATGAGCTTTTTACCACAGAAACAGCTACAACGGGCAGACATCAAGTCGATATTACTGGACTGATTGGTCAATATGCCCATGGCAATGAGCCCAGTCACCACATGGCTTATTTATACAACTATATTGGAAAACCTCACAAAACACAAGAGAAAGTAAATGAGATTATTGCCAATTTCTACAAGGATGCTCCCGATGGCCTTATCGGAAATGAAGATTGCGGACAGATGAGCGCTTGGTTGGTGATGTCTGCATTAGGGCTTTATCCGGTTACGCCCGGAATCCCGGTGTACACTGTCGGTACACCATTATTTGAAGAGGCGGTTATTTATTTGGAAAATGGAAAGAAATTTGTCATTAATGCTAAAAATAATGCTAGAGAGCACTTTTACGTAAGGAGTAACTCGTTTAACGGAAATCAAAACAACATACTTTTTTTAACACACAACGATGTGGTGCGAGGAGGATATTTCAATTTTGAAATGAGTGCTAAACCATCGGAGCAACAGTTTAAAGCGGAATACGAATTTCCATTGAGCGGAAAGTTTGACGAGCAGTTGGTTATCAGCCCTGTTTTTGCTTCCAAATCGATGGTGTTTAAAGATAAAATGACGGTAGAAATTAAATCTAAGCCTGAATATTCTATTTGGTACCGACTTATAGAAGAAGGGAAAGATTCGACCGATTTTATCCTTTACTCAGGTGATATCGAGTTGAAAAAGTCAGCGGCCACAGAAGCCCGTTCGGTTGACACAGACGGTAGATATAGCCACACTGTTTTATCACGGTATTATAAGATGACCAACAACTGGTCGGTGCAGATTAATTCTAAATACAACCCGCAATACACTGCTGGAGGAGATGAAGGATTGATTGATGGAATACGCGGAGAAACCAACTGGCGAAAAGGGTATTGGCAAGGGTATCAGTCGCAAGACTTTGAATGTGTGATAGATCTGAAAAAGAAACAGAAAATAAATGAAGTCGGGGCAGGGTTTCTTCAGGATACCCGTTCTTGGATTCTTATGCCTAATGAGGTTGTGTTTTCATTTTCAACAGATGGAGAAAATTTTGAAAATGAAGTAGTAATTAAGAATACGATAAATCCAAGGGATTACGAAATACAGATTCATGATTTAACCGTTTTGGTTGATTTGAGAACCAAGTATAAATACGTAAAAGTAGAAGCGGTAAATTTTGGAATCCTACCGGCGTGGCATCAAGGGGCAGGATTTGATGCTTTTATCTTTATTGATGAGGTTTTTGTTAAATAATCACGCCTGCTGTTAAATTTTCGGTTTTTTACATGAGTGGTTTTTAGTTGACAGCTCTCGCATATTAATTTTGAGAAAATTCAATTTTTACACAAAAAGCCATGAAAAAAATCTATTTAACGTTGCTGGGTGTTTTCTTATGCAACCTCTTATTTTCTCAATATTCTATAGGGAGAACAACCATAACTTTTAATGATCCTTCCAGAACCGGCGGGTTTGGCTCGGGGGGGGGAGCCGGTAGACAAATTCAAACTGAAATTTACTATCCTGCAAATTCCAACGGAATTGGTGTGCCTTTGACTAGCGGGGAGTTTCCGGTAATAGTTTTTGGTCATGGATTTGTTATGGCTTGGGATGCGTATCAAAATATTTGGGAAGAGTTTGTGCCAAAAGGGTTTATTATTGCTTTTCCTAGAACAGAGGGAGGCTTTTCCCCAAGTCATAACGACTTTGCGGTGGATTTAAATGTTGTAGAGCAAAGAATGCAATTAGAAACAACAATCACAAATTCATTGTTTTATCAAAAAATTAAAAATACTTCTGCAATAATGGGACATTCCATGGGAGGCGGATCAACAGTTTTGGCAGGAGCGAACAATTTGAGTGTAAAAACAATAATTGGCTTGGCTCCTGCTGAAACTAATCCTTCTGCTATTTCTGCTGCAGGAAATGTTACTGTTCCTACATTAATTTTTTCAGGCTCTCAAGATGGAGTGACTCCCCCTAACAACCATCATTTACCTATATATAGTGCTATTATGAGTGACTGTAAGGCTTATATATCTATCACTGGAGGAGCGCATTGCTATTTTGCCAATTCCAATTTTAATTGCGACTTTGGGGAGTCTACCGCATCATCGGGTATTTCTATAACCAGAGCGCGGCAGCAGCAGATTACTTATAATTATTTACAACCTTGGTTAGATTTTTATCTTAAAGGTGATTGCGATGCATTTGACGACTTTGAGTCATTACTAACTATTTCAACAGGAATAACCAGTCAAAGAACATGTAATTATCAGCCTTTTACCGTTTCGGGCAATGTGAGTCATGTTGTTAATGGCGGAGATGGTTCTGTAAATCTTGTGCTTACAGGAGGGGCTTCTGTTAGTTATTTATGGAGTAATGGAGCTACAACCCAAAACATTACAAATCTTAATGCGGGAGTATATACGGTTGAGGTTTCTGACGAATTCTGTACTAGAATCGAAAGCTTCGAAGTGTTGGGCGACCCAACAATGTTAAACAGCATAGAAGATATAGGAATCTCACTTTTTCCTAATCCTGTAAGCGAATTATTATATTTAAATTTTAACCGGGGCTTGAATAGCAATTGGTTGCTCACTATTATTGATCTTGGAGGTAAGCAAGTTTATTCGGAAGTATTGCAGAAAGGAATTACAACTAAAACAATTTCTTTCAGTGGTTTTTCTTCAGGGTTCTATATGTTGCATCTTTTTAATGAAGATGGAAATATTATTACAGAAAAGATTTTTGTGGAGTAATAAAATTTATTTGTCTGAATTCTGTTTCTTGATTTTGAATTCATCTCTATATTCGTGTTCTTATGGAGGTAAACAGAATAACATCTTTATTTGGTGTTCAATATCCGCTTGTTCAGGCAGGTATGATATGGTGTTCCGGATGGGAGCTGGCAAGTGCAGTAAGTAATTCCGGAGGGCTTGGAATAATTGGGTCGGGTTCAATGTATCCGGAGGTTTTAAGAACTCATATACAAAAGTGTAAAGAGGCAACTGACAAACCCTTTGCAGTCAACCTCCCCATGCTTTATCCTGATATAGATAAGCATATTCAGAGTATAATTGATTTAAAAGTCCCCATTGTTTTCACATCGGCGGGTAATCCCAAAACTTGGACTCCTTTACTTAAAGATAACGGAATAATCGTTGTTCATGTAGTGGCAGGAGTTAAGTTTGCGGAAAAGGCACAGGTAGCCGGTGTAGACGCTATAGTTGCCGAGGGATTTGAGGCTGGTGGGCATAACGGACGTGATGAAACAACCACTTTTTGTCTTATTCCAATGGTAAAGCAGGCAGTTGATATTCCTTTGATTGCCGCAGGCGGCATAGGAACAGGTAGAGGGATGCTTGCCGCCATGAATTTGGGAGCAGACGGGGTTCAAATTGGAAGTAGATTTGTGGCTTCTGCGGAATCATCTGCACATCAAAATTTTAAGAATGCCGTAATATCAGCAAAAGAAGGAGATACATTACTGACACTTAAGGAACTTACCCCGGTAAGGCTTATTAAAAATCCGTTTTTTAATAAAGTGCAAGAGGCTTATTTGAATTGCGCGACAGTGAATGATCTTCAAGCTTTATTGGGTAGGGGGCGTGCTAAGAAAGGCATGTTCGAGGGTGATTTAGAAGAGGGTGAGCTTGAAATTGGACAAATATCCGGACTGATAAATGAGATTAAGCCCGCTTCGGAAATAGTAGCTGAAATAATAGATGAATTTCGTGAGGCAAAAGCTGAAATTAACTTGAATTCTAAGTACAGTTTCTAATCAGTATTTTAAACTTCGGTTTTCTCTGAGTCCTGAATTTCGGGTATTTGCTCTTCTAGTTCAGATTCTAAAAACTTGTATTGTTCATACTGAGAGCGATAGGGCGGCTCAAGATTATGTATGTATTCATTTAGTTCGGCAGGGTCGAGTCTTCTGGATTTAACATTATCCTTAAGTTGAATGTCGAGCATTTTTAGAATTTTCCCTTTGATAAACGGATCTAAAATTGGTGTACCCACTTCTATTCTTCTGTCAATATTTCGGGGCATCCAATCGGCTGATGAAATATAAACATTTTGCTTGCCCCCGTTGCAAAAAACGAAAACCCTTGAGTGTTCTAAAAACCTATCTACAATACTTATGGCTTCAATATTTTCACTCAGTCCGGGTAAGCCGGGCAATAATGAACAAATTCCTCTGATGATTAACTTTATTTTTACGCCGACATTGCTGGCTTCGTAAAGCTTTTTAATCATTACGTCATCCACCAAGCTATTCATTTTTAATATGATATAGGCCTCTTTTTTCGCTTTAGCATTTTTTATTTCCTCATTTATATGCGCCGTCATTTTGGTTCTGAAGTTGAACGGCGAAACAAGAAGATGTTTGTATATGCCTGGTTTGTAATTGTTTTTAAAGAAGTCAAAAACTTTATTCACTTCTCGGGTTATCTTTGTATTAAAAGTTAGTAGGGAGTAGTCTGTGTAAACCCGAGCAGTACCTTCGTGAAAGTTGCCTGTTCCAATGTGTGCATATTGAATTGTTTTGTTATTCTCTTTTCGGTCTATTATGATGAGTTTTGAATGAACTTTTAGCCCAGGTACACCAAAAATTATTTTTACCCCTGCATCCTGTAGTTTATTGGCAACATTAATGTTGTTTTCTTCATCAAATCTGGCTTGAAGCTCGACTACACAAGTAACTTGTTTCCCATTTTTTACAGCATTTATCAGAGCATTTATAATCTTGCTTCTGGAGGCTACTCTATATAGGTTGATTTTAATCGAAGTTACTTTGGGGTCGATAGCCGCTTCTCTTAATAAATCTATAATATGGCCAAAAGATTGATAGGGGTAGGATAACAAGATATCTTGCTTTTTAATCACTTCGAATATACTTTTTACACCATGAAGTTTAAAATGGCGCTGAGGCTTTAAATCCTCGTACCTTAATTCATCATCGCCTACAATAGGGAAGTTGATAAAGTCTTTGAAATTGTGATAACGTCCCCCGGGTATCACGTTTTCTTGATTATTTAGTTTTAATGCTTTTAGGATAGTGTTAAGCAAATCTTTAGGCATTTCTTTGTCGTAAACTAATCTAACGGGTCGTCCTTTTTTTCTTTCTTTCAGACTTTTGGTCATTTTTTCCAAAAAACTCTTAGAAACATCGTCATTCAAATCCAGTTCTGCATCACGAGTCATTTTTACTGTATATGCTGTAATTGTATCGAAGTCGAAAATGGCAAATACATCCCGCAAAAAATATCTAACGATGTCATCCACCAGGATGATACATTTTTGTTCGCCGCGCTTAGGAAGTTCAACAAATCGGGGGATAATCGGCACAGGAACTTCTATTACAGCAAAGTGTGAGTTTGGCTTTTTGCTGCTTTTTTTCGATAATTTAACGGCTAGGTAGATAGCTTTGTCTTTTAAGTTAGGAAAATTGGCAGGTTTGTCGAACATAATCGGAACTAATGCCGGACGAATAATTTCTTCAAAATACCGCTTAAGAAATAGTTGTTGATTCTCATCTAGATTGGTTTCGTTTACAAACAAAATGTTTTTTTCTTTTAGTTCTTTTATAATCTGAGCGAAAACTGTCTCAAATTTTTGTTGTTGATTTACAACTGTTTCGTGAATTTCTTCGAGAACTTCATTTGGGTCATATCCCAAAGCGGTTTGAGCTTTTTTGGGTAATGCAGACATCCTTCGGTTGTAGGCTACCCTCACCCTGAAAAACTCATCCAGATTATTGCTAAAAATACCTAAAAATTTGATTCGTTCAAGCAGTGGAACGCTTTGATCTTCAGCTTCCTGAAGTACACGCTCATTGAACGATAACCAACTGATGTCGCGATGGATGAAATAGGAATTTCTTTTTTGCATGATAAATTGATCCATAATTCCTGATTTCAGTTTAATTTAACTACAGTTTTAGGTTAATTTATCATTAAGGCTTTAAGTTTGTCCTCCAATATGGCAATTTTTGCCAATGCATCAGCTTCTTTATTTTTCTCATTTGCCACCACCTGCTCCGGTGCTCCACTTACAAAACGTTCATTACTAAGTTTTCTCTGAACAGACAATAGAAACCCTTTGGTATATTCCAATTCTTCCTTGATTTTGACTGATTCAGCTTCGACATCAACAATATCTCCAAAAGGAATAAAATACTCGTTTGACTTTACAACGAATGAATTGGTTCCCTGTATTTTGTCTTGTATGAATTCTACTTTGTTAAGATTTGTAAGTTTAGCAATTACCGAATTAAAAACATGTGGATGATTCCCATCGGCTTTTATGTATAGCTCCAAAGGTACTTTGTTGGCAATATTGCTGTCTTTTCTTACTGTTCTGATGTTTGAAATGATTTGTTCGGCTATTTCGTATTCGGCCAGTAAGGTTTCGTCTATAGGTTGCGCAACGGGCCATTCGGCAATGATTATACAGTCTTTATCTTTTCTTTCATTTAATCGGTGCCAAAGCTCTTCGGTAATAAAGGGAGTGAAAGGATGGGCTAGTTTAAGTACGTCTTCGAAGAAATTTAGTGTTGATTCGTAGGTTTTGGTGTCAATGGGTTGCTCGTAGGCTGGTTTTACCATTTCTAGATAATTGGAACAGAAGTCATCCCATATGAGTTTGTATACACACATCAAGGCCTCCGAAATACGAAATTGATTGTATTGCTCATTAAGAATTGCGATAGTCTGATTAAGTTTAGTACTAAACCATTTGTTTGCCATTATGGCCGATTCGGGTTGTTCTATATTTTGAATTTCCCAGGATTTTACCAACCGAAAAGCATTCCAGATTTTATTGGAGAAATTTCTTCCTTGTTCGCATAGGGCGCTGTCAAAGGGTAAGTCGTTTCCTGCAGGAGAGCACAATAACATGCCCACACGCACACCATCTGCACCGTATTTTTGAATAAGTTCCAAAGGGTCGGGACTGTTGCCCAACGATTTGGACATCTTTCTGCCCAGTTTGTCGCGTACTATACCTGTGTAGTAAACATTTTTGAAAGGGAAGGTTCCTTTGTATTCATAACCGGCAATAATCATTCTTGCTACCCAAAAAAACATGATTTCCGGAGCGGTAACCAAATCGTTAGTAGGGTAATAATAATTTAGTTCCTTTTGGTCGTTACCGGGCGTAAATCCGTTAAATACCGAGATAGGCCACAACCAGGAGGAGAACCACGTATCTAAAACGTCTTCGTCTTGCCTTAAATCAGCAATTGTTAAACTGGTATTGCCTGATTTTACAATTGCTTTTTCTAAGGCGTCCTCAATTGATTTTGCTACAACAAAATCTTCCATCCCTCTTCCAAAGTAGTAGGCAGGTATTTGATGCCCCCACCATAACTGACGAGAAATACACCAATCTTTGATGTTTTCTATCCAGTGCCGATAAGTGTTTTTAAACTTAGCCGGGTGGAATTGCACAGTATCGTTCATTACACTATCCAAGGCAGGTTTAGCAAGGTTTTTCATCGCTAAAAACCATTGCATAGATAGTTTCGGTTCAATCACCACATCAGTCCTTTCCGAAAATCCTACTTTGTTTATGTGATCCTCGGTTTTAACCAAATAGCCTCCCTGCTCCAGATTATCGGCAATTTTTTTACGAACGGTAAATCTATCTTCACCTATAAATAATTCGCCGCTTTCATTAACGGTGCCATCATCATTGAAAATATCTATCACTTGCAAACTATGTTTCTGACCCAATGCGTAATCGTTAGGGTCATGAGCGGGGGTTACTTTAAGGCATCCTGTTCCAAATTCCATGTCGATATAATCGTCTTCGATAATGGGGATGCTGCGGTTAATAAGTGGCACCTGAGCTCTTTTTCCTTTCAGATGAGCGTATCGATTGTCATCAGGATGAATGCATATGGCGGTATCTCCCAAAATGGTTTCAGGTCTTGTGGTAGCTATGGTAATCCACTCGTCTTCCGAATCTTCAATTTTATAACGAATAAAGTAAAGTTTTGAATTTACTTCTTTGTAGTTTACTTCTTCATCGGAAAGAGCTGTTTTAGCTTTCGGATCCCAGTTAATCATCCGAACGCCACGGTATATCAGCCCTTTGTCAAATAAGTCGTTAAATACATGGATAACACTATCGTAGTATTCTTTGTCCATAGTGAATCTTGTGCGATTCCAATCACAAGATGCGCCAAGGTGTTTCAGTTGTTGAAGAATAATACCACCATGTTTCTCAGTCCAATCCCATGCGTGTTGTAAAAATTCTTCGCGGGTAAGATCGGCTTTGTTTATTCCTTCTTCTTTAAGCTTGTTAACCACCTTTGCTTCTGTTGCAATAGAGGCGTGGTCAGTTCCGGGAACCCAACATGCGTTTTTGCCCAACATGCGAGCACGCCTAATCAAAACGTCCTGAATAGTATTGTTAAGCATGTGTCCCATATGTAACACTCCGGTTACATTGGGGGGAGGTATTAAAACTGTATAGGGTTCTCTTTTATCTGGAATAGAGTAGAAAAATCCTTTGTCCATCCAGTGTTTGTACCATTTGTCTTCTATTTGCTTTGGGTCGTATTTTTTTGCTATTTCCATTTTTAATATAATCTATACCTCCTTTATATTCTGCAAATTTAGGATTATAGCTTTAATTTGTACGAACTTAATTAGCCATCGAATTAAAAAATGTAAATTAGCCATCAAATAGTTCTGTTTGTTGAGGCTAATTGTTTTGGCATAAAATTAGCTTGGGGTGTTAATGAAATGTTAAACTAAATCAAAGTAAAATAAACAGTTCTAAATTTGTAGAGTAAAATGAAAAAACAAGTTACAATGAAAAAAGCAATTTCAACATTCGGATTAATGGCTTTGTTCCTTTTTGGCTTCCACGCGCAAGCTCAAACTGACGGGCAACCAGCCACTAATAAATCTGAAATCACATTTGAGAAAGAGGTGCACGATTATGGTAAAATCAAGCAAGGAGCAAATGGCGATTGTGTGTTTGAATTTAAAAACACAGGTACGGAGCCTTTGATTATCTCAAAAGCAAAAGGATCTTGTGGCTGTACTGTGCCTGATTGGCCAAAAGAGCCTATTATGCCCGGTAAAACAGGAAGCATTAAAGTGACTTACGACACTAAGCGCGTAGGTCCAATTAATAAATCAGTTACTGTAGAATCTAATGCCTCTAATGCTCCGGTTAAGATCGTTCGCATTAAAGGGGATGTAGAAGCTGTAGAAACTCCACAGTCTCCTGTAAAAGTAGAGGGGCCTGTTGAGGGAAAATAATGAAATGAAACATTTCATTTTACTTTCAGTTTTATTGGTTTGCTCCGCATCTGTGTACGCACAGTATGCGGAGCTTTTTTTTGAAGAAAAACTACATAAATTCCCGGATACCAAGGAAGGAGAATTACTGACTTATGATTTCAAATTCATTAATAAAGGAGAAGCTCCATTAATCATTACAAATTATAAGGCAGCTTGCTCTTGCACAAAAGCAGAATTTTCACAAGAACCTATTTTACCGGGAGCTTCGGGAATAGTTAAAGTAACATTTGATACAAAAGGTAAAATAGCCTACCAGGACAGGACGGTTGAGCTCTTCTCAAATAGCAAAAAATCGCCAACCAAGATTAGATTCAAGGTGATGGTGGTAAATGAAAACTAATCTCATATCTCTATTTTATAAATAATCAGTTGTAGAATTATCATTTCTTCAAATTATCCTTACATTTCTCAGCAAAAAAAATATTTTTGTTGAGAAATGAAAGTAAGAGGATTAATTCTATTATTTATGTTTAGTGCTAATAGCAATGCTCAGTTAGTGGTAGACAATGTATCTTATACAGTTGAAGATTTAGTATATACTTATTGGATTGGTGCTGGAATTTCTGGAGTAAATAATGTTACATATAATCAAGGAAGTGCTGCACAATTACCACCGAACGTGGGCTATTTTAATGGAGTTAATAGCAATATTGGGCTAAACGAGGGGGGGGTGTTAGCGAGTGGATCTGTAACTGCTGCCATTGGACCAAACGATTCAATTATTGCTTCATCAATAATTTCAGGCGCTGGATTTGATTCTGATCTTGCAATACTTTCTTCAGGACTACAACTATATGATATTGCCTCTATTGAATTTGAATTTATTCCCTTAGGCGATACACTTTTTGTTAATTATGTGTTTGCTTCAGAAGAATACCCTGCTTTTGTTGGAGGCAATTATGATGTTTTTGGCATATTTATAAGTGGCCCCGGAATATCAGGACCTTTTAGTAATGGAGCTGTAAATATGGCCAAAATCCCTGGAACAAATCTAGATGTGGGTATAAATACAATTAATAATGGCACAAACAATAACGGGCCGTGCGTAAATTGTACTTACTATATAAATAATGGTACGGGCGGTCTTCCACAAAGCGCTATGCCTGAAGTTGTTCGGTTTAATGGATTTACAGTAGAGATGGAAACAGCTATTAAAGTTGAATGTGGGGCGGTGTATAAAATAAAATTTGCAATAGCTGATGCAGTAGATGAGATGTTTGATTCAGGGCTGTTTATTAAAAAGGGTAGTTTAAGAACAAATGAGGCAATTTGGAACTTAAACGCCCCCACGGTTCAAAACACCAATATTTCTATTTGTGAGTTTGCCCCTTCCCCTTCAATTATTGTGACGTCAAATAATTATGATGGCAGTATAGTGACATGGTGGTTTGATGATGACTTAACCCAATTTTACCAAAATGGTGACACAATTTCCGCACCTTATTTTGCAGGCAATTATTCGCTTTACGGAGTGTCCAAATTAGGCTCATGTTTTGGAGATGTCGTCTTGATTAATCTAGTACAAGATTTTAGCTGCTTAGCAAGCAATTCGTCATTTATCAATTCATTTTCTCCTAATAGAGACGGTGTGAATGATACTTGGGTAATTCCTGAAATAACGGACTTAAATAATACCGTGAGGATTTTTAACCGATGGGGAGATTTATTGGTACAGTTTGATGGCTATGATAATATTAATGTGGTGTGGGATGGAAAGAATGGTAAAGGTAAAGACCTACCTGTCGGAACTTATTTTTACACAGTAGAACTTTATACTGAAATTAAAACATACAGTGGTTGGGTTCAGATTAACAGAGACTAGATTATGAATATGAAGAAAATATATATTTTGTCAATGACTGTAGGCATGTATATATCGTCAATGGCTCAACAGCAGGCTATGTTTAGTCAGTATATGTTTAACCCGTTTGCTATTAATCCGGCTTATGCGGGTACTAGAGAATCAT
Organism: Flavobacteriales bacterium; assembly: GCA_046295395.1. Classification (GTDB taxonomy): domain Bacteria; phylum Bacteroidota; class Bacteroidia; order Flavobacteriales_D; family JBKBNH01; genus JBKBNH01. The sequence goes on along the minus strand of JBKBNH010000009.1, from coordinate 147,645 downwards.
TTAGCGGTACGCTACTAAGCCGATCGCAGTGGGTAGGAATGCACGGATCGCCAAATACACAGTCGCTTTCTATGCACTCACCATTCAAAAAATACAATATGGCTGCAGGAATTAATCTGATACACGAGACTATTGGTCCAAATAGAAATATAGCCATTTCAGGCACTTATGCCTATCATTTTAAGTTGGGGGCGGGCAAGCTTTCGTTAGCTGCAAGAGGAGGAGTTTTTCAAACAACTTTGGATAAAAACAAGTTGGTATACCTAAACCAACAAGATGCTCTAAATTCTGGAGGTGGTAGTACCGGATTAATGCCCTCTTTCGATTTCGGAGCTTATTATTTTACCAATAAGTTGTTTGTGGGAGCAGCGGTGAACCATATAAACGAAGGAAGGGGGACTTACACAAATGATCAACTACTTACATTTTATATAAACAGACATTATATGATGTATGCCGGAATTGCCCACGAATTGAATGAAAAACTTGTGTTAAAACCCTCTTTGATGGCAAGATATGTGGAGAATACACCGGTGAGTTTAGATGTGAATTTTAGTGTGCTATACAACAAGTTTATCTGGTTTGGAGCCTCTTATAGGATGAATAATGCGGTTGTTCTCCTGACTGAGATTAACATCACAGATTATGTTAGGATAGGCTATTCTTATGACATAATATTAAATCCGCTTAGAAACTATAACAACGGAACGCACGAAATATTTTTGGGCTGGGATTTGGCAATAGGGAAACAAAAACCAATTAATCCAAGATATTTATAACAGCAGCTATGAGAGTTTTGAAGAACGAATTAAAAAGCCTAGTATTGGGGGTCACTTTTCTCAAAGCTTTTTTTGGGTTTTCGGCTAGTCAACCACCACCCAATTCGGTTATATATGGAGATAATCAGTTCTTTTTTGAAATTAAAGACGTATTCGAAATAAATCAAAACAAATACGATGAATTTAGCCCCGTTGTTTATGGTGATAAACTAATCTTTGTTTCTAATAGGGAGTTTGATGCAAGACTTTACGGTGAGAACAACTGGCAAAAGAAAAAGTACTACAACCTTTTTGTAGTTGATGTGAAAGCCCACAAAGATGATACATTGGCACACAGAAATCCTAGAATTTTTTCGTCTAACTTATTTACGGGATCGCATAGCGGTCCGCTATCTTTTAACAAAGAAAGAAAGAAAGGCGTAGTTAGTATGGTGAACCCGAAAGACTATAAGGGCAAAGGCAAATTAATCCAAAAACCACAACTTTACGAATTTGAGATTACGGACGGAAAGATAAGTGACTATAAAGTTGTCTCATTTTGTAGCTTAGACCATGCTTACGGTCATCCGGCAATCAGCGCAGATGGCAATACCCTTTACTTTGTTGCAGAGCTTCCCGGTGGTAAAGGAGGTAAAGATGTATGGATGAGCACAAAACAAGAAAACGGCTGGTCTAGCCCGGTTAACTTGGGCGAAAGTATCAACTCCTCTTCAAACGAAATGTTTCCTTACGTGATTAATGACAGGTTGTTTTTTTCCAGTGACAGAAAGGGCGGCATGGGGGGGCTAGATATTTATTTGGCAACTCGCAAGGGGAATGATTGGGCAGGGGCTATTAATTTGGGGGAATCTATCAATTCTGCACAAGATGATTTTGGTGTTACTTTTCTTTCAAATGGAAAAGCAGGATACTTTTCCTCAAATAGAAATGGTTCGGACGATATTTTTTACTTTGATATGACCGAAAGCAGAGTAGTTCGCAATGAAATTACAGGGCAGTTTAATTATAGAAATTTAAAAGGAAATGCGGCCGGGTTGGAAGTTTTAATTTTTGATGAGGATGGAAATATTGTTCAGCGCGCCACAACAGATAAAGATGGTAAATTTATTTTTGCCAACCTTTCGCCTGATAAAAAATATACCATTAAATATACCGGGAATCAGGATGTAGAATTGGTGCTTTTTGGCAGATACAGCAATGTGTTTTTACTTTCGAACAGTGAAGGCGAGTTTGTGTATAGGCGACTTAAAAACGACCATGTAGTTACTTTGTCGCTTATAGCACAAGAAGACATCGACGTGGAAACAAATACGGCTAATTTGAGAGGGCAATTTATTTACGAGCATTTGTATGCTAAATACCCAAAAGATATAGAGGTTATGCTTATAGATGAAAATGGAAATATAGCATTCAAAACAGTTTCTGATAAACACGGGAATTTCGAGTTTAAAAATCTGCCCATGGATAAAAACTTTACAATTAAAACTACCGGGCTAGAAAATGAAGATGTATCGCTAATCATATACAATAAGAAAGATCAGGTTGAGGCGTTTTTAATGAAAAATAAAAATGGAGAATTTGTTTATAGAAGATTAAAATCAGATGGAAAAGGCACTATTAATCTTTTAACACTTGATGATGATGCCAAGCTTGATTTTGCTTCTAGAAGTCTTACGGTGTTTGGTAAGTTTGATCGGTCTGATAAAAAAGCAATTCAATCCGAAATTTTTTTCTCTGTATTGGATGAAAACGAAAACTTAATTGTGTCATCTTCCTCAGATAAGAATGGTTATTTCAGGTTGGTTAACTTGCCATTAAAGGAAAAGTTAATTTTTAAGCTAGACGCAGATAATCAAGAATTATTTTCTTCATTAATACTCGAGATTTTAAATAAAACGCAAGAAGTAGTTGTGGTACTTCAGAAGGATGGTCGAGGCTTTTTTGTTTACAGAAGGTTGGATAGCGATATGGCAAATTTGGTACAGCAAGAAGAAAAAGAAGAAACTCTCGATAGCAAACACTACAACGAAGAAGTTAAAGTAATGGACAAGATACCTACCTTACTTTACGATAACAACGCTTTTAAGGTGGATGCAAAAATTAAAGTTGAGCTTGACAAGGTGATTGCAGCCATGAAAAAAGATGAAAATCTGATAGTAATAGTTGAGTCTCACACCAGCGAAAAAGGTAGTGAAGAATATAATATGAAACTTTCAAAGCAGCGCGTGGATGAAATTGCCCAGTACATGATGAAAAATGGTATTTCGTCTAATAGAATACGCAAGTTTCACTACGGGAAGTCAAGATTAAAAGTAAAGTGCCCGGATAGTGGTGACTGTCAGGAAAGTATTCAGGCTCAAAACAGAAGATCGGAATTAAGATTTGTGAAGTAATGAAACTGGTTTTTCGTTTAGTAATTTTTACTCTTTTGCTCAATTCGTGTGCTCCCAGTAGGTTTGTTAAACCACTTGAAAAAGGAGAGCAGGCAGTTAACTTTAGTTTTGGTGGCCCCCTTATTGAGTTTAGCGGAGCAGTGATTCCTATTCCCTATACCGGGCTTACATATGCCAATGGTATGGGCGAAAAAACTACTATTTTTGCATCTCTTCATACTACGGCACTATTATTTGGGAATTTTCAAACCGATATAGGGGTGTTGCATGAGCTAATTAAACCCGATAGTGTCAGTTTCTTTAAATCAGGACTCTCTGTTAAACCTGTTGTGAACATAATAGCGGATAAGTGGGAGAGAAACTTCAGGCTATGGCCTCAGCTAGACGTTAATACTTATCAGTATTTTGGGAAGAATAAAAACCATTTGGTATATGTTGGCCTGAGTAATTGGTTCGAGACAAATTATAACAAGGCTCATGGTCAGCGGCAAGAGGTTAAATGGCTGATAAATCCTCAGGCAGGTGTGATGCTTTGCAAAACATTATGGAGTCATCAAATAGAGTTGAAGTATCTTGTTCCTAATGAGCCCAATAATAACAAGATTGTTGCTTATTTCAATCCATTGGCCGAGAAGGGGGCATTTGGCTTGTTTTACAGCATAACACGAAAATTTTAAATGAGAAGAACTTATTACATATTTGTATTATTCGGGGTTGTATTGTCTTCCTGCCTGAGGTTGGATAACAATTTATACAACTCATCAAAAATTACGGAGTATCTTTTTGATGACTATAAAGGGGATGTAGACTTTGTACTGAGTAACGATTACACTATTCCGCTAATAAACAGGCACTTATTTACTCTAAACTCATCAGGAAATAAGATTTATGCCGTATATATAGGTGATATAAATAACATACATACTGACACCGTTATTATGTATTGTCATGGCAATAAAGATCATATGGATTTTTACTGGCAACGTGCCAAACTTTTGGCGCATGTTGGTGGTAAAATGAATTATGGGGTTATGATGATTGATTACAGAGGGTATGGATTGTCAGAGGGACAGTCAACCGAAGATGGTCTTTATGAGGATGTAGATGCTGCCTTAACTTGGCTTAAATCACAAGGGCTTACTTCAGAAAGATTGGTGATATATGGTTTTAGTATGGGGTCGGCTCCGGCAACAGAGTTAAGTGCTTACTCCAGAAGTTTGAAACCAGCGAAGTTACTATTAGAAGCACCTTTTGCATCTTCTTCCGTTATGGTTCAGGATGCGGCAGTGCTCAATATGTCTGCATCATTTTTCACTAATTTAAAAATAAATAACGCCGACAAAATAAAGCAAGTGAATCAACCATTTATGTGGCTGCATGGGGTAAATGACTCTTTCCTGAATATAGATACACACGGTGAGGTAATTTGTCACCATTATGCAGGAGTGTATATTCAAAAACACAGAATAGCAGGTGCAGAGCATGGCTCAGTACCCAACACATGGGGTTTTCAAGCCTATTTAAATGCCATTCGGGACTTTATAAGAAAATAGTACTACTCCAAAATTTCCCAGGTATGGTCGGCAAGTAGTTTTACACTTGCTTCGAATTGATAGGGGCATCCTTTTTTACCCCATTGATTTGGACCAATCATCGACAGCGTATTCTTTCCATCTTCTTTTAAGTAGAGATGATAAATATGATTAATAAGAGGCTCAAAACGCATTTCTGCCAAGTATATTTTTTCGCTTATTTCAACTCGTTTTTGTATCCGCTTTGCCTGCTCGTTCAGCAATTGCATCTGTTCGTACAATTGCCCAAGTTGCTGGTCGGTTTGGTAATGCATTGCAGCAACAGCCCTCCCCTTCACTTTCCCTTCGTCAATTGGTTTTACTAACCCGCTCCCCACATGGTGGGCATAAGGAAGTGTTCCAGGGTTTTCGGTAATTTTGTCTTTGTCTATTGGGTTTATGAATTCTTCATTTTCTTGTTTCATAGAGCAAATTTTTGATTTTTTCGACTTTTATATGGGGCTTGTAAATTATTTTTGATAAAAATTATACAATGAGCCTTAAAAATAACACCATTTATACAGTCTTGTTTTTATTACCATTTTCTTTGATGTCTCAAAAAACAAGTAAAAACATCGAAGTTAAACACGGCCCTGAAGTTAAATCTAAATATTCTACGGTTCAATCGGTCTTGGGATACCACAATAATGGTTACGTACTCACAAGGCATGAAAAAAGAAACATGCTGCTTGAAAAGATTAATGATAATCTTACAACGGTTAATAAAGTAGTTATTTCCAACTCTAAATACGAGGGGTTAAAAAAATACACTACAGATGTTAAAATTATAGATGATAAGATTTATGTAATTAGCTATGTAAATGATAAAAAACAAGGGAGAGATCGATTGTCATAGACGAACACAATAAGTCTGATTTGTCATTGAAAAGACCAGTAAAGGCACTTGAAAGTGCTAAAAAAGGAAGTTCTGGAGAGCGTTTGAAAGAACTACTAGTGATTTTGTGGTTTCTAGAAATCATAAATTTACATTATTTGCTTGGTCTGTTCACGAAAAAGCAAAGGGAAGTAAGGAAAATCTCAGATTAGTGTTGTTAAACAGTGAAATGCAGTATGTTTGGGAAAACACTGTAGAAATTCCGTTTGACGATGACTTATTTAGTATTAATAAATCTATTGTTGATGATGAGGGGTCGGTTCATATTCTTGGTAAATTATACAAAGCTAAACGAAAGGACAGGGTAAAAGGTGAGCCTAATTATACCTACCACGTGGTAAGTATTCTAAATAGAGGTAAAGAGATAAAAGATTACGAAATCGAACTGGAAGGATTCTTTCTTAAAGATGCAACGATTGGAATTAATCAAAAAAATAATTTGGTAGCATCGGGATTTTACACCCGAGAGAACAGAAATACCGTAAAAGGCGCATTTTATATCTCTATTGATATAAAGGCTAAAAAGGTAATCAAGTCGTCGGCAAAAGATTTTGATTTTGAGGTGTTTTCTGTAGCCAATGAAGAAGAAGGTGAAGATGAAGAAAAAGAAAAAAAATCAACAAAAAATAATAAAGCTGAAAAAAAGGCAAATAAAAAATCCAATGAATTATATGCATACCGATTGGATGATATTATTTGGAGAGAAGACGGAGGAGCAATATTGATTGCAGAACAGTATTATATTGTTGAGAGGACATGTACTACTACAGATTCTCAGGGAAGAATGACAACCAGAACAGTTTACTACTATAATTACCACAATATTCTTTTAATTAATATTTCTCCGGAAGGAGATATTGATTGGCTAAAAAGAATTGATAAACGTCAGGTAACATCCGGAAATATTGCTTTCCTAAGCTATGTCTTCACTGCATGCAAAGATAAGATGTATTTTATTTTTAACGACAATATTAAAAACCATGATAAGAAGACCAACAAGAACACAATTTATTTTTACAAAGGACCAAATAAAAAGCTTACCTTGATCTATTATAATAATACGCAACATGATAAGAATTTTCACAGCATTATTAGCAGTTTTTATAACAATTTCTGCTAGTTCACAGTTAAATATGCAGCAGTTGGGTTACATGAATCTCCCGGCTATAAAGGGGTCTAACTTAAGTGATATTTGGGGGTATGTAGATGAAGACGGGAATGAATATGCCATTGTTGGGTTGCATAATGGTACAGTAATAGTTGATGTAACAAATCCAGCCAATCCTGTGGAGGTGTTTTTTCAGCCTGGAGGGAACAGTATATGGAGAGATATTAAAACATGGGGCAACTATGCCTATGTAACTACCGAAGCTCAGGACGGATTATTGATAATAGACTTATCGCCTCTGCCCGGAAGCACAGCCCTTTCCACCGTGTTTTATACCGGCCCCGCCGGAAATCCATGGCAATCTGCTCATAACTTATACATAGACGAAAACGGTGTTTGCTACATTTTTGGAGCCAATCGCGGAAACGGAGGCTGTATCATGTTGGATTTGACTCAGAATCCCGTGGCTCCGGTAGAAATTGGCACCTACGATAATTTTTACATACACGATGGAGTGGCCAGAGGAGATACTTTATATGCAGCTCATGTATCTAACGGGTTTTGCAATATTGTGAATGTATCAAACAAGACAAATCCGTTGGTGTTGGCAAGTTTTGCTACCCCCAACTCTTTCTCGCATAACATATGGATGTCTGATGATGGTGATTATGTTTATACTACCGATGAGGTTAGTGGGGCGTTTTTGGGAGAATTCAACGTTTCTAATTTGAATAATGTTATTGAAACCGATAGAATTAGAAGTAATCCGGGTACGGGAACAATTCCCCATAATGTACACTTTATTAATGATTTTATTGTAACCTCTTACTATAGGGATGGAGTTACCGTTCATGATGTTTCAGACAAAGGCAATATGGTGTTGGTTGGCGAATTTGACACTTCACCTCTTTTAAGTGGAAACGGATTTAATGGTTGTTGGGGTGTTTATCCTTGGTTGCCCAGTGGAAATATTATAGCTGCTGATATAGAAAGGGGGCTGTATATTCTATCTTGTACTTACGAAAGAGCAGCATATTTGCACGGTACCGTAACCGATATTACCAACGGAAATCCAATAAACAATGCAACAATCGAATTGGTAAATACCGAAATTTTAAACAACTCACTTCTCAATGGTGATTATAAAACAGGGATTGGCATAACCGGTACTTATGATGTGATTTTTTCACATCCGTTTTATGTTTCTGATACTATATACGGTGTTACATTAACGATGGGCAATATAACCATACAAGATGCTCAATTAGAGCCTAAAATTCCCGTTACTCTAATTGTTCATGTTGAAGATGCTGTTACCAATTTGGCAATTCCGGGCGCGATGGTAGAAATTGTAAACCCGGCAAGCAACTTGACAGGAACTACAGATGCAGCCGGAAATGTTACGTTTTCTAACTTTTATGAAAATTTATCTGAAATTTTTGCCGGCAAATGGGGTTACATAACCGAATGTAACCAGCAAAATTTGTTTGGTAACCCTATAAATTTAACCGTTCAACTTAATCCGGGATATTACGATGATTTTCACTTTGATTTCGGATGGATGGTATCAGGTAATGCACCAGCCGGAATGTGGGAACTTGCCGATCCTATTGGTGTTACATTTCAAAATCAGCTTATAACTCCTTCGCAAGATATGTTTGGAGATTGTGGAGTAAAGTGTTACGTAACTGGAAATAATGAAACTACAGCGGGGAGTGACGATGTTGACATTGGAAACACCATTTTGGAGTCACCTATATTTGATTTATCAACCTACAGTTTTCCTCAGCTTTCATTTTATCGCTGGTGGGTAAATGCCGGAGGAAATGGGAACCCAAATGACAGCTTACAGGTTTATCTCGACAACGGAATAGATAGGGTTAGAATAATGTTGCTAACTTCTCAAGATTTTAATATGGGTGTGTGGAAATATGAAGGTTTCCATATAGTTCAGCACATTGCGTTAACTTCAACTATGAAACTTATTTTAGAAACGGCAGATTGGCAAGTATTTGGAGGGCACTTGGTTGAGGCAGGGATAGATATCTTCAGGATTTCAGAGTTTGCTCTTTCTGTTAGTTCTGTTCATGAAAAGAGCCTTAAACTGTATCCGCAACCAAATACCGGAACACTTACTTTGAGTGGGCTAAAACCCGCTAATTATTTAATGCAGGTATTCGACTTAACCGGGAAATTATGTATTAAATCAAATTTGAATGTTTATGGAGCCGAAACTCACTTGTCACTCAATTTATCTTCGGGTACTTATGTGTTAAGCATTCAGGGTGAAGAGGTGAGTTTTGTAGAGAAGTTGATAATTAAATAAGATGGATGAGCCAATATAGAAAGCCCCCGCTTTGACACTTCAAAACGGGGGCTTTTGCTTTTCAGTAGTTGAATAATTTACAAAAACCCTCCGCTCATTGCAAATACAATTTTACCGATTTGAGTAGCAAAAGATTCCATAGCGTTCTTTTCGCGGTCTTTCATAATAAGTTCTATTTTACCACCCTCGATGGTAAAGTTCATTTCTATTTTTTCAATAACTTCGATTGTTTCTTTACTAATTCCTTGTTCTTTAAATTCTGCTAAAACATCTTTTGGAATTTTATTACTAAAAGCGATTCCGTCAAACATTCCGAATACCGGAGTAGAAGCATTGCCTAATGCTTTTCCGTTTCCGTTTCCGTTTATGGCATTGTTAATAACATTTTCGTCTGAGGAGAATAGCATCATGTTGTTGCCAAGATATAGTTTAACATCACCCAAATCTGCTATGTTTTGCTCGTTTATTACAGTATTGTTTTTGGCCAGCATATCGAGTATGGCCGCCTTGTCGTTAATACCAATAACTACCGAAAATATAGGTGTGGGCTGTGGCGTAGAGTAAAGTTCAGCAAAGAATGGGTCGTCCATATAACTTTTCATAAACTCATCTATTTCCGGCTTTTTCATGATTACATTATTAAAAGCAAAGGCAAAGTCACCGGTAAAAATAGATGCTATTTTGGCTCCGTCCCATCCAATGGCTTTGTTAATCTGGTCAGAAGCCTTCTTACCATCTTGAGAGGTACCGTCCATTAGGCTGACGAGGTTAGTCATGTTGAATTTACTGCCAAACATTGCCAGTGGAGTTCCGTCTGCATTTAGAAAAGAAAGGAGATTTGCATTTACAGTACCGGCATCTAGAATATTGTATTTAGTGCCAATTACTTTTGCTATATGGTTATTTTGTTCAAAAATAACTTTGCCAGGCTCGAAAGATATGTGAAATTCTGAATAAGCATCCTTTAAAGCTTTTTCCAATTCCGCATCCAATTTAATGTCGTCATTAAATTTGGTCATTTCCATGGCTTTATCCACAAAGGCAAACCCGCTTATTTCGGATGTTTTAGCAAGGTAATTTGAAAGTTCTTTACAGTCGACTGTTTTTTCATCTTTTAGTGCATGTAGTTTTTTTGCTTCGTTTAGCATATCCATAGAGGCGTTTTCGGAAATTAAGGCGACCACCACCTGATCGTTCCATAGTATAATCGAAGAACCATCAAGGTCTACATAATTTAAGTTACCATCTTTTTCGATGTCATACCCACCATGTATTTCTTTTATGGAAGCCTCTAATTTTTTACTGTCAGTAACAGCAAAGGCTGTGAAAGCATAACCCGTTTCATTTTTCATGTCACCAACCAATACCAAATGAACTTTTCCGGCAACGTTAGCTCCAAAGGTTTCGGGTTTTCTGTATTTTTCTGTAAACATGGTTACAATTGGAGCATATTCGCGTACTCCGGAAATCTGATTCAGGTTAGCTTTGTCTAACATTGCAAATCCGTCAAAAGAGTAAATAAGGATTGCATTTTCGTTTGTAACAGATCCATTATGTATAATGCGAAGAGCCATTTCTTTAGGTGTGGCTTTTTTGCACGAGGTTACTACTAATAAGGCAATTGAGAGGATGAAAATTGAGCGAACTAATTTTTTCATTTTCTTGTATTGAATTGTGAGGGGCAAATTTAGTCCAAGTATTTCAATATCAAAACAGAAAACGATATTGTTTTAAAACTTTTTAACTGAACGTTTTGTATTTTGTTTTAAAAGCTATTTTTGGAATAATTATGCACGATATAGAGCCTTATTATAACTGGCGTAACTACTATGTAGTTGAAGAGGATGTTCGTTCTCCTTTTTATGCTAAAACTTACAGTGAATTTGAGTTTACAGATAAGATTTATAATTTCTATATACACCCTCAATGGGATAATATCGGCTCACCTACTTTGTTTTTGAAAGTTATTTATGCCGACTACAAAGATGGGGTTGTTATTATGGAATTGCTGGGGGAGTGGAACGACACTTTGTACAACGACATCATGACGCTGAAGCGAGACATCGCTGACCATTTTATAAACGAAGGAGTCAGCAGATTTATATTGATAGCAGAGAACGTCTTAAATTTTCATAACTCAGATGATTGTTATTATGAGGAGTGGTTTGAGGATGTAGAAGATGGTTGGGTTGCGTTGTTAAATGTGCGCAATCACATGCTCTCGGAGTTTTATCAAGCAAATATTGACAATTATCTTTTCATGGGAGGCGAACTCAACGAAATCCCTTGGAGAACATACACCCCTGTCCAACTTGTTAATCGGGTTCAAGAGCTAATTAAGAGGCGCTTGGATTAATTTTTACCCAATGTGTTTTCTGTTCTTATTTCAGATTTCACAGTTTCAAGATCGACCTTTAAAAGCTCTAGTTGCTTCATTATTTCCTGATTTTCTTTAGCTTTTTCAACTTCTGCTCTCAAGGCGTTAATCTCTGCACCTTGATTTTCGATAATGACTTGTTGCTCTTGAATGGCTTTGGTAAGAAGGGAAATTATTGGCAGAGGATCTATTGTTTGAATAGACATGCCTCCTTTTTCATTCACAGCGTCTTTTTCTCCTATCACAGCAGATGGAATTACTTCCTGCAATTCATGAGCTATAAATCCGGCCTTATCTACGCCATTATCTTTAAAAATTTCGATGTCCTTAATTCTGTATGTAACCGGTCTTAGGGTCATTATTTTGCTTAATCCTGATTCTATTTCATTTATACTGTGTTTAATTCTATAATCAGATGCCAATTGTACCTGACCAATCATGGTTACGTCTATCCATGCCTCAAGAGCGGTGCCCGTCCAATTGAAATTAAACAAGTTTCCTCCAATACCGGCAGCACTACCGGCTTTAGTTCTGTAGCCTGAATTGGCGGCAATATCGCCTCCAACCTGTAGAGTTGTGGTAGGGATAACACCCGTGGCGATATTAATGCCCACTCTTGCGGCTCCGTTTGCGTGAGAGGGAATTACAAGTGATGGGGTGGAATTCGCATTATAGAAAAACCTCAATGTATGAGCGGCTGTTGCCGAATTATGATTATCTATAGCCCAGGAATTTGTTTCAGTTGATGCTGCAATTCCCGCATTATTCAACAGAAGTTGCGCACCTTCTGTTGTAGCATTGTTTGAAGTTAGTGTTAAGAGTCCATCTCCTCTTATACCCATTACTAGCTCTTCGCTTCCGCTGCTGTCGTATCTTCTAAAGTCAAACCCTCTATGTACGGACAAGTTGGCAGTTGCTTGAGTATTTGATGTTGTGTTCCAAAAGTCAACATTGCTGGTGGATGACTGTCTGTTCATGCCAATAGCCAAGGCTCCTACTCCTGAGGTAAAGCTTGTTCCCGGGTGGTCAGCGGCATTGTTCCCGCTGTTAAAATTACCTATGCGGGTATAACCTCCGACTACGTCCATTCTTATGTTTGAAGCATCTGCTTGTGCAGGGGCAACTGTAGCAGCTTGAACAACACCTATTCTTAGGTTGCCTTCTCTGTTTAGTGTCATTTTAGCATCTGCAACGGTTACGTTGACTGTATTTGAAATGTTGCTCGTGACAAAATGAAGACTTCCTCTGCCATTGGTTTCTGTTCTTTCGAATAAAATAGCTCCTTTGTAATTGTTAGCACCGGTATTGTGAACTCTAAAGAAAAGTCCTGCAATATGACCTGCCGTGGTTGAGCTTCTGTGAAGTCCCAATAGCATTTCAGTGTTTGCGTCAAATACTTCGGTTTTGAATGAGGGTAAGCTCATTCCTACACCAACATTTCCGCCATTGGGTTGAAGAGATAAAGCTCTTTTGTTTCCTGCATCATCTACTTCTATTGCCCCGTAACGGTTAGTTGTTGTGTTGTGTGTTCTTATTCCTATTTTCAAGCCGAGTGGATCTACGGCGTTTGCCGAGCCAATGTGAAGTAAATATTCTTCAGGAGTGATGGAAGTTCCCTTGTTATTGTTACTTCTTATATCAGTTAGGTAAATGGGTTGTGTGGTATTTATTCCAACAAATCCATCAGCCTGTATTCTCATCTTTTCCGAAAAAACAGCAGTTGTAGAGTTGTTTGTGAAAAATCGTAGATCTCCGGAAACATTTGGTATACCGGATACAGCCGTTACATAACTTTCGATACTAGCTGTTCGTCTATCGCCGGCATTTACTGTGCTATGGAAGTTTAGTTCGCCCACCTTATTGGTAGCTGTTGTTTTGGCAGCACCTATTTGTATTTGACCGAAATCGTTTGCTGTATTGCCACCATCAAACACATGTAGTAGAGTAGGGGTGGCGCCCGAAGGGTATGATGTTGGGAAGTTTGTTCCGATTCCAACTCTATTTTGAGTGGCATTGTCTGTCATAACTCGTATTCGGTCAATGTTATTTGTTCGAATAACCAGTGGCTGAGCGTCTGTTGTTCCTAAAAAGTTTATAGCGGGGTCAATTCCTGCATTACCCAAAAGTTTCCAGTTTTCACCATCTGTTGCAACCCTTGCCCAGTTTGATCCATTCCAATAGTAGTAGCCCGGGCTTACGGCTGTTATGCCTGAGCCGGCGGTATTTGTATTGTATACCATAAGGCTATTTGCGGGCGTAGTAACTGGTGCGACTACATTTGTAGCGTTTAGGCTTACGCGCGGAATTAATATCCCTTTATCCGTAGATTCAACATCTAACATGGCGCTGGCGTTAGGGGTGTTTCCTGTGGCATTTATGCCTACATTTTGAGCTATAACCGGAAAAGCAAAACCGGATAGTGCAACAAGAGAAAGAATTTTTTTCATAACAGACTTAATTGTTTCAAATTTACAGAAATACACTTGCCAAATCGGCTGTCCGGTTAAATTGTTAGAAACTTAACTGAAATTAACGTTACGATTGAGATTATTACACATTTAGTTAACCTTGGGATAAGGCCTGCCAATAGATGTTGATTGCTATTTTTCTAAAACGGTTATCCCACGTATGGTATGAGGAAAATAGATTAATTGCTTTTACTAAGGAGTATGCAGTGGATAAATAAAAGACAGAAAGAATGTTGCTTTTTTTCATTTAAAACAAATTAGATAACCTGCCTGGATCTACGTTACCTCCGCTTAGGATGATAACTATTTTTCTGCCTTTTACCAGTTCTTTGTTGCAGAAAGCTGCAGCCAGTCCTACAGCTGCAGATGGCTCAACTACAATTTTAAGTCGCTCAAAAATATATTTTATCGAGCGAACAATATGTTTGTCGTTAACGGTTAAAATACCATCACAAAGTTCTTTAATCACCTTGAAGTTCTTTTCTCCTAAAGTAGTTAACAGCCCGTCAGCTATAGTGTCGGGTTTTTGCTCTGTAACTCTTATTCCGCTTGAAAAGGATAGGTAAGCATCGTTTGCTCCTTCCGGCTCGCAACCGAAAACTTTAACGTCGGCAGAAATGGATTTGGAGGCTATTAAACTACCGGCGAGCAGTCCTCCGCCACCCACAGGCACGAAAAGCAAATCTGGTTTTACTTCCTCAAAAATTTCCAAAGCACAGGTTCCCTGCCCTTCAATAACATCCCAATAATCGTAAGGGGGAATAAATATTGCTCCTGTTTTTTCTACAATCGATTTTAAGTTGGCTTCTCTGGCAGCTAATGTTGGCTCACAAAATGTAATTTGTGCTCCGAAGTCTTTCACGGCATTAATTTTAACTTGCGGAGCGTTTTCGGGCATTACAATATAGGCGGGAATATTTTCCAGTTTTGCCGCCAAAGCCAAGGCCTGTGCATGATTACCCGACGAGTGAGTTGCCACACCTTTGGATTTGTCTTTTAATTTTAGAACAGCGTTAGTGGCGCCTCTCATTTTAAAGGCTCCAATACGTTGCAAATTTTCGCACTTAAAGTACACTTCCGCATCCAGTAGCTTGTTTATAGAATCACTTTTTAATAAAGGAGTGTAGTACACTTTCTCTTTAATTCTCTGTTGTGCGGACTGTATGCTTTCAAGCGTTACCGGAAAATTGCTTTGCATAGCTTAAATAGTGTTTTTTTTGTAGAAATTTTGCGAAGTGAAGATAAGAGAAAAATTAAAACAGTGTTTACCGTATTTTGTTAGGTGTGTGGCAACACCTCGTAATTATTGTGATTTTTATATTTGCGGCAATTTTTTTATAAGGAACAGACAACTTTTAGCCCACTATATGCGTTTGTATCAGTGTAGATAAGCAATTGATATGAGAAGTATTTTTGTAATAGGTTTGTTGATTCTGTTGGTAAGTTGTAACAAGACCAAGACACCCGAGCCAATACCAACCCCCGACCCGTATACTGCACCTGTACTTCAAATGAAGTTTCACCACAAAACCGGAGCAAACAACTTTAGTTTTGGTGATGAATTTACCGATGATTTTGGTACAAAATTCAATTTCAATCGGGCATCGGTTTACATTTCGAGACCCATTTTTATGGGGCACTCATTATCCGATACTGTTTTTAAAGCGACTAATACGTATTTCTTGGTTACGCCAGCAAAAGAAACTTATTCTATAGGAACTGTTAGCCCGGGGCACTATCATTATTGCACTTTTGGAATAGGAGTGGATAGTGTTGTCAATCATTCCGATCCTTCTATTTATCCAGCCGGTCATGCTTTGGCATACCAGTCGCCATCAACTCACTGGAACTGGAATAGCGGCTACATTTTCACCATACTTGAGGGACAATATGATGGTAATAACGATGGTATTATTGATCCAAACAACTCTGCCTCAGACCCAATGTTTACCTATCACATTGGATTAAATTCGTTGTACCGACAACAGCCTAATTTGGTTGTTCATGCAGATGCAGAGGTTAATAAAACCACTACATTTAGCTTCACGATTGATTATTTAAAATTCCTTGAAGGGGTTGATATAAAAAACAATCCAAGCACACATTCAATGACGAATTATTCGTTGGCCGAGCAAATCGCCAATAATTCACTACAAGCCATTACCGCGCATTGAACTTAAAATCAAGTATATTAATTTGGATAGGCTGTTTTTCAACAGCCTTTTTTTTACTTGGTTGCGAGGAAGACAACTCACACAACACATTTTCACCCACTATTCCGTCGGTAATTTATCCTAACGATAATTTGCCCACTCCCGCTCGAATAGAATTAGGTAAAAAGTTGTTTTTTGACCCAATATTGTCTCAAAGCGGAACAATTTCATGTGGTTCATGCCATAAGCCTGCTTTTGCCTTTGCAGATAATGTTTCCAAAAGTATGGGAGAAAATGGCCTTTCTTTAAGGAATAGCCCTGGACTCTTCAATATTTCATCAAGAAGTTCATATTTCATGGATGGCGGAGCGCTTACCCTTGAACTAGCTGTAATCAGCCCCATAGAAGACCACACAGAAATGGCATTAAATGTATTAAATGCTTCAGAAAGACTACGGCAATCCGAGTATTATTCTAAGCTAAGTAAGCAGGCATACAGAAGGCTGCCCGACCCATATGTGATTAGTAGGGCATTGTCTGCCTACATTCGCAGCATTACTTCTCACGGTTCTCGTTACGACCGTTACTTGGCAGGCAATAAGCATGCTTTATCAAAAAGTGAAATTGATGGTATGAAATTGTTTTTTAGCAAAAAAACGATGTGTAGTTCTTGTCATTCAGGGCAAAACTTTACTGATGATAAGTTTTATAACGTTGGCCTTTATACGGATTACTTCGATTTGGGTAAGACGAGGGTGACTATGCAACCTGAGGATAATGGTAAATTCAGGACACCATCTTTAAGAAAACTGAACAAAACTCAACCATATATGCACGACGGTAGCATGAGTTTGCATCAAGTCTTACAGCATTATAATACAGGGGGATTTCCGCACGGGAATAAAGATTCAAGAATAAAACCATTAAATTTGTCGGAGGAAGAAATAAACAATTTAGCTGCTTATTTGCTATCTTTATGATTGAGATGAAACAGATAAAAGTCATAGTATTACTAATTGTTTTGGCTTTGTTTACAGTTCAGTCATGTAAGCGAGAGCCGGACATGACAAAAGCGCCCGTTTACAATCCACAACCTTATCCGTTTCAGAAGCCATTTGGCTTTCCTAATATGGTTGTGCCTGCGGATAATCCGCTTACAATACAGGGTGTTGATTTGGGCAGACACTTATTTTATGAAAAGAGACTTTCCGGAAACAACACGCTTTCGTGTGCAGGCTGTCATATGCAGCAGTTTGCTTTTACGGATACAGCAAGATTTTCAATTGGGATTGATGGTATAGCCGGAACGCGACAATCTATGGTATTGCAAAATTTGGGTTGGATGAATTCTTTTTTTTGGGATGGAAGAGCCGCCACATTGGAAGAGCAAGTTTTGGAGCCGGTTTCTAATCCTATTGAAATGCATCAGCAATGGACTGTAGCAATTACTAAGCTCAAAGCCGATAACATGTACAGAAGAAAGTTTTTCGAAGCTTTCGGGCAATACGATTTTGATTCTACCCACGCTGCTAAGGCAATGGCGCAGTTCCTAAGAACATTAGTGTCGGCGAATAGTAAGTACGATAAATACCTTAGAGGTGAGTTAATCCTGACCAGTGATGAGTTTGCCGGGCTTAATTCATTTAATAGCTTAACGGGAGCAGATTGTTTTCACTGTCACGGAGGGATATTATTTACCGATAATTTTTTCCATAACAATGGCAAAAACTTGGTTCATACCGATGCGGGCTTTGGCGAAGTAACGGGTAATGCAAACGATGTGGGTAAGTTTAAGGCACCTACTCTTAGGAATATTCAGTACTCGGCGCCTTATATGCACGATGGTACTATGCCAACCTTGGATTCGGTGATTAATTTTTATAGTTTTCATGTTAACCACGGGTCGCCAAATATAAGTCCGTTGATGGAGTTTAGTTTTCAGGGAGGGGTTCAGCTTAATGCTATTGAAAGGATGCAACTAAAGGCGTTTTTGCTTACTTTGTCGGATTCGGAGTTTATTTCTAATCCTAAATTCTCAAATCCTTTTACTCAGTAATCAGGCTGTTTATTAGTGGGTAAATTTATTGCTTAGACAGGATGTATTTCTTCTGTTTTAACCCAGCCTTTTTTTTCTGTGTCGAACTGAATTTCTATAAATGATTCACGAGTTTCGGTAATTTTTACAGTTGCACCTTCTTCGAGCAAGAAAAGAGTTTTTGAATTTTCGTTTGGTTCCGAATAAACTTCAATTTCTTGGAGAGTGACTACAGCTAGCGAAGATGTAGTTTCTTTATTTTGCCAAAAAGCAAAAGCGATACAAATTATGCCGAAGCAAAATGCCGTTATACTGGTATTAAGATTTAGCCTACGCATTCTTAAGTTACTGCTTATTAAGAATAAAAAGTAGAGTACTACCATGATTGCAAACATAAAAACGGCAGCCCATGCCCAATAGTCGGGGGTTCGGGTAAGGAATGTGGATGCAAAACTTCGGCTTAAAATTTCGGTTGGCTGTTTAAATCCTAACCGACTTCTTGCAACTTTCAGGTTAAACGAAGCATCTTCAAAAGCGGGATTTAGTTTTAGTGTTTTTTCGTAGTGTAATATTGCTTCGCCTAATCTGTTTAGCCTAAAAAGAGCATTAGCAGTATTGTAGTGCAGTTCCACAGAACTCAATCCACTGATCAATAGGCTGTCGTACAGTAAATGAGCTTCTTCAAAATTTTCGTTTTGATAGGCTTTGTTGGCAAGTTCGAAAATTTCGTTTGATTTTCCTATGGTCAGGTAAAGCGTAAACACTAATGAAAGCATATATGTAAGCCGATTATTTCTCATGATTTATCTGATTTAAAACACCAACTAATTTTTCTGTCAATTGAATGATGTTGCCTGAGCTTATTCCGGCGTACTTAGCCATTTCAATTTCGTTAATTGCATTGAAAAGTTCTTTTCCTGCTGTTTCGTTTATTTTAAGTTCTGTCAATTTTTTTTCGATTTGTTCTTTGTTGAGATCGGAAATAGAAAGGTTAAGGCAAGCCGATAAATAATCGTACAAGCCTCCGGTTAACTGATTAACAGAGTCGCTCCCCGTTAAGTTTTTAGATTCTTTAATTTTCTCCAGTGCAATTTTAAGCAGTTGTTGTTTTTGGTAATTTTTGTCTGACAGTGTTTTTCTTCGTTGAAACAAAACGAAATAAAACACAAGACATAAAATAAATAGAGATATTGTTAGTGTATAGAAAAGCGGTGTTCCGAAAAAGTATTTTTTGCTCGACGTAAGTTTTGTTTTTTCCTTTATGTAACGAATATCTTCGTTAAGAAAACTTACTTCCTTACTTGATGGACTGATAGTTTTGCCGCTGTATGCTGTTTTTTCTCCTTGAGCAATGGATACAGTATAGGTTTCTCCTTTTAGGGATTTGTAGGTTTTTGAGTTGCTATCGAAATAGCTAAACTCTACGGACGGAATTACAAAAGCCCCCTTAACTCTTGGTATAAGTACGTAATTATATTCTCTGCTGCCGGATATTCCGTTTGATGTTACAGTTGTATTATCTTTTAGCTCGGGGTCGCTTAGTAATTCGAATTCTTTTGGAAAATTCAATTTTGGAGCGACCATGCTATTCAAGTTACCTCTGCCTGATATTTTTATATATAAATCAATAGCTTCGTCTGTTTTGGCATTCTCTGCAGATAGTTTCGTTTCTAGTTTAAAGTCTCCAACCAATCCTGAGAAGTTTTCAGGTTTGGGAGAGGGTAGAGGTGATACTTTTATAATAGGGGAGTTGCTGGTGATAGAAATTCGCTCGCCACTATCCCAAAAACTGGCTTGTACGATTAAACTCATGTCAAATGATGGGACCTTTATGTCGCCACTGCGTTGAGGGTAGAGTAGCTCTTTTTTTATTGTGAAAACTTTGTAATTGGTGTTGTTTAGTCTTTCTGTAGTGGTTGTCCATCCTTGTTTTCCGGGTTTCAGTTCTTCTGCCCATATGTCTTTTGGTTTCGGGAAGCTATAATCATTAGATGATTCGCTGTAGTAGCGAGAGTATACTTTGTAGGTGGCAACAACAGATTCTCCTAAATAAATTTTTGTAGAGCTTAGCTCTATTGTGGCAAAAATGTTTGCATTTCCTTTTGGTTTGGCGGATATGTTGGGGTCTTTTTCGCCAACTTGTATGGGAACTTTTATTGATTGTACAGCGTTGTTGTTGACAGAAAATGCAACAGGATCAATTTCGAAACTGCCTTTTTGGGTAGGCTGAAGAACAACCTTATACTCGTATATCGAAATACCAGAGCCAAACCCACCAAATCCTCCCCTCGCAGGACCTTCGGTTTTGTTTATAACTTTGAATGAATTAAACTTTGGTGCTGTGACGATAATTTTGGGGTTGGTCAAACTCCCATTAACGAGTTTTAGTGTGTAGATTAGGGTGAACTCCTGATTCATAGCCGGATTTTGGGTAGATGCCGAAACATCAACTTTAAACTGTTGACCAAAGCTTAATGTATGGATAAGAAATAGTATGAATAGGCTTATTCGCATGTTACCAATCTTTTTCTATAGTTTTTTTGTTTTTATCTTCTTTGTTTAGTTTCATTAACTTTTCCATCACCTTTTTTTCGTCATTTTTCACTGCTTCCAAATCTTTTAGTGCTTGTTCTCTCGATATGCCCGATGGTTTGGGTTGGCTTTTATTTTCGTTTTTATCATCTTGCTTTCCGTCCTGTTTGTCGTTCTTATTTTCTTTGTCATCTTTCTCTTCGTTGTTTTCCTTGTTTTTATCCTTATCCTGATTGTCGTTTTTGTCTTCGTTTTGATTATCCTTTTGATTGTTTTTTTCCTTTTGTTCTTCTTGTTTTAATTTTTTTTGTGCGTAAGCCAGATTATATCTTGTTTCTTCGTCGTAGGGGTTGTTTCTCAGGGCTTGTTTGTATGCCTCAACGGCTTCTTTTGTTTTTTCACTTTTCAAATATGTATTACCTAGGTTGTGGTATTGTTTTGCTTTTTCTAATTTATCGCTGCTTTGTTCTATTGCGGTTTTATAGCTATTCGCAGCTTCTTCGAAATTTTCTGTACGATATTGGGCATTTCCTTTGTTGTAGTTTATAGGAGCAGGTCTGTAAAGGTTTTCGCCTGCTCTTTGCCATAGCTCTTTTGCTTGCTTAAATTCACCATTCTTGTAAGCTTTGTTTCCATCTTCTAGGTGTTTTTTCCCTTGTAATGCCGATTGGGCCTTTACTGAAAAGCAAGTAAGCAAAAGCACAATAGTCAGGCTTATTTTATGGATACTATTCTTTCCCATAGTTTGTTCTTCTGTGTATTTAGCAGTATTTCTATTATCAACAAAAGGATTCCAATCCATAAAAATGGTCGGTGTTCACTGTTATACTCTTCAAATTTATCAGACCCTCTACTTGCCTTTTCGAGTTGATTAATTTCGTTTAGTATTTCGGTCATACCCGGATTGGATGCTGTAGCACGAACGTATGAACCCCTACCCGCGCCGGCTATTTCAACGAGCATTTGTTCGTTCAGTTTGGTAATAACTGTTTTTCCATCCCTATCTTTTTTTACTCCTGTTTCTACTCCGTTTTTGTATACAGGAATAGTACTTCCTTTGGGACTTCCCATGCCGATGGTATATATTCTGATGTTTTGACTAAATGCTTCTTTTGCGGCTTCTACAGCATCATCTTCGTGGTTTTCTCCGTCGGAGATGATGATAATCGCTTTGCCCGATTGTTTGTTGTTTCCTAATGCTGCAATACTCTCGTAAATAGCTTCTCCTATTGCGGTGCCTTGTTTGCTAAGCATATCGGTAGATATACCGTTTAAAAATAGTTTTGCTGCATCTTTGTCGCTTGTGAGTGGAAGTTGGGTGTAAGCGGAGCCTGCAAAAATTATTATGGCTATTTTATCCTGCCCCAGTTGATTAATTAGTTTTTCTATGCCCATTTTGGCTATTTTCAAGCGATCTCTTCTTGGGTCTAGGTCTTTGGCAAGCATACTGTTTGAAACATCCAGCGCAATGGCAACGTCTAGTCCCTTGATTTCTACTTCTTTTTCTTTACCACCAAACTGAGGATTTGCAAAGGCGATTATTAAAAAGTTTAATCCCATAATGAAGAGATTTAGCTTTATGGCAAGTCTTAATGAAGAGGGGAGGGTTACTAGGTGTTTGAGCGTTTTTTCTTGGGCAAACTTGCTTAATCGACTGTTTTTGTTTGTGTAGGTGAAAAGTGCTAAAATTAGGAAAAATGGAATCACAAAGAATAAATATCCGGCCCAATCCCTTTCCAGCTTGAAGTGAGGCAAGCTGCTATAGTATCTCCAGGCCATGTAAAGAAAAGCCAGAAATATACCTTGTAAGATGATTGAAATCAGGATGATTTGAGAAACTTTATATTTCGTTTTTTCTTCCATCTAAACTATTCCGTTTAGTATTATTTTTTTGGTTAATCGTTCTAATATCAGTATTATTCCCCCTATTGTAAGCAATACATAGTACAATTGCGGTGCTTGAGGTTGAATTAAAATGGTTTTAATTTTTTCTTTTTCGAGTTGGTCAATTTCATCGTAAACCATAAGAAGCTCTTGTTCATTTTTTGCTCGGTAATATTTACCTCCGGTAATATTGGCAATTTCCGAAAGCGTTTTTTCATCAATTTCTACAGGCATGTACTGGTATTGGTATTCGCCGGTAATAGGACTTCTAGCTACGGGGGTTAACGCTTTCCCTTGGCTGCCTACACCAATGGAGTAAACCCTTATTCCAAATTCGTTTGCGATTTCTGCGGCGGTAAGTGGGTGAATTTTTCCCTGTTCGCTAACTCCGTCACTCAGCAGGATAATCACCTTACTTTTAGCCTGACTATCTTTTAATCTGTTTACAGCCGTGGCGAGTCCCATTCCGATGGCAGTGCCGCCTTCTATGAGGCCTGTTTGTACCTCGTCAATGGACTTCAACAGTAGGTTGTGGTCTGTAGTAAGTGGACACTTTGTGAAACTTTCTCCTTCATACACAACTAATCCTATTCTATCGTTAGGACGCATTTTTACAAAATCTTTCGCTACTTTTTTAGACGCTTCAAGTCGGTTGGGCTTAAAATCTTTTGCCAACATACTTCCAGAAATGTCCAGAGATATGATGATGTCTATTCCTTCAGTAAATTTTTCGGTGTAGAGGGAAGATTCTTTGCTTACTTGTGGACTTGCTAAAGCGAGTATCAAAAATACAAATCCTATAGCTTTAAATACTGGTAGACTGTGATTTACATATTCCCACCCTGAACGATACTTTGTGATGTAGCGTGTGCTTGAAAGTAAGATAGTGTTATTTTTACTTTTGCCCACCCAAAAGTACCACACAAGGTAAAGCAAAGGCAGTAATAAGAAAATAAGCACCCATTTTTCGGTGTATTCGTATTTCCAAAACTCCCACGTCATGCTTCTTCCTCCTCTTGTAATAAATCTTCTGTAAGCAAATGAACGTCTATAAATTGACTCACTTCCTGTGCGAGTTTTTCGTTTTCGATAGGGGAGGTTTTGCCTTTTGCGAATTTAACCAAATCGCTAGCAGATAGTAAATTACCTAATTTTGATTTCCATTCCTGTGAAATACTCTCGAAGCGAAGTGAAGCCATTATTTCTTCAGTTGTTTTTTCCAGCGTAGGCACATTAAATCTTTCTGAAATAAAGTTTCTGAGCAAGTTTGTTATTTCGGTATGGTATTGTTTTAATTCTCCCTGTTGCCAGAGTTGTTTGGCAAGAATGGCAGCAAGTTCTTCCATGTAGCGTTGCCGCATTGATTTTTTTCTTTCGGGTTGTATTACAACTTTTTTGTTTTTGTGTTTTGAGTAGATATAAGCCCCGGCTATTATCGAAATCAGAATTAATAATGCGGCTATCAGCCACCATTTGTGTTTTATCAGAAAAAGTTTAATTCGCTCCCAAATGGTAAGGGGATCTTCGTAAATTTCTTTAATATCTTTAAAATCAACATCTTCTTCAATTTTTGGGGCGTCGCAAAAAATTAACAATGCGTTTGATTCTATTGTGTCATTTTCAATAATTGCAATTAGGGGTTTTATTGTTAGAAAACCATTTTCGAAACTGCTTAAGACAATTTTTTGTATCCATACGGAATAAAGTTCACCGTTTATTTCTTCTCCTGCAGCAAATTCAATCGGATAAGATTCCCAAACCTCAAAAATTTCGAATAAAGTGTCATTTTCTTTAATTGATGGAGGGACTACGTTTTTGGAGTTAACAGATGCCGACACAAGCAACCGGTAGTTTATTTCAAACGGTTCACCAATTTGAATTGAGTCTCGGTTAATTTTAACAGAAAAATCTGCGGCATGTTGTGAAACTGCAGTAAAGTAAAGTAAAACGAAGGTTACTACGGAGATAATTTTTCGAAACGCAGAAAAATGGCAGAGTTCTATATGGTTGTTTCTTACAATCACTATCTGCTTTTAAATAAGTTAAGTAAGGGTTTTACATAAGATTCTTCTGTACTTACACTAACGTAATCTACTCCCGACTTGCGAAATGAGTTGCGTAGTTCAATTTCTCTTTTTCTGCCTTCTGCGGCTATTTCGTATCTTACTTTTTTGTTTGCTGTGTTTACCCAGATTACTTGTTTCGACTCGGGATCTTTAAACGGAACCAAGCCAAGGTCGGGGAGCTCGTTTTCTTTGCTATCGTATATTCTAAGTGCTATCAAGTCGTGTTTTCGATTTGCTATTTTTAGGTTTTTTTCGAAATTTTCGTTCAAAAAGTCGCTAAGTAAAAATGCAATTGAACGCTTTTTTATAGAGCGATTCAGGTAATCAAGAGCAAGGCTTATGTTTGTCCCACTGGAGGTGGGTTTAAACTCTATAAGCTCTCTTATTATTCTTAAAATATGGTGTTTTCCTTTTTTCGGAGGAATGAACTTTTCTATTTTGTCGGTAAACAAAATTGCTCCTGCTTTGTCGTTGTTTTGAATGGCAGAGTAGGCTAAAACTGCAGCTATTTCAGCTAGGCGGTCTCGCTTGAGTTGTTCTCCGGTGCCGAAACTTTCTGATGCAGAGATATCAATCAGGAGTATTACAGTCATTTCTCGCTCTTCCTCAAAAATCTTTACATAGGGGTGATTCAGTCGGGCTGTAACATTCCAGTCAATGGTGCGAATTTCATCGCCCGGCATGTACTCTCGTACTTCGCTAAAGGCCATACCCCGCCCTTTAAAGGCAGAATGGTACTCGCCCGAAAAGATCTGCGAGGAAAGTCCTTTTGATTTTATTTCAATTTTCCGAACTTTCTTTAAGAGGTCTTTGGTATTCATAGCAAAATTAAGGCACCTGCACTTTGTTTACTATTTCGCGTATAATTTGATCTACGGAAATTTCTTCCGCTTCTGCTTCGTAAGTTAGGCCGATTCTGTGGCGAAGCACGTCATAAATAACCGCCCGAACATCTTCCGGAATAACATATCCTCTTCTTTTTATAAATGCATACGCTTTGGCAGCTAGACCCAGAGATATGCTTGCCCTAGGAGAACCGCCAAATTCAATATAGTTTTCGTAATCGCTCAGACCATAGGCCGAGGGAGTTCTTGTGGCGTTTACCAAGTCGACAATATATTGTTCGATTTTTTCATCCATATAAACTTTTCGCACAAGTTTTCGGGCGTTTAGAATGTCGCTTGGTTTTAATACAGAATTTGCTCTTGGCATTCCAGCCTCAGAAGTATTGTAGCGAATAATTATTTTTTCTTCTTCTGCTTTAGGGTAATTCAATACTACTTTTAGCATAAAACGATCCACCTGTGCTTCGGGAAGGGGGTATGTACCTTCTTGTTCTACAGGGTTTTGAGTGGCTAAAACTAGAAATGGTTCATCCAGTTTGTAGGTTTCGTCACTTATGGTTACTTGTCTTTCCTGCATGGCTTCTAGTAAAGCGCTTTGTACTTTAGCTGGAGCTCTGTTTATTTCATCAGCCAGAATAAAGTTGGCAAAAATAGGTCCTCTTCTTACAGTGAATTCTTCTTTCTTTTGGTTGTATATCATAGTTCCCACAAGGTCTGCGGGAAGTAAGTCGGGCGTAAACTGTATTCTGCTGAACTTAGCATCAATGCTTTGTGCCAAGGTAGTAATGGCGAGTGTTTTAGCCAGTCCCGGAACGCCTTCTAAAAGGATATGTCCATTAGATAAAAGCGCAATAAGCAAACTTTCTATCATGTGGTTTTGCCCGATAATTACACGATTCATTTCGCGGGTAAGCAGTTCTACAAATGCACTTTCCTTTTGAATTAAATCGTTAAGAGTTTGAATGTCTGTTGTTTCTAGGCTTGTTGGGGTGTTAGTGATGCCCTCTTGTGGGGTTAGTCTTTGCATTGATTCTTCCATAAATTAAATACCTGTTTTTTTACGAGTATGTTTTTGAAAATAAGCTGAGTTTATTAACAAAGTACTACTCATGGTGTTTCCTATGCAAAGTTCTAACATATAAGGTTTAGAAGAAGAATAACGCTGTTAAAAACTGTTAAGGAAAAGCTTGATTTAAGAAGAGTTAAGAATTTAATCTAAATACTCCACTTCAATGGTGGCATGATGTATGTTTTTTGACAGGAGGTACTCTCGCATTTCCTCTTTTATGTTGGCGATTTTTTCTTGACTTGTACTGCTCTCAACCTGAACGTGATAGGTTATGATATTAAACTCACCATCAAGCGACCAGCAATGGATATCGTGAATGGAAATTACTCCTTCAAATTTGTTTAGTTTGTTTTCAATATTCTTAATGTCAACTCCTTTTGGAGCAGCCTGAAGGATAATCAGGAAGGTGGAGTTTAGATTTTTGTATACGTTTACTAAGATGTAGCCGGCGATAAGAACAGAAAGTAGCGGGTCAATCCATAGTGCGTTGGTAAATTTTATGATTACACTTCCAATTAATACGGCTATCCACCCAAGAATATCTTCTATAAAGTGTAGGGCTACCACCTTTTCGTTTAAAGATGTTCCCTTTTTTAGATTCAGGTAAACCCAATAGTTTACTCCTATACCTATTAGTGCCAGAAAAAGCATTCCCCAGGTGTGAACTTCTTCAGGGTATTTGAACCTTTCTATTGCCTTGTATAAAATAAATACACAACCCACCACCAAAATGAAAGAGTTTATAATAGCGCCAATTAATGAAAGACGGTGGTATCCGTAGGTGTATCTTGAATTTTCTGCTTTGTTTGCTCTTTTTTGTAGTGCCCATGAAATACCAAGGGAGATACTGTCGCCAAAATCGTGAAGGGCGTCCGATAAAATGGCAACGCTGTTTGTTAGAAGCCCTCCTATAAGCTCTAGAATCGCAAACCCTGAGTTTATCCAAAACGCACGACTGATGTTAACCGTTTGGTGGGGTTTTAGCGAGTGGTTATGTTTAGCGTGGTTTCTCAAACTTCAGGTTGGTCGATTTTTAGTTCCTCGGCAAAAAAGTCAGCAAAATCACGCATGGCGTTGGCTACTTTGGCTTCACCGGTTGCGCGCTCAAAGGTGTCGGCCATGGTTACCAAATTTTGGTGAAAGAATTGTTTCATCTCCTCTACATACATCTCTTTGGTCCACAGGTCTATACGCATGGTGTTTTGCTCTTTTTCGTCCCAAAAAGACAGTAAAAGCGATTTTGCCGATGAGGGTTTTTCCTCGGTGTCGCTGGCGTTCCAGTGAATTTTTTCGGGAACGTTGTTCTCGTCTAGAGATACGGTTATATTTATTTCTGATTTTCGTTTCATAGCACTTTTATTTGACAGGTTTATATAGTTT
The DNA here is from genome assembly GCA_046295395.1 of Flavobacteriales bacterium. Taxonomy (GTDB): domain Bacteria; phylum Bacteroidota; class Bacteroidia; order Flavobacteriales_D; family JBKBNH01; genus JBKBNH01. The sequence continues at coordinate 119,764 of JBKBNH010000009.1, read as the reverse complement.
TAATACGTTTTTTGCTTCGTGTTTTTTAGTTACAATTTCGTTTACACTTAGTTTGTTTTTTTCTGCATAATTTTTAAACATTTTATAGCCTACCCAAACCCCGGTCATGCTAGGAGATTCTTTGGGCAATAGGGCTGTGAATGGCGCCAGTTCCATAAATTTTTGAATCACGGTAAAATCTTTACTGTAAAGGTAGTTTTCTTTAATTAATACGCCCCATATGTTAAGTTCATTGGCTTCGCACCATTTCCACTCCTTTTGGGTGAATCCCATTTTTAAATGTTGTGGTTTTTCGGGCGCCATAGCATCTAACAGGTACATAATTCTGCCGGCATCAATCATTTTATGCAGCAAATCTTCACCTGTGCTTTGGTAAAATTTGTAGAATAGAAAATATTTCATAGCATCAGCTGTAAGTAGCTCGGAATTCATCTTGTTTTTAATGAATTGGGGAATGAATTCTCCCGGAATTTTTTTTACCAGATCGTGATCGGTGCCTAGGTACATATCTAGTCCAATACCTAGTATAGTGTCAGAAGGGAATACATTTGCGTTGAAATTGGAATAAAACGTTACAATTTTGGGTATGCTACTTTGCGGAAAGTAGTATTTAAAGTGCTTGAAAGCCTCAGTAAGTTCCGATTTGTAAGATGAAAAATTTGAAAACTCTTTTTTAATTGAGCCATAAATTTCTCTCATATCAGGATGGTTAACCATTTTACTCAACCTTGAAGGCAGAAACGAATCTGTAGGCAAGCCTTCGCCAATCATTTCGCTGCAAAAGGCCTCATAAAGAAAGCCATACTTGCTTAGCCAAAGATTATTCAAATGTTCCATTTGGGTGGTGTCAGCTTCGAATAGCTCTTGTTCGAAATGGCTTACTTCGAGATTTACTTCTATGTTAGAAACATCTATTATTAGCGGGTTGTGTTTGCACGAAGAACAAACAATCAGCAGAAAAAATAATCGATAAATCGTCTTGTTGAAATTGTTTGTGGTTTCTTGTATTCTGCTCATTTAAAAATTCTTAATATTGCACCCATGTTTAGTTTACAAAAGTAGAAACTGAACCCGAATTAATCTTGATTTATCTGAATTAAAAACTATAAACAAACACGCTTGAAATGAAAAAAATTACTCTTTTGGCTTTAGTTGCTGTTTTCGGCACGAAAGCTATGGCACAAGGTGAGGCTAACGACAAAACTTTTCGTTTTGGACTTAATGTAGCTCCGTCTTTAAACTGGTATAGTCCCGATGACAAGAAGAAATTTGAAAGTGAAGGAACGGTACTTAAATTTGCGTGGGGATTAACCACCGATTTTAGAATTACCGAGAATATTTGGTTTTCTACTGGTTTGGGAATGAGTTCAGATGGTGGGAAAATCAATTTTTCTGAAAATCCAACCAAACGAGTGGGCTATATGTTTGGCAACAACGAAATTTTCGATTATGAATTAAAGAAAGATCAAGGGTCTTTTTCCCCTGATACTGCTTCTAGAGATTATGATTTTGTATTGTTGAGTGGGCGTGAGTACAGGGTAAATTATATTACTATTCCACTTCTACTTAAAATGAAAACCAACGAAATCGGTTACATGACTTATTTCGGACAGTTTGGGGTAAACACACACATCCGTTCGAAGGCAAGAGCATTTGATACAGGAGTGGCTTATAATGATGCGTTTTCGCCTGTAGCGGCAACTAATCAGCCCGATTTAACCGAACTTGACATTACCAAAGAAATTCAGCCAATTCGTATGAATTTAGTCGTTGGGCTTGGTATTGAGTACAATCTTGCAGGCACAACCTCGGTATTTGGCGCGCTTAATTTCAACTACGGAATTACCAATGCAGTGAAGAAAGAATCGACTCACTTGATTATGGCAAGTCCACAGGAATTAAACAATGGTAAATTCCGCCAATACTCGCCACAAAAGTTTATTCCTTTTTCTATGGGTTTAACTGTGGGGGTATTGTTCTAAATTTGATTTTAAAATCAACTGTATATAACATGAAAATCCCGAACACATGTTCGGGATTTTTGTTGTGTAAAATGAGATGAATACCAAAGGCGTAATAAATCATATAGAAACGTGGCTTAAAAGCTATCTTGTTAAGTCAGGCTGTAAGGGTTTTGTGGTGGGCGTATCCGGAGGAATAGATAGCGCCGTTACTTCTACCCTTTGTGCCCGAACCGGTTTTCCTTTGATTGTGGTGAATATTCCAATTTTTCAACCCAGCGCACAGTACGAACGAAGCAAAGAGCATATAGCTTGGCTAAAATCAAATTTTATTTCGGTTCAGGAGGAAGAAATAAATTTGACGGATTCATTTAAGTCTATTTCAGTGGTTTTGCCCCAATCTGTTCAGGATGAGCTTACAATGGCCAATGTGCGTTCGCGTATGCGCATGCTCACTTTATATGCATTTGCGGGGCATTACCGATATTTGGTTGTCGGAACAGGTAACAAGGTTGAGGATTTTGGAGTTGGATTTTTTACCAAATATGGTGATGGTGGAGTAGATTTAAGCCCTATTGCTGATTTAAGTAAAACTGAAGTGTATATACTGGCCAAAGAGTTGGGTATTGTTCAATCCATTCAGCAGGCGAAGCCAACCGACGGTCTTTGGGACGACGATAGGAGTGATGAAGACCAGCTGGGGGCCACCTATCCTGAACTTGAATGGGTGATGGGGTTTTCAGGTGACGAGTCTTTGCTGAATGAAAGAGAACGCGAAGTGTTGGCTATTTACCGACGACTAAACAAAGCGAACAAACACAAAATGATACCCATTCCGGTTTGTCATATTCCACCGGAGTTGAAGTAATGTGTAAACCAATTTCTATATTTATAGCATGAATTTGGTTACGGGTGCAAATGGATTGGTGGGTTCGCATCTTTTGGTTGAACTGGCAAAGAGAAATAAACCTACTGTTGCCTTGCTTCGAAACGAGAACTCGTTTGGTGCAATCGAAAATCTGTTCCAGTTTTATTTCCCATTAGATTTTAAAGAGAAGCTCGCGCTTATAGAGGTTAGGGTCGCAGATATTGCGAATATTCCATCGCTGGAAGATGGTTTTAATGAAATAGATACGGTTTATCATGCAGCGGCAGTGGTTTCTTTTCAGAAAAAACACAGAGATTTATTGTCTAAAATAAACATCGAAGGCACGGCTAATGTCGTGAATATTTGTTTGGATAAAGGAATTAAAAAGCTGGCATTTGTAAGTTCAACCGCAGCACTAGGCAGATCAAAAAACGGCGAATGGGTTACAGAGAAAACGAAGTGGAGGAATTCGAAACAGAACTCGTTTTATGCAATAAGTAAGTTTTGCGCCGAACGTGAGGTGTGGAGGGGAGCAGAAGAGGGTTTGTCGGTGAGTATTGTAAATCCTTCGGTAATTATAGGTCCCGGAGACTATACCCGCAGTAGCGGGAAATTATTTTCTGCAGTGAAAAAAGGAATGAAGTACTACACTGAGGGAGTGAATGGTTTTGTTGATGTTCGCGATGTAGCCAATTTGTTGATTGAGATTACCGAGCGAGGATTGACCAATGACAGATTTATTCTGGCTTCGGAAAACAAGACTTACAAAGAGCTTTTCACAATTATCGCCAATGCATTAAATGCTAATCCGCCAAAAGTAAAAGCTACAAAAATAATGTTAAAACTGGCTGTTTTTTTTGAATGGCTGAAAAGCTTGTTTACTGGAATGGATCCGCTAGTAACATCAGAAACTTCGAGAAATGCACTTAACTCAACCTTTTACAACAACGAAAAAATTAAAAAACAACTAAATTTCGATTTTACCCCTGTTGAGAAAGCTGTTTTACACACAGCTAAACATTTTTTAAAAACTTAATTTTAATTATAAAATTCCAGAAAGAAGAAAAAGGTATAGGTAAACGGGAAAATAAGATAGCTCACCAAGATGTTTGAACCATATATAGATTTGGTAAAAAGTATCTGAAAGCTAAAGGAAGTCTGATGACGTAAATTAGGTTTAGTAGCTTGGCTGAAATAAAAACGGGCAAGAATTTGTTAAACAAAACCAAAAGATAATGACCGGTTAAATTAGTCCTTATACCTGAATTTATTTTGAAGAAAGATTCGACAGCATCGTTGTTTTTAAAAAGTAGTGTGTTTAGCAGGTTTGCGTTATAAAGATGAGAAAGTCCGTTTAACGCTGGTGTGTATTTGAATAGAAATAAAGGAATAGAGTAATAAATAGAAATATGTAGAATTCTTTGGTATTCAATTTCTTTGTAATATGGGGTTAAAAGATTTATTTATTCTTCCTTCAGCGATTCTTCTAGTGCATTTTTTAGTTGGTTAAATCGAAGCGTATTGGTAACCCAATTGTTGAGCGTGTTTTTGAATTGATAAAAATTGGTGTTGTCTTGTTCTAGTATGTTTTCTTTGTCTTTTACGAAATTGAGCAGACTGTCTCTTACCTGAATGGGTGTAAGCGAGTTATTTAATACAATTGATTCGGTTTTTAAATCAATAAGAATATACACCAAGTCGGGTAGTCCGAGTGCCGAAAATTTTTCAGGACTGTATTCTACATCGGTAAACTCGGCATCCATTTTATGGAGTTTTTCTAATACAAGCTGCTGCATAGTCTGAAAATGAACGGGGTCATCGGTATATATTTTTAAGTTATCCTCATATTCCTGTTGAGTTACACCATGCTTTTCGAAAATATAAGCGTAATAGATTTTGGCACTGTCAATAGCAAATTCAGGGTCAATTCGAAGAAATCCAAGGTGCGATTCGAGCAAATTTACATCTACTAGAATTTCGATAAAATTCTCTTCAGAAATACTGGGGACAGAAAGGTTTTTCTCCCCTGAATATGAGCAGGATATAAGCCCAGTAAGAATAGCTATGTACAAGGACGGTTTCATCGTAGTTTTTCAAAAGAAAGTCTTTCGCCAGCTTTAAACGGAGCAAAAATTCCCTTGTTGTATATTTGATAGCCATTTACCCAAGTACTTTCTATTTCAGAGGAGAATCGGGTTCCTTCAAAAGGAGACCACCCGCATTTATACAACACGTTTGATTTTGTTACTTCATAGGGCGAGTTGGGGTTTACCAATACCAAATCGGCAAAATAGCCCTCACGTATATAGCCGCGTTCTCGTAATTTAAAACAAGTTGCCACTCGGTGGCTCATCAACTCGGGGATGCACTCCAAAGGCAAAACACCCTGCTTGCTCATTTCGAGCATGGCCGATAGAGCGTGTTGTACCAAGGGACCTCCGGAGGGGGCTTTAAAGTACGAATTTGATTTTTCTTCGAGGGTGTGCGGAGCGTGGTCTGTGGCTACCACGTCAATGGTGCCGTCGAGTAGGGCTTTGCGTATGGCATTGCGATCGGTTTTTTGTTTTACAGCAGGATTCCACTTTATAAAATTTCCTTTCTCGGTATAATCTTCGGCAGTAAACCACAAATGATGTACACAAGCTTCGGCAGTTATTCGTTTTTTTTCCAAAGGCTTCCTACTGAAAAGTTCGAGTTCTTTTGCTGTAGAAATATGTAGAATATGCAGTCGGGTATTGTGTTTTTTAGCCAGTTCTACTGCCATAGAAGAGGAAAGGTAGCAAGCTTCTTCGCTTCTGATAACAGGATGTTGAGCAACGGGAACTTCTTCTCCGTATTTCTCTTTGGCAATAGCTATGTTTTGTCTTATGGTAGCTTCATCTTCGCAGTGTGTAGCAACGAGCATATGCGCTTTTGAAAAAAGCCCTTCCAGTGTTTGTTGATTATCTACTAGCATGTTTCCTGTAGACGAACCCATGAATACTTTAATGCCACAAACTGTTTCCGGATTGGTTTTTAAAACCTCGTTGAGGTTGTCGTTAGAAGCCCCCATGAAAAAGGAATAGTTGCCCCACGAAGTTTTTACGGCAATGTCGTATTTTTCTTGCAAGAGTTCCTGAGTAAGTGTGTTGGGCACAGTATTGGGCATTTCCATAAAGGAAGTAATGCCTCCGGCTACGGCTGCTCTGCTTTCCGAAGCTATGTTGGCTTTGTGTGTAAGTCCGGGTTCTCTGAAATGCACCTGATCGTCAATGGCTCCTGGAAGCAATAGTTTGCCTTCTCCGTTTATTTCTGTTGCATATGAATCGGGTAGGGGGGGGGGTGATATTTTTTCAATTCGTTTGCCAGAAATACAAACATCTGCGACAAATGATTTTCCTTCGTTTACAACGGTTACGTTGCGGATGATGGTTTTGCTCATACCTTTTTATTAATTTTCTTTCGACGCATTTTCAGTACACCCCAAAAAGCTTCGCTGAATATATTCATACTCATTTTGGAAACGCCCAATTGTCTATCTATAAAGGTGATGGGCACTTCTTTGAGTATGAATCCGAGCCGCTTGGCGGTGTATTTCATTTCTATCTGAAAAGCATACCCGATAAATTGGATTCCGTCAAGGTCTATTTTTTCAAGTACTTCTCGTTTGTAGCACTTAAAACCCGAGGTAGTATCTTTTACGTTAATCCAAAGCACGATTCTCACGTAAAGAGATGCGAAATAAGATATGAGCCATCGGGTAAAGGGCCAGTTTTCTACCTTACCACCTGAGCAATATCGGGAACCAATAGTTACATCAGCACCTTCGTTTGTGCAGGCGTTGAGCAGCCTTTTTAAGTCTTCCGGATTGTGAGAAAAATCGGCATCCATTTCAAAAATAAAGTCGTATTTCTTTTCAATTGCCCACTTAAATCCATGGATGTAGGCTGTACCAAGACCGAGCTTTCCTTCTCGTTCTTCAATAAATAATCCTTTAAATTCTTGTTGAAGCTGTTTTACGATGTCTGCTGTGCCATCCGGCGAGCCATCATCTACCACCAAGACATGAAAATCTTCTGGTAAAGAAAAAACTTTGCGCAGTATACGCTCAATGTTTTCTTTTTCGTTGTAGGTAGGTATGATAACAAGCTTTAACATCTCAGTTCACGAAAATAGAGTAATTTGCACTTATATTACTCAAAGAAAATGAAGAACTTTGTAAACTTATGTTTGACCTACTTATATTAACAAGATTTAACCTGCTGATTATATTTAGTTTTTTCAGGTTGTGTTCGTTCGGACAGCTTTCGGAATATGTGCGTTTTTTGGATAACTGGCACGATGAATCTATTCCTAAAAACGGCATTGGGGTTCGGTATAACGACACTTGGGGATTCACTCAAAACGGACAGGAGTATGCCGTAATAGGATCTACTTTAGGAACTCATATTTTTCAGATTACAGCTAACCATAAGTTTAAACCTGTTGCTTTTGTGCAGGGAGCTAACTCAGGATTCACCGTTGTTCACAGAGATTTTAAAGACCACAAAGGCTATTTGTTTGCGGTTTGCGATCAGGGGTCATCCACCCTTCAAATTATTGATGTAAGATACTTGCCTGATTCGGTGAACGTGGTGTTTGATAGCCCGATTTTTTCACCCATTACCCACAATATTTTTATCGACAAAAACAACGATTTGCTATACATGTGTGCTACCGAAACCGCAGCAATGAAAGTGGTAGATATTTCCAATCCACCCACTCCTGTTTTACTTTATGATTTTTTAGATGTTTCCGTTGTGCACGATGCTTATGTTAGAAACAATATAGCATATTTAAATTGTGCAAATCAAGGATTGCGTATTTACGACTTTTCTAACCCGACGACTCCCATTTTATTAGGAGCTTTAAATAATTATCCTGAGAAGGGATATAACCACTCGGGCTGGCTTAACGAAGCAGGCAATATATACGTGTTTGCCGATGAAAACGAAGGATTGAGGATGAAAGTTTGCGACGTTTCTGATCCTTCAAATATTCGAATAATTTCGCTGTTTAATTCGGGTTCTGGACCCAAGGCTATACCTCATAATCAAATGATTAAAAACGATTTGGTTTATGTTTCGCATTACAAGGATGGGTTGCAGATTTTTGATGTTCGAAATCCTGAACGCGTTCAGCGTGTGGGTTACTACGAAACTTACCCGGTAAAAGGTCCGGAATTGTTTAATGGTGCCTGGGGAATTTACTGCTTATTGCCAAGTGGTAGGATTTTGGTTTCTGATATGTCTTCGGGCTTGTTTTTACTTGGTTTTGATGATTTGCCCAGCATTGAAAGTGCTCAACACGGAGTATTTCCCAATCCGACTAGTGGTGCGCAGGCCTATTTTTATTACTACCATAAAACTTCGCCGGTATATAATCTTTATATATTTGATAGTGTAGGGCAGCTTATAGAATCATACTCCAACGAAACTAGAGACTATACCATAATCAATATAGAAAGTTGGGCAAATGGCATGTATTACTACAAATACGAAAGCACCAAAACGGGCGAGGTTGTAGGCGGTAAGTTTCAGGTGATGAAGTAAATGTGTCTATTTCTGATATCGGGTATCTATTAAATGGATGATTTTAAAACCCGAATGGGTGTTGACCAAAGTAAATGAGTTTACTCCTGAGTGAGAGAGTTTTTGGTTAATGTAGAAAGAATAGGGACTCCAAATGTGAGCTAAAATTCCATCGGATTCGATTTTAAATGCGTGAAGTTTTTCTTCAAACGCCATTTCATCGGGAATAGATACTATTGCCTGAAGCATATCCAAAACAGATTCTTCTACGACTTCAGTTTCATTCGCAGCGTTTTGGGCAACGGTTTTTATAACAACTGATGAGTGAAGTAATGTTCTGAGAGAGTTGGTGTCTTTTTGGTGAAAAGCATCAAAAAAATCTTCTACGCATTTTTTGGCTTTTTCTATATCGTACGATTCTGTTTTTGTTTCAGCTCCGGAATGGTTACAACCACCAAAAACACACAGAATAATACCACAGATAAATATTGAACTAAAGCGCCTCATATTTACAATATTACAAAACAAAAACCTCCCTGCAGCACGCTGCAGGGAGGTTTCTTTTATTAGTCAGTATGTTTGTTGATTACTTATTCACAACCAATCTTTTCACCGCTACGCCATTTTCGGTAACAAAACGGATGGTGTATACTCCGGTAGCCAATTGGTGAACATCTTTGGTGGTTTTACCACTTTCAATGGATTCGGTAGAAACCAACTGTCCGTTGTTTCCATATACCTCAAGCGTGCCCGAAGTGCTCACCGATATGGTGTACAGGTCGTTAGCGGGGTTGGGGAATAGATTAAATTCAATCAAATTGATTTCGGTTATTCCAACAATTGTTCCTACAATAACTTGAAGTGTGGTGGTACAGCCATTGTCGTCGGTTATTGTTACTTCGTATGTTCCTGCACTTAATCCTGATAAATCTTCATCGGTAGAAGAAAACGCCCCTCCATCTGTCCAACTGAATGAGTAAGGAGCAGTACCGCCCATTACGGTAAGATCAATGGAGCCATCGTTGCCCAAAGTTTCATCAGTAGAAGTAGCAGAAGCAGCAAGAGCCGTAGGTTCATTCACTGTAACAGACAAAGTAGCAACACAGTTGTTGTCGTCAGTAATAGTTACTTCATATATTCCTGCGCTTAAACCTGTTAAATCCTCATCGGTAGAAGAGAAAGCACCGCCATCCGTCCAACTAAAGGTGTAGTTTGGCGTTCCACCGGCAACCGTTAAGTCAATTTCGCCGTCAGAATCTCCGTTACAGTTTACATCCTCAACCACGCTTGTGGCAGTAATAGCTGTAGGCTCGTTAACTGTAACAGTTCCTGAAGAAGTACATCCGTTAGCATCAGTAGCAACGCCATCGTAATCACCGGCAGCAAGTCCGGTAAGATTTTGATCCGTAGAAGAGAAACCACCGGTATTCGTCCACAAGAAAGTTAGCGGAGCAGTACCACCAGAGAAAGTAATGTCAATTTCACCATCATTTCCACCATTGCAAGATACATCCGTCACATCAACATTAGAAGGATTAAGGCGTTGTTTAGCGAGGTTTCTGATTTTACAAACAATACATCCTCAACCGGATTAGGATAAAGTTTAAATCCAATTTTAGCTAAAAATTCGTTTATGCTCACGTTGCTACCGGAAAATGCCAGATTATCTAGATATAAAACAGAGCCATGAATTGCATCAAAATCCATACTTACCGTATTGCCATTTTTGAATTTAATCAACAGCATTATGGCTGTGTCATTGGTTGCATATCAGCTTTGTAAAAACCATTCACATGGTTAAATGCCGATGAATAGGGGATGCCTTTGTCGGACCCACTTTGCCTAATATTTCCTAAGCATACGTAGCCAAAAATGCTGTCTTGTTCAATAATCATGTTTTCCAACCTTACCGAGCAATTACCTTGTTGTGCAACGGTAGATTTAATGCAGAGAGGTGCTTCTTTGAGCTTGTTTGTTTTAGATCTGTATTACTTTCTTAAGGTTTCTGCAAAAACCAAATTATTAGTTCATTAACACGAAGGAGGCTCAATAAGTCTGGTCGTATTTCTTCCTAATTACTTTTTGTGTGTGGCCTGAAATAAACTTTCCGCTTTTTGCTCTTACTGATATTCGCTACCTTTGCCACCTTATTTTTGCGCAAATGACTTTTATAGACGAACTGAATAAACGACGTACTTTCGGAATTATCTCTCACCCCGATGCCGGTAAAACTACCCTTACCGAAAAGCTATTGCTTTTTGGTGGTGCCATACAAACAGCGGGGGCGGTTAAAAACAATAAAATAAAGAAAACTGCCACTTCCGATTTTATGGAAATTGAAAAGCAACGGGGTATTTCGGTAGCCACCTCGGTTATGGCATTCAATTATTCGGAATTGCAAATTAATATTCTCGATACCCCAGGCCACAAAGATTTTGCCGAGGATACTTACCGTACGCTTACTGCTGTAGATAGTGTCATTTTGGTTATAGACTGTGCCAACGGTGTAGAGGCACAAACCGAACGCCTGATGGAAGTGTGCCGAATGCGCAACACTCCGGTAATTGTTTTCATCAATAAAATGGATCGCGAAGGACAGGATGCCTTCGATTTATTAGATGAAATAGAAGAAAAATTAAACATCCGCGTACGTCCGCTTTCTTGGCCTATCGGCATAGGTGCTACCTTTAAAGGGGTGTACAATATGTATCACAAAAACCTGAACTTGTTTCAGGCAAACAAAACTAAAATAGAAGACGAAGTCGTTTCTATAACAGACCTTGACGACCCCAATTTAGTCAACCTTATTGGCGAAAAGGCTACTGCCAAACTTAAAGAAGATATTGAGCTGGTAGAAGGCGTGTACGACCCCTTCAATCGTGAAGATTACCTGAATGGAGAAGTGGCTCCGGTATATTTTGGTTCGGCATTAAATAATTTTGGGGTACAGGAGCTGCTCGATAGTTTTATTGAAATTTCTCCCACGCCACAGCCCCGCTCTACCGATACACGTAAGGTGGAGCCAACAGAAAACAAATTTAGCGGCTTTGTATTTAAAATTCACGCTAACCTAGATCCTAAACACCGTGATAGGATTGCCTTTTTGCGTATATGCTCCGGCAAGTTCGAGCGCAACAAATTTTACCACCACGTTCGTCTTGCTAAGGAGTTTAAATTTGCCAATCCTACGAGTTTTATGGCGCAGGACAAAAGCGTGATTGACGAGGCCTATCCCGGAGATGTGGTTGGTCTATATGATACAGGCAACTTTAAAATTGGCGATACACTTACCGAAGGAGAAAAAATGATGTACAAGGGAATACCGAGTTTTTCGCCCGAAATATTCAAGGAACTGGTAAACGAAGACCCAATGAAAACCAAGCAATTGGAAAAAGGTATTCAGCAGCTTACCGACGAAGGTGTGGCGCAGTTGTTTATTCAGCAGCCAGGTAATCGAAAAATTGTGGGTACTGTTGGAGAACTTCAGTTTGAGGTAATTCAATACCGCTTACAACACGAATACGGCGCCACTTGTAGTTTTCGACCACTTAGCTTCTTTAAAGCTTGTTGGTTAACGTCGGACAATAAAACCCAACTAGACGAATTTGCCCGCAGAAAAACTACTAACGTGGTGCGCGACAAAGATGATAACCCTGTGTTTTTGGCCGAGTCGCCTTGGCTACTCAATCAGGCAGAGCAGGATTACCCCGATATTAAATTCCACAAAACTTCTGATTTTAAACTCGATGTAGTTGCCTGATATGTTTGAAAACAACATAAATATTCGCAATAAGCAAGCAAAATTCGAGTACGAAATAGTGGACACATTCACGGCGGGAATTATGCTGTTGGGGACCGAAATTAAGTCGCTGCGGATGGGCAAAGCAAGCATCAAGGAAGCATTTTGCTTTATTCGAAATGGCGAGGTATTCGTAAAGAATATGATGATAAATGAATACCCCAATGCCAGTTTTAAGCAGCACGAACCCAAGCGCGAACGCAAGCTTCTTTTAAATCGTCACGAAATAGACAAGCTGAACAAAAAAATAAGCACCAAAGGAATGGCGCTAATTCCGCTGAGGCTGTACATCAACGATAAAGGAAAAGCCAAAATAGACGTTGCCCTGGGAATGGGTAAAAAACTTCACGATAAGCGAGAAACTCTAAAGGAGCGCGACGTAAAACGCGACCTCGACAGAATCAAAAAGCAATTTAAGTAAACTTAGATTTTTACAATCCAGCCAAATTGATCTTCTGCTGTGCCTGTTCTGATGGCATTTAGGCGGTCACGCAACTTGTTGGATAATGTGCGCTCTTCCATTGGGGGCAACTGGTAATCTTTATCACCGATATTGAAAATATGAATGTGGGCAATGGTGGCGGCTGTTCCTGCACCAAAGGCATCTTTCATTCGGCCTTGCTCAAATGCATTTTTGACCTCTTCTACAGATACACGGCGCTCTTCTAATTTAAGCCCCATATCTTTTGCCAATACCATTAAGCTGTCGCGGGTAATGCCTTTAAGAATAGAACCTTCCGGCAATGGAGTTACCAATGTGTCGTCTATTTGGAAGAACAAATTCATAGTCCCCGATTCTTCTATGTATTTGTGTTCTGCAGCATCGGTCCATACCAACTGGTGGTAGCCTTTTGCTTGCTTCAGTTTGGCAGGATACAATGCTGCGGCGTAGTTTCCGCCGGCTTTGGCTTCGCCCGTACCACCTTTAATGGCGCGAGCGTATTCCATCTCCAAACTTACTTTTAAAGGCTCGCTGTAGTAAGCTCCTACAGGGCAAGTAAAAATGATAAACTTATAATTATCCGACGGACGAATACCAATATATTCATCGGTTGCAAACATGAACGGGCGAATATAAAGCGAACACCCATCTTGGCGTGGAACCCACTCACTGTCAACCTGAAGAAGTTGTTTTAATCCCTCAATAAAAAGATCTTCGGGAATTTCGGGCATGCACATGCGGTGGGCAGATTGGTTAAAACGAGCAGCATTTGCCTCCGGTCGAAAAAGATTTATCTCTCCTGAGGCACTTCGGTATGCCTTCATACCCTCAAATATGGTTTGCCCGTAATGAATAACTGAAACAGCCGGGCTCAAATACAAATTTTGATAAGGTATTATTTTGGCATTTTGCCATTTCCCATCAGCAAAATCTACACAAAACATATGGTCGCTAAATACCCTTCCAAAGGGTAAATTGTTAAAATCTACTTCGGTAATCCTACTTTTATCAATGCGTTGAATCTGAATATCAGCCGTTGAAATCATCCTGCTAAAATTGTTTGCTGCCGCAAGATACACATTTACCATTTCTCTGCAAATCTCAAGAAATACTTAACATTTATTTACATTAGCGTTTGATTAATGAACAATCCAACCGACATATTAAAGCAGTTTTGGGGTTTCGATTCTTTTCGTCCATTACAGGATGATATTGTCAACTCTGTTCTGGATGGAAAAGATACATTAGCCTTGTTGCCTACCGGTGGTGGTAAATCGGTTTGTTTTCAAGTTCCGGCTATGTGCAAACCGGGTTTGTGTCTAGTTGTTTCACCGCTTATAGCCCTTATGCGCGACCAAGTAGATAATCTGAAAAAACGGGGCGTAAATGCTGCCTGCATCGTGTCGGGAATGTCTTACCGCGAAATAGACCATCTACTGGATCACGCTGTATATGGCAATCTCAAATTTTTATACGTTTCACCGGAACGACTTACTACTGATATTTTTAAAGAACGGGTGAAAAAAATGAATATCAACCTGCTGGCTATTGATGAGGCGCACTGTATTTCACAGTGGGGGTATGATTTTAGACCGCCTTATCTGGAAATAGCCGGTGTGAAAACACTTTTCAAACAACCCGTACCTACTCTTGCGCTAACCGCCACAGCTACCTTGCAGGTGGTTGATGATATTCAGGAAAAATTAGGCTTTAAAGAAAAAAATGTATTTCAAAAGAGTTTTAGAAGGGATAACCTAGCCTACGTTGTTCAACAGGAAGAAGACAAGCTTACCCGCCTTATTAAAATAGCAAATCGCATAAAAGGAAGTGCTGTGGTGTATGTGCGCAATAGGAAAAAAACCAAACAAATTGCCACTTTTTTGCAGAGTAAGGGTATTAGTGCGGATTACTACAATGCCGGTCTAAATGCCCGTGAAAGAGCAAACAAGCAAGCAGATTGGATAAATGACAAAATCAGAATCATTGTTGCTACCAACGCTTTTGGGATGGGAATCGATAAGCCTGATGTAAGGTTTGTTGTTCACCTCGATTTGCCCGATAGTCCCGAGACCTACTTTCAGGAAGCGGGCAGAGGAGGACGTGATGAAAAAAAGGCTTTTGGAATTTTACTGGTAAATAATACAGACAGGGAGGAATTGCTGAAAAATTTTGAGCGTTCTTTTCCCGAAGTGGATGAAATAAAACGCATATACAGTGCCTTGCATAGTTATTTTAACATTGCATTTGGCTCAGGTAAAGATGAAACGTTCAGTCTCCGAATCGATGAGTTTGCCAAAAGATACAACACCGGAGTTATAGAGGTGTACTCAGCACTTAAAGCCATCGATATTTGCGGTTACATTTCGTTGTCCGAAGGATTTCACAGCCCGCCTAAATTTCGATTTATCTGCGACTACAAAACCCTGTATGATTACCAATTGAAAGATAAATTAACCGACCAATTTACCAAGCTTTTGTTACGTTCTTACACGGGGTTGTTTGATGAGTACGTGAAAATTGATGAGCTTGTTCTTTCCAAACGCATGGGTATAAGTGTAAATGATGTGAAGAAAATGTTACTCTTACTACACAAGCTTGAATTGGGTGACTATCAGCCGAGCAGCGATTTGCCTACCGTTACTTTACTGCAAGACAGGCTACAAGATAAATATTTTACTCCCGGAAAAATTTATCACCAACGCAAACAACGGGCAAAAGAGCGTGTAGAGGCGATGATTAACTACGCTTTTGGTACAGATGAATGCCGCAGTATAACTTTGGTACAGTTTTTTGGGGAGCAAGATGCAAAACCCTGTGGTCAATGTGATATTTGTATAGAAAAGAAACGAAAAGAAGAAAACTCCCGTCTGTTGTATAGTATTCAGCAAGATGTACTTAACCTGTTGACAGAAGAAGAAAAGGCCATTTACCAGATTAAGTCGCAGTTGACGCAGTATAAAGAAGAAAACCTAAAACAGGCCATTAGCTGGTTGATTGATAATAAGAAAATTGAACCTACAGAGCATGAAAAATACAGGATTAAATAGGATATCACTTGCAGTTATACTATCTCTGTTTCTGTCGATTTTGTATGCACAGGATACCACTGCTATTATTATTCAGCAGGGCGATGCCTATTTTCAGAAACAGAACTACGAAAAAGCCTCTTATTTATACAAGCTTGCAGCACGTGGCAACTCGCCCATATTTAAAGAACAGATTGAAAACAAGCGCTTTAAAAGCGATAGTATGTTGGCACACGTTCAACCGATAAATGCGCCTTACACTTATCTGATAAAAAAAGCAGACAGTTTGTATCGCTCCGGAAAAATGTTACTAGCCTTAAAGGACTACGACAAAGCATACAACGTAAATTCTATCTCTGAGTATCCCCGTGATATGATACAACGCATCATATCCGAAGACCCCTCTATACAAAAGCAGCTAATGGTGCTGCACTCCAAGAAAATGAAATCTGAATATGATTTCAGGCTTTCGGTGGCAATGGCAATGGTAGACCACCATCGATATTTTCGTGCTATCGAGGAACTAGATAAAATTGCCCTGCAGTTTGCCGATATGCATGCCGCAAAACTCCGTGACAGCGTTAAGGAATTAATAAAATCCGAGTTCGAATCCTTTAGTAAAGCGCTGGCAAAAGCCGATGAATTGTGGATGAACCGCAATTATGCTAATGCCAAAACCGCCTACCGTGCGGCTTACACCATTAATGCAGAGTGCGCTATTTGCAACCGCAGGATGAACTACGCTGCCGCCGAGCACCACATGCGCACTTTGCGGGGCAACGACACGCTTTGGCTTATGAATCAGCTTGAGGAGGCCGCCGGCAACGCCGACTTCGAAGCGGCCTTGGTGTATCTGCAATATCTCAAAAAAGAAAATCCGGGGAACATTACCTACTATGAGCAAGAGCAGGCTCTGGAAAAAGCCAAGGCACAACAGGAAGCGCGCCAAGAAGCGCAGGCTTTGGTTGATAAAGCTGATGCTACACTTAAAAAAGGCAGTAAAGATGAAGCGATTCGCCTATATAGATTAGTTATTAATTACTATACCATTCATGAAAACTTAGTGGAATATGCCAAAATGAGATTAGAGGAACTAGAGGTAAATTGATGCTGTAGTAGCCTTCAAAAACAGGAAGGTGGGATAAGTTTTAAAGCCGCACTTAGAGAAAGTAGAAGATAGGATATATTTTTAAGCAAAAATGACTAGATATAAAGAATCAAATGATGCTTCAAGGGTTAGTAAATAAATTTTGTTTATCAGTTCTCTGCTACTTTTTCTGTTTGCCCACGAAGGTTACCTACCGCTGTACTTTTAATTCGCCTTTTAAGTTTGCTCTATTGTAAACAAATTGCTGTGTGGTTTTCCGTTGGGGCTAAGTATTTGAAATGTATCCGTGTCCGCTTTTATTCCGAGCTTCAGATTGTCTTGTGCCAAAATACCTTTTTAATAAACTCTTATCAAGTCTGTTTAGGGACCAGTACAGTTGATAACACGAGATACCCTTAGTGTTTTCAACTCATTTTATTTTTTGTCAAAGTAGGGATTGTAGGCAATTCCTTTGTTTAAGGGCTCTCTCGTTTATTAGTGTAATCTCACAAGATTATGATGATTTGTAAATGAGCTGAATTGTTGTTATTGTATTAGAAAAATCACCACCAATTATTCCATTTTTAATACTAAAACTTTTTACAGTATTTTATTAGCATTATTATCAAATTGAAAAAGTAATTATAGAGCACTTATTGAATGCACTAAAGTATTTTTCATACGTGAAAAGAACAAAGTAAAGCTACACAAAAGATCTTTTACTTAAGAGTTAAATTTTAATTCAGTTAAGCGCAATTGGCTATCAATTTAAACCCTTAAAGTGCATCTGAAACCCCTCGCTCCATAGTAGGATTCTGCCCCGTTGTGGTAAATGAAAACTTGCTCGTAACGAAAATCTCCAAAAAGGGCTCCGCCTAAAGCTCTTATCTTCGACGGGGTTTTTAGTCAACTCGATGTTTTGGTGTCAAATCTACCTAGTTTTTGCAAAGCCTTATATTCATTTTCGTCTAATATATCTACGCCCATTTCGATAGCCATACCCCATGCGCTGTTTTTGGGTTTATGCTCTTTCCTGGATTCTAGTGCTGCGGAGTCGTAGCAAATACTTCGGCGATCTTTGGGGCTTTCTGCCGAGCAATCGCAAAAAATATACTCACCAGTGTTATGGTCTTTTCCTATCACATCGGGTTCACCACCGGTACGCTCCATTTCGTTTAGCGACCATAGCTTTTCGAGTTGTGCCTCTAGTTTTTGCGCAATCTCTACCCATATAAAACCCTCATGGCGGTTCATGTGTTTATCAAATCGGGTTTTTAGTGTTTTCAGTATTTCTTCACGTTGTGCTGCATTTAGTGTTCTTTTGCTTGTCATGACTTATAGCAGTTTGTTTTATTGTTTTCGTAATCAGTCCACAGGATACTCAAAAATCCTAATGAGTCAAATGTAATTAATTCGTTTGGTAAATAATATGTCGAAGTCTATGTAGTATTGTCGGTAAGACTTTCTGTAAGCTTGAAAAAGGAAGAATAACCCGTTTAGCGGTTTAAATTGTTGAAAACTATAAAAAAGAAAGTCATGCATATTACTGAATATCAGTATCTTGAAGCAATAATCACAAAACGACAAGAGATGCATGACTTGAAAGTAAACTTCGATAAATTTTATGGGATAAGCAAGAAATATTTATCCCAATATCTAAACCCAGTTGGAAACTTACAGGATTATCGCAATCCTCCCCGTATGTCAGATGCGGAAATTATAGCCTTATCTGTTTGCCAAGAAGCACTGGGAATAGACAGTGAGAACTGGTTTCACAGCAAACTCAAATCGGATTACTCTTCTCACTTCACTCACCTGCCACACATTACCAGGTATAATTACAGATGCAAACGGCTTGCCTACTGGACACAAAAGCTTAACGAAATAATAGCTCGGCAAAAGAATGAAGGAGAAAATTATTTTATTGTAGACTCTATGCCTGTTCCCGTCTGTAAAAATGCCATAGAAAAGCGATTGAAAGCTTGCTGTGAAGTATTCGAAACAGCACCTGACAAAGGTTTTTCAGCAGTAAATCGGCAATACTTCATTGGATATAAACTACACATGGTTATTTCGTTAAAAGGCGTTTGCCACAGCATGGATTTATCAAAGGCAAGTGTGCATGACCTGCATTATCTCAATGATGTAAAAGCTAGTGGAATAAATAACTGTACGATTATCGCAGACATGGGCTACCTGAGCTCAGAGCATCAACTCGATTTGTTTACCACTCATCAGGTTAAGCTTCAAACTCCTATGCGCTCAAATCAAAAGAGTTTCAAGCCATTTCCATTTGTTTTCAAAAAATGTAGGAAAAGAATCGAAACCCTTTTTTCTCAGATGTGTGACCACATGATGATAAAAAGGAATTATGCCAAAACGTTTAATGGGTTGGCGAGCAGAATGGTATGCAAAATGACTGCCACCACAATATTACAATTCATAAATTACCAAAATGGGAGACCAATCAACCAGATCAAACATGCTCTCGCTGCTTAAATTTCAAACCGCTAAACGGGTGAAGAATAAGTCTTTTTGTCTTCCGAATGGGGATTAAGCAATTTGGAGAATTTCTAATTGTGTATTTTGAAAATTATAAGTCACTAGTTAAGTAGAAGGAGTACTATTGATAATTCATCGTTGAAGCAAAAATAATGGTGAATAATTGAGTAACCGATAAATCGGGGATAGAAAACCTTGGATAGGGTAAATCATCCAAAAACAACCTTTCGTTAAGTCAAACAGTCCGTTAATAATAATTTAACAGCTATTGTGAAACTTGCAACGTCTTAGCTCGTAACAAGCATTACATTTATAATCAACTGAATGAGACAATTAAAAATCACAAAGCAGGTAACTAATCGCGAAACAGCTTCGCTCGATAAGTATTTGCAGGAGATTGGCAGGGTAGACCTTATTTCTGCCGAGGAAGAAGTGGAATTGGCTCGCCGTATTAAACAGGGCGATCAGGCTGCTTTGGAAAGACTTACTAAAGCAAATTTACGTTTTGTTGTTTCCGTTTCGAAACAATACCAAAATCAGGGACTTACCTTGCCCGATTTAATTAACGAAGGTAATTTGGGCTTGATAAAGGCCGCTCAGCGATTCGACGAAACCCGTGGGTTCAAATTTATTTCCTATGCTGTGTGGTGGATTCGCCAATCGATTCTTCAGGCGTTGGCAGAACAGTCGAGAATTGTGCGTTTACCGCTGAATAAAATTGGGAACATTAACAAGGTAAACAAGGCTTTCTCTGTCTTAGAGCAACAATATGAGCGCACTCCTACTCCTAGCGAACTGGCTGATTTACTTGATATAAGTGAGGATGATGTAAAGAATTCACTCACCTATTCGGGCCGTCACGTTTCGATGGACGCTCCGATGAAAGAAGGAGAAGAAGACAGTAGCAGTATGTACGAAATAATGGAAAGCACAGACACTCCCAGCCCGGAGAAAAATTTATTGAAGGAGTCGCTTAGAAAAGAGATAGAGCGTTCGCTTTCTACACTTACGGTGCGCGAGTCTGATGTGATAAAGTTATATTATGGATTGGAAGGCAAACATTCTCTTACTCTCGAAGAGATAGGTGAGCGGTTTGACCTCACTCGAGAACGGGTTCGTCAAATAAAGGAAAAGGCTCTTCGCAGACTCAAACACACCTCAAGAAGCAAACTACTTAAAACTTATTTAGGTAACTAAGTTTTTTAATTCTGAGAAACAAAAAATAACACAAAAAGTCTCGCCAAATAGCGAGACTTTTTGTGTATAGTGATTTTGATTGTTCTCTTATTCTTTTTGGTATTCACCAACTATACCTCCGGTAAGTTTTACCAGCTGTAGCTTGGTGTCTAATAAATTGTAAGTAGCGTCTAGCGTGGCTATGCCCGAGTTAAGGAATGTCATTTGCACCTCTCTTACGTTAAAGCTATTTACCAAGCCCGAATTGTAACGGTCACGAGTTATATCTAACGTTTGTTTAGACAAATTTAGAGCTTCTTTGTTGAGTTGTAAAATTTTCAACCTTGCTTCGTATAGCTCATAAAAATTAGTTAGCTGCCCGTTTAGCTCCAGCTTTAATTTGTCAATGTTAAGCGTAGTTAGCTCTTCTTGTACTTTGATAGATTGTAATGCTCTTCTGACTTTTCCGCCATCGTATAGTTTAAAGTTGAGTGAAAGTCCTGCAAAATAGTTAAGTGTGGTTCCACCGATTTGTGGGAAATCTCCAATTTTATACTGAGCATTGGAGCAGGATGCGCCAGCATTAAATGAAATTACCGGATACATTGTAGCTTTGGCAAGTTGAACGTCGTGCTTGAAAATTTCGGTGCTTATGTATTGATTTTTCAGGTTTTGGTTATTGCTTTCCATTTTTTCGCGCAAGTCACTGTATAGGTAGTGTTCTTCAATTACCGATATATTATCGGTGAAAATGTAATCGGTATTTATTTCGTTTATCGCCATTAATAGGTTTAAGTTTCTTACTGAGTTGATGTAGGCAATTTGCTGCATAAGTAACGCAGAACTATCGGTAACTACAGCATTTTTAAATTGAAGTAAATCAAAAGAGGAGGAAATTCCCATTTTTTGTCGGTCTTCGTTGTAGATATAACGTTCTTTGGAAAAATTGAGTACAGCCCTAAGCAAGTCTAGCTTGTCTTTTTGTAGTTTACAGTTGTAATACCCCAGAATTACGGCTACAATAGTATTTTCGATTACAATGGCTTCATTTCCGGCGCTTTGATATTGCAACTGCTCCAGACGGTGTTTGGTGGCATTTATTCTGAAACCATTAAAAAGCACCCAGTTTAAGTCTGCCCCTGCATTTACTGTGTTTGAGCGCAACAAATCCTGAATAAATGAAGTGGGATTTTGACTTTGGTCACTTATGTTGTTGTTTTGCCCACCGGTTAAATTTATAGTAGGAAATCTTCCTGCTTCACCTTGTGTGTTGCTAATCATAGCCATTTTGTAGTTCTCTTTAGCAATTTTAATGTCGAAATTATTGGCCAAAGCTTTCTGAACAGCCCCCGCTAAACTTAGTTCTTGTTGGGCTTTTCCCGTATGGGACAGTATCAGAATAGCTACTAAAAAGTGAAGTTTTATTTTCATAATTAAATATCCATTTCAATTTCTTTATCCTTCTCTAATTGGCGTAAGGCAGGTTCGGCTTCTTCTGGTTTAATGAGTTGTTTCTTTCCGTCCCATAGGGTAAAAAGTATACGCAGTATATCGTTAAATGCCAGTATGGCAACCGGGAAGAAAAACATGACGAACAACGTGCCAAACAATACCCCATAGGCTACTGCTACTGCCATGGGAACTAAAAACTGCGCCTGAAAACTTTTTTCCAGTATCAAAGGATAGAGACCAACAACGGTGGTAAGTGTGGTAAGTAAAATAGGGCGAAATCGCTGAACAGCTGATTCGTAGACGGCTTTTCTCACAGGCATACCCTCACGCAGGAATCGGTTGTAGGTATCAAGCATTACTACAGAGTCGTTTACTAAGATTCCGATAAGCGCAATGATACCCCAAAAACTGAATACAGATACTGGAATGTGTTCCACACCATGACCTAAAAATGCTCCGAAAATACCTACGGGTATAACAATAAAAATAAGAAGAGCCTGAAGTATGGAGCGAAAATTCATAGTCAAAATAAGTATAATCATCAGTTGAGCAATAACGAACATAACGGCTAGTTTGCCACCTGATTCCCTTCCTCGTTGAGCTTGTCCCCTAAAGGTGATTTTTACATCGGGAAAGCGGTCTTTAAAAACGGAGAGTATCTCTTTCTCTATTTTGGTTGTTACGGCTAGCGCTTCTTCTGGATTTTCCAAATCGGCATCGATGTTTATTTCTCTATTTCCGTTGTAGTGATTTATGCCCACTTCGCCTCTTACAATTTCGTATTCAATCAATTCAGAAAGCGGAAAAAATTGGTTACTAGGGGTTTTTATACGCACATCTTCTAGTTGAGATATGGATTTACGGTCTGACTGTGGATAGCGTACCCATATTTTCACTTCGTCCTGGCCGATTATTAGTCTTTGAGCTTCTTCACCAAAGAAACCCTGCCTCAACTGGGTTAAAATATCAACTTGAGAAAGTCCCAATAAGCGTGCGTTTGATTTTAATTTTATGTGCAATTCTCTGTTTCCTGTTCCACTATTGTCAGTTATGTCTTTTAGATCGGGTAAACGAGTTAGTTCTTTTTTTAGCGCATCTTTAGCTAATTTCAGTTTCTCGTAGTTCAACCCTGATAAAGCTATGGAAACCGGTTTGCCAAATCGTGCCTCTCCTCCAATAACTAGTTTTTCTAAACCTACGGGAACACCTACTTTAGATCTAATCATTCCGGCCAATTGTTGACTCGATATACCGCTTCCTTCAATATTTATAGAAATTCGCAGCATACCGCAATGAGGCCCGCTTTCGGCAATAGATTCAGTATTACCTACAGATAATGTCATATATTTAATAATACTATCACCTTTAGCTCTATATATACTATCGTTCAGCGCCCATATTTTACTTTCAAAATCTCTCAGTTCGTTTTCTGTTTGTTTGGCAACTTCACCAGGTTTAAAGGCTAGTTCGAGTTTTATATCGTCAAATGGTATATTAGGAAAAAAGGTGAAACGAATAATACCGGTGGCTGAGAGCACAATTACTATAATTATGAAAACCAAAGGCATAAAAAACATACTGCGATGGTAGCGCAATAGCCCTTGTATTAACCAGCCGTAGTAGTCTCTTACGGATGCGATACCGTTTTCTATTCTCCTGCGTAAATTTCTGTACCAGGCATATGGATTATGACCTAATACTTTTTTACTGGCTAGATGTGAAGGAAGAACGAGGAAAGATTCAATTAGTGAGAAAATTAAACAGGCGATTACGGCAAATGCCATTTCTTTCATCTGGGCTAAGTCTCCACCAACAAATAAGAGCGTGGCAAAAGCAACAATAGTAGTAAGAACGGATGCAAAAACCGAAGGCAGAACTTCCATCGTGCCGTCAAGTGCCGCTTGATGTGAAGATTTTCCGCGTTCGAAATGGGAATAGATATTTTCGGCAACAACTATAGCATCGTCTACTAAAATACCCACAACTACAATCATCCCAAAAAGAGATATCATGTTGATGGTCATTCCGTACCAAGCTCCCAAAGCAAACATACCAAGAAAAGAGAAGGGTATACCAAAAGCAACCCACCCGGAAAGACGAAGACTCAGAAATAAACCCAACACAAAAAGAACCAGAATAAGCCCAAGTACTCCATTGTTTACAAGTAAATCAATGCGCTCATCAAGTAATTCGGAAAACTGGAAGTTAATTCTTAATTGGTAGTTTTCGTAATTCTTATTGAAACTTTTTGTGTAGGCCGTAATGAAGTTCGAAATTTGTCCCAAATCTTCATTGGGCAGTTTGTTTACGATAAACGAAACAGAGCGCTGTCCGTTTAGGTAGGATTTGTTTGGGGTATCCTCAAACTGGTACTTAATTTCTGCCACATCGCGTATTCGGATTTGTTGTCCGTCGGGTGTGGTTCGGATTATAATTTCTCCTATTTTTTCGGGGTCGGTGTGCTTATTGCGGGAGCGAATTAAAATTTCATCGTCTTTTGTTTTTAGCGACCCAGCCGAAATGTCAATGTTGTTAATTTTTACTGCGTTGGAAATATCAGCAAATCGAAGGTTGTAACGCAGTAAATCTTGCTCCCTTATTTCAATAGAAATTTCGGGTGGAGGGTAGCCGAATATCTGAACCTGCGAAATGGCACTTGAGGCTAAAAAATCACGTTCTATACGTTCGGCAACTTCTTTTAGTTTAAATAAGTCGTCGGGACCTGTTAGCGACATAAATGCAGCTACGCTGTTCATTCCCGAAGATTTTTGTTTGAATATGATGGGTTTTTCTGCACCAGCCGGAAAACTGCTTATTCCGTCTATGGTGTTTTTAATTTCTTGTAAGAGTTCGTCCAAATCAGTTCCTTCATAAGCTATTACTGTAATGTTGGCAACATTTTCTCTCGACTTGGAAATAATTTCCTCTATACCGTCTAGCGATTTTATAGCTTCTTCTACGCGAATGGTAACACCTTCTTCCATTTCTACAGGGGAGGCTCCGGGGTAAAACACATTCACGTATATTCTACGTGGTTGGGTTTCGGGAAAGAACGACCTGTCCATGTTGAACATAGCAGCAAAACCAAACATCATTGTAAGCACGATAATGGCATTTGCCCAAATAGGTTTGCGTATAAAAAATGCAATAAAACTTCTCATTTGTTTAACTCAGTGTTTTTTGGTTACCCGCTCTTTGTGGTAGTTATTTTTCAAAAATTGGAATAACCTTTAGACTGTCGGGCACTTCAATCAATTGGTCAACTACTGCCCATTCTCCTTTTTTTAATCCTTGCACTACAGCTTTTTCATCGTTGTAGGCAACTACATTTACTTCTTTACTTATAAGCAAGCTGTCGCTTTTGCTTACAAAGTACACAAGGTTGTTTTTATAAACTACTTTTCTGGGAAGCTCTATAGCGTTGTCAACTATACCCGCTTTAATTTCTACTGTGAGGTAATTTCCATCAAACAAGTTTGCTTCGTCTGCTCTTTTGTTTATGGCAACAAACACAGGTATAGATTGTGTAGTGATGTTAATATAGTCTGATTTTCTCACAACTTTTCCAGTCCAAGTTTTGCCGGTGTTGTTCGTTAATTTAACGGGCATTCCTATCTCTACAAAACGGGCATTTTTTTCCATCAACGGAACTTCAATTTCCAATTCCCCGGTTTTTAGAAGTGAAGCCACCGGAGCGCCGGGGTTTATATTGGTGTTTTCCTGAGCAAATACTTCAGATATGGTTCCGTCAAATGGAGCTGTAATGTTGTATTTTGTCATTCGCTCCTCATCACTTCTAATACTGTAGTATTCGGTTAGGATATTGCGTGCGGCAAGAAATGTTTTTTCTTCAGGACTCATTGCGTTGGGCAGCTCGGGTAGTGGCTGAGTAGCATCAAGCTTATCAAAAAAAACCTTCCAAACATCATAGTTTTTAGGAAAGTCCAATTTTAAATCGGCCAAAGCGTTTGCTAAAATGGTTATGTATGCACTTTTGCGTGCTCGTAACAAATAAAGTGCTTCGGTATTATCGATTCTAAATACCAATTGACCTGCTTTTATTTTTGTACCCTTTCTCAGCGGAACATCACCTTTTATCAGGCGACCCTGAACTTGAGAACTTAAACTTAAATTGTAAGCAGCATTTACCCTTCCTTCACCTTTTACAATAATCTTTACGGAATCAGGATTGAGTTCTTTTACCCTCAGATATTTCACTTCTTTTTTATCAGAATGAAGAATTTCTATCGAAGTTTTTTTACCTGTTCCAAGGCGAAAAACAATAAATAAAACACCAGTAAAAAAGAGGGCTGTTATTATAATGCGGTGAATTTTCATAGATGAAATTATAAATAGACAACGAAAGTACAACAGTAGTTTGTTTCTAAGCTTTTTATTTTACATCGGTGGTAGTTTTTTGTACGTTTTGGGATTAGATTAAAGATGAGCGAAGTGAATAACTTTGTTAATAACAGCGCTTATTGTTAATAAAAGGTTAAGTTGAATAGGGCTTAACTTTGCTACTAAACCTAATAAAAACCAATTGCATCATGTTAGCAACCCTATTTGGAAAAAAGAAAGTGTCTGAAAGCCATGTGGCCAATGCTTTCGTTAACAATATTTTGCAGGTTATTGACGCCGGATTTGAAGATGTAGCAGCACTTGTGAACAATGACCCCGAATTTGTATCCCCTCCTAACATAGACCCTCAGGATTCTGATAGATTTTTATTAATTGTTGTGGCTGGTAATCTTGAGTACTTGCCTAAGTATTTCGATAATTCTGAGTCGTTTGAGATAGAAAATCAAATAATAGAAAAATTGGCTCGTGTTTATGATATGTCTGCAGATGATTTTAAAAAAATCATCAAGGAATTTCAGCAATATATTAATCGGGTGAACCATCCATCTAAGAATACGTTGTATGGAATGTCGAAAGCGGTGTTTCACAAGTACCGCTTGTGCGGTTATCAAAAC
Organism: Flavobacteriales bacterium; assembly: GCA_046295395.1. Taxonomy (GTDB): domain Bacteria; phylum Bacteroidota; class Bacteroidia; order Flavobacteriales_D; family JBKBNH01; genus JBKBNH01. The sequence continues at coordinate 92,926 of JBKBNH010000009.1, read as the reverse complement.
GATTATTTTAAGAGTCTCAATGTGCCCAATCCGTTATTCTTGAAAAGAATGGATGACATTATGCGCAATTTCCTATGGGATTGGGAGAGCTTTTTAGAGAAATATAAAATAGCTTAATCTGTTTTGCAGATAATTCTATTTAGCTTGTTTACTTCTTTTTCCCAGGAATAGTTCTTGAAGACATAGTTTCTTGCGTTTTCAGAAATTTGGCTATACAGATTTTTGTCTGATAGCAATTCAGTAATCCCCTTTACAAATTCTGCTGTATCATTAGCTATCAGTAATTCTCGGCGGTGTTCGCCACCGATTGCTTTCCAGGCTAATGGTGTTGTAATTACAGGGATCCCCATCGACATAGCTTCCAGTAATTTATTTTGCATGCCGGTGCCTATTTGCATTGGTGCAACAAATATTTTTCCGCTGGAATAGGCTGTTCTGATGTCGTTTATCCATCCACTTACAGTAATTTGACCTCCTTCTAGTATTTTAATTTCTGAAGAGGGGGACGCCCCGGATATTAAAAGCTTGGTCTTTATTCCTGTAGCATTAAGCGAAGGGAGTATTTCTTTTGCTATAATTTGTGCTGCTTGAATGTTTGGTAGGTAGCTTAAGTTTCCTACGAAAACTAATTCATATTCGGCGTTTTTCTTAATTGGGGAGTAATATGAAGTGTCCACGCCATTGGGCAATATGTGAATCTTCTTTCGTTCTTGATGGTAAATTAAATCCCGATCTTGTTCGCTTATTATAAGTTTGTTGTCAAAATAGTCAAACATTAAATTTTCATATCCAATTAAACGCTGCCATTCTATCTTCCAGAATAGTTTTTTCAGACCTTTTTCTTCTTTTATTCTTCTTTCTGCCCCTTTAGAGAGGGCGTCCATGAAGTCAAGTGTTTTTGCAATTTGGTGTTCGTTTTTTACTAATTCGCTTGTTCGAATCATCTGAACAAAAATATGGTCGGGTTTGGCAGAATTGATTAGTCTTCTTAGTTTTCTTTTGGCTGAAGGCGAATTAAAATAACATACCTGAAAAGGCTTTTTTGAAAAAATAGCTTGTAGAGTTCTCAGAGCTATGCTCCATTTGGGTAAGGGGCATATTTCTACTACATCAGCAATTTCTTTGAGCTTCTCTCTTTGTTCAATGCCTTTGCAGGTATCATCTAAACAGAGAAGATGTATTTCGTGCTGTTTTTTTAATTCTTTTAACTGATACCAAGCGCGCAATTTATCGCCTTTGTCTAAAGGGTATGGGACTCTTGATAAGACAACCAGTAACTTCATTTCTGTAGGCTTTCGTAAAAAGAGATAAGTTTTAGAGTTAAGGCCGCATTATCGTATTTGTCTATTACTAATTCTCTCGCATTCTCTCCCATATTGTTTATTCGGTTGGGATGAGATTCAATGTTTTTTAATGTACTTACAAACTCCTCAACAGTATCAGCAATAAGTATGTGTGTGCCATTTTTGTACTCAATGCCTTCGGCACCAATTTGAGTCGATATGATAGCTTTTTTCATGGCCATACCTTCTATGATTTTTACACGCATGCCACCAGCAGAAAGTATTGGTACTATCATTATGTCATATTTATTCATGAAGGTTTTAGCATCGCTCACTTCTCCATGAATAAATACTCCTTTTTGATTTAGATTGTCCATCCAGTTTGGCATATTTCGACCAGCAAGGTGAAGCTCAATGTTGGGATTTTCTTTAAGCATTGCCGGCCATATTTCTTCTAAGAACCAAGAGACTCCCTCTATATTGGGTTTCCAATCCATAGCGCCAATATGGAAGAATTTAATCGTACTTGTAGGTGTTTTTTCTGTTGGGTTATAGTTGTTAATATCGATACCAAAAGGAAGAGAAATAAGTGGTTTTTTTATGTTCATGTTTGCATATCGCTTCGTGTCTTCCGCAGAAATTGCTGCAATCGCATCAATGTCTTTAAGGATGTTTTCTTCGTATGTTTTTAACTGATTTGCTAGGATATTTAAATAGATTCGCTTAGCCGGGTTCGTGGTGCCCACAGCCATGCGTTTCCATATCATATATTCAAGATTGTGAGATCGGAGTACTACTTTTGCTCTGGAAAGTCGTCTGACTGTATGCAAGTAGGGGGTCATGAACAGGCTTTCTAAGTGTATAATATCAAACTTTTCTTCTTCAAGGGTTTTGGTAAGAAGTATGTCAAAATCAGTAGAAAAAAATCGACTAATATTATAGGAATCAGAGGTTACTAGGTTGCTAAATGCATCAACAAGGTTTATTCGCGTATCTACAAACACGCTTTCAATTCGGGTCTTTTTTTTGTACTCAGAACTTAATGATTCCGGTTGGAAAGGGTGTTTATGAGTTCCTATTGTAAGTATTTTTAGATTATGGCCGGCATTTAACAACCCTTGAGTGATGTTGTTCATGGCTATACATCCACCATCAATAGTGGGTTTAGGTGGTTTATGACAAAGCTGTAGAATCTTCATTTTTTCTTGCCAACGAATCGTTTAAAGAGTTTAACATAAGCATCTCTATCCATTAGAGCAGAATCATTATTAGCTTTTAAAGTCAAAAATAAACCTAACGGAAACAAAATAAAAGAACTGAGCCACATCCCCATAAATGGGGATACAATATAGTTTTTAGCCATTTGTTCACCCGAATTACTTAGTATATAGTATAATATAAACAACAGTACCGATAATAAAATAGGCAATCCTAACCCTCCTTTTTTTACAATAGCTCCCAAGGGTGCTCCTATGAAGAAAAGTACGATACATGCAAATGACAAGGTGAATTTTCTGTGCCATTCAACTCCAAGTCTTTGAAGGTGTTCTTTTTCAAAGCCCATAACTAAGTTGTTGCTGTTTAAGTAAGACTCGGCATTTCTCACCCTGTTCATAGCACCTTGTATCACTTGTTTTTGTTCAATTCGAGCTAATTTTTCAAAATAATTTGTCGGCCGGATTTCGGTTAATTTCGAATGTATGGTATCATTTATTTTATTAACTCCAAGGTTATTTTTTAGGTATTCTATCGATTCATTCTTTCTTCCCTCAATTTTTTGATTAACCGAGTCATTTACTTTTAATAGCTGTCCTATAGTAAGCATGTGTTCATTTTGATACTCATCGTCTTTTGATCGGGCAAAGCTTAGCTCAGAAATGTCAAATGCAATTGATGCTTTTTCAAACGAATATCGTTGGTATGGAAATCTTGCGTTTTCAACACTTGCTTCACTCATTTCCTGATAAATGGTGCCGTTTTCTAAGTTCAACATGAGTTTATTTCCGTCTTTTGATTTGGACATTATTCCTTTTTCAGCCCTTATAGTGCGTTTGTGATCTCTAGGGTCGAGGGCAAAATTTGGAGGAGGGAAGGAGTGGTCGTAAATCAGGATGTCTTCTAGAATTTTTGTTTCATCGTTTTTGTTTTTAATTCGAATACTGAAATTTGGAAGGTCATTGTAAAACATACCTTCTTTTATATTTAAAGTGGGTTTGGCATTTGATATGTCAGATATAAGTACACGCATTTTAAAGTGGGCAACTGGCCAAAGATTATTTGAAAAAAAGAATGCGCCTATACTTATCAAAATCATCAAAAAAATAAGTGGCTTCATTACTTTTATTAATGAAAATCCTGCGGCTTTCATAGCGGTTAATTCACTGTTTTCGCCAAGATTTCCAAACGTCATAATGGAGCTAAATAATATAGCCAACGGAAGTGCCATTGGAACCAAACTAGCAGAAGCATAAAACAGTAATTCTGCCACAATGCTAAACTCAAGTCCTTTTCCCATTAAATCATCCATGTATTTCCAGAGAAATTGCATCATCAAGAAAAACATCGCAATACAAAATGTAAGGATAAACGGACCTATGTAGGAACGTACTATTAGGAAGTTTAGACGTTTTATTTGCATGTTGTATTACTGCAAAATTAGTTGCAGTATTGTGAAGGACAATAAACTATGCGCCCAATTTTTTTCGCAACTCGTTTACCTGGCTGTCCCAAAGTAGTTTACTTTCCTCGATTTCGTCTGCTTCGGCATGATCGGTAACAAAGAAAACAATATCCTGTGTAAGCGGGTCGACCCGATAAGAAAACTCAAAATAACATTGAGTGCCCTCATCATTTAACCACTGAAATCGGATGGAATTATTTCTTAGATGCACGAGTTTAGCTGATTCTTCACTGCCATCCCATACAAAAGTGTAAACATCTTTTTTTACATTTACATCATCTGCAAACCATTCTGATAAACCACTGGGGGTAGATAAGCAATTAACCAACGCACGTTCAGATGTACGCATTATGTATTCAAGTGTGTATTTTTCTTTTACTGCCATTTTAGCTCAAATCCTTATAGCCTGATATTTGCCGTCAATATATGAAAATATTAGATATGTATCGGATTTTTTTAGATAAACATAAATATTGTGGCTTTATTGTGTTTCTGATTCATCCGTAGGCAATTTTGAAAAATGATTAAAAGTTATTTTAAATGGCGACAATTAATGAATGATTTATATATTTGCGCCCTCAATTTGGCGAGATAGCTCAGTTGGTTAGAGCGTTGGATTCATAACCCAAAGGTCCCGGGTTCAACTCCCGGTCTCGCTACAAGTTAAGCCCTTTTATTTTTAAAAGGGCTTTTTTAGGTTTTACTTTTGAATATTTTAACGAAGTATTATCGGTTTACTTCCGCTGTTTTGACCTGCGGTAAGTCTTACCAAATACAATCCCTTGGCGTGCTGGTGTATATCAATCAAAGCTTTCTGATTGGAATAATTTCCAATTACTTTGTTGTAAACTAACTGACCTATTCCGTTAAACACCTCAATTTTTATTTCTTCGTTTGTATTGTCTTTCAGCTCAATATAGAATTGTCCTTCTGATGGATTAGGGTAAATATTAATTAAATCACTAAACGAGAACTCATCTATGTTGTTAGGGTCTGCAACAACAATAGTAATGGTGTCTGTTAAGCTGCAATTCCCTAAATATCCTGTAAGAATTACAGTATATACCCCTGTACCTGCGTAAGTGTGAGAAGGGTTTGGCAGTGTGGATGTATTTCCATCACCAAAATCCCATTCATAGGAAACCGCAAGTGAACCTGAATTTGAGAAGTTTATAGTTACAGGGTTTACTGAACTAACAAAGTATTGATCTGCACTAGCGACTACTGTTGGGGAAGGATTTACTGCAATTACAGCAGAAACAGTGTTCCCTTGACAAGATCCGTTGAAAGAAATTACGGAATAGGTTGTTTGCGAAGTGGGTGAAACAGCTATAGATTGTGTTGTTTGCGTAGTACTCCACTGATAGGCAGTTCCGCCTGATGCGGTTAAAGTTACTGTTTCTCCTGCGCAGATAGTGTCACTAGTTGGGGTTACTACGGTAATAGGAATAGGCACGACTGTTACTGTAGTTTGAGCAGATGCCTGACATCCGTCAGCATCGGTAATTATTACCGTATAGGTTGTAGTGGTTGTAGGCGCTACTACATGAGTAGAAACACTTGGTAGCCCGTTGTCCCAATCATAGCTAACTCCGCCTGTGGCAGAAATGGTTGCATTGACACCTTCACAAATAGTTTGAGGATTTGTAATAGTTGCATTAACACCACCGTTGTTTGGAACAACTACAGATAGCGTTGCAACACAACCCGCATTATCAATAACATACAAATCGTAACTTCCTGCATTAAGTCCGCTAAAGCTAGACGAGGAACTTAAATTGACTCCATTATTAATGCTGTAAGAGTATTGTGCTGTACCTGAAGTAACGGTGATGTCAATGGCACCATTACTGTTTCCGCAAAGTTCGGGAGTAATGCTATGTGTGAAAGTTAACACCGGACTACCGGTTAAAGTCACAGGAATCATGCCGGATGTACATCCACTTCCGTCTTGTACAATTAATTCGTAACTGCCGGCACTTAGATTACTCTGAGTGCTGTTTGCAGAATAATTCACCCCATTATTTATACTATATGTATATGAACCATCACCTCCTATTGCATTGAAAGTAATGTTTCCAAGGTTACCACATTCAGCATTCTGTGTAGTATGTGTAAATGAGACAGCTGTTGGCTCATTAATAGTAGTAGAACCTGTTACTTGACAACCTGTGTTATCCATTACAATTATAGTGTAAGTGCCACCCGCAAGACCTGTAAATTGGTTGAGAGATTGAAACGCTCCTCCGTTTATACTGAATTCGTAGGGAGGGGCTCCTCCTGTAGCACTAATTGTAATTTCTCCATCGTTGGTCCCATTACAACTTACATCACTTTCAAAACTGAAGAATGTGGGAGCAAAGGTGTTGTTAAGTGTAACTGTTTGTGTAGAGAAGCAGCCAAGGTCGTCTACTACATAAATCTGATATGTTCCTGCGCCCAAATTGCTGAAGGTGTTTCCCGTCTGAAGATTCACGCCATTATCTATACTGTAGTTGTAGGGGGGCTGACCACCTGATGTAATGTTGATTATAATTTCACCATCAGTAACACCACAGCTCGGGTTGAAACTGTTTACTGTGAATGCAGGTGTTCCGGTATTTGAATTAAGGGTTAAAGACTGTTGTTCCGTGCAGCCGCTACCATCACTTACCCACAATTGGTATGTTCCTGCTCCAAGGTTTGTAAAGTTGCCACTTCCCTGTGTAGTTGTTCCGCCATCGATGGAGTATGTGAAGTTGCTATCACCTCCAGTTGCAGATATACTTATAGTTCCATCGTTTCCTATACAAGAAGGGTCGTTAGAGCTGGGGCTGATTACAATTGCAGAGTTTATAGTAATCTGTATAGAATCTATATCGTAGCTAAAACATGCTCCTTCTGCTTCTAGATATGCTGTGTATGTTCCTGCTGAGGCATATGTTACCGCTTGGTTTACATTTGTTGATGTAGTAGGAGTGCCTAAGGGGAATGTCCAATCTACACCAGTGTAGTTTTGAGAGCCTGAAGCGGAGAAATTAACAGGGGATCCAAAACAGGCACTACCTGTAACAGAAGCAACAGCATTTACCGGAACATTTGTCATTGTGGGTGAAACAAATAATGAAATTTCAAATCCCGCAGCCCATCCATCCGTGATACTCATCCATGAATTGTTGCTCCATTGTTCCCAGGAAACATGAGCAGGAGAGTCGCCGTTACTGTTTGATACAATACCAAGAGAATCGTTAGCGGTAAATCCAACGAACTCCAGCCCCATGTAAAATGGGTTGCTATTTACAGCAAAGGGTTGAGCAGCTGGTAGATAAAATAAACCCTGACTATTAGCTCCTGCAGCTGCATCTAAGCCAGATAAGGTAAAGGAATTCAAAATGGTTTTTGCTCCCGGAGCCCCGGCGGGACCAGCGTTATCCCAAGCACATAGGTTTACTGTTGCACCAGCTCCACTATCGTGAACTCCAAAAAGATATACAAAGGCACCTGTTGTATGAGAATATGCTCCGTATGAGTTGAAGAATTCAGCTTTGGCTAAGTCACCAAATTGATTCCATCCGGTAACGTATCCCCCAGGTGCTCCATATATGGCCAGTGTACCGGGAGGGGGGAAGTTAAGCGTGTCGCACGTTTGAGTGGCTATAACGGTAATATTTACACTTGTTGTGCAGCTGCCAATGGCATTGGATGCAATTAGAGTAGCTGTATATGTTCCCGGAGTAGCGTAAGTAATGCCAGTAGGGTTTTGTTGTGTAGATGAGTTTGGTGTTCCTCCAGGAAAACTCCAATTCCACGCTGTTGGATTACCGGAAGAATTGTCAAAGAAATCAACACCCTGACCCACGGTTACCGTTGTAGCACTAGCAGTTATTGCGCAAGAAGGTGCCGAGGCTCCACAAGGTAAATATGTCCCATCGATGAAGTTTGCCCCGGAGTTTATAGGATCAAGCCAAGGGCTCAATCTGGCTGTATTCGCTGTACCATTCAAATTCCAGTTGGTATACATTTTACCATATAAATCAGGAGATGTAGGGGTATTGCAAAAAGATGAGCCACCGGTTAGCTGACCCACTACTCTGCGATTTTGATTGAAGATAGGAGACCCTGAAGAGCCTCCCTCTGTTACACCATGTCCGTTGGCTGTGGCTGCCCAGACTACTCGCCAGTGAGCACCTGGGGCACCACCATTGTATGTAATGGTTGCCAGACTTGATGTGAAAGTAGAAATCTTTTTGGCACTACCTGCAGGATGATGAATACCAACACCGGATGTTGTAGCGGTATTAGTTCTGTCCCAACCGGCATAGTAAGCATTGTATGATATGGGAGGTTGGCTGTTTAACAGCACCAGATAGAAGTCAGATCCTGCTACTTGGTTATTTCCGGGAGGATTGTTCAACGTGCCGTTGCCTGATGAGGCCACAACTGTTCCACCTGTCATTGTTTGGCTGCCTTTTGGGGGGTTAGAACCGTTGTTGTTTGGTTGACAAGTTGCTTTTTGGTAGTTCCAGTACCAAACCCAAGTATTAATGTTTTGACCGGCATTTCTTTCGCCGCAATGCCAAGCAGAAAGTATGTAGGGAGTACAATCTTGTGCAGTGTTGTTTACCATACCGGCACTACAAACGTAGGTGTTTCCGCCCTGAGAAAAGGTGTAGTGTACTACCGAATTAATCTGATCTGTCCATCCATTGTTTTCGGGGCTACAAGCTACGTCAACTTGACAAGATTGAGCGCGTTGAGTTCCACTATTTTGGTTTAAAGCTTCATCTTCCCATGGCTTTACATGGTCTTCTACGCCTCTGTAAAAATATACTACGGTATTGATATTAATAACTGGAGCTCCAATAACATAGGCGGGCTCATAGTATTCAAGGGTTAAAACATCACCTTGAATCATTTCGGTTGCGAAAATTTGATTTTCCTGATTGTAATGACTTGTATATGCACCAAGTATTTGGTTTTTATATTTGTTGTAAATAAATAGCTTGGATCCTTTAGGAAGCCATATTTGGTCATAATACAGTCCCAAAGCCAAAGCGTCTTCGGATTTTATACTCAATCTCCAGATTTTACTTCCGTCGTAAAGGGTTTGCCAGATCCCACTGTTTTGTGTGTTGAGTTGCGTAGGAAGATTTATTCCAACTCTGTATGGCCTTCCTTTGCTGTCGTTTTCAGTATCTGTATAACTTGCTTGAATCAAATTTGGAGGAGTAAAAGCAGCTGTGTCAATAGAACTTGCTGGAACTTGATTAACGAAGCTAAATGGTTTGCCTCCTTTATTTAGCTGAGCTGAGGTACTAAAAATAAGTGAACCTCCCAATAAACAGGATAACAGTTTTTTTCTCATGGCTGGGTGATTTTATTTAGGTTGTTCGGCTGGCTGAATTTCCTTTTGTTTTGGAACTAATGTATCTCCGTTTTGATTTGCCGGAGCAATAGCACCTTGTTTAGCAATATTGTTTTTAAACCGAGACTCCATCTTGATAGTACGATTCATATTAGGATTTTCTATTTTAGTTCCCGTAGTATCGGTAGTTATTTTGGCTCCGTTGGCAGGTTGAACTTTTTCTTGGGCATTGGCAGATGTAAACGCTAGAAACACAACAGAGATAAGTATTAATTTTTTCATAACTTTTTTGATTTTAAGGAGAGTAAATATAATGAATTGAAAAAAAAAATAGTCTATTAGTTGAAAACTGGTATAAAATGTTGATAAATAATCAATTATTTCATTAGTTGTTTTTTAGATTCATTTCATTCAACTTTACACTCTTAATTATGAAGCGAATACTTTTAGCAGAAGACGAGGAAAATATTAGGGAGACTCTTAAATTGAGTCTTGAACTAGAAGGGTATATGGTAGTTGCTTGTGAAGATGGTAAGGCTGCGCTTCAGTGTTTTCGAAGCGAAAGATTCGACCTTGCTTTGCTTGATGTGATGATGCCCGAAATAGATGGGTATAATTTGTGTAAAATCATTAGGCTCGAAGATCCGCACTTGCCAATTATATTTCTTACTGCCAAGTCAGCCAGCCAAGATAAGGTTCAAGGGCTTAAACTTGGTGCGGATGATTATATTTCTAAGCCGTTTAATCTTGAAGAGCTGTTACTTAGGATAGGAAACCTGATAAAACGGTCAGAATCCAATACACCTCTTCCCGAATTGAAATCTTATGCTTTCGGGAATAACAAAGTGAATTTTATGACCTACGAGGTTGAAACTTGGGAAGGGCAAAAAATCATCCTTTCTAAAAGAGAAACCTTGCTTTTAAAATTACTTGTAGAGCGCAAAAATGAGGTTGTTTCCAGACAGCAGATATTAGAGACCATATGGGGCTACGATGTGTTTCCATCAACCAGAACTATCGATAATTATATTTTACAGTTTAGAAAGTATTTCGAAGAAGATGCCAAAAACAGTCGATACTTTCATTCCATAAGAGGGGTAGGATACAAGTTCACTCCCTAGGTGCGGCTTAAGGGACATTTTTTACAAGCTTTTCCTTTTTTATATTTCTTGCAGCATTTTTTTTTCGACTTGCAATCTATTGCAGCTATTGGAAAACTAAGAAAATAATTTTCCGGAATCTGTGTTTCTATTTCAATTTGCTGCTTTTGCATATGCAAAAGAACCGGTTTATTCTCTTTTACCCAATACCGCAAAAAGGGTATTTTATTTAGAATGGTTTTAAATACCGTAAAAATGGTATTGCAAGTGACTCTATATACTTGTTGTTTTGCATCCTAATTTAGAATTAGTCCAAATAATGAAAAAAATAAAGAGCATGAGAAAGATGGTATTTATCGCTATGTTGGTTTTGGGTTTAGTATCACTCAACTCCCAAGGTAAATTAATAGGAAACATCATACAACAAGATAGTACTTCGCTTGCTGGAGCATCAGTATATGTGGATGGAACAAAATTTGGGACGGCATCCAATACATTGGGTAAATTCAGGTTATACGAAGTCCCTGCTGGAAATTATACAGTAGTTGTTTCATGTGTGGGGTACAAAACCACGAGAAAAGAAATTTTAGTTAAGAATGGAGAGGAAACACACATAACAGTTTTGGTAAAAGAAGCGGTTACCGATTTGCCTGATTTTGTTGTAAGCGGAGTGAGTCTAACAGGCGGAAATGTAGGTGTTAAGGATTTGCCTGGTTCGGCATATTACATATCTCCCAAGGAATTGCAGCGTTTTAACTATACCGATGTTAACAGAATATTAAGAGGAATTCCGGGGGTTAATATTCAGGAAGAAGATGGATTTGGTTTAAGACCCAATATAGGATTAAGGGGCTCCGGAGTAGAGAGAAACAGTAAAATTACGGTGATGGAAGACGGGGTACTTATGTCACCGGCTCCTTACGCTGCTCCTGCAGCATACTATTTCCCTACTATTGGCAGAATGCAGGCTATTGAAGTGATGAAGGGAAGTAGCCAGATAAAGTATGGACCATATACTACAGGAGGTGCAATTAACATGATTTCTACTCAAATTCCGAATGAGTTTTCGGGTATAGTAAATTTGATGACTGGTAGCTACGGTATCAAAACATTGCACGCAAATGTTGGAGCATCATATAAAAATTTTGGATATATGGTAGAAACTTTTCAGTACGGTGCGGATGGTTTCAAACAGCTGGATAACGGAGGTAATACAGGGTTTGATAAGAAAGATTTTTTGGCAAAATTTAGGGTTAATACTAATGAAGATGCCAGGTTTTATCAGTCGTTGACGTTCAAATTAGCTCAAGTAAATGAAATTTCAAACGAGACTTACCTTGGGTTGACTCAAAGTGATTTTGATACAAATCCACTACGAAGATATGCCGCTTCCCAGAAAGATCAGATTACAACCTCTCAGCAAGTAGCAACAGCTACTCATTACATCAGGTTTTCTGAAAAAGTTGATGTGCAAACTACGGCATACTATACTAAATTTTCTCGTAATTGGTATAAACTTCAGAATTTCAGAGATTCTAGTAACCAAAGTGTTGGCCTAGGAGGGTTTTTACAAAATCCTAATTCTAATCCATATATTTATGAAGTGATGACAGGGGGGACAAGCGTCAATACAAATGCCTTAAATGTAAGAGCAAACAACAGAGATTACTACTCAAAAGGTGTTCAGTCGGTACTTGGAATACATTTCAAAACAGCTGAAATTAATCACAGAATAGACGCAGGAATTCGTTATCATTTTGACGAAATGGATCGTTTTCAGTGGGACGATCAGTACAAAATGGTGGATGGTGTAATGATGTTGACAAAAGCAGGTATTCCCGGCACACAAGACAACAGAATAGAAGATGCTCAGGCTATTGCTTCATTTATTCAGTATCAGTTGAGATATAAAAAACTAACAGCAACCCCCGGTTTACGATATGAAAACATTTTAATGAGAAGAACCAATTACGGAACAAATGATGTGGAAAGGTTAAATCCTAGTCCAGATTTAAGAAGTAACAGAGCAGAAGTGTTTATACCCGGAGTGGGGATTGACTACAAATTTAATGAATCTATAAGCTCGTTTGTGGGTGTACACAAAGGTTTTTCGCCACAAGGCTCTGCGCCTGATGCTCTTCCCGAAGAAAGTGTGAATTACGAAACAGGAGCATCTTATAACTCCAAAGCATTTGTAGGTAAACTAGTGTTGTTTTACAATGACTACTCGAATTTGCTGGGAACAGATTTACAGGCAGGTGGTGGGGGGGGGACTACCGATTTGTATAACGGGGGTGCAGTTCAATCTCATGGAATTGAGCTTTTGATTTCTTATGATTTGATTGCAAAAGAATACAACAAGTATAGACTTCCGCTTACACTCTCTTATACCTATACAGATGCATTCTTCAAAAGTAGTTTTGCAAGTACTTTTGGCGACTGGGGTACAGTTCAGGAAGGCGACCGCCTTCCTTACATTGCCCAGAACCAGCTTTTTGCTATGCTTGCTTTGGAGTCGAATAAATTCAGTATTAGCACTAGTGCAAGGTACATGGATAAAGTAAGGACTCAAGCCGGTCAGGGAGATTTTAATCCCAGCGAAACCATAAATTCGTATGTGATTATTGATGCCTGTGCATCTTATAATTTACAGAAAGGAGTGGCTCTTTTTGGTAGTGTCACAAACCTGACTAACGAAACCTATATTGCAGCCCGAAGACCATATGGGTTGAGGCCGGGTATGCCTAGAGCTTTTATAGCTGGAATAAAGGCTAACTTCTAACAAAAGAAATACAGCGAGTTTACAGGGGTAAAGGATTTTTGTATTTCTAGCTTCTCAGACAGCCCGGAAACGACAACAATTACCTTTGATTTTTCAAAATTATCGGGTATCTCAGCAATTTTTTTGTTGTAAATAAGATGCCCGATTTTTTTCGGATTATTACTTATCCAGATGAAGTTAATATGCTTGTTTATGAGTTGTTTGGCAATTTCTTTTCCTTTTCTGCCGGCTCCCCACAAGTACAGACATAGCTTGGGATTATAGTCTTGATTTAAAAAGTGCATTACTTTGAGTTCAGCAAAGAGATTGTTTTTATAGTTTTCGTCATTTCTGCTAGTTCTGTTGCTGTGGTCTCGCCATAGATGAATTAATTCATTAACAGCCGCAACTTTAATTCCGGAGTTTCTTATGCGAAAAATCAAGTCATAATCTTCAGGATAGATGTCTGAGCTAAACCCTCCACAATTAACCAAATCTTCCCGGTGAATTAACCACGCAGGAGAGGCTATGGGACATTCGGTGTATATTTGCTGCCAGTGAAGAATGTTTTTTGTGAGTGTATTTAACCACTTTTCGTAATTGATGAATCCTTCTTTTAATTCGAATTCATCAGAAAAATATTTTACAAAACCGGTAGAGATGAATCCTTTGCCTTTTGATACTAATGGGGTTAATAAATTTAATAACTTATTTTCAGGCATTAAGTCATCAGCATCCATACGGCTAATGTATTCTCCTTCAGATTGTTTGAATGCCGTTCTTAAGGCATTTATTATTCCCTCCCCTTTATTATCAATGAGGCTGATTCTTCCATCTTTTAAGAAAGGTTTGATTTTTAGAAGAGTGTCGTCAGTAGAGTGGTCGTTTACAATTATTAACTCCCAGTGCGTGTAAGATTGGTTTATTATAGACTGTATGCATGATTCTATATGAATTTCTGCATTTTTAGCAGGCATAAGTATGCTTATTAGTGATTGCTTTTTCATTTCTCCAGTAGCTTCTTCAATTCGAAAAGAGCCTTTTCATCAATTGTATGGGAACCCTCGTAAACTATTCTTTTAAAGGGTATTTCATTTTCTGTCATCAAATTTAATATGGAACGGACTTTTTCTTCTGGTAAAAATCCATCTTTATTACCCGATATCCAGATTGGCTTCAGTGATGCAAATAACTCCTTTTTTTCAAAGTAATTTATATCTTCGGGAAAGGCTCCCGCCCAAATTATAAGTCGGTCTATTTCTTTATTGCTTAGAGTTATCCACCTGCAAACAGTGGCAGTTCCTTGCGAAAAACCGAGACTTATTATTTCAGGCTTATTTTCGAAATTTTTGAATGATGAGATTACTTCATCGTAAACCCTATTTAGAAAATTTACGTAATCATCAATGTCGTTTAATCTATCTTCTTTCGTCATCCATGATGCTACAACTTTTCCCGAAAAACCACTCCAGTAAAATCGGTGTAATCCTTCCGGAGCAATAATCATGTCTTGTTCATTATCGAGGGATTCAAATTTTTTCAAAAAATAGTTTGCCAGTTGGGCGTATCCGTGATATACGAACCATATACGTTTTGTTTTTTCTGAAGGTTGGCCAAGTACAAAATAACGGGCAGTTTTTTCTACCTTAATATTGTGTTGAATCATTTAGCGAAAGTAATGGTATTATTCAATTCCTTAAGAACAGCTTTTTTTTCCTTGTTGCAGGTGGTTTTGTTCCATTTGTTGTATTCGGAAAATACTTCAGCTACGGCATCGAGCTGCGGTTCTATTTCATTCGGAGCAAAATAAAGCATCCCAGTTCTTCGGATAAAAAAATCAGTTAGATGAATGCAGCCCTCTTCTGTTAGAGAAAAATAAGCTTCGGCCTTTATCAGTTGATTTTCATCGTAATTTCTGGCTATGTCGAGTATTTCGTCGCATTGTTTTCCGTAGGTATTTACTAGGTATTCTGCTTTCGAACCGTCTAAACCGAGTGTTTTTAAACGCTGTTTTACTGTTTTAATGTATGCGGGAATAAACTCTTTTCCCTTAAATCTTCCTCCGTTCAAAATTAACTTATCTGTCCTGCAGGGTTGATTTACCTTGAGTAATTCGCAGACATGATCCATTACTTTTTTTGCCATTAAACGGTATCCGGTTAATTTGCCACCCGCAATGCTTATTAATCCTAAGGACGAAATAAACATTTCGTCTTTTCTGCTTATTTCTGAAGGTTTTTTGCCCGGCTGATCAATCAGGGGTCTTATGCCTGCCCAGCTCGAAATAATTTTATTTTTAGTCAGGTTGAAATCTGGAAAAATTCTATTTGCGGCATCGATAAGGTATTCTGCATCTTCTGCTTTTACAGATGGTGCGCTCAAATCATCTGTATAGTTTGTGTCTGTTGTGCCTAAGTAAACTGTTTTTTCTCTAGGAATGGCAAAAATCATTCTCTTATCAGGGGCATCAAAATATACTGCATTACACAAGGGGAAGTCACGTTGGTTAAAAACTAGGTGTATACCCTTGGTATGTCGTATTTTGTTTCCTTTTATATCTTCAATTTTGTTTCGAATTTCATCAACCCAAGGCCCTGTAGCGTTAATAATGACATCAGCAAAGACGCTAAATTTCTCATCAGTTGTTTTATCAATACAATTAATCCCCACTACTTTTCCTTCACGAATTATGAAATTTTCGGCAGAAATATAATTGAGAGTTAATGCTCCTTTACTGGCGGCTGTTTTTAGTATTTCTATAGTGAGTCTCGCATCATCTGTGCGGTATTCAGAGTAAATGGCGCCTGATTTCAATAATTCGTTTTTGAGCGAAGGCTCTATTTCAAGCACTTTTCCTTTGGAGAGCATTTTATGGCGTTCGCCATTATGAGATCCTGCAATAAAATCGTAGATTGTCAACCCAATTTTTGTGCTTAGCCAACCAAGATTTCCACCTTTTGTAAAGGGTAGGATTAGTTTTTTGCGGTGAATAAGGTGTGGAGCATTGTTGAGTATAATAGTTCTTTCTTTTGCAGTTTCTCTTACAAGTTTAAAATCTCCTTGCTTCAAGTACCTTAGCCCTCCATGTATGAGCTTTGTTGATCTACTACTCGTTCCTGACGCAAAATCTGCCTGCTCAACAAGTGCAACTTTAAATCCGCGCGAAACGGCGTCGAGCGCAATTCCAGCACCGGTAATACCTCCACCTATTATCAGTATTTCATAACGAAAATCGACAAGTCGTTGAATATTTTCTTTTCGTTGTTTGGTAGAAATTAGCCCCACACAGCCCTCCTTAATTTTTACTTTACGAATTTACGTTACAACATATGTTTTTAATTCAACTTATTTATGAACAAAAAGTTATTTTTAAAGGATAAATGGCTAAAATTGAATGACTAAAATTTACTTTAAAATTAAGTGAGGCAACTTGCTGTTAAATTTTTCGTCTATCGGTTAGGATTTGAAACAAATGGAGTTTTTTTGAAGCTGAATGGTATTAAATTCCTTAACTTTGTAGACTCGAAAATTCGAAATTTATGAAATTATTTATCAAAAGCATTTTTGCATTTTTACTATTCACTTTCACTTCGGTAGCAAGTGTAAAAGCCTCTCACGTTCCAGGAGGAAATGTCACTTACCAATGTGTCGGACCGAATCAGTTTTTGATTACGCTTACTTTGTTTGAAGATTGTGCTTGGGCTTTCGAGGGAAGTGGAAACCAGTTTCTTACGGCAACAAATACGTGTGGCTTGCCGAACCCACAAATATCTTTAGCAAATACGATTTATCAACAAGAAGTATCTCAATTGTGCCCTAATCAGGCTGGACAGAGTAGTTGTCAGAATGGTAATCTTCCCGGTGTTTGGATGCACCAGTGGCAAGCAGTGATTACATTGCCTGGTCCTTGTGACACTTGGACATTTGCCTATAGTTCATGTTGCAGAAATACGACCACTAACTTGGTTGGTCAGCCTGGATACTATTGGGCTACAACACTTAATAGCCAAACCGCCCCATGTAACTCTTCGGCTCAAATTACGTCTCCACCCATTCCTTATGTATGTATTAATCAGCCCGTAAGTTTCAATATGGGGGCATTAGATCCCGATGGAAACACACTTCAATATCAATTTGTAAATGCTTTAACAAACGCCACCACTAGTGTAAATTATCAGGGAGGTTACAGTGGAGCAGTTCCAATTCCGGGCGCAACTATAAATCCTAATACCGGACAGATTAATTTTACACCTACTCAAACTGGAAATTTTGTTTTTGCGGTACTCATCACTGAGTACGATGCAAACGGTAATGTTACAGGAACAGTAACTCAAGATTTTCAGTTTATAGTGATTAATTGTACCAATCAAGTTCCTAGCCCACCAGTTGGGGGTATTACTAACTTTACAGGGCAAGGCTCTGTAACTGGTCCAAACTCTGTTCAGGTTTGTGAAGGAGATAGCTTCTGTTTTGATTTGGTTTTTCAAGATCCCGATCCAAACGATATTTTAACAGTAACTTCTAACATTGCTCAAACATTCCCGACGGCAACACTTACTATAGTGGGGACTAACCCAGTTACAGCAACCGTGTGTGGCACGGTTCAGCCCGGTGCTCCAGCCGCTAGTGTTATTTCGTTTGAAGTGGAAGATAATGCCTGTCCTATTCCCGGAATAGGTAGTTTCCCAATACTGATGAACGTGATTACCAGCACTTATGCCGGGGCTAATGTGATTATGTGTGAAACAGTTGGTACGCAGTTGAACGCAAGTGGAGGCACAACTTTTAATTGGTCTGTAATATCAGGAGATCCTATAGTAGTTGGGGGTAATTTTTCTTGTAATCCTTGTCAAAGTCCTGTAGCAAATCCTTCTATTACTACTGTTTATGAGGTAGTAAGTAATTTGTCAGGGGGGTGTGTCAACATAGACACCGTTACGGTGACAGTGGTTCCCAACTTTACTTTTAATGTTACTCAATCTTCACCCACAAGCTGCTTACAAGAACCAATTAACCTTAATGTGACTACTAATCCGCAGGGGGCATTTACCTATGCTTGGACTCCTCCCGGGAACTTAAGTAACCCAAATATTCCAAATCCGGTAGCCAATCATACCGCTCCAGGGACGTATACCTATGATGTTCAGATTACTTCGCCTGATGGATGCGTTAAGAATGGAAGCCTTACCATAGGAGTAATAGGAGCATATGCACCTGATATTACTGCGTTGATATCAGCTGATACAGTTCTGTGTGGTGATTTAGTTCAATTAGATGTTGATTTAGGTGGGGGGATTCCAGCTCAGTGTGGCCCTAGTTTAACGGGTACTTGTGTGGGTCAAATAAACACATCTACTATTGGTAATCAAACGGGTCAAAACACAACAACAACTTGGCCAGCTCCTTATGGTCATTGGTTTAGAAATGCTAGGCATCAATTTTTATTCACTGCAGCAGAACTTAATGCAATGGGATTTGTAGGCGGAAAAATAAGCGAAGTTGGTTGGCAAATAACCCAAATCAACGGGCTTACGAACTATCCCGGATACACGATAAGAATGGGGTGTACCAACCTGACAAACCTTACTGGTACGTTTCAAACCGGATTAACAACGGTTTATGGTCCTCAGAACTATAATATTGTTTTGGGATGGAATATGCACAACTTAACTACAGCCTATGAATGGGATGGTGTGTCTAACCTGATAGTTGAAATTTGTTATGCCTTAAATACGGGTATGAATTGGACGCAAAACAGTATAACACCATGGACAACAACGCCATTTGTATCTACAGTATATTACTTTAGTGATGGTGTTCAGGCATGCCCGCAACCTACTGGAACAACTTCTACAAACAGACCGATAACAAGATTTGTAAACTGTCCTACTGTACCTGACCCAAATAACTACTCTTATCAATGGACGGCTATTCCGGCTAACGGAAGCACCATAGCTTCTCCAACAACGAAAGTTACCGATGCAGAACCTATTATGCCTACCACTTATCAGATTGTAGTTACAGATATAAACGGAGGATGTACAGATACTGCCACAGTAAGTGTGTATGTGGATTGTTATCCATTGCCTGATGGCGTAAATCCATTGTGTTTTGGTGGTTCCGATGGTTATGCATGGGTTTCTAATTCAGGTATAAATGCTCCATATACCATAACCTGGACGGATGCGGGGGGGAATGTGCTGCAAACCTCTACTAATGTGGCTGCCAACGATACTATTTACAATTTGACAGCGGGAACTTATTTTATTAATGTAAGTGGAGCCGGAGGATATAGTGAAGATACACTCATTACTTTGGGACAACCCACCCCTGTGCTCATTCAAACGCTTGCGGATACGACTATATGTATAGGAGGTACAGCAACTTTGTTTGCAAATGCTTCAGGCGGTATTCCCGGTTATACTTACGAGTGGTTTAATGTTGGTTTAGGTCAAACTCAAACAATTGCTCCTAACGCTGATGGATGTTATGAAGTGTATGCATTGGATGCTAACAACTGTTTTTCCGATACATTAGAAATGTGCGTAAACCTTAATCCACCTATAGTAGCGAATACATCCGGTAATCAATCTGTTTGTCCTGGCAACCCAGCTCAGATTTCTGCCTTTGCTACAGGTGGTTCCGGTGTGGGATACACCTATACTTGGATAAACTCAACCGGACAGGTTGTCGGCAATACAGACGCAATATCGGTTATACCAGCTTTTAATGGAGAAGAGTTTTGTGTAATTGTACTTGATGATTGTGAAACTCCGGGTGATACGGCTTGCTTGCAGGTATTCTACCACGAAGACCCTATAGTGGATATTCAGGCTAGCATACTTTCCGGTTGTTTTCCGCTAGAAGTTAGATTTGACAATTTAACAGACCTTACTCAAATAGCTTCTTGTAACTGGGTATTTGGAGATGGCGCTACAGCTAATAACTCTTGCTCAACAGTATCGCACACCTATACAACTCCGGGAGTGTATAGCGTAACACTTAACCAAACTACGGTAAATGGTTGTCCATTAGATACAACTTATACAGCCTTAATTATGGTATATGATTATCCTAATGCGAATTTCATTGCAACCCCACAACCGGCTTACATTAGTAACCCTAATGTTGCATTTACTAATACATCATCTAACGGAGCAGTATCTTACGAGTGGTTCTTTGGTGAAGATGGAGTGTTGGGGACTTCTACTGCAACAAATCCGGTATTTGGATTCCCTGATATTGATGCCGGTATTTATCCTGTAACATTAGTAGTAACTAGTGCTAACGGCTGTTCTGATACCATTACTCAGTTAATAATTATTAATGGTATATATACATTCTACATTCCAAATGCGTTTACACCAAACGGTGATGGTATAAATGATACCTTTTTCCCTAAAGGTGAGTACTTAAGTCAAGAGGGATACAAAATGATTATTTTTGACAGATGGGGACATGTTGTTTTCGAAACAGAGAAAATAACTGAAGGATGGGATGGTAGAGTTAGAGGACAAATTCCTGCAAAAACCGATGTATTTGTGTGGAAAATTGAAGCGTACGACATTATAGATGGTCACCTTCATGAGTACAAAGGACATGTTACACTTGTAAGATAGCTTTGAAAGTTTAATTAAATAAATAAAAAAGGGGCTTTTGCCCCTTTTTTATTTTACCGCTATTACTGAAATTTCAACATTAACATCCTTAGGGAGTTTAACCACTTGAACAGCTTCACGCGCAGGAGGATTTTCTTTAAAGTATTCCCCATAAACAGCGTTTACTAACGCATAATCATCCATCGTTTTTAGAAAAATACTTGCTTTTACAACGTGACTCCAATTGAGATTAGCTTCGCTTAATATAGCCTCAATATTTTTCATTACCCGATGAGTTTCTTTTACTCTTTCATTAATCTCAAGCTCCCCTGTTGATGGATTTATTGCAATTTGACCACTAACGAATAACGTGTTGTTAGCCATTATGGCCTGACTGTATGGGCCAATTGCCGCGGGAGCATTTGCAGTGTGGATCACCTTCTTCATTATTATTTCATTTTAAGTGCGTAAATTTACCCGAATAATTTTAACGGCAATATATATGGAAACCATGGAAAAGAATCTTACCTCAAATCAAGCAATAGAACTGGAAGATAAATATGGCGCACACAATTATCATCCATTGCCGGTAGTGCTTGACAGGGGGGAAGGTGTGTATGTGTGGGATTGTGAAGGCAATAAGTATTTTGATTTTCTTTCTGCTTATTCAGCCGTAAATCAGGGGCATTCTCACCCGAGAATTATTGATGCTTTAACCAAACAAGCAGAAAAACTAACACTTACCTCCAGAGCATTCCATAATAGTATGCTTGGTCAATACGAGAAATTCATAACAGACTACTTCGGTTTCGAAAAGGTTTTACCAATGAACACTGGAGCTGAAGCAGTAGAAACTGCTATAAAAATATGCCGTAAGTGGGCTTACGAAAAAAAAGGAATTGAGGAGAACAAGGCTAAAATTGTTGTTTGCGAAGGTAATTTTCATGGCAGGACCACAACTATAATATCATTTTCTAACGACGAGGGTGCAAGAAAAAAATTCGGGCCGTACACTCCGGGATTTTTAAGAATCCCTTATAATGATATTGATTCGCTTAAGCGAGCCTTACAGGACAAGGATATTGCCGGGTTTTTAGTGGAACCCATTCAGGGAGAGGCGGGAGTTTTTGTGCCAGACGATAATTATTTGACGGAAGCTAAAAAGGCTTGTGTAGACAATAATGTTCTATTTATTGCCGATGAGGTTCAAACCGGAATTGCCAGAACGGGCAAGTTACTTGCAACATGTGGAAATTGTAGTTGTGAATCAAAGTGCGAAAAAACACCTCAGGTTAAACCTGATATTTTGATTTTGGGTAAAGCCTTGTCGGGTGGGGTATATCCCGTTTCTGCAGTGTTGTCCAGAAATGAGATAATGGATGTTATAAAGCCGGGGCAACACGGGTCTACATTTGGAGGTAATCCATTGGCTTGTGCTGTGGCAATTGAGGCATTGAAGGTTGTAGAAGATGAACAGTTGGCCGTAAACGCTAACAAGTTAGGAGTAATATTCCGCAATGAGATGAATCGAATCGCTCAGCGTTCGCAAATAATAAAGCTGGTTAGGGGTAAAGGATTGCTTAATGCTATTGTAATTAACGACTCGCCTGAAAGCTCTACGGCCTGGGATATTTGTGTTAAACTCAAAGACAATGGTTTACTGGCAAAACCAACCCATGGCAATATCATTAGGTTTGCTCCTCCTTTGATTATGACAGAAGAACAACTAATGGAATGTGTTGCAATAATTGAAAAAACAATACTGGAGTTTTCTAACTAGCTATTCGCCTTTGAAAATCGGCTTTCTTTTTTCCAAAAAGGCGTTTATACCCTCTTTGTTGTCGTAAGTTTTACCAGCTTCTGCCTGAAGCTGTTTTTCGACTTCGAGTTGGTCTTCAAGATTATTGAATAACGAAAGGTTTAATGCGCGTTTTGTTAATCCTAAGCCTTTTGTTGGTTTTTGAGCCATTTCTTTTGCAAAGTTCAAAACGGATTCTTTAAGCTGTTCATCAGGAAGCACTTCGTATATCATTCCCATGCTTTTGGCTTCTGCTGCTTTTATTTTATTAGCTAAAAACATCAAAGCGGTAGCTCTTTGCATACCTATTAATCTTGGTAAAAAGAAAGTGCCACCACTATCTGGTATTAAACTGATATTGCTGAAAGATTGGATAAAGGATGCTGATTCTGCAGCAAATGTTATATCGCAGGATATTGCAATGTTGACACCTGCACCCGCAGCAACACCATTAATGCAACCAATTACGGGTTTTTCGATCTCCCTTATACGTCTTATAATTGGGTTATACTGAGCTTCCACAATTTGAGCAATGTCCGGGGCATCCTCAGCAATAGCTTCTGCCAAATCTTGTCCTGCGCAAAAAGCTCTACCTTCACCGGTAAGTACTACGCACCTTATACTAGAGTCTGCTGCGCACAAATCAAGGGCATGCTGTAATTCTTTAGCCATTTGGAGGTTAAAGCTGTTTAGTACATCGGACCTGTTTAAACTGATGATAGCAACACCATCCTGAGTATTGAACTTTATAAAGTTGGCTTCCATTTTATCTTGATTTGTGGTTAGCTAAGGTAAGTTTTTTCGTTTAATCTATATTACATTTGCTCTATGTTGAAAACTGTTTTAACGAGTGATAACTCTAATACTTTGTATGTGCCTGATTTGGATGAGTATTATCATTCTATTCATGGAGCGATTCAAGAGAGCAGACATGTTTTTATAAATGAAGGGTTAAGCTTTTTGATTTCAAGGGGCTATAAAGAGATTGATATTTTTGAAGTTGGGTTTGGAACAGGATTAAATGCACTTCTAACTTGGGTTGAGGCAGAGTCTCAAAACGTAAGGGTTAATTATTACTCTATTGAGAAGTTTCCGGTGCCTGTTAATATGGCTTTGAACTTGAATTTTTCTGCTTTACTCGCTTTGGATAATAATGATTACATGGAGAAACTGCATAATGCTTCATGGGATTTTTTAGTTGAGCTTTCTCCAAATTTTAGTCTAAAAAAAAATAAAAATGACCTCCAGTGTATTGATGTAAATCAACATTTCGATTTAGTTTACTATGATGCATTCGGTCCAAGAGCTCAGCCTGAAATGTGGTTACCACAATTATTGAAGAAGAGTGTTGATTTATTGAAAGATGGAGGGATTTGGGTTAGTTATTGTGCTAAAGGTCAGGTTAAGAGAGATTTAAAGTCTGCCGGACTTCAAATAGAATCTATTCCTGGGCCGCCCGGTAAAAGAGAAATGACAAGGGGTTGTAAAATTGTTTTATGAATAGAATTACAATAAGGGTTTATGGTGTTTGTATTCAAGATGGTCGAGTTTTAGTTTGCGATGAACAAATAAATGGGTATTTGATGACTAAGTTTCCCGGAGGAGGACTAAAGGTTGGAGAGGGAACTATTGATTGTTTGAAAAGAGAATTAATGGAAGAATTCCAGGCGGAAATAGACGTTTATGACCATATTTATACGACTGACTTTTTTCAACCTTCGGCTTTTGATTTGAATACTCAGGTACTAAGTATTTATTATAGTTTTAAATTGAAAATCTTTGATAACAGGTTGATTTCAAGTGAAATATATGGCTTTGGAGATGCAACTAACGACGCTATTTCTTTTCGTTGGGTGGAAATGGGTAAACTTAACTCATCTGAATTTACTTTCCCAATCGACAGAGTAGTAGTGGAGAAAATATTATCGGTGAGGTAAGCTTTTTATAAGATGCTCCAAGTCTTCCGGGGTGTCAATGGCAAATGCAGGCTTGTCAACCAATTTGGTTTTTATTCGATATCCATTTTCTAACCAACGCAGTTGTTCTAACATTTCAGTTTCTTCGAGCTGCGAAGGGGGGAGCGATGCAATTTTTTCCAAAACATTAACTTTGTATGCATATAATCCTATGTGTAGTAAAAAGGAATCGGGTTTTAATGTTCTGTTAAAAGGAATAGTGCCTCTACTGAAGTACAAAGCATAATTATTCAAATCTTTCACTACTTTAATGCGATTAGAATTTTCACCTGCATTTTTATCATAGCTTCTATGTATCAAAGTAGCAATTTCACAATTATTGTCTTCGAAGCATTCACACAAATCATCAATATGAGAAGGAGGGATAAACGGTTCGTCACCTTGAATATTTACAACAACATCAAATTTTTCTTGCATTTTATGGTATGCCTCTAAGCAACGATCTGTACCGCTGGGATGCTTGCTACTTGTTATAACCACATCAATGCCATGGAGGTTACATACGTCACTAATTCTACTATCATCTGTGGCAACAATAACTTTATTAATCAACTTGCTTTGTAGGGCTTGTTTGGCTACTCTCACAACCATAGGGCTACCATCTATATCAACCAAGGGCTTCCCAGGAAATCGAGATGAACCAAAACGGGCAGGGATAATACCAAGAATATTATGAGACTTCATGAGGTAAAGTTAATCTTAACTAAAGATGTAAAGAAAATTAATAACATAAATTTTGGTTTTAATGTCATGAATAATCTAACTTAGGCGAGTAAACTAAAAAACAAAAATTATATGAAATCAATTAAAATTTTGGGAATAGCCTCTTTGGTGGCATTGGCAATGTCTTCTTGTTCAGGGCTGCGCTATACTAACTATGGAAAACCGTTAGATTTTTTACATGCAAAAAGTTATAAAGCAGCTCCAGTAAAAACAATAGAAACTGAAAAAGAACTAACTGAAAAGCAAGAATTGAGTAAGGTTGAAAGAAAACAGTTTGCAAAAACTAAAACTGAGTTCATAGAAGTTACACCCGTTAAAGTTTTAGAACCATCTCTCGAAAAGTCATCGAATAATAATGCAAAAAACAAAGCGTTTTTAGTTAACGAAGAGGCAAGTGAAATGATGGAATTAACCAAAGCCGAACAACACAATCCTGTTTTAATCGGAAAATCTACTAAATCACAAGATAGAAAACAACCAAATGTAGATCAACTACTTTTAATATTGTTGTGTATTTTTATTCCGCCATTGGCCGTATATTTGGTGCATGGCATAGGTACTGAGTTTTGGATAGATTTAATACTATGTTTATTGTTTTTCTTACCTGGAATCATCTACGCACTTATTGTGTGTTTATAACAGAAAATTACAATTTCGAATAAAAAAGGGGCAGTCGCCCCTTTTTTATTCGAATCTACCTCATGTTAATATTATATATTTTACCATTTATCTCAACAGTAGCTTTGTTATCGCAAGTTCCGTCTCCGAAATCAACTTTTCTTAAACTTAAACCGTCAGGTTGAATTTCAACCATTCCTTTCTTAATCCATCTGCAAACAACGGCAACTCTTAATGGCGAAGTTATATTGGCAGTAAAGTTTCTGCCAGCTCTGTTTGTACCGAACCCTGTTCCTGTTATATCATATTCATCGTCAAAAATCCCTGTAAAACCGTGTGTTAAAAATGTAGTGTTTTCACCAATCACCCATTCTCTGTTTCTTGTTGAGTTCCAAGTTGAAATATCTCCGTTTGGATGTGTAATTTTTCCGTTTACGACCACTACTGTGAAATTGGTGTTTCCACTAGTGTTTTTACCATTGTTTGTTATGGTTTTACTTCCCTCAACTTTATAATCATTGATAAAATAGTTTTGTGGAGTTATGGTTATAGTCGTAGCAGAGTCTCTGTACATACCTGTGAAAACAGCAGTAATTTGACCACGTCTTTTTACACCATAGTTGTCTGTGCAGTTTACATTTCCAAAATCAATTAAAACGGTTTTAGGAAAGGATGGGTCTGGCCAAGCCGGAGTTACACTAATTGCTGCGCAGCCGCTTAATATATCAGACACAATTCGGTTGCCTTCCAAATCACTTTCTTTCGATGCATCTTCAACAACCTTAGCCATATCCCCAAATCCGGCTTCTGCCAAAGCCATGTCTTCTGATGTTATAGTGGAGCGTTCAGCCTTTCTTTTTTTGCAAG
Organism: Flavobacteriales bacterium; assembly: GCA_046295395.1. Lineage (GTDB taxonomy): Bacteria > Bacteroidota > Bacteroidia > Flavobacteriales_D > JBKBNH01 > JBKBNH01. The sequence goes on along the minus strand of JBKBNH010000009.1, from coordinate 66,178 downwards.
ATGAGTTTGATATTAATATCAAAATTGCAAACGAGAACACGAGCGATAGGTAGGTTGTTTTCATGATTACAATGGTATTTTCAAAGCTAAATTAGTGAAAAATTCATTTTGTTTATCGTGTTTTCTATAGTCTGTTTAAAAAATGGAAAAACAATAAGTCAAATCTTCTTTAGATTTTAATTGTAAATAGTAGATTTGCCTATATCATAAAAATCATTCTAAAAAAACGTTTTAAATAATGTCAAAAATTAAAGTTGTAAACCCTATTGTAGAGTTGGATGGGGATGAGATGACAAGAATCATCTGGAAATTTATCAAAGACAAGCTAATTCTTCCTTATATCGAAGTTGATATAAAATACTTTGATTTGGGGATGGAACATAGGGATGCCACTAACGATCAGGTAACGATTGATGCGGCAGAGGCAATTAAGCAATATAATGTGGGGATTAAGTGTGCTACCATTACGCCTGATGAGGCTAGGGTAGAAGAGTTTAAACTCAAAAAAATGTGGAAATCACCCAATGGAACTATACGGAATATTGTAGGCGGAACAGTATTCAGAGAGCCTATTGTGTGCAAAAATGTTCCGAGATTGGTGCCAAATTGGACAAAGCCAATTATTATCGGTCGTCATGCATTTGGAGATCAATACAGAGCAACAGATACCGTTATAAAAGGTAAAGGAAAGTTAACCATGACTTTCACTTCAGAATCCGGCGAAATCCAGTCGTGGGAAGTTTATGATTTTAAAGGCGACGGAGTAGCATTGTCTATGTACAATACTGATGACTCTATTTATGGTTTTGCAAGATCGTGTTTCAATATGGCTCTTCAGAAAAAATGGCCATTGTATCTTTCAACAAAAAACACCATCCTTAAAGCGTACGATGGTAGGTTTAAAGATATTTTCGAGGAAGTTTACCAAAATGAATTTAAGGCAAAATATCAGGAAGCGGGTATAGTTTACGAGCACCGCTTGATAGATGATATGGTGGCTTCGGCACTTAAGTGGAACGGAGCCTTTGTATGGGCTTGCAAAAATTACGATGGAGATGTTCAGTCGGATACGGTTGCGCAAGGGTTTGGTTCTTTGGGTCTGATGACATCTGTACTGGTTACTCCCGACGGAAAAACAGTAGAAGCTGAGGCGGCTCATGGCACGGTAACCCGACATTATCGACAATACCAACAAGGAAAAAAAACTTCTACCAACCCAATAGCTTCTATTTTTGCTTGGACAAGAGGCTTGTCTCACAGAGCAAAATTAGATGGTAACACTGAGCTTGGCCGATTCACTGAAACACTTGAACAGGTTTGTATTGATGTAGTAGAGTCAGGCGTTATGACTAAAGATTTGGCTTTGTGTATCTATGGTAAAGAGCTTAACGATTCTCATTATGTAGATACAGAATCATTTTTGGAAGCATTGAATGCTGAGTTGCAGAAAAGAATGAATTAATCAATTAAGGATTTACCCCCTCAAAAAAAGCCCGGCATTCCGGGCTTTTTTTGAGGGGGTAAATAAATTCTTTATTCTTTTATCCATTTTAAAGTCTGAATAGCTTCGTTTGATGAAACGACAATAAAGTAAGTTCCTGCATCAAGTTGACTTACAGGTATTGTTGATGGATTGTTTTTAAACAAATTTTCAGCAACTTTTCGCCCAGACATATCATAAATAACAATTAGTAGTTGATTTGCTCCTTCCTGCTCAATTGTAACGAAATCTTTACCGGGATTAGGGTATAGAATAATTTTATTTTCAGTTGTTAGGGAGTTTAAAGAAGTGTTTGTAAATGTGGCAGCATAAATTCCATCTTCTGTAGCCATAAAGTCTTGGGACAAAACTGAGTTTCCTGAAGAAATAACAGGATAATGATAACTCAGCATTAGAAGCCCCACTATGTCTACAATCATTTTATATTCTCCATCAGGAACATTAGTAATTTCATAATAACCCGATGCATCTGTTTTAGAGTGAGCAACTAAGTTTCCGCTTAGCCTGTCAATTAAATATATGTAGATATCTTCCATGGGGTCCCCGCTTCTAAGTCCAAATCCATTTAAATATCCAGCAATCAATCCTGTTCCAATCGGATTTAATGCGGTAACAAGTTCGATATCACCATTGTATATGGAGTCACAAATTGAGTATGAAATCTGGCCTAAATTCCAGTAAAAAGTACTTTCGTGGTAAGTGGGTAAATAGATTGGATTTGAAGGTTGTGCCCTTACCATGTATTGAGCTAAATCTACTCCGCTGAATACATATTGACCAAATAAATTGGTTGTTGTACTAGAAATTAAAGGCATAGAGCCTTCCGAAATATTATACTCAAATAACTCTACAAGTACTCCTGGTTGGAGGGCTCCCAATGCATCTGTAACAGTGCCCTCTACATCAACTGTCGAAAATGAAGAGAAATTACCAGATATAATTTGCATGTCTCTTGTCACTGAGCCAATGAGAGTGCCATTTCGGTATTCTTCTACCTTTACAGCTAAGAGATAACCGCCCAAAGGTAAAGTGCTATTGGGTTTGCATAAATTTCCTGTATGAGGGTTAAACACCACTCCTGGAGTAGCTCCCAAAGGGTTAGCCGAACTGTATCCTGGAGCAAAGGGAATAACTATAGTAGGAAAACTCAATAAATCAACAAGTGAGTAAACTAAAGAGTCGCCATCTGTATCGAAAGCAGTATTATTTAAACACATACTACTCGAAGAGTTTACTAATAGCGCAGGCATATGACTAAATATAGGTGAATTGTTGTTTTGAGTAGAGTTGTTGAGTGTAGCTGTTACACAAAAGTCATGGGAGCCAGGATTTTGAACATTAATAGGCGTATGATTTCTACAACATTCAAAGTAGGAAATTACCCAATCAGGGCAAGGATTTAGGTTTACAGTAGTAGAGTATATATAATATTCATATCCCCAAACAGAACCACCACTACATGTAGAAGGAGCTGTGCAATAGTTTTGGACTTCGCCCATACTTACAAAAGTGGTGCTAATACTGAATCCGCTTGAGCAAGACATGGAACTAAAATTTAGTTGCGGTGTCACCATTGCTACGCCCATACAGTCTCTAAAAAGTGTTAATGTTACCTGATAGGTGTTGTTAGCGATATGGATGTAAGAAATTTCGCCCGCAACCAAATGTGAAGCATTAGTGTTTATACAGCTGAAAACAAAAACAAGGGCGAAAAATAGTTTCTTAATTTTTTTCATAACAATTATTTTTAATATTCTAATTAATAACCTGATTGACGTAATAAAGTATGTGAAAGTTTTATGTGTTAACAACTTCTTTGTTAAAGAATAAGAATTAGTGTGCAGTCCTACCCTCTCCTTGCATTATATTTGATTGCAGTCAAAACATTAAATATTTTCATGTGAGAACAATAAAATTATTCTTATTTATACTGAGTGTTAACTCACTACTTTCGCAATCAAGTAATCCGTTTTTAACTTCTGAAGAACGAGCTTATTTTTATAGAGTGGCGATGCAAAGCCCTGTTTTGTACAGAAATATTGGAAATGCTCTGACTTATCAAGGAGAGTACAAATACCAAACAGTTAAACACACCAAAAAACTTGCTTCGGGCGATAAAATAGAACGGATAGACACCCTCATAGATTATGATTTTATAGAGGAGCAAATTATCTATGAGCCATCGTTGTTGGAAATCAGTATGAAAGATTTGTCATTGGCATCTACAGGCGTTTTATCTGAGGCTGCAGCAAAAATCGCTCTATGGAAACTTTATAAAGAGTTGAAAAGACGAGATGAAGACAAACCAACAGGAGTAGAGGCAGGTGTTTTGGACGACTTTAAATCAATTGTGCTACAATATCTTCCCGATAAAGCAGTAAGGGAAAGATCAAACGGTGAAAGAGCTATACAACCAAAGCTAGATGGACTTTTTAATCCGAATCTTAAGACCAATGACAGAATTGCCATAGTGAATGGACTTTCAGGATACACTACGGAAGAAAAAACACAAGTATTACAAGCTTTTAATAAAGCGGTGAATCAATATATTTCAATTAAGGCAGAAGAGTATTTTTTGAAAATAGGAGGTAAAAAATCCCAATTTAATAATATGCTTTTAGCAGCGGGAGATGGTAGCGCTACTGAAGGTCTACTTGGTGAGCGGGAGAGAAATGCCAGAGGCAAGTTTTATGCAGGAGACCCTAAGGGAATAGGTTTGTTTACGTATGAGTTAACAGTTGGCTTAGACGAAAAAAATAACCCGGTAATCAAAACAGAAAAAGAACCTATTGAGCGGTTTGAATTGTTGGGAGATAATAAGCTGACTAATCTTCATCTAAGTATATGGGGTTTCAATTCAGATTATAAAACAACGGTTGCAATAACAAAGGGAGTTAAAACTTATCTTTTGTATAGTTCAAGAATAACCAGAGAGCTAACCCCGAATTCTGCAGCAGGCAGAGGGTTGAACTATCACGACTTACTCTTCAGATTAGAACACCAAACCATACCTTTTTTGGTGGAAGAAATAGAAGGTAAGAAGGGACTTAAATATTGGGTTAAATATTATGAAGAGCAAAGCGCACTCAATATAGAGAATTTGAAAAAAACTGAGGCGGAGCTAGATGAAATGCGCCATAATTCAGTGAAAAAAGGAGGGCAAGTTGACTCTAAGCAAAGGGGGCGGGGGCATCCTGTTCCGGAGGTGAAAAAAAGCGAAAAAAACAAAATAGCTCAACAAAAATTGATTTATTACTATAACAGAAAAACTGAAATGGAAAAAAAGCTTAGAGAGTCTAAAGAAAATTTAGCTGCTGCTGAAAAAAAACTCATGATTCATCAGCTAAGACTCCAAAAAATGAAGCAAAACTTAGGTAATCAGCAACAAAAATATACGGTTTCTAATCAGATTTTTACGTTTGAAGATGGCTCTACATTTAATGCTTTTACTCAGGATTTTCAATTTGTAGATAAAGCAGAAAACGAGGAGTTTGAAATAAGGTTGTTGGCAATAGGTCAAGATGCGATGTCTGAACTTGTAGATGAGGTTCAGTTGCATATTAATGTTTCCGAGGGCAGGTATTTCCCAACAGACATAAAACCGATTCACATATCATTTACAGATGTTTACAAGTCTGATGAATTTAAGCTCAGTCAATTTGAACTCGAACCATGGGAAAGATACGAGCTGAGCGAAATGCTCAATCAGCTTTTGCTTTCCAAATCACTGGAATTTAATCTTTGGGGAAACGGAGTTGGCAAACGAGTCGGTAGTAAAGTGTTGACAGATGAAAAACAAGTGGAATTAGATAAATACCCCGGAGAGAATAAGCAAGAACAAGAGCAGGCTAAATCTTCTGACGATTATCGTTTACTCAGAATGTCTTCGCTTGATGTTCAAAACAACGAAAAGTCAATTGTAGCTATAATCCACTCATATACCGATCCTATAAAATCTAAGTTGACTTATAAAAAAACGGAATGGGCGGAAGTTAAAAAACAATTAACCGTTACCGATAATCAGCTTTTAAGTGCATTAAGGACATTTGATTTATTAGAGTATTTATGCACAGAAATGGTAATAGTTGCTCATTATGATTTTGACAGCAAGCAATCAGCGAAGCTAATAGCCAAAATTGAAAAAGCACTTAGCCAATCAATTGTTAAGGTTGGAACAAAAGAGTTGTCTTATTCCAAGTATAAAGCTTTGGTTTACAAAGGTAAAACGAGTATTATTCAGGATAGATTAAGTGCACACATTAGTATGGCTGAGGAATAACCCTCAGACTTTGTATTTTTCTATTTCAAGTGCTTTATCGCATACTTTATACTCTTCGTCTTGTCTGTTGCTGGCAATTAAAATAATTTTATTTTTTATGTTCTGCGAGAGTAATTCGTTGTACCAGATTATAGCTTTTTTGTCTAAATTCGAGGTAGGTTCATCTAGTAAAAGTATAGGGGTGTTGCTCAATATTGCCAATCCAAGTTTCACTCTTTGCAACATTCCTGAGCTAAAATGCTTTAATTGTTTATCGGTAGCATGGGCAAGTTCAATAAGTTTGATAAACTCTTTTTGGTCAATGCCCGTTCGAAATGGTTTTAACTCTGCGTGAAAGGTTGCAAGTTCTTTAAGTGTAAAATCGGTATACAGGTCTAAATATGGTGCAGCAATACTTATTTGTTTGTAAAAGTTATCAGACTTGATATTGGAAAATTGGATATCTCCTTCACTAGGGATGTTAAATCCGGCTATAAGTTTTATAAAAGTCGATTTCCCAGAGCCGTTAGAACCGAGTACGACATAGCGATCATTTTCAGAAAGAGATAAATTTATTCCGCGAAAAATCCACTCTTTGTTATACTTCTTACCAATGTTGTTCAGTTCAAGATTCAATGTATTATCTCTTGTTTAGCAATTTTTAGAAAGGACCGCGCATGATTCCCTTCGTTGAGGCATTGATGAAATTAACAATCTTGTCTTTTTCGAGTGATTTGGGTAGCTCTTGATCGACCACTTTAAGCGCTTGGGTAATATTTGAATTGTGAACATATATAGCCCTATATATATCTTCTATTAAAGTAATTTGATGGTCTGTAAATCCTCTTCTTCTTAAGCCTATAGAATTAACTCCAATAAATGAGAGAGGCTCTCTGGCAGCTTTTACATATGGAGGCACATTTTTACGAACCAATGATCCACCGCCAATAAATGAGTGCTCTCCTATATGAACGAATTGCTGAACACCTACCATGCCTTCTATAATTGCATAATCATCTATAGTGACATGCCCCGACAGCCCAACACTATTGGCTATAATTACATGATTTCCAATTTGGCAGTCGTGTGCAACATGAACGTAGGCCATCAGTAAGCAATGACTACCAATAGTCGTTTTCATTCTGTCTTTAGTTCCCCTATGAATAGATACAAACTCTCTAATAACAGTTCCATCACCAATTTCGACAGTGGTATATTCACCGTCGTATTTTAAATCCTGCGATTCTGGAGAGATTACGGCTCCAGGAAATATTTTGACGTTGTTTCCTATTCGGGCACCATCAAAAATAGTAACATTTGGTCCAATCCAGCAGTTTTCACCAATCTCCACATCGCCATATACCGTTGCAAAAGGCTCAACTATTGTTCCCTTGCCTACCTTGGCGCCGTTATGTATGTTTGCTTTTAATTCCATAAAAGGGTTTTATTTCTCTTTCACTATTTGAGCCATCATTTCGGCTTCTGTAGCAGGTTGTCCGTTAACGTAGGCGACTCCTCTCATATGTACAATACCTCTTCGTATAGGAGTTATTAACTCTAATTCAAAAACAACAGTATCTCCTGGAATAACTTTTCTTTTAAACTTTACATTGTCTATTTTCATGAAGTAAGTCATGTATTTTTCGGGTTCATCGACCTGACTTAAAGCAAAAATACCACCTACCTGTGCCATAGCTTCAACTTGCAGAACTCCTGGCATTACCGGGTTCCCGGGAAAGTGTCCGGTAAATTGCGGCTCATTCATAGTAACGTTTTTCACACCTATTATCGAGGTCTCTGTTACTTCCATTACTTTGTCTACCAACAAAAACGGATAGCGGTGAGGCAACATTTTTTCAATTTGATTTATGTCGTAAAGGGGTTCCTTTGTTAAATCGAAAAACTTACCTGAGTTTTTCTTTTGCTCTTTGATGATGTTTTTAATGATTTTAGCAAAAGACACATTTCCAGAATGCCCTGGCCTTGCGGCAAGAATATGCCCTTTTATAGGACGACCTACCAACGCTAAGTCTCCTATAATATCTAGTAACTTATGTCTGGCGGGTTCGTTTTGGAATTTCAATTCACAATTATTTAGTGTGCCAATACCTTTAACATCAACTTGTAGGTGTTCTTTGCCTAATAATTTTGCCAAGGCATTTAATTCCTGTTGACTAACTTGCTCTCTTTCTACAAGCACAATTGCGTTATCTATGTCGCCTCCTTTTATAAGTCCTTGTTTTGCTAATTGTTCTAATTCGCTCAGAAAAACAAATGTTCTGCATGAGGCGATATTGTCTTCGAACTCTTCGATTTTATATATACTAGCGTGTTGAGTCCCGAGAACCGGCGAGTTGTAATCTACCATTACAGTTAGTCTAAAATCTTCATAAGGAACGGCAAGCATCTCAATTCCTTTTTCTAAATCCTCGTAAGGTTGATTGTTTGAAAATTCGAAATATTCTCTTTTGGCATTTTGCTCTTCGAACCCTACTTTTTTAATTCCATCTACAAATGCTTGGGCACTACCATCCATAATTGGCATTTCAGGGCCATCTGCCTCAATTAAAGCATTGTCTACTTGCATGCCGTAGAGAGCAGCTAATACATGTTCAGTTGTATATACCCGATGACCATTTTTTTCCAATGTTGTTCCTCTGGCTGTGGATATAACTAAGTCTGCATCGGCTTCAATAATTGGTTCACCTTCAATATCTATACGCTTAAATTTGTATCCATGATTTTCTGGGGCGGGCTTTATTGTTAAGGTTACTTTTTCTCCGGTATGTAGCCCTACACCTGAAAAGGATATGGGCTCTTTTAAGGTTCTTTGATTTTCCCTCATGAGTTTTTGTTATTTTGCTCTAGTTCTTTGATTTTTTTCTCTAAATCACTAATTTTCTTATCAAGCTTGGGCAGTCCCCTGAAAAGTACATAAGATTTTTGGTAACTACCTACATCAAATGCCGGTGAGCCCTGTACAATATCATTTTCTTTAGTGTCTCTTTGAATTCCGCTTTGAGCGGCTATTTTGGTTCCGTTAGCTAGTTTTAGATGACCTATAACGCCTACCTGCCCACCTAGCATACAATTCGCTCCAAGTTTTGTAGAGCCTGCAATACCTGTTTGTGCCGCTATTACAGTATTTTCTCCAATTTCTACGTTGTGAGCAATTTGTATAAGGTTATCGATTTTAGCACCTTTTTTTATAATTGTAGAACCTAGTGTGGCTCTGTCTATACAAGAATTGGCGCCTATATCAACATAATCTTCAACGATTACATTTCCAATTTGCGGTACTTTTGAATAGTTGTTTTCACTATTTGGTGCAAAGCCAAAACCGTCAGCACCTATAATGGTTCCGCTGTGTATAACGCAATTTGCACCTATAATACAATCATGGTATATTTTCACTCCGGAATGAATAATTGTATTATCTCCAATATTTACGTTATCTCCTATGTAGGCATGGGGATAAATTTTTACATTTTTCCCTATCTTGACGTTATGTCCTACATAAGCAAAAGCTCCAAGGTAATGACCATCACCTATTTCAGCAGAGGGGGAAAGAAAAGAGGGGGTTTCTCTGCCTTCTTTTGTTTGCCGCAGACTGTCATACAACTGAAGTAGTCGAGCAAAACTTCCGTAAGCATCATTTACTTTAACCAGTGTACACGTATCGGGTAGGGCTTGTTCGGGAGAGAAATCATTATTTACAATAACAACTGAAGCTCCTGTTGTATAAATGAATTCGGTGTATTTGGGGTTTGCAAGAAAGGATAATGTTTGCGGTTTTCCTTCCTCAATTTTTGAAACGTTGTTTACTTTAGCATTGGGGTCACCAACTACTGTACCGCCTAAATAATCGGCAATTTGTTGCGCCGTAAATTCCATAGCGCCAAACTTACGTAAAAAATTTCATGTGTAAATAGAAGACCGAATATACTCTTCCAATCTTTTTATTGTATCGTTGAATGGTTATTTTAAAGCCGATTTTCTGTTAACGTAATGGATTGAAAGATAAAGTTGTTTAATCTTCTTTGCTTTCAGTAACTTCGGTTTCAGATTGTTGTTTTTTCAACTCATTCATGGCAATATTCAGGCGCTTAAGTTTTGATTTTTGAACTTCTATAGCGCGTTTTGCCTCTTCTACCTGGGTTTTCACTCCGGACAAAAGTTTTTCAGCCCCTTTGCTTAGGTTGAAAAACCCCATGTTGTTTTCAAGTTTTATTAAATCTGCCTGTAAAAATTCTATCTTTTTTCTAATTTTTTGGCGCTCCTCTATGATTATGTTTTCTGCATTGGGATGAGAGGTTAAATTTTCTAATCGTGTTTCAAAGCCTAGTTCTTCTATTTCTTCTTGAGTTACACCAGTACTTGTGAATTTTTCTTTGTAAGCAGTTTCAAAGTTTTTTTGTAATCTGATTTTATCTTTGACTGGAACAGGGTGAATGTTGAAAAATTCATCTCGAATTGCTTGCAGAACTTTAGCAGATTCGGCAGAATCGTCAGGTAGTTTTAAGTTCTTTAATTCATCTATAAGGGCTTCTTTTTTAGTAATATTTTCTTGATTGGTGCTGTCTTGCTGTTTAAAATGATTTTTCTTGGCATTAAAGAAATAATCGTTAGCTTCTCGGAATTTTTTCCAAAGCCTTTGTTCGGCAAATTTTCCGGCGTGACCTATTTTTCCCCATTCTTTTTGAAGGTTCACAAATTCACTACCTGCTTTTTGCCAATCGGTAGAATTTTTAAGTTCTTCGGCTTTTTCGATAAGGAGTTTCTTTTTTTCTCCGTTTTCATTGTAAACCTCTCTCTGGCTAGTATAAAAATCAGATTTTTTTTCAAAAAATTGATTGCACACTTCCCTGAATTCTTTCCAGATCGATTTGTTTTCAGAGCGGGGTACATTTCCAATTTTTTTCCAGTTTTCCTGTGCTGATACTACAATTTTCGTGAGGTCTTCCCAGTCTTTGAGTGTGTTCGGAATGCTAGAGGTTTTTTCTTTTATATCTTCTATCAGGGCTTTTTTCTTTAACAGATTGTCACCCTCTTTTTCTTTAAGTTCGTTGAAATATATTTGTACTTTTTCTTGAATTTGTTTGACTAAATCCCAGTATTTTTCTTTTAGTTCTTCCCAATGTTCTTTGTAGGTGCCACCTATTTCTTCCCATTCTTGCTGAAGTATGCGGTATTGTTTCTGTAACTCAACTCCGGAGTTGTTGCTTAGGAGTTGCTCAAGCTTGTATATAACTTCATTTTTAAGGGAGTAGTTTTTCTTTAGGTCAAGTTCCTTAAGTTCTTTGTATATAGAAATGTTGTAGTTAAATAAGTCGTTTAACCGACTATATTCAGCTTGCAAATCGTGGTGTTTTTCCTGTGGCACATCTCCGGTTTCTTTCCATCTTGTGCGAATGTCGCTTATGTGTTCGAATGCCTTACCTATATTTTCTTCGTTTTCAATAAGTTTTTGAAGTTCTTTAATCAGGGTTTGCTTGATGGCAAGATTAATATTTTCTTCGGCTCGTCGCTCTTTATCTTCTTCTTTTTTCCTTTCAAAAAACTCTTCTAATAAAGTTTTTATTTCCCTATTTAGTTGCTCGTTTTCTTCATCAATCTCTATTTCAGTATCAAGGTCTAATTCAGTATCAAGGTCTAATTCAGTATCAAGGTCTAATTGTTTTTCTTCTAATGCCCTTTGCTCTTGATTTAATATGGAATTAAATTTTTTTGACAATGCCCTTATTTCACCTTGAATTTGCGAAAGGTTTTCTGTTTCGCATAGAGCCTTTAACCGGGCGAGAATTTCTGATTTCATTTGTATAAATACTGATTTTATCCGTAAAGTTATGGCAATTGATAGGATTGAGCAAAAATTAATTCTCGAAGATGTTTTTTTGATTATTTATCAGGTGGTGTAGTAATCTTAACTCTACTATTCGATAAATTTATAGGATTTAACCCAACCGTTCCTTATGGCATATTTTACAAGTCCTGCCAGATTCAGGCAGTCGGTTTTCCAAAGTATATTTTTTCTGTGTGTATCTATTGTTCTTACACTTATATTCAATTTACTTGCTATTTGTTTCGAGGTATATTCTTCGCACATGAGCAATATAATTTCTTTTTCTCTGGGTGAAAGTTCATTTTTAGCCATTACCTATACACTTTTCTCCAAAGGAATAGAATTGACTAAGTCAAATCAATAAGTGAAAATACGTAGTTTTTGTATTTTATTTATCTAAATGTATCGAGCCCGTTTGTTCAGTTGTAGCTATATTAGAAAATAATTCCTTTATAGGCCAAAAGTGTACTCCAGCGTCTACTTTACTGATATCCCAATTATCGTTAAACGAGTTAGATGAATACATTTTTTTGCCCCATCGGTTGTAAATGCTTATTTCAAACTCAACCACGTTGCAATTGCTTTTAATTTTGAATTGGTGTCCGTGTTCTTTAATGTAATCTTGATTGATCGTTTTTGGGATGTATAGCTTACAAGTATCGGAAGTCAAGTGTTGACCATACGATATGTTTGTAACGAAAAAAAGACTAAATATTGTAATCAGATACTTCAATTTGTGCTAAATTATTTGCTTTTAAATGAGTTAATAGCATTTCTGGTAAAATCAGATAGCACTAGTTTGCCACTCATTGCGGCTCTTTCCAAAAGTAGGGTGTCCCAGCTTTCGGTGCCTTCCCAAAATACTTTTTTTAGCATTTGCATAGCTTCGGGATTTGATTTTGACAACTTGCCTGCCAAAGCAGCAATGGCTTTGTCCATATTTTCTGTATTGTCAAAAACTTCTGCATAAAGGCCTTTTTCTTTTGCCCAATCGGCAGAGTACCATTCGGTAGCGTTTATAGCCATTTGGCTCATAGCCGAAAGCCCTACTTTGCGTTCTACTGCGGGGCCTACCACAAAAGGGCCTATACCCACGGCAAGTTCACTTAATTTAACCGATGCTGTTTTGGCGGCATAGCAGAAATCTACAGCGCTGGCCATTCCTACACCACCACCTACGGCTTTGCCCTGCACACGCCCGATGATGAATTTAGGGCATTTGCGAGCGGCATTGATTACTCGGGCAAATCCCGAGAAAAATTCTTTTCCGGTTTCAAAATCCTTTATAGAGATAAGTTCGTCAAAACTTGCTCCGGCACAGAAGACTTTTTCTCCGGCACTGCGCAGAATGACGAGTTTTATAGCTTCATCTTTACCTGTCTCGGTAATGGTGTTTGCCAATTCGTTAAGCAGTTTACCCGGTAATGAGTTGCTCATTGGGTGGTAAAATTCTATGCTGCATATTCCATTTTGAATGGTTTTGGTTACGCTTCCTTGTTGAGTGATAGTTTCCATAGTATTTATTTTTCTTTAATGAATTCGTGGCTTTGTTGTACTTCGCAAATTTGGCTGAGGTATCGCTCGTACCATTGTGTTTTTCCCATTTTTTTTGCTATAAGGTGTGTGGTATTTATGCGCCAGTTTTCAATGGCTGCCTTATCTTTCCAATACGAGATAAATATTCCCTCATTGTTATGATTGCAGCTTTCGTAGCCTAAAAAACCGGGTTGTTCTTGCGCTAATTTCATCGTTAGCTCATCCATTTCGGTATATCCATCCAAATCGCTGCTTTTTTTTGAAATGAAGATTACTGCTAAATAGGGCGGGGCAGGTGGAGTGTTATTTTTCCAGGAGGAAGGCATAAAACGTAGTTTATTCTTGATTCAATTTTTTTACCATAGTCAAAATAGTAGCTATAGCTACTGTTTCGCCCGTTTCGTCATACACATCTACCAAGAACTTTACAATTCCTTTTGCAATGTCATTTTCGTCGCGTTTTTCTTGATCTACCTTTTCTTTTACAGTAAACTTCACTCCGATGGTCATCCCCGGGTAAACGGGTTTGGTAAAACGGGCTTCGTCTAGCCCGTAGTTGAGTAGTACGGGGCCTTTTTTCGGGTCAACAAATAATCCGGCGGCTTTGGAAAGCACGAAATATCCGTGTGCTACACGTCCTTCGAAAATGGTTCCGCCCAAAGAGGTAGCATCCATATGCGCGTAGAAGTTATCGCCGCTCACATTGGCAAAATTTACAATATCGGCATCGGTTACGGTGTGCTTGTGTGTAAACACGGTTTCGCCCACTACCAATTCTTCAAAATGCTTGCGGAATGGATGAATAGGTGTTTCGATGTATTCTGCTCCCACCTGAAATGTGTTAGAAATGGCTGTAATATCTGTGGGGTGCCCTTGAATGGCGGTGCGTTGCAGGTAGTGGAACACGCCTCGTTTTCCACCCATTTCTTCGCCTCCTCCCGCACGCCCGGGTCCTCCGTGAACCAGAAGTGGCATTGGAGAGCCGTGCCCTGTAGATTCTTTGGCAGATTTTTCGTTAAGCACCAAAATTCTTCCGTGGTAGCAAGCTGCGCCCAATACATACTCTTTGGCTATCTGGTTGTTAGCCGTTACTATGGAACTTACCAGCGAGCCTTTGCCCATTTTAGCTAGTTCAATGGCTTCGTCTAGGTTTTTGTAGGGCATTATGGTAGATACCGGGCCGAAAGCTTCGATATTATGGCAGTCGGTGTTTTTGAAGGGCTCTTTATTGAGAAATAACACAGGGGGTAAAAACGCACCTTTGGTTTTGTCCGCTTCAATTAATTCGAAATTTTCAAGGTTGCCAAACACAATTTCCTGTGTTTTTTTAAGTAATTCTATCTTTTCCATTACTTCCTGAACCTGACCTTTTCCGGCAAGCGACCCCATTCTTACTCCTTCGGCCATTGGGTCTCCTATGGTGGTAGAAGCTAATCGTTTTCCTAAGTTAATCTGTACATCTTCTACCAAGCTTTCGGGTACGATTATTCTTCTAACGGCAGTACATTTTTGCCCTGCTTTTATAGTGATTTCTTTGGCAGCTTCTTTTATAAAAATGTCAAATTCAAGAGTTCCGGGTTTAGCGTCTTCGCCCAAAATCATCGCATTTAAACTGTCGGCCTCCATATTGAACGGCACGGCTTCATCTATTAGTCTTGGGTTGGATTTCAGCATTTTACCTGTAGATGCTGACCCGGTGAAAGTTACTACGTCTTGCGACGTTACGTGATCTATGATGCCATTAGCCGACCCGCAAATCAGCTGTAATGCCCCGTTGGGTAAAATACCGGAAGCTACAATATCTTTTACTACGGCTTCGGTGAGGAAAGAGGTGAGTGTGGCGGGTTTAACAACGGCAGGCATCCCTGCCAACCAGTTTACGGCTACCTTTTCTAGCATTCCCCACACCGGGAAATTGAATGCGTTTATATGTATGGCTACACCACGTTTGGGTACGCAAATATGGTGTCCGATGAAGGTTCCGTTTTTAGAGAGTTTAGCAACATCACCTTCTAAACAAAACGTTTCGTTAGGGAAATTACGACGTAAACTAGCGTATGCAAACAGGTTGCCAATCCCACCTTCAATATCAATCCAACTATCCACTTTTGTGGCTCCCGTTAGGTAACTTATTTGGTAGTATTTCTCTTTGCGCTCGAGCAGGTAAAAGGCTAAGGCTTTTAGCATTCTGCCTCGTTCGTGAAAGGTCATTTTGCGTAGAGCAGATCCTCCTTTGTTTCTGCCGTACTCAAGCATAGCAGCAAAGTCTAATCCTTTGCTGCTGGCAGTATATATAAGTTCTCCTGTAACGGCGTTATGCAGGGGTTGTCCTTCTCCGTCGCCTTCTGTCCAGCTTCCTAAAGCGTAGTTTTGTAGTTTCATTACTTGTTTATGTTGTTGGCTACTAAATTAGTAATTATGATGTATTTAAATCGTTAAGATAAAAGTTTCTCTCTAAAGAGGTGTTAATAGACTCCTTAGTATTTATGAACGAAAGTTTTAGGCAAAAAAAAATCCTGCGCAAGGCAGGATTTACTTAAGTTTAAGATATCTTAGATGTGGCCTTTGTCTATATAATTTTTAAGTACTGCAGATATACCTTTCTTGTTAATTGTCTTAAGGGCAGAAGTTGAAATTCTCAAAGTAATCCACTCACCTTCTTCCGGAACAAAAAAACGCTTGGTGATAAGGTTTGGATAAAACTTGCGTTTTGTCTTACGGTTAGAGTGAGACACGTTATTTCCGGTTATTACTTTTTTTCCTGTTAATTGACAAATTCTTGACATGATTTCAACTTTTAATCGTTCTAATTTCTGAAAAACGGACTGCAAAGGTAGTAAGACTCACGATATATCCAAATATTTTTTAAAATTCAAGGACTATTTTTATTCTGTAATAAATTTACAGGTATTACTTAGGTAGATAAGCTATATCGAATAGTTTTGCAGTTGATAATTCATTTTGTATATGATAATAATACCGGCAATAGATATAATAGACGGGAAATGTGTACGTCTTACAAAAGGTGATTATGACACCCAAAAGGTATATAATGAAGATCCTCTGGAGGAGGCTCTTAGGTTTGAGCAGGCTGGGATAAAGCATTTACATTTGGTGGATTTAGATGGAGCAAAAGCATCGCATATAGTAAACTGGAAGGTGCTTGAACGGATTTCTTCAAAAACAAATCTGCATATCGATTTTGGCGGAGGAATAAAAACCGACTCAGATATAAAAATTGCTTTTGATGGCGGAGCCAAACAAATAACAGCGGGTAGTATTGCTGTAAAAAACAAAGAGTTGGTGAGTAAGTGGGTGGTTGAATACGGCTGGGAGAAAATCATAATTGGGGCAGATGTAAATAATTTATCTATTGCTGTAAATGGTTGGCAGGAGGCTACAGATGTAAATCTGTTTGATTTTTTGCAGGATTATTTTTCGATTGGAGTCCGATACTCCATTTGTACAGACATAGCAAAAGACGGGATGCTAGCAGGCCCTTCTGTTGACTTATATGAGGAAGTGTTAAGGCGTTTACCCAAATTAAAATTGATAGCAAGTGGAGGCGTTACAACAGTTGAAGATATAGTGCAACTCAGAGAGGCAGGGTTGTATGGGGTAATTATAGGGAAAGCCTTGTATGAGGGTAGAATTAAATTGAAAGAATTGGAAAAGTTTGTATAAAATTAACGGCGGCTAAATTTAGCCGCCGTTAATTTTTAAGAAGATGTTTTATGGGTGCTTATGTTTAATTCATAATTATGATTTTATGAGATTGACCAGGGTTTAAACCACCAACAAGATAGTACACGCCCGAACTTAAATCTGAAACGGTGATAGTGAAGTTGTTATTACGTTTAATCTCAATTGTTTTTACAACTTGTCCCAAACTGTTCACTAAGTTATATACACCTTCTTTTGAAGAGGATACTGTAAACTCATTTGAAGCTGGATTTGGATAAACGCTAAATAGCGTATTGTATTCATCAATACCAACAGTCGAGATGATGACGCATTCTGACAAATCATCACATCCATTTTGAGAAATTTGCACAGCATAACTTCCGTTAGTAGAAGCCGTGAAAGATTGATTGGTTTCATTTGGAATTGCAAGCCCTGTGTTACAATCTATCCATTGGTAGGTAGCTCCTGATATGTCCGAAGTTATGGTTAAATTATTTATGGTGGTTGTATTAAGTGGCAATGGTGTGATATTCAGCTGTGTTATTACAGTACTGTCACAACCAGCTGTTGATTGAAATACATACGTGTAGGTGCCAGCTGAAGTTTGAAATGCTCCTCCTAGTAGTATACTGTCTCCCTGACAAATACTTTCGCTAATATTTATAGGGCCTACAGATTGGTTTATCTGTGCAATAGCTAAAGTAGAATCTGATTTTGAGATAGAAGAATAATACATTTCAACTCGTGAAATACTTCCATTTAACTCAGCCCACAAGTCATATCCCTGAACACTTGCCAATTGACCCTGAAATCCAAGTCTTTCAATTGTAACCGAATTACCATCTATAGATATTGTACTTGGTCCGGAGGCGTAAGAATTCACATTACCTCTTACTCCTAAAATACCTATAATGTCGCCAGTAAAAACTTCAATGTAAGTATTGATTATACCTGTTCCTGGAACGTTGTTAAAATAAGCTAATGAAGAAAAGTCATTTGTTGAGTTGGCATATTGAGGAATACTTGAATTAAACCTTAAGACTTCAATATTTTGATTTAGGGCGCTTGCATCTGTGGGAACTCGAAGTCCTGTGATAATGAAATCAACAGGGGCTACAAAATAATATCCTCGTGTGTTTCCGTTAAATGTGCTTGTTTGGTTTGGGAGCTGAATTAACTTAGTGTCGTTTATACAAAGCGATTTTACATAAAAAGTGTCAGAAACATAAAGCATGGGGGTGGTATAAGTGTTTCCGTTGTGAAAAGGCGTGGTTGAGCCAAAGCTATACCATTCGTAGTTGTTTGATAAGTTTCCGGAAGCAGTTAGCTGAATTGCGCCAGAGTCAAAGGCTGCAATGGAGTTTATTATTGGAGCATCACAAGTGCTTCTACTTGAGTTGCTTTTCCATGTGTATTCGGATTTTACCGGGTTCGATTATATTAACCGGACTGTCTGCTGTTTGAGCGTTGGCTGAAAGAGCAAGGCTAATAGGTGCTAAAAGATAAAGTAGATTTTGCTTCACAATTTGTTGTTTTTATTTCGAACGAAGTTATAGTAAATACTGTTATAATCAACACATTGATTTGTGTTGATTAATAAGTTTTTAGTGAATAGTATACACTGACTCATTTAATTCACGCATATTGTATCTTGAGGCCATAACTTCTCCGTACGCTCCTACTGTTCTTATTGCTATAATATCGTCTCGTTTGCTGATGGGTAATTTTATTTTTTTTCCAAAGCAGTCACTAGACTCACAAATAGGGCCAACTACATCATAAAATGTGGCTTCATGCGTATTAGAACTAAGATTTTCAATTTTATGAAAGGCTTGATAAAGAGCAGGTCTCATTAATTCGGTCATACCAGCATCAAGAATTAAAAACTCTGTATTTACTCCCTTTTTTACGTATGTTACTCTCGATATTAGGCTTCCGCACTGAGCTACAATACATCTGCCGGGTTCGAAGTGTATTTCCTGATGTGGGAGTGGACTTAGAAAAGAATGAATCATGGAGAAAAAACCTTCAAAATCGATAATAGGATTTTCGTCGGGATGGTGATAGTCAACGCCTATTCCGCCTCCAAGATTAAGGTGATTAACCATGAAGCCATTGTCGGTGAAGTAATGGTTAATTTCGTTAACTCGACTGCATAAGTTGGTATATACTTGCAAATCGGTTATTTGAGATCCTATATGAAAATGCAGACCTGTTAACGCAATGTTTTCGCACGAGCGGATTAAACTCATCACTTTATCAAACTCCCATGGGTTTATACCAAATTTATTTTCCTCCAACCCCGTTGTTATGTAGTGATGTGTTTTTGCATTAACATTGGGATTTATACGCAGGGCAATATTTGCTTTTTTATTAAACCGGCTGGCTAATTCGTTTATTATTTCTATTTCGGGCAGTGATTCGCAGTTGAAAGAAAAAATATTGTTTTCCAGCCCAATTATAATTTCTCTGTCGGTTTTGCCAACACCGGCATACACTATTTGCTCGGGAAGAAATCCATTTTTAAGAGCGTGAAGCACCTCGTTGCCGGTTACACAATCAGCTCCGCAATCATACTTTCTTATAATCTCTAATATAGGTTGATTCCAATTTGCCTTGAAAGCATAATGAAGCTTATAATTATATCTGGCTGCTGCCTGCGAAGCTCTGGAAACTGTTTTTTCAAGTAAATCCAAATCGTAGTAATAAAATGGTGTTACTTTAGAAGCAAACAGCTCAACATGTTTTTTAAGCGGGCTCTGTTTCTGTAGTAAAGATTCCATGATGTAGTGCTATTAATGCTTCGTTTTTGTCTTTGCTTTTAACTACAAAGCTCACATTGTTTTTACTTCCTCCATAAGAAATCATTCGTATAGAGATTTCTTTGAGTGACTCGAATACCCTGAAGGCATAACCCTTGTTTTCTGCAAGCATGTCGCCAACCACACAGATGATGGATTGATTGTCATCCACTTCAACAGAGCCAAAAGAGGATAGTTCTGCTACAATTTCGTTAATTTTTGTAGGGTTATCAATTGTAAGGGATACGGCAACCTCGCTAGTAGTTATCATGTCAATAGGAGTTTTGTATCGCTCGAAAACTTCGAAAACTTTCCGCAAAAAACCATAAGCCATAAGCATTCGACCCGATCGAATTTTTATAACTGTAATTCCGTCTTTAGCGGCAATTGCCGTTATTCCTTTGCTTTTATGTTCAGAAGAGATTACAGTTCCTTCGGCTTGGGGTTCCATAGTGTTTTTAAGTAATACCCTGATATTTGCCTTTTGGGCAGGGAGAACACTTGCGGGATGTAATATTTTGGCCCCGAAATAAGCCAGCTCAGCAGCTTCTTCGAATGATAATTTTCTGACTGGCTTGGTGTTTGTAACAATCCTAGGGTCGTTATTATGCATCCCATCTATATCAGTCCAAATTTCAATTTGATAGGCTTCTGCTGCTGCGCCTATTATGGATGCGCTGTAATCGCTGCCACCCCTTTGAAGATTCGAAATTTCACCGAAAATGTTTCTACAGATGTATCCTTGTGTGATAAATAGCTTTGTGTTTGGGTATTTTTCCAGTTCTTTTCTGAGATTAGATTTTATGTAAAACTCATCCGGCTCATGATCTTTATCAACTCGCATAAATTCCAATGCTGAAATTAATGCTGAATTAATACCTTCTTCCTGAAGGTGAAAATGAAATAGTCCAGTTGAAAGAAGTTCTCCTTGGGCCAATATTGCATTTTCCTCATGAATGGTAAACATGTCTTGAGTGAAAGCTCGTATGTACTCAAAATGAGCGTGTATGAAATTGGTGGCTTTTTTCAGAGTCGACGTCTGCGAGTAGAACAAGCTGACAAAATTTTTGTATTCTTCATGTAATTCGTTAATGGCTGTATTTGCCTCCTCAACTTGTTTTTTATGAAGTAGAGAGGCTATTGCTGCTAATTTATTCGTAGTTCCTGCCACAGCAGATAATACAACAATCTTGGGCTCATCGGTGTTAATTAACCTAACCACTTCCTTCATTCTATCAGGGGAACCAACAGAGGTGCCCCCAAATTTTATAACTTTGAAATTCATATTATATTTTAACAAAAAAGCCCACAAATCTAAACCGAGTGTTTAATTTCACAAACTAATTTGTAATTTCGCACTCAAATTAATCGTATCGTTTATTTTTTAACACCATGAATACAATATCTAAGGTGGTAGAGAAACTGGTTGTTTCCTCTCCTTTTTTGGAAGAAGCACTTACTGAAAAACTAATAAACGTTTCGTCGTTGGCTCGTAAAATAAAGCATCAGGTGGAAGATGAAATGGGGATGGAAATTAAGGAAGGGGCTATTGTGATGGCTATAAATCGACTCTCGCCAAATTACTATTACAAGGTAAATATTGGTATAAAAGATTTCGTAAATCAGATTGGCGACATAATTGTTCGTAGCAATCTTTCTAGTTATACATTCGTTAATTCTAACTCGCTTACTCATCAACATGTTAAGCTTTTACAGGAAATTACCGAACAAAAAAATATATTTTACTCATTTTCTCAGGGGGTATACGAAACCACCATAGTTGTTAGCGAAGCACTTAATACAAAACTCGAAGAATTATTTACAGCAGAAAAAATGATAAGTAACAAAAGGACTCTATCATCGATAACCGTAAAATTGCCCATGGAAAACACAGAAGTTTCAGGGCTTTACTATTTCATATTTAAAAAACTTGCATGGGTAGGGATTAACATTGTAGAGGTAATTTCCACCACAAATGAATTTACGGTTATAGTAAAAGAAGATGATGTAGATACAGCTTTTAGTATTCTAAAAAACTTGAAAAAATCCTGATTTAAGTTCTTTATATGAATAAAGCAGGGGGGGGTCAATTTCTTAAAAAATCTTTGCAAGAAAAGATAGATGAACTTCGGGAAGAAATAGATTCGGCAAAGGCATCCCGTAACTCCGAATCAAAAAGCAGTGCTGGTGATAAGTATGAAACCGGTCGCGAAATGATTCAGGTGGAAATAAATAAGCAAGAATTGCAATTAAGCAAGACAAAGCAACTACTTTACGAGCTCTCTAGCATAAACTCGTCAGAAAAACACTCTGTTGTCTCATTCGGAAGCTTGATAAAAACCGATTCGGATTATTATTTTATTTCCATACCCTATGGCAAAATAGAGATTAATGGGCGGATTTGTTATGCCGTGTCAATGGCTTCTCCGTTAGCCAAAAACCTGATAGGTAGGATGCCGTTTGATGAATTTACTTTTAACGGCGAAATTGTTAAAATAGTCCATGTAGAGTAGAACGGTTTTTAATTTACCGAATTTTTGCCTCCAATTTATCTAAAGGTAGTGGTGGGTTATTGCGCTGTAGTTTTTAGAAGTTTATTTATGTTAATTTTACCCCAGAATAATTTGTATGAAGGCGCTTTTCTTAAAAGAAATTAGAGGATTTATTAATTCGTTAACAGGTTTTATAACCGTCACCATATTTTTACTTGCAACAGGGGTGTTTATGTGGATTTTTCCCGGTCCCGAAAATGTATTCGACAATGGAGAAGCAAGTCTGGATAGTTTGTTTTTTAATGCTCCTATGGTTTTTCTTTTTCTCATTCCTGCCATTACTATGCGCATGTTTGCGGAAGAAAAACGAAACGGCACGATAGAAATGCTTTTTACCAAGCCGTTGACTGATATCCAAATAATTTTAGCCAAGTTCTTGGCAGGAGTAGCTTTAGTGAGTATTGCACTTTTACCCACTTTTGTATATTTCTTTACCGTCATTCAATTAGGAGATCCTATTGGTAATATAGATTTTGGAGCAACTTGGGGCGCTTACATAGGTTTGTTTTTTCTTGGAGCTGTGTTTGTTTCTATAGGGATACTTGCTTCTATTACAACTTCAAATCAAGTAGTGGCGTTTTTGTTAGCCTTATTGCTGTGTTTTGTAATGTATGGAGGCATAGACTATATATCAACCTTATTTGGGGGTTCAACCGAAACGGTGTTTCAAAAATTCGGAATATTAGAGCATTATATATCAATAAAGCGCGGGGTAGTTGACAGCCGTGATGTTTTGTATTTCGTTAGTCTTATTTTATTTTTCCTGTCGTTGAGTTTGTTTTTACTCAAAAGACAATATGGCCGGATAAACGAAAGTGAAAGTACTTTGTCTAACGGATATTTGCGAATCTTGTTGCTTTTTGGAGTATTGTTGGTTGCCAATATTATTGTGTCATTCAAATTTTTAAGAATCGACTTAACTGAGGAAAAAGTACATAGTTTATCATCCAAAACTATCGAATTACTGGAAACCCTTAAAGAAGAAGGTAATGTGTTTAACATCGAGATTTATCTCGATGGAGATCTTCCGGCCGATATTCATAAACTAAAGTTGGGAATAAAAGAAAAGCTCGACGAGTTTAAAGCATACAACAATACCGGTGTTAAATATACCTTTATAGACCCTGCTAAAGACAAAATGCTTCAGGATAGACTGCTTCAGCAGCTCAAAGCGGAAGGATTGCAGCCTGTTTCAGTTCAGGAACGTAAAGAAAATGAAGTAGTAGTTAAGCAAATATGGCCTGTTGCGATTATCAGGTATGGAGGAGAAAAACAGAGCACCATTCAGTTTATTGCACCAGGCCAGCCGTTGGATATGTTTTCTATGAGCCGAATCATTGGGCAGTTAGAGTATTCATTTCTTAAAGAATTTACAAAACTTACGACTAAAACAACAAAACGTATTGCTTTTTTAGAAGGTCATGGAGAGCTTAATGAGATGCAAACAGCTCACATTGAGAAAGAATTGCGCCAATTTTATCACACAGAGAGGGTGAATATAAAACAAGAAAATGAGCAAGGTCAGTTGGTAGAAAAACTTCGTGCTTTTGAAGGATTCGATGCATTAGTGGTGGCAAAACCCCAAAAGGAATTTACAGAAAAAGAAAAATTTATTATCGACCAGTTCATTATGCGAGGAGGCAAGGTGGCCTGGTTGATAGATCCCGTATTAGTTTACGAAGATAGTTTGCGCTACAGTAAAACAGGAGAAACTATGGGTCTTTCAATGCCTATTAATATAGATGACCAACTTTTTCATTACGGAGTAAGACTGAATAAAAATTTGCTCTTAGATAGACGATGTAGACCGATAGAAATTCCCGGATTAACAGGCAAAGCAAGCTGGTATTTTCATCCGGTTGTGTTTGGTAGCGATGAAAACAGGCTGACAAAGAATATGGATCCGGTAAAACTTCAATACGTCAGTTCGGTTGATCCTGTAGGTGGCGAAAAAGTGAAAAAAACAGTACTGCTTCAAACTTCTGACTTCTCACTGATGTACAACGTTCCCGTTAGAATTAGCTATAACACAATTCGCATGAATCCTAATTTCTCTAATCAAAATAACAAACCCTTTCAACCCGTAGCTCTTTATCTTGAAGGCAGTTTTGAATCGTTTTACAAAAATCGTATAACAGGAGAATTCGCAGGGTCCGGTGAATATAAAATGCTTGAAAACAGTGGGCACTCTCAGATGCTAGTCGTGGCTGATGGCGATTTAATCAGAAACGAACTCTATGTGAATAAAGATGGAATTCAACGATACATAAATATAGATTTTGAGCCCATTACCGGGTTTAAGGCCTATGGCAACTCTAGTTTTTTTCTTAATCTGATGGATGAGATGCTCGGTAATGATTATTTGGTAGATTTAAGAAACCGATTTAAGGCACTAAGACCACTGAATATGCAGAAGATAGATAAAGAGCGAACCTACTGGCAATCAATAAATATTGTGCTACCCATATTGGTGTTGGGTTTAATAAGTGTTATTCAATTTTTCTTAAGAAGAAAAAGGTTTGCTGTGAAATAAGTGAGAATTAATTAAGAACTGAAAATGATGAAAAAGACCAATATAACGACTATTATACTATTACTTCTGTTAGTTGCAGGAAGTTGGTTTGCCTATACTCTTGTTTCCGAAGATGAATTAGCAGATAGACCTTTTAGTGATTTCAGAATTGAAGATACGTCAGCGGTTACTAGATTGGTTTTGACAGATACCGAAGGAGGGACTATTGCAATAACTAGAAGAAATTCAGAAAAAAGGTGGATGATTGAAGGAACATCCTTGCAAGCCAGACCAGAAAGTGCAAACTTAATTTTAGAAACATTTTTCAGGTTGGCAGTAAAAGAAGATGTGCCCAAGGCTGCTCAGTCTAATGTTTTAAGCCTCCTTTCTGTAAAACACAGGAAAGTTGAGGTGTATAATAATGACGAAAAAAAGCCTTTTAAAACCTACTATGTAGGGCAGGCTACTGCCGATCATTTTGGCTCTTATATGTTGCTTCAGAAGGGGAATAAAAAATCGAATGTTCCCTACATAGTTCATAAACAAGGTACTTATGCTTATCTGGACTCCAGGTTTTTTACCGATACTACAGAATGGCGATTTACAGGTGTTTACACCTACCGACCGAAGGACATTAAAAGAGTAACTATCAAAAATTATGAAGCCCCTTCATTATCTTACTCAGTTGATGTATATGAAGATGGAAACGTGGGGTTGTTTAATGACCTTGGTCAACCTGTAGTAGGCTTTGACTCTGCTTCTGTAAAACGTTATTTGAGCTATTATTCCAACTTGCATATCGAAAGTTTTAATACAGTATTTCCGCAGTTTATTCTCGACTCCATTAAGGGCACAACACCAGCCTATGAAATAACAGTAGAAACCAGAAGTGGTGAAAAAAATCCAACCCGATTATTTAGGGTAAGAGGCAAAGATGTAGTCATAGATATTAATGGAGACACGGTTAAGTGGGATAGAGAAAGAGCTTTGATTCAACTAAAAAGTGGTGACATGGCAGTGGTTCAGTATTTTTCTTGGGGAGATGCAATTCGTCCGCCGAAGTATTTTATGCCATTTAAAAATAAACACCTTATGCCTGAACCCGAAACCAAAAGAGGGTATTAATCCTAAGGCTGTTGATTGTAATTACATTCTAATTTGATAGTTTTACTATCATTCCCTATGTTTGCAAAAAAAAAATATAGATGTATGCCCCAAAAATGGGAACAAAACATAAGAATAACAGTTAGCGAAAAGATATACTTAAGAGATCCTGATTCTTCAGAATTAGGCAGAAGAATTGTTCAAAATGCTATAGATATTATAAATGAAGTTGGTTTCGAGTCGTTTACATTTAAGAAATTGGCCACTCGAATTAACTCCACAGAAGCATCTGTTTACCGTTATTTTGAAAACAAACACAAATTACTGATTTACCTTATCAGTTGGTATTGGAATTGGCTGGAGTATCGATTGATGTTCGATATTAACAATTTAAAAAAACCGGTTGAGAAACTAAAAAAAACTATACATCTTATAGCCAATCCTGTTGAACAAGACCCTGATTTTCAGTACATTAACGAACATCGATTACATCAGGTGGTTGTAAGTGAATCTGCCAAGGCTTACTTGACTAAAGAAGTAGAGCAAGACAACAAAGAGGGGTGTTTTATCAGCTACAACCGATTCACACGCAGACTTTCTCAAATAATTAAAGAAATTAATCCGGATTACAAGTACGCAAACCCTTTGGCGGTAACAATAATTGAGACATGCCACGAACAACAATTCTTTGCTCAGCATCTGCCTAATTTTTCTGACAAAAGCTTTTCTGACGAAGATAAGCTGGAAGACTATATAATAGACTTTACTTTAAAATCTATTTCTCCATAGTGTTTCAATCGAAATCAATCGGTATTATTTTCCCGTCATACCCTATTTCTGTATTTTCAAAAACTTCTTTTGCTTCATCTAGAAAGAGAGTTAGATCTTTGTATCGGGCAGAGTAATGTCCCAGAATTAATTTTTTTGCCTTAGTCAGTTTAGCTATTTGAGCAGCCTCTTTGGCGGTGGAATGAAAAGTTTGCTTAGCTCTTGTTTTCAGGCTTTCCAAAAAAGTAGACTCATGGTAAAGTAAATCCACGCCTTGAATATATTTTGCTATATCTTCAAAGTAAATCGTGTCAGAGCAATAGGCGTATGAGCGAGGTGGTTTATCTTCTATTGTTAATTCGTTATTCGGAATTACTTTGCCATCCTTGGTTGTAAAGTGTTCACCTTTTTTAATTTTATTTAGGTAATATCTTGGTATTTGGTAAGCTTTAATTGATTCTGGTTTAATTTTTTTTTCTCTTAGTTTTTCTTTTATCAGAAACCCCGTACAGGCTATACGATGCTTTAGTGGGAAGCTATATACCTCTGTTGTTTTATTTTCGAATAATAGTTTTTTTTCTTTTGCTTGGGTTGCTACGAAATTGAGCTTAAAGCGAAGATAAGTGTCGCTTGCCTGCATTTGTATCTCTAATATTTCTTTTAAATCCGCAGGACCGTATATGGTCAGTTCGCCTTGTCGTCCTAACAAGTTTAAAGTGGATATTAATCCGATAAGCCCGAAAAAATGATCGCCATGTAGATGACTTATAAAAATATGGTTTAACCGCTGAAATTTTACTTTATGCTTGCGCATTTCATTTTGTGTACCCTCTCCGCAATCAAAAAGGTAGAATTGCTCATGCAGGTTGATTACCTGCCCGCCCGAATTTCTTCCTAATGTGGGTAAAGCACTTCCACAGCCTAGTATTTGTATTTCAAATCGCATTTTTGATAATAAAAAAACCCCGTACTAACGGGGTTTTTTTCAAGTCTAATATATTCTTATTTGTTTACAACAAGTTTTTTAGAAACTGTTTTTTGTCCGTTAGTAAGGGTGTATATGTATATGCCTTCGCTCCAGTCGGATACATTGAGAATGGTTGTGTTTTTTCCTCTGTGAGCAGCGATATTAACGGCATATACTTGCTCTCCTAATAGGTTAGTTACCATAAGCTGATAATTAGAACTATTCCCGCTTACAAATTCAAGTCTTGTTTGCTCTATAGCAGGGTTTGGACTGGTGTTTAACACTTCAAAATCAAATCCTTTAAGTTCTCCCACAGAGGCAGGCGTTCCCTCTTCAATATCGATGTAATAATAATCTACAACATCTGTTTGAGAAACTGGAACATTGCCCAAGAATGTTTGTGCTGTACCTTGAGTTTCCAAGGTGATTGTAAGCATATAACGACCAACCATAGGTGGGGTTGGATTTTGTGTGCTGTAGACTAACAAACAACCTGAACTACCACCTGGGAAAGAGCAATTCGTTGGATTACACACATAAGTATAATTGGTTGGAAGACCTGTGAATGAAGTAACCGTAATACTGTTGATAATTACAGGAACGGTAACGCCACCTACTACAGTAGTAGTGTCACTCGGTACAACGGCAGTCATTAACTGCGTGTATGGTTGCCCTACGTAGGAAACGGCCAATCCGGTGGCACTATCGGGGTACACCCCCGGAGATGTGTGCTGTGGATCAGGAGTACACTGCGCAGAGGCTTGATACATAAAGCCAAAGGCTAAAAGAGAAAGTAAAAGTTTTTTCATACGTTTTTTGTTTTTGTTTATTGTTCGGAGTCTAAGTCGCGTTCTACTTCTTCCATAAAGACGAAGTCGATAGCCTCTTCAATGCTTGGTACTATGTTTAATACGGTGTGTAGTTGTGATATAGTTATCAGTTTTTCCACAGAGCCTTGAAGTCCTGTTATTACAAGCGTGCCGTTTGCAGCTTTGGTTAGCCTGTTGGCAACCAGTAGAGCTGATAATCCTGACGAATCGCAATATCGAGTTTCGTTTAAGTCAATTATTAGGTTTCTGAAGCCACTTTTGTCTAAAAGAACAAACTCAGCTTTAAGCTCAGGCGCCACGGTTGTGTCCAGTTTTTCAACTTTAGACTTTACAATGGCATACTTTTCTGTCTTTTCAATCTCAAAATTCATGAACTGTGTTTTTACCAAAAATATAAAAAAATTAATTCCTATTCAATTTTGCTGCTAATAAGTAAATAACAGCCATACGGGTGGCTACTCCGTTTTCTACTTGTTGTAAAATTATACTGTGTTCAGAGTCAGCCACATCGGTTGTTATTTCTACCCCTCTGTTTATAGGTCCCGGGTGCATAATTACTATTTCTTTATCTAGGCTGTCGAGTAATTTTTTATCCAAGCCGTACATCATGGCATATTCTCTCAGCGAAGGGAAGTATTTCATGTCTTGCCTTTCGAGTTGAATTCTAAGCATGTTGGCTACATCGCACCAGTTTAGAGCTTTTTTTAAGTCGTTTTCTACCTTAACGCCAAGTAAGGTTATGTATTTGGGAATTAGCGTGGTTGGTCCGCACACCATTACTTCGGCTCCCAAAAGTTTAAGGCTGTATATGTTGCTTAGTGCTACTCTGGAGTGCAGAATGTCGCCTACAATCACTACTTTTTTACCCTCAAGGCTACCTAGTTTTTCTCTTATGGAATAGGCATCTAGTATAGCTTGTGTGGGATGCTCGTGTGTGCCGTCACCGGCATTAATTATAGCTGCTTTTATGTGTTTTGAAAGAAATACTGCCGCCCCAGGGTTAGGGTGCCTCATAACAACCATATCTACCTTCATAGATAGAATGTTGTTCACCGTATCAATAAGTGTTTCGCCTTTTTTTACGCTTGATCCGGATGCAGAAAAATTTACCACATCAGCAGAAAGTCTTTTTTGTGCGAGTTCAAACGATAGTTTGGTTCTGGTGCTGTTCTCAAAAAATAAATTTGCAATGGTGATGTCTCGTAGCGAAGGGACTTTTTTAATAGGTCTGTTGATGACTTGCTTGAAACTGTCTGCTGTCTGAAAAATTATTTCCAGATCTTCTCTAGTCAGACCTTTAATTCCCAAGAGGTGGTTTACGCTTAAATCTTTATCTATCATCCTTAGGTGTGAAAAGTATTACTTTATCTTCTCCTTCTGTTTCTTCCCACTCTACTGAAACCCTTTCTTCCGAGATACTGTCTACCGTTTTACCAATATAGTTAGGCTGTATGGGTAGGTTTCTGCTAAATCGTCTGTCTATAAGCGTTAGTAGCTCTACAGATTCGGGGCGACCAAAGGCCAGCATGGCATCTAGCCCGGCTCTTACTGTTCTACCGGTATACAAAACATCATCAACCAAAATAACTTTTTTACCTTCTATAATGAAGTCTATATTAGTCACGTTCGGTATTATAGGTTTTTCTCTTCTTCTAAAATCATCCCGATAGAAGGTGATATCCAGAGAGCCTGTAGTTACCGGAGAATTATTTATTTCGCTCAACATTTTCCCCAATCGATGAGCTAAGTATACGCCTCTGGGCTGAAGACCGATTAGAACTGAATTTTTGAAAGAGTTATGGTTTTCTATTAATTGATAACAAAGCCTGGTGAGCGTAAGGTGGAACTGTTTGCTGTTAATTATAGTTACCGGCTTCATGCAAATTTGATTATGCAAACGTACATAAATTTTTCTAATGTTATTTTTTTACTTTTTGTCTATTAGTTTAAGTACGGTTTGATAATGGTAAAAAACTTTAAACTATTTTTACTGAAATGTAAATGATAAAACTTTGGAGATAGTTGAATTGATAGGTTATTTAGCCTCGGCTGTGGTGCTGGGGTCGTTTCTGATGAAAGACATGAGAAAGTTGAGAAAGGTAAATTCTGCAGGTTGTTTTCTGTTTGTCGTTTATGGAGTGTTACTTGCTTACTCGTGGCCAATTATTATTACCAATGTAGCCATATTGTCTATAAACCTGTTTTACCTGATTAAAAAAAGTTATGAATAAGTTGTTTTTACTCTTCCCCCTTTTTTTATTGATCTCTTGTGTAGTAAATGAAGCCACCGAATCGAATCATTTTGATGAAAATGAGGTGGACTCTCTAATGAATAAATGGCATCATAGTGCAACTGTTGCTGATAGTAGTTTCTTTTTCGATTTTATGTCAGAAAATGCCATTTATTTAGGAACAGCCCCGAAAGAAAGGTGGACTAAGAAACAATTCGCAGATTTTGCTATGCCTTATTTTAGAAAAGGTAAGGCATGGGATTTTAAAACCAATTGGAGAAATTGGTACTACTCACAAGACGGACAAACGATTTGGTTCGAAGAATCGCTGTCTACTTGGATGGAAGAATGTCGCGGAAGCGGGGTGCTTATTAGACAAGGTTCTGACTGGAAATTAGTTCACTACAATCTTACGGTACTTATCGAAAACGAAAAAATAAAAGAGTTTATAGAACTCAGAAAACTGTAAGTAAGATTTCAACCGTTTATGTAATTTACCCACATTGCAAGCATCAATTGTAATTATAATTTGTAAATTTCGTGAAAATTCAAAATTAAAGCTATGAGAAAAATCTTACTATCGGTAATTATATTCAGTACATCTTACATTGGGTTTGCCCAAGCAAATCCTGCTGCACCCACTGAAAAAGTTTACACCAATAAAGAAGGACAAGCTATCCATGTAGCCATGCCTACTAGTTTTATAATGACTCCACCTGCTTTGTATTGGGAAGATGCTCCCGAGGTCGATGACAAGGACAGGGTAGCTAGGCCCAAAAAATCACACAGGTTGAATGAAGTGGTAAACCCCAATGCAGAGCCTCAGGGAGAAGACCCTGTATTGCAAAAGGAATATACCCGTTCGCCCGGAAGAGCTCCAATTGTTAACTTTCAAGGATTGAACAGTTCAGGATTACCACCTGATCCTACTGGGGCAGTCGGTCCAAATCACTACGTTCAGGCAGTTAATACAGCATTTAGAGTTTACAACAAAGCCGGAGTTGGACAAGGAGCGGCTAAAAGTCTTAGTTCATTGTGGACAGGAAGTACTAATGCGGGAGATCCCATAGTGATGTATGATAGACATGCTGATCGCTGGTTTATATCTCAATTTCAGTTTAATAATAGAATTTTAATTGCTATTTCTCAAACTAGTGACCCCAATGGTTCTTATTATGCTTATTCTTACCAGTTTCCTCATTTTCCTGATTACCCCAAGTTTTCAATTTGGTGGGATGGTTACTATATGTCTTCTAACTCAGGAAGTACCACAGTAGCTTTTGACAGAGCGAAAATGCTTGTGGGTGATCCAACAGCTGCAATGGTAAGAATATCAACGGCAATTGCTAACAACGGATTCAGATGTATGCTTCCTGCTGATGCAGATGGCCCACTTCCTCCCGCCGGAACACCTTGCTATTTCTTCAACCTAGAAGATGATGCATGGGCAAGTGTTCCAACAGACCGAATTAGAGTTTACACTATGACATGTGATTGGACTACTCCGGCAAACTCATCAGTTTCTCTGCATCAAACCATTCCTGCTCCCGCATTTAATAGTAACTTTACCGGTGGTTTTGCAAACATTGCTCAACCCGGCACAACTCAAAGATTAGATGCCATTCAGAACGTGTTTATGTACAGAGCCCAGCATATGCGTTGGGTAGGTTACAATACAATTGTACTTACTCATGCCAACAATATGGGGAGCAATCGTTCAGGTATTCGCTGGTACGAGTTGCGCGATGCTAATGATGGAAATTGGGCTATCTTCCAAAGTGGTACCTATGCCCCCGATGCCACTGGAAGCCGATTTATGTCGAGTGCAGCGATGGATATTTATGGCAACATAGGAATGGGTTACAGCCATGTTGATGCTACAAACAACATCTCTGCGGGTTTACGATATACGGGAAGGTATAAAAATGATCCTACTGGACAGATGACTGTAGCAGAAACTATTGCTCAGGCCGGTTCAGGTGCGCAAACCAATACAGACAGATATGGGGATTACGCTCAAATGAGTTTGGATATTGATGGGGTTACTTTTTGGTATACGGGAGAATATCTTCAGAGTGGAGCAGCGAGAACGCGAGTATTCTCTTTCCAACTTCATCAAAGTGGTGTAGGACTTGTCGAGCAGGACCCTTTTCATGCCAACTTGTCTTTAAAAGCAGTTCAACAGGGCTCTATTGTTTATGTAGAAGCTAATGGACTTTATAATGATGATGCTTTAGTGGTAGATATTATTTCGATGGATGGAAAGGCTGTTGTAAGCAGACAAGTTATCCCTTCAAACAATCAATTTACTCAACCATTAAATGTAAACGATATTGCAGCTGGTACATACTTTGTTAGAATAGGTAATGCAGATTTCCAAAAAGTGGAGAAACTGTTTATACAAAAATTCTAAATATGAAATCTAAGCTTGTTTTATTTACTGTGGCATTATCGGTTCTTTCGGCATGTGCTTGTAAGAGTAAAAATAATTCAACGGCAAATTCAAACGAAATTGTGGATAACGGATATATCAAAGCTAAAATCACGACAGCCTTCGCAGAAGAAGGCTGTCCGGTTTTAGTAGAACTTACAGAAAATGGCGAGAAGGTATATTATGCTCCCATAGAGTTGGCTGATGAGTATAAAAAGGATGGAATGCTGGTGAAGATTAAGTATACACGATCAAGAGCACCACAAATCACCTGCTTTAGAGGTAGTCCTATAGTGATTGATGATATTAAGCCTGCTGAATAAGCAGGCTTTTTTTTATTGTGAGAATTCGTCGTCTTCTACAACAGTAACAGCCTTTTCGTTTTTTATGTCCATGGTAGGCGTACCGCTTACAATACTTATTTTTCCCTTAACACAAATAGTTTTTCCATCCAGCTCGTTTTCCGGAATGTACGTGAAGTTACTTCGGCTGGACTTATCTATTCTAATAGTAAAAAGCTGATTGGGAAACTTTTGATCGAGATTGAGGTAGGTCATCCCGGATTTTGCTACATACCTTGAGGAAACTACGGTTCCGCAAACCGTGATTTCTTCTCCTACGTGGTATTTTGCCTGAATGGTATTGAATTTCCCCTTAGGGAGTTTTGAATGGTGAACTGGGGTTATATTGCCTTTGTCTTTTGCTCTGCTCCAATTGTTGAGTTCAAAAGTTGATTCAACTTTTTCTTCATCTTCCTTACTTAGTGAAGGATAAAAATTAATTCCGGTTATCGATTCAACACTATCTATGGTAACAGCGTACGTAAAAACAGGATAAGGGCATTCGGAGTTGGGCATAATAAAACCTATACCCCTTAGGGTATCACCAAAATCGAAGGCAACTTTGTAGTAATGCTCCGGAACACTTACTTTGTTTTCGCCGATAGTTGCTAAACCCTCTTTAAGAATCGGACCGGTAACCACCCAAAGAGGTCTTTTATTTGTTACTACGTACTCCCTGAATACATCTTCCAGTTCTGCCCAGCGCTTTCTGTTTAGTTCCGGGCGCTGAGGCGACATATTGCTATAGTAAAAAGACTCACTTAGGGCTTTTTTAGACCATTTAAAATCTGCCGATGGGGCTAGATGCCCTCTGTCGTAACCACTGTACCAATAGTCGTCTTTCACAGCAGTTCCGGTTGTGATTTTGGGGTCAACTCTAAAATCATTGCTTCTGTTTTCGGCACCTTTTTCTATTTCGGGTGAAATTATATGGTAAACCCATCTTGCCTGTTCGTGGTTTTCATCGTAACACAAAATCATAGCGCTGTGTTTCACTGTTTGAGAACAGCTGTTGTATTGGGGTACACCGAATTTATATAAAAACTCGATACTCTCTTTCAGCTTAAGTTCTTCAAGTTTTTTCAATAGTTTATATTCTTCTGTAAGAATATTCTCTAAGTTTTTCTCAATGCTTTTAATAGAGTCGCTGATATTGGTCTGACTGCTTAATAACGAGGGAATTAAAAATATAAATAGGTGAATTAAAATTCGCATTATACTGAGTTGGGAAATGGTTTTGCACGAAAATACGACAAATGAATGGTTTTGAGAAGTAGCCTATTTTGTTTAACGAAATAGTAACTTCGCATCATGGATTTTTTGAATCTTGAAGGGGTTGACTTATGGAGACTGCTTGCCGGTCTTGGTATTTTCCTGTTTGGCATGTTTTTGCTCGAAGAAGGTATTCATACTCTTTCGGGTAGGGCTTTTCAACGCTTGTTGCAAAAATTCACTAACAGACCTGTTAAGGCTGTGCTTACGGGGACTTTAACCACAGCTGTTCTTCAAAGCAGTTCTGCAGTTTCGCTCATGGTGCTGGCATTTGTTGGTGCCGGAGTATTGGCTATGAACAACGCTATCGGGGTTGTTATAGGATCTAATTTAGGAACCACTTTTACAGCCTGGATTGTTGCTTCAGTCGGTTTTAAGGTAGATATAGAGGCTTTTGCCCTACCCTTTATTGGATTAGGAGGTTTGGGGTTGATTTTTTTTGGTAAACGCCCTCGCTATGCTTCTGTTTCAAAACTATTAACCGGTTTTGGATTTCTCTTTATGGGGCTGGAATTTATGAAGGTTGCGGTAGTAGAATTTACCGACACTGTTGATGCTTCTTTTTTTGAGGGGATTCATCTTATTTTATATGTGTTTATTGGTTTTTTGCTCACAGTAATAACACAGTCCAGTTCAGCTTCAATGGCAATTATTTTATCAATGGTATATAGCGGTGCAGCCGGTATTGAGGCCGCGGCGATGTTTGTTATAGGGGCTAATGTGGGAACCACCGTAACGGTAATGTTGGGCACAATAGGAGGTAGCGTTATCAAAAAACAAGTCGCTGCCAGCCATGTGATTTTCAACTGGGTTACTGCATTAGTAGCTTTATTGGCTTTGCCGCTTTTACTGATGCTGGTAGATGTTATTCTATACAATTCGGATGACCCGGTTACTGAATTGGCCATGTTTCACACCATATTTAACTTAATGGGAGTGTTACTTTTTTTGCCGTTTACCAATGTTTTGGGCAAATGGGTTGTTCGTCTTTTTCCGGATAAATCGCAACAAGAGACCTTATTTATATCCAACATACCTGCTAAGGTGGGGCATGCTGCTGCAGAGGCTTTACGAAAAGAGTCGTGGCATTTAATTCATCAGGTATTAATGTATCATAACAAGGTGTTGGGCATGGAGCACAAGCCCTTTTCGCCGCTAAAGCAATTGCAGGAAGCTGATTTTAGCGTGAAATCCCCCCACCTTTACGAAAAACTTAAGACTATTAGTGATTTGATGCACAAAT
Organism: Flavobacteriales bacterium; assembly: GCA_046295395.1. Classification (GTDB taxonomy): domain Bacteria; phylum Bacteroidota; class Bacteroidia; order Flavobacteriales_D; family JBKBNH01; genus JBKBNH01. The sequence continues at coordinate 30,305 of JBKBNH010000009.1, read as the reverse complement.
TTGCAGAAGAACTTCAGGAAGAGTCAATAGGAGAGGAGTCGAGCAGTAAGGTGAATCATGCACTGTTTTCAGCCCGAATGGCATTGTTTTCGGCTAAGTGGATGAGGGATTTGAAAAAGGATATTTCAGATTACGAAAAGCAATATCCTGATGGGGGCACACTTAGGGAAGAATTAAAAAGAAGACAAGAGTTGATGTATGCCAAGCTTTCGAGTTGCCTCGCTGATAGTAGTCTTCATGAAATACCTTACGAACAGATTAAAGACATTCTGAAAAGAGAAGACAGGCGTTTTATTGAATCTGCAACAAAAAGTCAAAATGGAAATGCCCTTAAACTTGCACAGTTGCTTACCATAAATAAAACTTGGTACCTAAGCTGGAGAAATCTTATGCTTGCGCTCAGGGAGCTTGATATACACGCAGAAGCCGACGAAGAGTTGTAAGCGCTAAAATGCTCTTAGTAGCTCTCGGATATGTATACTGTGCGTGAATAATTTTTGCCTTTATAATCCACATGTATTTTCATTCGCTCTAACTTGCCGTTAGAGGTTCTTAATCTACCAACGTTAAATCTGATCTCCTCGTAGGAGTCCAGTGTTTTAACAGTTTCTACTGGATTTTCATATGCAGAATTAAGTTGATAATATTTTATCTTGAACGATTGTGGGTTGTCGGTTGTGTTTGCCACTCTAAAACTTAATGTATCGTTTTCAGTTTTATTAAATTCTGCCTGATTTCTTTTGTTAAGGACTAGTCGCTCATCGTTTACGTAGAAGGCCAATTCGGAAACCTTTTCCTGAAAAACTTCGCCTTTTATCTTCAGAATTATAGTTGATTGAGAGGTGTCGTTGGAACTTACAGTGAGCGATTTATTTATAGGGCCTAGTCTTTTTGTGTCATATATCCCATAAATAGTATCCCATTGCCCCGGTTCTATCGGTTTTTGTGGCCATTCTGCGTATAGACAGCCGCAACTTGATCTTACCACTTTAATAATGAGGGGTGCATCATCTATGTTTTTAACCGGAAACTTAAATTTACCATAACTTCCGTATGGCACATCCCCTCTGTCGCAAACTTTATTTTCAATATGTATTTTAGGTACTGATTGTGTTTTTCCGTTGTATGCGAAAATTACAAGTATAAGTGATATGAACATTGGCTTTTTCATAGCGCGAAGGTTTTATAACGTAAAGCTATGCTATTGAAAAGCAGGCCTTTTAGTTTTTAACTCAAATTTTGCATTTTCATCTTCTGTGCGTTTAGTGCAGATGGCCGCATATAAAAAGAGTACCTTTGAAAAAAACAATTACTATGAAACTGGAAATTAATCCTCACAGTGGAATCGGCTCAATCCGATTCGGAATGACAAGAGATGAAGTAAACAAAATACTGGGAGAGCCCGATGAAACAGAACTTTTTTCACTTGAGGAAGAAGATGAGGAACTTACCGAGACTTGGCACTACGATGAGTTGGAAATTTCTATGTCTTTTGAAGAAGATTTAGATTTTCGGTTGACTACGATTGCAACAAGTTCTGATGACTGTTTACTACTAAATAAAAATGTTATCGGAATGAGTGTGGCAGAGTTGAAATCTTTTATTGAAACTCAAAATTTTGGTATTCTGGAAGAAGAAGATATTGAGGAAGACAGCGATGATGAAGATGGTTTCTCCGATTTCACAACCCTAAAAATAGAGGATAAGGATATTTATTTTTGGTTCGACAACGGTGTGTTGAGCGAGGTTCAGTTTGGAGCCAAATTCACCGAAGATGGAATTCCGGTTTGGTAATCAGTTACTTTTTCCCGCAATAAATAGTAGATATACCTCCTGTTTGTGGTTTTAGGTAAACGTTTTTGTACCCGATTTTTTCGAGTATGTCTGCAAAATCTTTTCCTTCGGGAAAAGCAGCGACTGATTCGGGTAAGTACGCATAAGCTGCATCGTCCTTAGATATGGCTTTACCCACTTTCGGAATGAAGTATCTGGAGTAAAGCCCAAAAGTCTGCTTTATCGGAAATCTTTTGGGTTTCGAAAACTCTAAAATCACGGCTTTTCCTCCGGGTTTTAGCACGCGAAGCATGTCGGAAAGCCCTTTTTCAAGGTTTTCGAAGTTGCGCACTCCAAAAGCAATTGTAATAGCATCGAAGGTATTGTCTTCAAAAGGCAGGTTTTCGCTATCGCCATATTGAAAAGAGATAATATCATCCTTGCCCATTTTTTTTATTTTGGATCTTCCCACATCCATCATGCCTTCAGAAATATCGGCTGCTGTAATCTTTTTTGGTTTAAGTTTTAGTGCAGCAATGGCTACATCACCCGTTCCGGTAGCCAAATCGAGAATATGTTGTGGCTTTATTTCTTTTAGCTGAGCAATGGCATTTCTCCTCCATATTTTATCTATTCCCAGCGAAAGAAATCGGTTTAAAAAATCGTATTTGCCCGAAATGTTATCAAACATATCTGCTACTTGTTCTTTCTTGCTTCTGTTTTCGTCTTTATAAGGAGTTACGCTCATTTGTTTAGAATTGGTATTTACTCTGGTTTAGCCTACCATAGTGTGGGCTTTGGGGTACTTATAGTTTTTAGATTTGGTATTTACTCCAAACAAATAAATAAGAGTTAATGTTCCCACCCTGCCTATAAACATAGAATTTATGATTACAATTCGGCCATTTTCAGATAAGTCTCCCGTAAGTCCGCGCGAAATACCAACTGTGGCAAAGGCAGAAACCTGTTCGAAAATAAGGTCAACCATTTCGAATTTACCACTCAATAATAAATCAGCTTCGGTATAGGCTAAAAAGGCGCATCCCGCAGCTATACCAATTACAAAAAAGGTAGATATAACCATAGCTTTTAATACCAGTTCGTGTGAAATGGTACGTTTAAAAAGTTCAGTATGTTTAGAGCCCTTAATACTTGAAAGGTTGGCAGCCCATATGATGGCAAAGGTCGAGGTTTTTATACCACCACCGGTAGAGGAGGAGGAGCTACCAATAAACATAATCATCATTAATACCATGATTGCAGGCATACCCACAGAGCCTATGTCTACCGTGTTAAATCCAGATGTTCTTGATATAGATTGAAACAAAGAGGCAATGCTGGCTTCAAAAAAATTCTTCCCTTCAAGGGTATTGTTGTGTTCAAACAGGTAGAAAAGAGCCGCCCCTACAATCAGTATCCCCAAACAGAAATAGAGGTCTATTTTGGTGGCAAATGAAATTTGTTTCCAGGGTTTTTTGAGTCGTTCGCGCAAATTTTTAGGTTCAAACAAGTCGAAAATGGCAATAAAACCCAGTGAACCAAAAAATATGAGTAGAATGATTATTATTTGTACAAAGTAATTTTCGCGGATATGAATGTTGTATAAACCATCTTGAAAAAGTGAAAATCCGGCATTATTGAAAGCTGATGTAGAGTGAAAAATGGAGTAGAACACACGTTGTCCCATATCTTGTATTTCCGGAACATCGGGTAGCCAAAACAAGAAAATAAGGAATGCACCTATTAATTCGATGGTAATACTCCAGAAAAATATTTTGCCTAAAATGGTTTTGGTGTTAAGTGGAGAATCTTTGTTTACAAATGTTTCTATGCTGTTATCGTGTTTTACTCCAAAGCCCATTTTGTTGAATAACAGTAAAAACGAACCAAATGATATGATATTTAACCCACCGACTTTGAATAGCAGCATCAAAACAACCTGCCCTTTATAAGTAAAATAACTACCCACATCAACCACACTCAAGCCTGTAACACAGGCGGCACTTGTAGAGGTGAATAAAGCATCTACAAAGGGCATTCCTAGTCCGTCTGCAGTCATTTCGGGCATTACTAAAAGACCAGTACCTGCTGCAATAATAATGAGGAAGCTAGCTACAAAAATGGTGGCAGGGTGTAGTTTTACATTAGGTAGTACATAGCTGTTTCGACTCAATTCCAGTATGACTACTACAAAAAAGTAAAACTGTATAAATAGAGTAGAAAAATCTATAAAACTCTCTAATCCCAGTCGGTTAAACAGGCTCTCCAGCAGCAGGGTGTCAAACAGGTTGTAACTCACGCCTTCGGCAACCAATACCACCATCATGATGGCTTCGAACCAGTTTTGCCGAATAAATTTGCGTGGCTCAATATCGTAGATAATTCGCAAAAAGAAGTTGAATACATAAAAGGCAAAACTACCTTTGATGATGTTTAATAAGAATTCTTTTGATTCGGGAGTTTGTGGATAGCCGTAGTAGTATAGAATAGTCGAAATAGCCGTGATCGAAACCAGAATATTTAAGAGTCTTAACACCCGAAGGACGATGCTTCGTGTGTCGTATAAAAACAAATTGAATTGTTCCTTTATGCGCTTAAAAAAATTCATATTAAGCCAGATTGGCCAGTGCAATTTTTAGTCGATTTGCTGCTTCTGTAAGCTCTTCGTCTGAAGCAGCGTAAGAAAGCCTAATACATTCAGCATTGCCAAATGCTTCTCCGGAAACTACCGCTACATGCGCATCTTCCAGTAAATACAAACTTAGTTCGTATGCGTTGTTGATTGTTTTACCATTTGCCGACTTGCCAAAATAGCTCGACACATCCGGAAATAAGTAAAACGCACCTTGAGGCACATTGCACACCAAACCGGGTATTTCGCTAAGCTTGGTCAGCATTAAATCTCTACGTTTTAAGAAAGTATCGCGCATACTGTGTGTAACTGACGGGTCGGCATCTATAGCTGCTTTGGCAGCACGCTGCGTAATACCATTGGCCCCCGAAGTAAATTGCCCTTGCAATTTGGTACAGGCCTGTGCAATCCACAGTGGAGCCCCTATGTAGCCCAGCCTCCATCCTGTCATAGCAAAGGCTTTGGAAACACCATTTACGGTTACCGTCTGTTCATACACTTCGCTGAAAGAGGCAAGACTACAGTGTTTTCCGGTGAAATTAATATGTTCATAAATCTCGTCGCTTATAGCGGTTACATGCTTGTTTTTAGCCAGTAACTGTGCAATTTTGCTCATTTCTTCGTAGGTGTACACCGAACCACTTGGGTTGCAGGGCGAAGAAAACATCAATAGTTTTGTTTTTGTATTAATGTGTGGCTCAATATCGGAAGCAGAGGCTTTAAAGTCTTTTTCTATCCCTGTGTTTACAATAACAGGAATCCCCTCAGCAAGCCTTACCATCTCGGCATAGCTAACCCAATAAGGAGCAGGTATTATAACCTCGTCTCCCGGGTTAATCAATGCCATCACCACATTCATGATGCTTTGCTTGGCTCCTGTAGAAACCACAATCTGCTCGGCGGTGTAGGTCAAACCATTATCCCGTTTAAATTTATGGGCTATGCTTTCGCGCAAATCGACATATCCATTCACAGCCATGTATCGGGTGTAGTTTTCGTCGATTGCTTTTTTTGCAGCTTCCTTAATAAAATCGGGTGTATTAAAGTCGGGCTCTCCCAAACTTAGACTTATTACCTGAACACCTTTTTCTTTCAGTTCGCGCCCCATGCGAGCCATAGCCAAGGTTGCCGATTCGGCTATATTGTTTAAACGGGCAGAGGTTTTTTGCATATTCCTTGTTTGTATTGCAAATCTATAAACTTAATTGTATCAATCTGACTCTATACTGCGTATAGGAGATTATTTTCAATAAATTTACCCCTTCAAAACTTGAATTTATGAATGATGTGTTGGATATTTTAAAGTATATTATCCCTGCCTTGATTGTGTTTGGCATTTGCTATTACCTGCTCAAAATGTTTTTCGACAAAGAACAGGCTAAAGTTGATAATGAGTGGAAACTCGAGGTAAAGAAAAAAGCTTTCCCGCTAAAACTTCAGGCCTATGAAAGGTTGGTGTTGTATCTGGAGCGAATAAATCCTTCGAATCTGGTGATGCGTGTTCACGAACCCGGTATGAGTGCCAAAATGCTTCATAAGGAATTACTGAAAACCATTCGCGACGAATACGAACACAACATGACTCAACAATTGTATGTGAGTGTAAAAGGTTGGAATTTATTTAAACAGTCTAAAGAAGAAACAATAAAGATATACAACCTTTCTTTTGGCAAAGTGGCAGATGATGCCAGTGGAATAGACATGGCTGAGAAAGTTTTCGAAATAGTTTCTAAGTTGGATAAAACTCCTTCAGACATTGCTTCCGAATACCTAAAAAAAGAGATTCAGGCTGAGATGTAGCCAAGACTTTTTTTAACCGATTAACAACTATTCATCATGCGTTTAATTATTCTATTCTCATTTTTTCATTTCTTTCAGTTGTCTGCCCAAGTAATCAACGGCAGCTTTGTTCACAATGGAATAACGAGAAATTACATAACGTATCTTCCCCCATCATACACTACAGGTTCTGCTATGCCTTTGGTATTTGTGTTGCACGGCTACACGAGTAACGCCAACGATCAGATGCTTTATTCGCAGTTTAATACGGTGGCTGCCGCCAATAACTTCATAGCTGTTTACCCCGACGGTGTAAATAACGCCTGGAATGCGGGAGCAGGATTTGGCTCCACGGCCGATGATATGGGTTTTTTAAACGCGCTTATTGACACGTTATATACCAATTACAATATAAACCTCGATAGAGTTTATTCTTGTGGTATGTCTAACGGGGGATTTATGAGTTATAGGTTGGCATGCGAGCTGAGCCACCGAATAACAGCTGTAGCCTCTGTTACAGGCTCTATGAGCACAGGGCAGTACAACAATTGCAATCCTACCCGAACGGTACCTGTAATGCAAATACATGGCACTGCCGATGCCACAGTTCCATACAACGGCACATTAGGAATTACAGGCATAGACAATGTAATGCAGCTTTGGGCGGGAAAAAATACTTGCCCTACAACTCCAACGATAACCAATTTACCCAATGTAAGCACAACCGACAATTGCACTGTAGAACGGCACGAATTTAGTCCGTGCAGTTATGGCTCACAAAATGTTTTACTCAAGGTAATAAATGGCGGACACACCTGGCCTGGAGCGGTGCACATCCCATCGTTGGGCAATACCAATCAGGATATAAGTGCCAGCGAAGAAATCTGGATTTTCTTCAGCCAGTATACTCTTTCGGAAACTACCGTTGTCGCAGAAATTGACTGGAGCGAAAATGTGAGTATTTATCCAAACCCTGCAATTGAGGTGATAACCATTAAGGGGGTGCCTGCATTTGAGCTTGTAGCAGTTAGTTTTTATTCTTTAGACGGGAAACGTGTGAAGCAATACACAGTAACCCCACAACCCGAAATGCAGTTTACGATTCGTGATTTAGCTAAAGGAGTTTATCTCGTTGAGATTATATCGGGTAATAGCGTGGTGAATAAAAAAATGATAGTAGAGTAACTAATTAAGCAGGATTTCTTCGCGCTTCCCCAGAAATTTTGGTTTCGTTTGCAACACATAAACATCTAGAACTGCCTTAGATCGGGCAAACAACTCCCGAATATACATCATAGATCTTGAGGCAGTTACTGCTGATGCATTATAGGCAATGGCCTCAATCCCCAAAGCATTGCAAATAAACAAAGCTCGCTCGTTGTGAAACTGTTGCGAAACAATAGTGAATTTAGACTGTCCAAAAACCTCTTTTGCTCTCACCATAGAGTCAAACGTTCTGAAACCGGCATAGTCAAGCGTGATGGCACTTTTGGGAACTCCCAGTTTTATCAGGTGTTTTTGCATGGCTATGGGTTCGTTGTAGTTTCTGGTTTTATTGTCGCCGCTTACCAGAATATGTTTCACTTTACCGGTATGATAAAGTCCTGCAGCGGCCTTCATGCGAGTAGAAAAATAGGGGTTTATATAGCCTCTTCGGGTTTTTTCAGCAGTACCTAGTAGTAGAGCCACATCATTTGAAGGCGTTTCGGCGAGCGAAGAGTAGTGTTGTTTTTTAGTACTGCTTTTTACCCAGTGATAACTAATCAGCGAAAAACTTACAAAAAGCAGAAAGGCAATGCCCGAAATAAGCACGAGCCTAAAAGCGACCTTATGCGAAAATAATTTTAGCTTAACCGAGGTAAAAAAATACATACAGGTAATATAATGTAAACAGGGTGAGTAAAATTAGGCAAATCATAGAAAAAATAAAGTAATTTCTACCGATGGGTTCTATCTGTTTATTTGCGTTTTGCTTGATTACCAATAAATTTAATCCAGATACAATCGGAGCAGCCACAAAAGAGAGGGCAGTGGCGAAAACTACTGTTTTAACCATGTTTTCGGGAGAAAATAAGGCGATAAACAGAAATGCCCCCAAAGCAGCTATTCCCAACCAAAGCAAGTAGAATTTTTTTGAAACCTGTTTTTCGTTTCCGTGAATCAGGATGCTGATTCCCGTGTTAATCGTGCGCGGATAGGCGTCTAGGCAAGTTAGCGTGGTGCTTATCATGGTGCAAAGTGCTGCAACGGCAATAATGAAATATGCCCATTGCCCTATGCTGGTAGTGTATAGCGAAATAACCTGAGCGGAAAACGCATCGGCTTTTTGCGCCATTTCTATGCCGGTTCCGTAGAGAACAAAATATCCCAAAAGCACAAAAGCCACTGCCAGAAAGGTGGTACCCCAGTATCCGATTTTAAAATCTAGCAAACTGTTTTTTACCGAGGCTTGCCCGGTGAGCTTTTGTTTTTCTACCGTCCACATGGAATGCCATATCGACACATCCAAGGGGGCGGGCATCCAGCCAAATAGTGCCACAAAAAACAATACATGAGTCGTGTTGCCAAAATCGAAATTGCTCATAAACTCGGCTTGTTTTTCGGTAGGGTTCGACCACGCTGCCATCACAGCTATTATGGTTGTAAGCGTTAGGGCTACAATAATGGGTTTAATCAACTTGTCCAGCAACTTATATTTACCAATGGCAAGTAAAACAGCAACTACTCCCAAAATCATACCCGTCCATCCTACGACGGAAATGCTCGATGTAGCACTGATGTCTTTGGCTATGCCGGCGGTTACTACACAGACCGCAGCCAACGCAGGCAGCATGGTAGCCAGACAAGTAAACAAATAAAGCCATAGCATCCACTTACCGTTGTTGTAGTATCCCATCAGTAGCGATTCACCTGATTGCGATGCATAGCGTGGCCCAAACTCGAAAAACGGATACTTGAGAATATTTGCCAGAAAAACAACCCAAAGAAGCTCGTAGCCGAATACAGCCCCTGCTTTGGTGCTCTGAACTAGATGCGACACGCCCACAGCTGCCCCTGCATACAGCAACCCCGGCCCCATCGCCTGCCATATATTGTGTTTCCTTAACATAATTTATTAGCTCAAATCTAATAAATTCTTTTCTTGTTAGTAGATGGAGATAACTTCTACTCTCAGTACCTTAATCTTACAGAAATAGACTAATCATATCATAGACAAGACTATAATTAAGTCAAAATCATTAGATCTATTTTGTGTTAATTATATTACACATACTACCGAAATCTCGAATTACAATACTTATATTTTTGCTTTATTTGTGTGCTATGAAAACGTGGTTGCTTCTGAGCAATACATGGGTCATATTAGTGCTTCGCTGAAGAAGGGAATTATGTGATACAAAGAAGCTGGATCAGATAAATTGTATGACATTAAACAAGTGAATCAGCTATAGCCTATAATCTGTTTTATCACTTTCTCAATGGAAGCGGTGAATAGATTATGCCCGGATTCTACAATATGAACCTTTAGGTTTTTTTTGGCCGGAATTTTCTTAGCCATCCTTGGGGGGAATATAAAATCGTATTTACCTAAAAACAAGTGAGTATCAACAGCGTGGCTGTCTATCAATCGGGCAACCTCTCTAAGGTTGGGCATGATGTGGCGATAGGCCATCCATGTGTTGTATACCAACAGGCGTTTTTCGTATGTGGCCATTTGGTTGATTACAAAATCGCCTGTTTTTTGAGAAATAAAGCGCACCTTTTTTACACCTCTTACTAGGCTGAAAAATATGTTTGGATTGCGCATAATTTGCTTATATAACTCTCTGCCTGTCTTGGTGCTGCTGGCAAACTTATACCAGAAGTTTTGGGTTAATCCGTCCGGAGCAAACAGCCATGCTTCGTCTAGTCGATTTGCAAAATACTCAATAAGTGTAAGACTAATTCTGCCTCCTAGGCTGTAGCCTGCAATTGAAAACCGATGAATTTTTTTCTCTTCAAGAAAATACTCTATTAATTCAAAAAGTTCTTTTTTGGTCATGGTATTATGATCAATCCTGTCGGCTGGATAGTGCCCCGAACCATGAAAAAAGTGGTTAAACGAATAAATGGTGTATTTTTTTCCGAGACTGTTTTCAAAATTCCGCCAAATCGAAGCATTTTGGTCAAAGCCATGAAAAGCAATCAGTATTTTTTCTCCACAACCCAAACGCTTGTAACTTAAACTAAATTTGTTAAATGTTAATAAATTGTAGGTCACTCTACTGCTCATGTTCTTTTATTCACCGTTGTTTCTGTTAATTTTGCCCCAATTTGCCCGTAAGTAATTAAATACCTTATTAAAGAATGCCCAAAGATAACAGTATTAAGTCCGTTTTGATAATAGGCAGTGGTCCGATTGTAATTGGTCAGGCTTGTGAGTTCGATTACGCCGGCTCTCAGGCTGCCAAATCCCTGCGAGAAGAAGGAATAGAGGTTGCCCTCATCAATTCCAACCCCGCCACCATTATGACCGATAAGGTGGTAGCAGATAATATCTACTTACGGCCTCTCGAGCCCGAATCTATTGAACAAATACTACAGAATCATAAAATAGATGCTGTGCTTCCTACGATGGGTGGGCAAACAGCATTAAATCTCGCCATAAAATGCGATGAATTGGGGCTTTGGGAAAAATACGGTGTGCGAATGATAGGGGTAGATATTCAGGCTATTGATGTTACCGAAGACCGTGAAGAGTTTCGCAAGCTGATGGAAAGCATTGGCGTGGCTTGTGCCCCGTCAGAAACGGCTAAATCCTTCTTGGAAGGAAAAGAAATAGCGCAACGATTGGGCTTTCCGTTGGTAATTCGCCCTTCTTACACACTGGGTGGTAGTGGTGGAGCTGTGGTTTACGAGAAAGAAGATTTTGACAAATTACTTACCCGAGGGCTGCACACATCGCCCATACACGAGGTGCTTATAGATAAAGCAGTTGTTGGCTGGAAAGAATATGAACTGGAATTGCTTCGCGATGCGAACGACAATGTGATTATCATTTGTTCTATCGAGAACTTCGACCCGATGGGAGTTCATACCGGAGATTCAATTACCGTGGCTCCTGCCATGACGCTTTCTGATACCACCTATCAAAGAATGCGAACGATGGCCATTAAAATGATGCGCGCCATTGGGAATTTTGCCGGAGGCTGTAACGTGCAGTTTGCTGTGAGCAACGACGAAAAAGAAGAAATAATTGCTGTAGAGATAAACCCGCGAGTATCTCGCTCTTCGGCGCTAGCATCCAAAGCAACAGGATACCCCATTGCAAAAATTGCAGCAAAACTATCGATAGGCTACCACTTAGATGAACTAAACAATCAAATTACCGGTAACACATCGGCATATTTTGAACCTACTTTAGACTATGTAATTGTAAAAATTCCGCGTTGGAACTTTGATAAATTCCCCGGTGCCGACCGTCGACTCGGTTTCCAAATGAAGTCTGTGGGCGAAGTGATGGGTATAGGTCGCTCCTTTCAGGAAGCTTTACAAAAAGCCTGTCAATCGCTTGAAATTAGGCGAAACGGGCTAGGGGCCGATGGCAAAGAAGTCCGTGATCAAGACACTCTGCTGAACAGTTTGGCCAAACCGAGTTGGAACAGACTATTTCACATCTACGATGCCATAAAACTGGGTATTCCGTTTAAAACCATCCAAGAAAAAACAAAAATCGACTTTTGGTTTTTGAAACAAATTGAGGAACTGATTCAACTGGAGCGCGAAATAGAAAAACACAGCCTACAATCGCTTCCCAGAGAATTATTTTTCGAGGCAAAGCAAAAGGGCTACGCCGACAGGCAGATTGCGCACCTGCTGCGTTGTTTGGAAAGTGAAGTATATGCCAAACGCAATGAATTTGGAATTAATCGGGTATACAAACTAGTAGATACTTGTGCAGCAGAGTTTCCGGCACAAACACCTTATTATTACTCCACCTTTGAAGACGAAAACGAATCGGTAGTAAGCGACAAAAGAAAAGTTATCATTTTGGGCTCAGGTCCCAATCGAATTGGTCAAGGAATTGAGTTTGATTACTCCTGTGTTCACGGAGTGCTTGCAGCCAAAGAATGTGGCTACGAAACCATTATGATAAACTGTAACCCCGAAACAGTTTCTACCGACTATACTACGGCAGATAAACTCTATTTCGAACCGGTGTTTTGGGAGCATATTTACGATATTATTCTTCACGAAAAACCCATCGGAGTAATTGTTCAGCTAGGTGGGCAAACGGCACTTAAACTGGCAGAAAAACTCAACCGATACAATATTCCCATTATCGGTACCAGTTTTGACTCGCTCGATTTGGCCGAAGACCGTGGCAGATTTTCCAATTTGCTTAAAGATATGGGTATCCCCTATCCAAAATTTGGCGTGGTAGAAAGTGCCGAACAGGCATTGGATTTAGCAAAAGATTTGGGTTACCCTCTTTTAGTTCGTCCTTCGTATGTGCTGGGCGGTCAAAAAATGAAAATTGTCATCAACAACGAAGATTTGGAACACCACGTGGTAGACATCCTGCGCGATATGCCCGACAATCAAATTCTTCTTGATCATTTCTTGGTGGGAGCTATTGAGGCCGAAGCAGATGCGATATGTGATGGTGAAAATGTTTACATCATCGGCATTATGCAGCACATAGAGCCTGCAGGTATTCATTCAGGTGATTCGTATGCTCTTTTGCCCCCTTACAACTTAGGCGATTTAGTGATGCACCAAATAGAAGAACACACCAAAAAAATTGCCGTGGCATTAGGGACTGTGGGACTTATCAATATTCAATTTGCCATCAAAGACGATTTGGTTTACATCATCGAGGCTAATCCAAGAGCTTCCAGAACAGTACCTTTTATTGCCAAAGCTTACGACGAACCGTATGTAAACTATGCTACCAAAGTGATGTTGGGCGAAAAGAAAGTAACCGATTTCAATTTCAATCCCAAAAAAGACGGCTATGCCATCAAAATTCCCGTGTTCTCGTTTGAGAAATTCCCCGATGTGAATAAAGAGCTAGGCCCCGAAATGAAATCAACCGGAGAGGCTATCCGTTTCATCAAAGATTTAAAAGACCCATTCTTTACTAAGATTTATTCCGAAAGAAACCTATATTTGAGTAAATAAACGATTTTTTAGTTTGGATTTAATTACGTTAAAAGCAGGAGTTGCGGGATGGATGGAAGTGCTTTTCATAGCCATTCTTCTGCTTTGGATGTATAATTCCTACAGGCGTTCGCAGCTTCTTATGAAGATGGAAGAACAAGTAGGAAAAATGAACCAAAAACTCTCAGCACCGCCAACCCAACCAAATAAAAAAATTGATACCGAAAAGAAAGGCGAATACACCGACTACGAAATTGTAGAATAAATCCACCAAGCTTATGAAGTTCTTCGACATAAAGAAATACTGGTCACATATAGCGGCAATAGTAGTATTCTTCGTTATTACTTCCATTTATTTTTATCCGGCATGGCAGGGGTATGCTGTAAAAATGCACGATATAGAAACCTACAAAGGCATGTCGAAAGAGGCGATGGATCATAAGGAGTTTTATGGCGAAGACCCTTTGTGGACCAACAGTATGTTTGGGGGTATGCCAACCACGATGATAGGGGTAGACCAATCTTCCAATCCGATTTCGTTTGTTTTTCAGGCGGCGAAGCTTTGGTTGCCTAGACCGATGGATATGTTTTTTCTTTACATGATAGGCTTTTATGTGCTTATGCGCTGCCTTAAAATCAATATTTGGCTAAGCATTATTGGGTCAATTGCCTATGCGTTTTCAACTTATTTTATAATTATAATAGGTGCCGGCCATGTTACTAAAGCACTTGCGCTTGGTTTTGCACCGGCTATTCTCGGCGGGTTGATATACACTTATCGCGGCAGGTTCTTACTTGGAGGAGCAATTACAGCACTTTTTCTTGCGCTGCAACTGATGGCTAACCATTATCAAATTACCTATTACCTGTTTTTTATACTGTTTTTTGTTGGTTTGGCTGAGTTTAGCCATGCACTACGCAGCAAAAAACTGCTCGATTTTATGAAAAGAACAGCTGTTCTGGTGGTTGCCGTTTTGCTTGCCGTTACCGCTAATTACGGGGGCATTAAAGGTACATTGGATTACACCCCTCAAACTACCCGGGGCAAAAGCGACTTAACATTAACCATGCGTGGGGAGTCTTCCACAAATAAAACTTCGGGACTAGATAGGGATTATATTACCCAGTGGAGTTACGGAACAGGAGAAACATACACCTTGCTGGTGCCAAATGCCAAAGGAGGCGGTTCGGGGAGTTTGGCGGGTTCAAAAGAATTTTTTGAAAGCGACGTGGCTACCCCTGCGCTAAAACAATTTGCCCGCGAAAACGGCTTAAATACCTATTGGGGTAATCAGCCCATTACTTCGGGGCCGGTTTACATCGGAGCAATTGTAATTTTACTTGCGTTTTTATCCATCTTCTTTTTGGAAGACCGAATTAAGTGGTCATTAATTATAGCTTCCCTTCTGGCTGTATTGCTGAGTTGGGGTAAAAACTTTTTAGGACCAACGCATTACGGTGTTCTTTTCCTGATGGCTTCAATTGGAGCATCATTTTTTATTCGGGATACTTTTAAACTAATTTTGATGGGTCTTGCAGGAATTGTTCTGCTGCTAACCTGGCAAGAGGACTCTATGGGGCTTACCAACTTTTTTATAGACCACATACCCGGATACAACAAATTCAGGGCTGTTTCTATGATATTAGTGATTGTGGAACTGTGTGTGCCGCTGCTTGGAGTATTACTTGTTCAAAAATTATTAGATGAACGAGAAAAAATTGCGGCTCAGTTTAGGCTGTTTCTATCGGCATCCGGAGTTTTGATAGCTTCTATGCTTATCATTACAGCAATTCCGCAGAGCTTCTTCAATTTTATGTCCGAGCAGGAGGTAGAAGCATTTGATGTGGAAAGAATTGTGCCTATGGATGCGCCTAATGTTATGCAAATGAGAATGCAGTATAAGGCCTACTTGGATCCCATTACTACTGATTTGGTAAATTACCGAGTTTCTGTTTTTAAAGCCGACTCATACCGTAGTTTGTTTTTCGTGCTGCTGGCTTTGTCTTTGCTGGCTTTGTACTTAAAAGATAAACTGAAACAAGGTGCGATGCTGGCAGGCATCGGGGTATTAATAACCATCGATTTGTGGGGTGTTTGCGTGCGCTACTTGGACAACAATACCGAAGGGCAGTTTAGCAAATGGGTACCGAAAGAAAAGTATGAATTTCCGTATGCGCCTAATGCTGCTGATATGGAAATATTTGAAAGTGAGGCCAGTGCTGAAGTAAAACAAACAGCACAGAAACGAATAGACGAACTGAGAGACAAAAAAAGGAACTACGGAGCATCTAGTATTTCTGTTACAGCAGAAGAACAAGGAGCCATCTTATTTGCTGAGTTGAACAAATCAACCAACTTCAGGGTACTCAATATGGGCAATCCTTTTAATGATGGCCGCACTCCTTATTTTCACAAGTCTGTGGGTGGTTATCATGGGGCAAAGCTTAAGCGCTATCAGGAGGTTATCGATTTTCATTTGTCTAGAAATAACATGAATGTGTTGAATATGCTAAACACCAAATATTTTATAGATAGAGACGGTCAGGTTAGATCAAATCCCGGTGCTTTGGGCAACGCTTGGTTTGTAGGCGATGTGAAATGGGTTGAAAACGCCGACGAAGAAATGATACAACTGGATAGGGTTTACCGAATAAAAGATTTGTCGGGTAAAAATGCCGTATTTGTTGAAAACACACAAGCCACTGAGGCAGAAGTGCCTGCATTCAGAATGATATACCTGAAGTATTCGGCAGAAGAAGAAGGTTACCCTATAGACCTGAACAGACTGCCAATAAGTGAAGGCGAGAAGTACACCATAGGTACAGATTCTGTTTGTGATTTGGCTATCCCGTTGGATTTTCTGGAAGAAGAGGGGATGATGCTCGAACCCAAACACATCGAAATAGAGGTGTTGACGAGCTTTAACCCACGTCAAACTGCCTTAATCAGGAAAAGCTTTGAGGGTAAACTCGGCTCCGTACCATCGGGAATAACACCCACAGGTAGTATACGATTAGAAAACTACAAGGCAAATCACCTAACCTACAAGAGTAAGTCGGAAAAAGACCAACTGGCAGTTTTCTCTGAGATATACTACCCAACCGGATGGAAAGCATATATAGATGGTAAAGAGGTAGGGTTTGCTCAGGCAAATTATTTATTAAGAACTCTGGTTGTTCCGGCGGGAGAGCACACTATTGAGTTTAAATACAGCTTAAGCACTTACAGTATAGGTGCTATGTTTGGTTATGTTGCGCTTATCCTGATTTTAGGCATATTTGGTTATGTTATTAATTTTCAAAAGATTAAACATGGGTAGCGGTAATCAATATTGGGAAAGTTTATCAAAGAAAATTCAAAATCCGGTTGAAACTAAAAACAAGCGCCCGGATACCTCTGATTTAGAAATAGATTTTCTTACAAAATTTTTAAACCCAACCGATGATGTGCTCGACATAGGTAGCGGGTCGGGCTTGATTATTAATAAATTAATAGATAAAGTAGGCCGGATAACTGCGGTTGAAAAATTTGAAGGCTTTACCAAGTTTATAGTAGAACACCCAAATATGCTGGTGATTAATGCCGATTTGATTGGGTTTAAAATGAGAAAGCAATTTGATGCGGTACTTTGTTTTGGTGTAGCCCAATGTTTTGCAAAAGCAGACATGACCATCATCTACAAAAGTCTTTTTGAAATGACAAAACCCGGAGGTTTACTTATTGTAAGAATGCACTGCGGATTGGAAAAGGATAAAATAGTAAACGGATATTCAGAGGAGTTGGGTACAAATTATTTTGCCGAATACAGGCACGTGGAAGCAGAGATTAATTTGCTTAAGGAGGTAGGCTATTCTTCGGTTGATAAATTTGATATTTTTCCCGACACACTAAATGTTTGGACGGATACTAGGCATTTTATTTTTTTGTGTAAAAAGTAAAACATGAAGGTTGCATTTTGTTTTGATTTAGACGGTACATTAACTCAGGAAGAAATACTTCCGCAAATAGCCAAACACGTTGATTTATTTGAGGAAATTGACCTGCTTACCAAAATCACCATGCGAGGGCTAATTACCTTCAACAAGTCTTTCAGGCTTCGCGTAAAACTGCTTTCCACCATACCCATATCAGAAGTAAGGAAAACCGTAAACCGAATAAAGGTAGACTCTAACCTTCAGGAGTTTGTTAGGGCGAACAAAGAAAACTGCTATATAGTTACCGGTAATCTGGATGTGTGGGTAGATGAGTTCATAAAGAGTCAGTATGGTTGTGCCTATTTTTCTTCAGAAGCGAAATACCAAGACGACTCACTACTGGATGTAACCAGAATAATAGATAAACAAGAAGCGATTGCTCAACTCAGAGATAAATATGATTTTATAGTTTCGATAGGTGATGGGATGAATGATTGTTCTATGTTCGAAAAATCGGATATGGGTATTGCTTTTGGAGGTGTTCATAATCCGGTTTCAACGCTAATAAATATAGCCGACTATGTTTGCTACGATTCTTTGTCCTTGAAAAAGTTGCTAGAGTCATTAAATTTTAAGTATTCCAATGAAAATAAATAATGCTGTCATCTGCGCTGCCGGACTAGGTAGCAGATTGGGATTGGATACGCCGAAATGCTTGGTACATATAGGAAATCACCCGCTTATTTATTACCTGCTAAAGGTGCTTGAAGACGTTCCAAATATTAGAGTTGTGGTTGGTTTTAAAGAAGAAGAGGTGATAGAATGCGTGAGAAAGATAAGAAACGACGTAGTGTTTGTTAGAAATCCTGATTACCGCACAACCACCAATTCATACAGCCTGTATTTGGGGTCGCACGATCTTGCTGAGCCATTCATCAATATAGATGGCGACATGTATATCAGCAAAGAAAATTACAATCGTTTTATTTCCGATATAAAACCGGGGGAAGATTTGATAGGTGTAACCAAATCGTATACAGAGGATGCTGTTTTTGTGAAACTGAATGAAAAACACGAAGTAGTAGAGTTTAGCAGAGAAAAAAATTCGAACCTAGAGTGGACAGGAATAGCCTGCTTTACCAATATCAAAATAAGAAAAGAGGGGCTGTATGTGTATCAAGAACTTGAGAAGTACTTACCCATAAGAGCTTGTGAAATTGAGTGTTTCGAAATAGACACTCCCCAAGATTTAGAATACGTATCCAATAAGATTGGACTTTTATAATGAAATTAACCAAACTGCCAAAGCAAGATGCTCTAAGGGTTTCTCAGGAAACTTGTTTGAAGTTGTTGCAGGAGTTTGAGTCTTTATGTGCAGAGCATAACATCACTTACTGGATAGATGGAGGTACTTTACTCGGTGCAGAAAGGCATCAGGGTTTTATTCCCTGGGATGATGATATAGATATCTGTATACCGATTAAAGACTATCAAAAAGTATTAAAGTTACTAAGCGAAAAAACGGTATCGAATCCATCTCGATTTGTATATTTTGCAGATTCAGAATTTGATACCTGGTGCGAGTTTTATGCCGATACCTCATACCTTATTGATGGCGCGCTACCATCGCGAATTGATTTAATTCCAGTTAAATACATTCCCAATAATCCCCAAAGCTTGGCCGAAGACAATAGCTTTAATCAGTTGGCAAGAATATACATGAGGGGCGAAGCAAAAGATTATAACGCAATACTCGAAGAGCATAAATTGTATTTGCCAAAAGGTAAAGACCTGTTTGCCGAGAAGAAAAACTTTTTTCAGGCATATTTTGATTATATGATTCGGAGTTCTGAAAAAGCGGTAAACGATTCAGACTATTTAATTACATACAGCTATCACGATGCTTTGGTAGTTAAAGACAGAGGGTATTATTCGTCAAACGATATATTTCCGTTGCAAAAAATTGAATTTGAGTGTTGTCAATTCAATTGTCCGCTTAATAAACACACCTATTTAGTGTCGTTATATGGCGATAATTACATGCAGTTGCCTCCCGAAGACAAGCGTGTAACTCACCTTACGGCTCTTTATACAAATCCCAACATCAGTAAGCAGGATTTGAAATTTTTTCTGGAACATCTACATCAGTACGGCTACCTTAATTTGGCATTGGGCAAGAGGAACACAAGGCGGTGGAAGAAAATATACCGGGGGTTAAATTTTATTCGCTTCACCATGTCGCTTTTTTTCAGGCTCAAGTTTAGTTTAATAGGCTGCCTGTTTAGATACAGTAAAATCCACTTAAGCCGTTAGTTGACTTATTTCGTTTAGGTACGAGGCTATTTTTTTAGTCTGATTTTCATTAGAAAACTCCGATATGTCAGATGACAATTGCTTGTAGCCATTTTTCAGAAAGCTTTCTAGCTCTTCTTTCAGGTAATTTTTCAAGGGTGTTTTCTCGTCATACTCAAACGATTTGCCCAATAATTTTGATTCGATAATGTTTTTCACATCACCGTCTTTTGGACCGAAAGCTAAGATAGGAGTGTATGTTCGCATGTATTCATAAAGCTTACCAGGAATTCTGCCTTTGGCATTTTTAGACTTGTTTATAGGCAAGAGTAAAAGTGAACTATCGCTATAGTGTTTAAAAACCTCCTTACGGTTTATGATTCCAAGATTTTCGGTCACGTCATCAAGATGGTGTTGCTTTATAGTTTCGAAAACCTCATAATCAGTTTCGCCGGCAAGAACAATACGAACAAATTGCTTTAGTTCAGGTTTTTCAGAGATTAATTCACTGAGGCATTCAAATAAAACGGTTGGATTTCTGTCGTTGCCCAATAGCCCTGCATGAAAAAGTTTGAAAAGCGAAGTGGGTCTTTTCTCAAAATTTCTGAAATCATCTTCGTCATACCCATAATAAACCACATCCACATTTTTGGCACCTATGGACTCTAAATCTTTTTTCCAGGTTGGGCTGGCAATGGTAATTTTATTTGCAGTTTTAAAGGTTTCCTGCTCCAGTTTTTTATGTTTTCTGTCAGCCCTTTTTCCAATAAGTAATTTTTCGTAATAATCTACCTGCGTCCAAGGGTCTTGAAAGTCTGCAAGCCAAGGTAAATTAAGTTTTTGTGCCAATTTTTGGCCTATTACCGTGTTGGTGTGTGGGGGGCCGTCCGTTAAGATAGCATTAACAGGGTTGTCTTTTAGGTATTCTTCCAGGTGTTTTACAGAAGGCTTAATCCAAAGTGCGCGGGCATCGGGTATAAAAAAATTACCCCTAACCCATATTCCCAAGGTATCGGCAAAAGATCTTTTTTTACTGCTAGATTGAATAATGTTTAACAGTGGTTCGCTTTTTTTTCTTCCGCTTAATTTTTTAAAAATTCCGATGGGCTCCATAATCGGCTGTTTGATGATGGTAATCCCTTCGGGTATGTCTTTTTCGTTGGAATAATCTAAATAGGGGTAAGTAGGGTTGGATACCGTGTAAACAAGGGGTTCCCAATCAAAATTCCGCAAGTATTTAACAAACTTTAAACACCTTAATACCACAATACCACCACCGGGTGGCCAGTTATAGGTGATAATTAATACTTTTTTCATTTGTTCAAACCTACTGAATATTTCACGAATATAGGTAGAGATTAACTCAGAGTTTGAGTGAAAATTGATTCTTATAATTACAAAAACTACATTTGACGAAAAGAATATCGTTTTGGGAATAGTTCGACGACAAGCCTTACTGAATACAATTATCAACTACGTTGGTGTTGTTGTTGGTTTTGTAAACATCGTTGTTCTTTTTCCTATGTTTTTATCAGAGGATGAGTTTGGTTTAACTAGACTTACACTCTCTTTGGCAACGGCAATGGCTCAATTGTCTTCATTTGGTGTTCACAGAATTGCAGT
This sequence comes from Flavobacteriales bacterium, assembly GCA_046295395.1. Classification (GTDB taxonomy): domain Bacteria; phylum Bacteroidota; class Bacteroidia; order Flavobacteriales_D; family JBKBNH01; genus JBKBNH01. Next base: position 9,148 of record JBKBNH010000009.1, on the reverse strand, counting down.
TAAGTTTTTTCCTGTTTACAGAACACAAGAAGGCCGAAACAACGGATTGCTCAGAATCCTTTTTCTTGTTTCGATGGCTGGTTTTACAATCGTTACGGGAATTTATTTCCTGATTAAAACACAGTTGCTACAATATTATGAAGACGACTCTCAACTTTTTGCAGATTACTACGTGTGGGTGCCTTTGTCTGCTTTTGGTTTACTGTTGTTTATTGTTTTGGAGTCTTTTCTGCAGGCGTTGCGAAAAACAGTATTTACCAATTTGTTGCGCAATGTGATAATTCGCATTCACTGGTTGTTTGTTTTATTATTGTACTACTGGGGGTACTGTACTTTTTTCCAGTTTATGATTTTGTATTTGTTGGGTTATTTTATAACCTCTGCTTTGTGTTTGGTTCAGTTGAAACTAAGTAATGAATTGTCACTAGATAAAAACAGGCAATACACCCGTAAACGCTTGCTAAAACCGTTGGTTAATTATGGCTTATACAGTTTGCTGAGTGGCATTACAGCTATGCTAATAACTAATATAGATTTGCTCATGATTGGAGCTCTAATGCCCGAAGACAAATTAAAAAATGTTGGTGTTTATGCAGTGGCGGTTTATATCGCTTCGGTTATTTATATTCCCAGTAATGCACTTTCTAGAATTGCAGTCCCAATTATTGCGTACGACTGGAAAAAAAGAAATCTAAAAAAAGTAGAAGAATTTTATAAAAAAAGCTCACTCATTTTAATTTTTTTGGGAGGTATTATCTATGGTTGTATTGCCCTTAATATTAACGAAATTTTGTCGCTGTTGCAGCCGGAGTTTGTTGCGGCTAAATATGTAATATTAATATTAGGTGCTGCCCGATTATTCGATATGGCTGCCGGGGTTAATTCAGTAATTCTTGTAGTAACTCGGTTTTACCGGGCAGAAACAGTAATAGCTGTTTTGTTAGTTTTTCTGGTTGTTGCTACCAATTTGATATTCATACCGGTATATGGAATTAATGGCGCAGCAATAGCCACTGCAGGCGTATTTCTGTTTTTTAATGTGGTTGCTTTTGCATATATACAGATTAAGCTTAAAATGCATCCGTTTGGTACAGGCACCATTTACATGCTTATTTTGGGAATTATTGCCGGATTAATCGTTTATTATATCCCAATGGAAATTCAAAATACATTTTTATTTATAGTGATGAAATCTATACTTTTTGTCGTTCTCTATGTTGTTCCAGTTTACTTTTTTAAAATATCTGAGGATATAAATGGGTTTGTGAACAAGTTAATATTCCGAAAGAACAAGCAGAACTAGTAAACAGGATTGTAATAACAGCTCAGGATAGATTGTAGTTTTTCCTCCCTATTGGCTATTCGAAGCACTTTATTCCATACACCATTTTCGAGTAAATTTTTTAGCGGCTGTTCAAGTTTAGGAGTAAACTGAATAGCCTCCTCTACTTTTGCGTCCCAAATAGAGTGGTACTTTAGTAAATCGTCTGGATATACAGCTGTTCTGTCGCTACCCTCTTCTGTAATACAGTCAAAAGGTTCAGAAACATTTAAGTATCCGTAATCATCGGTTAATTGTTCTCCGGGGTGAATATCTCTCACGGCTATCTCGAAGTTATAGGCTGTAGAGACACAGCTAGAATTAAAACTGTGATTTACAAAACGAGCATTGTCCCAGCATAAGATAAGTTTTCCGTCTTTGTCGCGAAAGGTATATTTTTCTAAAATATCCTGGTAAATGGAATCCATTTGATTAAATTCTTCTTGAGTAAATACCCTATCGAGTTTGTCGGCAACCCAAGTTATAGTTCCCTTGGGAATTAATCGTGTAGCCACAACACCATATCCTATTTCATCGCTGATGAAACGGACTTCAGTATCCGGGTGAATCATAAAATTTATGAGTTATATTTTTTGGTATTCAATAGTTAAAGTTGAATCGAAAGTATTAAGTGTTTAGATAAGTTAATCACTTGTTAATAACTATTTTTCAGTTGGTTGTTTCTTGTGTCAGGTAGTCAAAGCAAATCGACTGAAGATGTGAGATAACCGATTGAAAACGCTCTTGAATTTCGCTATGATGTGCAACAAGCAGAGGCATTGCCGTCTCAAGTTTTGGCCTGCTGCTAATGCGTTGCCCCATACCACTCAGAGCTCTTTCTATACCCGCCTCAAGCCGATAGCTATATAGCCAGTCGTTTTTCATCATGTAAGTGAGCATGAAGGCTGTTTTTTTGGGAAGCATGTACTTGTTTTCGTTTAGTATTCGATACTTTTGTTGTGCATACTCTTTGAGATTTTCCGAATGAAAAGCATTCCAGTTTTTAGCTAAAAAGTAATCGAAGAATATATCGGTAATAATTCCCGAAAAAATGCCAAATTCCGATCTTAGGAGTTGCTTTACCGACTTGGTGTCAGGGTGAGAATCTGTCTCGGTGTCGATGAGCCTGTGTAACAATATACCTTTTTGAACAGCATTTGGATAGTTTAGGTAGTTTTTGCCTTTTATATCATCGCCCATAAAATTGCCGAGTAAAATTTCTGTTGAGTCGCCTGAGAGATATATGTGGGCCAAACAATTCATGTCAAACGTAGTTTGCGCAGTAAATGTAAGTAAAATTAAATCCTGTTTGTTTCTGCGTTTTTGCAGAACCGTTCTAATTTGTTTTATACTCAGAGATTAGCAGCAAATAGCCGCTTATCCATTTTAAAAAATTACGACACTACATTATGTATTATATTCGCACAAATGCGGTTTAAGCAAATTTTATATTGGATTTTTCAGTTTGTAGGGTGGGGTGTGCTGTTTGCATTATCTTATGCGTCGGGGGCCGAAGAAAGTAATCTGTTGCAATTGGTTTTACTTTACTTATCAACCATAGGTATATCGCATCTATATAGATTGGTTTTTATCCGCCTGTCGTGGCCTTCGTTAAAAATCGGAAAACTCGTGCCGCGTGTAGTAATAGGTTCTTTGGTTACGGCTTTGATTTATCTGATTATTCAGCTATTGGTTTCTTTTGTATACAAGAATTTCAAATTCGATCAGAACGACTTATCTTTGGTTTCATTAGTTTCCGGGTGGCTTAGTTTGTCGATAATATTTCTTCTTTGGAACGTATTTTACTTTACGTACTTTTTTATTGAAAAATCGCGTAACGAAGAGTTGAAAGAGCTACAAATGCAGGCAAAGCTTAATGAATTTGAGCTTAATAATCTGAAAACGCAACTTAACCCCCATTTCATATTTAATGCGATGAACAGTATCCGGGCGCTTATTGATGAAAATCCGCCATTAGCGCGTCATGCTATTACCCAATTATCCTCTATTTTGCGCACCACATTGCAGATGAACAAGACCCGATTTGTTACTATGCAAGAGGAGGTTAAACTTATTCAGGAGTATTTAGAACTGGAGAAAATTAGATTTGAAGAAAGGCTTCAGGTGGAGTACGAGATAGACGAAAGTTTAAACAACAACCTGGTCCCCCCCATGATGCTTCAAACACTTGTAGAAAATGCACTGAAGCACGGAATTTCAAAATGCAAGGACGGTGGAACTGTGCGCGTAGTTACTCAATCTACCAACGGAAGTGTTGAGGTGAAAATATTCAACAGTGGGGTATTCATACCCGGCTCAAGTAGAAAAGGAGTAGGATTGAGTAGTACTGAGCAGCGCTTAGCTATTTTATTCGGTAAGGAAGCTAAATTTAATATGAGCAACCAAGGCGGCATGGTGGTAACACACGTTGTGTTCCCAAAGATGAAACAAGAAGAAGAGTTAAATAATATTGATTAAAACTAGGAAGTTATGAAAACAATTGTTGTAGATGATGAAAGACTAGCCAGAAAAGAGCTGATAAATCTATTAGCAGAATATCCTCAAATAGAGGTTGTTGCCGAATGTTCGAATGCAGAGGAGGCTAAGAAGGCAATAACTGCTTTTCACCCCGAACTTATTTTTTTAGATATTCAAATGCCCGAAAAAACCGGTTTCGAATTACTTGAAGAACTCGATTCTACTCCTGAGGTAATTTTTGTAACTGCATACGATGAGTATGCACTTAAGGCATTTGAAGTAAATGCATTGGACTATTTGTTAAAACCTATTCAGTCAGAACGACTTAAAGAAGCTATAAGCAAGTTGGTGGGTGGTGCTAAAGAATCAGCAAGTAACGAAAAGCAACCAGATGGAAGATTAACGGGCGAAGACCAGATTTTTATAAAAGATGGGGAGAAGTGTTGGTTTGTTCATCTACACGAAATTAGAATGTTCGAATCGGAGGGAAATTATGTTCGAATTTATTTCAGAAATTTTAAGCCATTGGTGTTAAAGTCGCTAAATAACCTGGAGTTAAGGCTTGATGCCAAAACGTTTTTCAGGGCAAACAGAAAATATATTGTAAACCTAAAATATATAAAACACATAGAAAACTGGTTTAATGGAGGTTTGCAGGTTGAGCTTGAAACCGGAGAAAAAATTGAAATTTCACGTCGTCAGGCCACTCGTTTTAAGGAAATGATGAGTTTATAGTGCTTATCGTGTTTTCAGCCTTGTTAATCTGTGTTAAAACTAACTTAGTAGAAAAGACGGTTGAGTGAACGGTTTTTTTTACCAACTTTATGGTATCCAAAGTAAGATGAGATTATGCAAGAACTAATTATTACAGCTACAGAAACCACTCCCACTGTAAATTTTAATCCTGTAAATGGAAAGTTGGAGCTTTCTGGTAGATCGGTTCCTGAAGATGCGGAGATGTTTTTTGGTCCACTTTTGACTTGGCTCGACGATTATTCTAAGTCTCCTGCCGTGAATACCGAACTGGTTATTAATCTTGAGTTTTTTAATATTTCTAGTAGTAAGCGTTTGTTGTTTATGTTCTACAAGTTCAACGAGATGATTCAGGAGGGCAAGCAGGTGAAGGTAAAGTGGATGTACAGTAAGAACGACGAAGATATTCTTGAAGTGGGCAAAGATTATGCCTTCATGGTGAACGTGCCGTTTGAGTTTATCTCATACGAGTCTAAATATGGTGCTGTTGTTTAGGCCATGATTCGCCAACAATCATATATCGGGCAATTTCTACTATTGAGTTTTCCTCTATACTTACCGAAGCTATCATAATTGCATTTTTGGAGTATTTCATGACGTCTTTGATTACCAAAAACATATTTTCTCATCGTAAACAATCAATTCTCCAAATGGGAGATTATTTTGTCCTAACCAATACAATTTAGGTAATATAACCCAGAATTGATTTTTAAAAAAGGGCTTCCCGAGTTCATTAATTCTCAGCCAATCAAATTGTTCATGTTGTGCGTGAGCAAATTTTGCAATAGATTTTGCTGTGCTTCCCCAAGGATAGACCAAATAGCCTTTCATAAATAGAGATGTGCTGTCTATATGAATTTCTTTTTCTCTTAATAGCTTTTGTGCAGCCGGATGAGACGATAAAAGCAACTGTTTGTCAATACTTCTCATCATCTTTAAAGCAAGATTATCGTTGGCGTTAGGCCCTATGTAATTATTCCATTCGTCGGAAATACCATTTGATAAATAGAACTTTACAGCAACTTCCCAGTGTTCTGTTTTTTCGAATAACTTGTTGTAAAAAACAAAATCGAATTCACCTATTGTTGTTTTGTTATCGTATACCTGCTCATTTTGTAACAACAATTCGAAATGAGGACTGCTGCGTAGCCAAAATTCAATAAGCATTTCAAAATATTTACCTAGACGGGTGTAGTTTTGGCGAGCCATAAAGTCGAAGACTGCCGCCGGATTTTTATCTAATTCTTTCAGCCATTTCAAGTGTTTTTTCAGGTAAAAATCACAGATTTCTTTACTTACTATATGAGTACTTGGATGACTTGCTAAATCAACCATCAGAGGAGTGCTTCTAATTACCCAGGCAAGCTGTCTTACTAGGTGATTATTAAAAAGTGCTTCTTCCACAGATAATCTACTAACTTTGTGCAAAATTTTTAAAAAAGTCATGCGCGTAATTGAAGAAATTCCACACCCGCAGCTAAAGATTACAATTTTTGGTTGGAACGAAAAGTATATCCTTAAATTTGAAGCCGGACAATACGAACAGTCCTACAAAATTAGCCAATTAGATGTAATGGGAGTGGATGAACTGAAAGAAATGATTACTCCTGAGTTTTTAGCTAAAGTTATGGATCGTTTCACTGCAATGAGCAAAGACTTTTTAGAAGAATTTAGAAAACTTAACCAATAAATACCTCATGAATTTAAAATCGAACCTTATTCAAATTATTTTAGGTGCTGCTGTAGTAGCACTCTTTATTTTGCACTTTACAGGTAGCAAAACACCGGCAAAGCAGGAAGAGTCAAACATATCCAAAGAAGTAAATCTAATAAAAGATGATGCGCCCGATTTTAGCGAGGTAGAGGTAAAACATACCGACAGACAGCCTGGATCCATACTAGTAGCCTATATAGATGAAGATACTTTGTCTGAAAGTTATGAATATGCCATAGAAATTAGAAATAAAATAGAAAAAAACACTAAAGAAGCACAAGGTAAAGTAGAGGCTCGTATTCGTCAGTTTCAACAGGAATACCAGAAAGCATCTGAAAAAGCACCTACTCTATACCAAGATGAGTTGGCTAAACTAGAAAAAGAGCTAATGGATAAAGAGCAGGCTGTGATGAAGTTTCAGCAGCAAGTAGAAGATAATGTACTCAAGTTTCAGGAAGCGGAATTTAAGAAATACAACGAATTTACCCGAAATGCAATCAACACACTTGCCGAAAAAATGGGCTACGATATTATTTTTATCAAAAAACCCGGAACCAGTTTTATATACATCAATAACCAGTTTGATATAACCGATGAAGTGATTAGCTACCTGAACAAAGAATACAAAAACAGAAAGAACAAAAAAGATTAATGATAATTGCTCTTCAGAAATATCAGGAAAATGTGGTAGAGTATCTGCTCTACATGTGGCAGATTGAAGATTTAATAAGGGCATCCAATTTTAAACTTGAGCCTATATACAACACGGTGATAAAAGCGCAAGCACAAAAGCCAGAACATCTGGAAGTTGTTTCGCAGTGGTATCAGGAGTTGATTGACGCTATGATTGATGAAGGAGTTGAGCAACGGGGGCATCTACAGCAGAACAACGATTTAATTGTTGAGCTTACCAAGTTGCATCATTTGCTGCTTAATCGTTTGGCTGATCACGCATACCAAGAGGCTTACGATAAAGCCCTGCCTTTTATGAACGAGTACAGAGAGCACACGGATAATCCTTCCATGTCTGATGTAGAAACCTGTCTGCATGCTATGTATAGCAAATTACTTATGCGCCTAAAGAAGCAAGAACTTGGCAAAGAAACTGAAAAAGCCTTTGACCTTTTTCGGTCAATGTTGGCTTTGCTTGCAAAGCGATTCAACGAAATGCGACAAGGTAAACTAAATTACCAGTACAACTAGCTCCGCAATTATACTCCGGTGTAGTTCCAAGGAGTGATAGCCAAAAGCTCTTTTTTAATCGAATCTTTCACTTTTAGTTTTCCGATAAAGTCTTTTATTGCTTTTTCGTTGATTTTTTCGCCTGTTCGGGTTAAATCTTTTAGTGCTTCATAAGGTTTTGGATAGCCTTCTCTTCTCAGAATAGTTTGAATAGCTTCTGCTACTACAGCCCAGTTTTCTTCTAAATCCCGATGAATGGCATCAGCATTGAGTTCTATTTTGCCCAATCCTTTTTTTAGCGAGGCAAAAGCAATTATGGTGTGGGCAAAAGGCACGCCTACATTGCGTAGTACAGTAGAGTCTGTGAGGTCGCGCTGTAGTCTCGAAATGGGGAGTTTAGCACTAAGGTGTTCAAATAGGGCATTGGCAAGTCCCAAATTTCCTTCGGAGTTTTCAAAATCGATGGGATTCACCTTATGTGGCATGGCAGAAGAGCCAATTTCGCCTGCTTTTACTCTTTGCTTAAAATAGTTCATCGAAACGTAGGCCCATATATCCCGATCTAAATCAAGTAAAATGGTATTGATGCGTTTAATGCAGTCGAATAGTGCCCCCATGTTATCGTAATGTTCAATTTGTGTGGTTGTTTGCTGACGAGTAAGTCCTAGTCTTTCTTTTACGAAGGTATTGCCAAATTTTACCCAATTGTACGATGGGTAGGCAACCTGATGGGCGTTAAAGTTACCCGTTGCGCCCCCAAATTTTGCACCATAAGGAATGCTTTTCAGGTGTTTTATTTGTTCTCTAAGTCGTTCTACAAATACCATTATTTCTTTACCCATTCGGGTAGGAGAGGCTGGTTGGCCGTGTGTGCGAGCCAGCATACTTACTTTTTTCCATGCTTTGGCTTTTTCTTCCAGCAGCGAAATAATTTCTGTAAGCGCAGGCGTGTATACGTTGTTCACCATTTCTTTTATAATCAGAGGCACGCTGGTGTTGTTGATGTCTTGCGAGGTTAATCCGAAGTGAACAAATTCCAGCTGTTCTTTCAATCCTAGTTTCTCGAATTGCCCTTTTATAAAGTATTCCACTGCTTTCACATCGTGATTGGTGGTTTGCTCAATTTTTTTTACCTCCAGAATTTTTTCCTCTGTGAGATTTTTATAGATGTCGGGTAATTGTTTTAGTATTTTCTTGTTTATGCCTTTCAACTGAGGCAGGGGCAACTCGCAAAGCGCTATAAAGTACTCAATTTCAACTCTTATTCGGTATTTTATCAATGCGCCTTCCGAAAAATAATCCGATAAATTTTCACAGGCTTTTCTGTATCTTCCGTCAATTGGCGAAACCGCCCAAAGTGCTTGGTTGCTCATAGTTTGTTATTAAAACACAAAGGTAAAATAATGTGTTGATTTATCATTTCGGCAGACTATTTAATTCGAGTTCATCGTAAGCAGCACCCTCCTTTTAACCCTCCAAAACCTACCTTTCCTTAAAAAATAGGGTGAAAGAGAAAATGTTTGTTGAATAATTTACTACCTTTCGTGTGTGTTGAAGTCTCTTATACAGCTGGTTGCCGTTGGTTTGTTTCCATTTCTTACACATGGGCAGTATGCTATAGAGGGCAACTACGACAACGTTGTTTATTTAAGAGACTCAGACCAACACGAGATTAAAGGCAACTATATAAATACCTGCTT
>JBKBNH010000008.1:17878-195851 GCA_046295395.1 Flavobacteriales bacterium | reverse complement strand
GTTTAATTTTAAAGCAAAATTACATTCACACAACGTAATCTATTTACGTTCTAGTGGTACGATTGCGGGGAATCATTAAATGCAATCTTATGAAAAAGAAAATTACGATTATTCTATTGTTGGGACTATTTGTTTCTAACATTAATGTTTTCGGTCACGGTGAGACACAAACGAAAGCAAAATGCTCTTGGGGCTGGAAATATAAAGCAAAATCAAGAGTAAATAATGGACCAGGTATAACTGCACAGACAGTTCAATCTTGCGGTTGTTACAATTTGACGGCTAGCGTTTCTAACCCTTGTGCTTATCAAAATTCCACCAACAATTGTGGCTGGTCTTCTTTTAGTGGTGCTGTTTTTGCGACTCCTGCCCTTTGTGGAAGAGGTTATCCAAACTCACCGATGTTTTACGAGTTAATGTCATTTATGGCTCCACCTCCTGCTGATACAGCAGAAAAGGTAAACGTCTCTAATTCATCCATCACTTTCCTTAAACATAAAATTAAAATTAATAATGTCGTTGGTTTTATTGAGGCAAAAGATGATATGCGTGCATTTTATGAAGTTAAAATTTGGCTTCCTGCACACGATTTAGTTAATATGGTTGAGGACACGCTTATTGACGACAACGAAGTAATATTATGGCAAGGAAAAGTTTCAATTATTGATGACCAACTTGTTTTAGAAGGCGGATTCTATAATGAAACATTTAATGTTGTTCAGATAGGCAATAAAAAAAGAGTAAACTTCAATGGAAAAAATTTTAATATTCATCTACCTCATTCTGTAAATGTTGATGATGTGGTAGTAGTAATTACCGCTGATGGTGGCTTTAATCAAGAAAAAACATTTAGAATAGCTTCTGATAATACGGACGCATCAATAAGTAAAGGAGAAATAAAGTTTGACGTATACCCAAATCCAAGTGATGGTAATTTTACAATTAATTTTAAATCGAATATTGACTGTGTAGTTAATGTAAAAATTTATTCTTTAGATGGTCGTTATATTGCTGATTTGCATAATACAACTACAAAAAAGGAAGATGAAATTTCAGTGAAATTTGACACAAAATCACTTGGCGTAGGAACTGGAATGTATTTTATATACATAAACAATGAGAAAGATGTCTACATCAAAAAAGTCATTGTTCAGTAAATCAACCATCCAATTTTTATTTCAACCAAGTAGAAGAATGCTGATTCTTCTACTTGGTTGTATTTTTACTTTGCCTTGTTTTGGTCAAACGGATTCATTGTTGCAGTATCAACTTACTTTCAATTTAAAATCCCCAATTATTCTTTCCAATATAAATTCAAACGAAATTGGTAGTGTACAAAAAGTATCATTAAGCCCAGAAATCTGTTTTTCTTCGATTTTCGTAAAACCTAAGAATTTAAACTTCGGGGTAGATGTTTGTATCGGAACAGAAACCTATAAGTTTAATATTTTTCGTGTTGAAAACAAAAACAGCATAATTCATAAAATGAATCTATACTTTTTTTCGTTAGGACTAAGTTGTTATATTCCAATAGTAAATAAAAATGATTATTTGATATTCTCTATTAAAAATTATTTCTTTAAACCCTATAAATACAGTGTTATTGACAAAGGATTATCGAACACTTCCCCGAATAATGAAATTGAAATAGATAAAAAATTTTCAGGGTTTTATTCGCCACGATTTTGTATTAATTACACACACAAATTTTCCAATAATAGAAAATTATTTTTTTCAATTGGCATCGAAAATGGCATAACGAATCAAGTTTTATATTTTGAAGTACTCAACAATACTAACACTTTACGATATAAGAATAACTATTTTATTATTCAACCATTCTTAGGAATAAGGAAAAATTTATGAAAAAAAATCGCGTTTTTTTAATTATCTTTTTTGTCTTTTCAAAAACAGTTTTTTGTCAAACACTCAACAATAGCTTGTATGTGTTTGGCTCTCCAAATCTTCAATTTGTGAACACAACATATGTTACGCCTGGTTATGATATTAAGTCGCTTCCTTGGGGCGGTGCATATATAGGATTTGGTTATAATTATTTATTAAAAAAGAATTATCTAATTGATATTTGTGTCGGGTATAATATGAAAAACTATCATTATCGTTTTGACGATTTATCAACGGGCAAAATATTTAATAGTAAAATTGAATCTAATATTAATTTGTTTTACATAAATCAATTAAATGAACATAAAACATTAGCTGTTCATCTTGGATATGGTATTGATTTTTTTGGTGTACCGGATACCTTAAAATGGGAATACCCTAGTAAATCGGTTAAAGAATACTCTTTTGGCTATGATAGAAATAATATGTATTTAGAAATAGGATTTGGTCTTTTTCATCATAAGTTTTTAAAAACGTTTTATACTGGTATTTCATTTAAAAAAGGATTCTATAAAGGACACGAGCAATTATTCATCAACACAAGCACAAATCAAATTGTCGGTCATAATGTAACTTTTCAAGATAATGTTTCTATAAATTTAAAATATTATTTTAGAAAAAATCATAAAAACATATCCCCGTTAAGCAAGCACATTTAAAAATCACACAACCGCGCTGCCGCCACACTGAGCCAGCCGAAGTGCAAAATTTTTAAATAAGCTTGCTTTCCTAACAAAAAAAAGAAAAATGCCCTTTCAAAAAAAACTAAATTTTCGTGCGACCGCTCATTGCCACGACAAAAAAAAGACAGTCGTTCAATGACAAGTATGCAGTAAATTTATGTGTTGTAGCTCGAGGACAAATACTGCAAGACGAAACCACTGGTTATAACAGCAAATAAGCTCAAGCAGGGTTTACGTGCTTCGTAGGACAGAAAAGTGCTATATTTGAAATTCAGTTCTTCGTAGGAGATTCATTGGTGAAAATCCCTGTCTGCGCCTATTTGCAAACCGTTATGTGTAATCCAAAAAGAACCTGAAACTAACAAGAAATGACAAAGTAACTTTATATTTTATGATGACTTTTGAATACATCTTACTTGGACTAACATATACAACTCTTTGTATTGCACTTTTTTTGCAATGGATTTGCTATAAGCGTAATATTGAGAATATAGAAGCCATTGCCTTTACTACTTCACTTTTGATGTTGATTCTTGCCGTTAGTCTATCGCCATTGTTCCCTGAGGGTGAAACCTCCAATATTTCTACGTTAATAGCTATGGTGTTGGTATCGGTTACTACTTTCTTAAACACTTGGAGTGAAAGAAAACATTCGCTAAAAATTGTTTATAAAAAAACTTATCTAACCTTTGCTACCTTACTACTAATCGGCATTTTTGTCACCTATTTTTCAGGTCATTTTATTGTCGCTCAAAATGTAGTAGTTGTTTTTTTAATAGGTTCTGTTATCGGGGCATTAGGTTTGGCTCAATTTACGAAACCAATCAAAAGATATGCTCATCTTGAAAAAACGAATAAAATCTTCGGTGTCATTTTTTTAATTTTGGTTCCTTCGTACCTAATCTTTCACTACGGTTTTGAAAAAGAATACCAACAATTTCAGATAGGATTTTTGTTGTACATAGCCTTTACGTTGTTGGCTTTACATAAAATTTATGATGACTTACAAAGATTATCTCTCGTAAACAAAAAGTTTGAACCACAAAAACAACATTTTAAAAACTATGCCTTAACCGAGCGAGAAGAACAAATTGCAAGACTTTTGGTTCAAGGAATTACCTATCAAAACATTTCGGAACAATTATTTATATCGCTGCCTACCGTAAAAACCCACGCAAGCAACATTTATAAAAAATGTAATGTAAAAACACGCCACGAACTTACTTTTGCACTTACTACTTGATTATCAATACTAATACTTTGGTATGATATTTTAGTTTACAGCCAAAATCCCCCCATTACCCGATTGTGAGCATTACACAACGCTTGTAATTTTGCTTCAAATAAAAATAAAATGAAGTACAAATTATTAGTCATCGCATTCGTTGGAATTTATGCCATTAGGGCAAATGCTCAAAATTTGGCATTCAACTCTACAAGTACAGAAAGTCTGTTTAGTAAGAAAGACTATTCTTTAGTACTCAATTATACCCAAAGGGATTCGGTCAAAAGTAAAAGCCTCAAGTTTTTTATCGCTTACGATTTTGGGGAAGCTGCTTTTAACCAATTCAAATCGCTGGGTGGTGAGGTTGGCGTTCGATTTAAAAATAATCATCTTTTAAGACTTACTCACACCAACCTTCATTTGACTGAAAAGCATCTTTCATCAAATTTTGCAAAAGCAGTTGACGGTAAAAACGTAAAAGGAAAACAATTTGGGTTTGAACTGTTCTACGACTTTCCCGTTTTTGTGAAGGGCTTGTACATAGCTCCTTCTGTAGGGTATTATGATAATGAGTACACACATACAACCCTTAACGAAAAACTTGAAAAATCTTCTTTCACAGCAGGAACTGCAATCAGTTTTACTGAAATGGATTTGTTCAAAGTAAAAGGCTTGTATTACAGAGTTTCAGTTCCGTTCAGATTCAATTTTGACCCCATCAAGGAAACAAAACTGGGAGACACCACCATCAAAAGCAATCTTTTTGAAAACAACATTTGGTTATTCGTAGGTTTTCAATTTTAATGATATGAAATGCCCATTAACGGATTTATCAAACCAACCGACATAATCTTTGGGCATTCCATCTGACTATATAAAACAAATAAAAAAGAACAGATGAAAAAGAAGATATCAGTCATCATAATAGGTTGTTTGTATGTTTTGAATATTCAGGCACAAGACACTGCGGTACAAAAACAAAGGCTGGATTTTGCAAAAATGTATATTGAGGGTGGCGGAACTTACCTGCCCTCCTTTACTGGACAACAGTTAGTAAATGGACAATTGAGCTCATTTGAACATTCAGCAACGCTTAACCCGTATCTAACTTGGGGTGCATTTCACTTTTGGGGACATACCGAATTTTATGTAACCTTTCCATTAAATCAACTGACCCTAAACAAAAACGACCAAATCGGGCATCAACTAAAACATTCAGTTGCTACAGGTGCAAGAATATATCCTTGGGCTATGAAAGAAGGGGAAATACGTCCTTATATTGGTGCTAATTGGGGTGCATTAGAATTTAGGCAGAAATTGAAACCCGATGAAAATCAACCTACACTTTCAAAAGATATAATGCTTAATTATGATGCAGGATTGATGTATAGCTATAAGAAATTGGCATTCAGACTCGGTATCAATTATTTTGCTGACAACAAATGGAAATATCCTGTAAGTAAAACTCAAATGACAGAAATAGAAACTCCACGAATGTCTTTTCAAATGGGTTTGCTTTATACATTTGATTTATCAAAAGATAATACCAAAGAGAATATCGATAAATGGAATAGCTATCCAAGGGTTTCAAAACTATCTTATGATGCTAAAAAATTTGGCGATTTTTTCGTGGGGGTAGGTCCATCGCTTTCTTTTTCATTGGCAAAGTCAGACTATAATGCTGCCCAATTTCCATATTTGCAACAAAAACTCACTTCATCCAGTTATTTTGACATTGCAATAGGCTACCATTTTAATAAAGCAAACTTATTTACCGCAATCTCATACCGAAACCCATCTTATAAAACAGAAGGATTTGGTTCTAAACAAACCATCAATAAGACTTCTTTAGCTTTGGAAGTAAATAAATATTTAACAGACTACTCAGGTTTTGCACCTTACATTGGGCTAAATGTGGCTTATGATAAGTTAGACTATGAACAAAATGTTGATGGTGTTGTAAAAAAGCAGACATTCGTCAATGCTGTGGAACCAGGCATTACTTTTGGTTGGGATATTGTGCCAGGAAAAACAAATGAAGCGCTTATATTAAGAACCAATTTGAGGTGGTATCCGTTTTCAAAATTTGAATTGGACGGAAAGAAGTTTAATTTTAGCCAATTAGAATACAATTTAATTCAAGTAGTATTTTATCCTGAAAGATTTAAGTGGCGGAAGAAATAGAAGAATGGACTACACATAACAGCACCTACAAAAAATTGGCGGTTCAGTGCTTCGTATGACAGTTTTTCGTAAATTTGAAGTGTGTGCTTCGCATGAACATTTGTGGTGAAAATCGCCACCTTCGCAAAGCGGCAAACCGTTAGCGGTCATTCCCCATTTTTCCACAAGAAAATAATTTCTCGTGCTAACGGTTGAACACAGAAAATAGTAATTTTGAGCGACAAAGACTGCATAACTAAATATTTGATTTGTAACACTTTGAAAAAACGTTAGTCAGAATGCAAAAAGACAAACAACACAAAATAATTAAAACAACATAGAATGAAAATATCAATAGTTATAAGCTGTATAATTATTTTTCAAACTACCCTCGGACAAGATTTGAAATCTGGTTTTGATAAATCTGAATACATTGAAACCCTGAAAATTAATCATAGAACACATATCCCCACAGACAAATGGAATGAAATAAAGACCATTTCAGCCCCACAAGACTTTAACTTTGTTTATCGCTCACCTATTGTTGCGTTCGATAATATTTGGGATTTATGGATACATAAAGAAAAACCTGTTGCTTTGATTGCTATACAAGGTAGTATTCAGACCGAAGCAAGTTTTTTAGCAAACCTTTATGCCGCTATGATACCTGCAAAAGGAGAACTCCAACTAGACAAAGACTTCCTGTTTAAATACAAACTAGCTAACAACCCAAATGCTGCTGTCCAAGTCGGTTGGTTTGTTGCTATGGCATATCTATCAAGAACAATTGAAGCTAAAATCGACTCTTGTTATAATGCAGGAATTAAAGATTTTATTTTAACAGGACACAGTCAGGGTGGCGGGATTACATTTATGCTTAATGCATATCTTGAAAACTTAAAACTTGATAAAAAACTTCCTCAAGATATTCGCTTCAAAACCTACTGTAGTGCTGGGCCTAAACCCGGAAATTTATTTTTCGCTTATGAGTATGAAAAAATAACAGAAGGTGGATGGGCTTTTAATGTAGTAAATACGGCTGACTGGGTGCCTGATGTTCCATTCTCAATTCAGACAGTGGACGATTTTACCGCAGTAAACCCATTTCGAAATGCAAAAACAATCATAAAGAAACAAAAATTCCCTACCAACATTGCTTTAAAAAGAGTTTATAATCAATTAAGTAAACCGAGTAAAAAAGCCCAAAAAAACTATCAGAAATATTTGGGAAAAATGGTTTCGAAAGCAGTAGAAAAACAAATCCCTAATTTCAAAACTCCTAAATATTATGAAAGTAATTATTATGTAAGAACTGGAAGCACAATGGTACTTCAGCCTGATGAAGGGTATTTTAAACTTTATAGTAACGATATTAATAATTCAAATATTTGGCAACACCATTTACCCGAACAATATTTATTTTTAGTAGAAAAATTAAAGTAAGAACTGAATGAATAAAGATATAAACAAAGAAGCACGAACCAATAACAGGCGTTTGGCAAAAAAAGTGGGTTCAGTGGTTAAATCAAGATTTGTGCTTGGCAGACAGTTTAGTGCTTCGAAATCCGCTTCTTCGCCAAGCCCGAAACCGTTTAATAACGATACTACAAAAGAAAAAAAGTCGCTTTTTAGAATTTTTATTGGTATTCTTTTTTTAGTAATTTCTGTTTTTTGGATATTTGACAAACACATTTATAACCAAAAAGTAAACCCATTTGATTTGGTCTATATCGGTGTTTTCTCATTAAACGGTATACACCATTTAATTGAAGGATTAGGATATTCCATCTCAAAAATATTTAAAAAACGCTAATATTTTTCAAAAAAACAGGCCTACAGACTAAATTCCGTTTAACTCTATACTCTACAATTCCTCATCAGAAACATTAGCTTTTTTAAATACTGGAATATTAATCGCAAATAAGCCAATCATTGCCCCCGCAAAAATCAGGCTTTCAAATGGAAAAGTCTCTTTTAACATCAGAAATGTTAACACTGGCATGAGCAAATTCATGATAATGTAAAGATAGAAGCCCCATAGTTTTCTTCTCCACATCATCGCCACAGCAACAAACGAAAACAAATGTAGGTGAGCGTAAGTAAAAAGGAATTTTGACCCCCTCATAAATTCTTCCATTTTGTATGCCTTAAGCACGTCTTCTCCCAACAGCGAAAATACCGCAAGAATGATAAAAAGCATAAACATAATAAAGTCCCAACTAAGAGCTATAACCGAAATAAGCCTCAAAAAAATGGGAGGTTTTCCAGTTCCTAGAATAATTCGCTGGATCAATCGCAGCAGCTTTCTCGATATAGATGACTCTTCTTTTTCTCTCATTTTTGTTTGTTGTTAAAATAAATAAATCCGGAAATAAAAACAATCATCAACAAAGGATCTGCCCATCCCAATAAACGTATATTGTTAAAATGCAATCCTACCATGATAAAAGGCAACACCACATAAATCAACTGGGCAGGCACATACAACCTAAGAGCCAGAGGGTGTTTTACCAGATACAGCCCGGCGCCAATCATAGCAACTACATCTAGGGCTGCCAACATAAGATAAGTAGTTTTTAAGCGATGTAGCGATTCGGCATCAACTCTGAATCCGTTTTCTGACAAACGAGCCAAATTTCTACTTATCACTTCCTGAAAAGCGTCTTCGGTAATACTGTTGCTCAGATAGTTACCCAAAAACGACCACATACTCAAATCGGGAATGAGACTAAAAACCCCTCCTATTAACGACAATATGGCTAAATTTTTTCTCATACCTTACTTGTTTTTCCATGCCTGAATCGCTTCCTCTACCCTTTTCCCCGGCTTGGACGCTACCTGCAGCACATAATTGTAAAATTGATTCTTATTGGGCTTCAATCCGATTAATATTCTTCTGAAGTTTCCATTTCTTAAAAGTGATAACTCAACTTTTTCACCCTTAAAGTATTTGAGCCAATCTTCAGCATTGTCTATTTTTATTCTGTTTATACTAGTCAATTCATCGCCCGGTTCTATTCCAACCCCATCGGCGGTAGACTCTTCCATTACCATCAATACCTTGTTCGACTGAATTTTCATACCCAGTTGCTCAACAAAAAAAGTAGACTTTTTTTCTACAAGTTCAATTCCTATATAATTAAACGAATACTTTAAATAACTGGTGTAATCTTGTTTGTTTTTAATGAATTCATTTAGAATGACTGGAGGTGTTTTACCCGAAATTTTTTTAGTGGCTTCCGTAAAATCGTGCTCGGTAACTCCTTTGCCTTTTTGTGCAAAATTTTCATAAAGATAACGCATCACATCGTTCAACGATTTTTCGTTTTGGGTTGACTCTAGTATGAAAACATCAATTAAAAAAGCGATTAAACACCCTTCGGTGTATATAGATACTTTTCTGCCATAAGCACCGGGCACATACCCGTCAAGCCAAGTATCAAAAGAAGATTCTGCAATGCTGTAATTAAGCCTTCCTGTATTATGGAAATGCTTCATTAACTGAAGCTCCAGTTCTTTCAGGTACTGTTTCAGGTCGAAAACACCCGAAGCAAAAAGCATCTTGTCTCCCATGTAAGTTGTTACGCCTTCGGTTAAATACCCCATACGAGTATAGTTTTCCTTGCTGTAATCATATGGAACCATTTCTGTGGGACGAATAGACTTCACGTTCCATGTGTGATACAACTCGTGCGAAGAAATGCCTAATAGCTCGGTGTAAAGCCCATCCATCAATTGAGTAGATGGACCTAGGGTAATGACTGTACTACTCAGATGTTCCACCCCATGATAGGTTGGATAAGGAAGTATAATATTTATAAACCTGTATTTAGCGAAAGGAAAGCTTCCGAAGAGCTTGTGTTGTACTGTGGTAAATTTTTCAAAGTCAGTAACAATTTTCTTTTCATCAACTTTAAATTCGCCACAGAACCACACTTCAAATTCCGTCTGCTCTACCGAATATTTAACCGAAAACGTTTGCTTGGCAAACAAAAACGGGCTATCAAAAAGCTCGTGAAGACTTTTTGCCTGCAATTTACCCGACTCAAAAAGCAACGACCCTACATAGGTTAACCCCTTAAAAAAGGGTAAATTAACAAAACAAGGCTGTTCTTCGCTGTTAGCAGGGTAAATCAAAATATTAACGGGATTTACGTAAAAAAATTGACTGTCAACATAGGTAGATCCTGCATTTAACTCCCTTGAAAAGTAACGGTAAGAAACCTTAATGCTTTTTAATCCGGCTGTTTTTACTAACCATCTATTTTTAGAGGTTTTGGTAAATTCAACCAATTTACCCGATGATTCTATCGAAAAATTGCGCACATTTTTAGCAAAATTCCCCAACTCATAACGGCCAGGTCTCCAGGCAGGAAAAATCAATTCAGTCTCCTTTCCTGCACAAGCAAATTCTGCCTCTACATCAATATATCCATTTACCTTAGATGGTTTTAAACAATACTGCAACACAGCCATTCTTATTTTGCTTGTAAATATCCGTAATTATGAGGGAAAAGCGAAATAATAGTTACGACCAAAATACCCCCGCGGCAAACAGCAGACTAATTAAAAAAGTGCTGAGGGCAAGTTTTTTCAGTTCAAGGTCGAAATTGCGGGGAGTTTTTATCGTCCAAACCTTCTTCAGGTGAATAAAAACGGGGATAAATCCTATGGCAAACAACCAGAGATATAGTGATGTGCCTCTATAAGCTGTGTAAGCTAGGCTGAGAAATGCACCGATTAACAAAAAACTATGATAAACCTTGGCATTTTTTGCCCCAAGTTTAACAGCAAGTGTATTTTTTCCACTGTTTTTATCGTTTTCGATATCACGCATGTTGTTTAAGTTAAGTACTCCGGCACTCAATAAACCAATAGCCACGGCGGGTTCAAACACAAAAGAAGGAAACGAATGATGAATAAGATAAAATGTTCCTGTGACTCCCAACAAGCCAAAGAACAGAAATACAAAAACATCTCCTAAACCATAATATCCGTAAGCCTTTTTACCCAAGGTATAGGTAATGGCTGCAAAAATGGCAGCAAAACCAAAAGCCATAAAAATTAAAAATTCCCGGGTAATCCCTCCAAAAGCAACCCACAGCAACCCTACTCCCGAAATAAAACTAAGCAAAGCCGTTGTAGCGACAGCTGTTTTCATTTGTTTAACGGAAATGGCTCCACTTTGTACTGCTCGTACAGGACCTATTCGGTGTTCATTATCGCTACCCTTGAGCGTGTCGCCCAAGTCGTTAGCAAGGTTCGATAAGATTTGTAGCAAGGCCGTTGTAAGTAAAGCTAGGAGTATAATATCCCATTTCAACCAGGCCGCACAAGCCACTCCTGTAATGATACTGGAAAAAGCCAATGGCAGGGTACGTAATCTAAAGGCGTTAATCCATACTGAAAAACTCACGCTAATAAAATTAAATTATGGGAACTTAGGGTATTTTTTGAAATCGGGGTCGCGTTTTTCTAAAAAGGCTTGCTTTCCTTCCTGTGCTTCTTCCATTAAATAATACATCAGCGTGGCATCACCCGCCAACTGCATCAATCCGTGCTGGCCGTCTAGTTCGGCATTCATACAGCGTTTTATCATTCTGAGGGCAAGAGGCGAGCGTTTTTGCATAATCTTGCACCATTCCACTACCGTATCTTCCAGTTGAGCAAAGGGAACTACTTTATTTACCATTCCCATATCCATAGCTTCCTGTGCGGTATATTGCTCACAAAGAAACCAAATCTCACGGGCTTTTTTCTGACCCACGTGGCGAGCCAGATAGGATGAACCAAAGCCGCCATCAAAACTGCCTACTTTTGGACCGGTTTGCCCGAAACATGCATTTTCGCTAGCTATAGTAAGATCGCACACTACGTGAAGTACGTGTCCGCCGCCAATGGCATAGCCATTCACCATTGCAATAACGGGTTTAGGTATTTCTCTTATTTTTTTGTGCAAATCCAACACATTAAGTCGGGGCACACCATCTTCCCCTATGTACCCGCCGGTGCCTTTCACGTTTTGGTCTCCTCCGGAACAAAAAGCTTTATCGCCTTCTCCGGTAAACACGACTATATCAATATCTTGTCTTTCGCGACAAATATCCATCGCATCGAGCATTTCGAAGTTGGTTTCGGGGCGAAATGCATTGTACACCTGAGGTCGGTTAATGGTAATCTTGGCGATTCCTTCAAAAAAATCGAATTTAATGTCTTGATACTGTTTGATGGATGTCCAGTTTCTCATAATAATTAGTTGGTTTTAAGGTATTCAAAATAGTTCATCAGCTCGCGGCTGTTTTCGGTTCTTGGGGTAAACACTTCAAGCAAAGCCGGACGGTTGTCGGGCTGGATACCATAAAATGCAGGCAAGATCCCTTCCAGACTTTCTGTTCCATCGGCTTTGTAATAAGGTAGTTGAAAAGCTATGGCTATATGCTCTGCGCTGTAGTTGTGGTGACTCTCGAAAAACTCTTCTAGTTGTTCGGTAGAATCGGGGCCGGGTATTATCCTAAAAATTCCCCCTCCTCCGTTGTTGATAACGATGATGCGTAAATTTTCGGTTAAACGGTTGTTCCAAAGCCCGTTTGAATCGTACAAAAAGCCTACGTCTCCGGTTACCAGCGTGGTGGGCTTGCCATTTACAAAAGCATCACCGGCGGCAGTACTTGTGCAGCCATCAACACCACTTAAACCCCTATTACACAGGTAATTTATCGAAGGTATAGGATTAAACAATTGAAAATAACGAATAGGCGTGCTGTTGCCCATATGCAGGTGCGAATGTTCGGGTAGGTATTCGTTAATGAGTTGAAACGCTTTTAAATCGCTCCAGTTACAGGATTGCAAGTAAGTTTCGTGACTCATTTGGGTTTTTAGGTCGCGGTTTTTCCAGTTTGAATGGTAGTTGCTTGGTATATTTTCGCTTAACTTATTAAGCTCTCTGAAAAAATAATCAGGCTCTACCTCTAAGCGCTGAGTAAGCTGACAATAAGTATCAGACTCGAACGGATCGAAACCAATGTGCCAGTGATTTACTGCCTTATGTTTTCTAAGCCAACTTTTTATTTTTTTAGAAACTACCGCATTACCAATTGTAATGAGCAATTGCGGGCGGAAAGTTTCGTTGTCTAACTCGGTAAAACCGGATATAAGCCGATCTATACACGGATTAAATTTAGCCGAAGGAAGGTTGGATGTATTCTCTGTAAGCACAGCCACCGAATGCAGTTCTGCAAGAGTTTCTAAGGCCGCTTTTACCGACTTACTGCCCTGCATCTGACCGCAAAGGATAAGTTTTCCTTTTGCGCTGTTCCATATTGTACTCAGGCTTTCCCATTGGCTTTCGGAAATTTGCCTGATAGGTTCGTTGTGTTCAATAATTCGGGGACTAAAATTCTTTCGTTCCACTTTGCCGTAAAGTGGTTCGCTTAGCGGAATGTTTAAATGAACCGGGCCTTTAGGCAAAGCATTGGCTATGTTGTACGCCCGATTAGTTATGCGGTTGGTTTGCCAGACATCTTGTTTTTCAACCTCCATCTGAAAACAAGCTTTTATGTAGTTGACATATACGTTTTGCTGACGCATCGTTTGCCCATCGCTTTGGTCTATCCATTCTGCAGGTCTGTCTGCCGTTAGCACTAAAAGCGGTACCTGCTGGTAATAGGCTTCTGCTATAGCGGGAGCAAAGTTGAGTACTGCACTTCCCGACGAACAGCAAACGGCAGCAGGAAAACCCGTTTGTATAGCGATACCCAGTGCAAAAAAGGCTGCACTGCGTTCATCAGCTATACTGATGCACTCGAATCGCTTATCGGAATCAAAACTGATGGTAAGTGGTGCGTTTCGCGACCCCGGGCATATCACCACATAGCGCAATCCTTTTTGCGCCAACACTTCTACTAATTCCTGTATGCCTTGCTTGTCTGATATCACGCTCCAAAATTGGTTATTTTTCCAGTATATCCAGCAATGTTTTTGATTTTAACTCTGTTTCTTCCCATTCTTTATGGGGTTCGGATGCGGCAGTTATTCCTCCTCCCACAAACAACTCCAACCCATCATCAAACAATCGTGCACAACGAAGGTTTACAAAGAGTGAGGTGTTTTCTGTGGAGAATGGTCCTAAATATCCCGTATATAGTTGCCTGTCGTAGCCTTCGTACTCCTGAATAAAACGCAACGCGGTTTCCTTGGGCAAACCACAAACTGCGGGCGTAGGGTGCAAAGCTTTTGCCAGTGGAAACACTTCTCCGGCAGGCAATTCAAATTCGAAAACAGATTTCAGGTGCGCTATTTTACCCGCCTGAATGGTTTCGGGACCGGTTTCGATAAACGATAAACCTCGTTTTTGTAGCACATCCCGAATATACACACTTACCCACTCCTGTTCATCACGTTCTTTGTCCGACCAGAAATACGCATCAGAGGGTTGTGTTCCGGCAAGCGAAACGGTTTTGGCTTTGCCTGATTTTACTTCGAGCAAATGCTCGGGAGTAGCTCCCGCCCAGCAGCCGTATTGTGGGGTGTAGCACAGGTAAACAAACGCTGATTTATAAAATTTTTCGAGTTTGTAGAAAAAATCGAGTGGATGAAAATTTTCCTGAATAACTTGCTTTTTTCGGGAGAGAATTACCTTGTTTAGCTTCGCCTTACAAGCCGCCACGTATTCGGCTGCCTTCTGCAAATAATCTGCTCGGCCACTTACCATCAAATCCATTGGGGGTAAATCTACTACCCACTCTAAGTGAGGGTTTTCAAGCAAAATTTCAGCGTGAATGACTACCTCAGGATAATCAGTCAAAAATGGCGCAAGCACAAAACCGCTGTTTACCAGCCCTTCTGCGGGCGATTGATGCACGATGCATTTTACAGAATCATCATCAGGCAATCGGTAGAGTGCAAAAGACAAATCGGAGGTTAGCCTAAAAGCCGTCATTTATTTTTTACCTTTTATAATCATCATAGTAAGCCGTGAAATACAAATGAGTTTTTCGTTTTCGTCGGTTATACGAATCTCCCACACGTGCGTGGTTTTTCCTTGATGCAGCAGAACACCTTTGCCATATACCCAGCCAAACTTAATTCCGCCTACGTGGTTTGCATTAATATCGAGACCTACGGCAGCATCGCCGTTTTGCTGTGCAATAAGGTGCGAACCTACACTGCCAATAGTCTCGGCAAGGGCAACACTGGCGCCGCCGTGCAGCAAACCCATCGGCTGGTGGGTGCGGTTATCAACAGGCATTCGGGCGATTAAAAAACCGTTGCCTATTTCGGTAAATTCTATGCCTATGTGTTCGATAAGGGTGTTTTTATTCCACGCATTTATCGATTCGGGGGTAATGTGCTTTGGAAACATACCCGCAAAAATACAAGATTTAGAAATGATGGGATGTAGCAATTGCGAATATGTTGATTACTAATTACGGTTGATGTTGTTAATGTAATAATATATCAATGAGTTAATGCAACAATTATCCTATTGCTACTATGGGGATTTTAAAAATGGTGCTTTAGCCGATATCGAATAGACAACAACTCACAAATTAATACGCAATAAAGCTGTGAAAATACAGTTTTAAAGTCCGATTCTATTAGCTACTTTTGGCGGTTGTGCAAAAAATTTTACTCTTCATACTTTTTCTATTCTATTGCTTTCAGACAAAGGGGCAGGTGGCTTGTGTAAAAGGCTCTGTGAAAGATGAATTAGGTAACCCTGTAAATGATGTAAACATTCTTGTAAAAGGTTTTAACCGAGGTACTAGCACTGATTTAAACGGCGAATTTAAACTAGACATTCCTGCCAATCAATCTATTATACTGCAGGTTTCGCATATTCGATTTAAACGGGAAGAATTTCAGCTAAAACTCTCTGCCGGAGAAGAGAAAGAACTCTTGGTTAGCTTGGAATACCGCACGTTGGATACGTTTAATGTAATTTCGAAAACAGAAAAACCCGGCATGACTAAAATTCCAATTATAAAAGGAACTGCTCTGCCAACACCTACCGGAAATATTGAAGATATCATAAAAAGCATAGGGCTTGGAGTTTCGAGCAACAACGAATTGAGTTCTGCCTATAACGTAAGAGGCGGAAACTTTGATGAAAATCTGATTTATGTTAACGATATTGAGGTGTACCGTCCTTTTTTGGTTCGATCCGGTCAACAGGAAGGTCTTAGTTTTATCAACTCCGACTTAGTGGACGAGATAAGTTTTTCTAGTGGAGGATTTGAGGCCCGTTACGGTGATAAGCTATCTTCGGTGCTCGATGTAAAATACCGAAATCCCACTTCCTTCAGAACCTCGGCCACTGCCAGTTTTATGGGGGTAAACTTTCATCTGGAAGACGTGAGCGAAAACCTAAGGTGGTCACACCTAACCGGTATAAGATTTCGCTCAAACTCTTACTTGCTAAACAGCCTAGAGGTAAAGGGCGATTACAGGCCTATTTTTGCCGATGCGCAAACCCTTATCCGCTTCCATTACAACGAAGATGTTACGCTTTTCTTTTTTGGCTACTACTCGTACAATAAATACCGATTCGTGCCACAAACCCGTGAAACTTCCTTTGGAACTATTAACGAAGCTCTACGCCTAACCATATTTTTTGACGGGCAAGAGATAAACAGTTTCGAAACAATGCTAGGAGCCTTCACTACTGAAATAGATAAAAAAGATAAACGCTATAAATTCATCCTTTCCTCTACCCGTTCCAAAGAGAGCGAACGGTTTGACGTGTTGGGACAATATTTTTTGGACGAACTGGAACGCGATCTGGGTAGTGATGATTTTGGTGATGTGAAATTTAACCGGGGAGTGGGCGGATTTTTGGATCATGCCCGTAATCAACTCAACGCCTACATATACTCAGCTGCTTTTAAAGGAGAGAAAGACTACAATAAGGCTACGCTGTATTACGGAATAAATCTTCAACACGAACGTATTACAGATAGAATGAACGAGTGGATTCTAATAGACAGTGCCGGCTATTCCAGACCCCGTCCCACAGATTCAGTTGGCTACACCGACCCTTCGGCACAACCCTATCAATACCTAGATTTGTACTACAATCTAAAAACCCGCAACCAAACCAATTCCACCCGAACGCACGGCTATGTTCAGTTTTCAAGCGGAAAAAACAGAGCAAAACAAATCACCGTAACCAGTCCATCAGGGATAGATACCACTTTTGAGAGCTACAGCTTTTTCAACTACAACATAGGTGTAAGAGCCCATTACTGGGATTTAAACAACCAATTGGTAGGCGGCCCCAGAGCTCAATTTAATCTTAAGCCCCGTTTGTATGGCTTTGTAGAAGACAGCATGGTAAGGCGAAATCTGGAGCTTCGTTTTGCCAGCGGCATTTACCACCAACCGCCATTTTACCGAGAAATAAGAGGTATAGATGGCTTCTTAAACCCCGAAGTGCTTGCTCAAAATTCCATTCACTTTGTCTTGGGTAGCGATTATATATTCAACATGTGGGACAGGCCATTTAAATTTACCAGCGAACTGTACTACAAGCACTTGGGCTACATAAATCCCTACAAGGTAGACAATGTGCGCATACGCTACCTGGCCAACAACGATGCACGGGGCTATGCCTATGGGGCCGATTTTAAGATAAATGGGGAGTTTGTGAAAGGAGTAGAATCGTGGGCAACCCTCTCCTACCTGAAAACGGAAGAAGATATTTTTAATGATTTTTTTTACCAGTATTTTAATAGCGACGGTGCTTTGATTGAGCCTGGATTTACAACCAACAGCACTCCGGTAGATAGTGTTAGGGTTGAGCCGGGCTTTATTCCCCGCCCCACTGACCAGCGCTTGGGTTTTTCTATCTTTTTTCAAGACCAGATGCCCTCAGAGTGGAACACTGAGAAAGTGCGTTGGGATAGCTTTAGGGTTTCTGTTAATCTCATGTTTGGCTCTCGGTTGCCCTATGGCCCTCCCGGAAGCGAGCGCTACAAAGACATTATTCGTTCCGGTATGTACCGTCGAGTAGATTTGGGATTGATAAAAGAAATACTACGCAACAAAGATCAGATGCGTGAGAGCTCTTTCTGGAAAAAAGTAGAAAGTGCCTATGTAAGCTTAGAGGTATTTAATCTGCTGGATATTAATAATGCAGTAAACTACACTTGGGTACAGGATATAAATGGAAGGCAATATGCAGTTCCTAATTTCTTAACTCCGCGCAGGTTAAACCTGAAATTCACTATGACCTTTTAGTTTACCCACTTATTAATTAGTTGATAAGCTTTACAAACTAAATTTTTACTCCAATCACACAGATATCATCTATTTGTTCGTTAGGTCCTTTCCATTGCTCAAAAACTTCATGAAGTCGCTGAACTTGTCTAGACATCTGCATAGATGATACGGTTAAACATAGTGCTTTCAGACTCTTATTCATAAATTTTTTACCCTTTTCCCCACCAAACTGATCGGCAAATCCATCGGTAAAAAGATAAAGCTTATCTCCTTTTTCCAATATAAGTCTATGGTTGGTAAATCGCTTGGTGACATCACCCAAAAAACGACCTATTGGCTGTTTATCACCTTTAATCTCTGTCAACACTTCGCTGTTACTCTTAACTACCCAAAGAGCATTATTGGCGCCTGCAAAATCGAGGGTGGCTTGCTCCTTATCCCACACACAAAGAGCCAAATCCATGCCGTCTCGCACATTACTGTTTTCGTAGGCCTGGTGGAGTGAATAGTTTACATACTTGTTTAGGCTATCTAAAATTTCGGCGGCATTAGGGTCGATAAGCTTGGCTAATGAGTCATTAAGCCCATTTCTACCCACAATGCTCATGAATGCGCCAGGCACACCGTGTCCAGTACAATCTACAGAAGCAAAGTAAATTTTGTTATTTTTCTCTTCAATCCAGTAAAAATCGCCGCTTACGATGTCCTTGGGCTTATAGAAAATAAAGCTATCAGGAAACATTTTTTTCACTTGTTCGTCTGGGGGTAAAATCGCCTCCTGAATGCGTTTGGCATAATTAATACTGTCCAAAATTTCTTTGTTTCTGTACTCTAACAGCAACTTCTGTTTGGCCAACTCTCCACTGGTTTTTTTGTAAATTCTATACCCTCTTGCTGCAAATACCATCAGAAATAACGCAACTACCAAGCCCAGTATAACCGTCCAGATTATACTTTTTTGCGATTTTATTTTTTGCTGAAACTCTGCTTTAACCAGCTCTTGTTGCAGAGAGTCTAAAGAGCGTTTTTTATCGAACTCGTAGGTTAATCGCAATTCGGTAAACTCCTGCATTTGGCTCTTATTGCTCAAGCTATCGCGGTAAAAAATATAGTTTTTATAATTTTCGTAAACCTGTTTATAATCGCCTAACGCACTGTGAGCCTTATACATCCTGAGGTAAGCATTGCGCTGTTGTAGTATGTTGCCCACATCAACAGCCAGCTGAAGTGAAAGCGTGGCTGTGTCAATAGTAGCTTTGTATCGTTTTGCTTCGAGTAGAGCCATTGCAATGTAGTCAAGTGTAATACATACACTGTTATTATCACCCATCTTGCGCCAAATTTGAAGGCTTCGGGCAAAATTATGGAGTGCTTTTTCTGGATTGTTTTGGTGTTCGAGATAAAGCAAGCCTAAATTTTCGTTTACTGTAGCAACTCCCCTAAGGTTGTTATTCAGTTCATTAAATTTTAATGCCTCTGAATAGAAATAAACAGCACTATCCAATAAATTCTGAGAATAAAAAAGCAGCCCTAAGTTATTGTAAATGCTAGCCAATCCTTTCGTATTGTTTCTAATCAGGTGTATTTCCTTGGCTTTAGAATAGAACTCGTACGCTTGCTTAACTTCTCCCTGTATAGCATGAACAATAGCCAATCCATTGTATGAGCGGGTAAGCAGAAAGGTATCTTTTTGCATCTCAGCAATTCTGAGTGCTTTTAAATAATCCTGCAAAGCGGAATTATAGAGTCCTTTCTCCCGATTTGCTAATGCTCGACCACACAGAGCATCTGCTTTTTTAGTTGATAAATTGTGTTTCTCAAATAAACGATATGCTTTATCAAAATAGCTGTAAACCGAATCGAGCGAGCCGTTTGTTTCGTAATATAAATCAGCAATTTCAAGGTAATAATTGGCTTTGGATGTGTCGTGAATATTTTTTGACGAGAGTTTTAACAATGAATCTATTTGCCCAAGCAAAACTAAAGGCAAACACAAAAAAAAAGCAAACTGTATAAATCTATTAAGCACATTCAAATGTAACTAAATTATTTTGCAGGTTGGTGTACATAAAATAAAAAAGTCGGGTAAAAACTACCCGGCTTTTTGCTATAAAATACTAAAAATGAAGATTACATTACATCACCTCAACCTTACCTATATATAGGGTGTAATTTCCATCAATATCTTTCACTTTCACTATTAAATTGTAATTACCCGTTGATGCTCCAATGGGTATTTGAATAGAAACATTTCCATCAGTCTGAAAATCCCAGGAAGTAACACCCACAACATTAAAATCCACATCATAAATCGGTGCGCCGGGGCTATTCGCCTTTTCAAATAGAACTTCTATTTTTTCCAATCCGGTATTGTCTGTTATGCTACCTATAACTGAAAAGGAAGTGCCTACGGAAAAAGAAACCGAAGTAGAAAAATCGGGAGAAGTTATACTGATAATCGGTTGTTCTCCGGGGTTTACAATGGTAAAGTCATGCTCTCTGAATTTGCTTTGATTGCCCGACTCGTCCAATGCATAAAAAACAGCGTGATAAGGCCCTGTTGCTGCATTCACAGGAATATCAATCTGTCCGTTAAAAGAGTAACTACTCCCCGAAATAGTAAAAATCTGAACAATGGAAAAAGGCGAAAAACTTCTGTGTCCATGTCCGTCAAATAAATCATGAATGTCTATTTTGAGTTGCTTCAACTCTTTATTATCGGTTATAGTGGCTGTTAAATTTAATTTTGTCCCAACCTGAACTGTTGCATCGCCACTCGCTGATGTGATAACCGGTTGCTCGTTATCCACTTCTTTCTTCTTGCAAGAAGATATAGCCAAAGCTAACAGGGTATAAAAAATGATTTTTTTCATGTGCCAAATTTAAGAACTATAAAATTGGGCTGAAAACGATAATGATTCAGCCCAATCTAACAAATTAAAAAAACAAGGAACTAGTTCAAATCACATTTAACTTCAGTATTATGCTCATCAGCCGAAAGGGTTGTATGATAGGTATTACATAACGCTTCAGCATCCTTTTTCTTGGTCTTGTTAATGTTGTAGTAAACACTTTCATCGTGTGTGTGCCCGTCATGCTCTTCTTTAAATGTACAGCTACATTTGTAGTTTTTCTTACAAGAAGAAACCGAAAGTCCAAATGCCGCAACGGCAACAATTAAGGTAATTTTTTTCATTTTGTTTAGTTTTAAATATGCAACAATGTTGCAAATATATAGTAAATAAATTAATCTGCAAATATTTAGTTAAAACTCCACTTCAAAAAAGCCGAAATATTTCTTCCTTGCTCAGGTAAATTAAGAATTCTGTATCTACTTAAATGATTCATGTAATAGGTGTCGAACAAATTGTTTACCGCTACTGAAAGCTCAAGTATATTTTTCTTTATTTTTTTCTCTACTCCAAAGTTTATTGATGTAATCTGATAACCATCGGTTACCGGTTCATTTCTGTCCACCCGATGTGCTGATGAAAACACACGATAGCTCAGGTGAGATGTTAATTTAAAGTTATTCAATTCTTTAGCCCAATTCAAAGTGGCGGAAGAATTGAATGGCGGAGTAAAAGGTAAGGGTAAGTAGGTGTCGAGATTGTAATTATAAACATACTCTGCTGTAAGAGTAACCGAAAATTGTTTATTCATGCTCATTTCCGACAATACTTCTCCTCCGGTAAAAAACACAGGATGTTGCACATAGCGATATAGCTGCCCGGCATCAGGCAAAGCAGAGAACTCTGCCTGCGGCTGGAGGTATATGTAAGAAAGGTAGTAATTGACAAATGGCGTAGCCTGAAGAAAGAGTTTTTCTTTTTTCAGTGTCAAGGCAATATCTGCCTGATATCCCAATTCTCCCTGCATACTCAGCGTACCCATTTCGTGCCTAAAAGTGCCATGATGCACTCCATTTGAGGCCAGCTCAGAAATATCAGGAACACGGTAAACCTGAGCCATATTAGACTTTAAACTCCATTGATTATTAATTAAATAAACTACTCCCAATCCGACATTCAATCCGGTAAAAACTCTTCTCGATTCAGGTGAAAAATCCTCAATCTGAATAACCTGTCCGGAGGAATTATATACGATGCGCTTATACACATTAAGGTTCTGCTCGACCCTGTCTATTCTAAAAGCAGCATTTATAGTAAATTTTTCAGAAAAATTGTTTTCCAGATAGGTAAATAAAGCCGATTGAAACTGATTGTAATTGGGTATTAAAAACTCGAAGCCACTTATGCTGTTTTGTTGCCATTGCATACTGGTTCCGGCAATCAATTTCAGGTTTTCTTTTAACTGTATATGGTATTTTACATTTGTAGTAGCTGTGTTAAGTCCCAAACCCAATGCCAAGCTATCGTATAACCCAATATTAAATCCATGACTGTGGGGCGGTGACATTTCAAGTCGCTTGTTGTATTGCCAACCTAAATCAACCTGAAGCCAGCCGTTCTTAACCTGTATATTTGTATTGCTCAATACTTTTAGGTGAGTAACCTCTTGCCGGGGCAAAGCAACATCACGGCTGTCTCCATCGGGTTTTATATCGTTAAAACGGGGTATACCTATCGCCCCGGGAAACAACCCTGCCTCTTGATTAAATAAAGATATCGTAAGTCTACTTACACCCCAATCTCGCATAACTCCTCCCGACAATGAGGCTGAGCGCTCTTTTCCCGCAGTATTTTTTAAGCTTCTGTCGAAAATTGGCAATACGTAATTGTTGTAAACAAAACTATCAGCAGGCACCCGATAGTCACCAAAATCTCTATAAGACAATCGAGCTCTGAAAAAATTGTTGTTTTTATTACCCTCAGCCATAGCTGTTCCCATCCACATTTTGTTATTACTTCGATAACCGGTTATCACTTCTGAAGCAAAAGTGTTTTTCGCCGGAACGGCCGTTGGCAATATGTTGATTACTCCCGCATTAGCTCCTGTCCCATAAAGCATAGAGGCCGCTCCTTTTATCACTTCGACCCTGCCCGCATTAAAAGCATCTATCTCTAAACCATGGTCTAAACCCCATTGTTGTCCTTCTTGCCTGATTCCGTTTTCATTAACCATCACTCGGTTTCCGTACATACCTCTGATTACGGGTTTTGCAATACCCACGCCGGTATTCATGGAACGTATTCCGGGAATTTTTTCAAGCACCTCGGTAAAATTGTTGGTATTGGCTCGCTCTATTGCCTTTGGCAAAATATTTATAACGTTCAGGCTACTTTTATCGGCATCGGTTCTTGTCCACTCATTCTCTATGGTAAATTGAGGTAATAAAAACGATGTGGGCTTTAAGTAAATTAATACGGTATCCTTGTTTGGTATAGCTTTAATTGTTTTAGAAGTGCTTTCGTAGCCCACAAAACTAAAATGAAGGTGATATGACTTACCCAAAGCCAACCTCTCGAAGCAAAATGCCCCCTGTTCATTTGCCATCAATTTTTGCTCGGTTTCATGCAATTCAATATGAGCATATCCTAGTAATTGATTGCTGTTTGCGTCCAAAATTTTGCCACAAATAGAAGCATCCTGTGAATGAGACACCACTCCAAGCAGTATAAAAATAGTAACAAGTAAATACTTTAACACTTAAATGCAATAAGGTTGCAAATATACAAAAATGCAATGGTGTTGCATTAAAAAATGTTTATATACTTACATTTGCATGGTGAGCGGATTAAACTCTATACAACTGCTAAAAAAACACAACCTGCGTAGCACTCCTTTCAGGGTTCAGGTTGCTGATGTTTTTGTGGATGCCGAAGCAGCAATCACTCTAAAAGACATTGAAGATAAATTGGGAGAGTTTGACAGAATAACGCTGTACAGAACCCTGAAATCTTTCGAACAACAAGGTGTTATACACAAAATAGCCTCTACCGGAGATCCCAAATATGCCCTTTGTCAGGATAAGTGCGAAGAAGATCACCATCACCACGATCACATACATTTTCATTGTGATTCCTGCACAAAAACCTTTTGTGTTGATGTAGACAATCTGCCGGGCATCAAACTTCCCAGTAATTACAGCATTAAAGAGCTGGAAATAATTGTGAAAGGAACTTGTGCCAAATGCAATAAATAAAACAGGTTATGAATATTCGTCCTAGAAGAAACAGAAAATCAGAAGCTATAAGAAGCATGGTTAGAGAATCCCATCTTTTTACTGACAACCTTATTTACCCACTTTTCCTGGTTGATGGAAAAAAAATTAAAGAGGAAATAAAATCATTGCCGGGCATACACCGGTGGAGTATAGATTTATTGCTGAAAGAGATAGAGTCGTGCCTGAAAATTGGAATACGTTCATTTGTTTTATTTCCGGCAGTAGATGACAAGCTAAAAGACAAAAAAGCGACATATAGTTACAATAAATCTAATTTCTACCTTAAGGCTATAAGCGAAATAAAAAAACAATTTCCTGAAGTTTGCCTAATGAGTGATGTAGCTATGGATCCATACAGCAGCGATGGGCACGACGGACTAGTAAAAGGTGGTAAGATTGTAAACGATGAAACCCTTCCCATTTTAGCCAAAATGGCTGTAGCACAAGCAGAGGCTGGAATAGACATTGTAGGCCCCAGCGACATGATGGATGGCAGAATTGGCTACATAAGAGAAGCTCTTGACCAAAAAGGTTTCGCCGAAGTGAGTATAATGGCTTATACTGCCAAATATGCCAGTGCCTACTACGGCCCGTTTAGAGATGCATTGGATTCTGCTCCGAAAAAGGGCGACAAAAAAACGTATCAAATGGATCCGGCAAATAAACACGAAGCTCTCACCGAAGCGATATTAGACATAGATGAAGGAGCTGATTTCCTGATGGTGAAACCGGCACTTTGCTACCTAGATGTAATACACTTGCTAAAATCAGAATTTGAAACCCCTATAGCGGCTTACAACGTGAGTGGCGAATACGCCATGCTCATGGCTGCCTGTAAAAACGGATGGCTAGCCTATGAAAAAGCTATGCCCGAAATGCTACTGAGCATGAAAAGAGCAGGAGCGGATGTAATTATTACCTATTTTGCTAAAAGCTACGCAGAGCTTATGGTTAAAAAACAGCTTTAAAGATTACTTTCTACAAAACCCAATGCACGATAAGACATCTCTTCTCCTTGATATAGATAAACCTCTCCTTTCAAAAAGAGATAATAAGTAGGAAATGTACCCATAGAAAGATTAAGAATATTTTCTGCGGGAATATTAATTGAGTGAAATTCCACACCTGTATTTTTAATGAATTTCTGACGGCTTTCTTCATCGCCCAATATAACTATATAATACTTTTCTATCGATGATGCTCTTGTAGCCGATAATTTCATAATTGGACTATGTTGGGCACAATAATAGCAAGTGGAACTAAAAATCATCACCAAGTTGTTTTTGTCAATATCTATCTGACTTTCAAAAAGAGGTAAAAGACGTTCTTTTTCTTCATCGGTAAGTTTGTATCCGTTGTTCTGAAAATCGTCAACATAAATAGGGTTGAACAAAACAACAAGCAGTGTATATAAAATCGGAATCAAACTAACCACCAAAACCTTAATCAGGTTATTTTTTAATGGTTTATCTCTTTTAAGGGCGAAATAAGCGGTGAAAACAATTAAAAACCAAAAAGCAAACTCACCCAAAGCAGTACCAAGCATAAACAAAGACGGATTGGCTGTCTGAAAATTAGTGAGGCTTGCGGCGGAAGTTAAAAAAAGTATTCTTTCCAATAACAAAAAAAATAAGGCAAGCAAAAAGCCCAATTTGTTACAGCGTTTTTTGTAAAACACAAGCAGCCCACCCACTAAAACTAAAAGTGGTATTATATATCCTAACCCGTGAGCAAAAAGCCAAGATATCCCAAAATGCTCCACTCTGGAAAAAACCTTATAACCGGAGTTCTCCATGGTGCTGTAACTCAGCAATACAACCGTTATTAAAAATAGTAAACGCATAAAAAAAGCGACCCGAAAGTCGCTTTAATTACTACAATATTAAATTACTTAATCTTGCAATTGTTGTTTTGAGGAACGGTTTGACCTCCTACTTCAACAGAACCAATTCCTTTACCTTCGCAAGCAGCATAAGCAGCAGCTTTCTTACTTTCTTTCATGGTGTAAGAATAAGTTGTACCAGATTCTGTACACTCACATGTAAAGTCTTTCTTGCAAGAAACCATAGAGAAGCCAAAAACGGCAACACTAAGAACTAAAATACCTTTTTTCATTTTTGTTTTTTTAATTTGTTTAGACAGGGCAATGTTATGAAATAAAGTTGGATTAAAAAAAATTTCAACGCTGATTTTAATCGACAATTATTTCAGAAGCTAATTCCCTAGCGCGCTGCATTAACTCTTGAATATCAGCATGAATATCACCATTAAGAAGCACCACTCCCATTCGCCTGTATGGGCGAGCCGTTGGTTTGCCAAATAATTTCACATCGGTGTTTTTTTCAGCCAATACCTTTTCTACTCCCTTAAAAACAGGCTCCCCTCCCTCTTTGTGTGCTAAAATAACTGCGCTTACGCCTGCTTTTTCCAAACTAATTTGAGGTATAGGCAAATCGAGTACTGCTCGGGCATGCAGCTCAAACTCATTCAAATTTTGGGTATTAGCAAGTGTAACCATACCGGTGTCATGAGGTCGTGGAGAAAGCTCAGAGAAATACACTCCATCCTTTTGGGAAACAAAAAACTCAACGCCCCATATTCCCGAACCGGTAAGAGCCGAAGTTACTTTTGCAGCCATTTCCTGAGCATCTTTAATGTGTTCAGACTTCATAGGCATGGGCTGCCAGCTTTGCTGATAATCGCCACGCTCCTGCACATGACCTATGGGGGCACAAAAAAGAGTTTCTCCATTTTTCTGAGTAACAGTAAGTAGTGTTATCTCAAAATCAAATTCTATAAACTGCTCAACAATAACTTCAACCAAATCTCCTCTGGAACCTTCAACAGCATACTTCCATGAGTTGGCTATATCTTGTTCCGATCTCATCACAGACTGCCCTTTACCTGATGAAGACATAAGCGGCTTAACAACACAAGGGAAGCCTATTATTTCAGAGGCTCTTAAAAGCTCCTCTTCAGAAGTTGCATAGGTGTAATAGGCCGTTTTTAAACCAAGTTCCAGCGATGCCAAATCTCGGATGGCTTTTCTGTTCATTGTATAGTTAGCCGCTCTGGCAGAAGGGACAATCTGTATTCCTTGCTTTTCAAACTCATAAAAACATTCTGTTCTAATAGCTTCAATTTCGGGTACAATAATGTCAGGATTATGCTTATTTACTAAATCCTCCAATTGCTGCTTATCAAGCATATTAATAACTGCCCTCTCGTCAGACACCTGCATGGCAGGAGCATTGTCGTAGGAATCAACAGCTACCACATATTGCCCCAGTCGTTTGGCTGCTATAACAAACTCTTTCCCTAATTCTCCCGAACCCAATACTACTATTTTTTTCATCTCTTTTATTTAAATTTCCCATTAACGAATGTAAAATATTTGAGTAAAATAAGCCTTGTTTCGTTCAAAAAACGATGTGTCACAGAAGAGACAATGACATCAATTATTCGTTGACTTCGCAATAGCTTCAACGTAACAAAATCAAACCCTCAAACCAATAATACACACATCATCTATTTGTTCTAATTCTCCTTTCCAGTTTTCAAAAATTTTGAAAAGAACTTTATGTTGTTCATTCATTGGTTTATCCTGGACAGACAAGAGTAGTTGTTTTAACTGTGATGCCTTAAATTTTTTACCAAATTTACCGCCAAACTGGTCTTGATAACCATCGGTAAATAGATATATGATATCTCCCTTTTGCAATTCAATCTCATGGGGAGTAAACGGGAGCGGATCATCTGCCCTACTTATGGACTGTTTATCGGGTTTGATCTCATACAGGGCTTTACCGTTGGTCTCTTTAAGGTCTGATAGGTTTTTGAAACCTGTCAGGTCTGCTCTATTTTCATCAGCAATAATCCAAAGTGGGTTATTAGCTCCCGCCCATTTCAACGTGAATGTAGAGAGTGGTGAATGATACGGAGTTTTATTGTCTCCGCTGTTATTCTCTTCTCTCTGTTTCTCGCTATCTTTTCTCGGTCGCACTATGTTAACCGGCTTCAAAGCTGCCAGCGAAATATCCATTCCGTCTTTAACGTCTTCACCGCTTTTGGCAAATCTTTCTGTTACCAGTTCTCGCGTTCTGTCCAGTATTTTAGAGGGGTCTGTAATTCCCTCTTCTAATAAAGTTTTAGACAGGGCATTACTGCACACCACGCTTATCATTGCCCCCGGCACACCATGCCCGGTGCAATCTGCCGCGGCCAAATAAACTTTATCTTCAAATTCTTCCATCCAGTAAAAATCACCGCTTACTACATCCTTTGGATTATACAGAATAAAACTGTCTTTAAACTTGCCTGACAACAGCCTAAATGAGGGCAAAATAGCATCTTGTATACGTTTGGCGTAGTTTATTGAATCCGTTATCTCCCTGTTCTTCGTTTCTACAAGTTGTTTTTGATCTTCTATTAATTTTTTTTGCACAGAAATAATTCTTACCCGATTTACAATAAACAGAGAGAAAACAACTATAAGAAACAAGCCTCCTATTGCGGCATAAAGTTGAGTCTGCTGCTTGTCCAACTGAGCATTTTGCGCCGTTATTTCTGCATCATATATTTTTTCTTTTTGAGCTGTTTTTATACTATCTTCCATTTTGCGTTTTTCGTAATCGTATGCTATTTGCAAGCGGGATATTTCAATCTTGTTATCTTCGCTGTTAAGGCTGTCTCTGAGAAAAATGTACTTCTCATAAAAATTAAGTGCTTTGTTTTTCGGATTAAGCGATTTGTATATCTTGTATTTATTTTCATAAACCTGCATAACTCCTATTATGTGGTTCATATCCTGTGCAATTTTATAGGCTTCATCCAACAGTTTGTTTGCTTTTTCTAACTGATTGAATCGGTGAAAAATTCCAGAAATACTTATCAATGAAGTTAATTGCCCTTGTTTATTGTTTAATTTTTTTTCAATCTCACAACTCTCTTCATAATAGGTTAAAGCAGTTCTGTAATCACCCATGATTTCGTACATATCACCAATATTATTAAACGAATTAGCTATTCCTTGTAGGTCGTTTATCTCTTTTTTTATAACCAGACTTCTTTTGTAAAAATCAAGCGCTTTTTCATGATTGCCAAGCTTCTTGTATATATTGCCTATGTTGTTGTATGAACTGGCTACTCCTGCTATATTATTCAAGGCTTTATCTATATCAAGGCTCTTAAGCTGAAACTTCAACGCCATATCGTGGTCTTTCATGTCATAATAAATATTGCCAATGTTTCCCAATACGGCAGCTATTCCACTAGAGTCTTTTAATTGTTCTCTAATGGAGAGTCCTCTTTGATGATACTCAATAGATTTTGTGTAATTATTCTCGTTAAAATAACTAACCCCAATGGTGTTGTACGAAATGGCTCTCCATTTCTCATTTCCAATCTGGGTGGCATAATCAAGCACCTTGAAAGAAAGTTTTCGAGCAGAGTCGGGCTCAGAAAAAATTAAATTCCAAGCTAATTCATCAAGTGCCCACATTCTATCCCTATCGTTAAGCGACTTGTTGTTCCACATCTGCCAAAGCGAGTCCGCTCCTTTTGCATAAGTAGAAAAAGAAGCAAACAAAAATCCTATTACAAGTATTTTTCTCAAATTGTCTTAACTCCATGAAGCTTACACAACCAACTTAAATGCCCACTATGAATACCTTCATGGCGTATAGCGTGTATAATGATAGACCGAACAGTGTCTTCCCCACCAAAATTAACGCCTGTTGAGGTTGGCTTGTTTAAATCTTCATCCGTCAAACTTCTTATATGGTCTATAGAGCGCTGATGCACTAACTGAGAAGTTTCCAGCACCTCCTTTAACGGAGGGCAATCTGCTTTTTCGGGAACTGTAGAACCTATACCAAATTGCTTTGCCCATCCAAATTTTATTATTTCCCCTCCGGTAGACCTGAGGAGTAAAAAATTCTCAGTCACTGCCAGATGAGCTATTATCCAGAAGGCATTATTTAGCTTTATTCCTTCCGAATCGAATATTTTATGCAAATCTTTGCCTTGTAGTTGAGAAAAATAAAACAAGGACACCTGTCGGGTTTTGTCCATTACATCAGCCAATATTAACGACTCTGTTCTCATCTTTATTTTATTATTTATGGTTTAAATAGGGGGTTAATTTTTCTATCACCTCTTGCGGAGGCAATGTGGGCTTCATGGTTTGCTTGCTTATAAAAACAAGCGTAGTTTCGCCAAAATTTATCTTTTCACCCGATTGATTATAGGTTTCGTATTCAAAATGAAATTTTGCCGTAGGTAATTGGCTTATCATTGTTCTGACAGTAAGTTCATCGTCATAAAAAGCCGGCTTTAGGTACTTTATTTTAAAATCTAACACAGGTAACATTATCCCTTTATCCTCAAGGCTTTTATAGCTAACGCCCAAATTCCTCAAAGCTTCAACTCTTCCTATCTCGAAAAACTGAGCATAATTACCATAATAGCAATACCCCATTTGATCGGTCTCGCCATACCTTACTCTAACTTTAGATTCTGAAATATACATCCTATGTTAACCTTTTAGTAAACTGAAATACGTAAAATTGTACTCCATTTCAGGCATTGAAGATAGTATTTTACATAACACTTTTCGCAATTTTTTTTATTTGCTGTAAGCCAACGAACTATAGCGTAATAGATAAAACTGGCTCGGTATACATCATTAAAAACAATGCCTCGGAACGCCAAGAAATCGAAACCATTATAGCTCCGTACAAAGCGGAATTGAATAAAAAAATGGATGTTGTAATTAATGAATGTACAGAAACCATGACTATTGGCTCTCCGCAAGGCAAGCTAGGTAACTTTGTCGCAGATCTGTGCCTAAAACTAATTATTGACTCTCTAAAACTAGCTGATGACTACTTAAATGCCGTTATTTTAAATAATGGCGGACTAAGAACTCATTTACCCAAAGGCGAAATTACGGTACGTAAAATTTTCGAAATTATGCCTTTCGAAAATCAACTAGTCATCATAGAGCTTGACGGGACAAATTTCAGGAATGCTATTGAAGCAATAGCTTTAAAATGTAAAAGTACCGAAAACGAGAAAGGCTGTATTCCTTTTTCAGGCATAGAGATTACTGTATGCCAATCAGCAAACAATATTCTGGTAAACAATTCTCCCATTGATACCAACGGCACATACAGAGTCTTAACTAGCGACTATTTAGCAAACGGCGGCGACAACATGCACTTTTTTTCGGTTCCAATTAGCTTGCTATACACAAATGTAAAACTTAGAGATGCCATAATTTATCACATAGAAAGGGAATTTAGGCTCGGAAATAAAATTAGCGGAAGCACAGACAACCGAATACGATATGTGGAATAGAAGAGAATTCATAAAAAGCCTGACAGGTATTGGCTGTATAGCAGGAATGGGCAACTATGAATGGGTAGCCGAACAACTCGTCAAAAACGACCTGCTAAAATTAACTATACTGCATACCAACGATTGGCACAGCCACATCGACCCTTGGAAAGAAAACGACCCAAAGCACCCGAGAGAAGGCGGTTTTTTAAAACGGGATGACTTTATTTCTAAAGTTCGTGTAGAAAATGAACATGTTATTCTTCTTGACGCAGGCGATATTTTTCAGGGAACGCCCTATTTCAATTTCTACGGTGGCGAGCTAGAGCTCAAACTCATGTCAAGTGTTAGCTACGATGCGGCAACCATGGGCAATCATGACTTTGACAATGGATTAATGGGTTTCGAGAAGATGCTTCCTCATGCAAACTTCCCTTTTGTATGTAGCAATTACAGTTTCGAAAACACTATACTAAAGGGAAAAACAAAACCCTATCACATCATAAATAAAGGCCCGCTTAAAATTGGAATAATCGGCATAGGAATAGAATTAGCCGGTCTGGTTACTAAAAATCTCTATGAAGAAACCCAATATTTACCTCCTGTAGAAATACTAAACAACACGGCCAAAATGCTAAAAAAAGAAGAGAAATGCAACTTAGTCATCTGTATTTCTCATTTGGGATTTGAATATAAAACCAAAAAGCTTTCCGATAGAATTTTAGCTGCTGAAAGTGTATACACAGATATTATTATTGGAGGGCACACACATACTTTTTTAGACTCGCCAATCTACGTACCGAATAAAATGGGGCAACAAGTACTCATTTCACAAGCCGGCTGGGCAGGGCTTAGAATAGGGAAAATAGATGTTATATTTGCCAAGCAAGCCATGCCTAAAAATACCGACACCTCAGAAAATGTTTACTTAAAACGTGAAATCCACCGATTATAGAGACAAGTAAATCTTTTTAAAAAAACAACCTGTTCGATACTTTTTTTTTAACTTTTTTATGTAAATATTTGCTCTCCCCGATGATAAGCATTAGATTTATCGTAAGGAATTTAAGATATTTATTTGGCTAACCATTGTTTTATTTAGTTACATTATGAAGAAAGACCTAGAGCAAATTTGGACTAACTGTCTTGCCGTTATTAAGGATAACGTGACTTTACAAAGCTACAAGACTTGGTTTGAACCAATAAAACCGGTGAAATTTGCTGATAATGTGTTGACAATACAGGTTCCTTCGCAGTTTTTCTATGAATGGTTGGAAGAGCACTACGTTACTCTACTTAAAAAAGTAATCAGAAAAGAGATTGGTCCAGATGCCAAGCTGGAATATAGCATCGTCATGGAGAACAATTCGGGCAACTCCACTCCTTACACTGTAAAGATTCCTACAAGCAACAAGAGAGCTCTTAAGAACCCTACTGTTACCATGCCGCTTGATATAAGTTCTAATCCTATTAAGAATCCTTTTATCATTCCCGGGCTTAGAAAAGTGAATGTAGACTCTAACCTGAATCCAAACTATTCATTTGAAAACTTCGTAGAGGGCGATTGTAATCGGTTGGCTCGTTCAGCAGGGTTTGCCGTATCTAATAAACCTGGAGGAACAGCTTTCAACCCATTGCTAATTTACGGTGGTGTTGGTTTAGGAAAAACCCATTTGGCTCATGCCATTGGAATTGCGGTTAAAAATAAGTTTCCTAACAAAACTGTTCTTTATGTTTCCTCCGAAAAATTCACTCATCAGTTCATTGATGCAGTTAAAAACAATAACACAAACGATTTTATTCACTTCTATCAGATGATAGATGTATTAATAATAGATGATGTCCAGTTTTTTGCCGGTAAAGAAAAAACTCAAGATGTTTTCTTTCATATATTTAACCATCTTCACCAATCGGGAAAACAATTGGTTTTAACCAGTGATAAGCCTCCTGTTGAAATGCAAGGTATGGAACAACGTCTACTCTCCCGATTCAAGTGGGGGTTAAGTGCCGACCTTCAAGCTCCGGGACTTGAAACCCGAATTGCAATTTTAGAAAAGAAAATGTATGCCGATGGCATAGAGCTTCCTAAAGAAGTAGTAGAATATTTAGCTTACAGCATCACATCCAATATCAGAGAACTTGAAGGTGCTCTTATATCATTAATTGCTCAATCTTCTCTAAACAAAAAGGCCATCACGCTTGATTTAGCTAAACAGATGATTGATAAGTTTGTGAAGAATACTGCTCGCGAAGTCTCCATAGAATACATACAAAAAGTGGTTTCTGATTACTTCGATTTACCTATCGAGATATTAAAATCTAAAACAAGAAAACGCGAGGTCGTTCAGGCACGCCAAATTACAATGTTCTTCGCTAAAAAAATGACCAAATCATCTTTAGCCAACATAGGCGCTCATTGCGGGGGTAAAGATCATGCTACCGTACTTCATGCGTGCAGAACAGTAAACAACTTATCTGAAACCGACAAACAGTTCAGAGGCTATCTTCACGATCTTGAAAAAAAATTAAGTATCCAATAACCATTTTATAAAATACAAAGAGAACCATATTTGAAGTTAAATATGGTTCTTTTGCTTTAGCACTGTTGGCTGTATGAGAATTTTGATGGTCTGTTTGGGAAATATATGCCGATCACCACTGG
Source organism: Flavobacteriales bacterium (assembly GCA_046295395.1). Lineage (GTDB taxonomy): Bacteria > Bacteroidota > Bacteroidia > Flavobacteriales_D > JBKBNH01 > JBKBNH01. Next base: position 161,529 of record JBKBNH010000008.1, on the reverse strand, counting down.
CTGAGGGAATTTTGAAGCATCGCGCTAACGAAAAAGGTATAGACCTGTTTGTTGATTCGGCTGGAACAGGTTTTTGGCATGTTGGTCAAAAGCCCGACAAAAGATCCATTGCTGTTGCAGAAAAAAACGGAATCGACATTACCTATCAAAGATCCCGCCTTTTCAAAAAAGAGGATTTTCAAGAATTCGACCTGATTTATGCTATGGACGAGAACAACATTAATGAATTGCTGAAAAAGACAAAAAATGATGAAGAAAAACAAAAAATAAAATTAATCATGAACGAAATATACCCAGGGCAAAACATTCCGGTGCCTGACCCATACTACGGTGGCGATTCGGGATTTGATGAAGTTTTTCAAATGTTAAATCTGGTTGCCGAAAAAATACTTACAGACATAGAAACTATATGAAGTCCGGAAACTTAATTTTAATACCTAACCTACTGGGAGATGAAACAGAGCCTAAAGATTTTCTCGGCGAAAATGTATTTAAAAAAATTAAAGAGCTAAAATACTTTATTGTTGAAAATGAGAAGGTGGCCCGCCGTTTTTTAAAAAAAATGGAGCTAAACTCAGTTTTGCAAGACCTAACACTACAAACACTAAATAAACACACTCATCCTGAGCAGATAAAGGAATTGCTATTTCCTGCACTTAAAGGCGAAAACATCGGACTCCTTTCTGATGCCGGCTGCCCTTGCATTGCAGATCCGGGCGCACTTGCCGTGATTGCTGCTCATAATCTGGGTATAAGAGTAGAACCATTAGTCGGTCCAAGCTCTATTTTGCTTGCTTTAATAAGTTCGGGAATAAATGGACAAAACTTCGCTTTTAACGGGTATTTGCCAATTGACAAAACAGAAAGAAAAAAAACAATACTCGAACTAGAAAGAAGAGCCCACACAGGACAAACACAACTTTTCATGGAAACACCATACAGAAACATGGTATTACTGGAAGAACTTTTAAAAACCCTTAAATCATCCACCCAATTATCTATAGCTTGCAACTTAACCCTGACTGACGAGTACATAAATTCCCTAAGTGTTGGTGAATGGAAGAAGACCAAAATAAGCCTGAATAAAAAACCCTGTGTATTTGTAATTGGCTAATTTGCCGACAAAATCTTTAACTTAAAAATCAAAGATGTGTAAGGCGGTACTGCGCCATTTAAAGACCCTGTTTCTCCAAATGCTTCGGAAGAATGAATAAGCACCTCTAGCTCATCGTCATACGAGCAATTCTTTAGGGCATTTTCCAATCCTCGAATAAACATACCTTTTTGCCCATAAACATAAGTATCTGCAGATTCTTTTGTGTGATTCTCAAACACCAGTGTACCATCCAGAAAATACACACCATATCTCATTTCGAACAACTTACCAAAAGAGAGCTGATAATCTCCCTTACTGATTGTCTTTACAAAAACCCCTCCCGCAACAGGTTTATAATCATCTTCTTCTTTAACAAAAAGAGAGAACTGACGCAACTCTTCCATCTCCATTTCATCTGTTAATTTATTCAGTGCAAATTCTCTGTAATCGACAGGGTATATCTTAAGAATTCTCATATTCACCAGAACAGAATCATCATAATTAAGAAACAAAGGTAAATCTGCTCCAAACATATTCTGGTAAAATGAGGTAGCATTCAATTTAAGTTCAATGCTATCACCCTCTCTTATTGATGAAATTTGACTATAAAAATCCCAACTTGAATTCGATTTATACTTAATTATGTCGTACTTTTTTGTTCCATATTCTGATGAAAACAAAATAGAGTCGTTAGGAGCTTTAACAATAAGGTTAGATAATATAAGGTCTTTGTCTTTCAGCTTAACATCGCTATCAGACAGGTCTAATATTTTTTTGGTTTGAGCATTAGTCGCTGATAACCAAAAAAAATTAATTAGTATGATTGTTCCGATTCTCAACGGCTAACAATTTGATATTATAAATAATGGTGCTCATAGGCGGGATATTCTCTTCATCTCCGACCAATCCATGAGCTAGGTAATGAGGTAAGATTAGCATCGCTCTATCGCCCACTCTCATGTAAGTAATACCCTCATGAAGTCCCGATTCCACATTATCCTGTTCTATCAGAAACTTAACCGGCTCTTCGCTCACATAGCAAAGTGTTGTATCCGCATCTAGTAATCTTATTTCAAAATCTACCGTGGCAATCATTCCCGGTCTAGCTATTTCTCCTTCTCCCTGTTCAAATATTAGATACCTAAGCCCCGTACCCGATTCCGCTACATTCCATTTATGTCGATCAACAAACATATCGATTCTTATAGACTCCTCTCTAGAGAATTCTTTCCAATAATTTGCTGTTTCTTCTTTTGTTGGAATATATATATCATCTTCGGGTAATACCATTTTACCTCCTTTTGTTCTGCAAGAGGCTAAAGCTATCACTATGGCAGCCGATATTACAAAAACATTATTCATTTAAATACTCAGGTAATTTTTCAATAAACAAATTTACAGCATTTTCAATCGTGTCGTCAAATCGCCCTCCAGCGGCATTAATGTGTCCTCCGCCGTTAAAATATTTATCGGCCAACTCGTTAACCCTTATCTTGCCCTTCGAGCGAAATGAAATCTTGATTTTTCCTTCATCTTCTCTGAAAAAAGCGCCTACTCTCACTCCTTTAATGGATAGTGCATAATTTACCAGTCCTTCTGTATCCCCTTTTTTGCAATCAAATTGTTTTGCCTCTTCACTCGAAAGAGTTACATAGGCCATCGATAAATCAGGTCTTACCACCATTTTTTGTGAAAGGGCAAATCCTAACAACCTAAGTTTATCATACGACTGGTTGTCGAAAACGTTTTCATGTACTTTGTAAGGTTTTAAACCACTGTCTATCAATCTTGCCACGCAACGGTGGGTTTCTGATGAAACTGATGAAAATCTAAATGACCCTGTATCGGTCATCATTCCACAATACAAAGCTTCTGCTATTGATTCCGTAAGCCGGTGGTTATCTCCTCTTTTGTCGATTAGCCGGCATATCAATTCTGAGGTGCTACCGCAATTGACATCACTAAACATTAGTGCAGCATAATCCTTTGGCGATTGATGGTGATCTATCATAATGATAGGTTTGCCACAAGCTTCAATAGAAACACCCAAATCGCCCAAGCGGGATAAATCATTAAAATCCAGAGTGAAAATAAAATCACAGGAATTTACTGTCTCTTTTACCAATTCGGGCTGCCTCGAAAAAATTAAAATATCAGTTGTTCCCTGCATCCAATTTAGGAAATCAGGAAATGGATCCGGAGCAACCACTTTACTATCCACTCCTATCGACTTTAAATATAAGCTAAGTCCAACGCACGAGCCAATGGAATCGCCATCGGGAGATTGATGCCCGATAATTAATCCTTTTCCGCGAAGGAGAGTATCTAATTTTTTTATTTTTTCCTGAGTAAAAACCATAGTTTGTTTAAAAAAAAAGCTCCTCGTTTTAGGCGAGGAGCTAAATATACGAAAGTTATTATTGACTATTTAAAGCCTGTTTTTGGCCCTGGCATATGTTCAATCAAAAGGCCTACACAAGCATAAGTTTGTTCTTGCAGAGAGTTCCCCCCTCCTTCAATGTTTGGTATGTAAACCTTAATTTTCAATTTACGTGTTTGATCAGAGATGAAGTTCCACTCTTGTGTAAGTTCATTTTTTTTGTTATCGAAACGTACAACGTCTGTTTTATTGAAAACACGTTTTCTGGTGACTTTTTCAACTTTTTCCTCACCTATTGGGTTTCCATCTTTGTCGAATTTCTCAACCGTTTCGTAAACCTTTTCTTCTTTCCATGTTGGCTTAGAAACTTCTTCAACTATTTTGAATTCGATTTTACCATTAAGGTCTGGGTGGGTTGGAGAACAGAAAGAAACTCTGTATTCCATATCCTTATATACTACAATGGTTACTTCAGCTGTGTCGCCTTGTGCGAAAGCACCACTTTTAGACTGTCCATTATAAACGTGTCCTGACTTTTTTTGCTTTGGGCAGTAATTAACAATACCTGAGCAATTCTGGGCGATGGTTGCTCCGGTTATCAAAACCGAAGTCACAGTTGTTAAAATTAATCCTTTCATCATCAATATAATTAAAGTGTAGCACTTAGGTATTTGTTACGCAATTCTGATACCAATTTTCTTAACTGGTCATACTTCTCTTTACTCATCACGAATTTACTACCTCCTGAAAGCACGTGTTTTCCATTTTCAACGGTGGTCTCTGCGCTTTCCAGTTCCACAACGTCCAATTCTGAAAAAAGAATGTCGATGTCGGCCAAATCTTCCATTGTAGACGTTACGTCGGGGTCATCGCTGTAAGTAGACATAAATTCAAAAATATTTTCTAGTGTTAATTTCTGATCGGCTATTCTTTGGATGGTTTCATCATTGTTCCTATAATCGCCTACAAGCGATGTTACAATGTGTAAACTTTCTAACCATCCACCGGCAACAATCATAGCCAACACATTTCCTCTTTCATTTTCAATAAGGTAATTGTAGGCCTCAAAATAAGTATCGTTGCTTAGCATCATCAATGAGTCGCCATTGTTAAGATTATCCTGCACTTTTTGGAAAACAGTTTCGTCGAAAGCTCCGGTTATATTTAGTTTATCGCCTATTTGCTTAACCGCTTTAAAGTAATCTAGCGCTTTGTTGTTTAAATCAAAGGTTGATATATAAGCCAAGTCTGCGCTAAAAATACCAAAATTTAATGCCTGAGCTTTAGCTCCTTCAAGCGTTGAAGCTTTTGACAAATTAGCCAATTCCACAGAAGCGGAGCTTACTTTTAAACCCTTAATAACAAGGAAAAATTCATTGGGAGTGGGAACACCAGTCTGAAATATAGGCCCATCGTCGGTCGTGTCGGCTACAGTGTCGGGAATAATGTCATCGAGTTCTTTGTTGCCACAAGAAGTGGCTATAAAAGCAATTGAACCAGCCATTAAAATGGCGCTCATGCTTAGTGGAAATCTTCTCATAATTAAGTTTTGAGTTATAATACGTTTGAACAAAAATATAAATATTTAAAGATGTATCATACTTTATACTTAATTTTTACGGTAGAATTGTAAATTTGCGCCCCAAACAATATATATATGGCAACTAACAGAACTTTTACGATGATTAAGCCTGACGGCGTAGAAAGCAAAAACATTGGAAACATTCTTCAAATGATTACAGATGCGGGCTTTAAAATTGTAGCAATGAAATTTACTAAACTCTCTAAAATTCAGGCTGAAGATTTTTATGGTGTGCACAGAGAAAGGTCTTTTTTTGGCGAATTGGTAGATTACATGACATCAGGCCCAATTGTAGCTGCTGTTTTGGAAAAAGAAAATGCTGTTGCCGATTTCAGGGTTTTAATTGGATCTACTGATCCCGCTGATGCTGCTGAAGGAACTATTAGAAAAAAGTACGCTGAATCGAAAGCGAAAAATGCCGTTCATGGTTCTGATAGCGACGAAAACGCAGAAATTGAATCCAATTTTCATTTTTCTGCGGCTGAGTTTATATCTTATTAATACTTTACCCCTCCCCGGGTAAAGCTAATCTAAAATTACTTTCTCCACGCGTGGCATTTCGTTTTTGTTTGCCAAAGGAGCACATATACTTCTTTGGCAAAACCGGACGCATCTAGCACAGGAAGTAATTTTCCTGTGTGGTGGAAAATATTCTCAAAAAAAAAAGATGCTTTACTTTAAGCATCCTTTTTCACACCGCCGATTGAAAACCGCGGTTACTTCTTCTTGTACTTTTTCATAAGCTTAGCTTTTTTTGCATCCAGCTTAGCTTGTTTTTCGTCTAACTTAGCGTGTTGTAATTTTACTTTCTCTAATGCTTCCTGCTGTTTTTCGATTTTCTTTCCCTTACTAATGCTTTTCTGAATTTTATCTTGTTCATCATTTAATTTTTTTCTGTCAGCATCAATTTTCGCCTGCTCTTTATTTAGGGATGCCAGCGATTTCTCATAGGCCTCTTGTTCTTTCTGGGCTTTTGCTGCTGCTGCTGCTTTTTTGTCTGCTTCTTTCTTTTCGGTTTCGGCTTTTTTGGCTTGCGCTTTTGCTTCTTTTTCCTTCTTCTCTGCTTCTTTTTTATTCTTAGCGGCTTCTTTTTTTTCTGCCTCCGCTTTCTTCTGGTCTTTTTTCTGCTCGGCTTCTTTCTTTTTTGCTTTTTCAAGTTCTGCTTTTTGCTTGGCCTCTTTCTCCTTAGCTTCTTTCTCTTTTTGACTCAATTCCTTGCCGGAAGAAGATGTTTCTTTTTTAGCTTGTTTGGCCGCAGCCTTTTCGGCTTCTTTCTTATTCTTTTCTGCCTCTTCTTTGGCTTTTGCCTCTCTGGCTTTAGCTAATTCTTCTTCTTGTTTTTTTAAGTTTTCTTCACGCTGCTTCGATTCTGCCTCTCTTTTCTGTTTTTCCATTTCAGCCTCTTTTTCTTTTTCGGTCCGTTGTTTTTCAATTTCTGATTGAGTTTGTGCGGCTTGTTTTTTCTTTTCTTCGGCTTCTTTTCTGGCAGCTTCTGCTTGTTCGCTATGCTTTTTGGCGGCTTCTTCTCTGGCTATTCTTTCTTTTTCGAGTTCTTCTGTCGTCTTCTGAGTTTTTTCGGTTTGTTCTTTTAGCTTCTGGGCCTCGGCTTCTTTCTTTTCTGCTTCGGTGGCATATTTTTCGGCTTTGTTTTCTATCTTTCCTATTTTGTTTTCGGTTTTATCTACCTGCTTATCGGCTTTCTCTCTAATGGCATCTGCTTTTGTTCCTTCAACTGCACCGCCAAATTTTAGTCTAACATCATACGTTTTTCCTTCTTTAAGTATAACTCCGGTAATATTTTCGGTTTGGTAACCGGATAGACTAATTTCTATTTTTGCAGGCTCTAGACTGTAGGAGGCTACGTCTACTTCTCCTACTCCGTTTTTAGAGGTGTAGCCCGATGCTATCAATTTGTCTGTTTCATACACTTTTATCATAGCGCCTGCCAATGGAGTACCATCTTCTTTAGTTACTTTTACTTTGAATGACACACTGGTTTCACTAATCATTAGCATACTGTCGTCAACCACTATAGGATTAGCTAGTGTAGTAGCGGTAGCAAATGTTAAAAATGCTGCTATGGTTAAAATTATCTTCTTCATGTTTTTAAAATATTTGTTTCTTACTACAGATTACTCCAAATTTAGTGTTTAATGTGTCAAATGCCAAATGCATACTACCAAAGCCTGACCCACGAATCCATACTTTCTGAGTCTTTGAGTTTTCTGGCAATATCATTTGCGGACTGCTTATCGGCTGAAGCTCCCGCACTTACCTGATATAAGCCTCCAAATTTTCCTAATAGTTGAGCATTGTATCCTTTTTGAGTAAGTTGCACAACCAGATTTATCGCATTTTCTTCTATCGAGAAACTGCCCGCAATTACATGGTATTGGCCTGTTGCTCCTGAAGATTTAGCAACTTTTTGTTCTTCTTGTTTCGCATCTTCTTCGGTTGGTGGTTCGTTTTTTTCTTGTTCTTCCACTATATACTCTTCTTCGGGTGCATTACTGTCTTCTTCTGTATTGGCTATTTGTTGATGTTCGGCTACATTTAGCTCATTTTCGGGGTCATCAGTTGCGGCTCCCGTCATTTCAGAAATCCATTGCTTTACATCTTCAAGGTTAAGGTAAACCAATGTAGCTCCTCCTCCTAGTACAACTAGTAAAAAGATGACTAAAATCAGTCGTTTTTTATTTCTTATTTTAGGCTCTTTGGCTAATTTTTGGGTTCCTTTTTTTAGCGCTTCTATGTCGGCTTTTTCCTGTTCATTATCTTCTATTTTATCTGTTTGTTGACCAATATGTTTCGTTTCTTTTTCCTCGCTTTTGGTTTCGGTAGGCTGATGTATTTCAAATTTTAGTGATATCGATTCTTTTTTTTGCCCTACTATAATTTCGTCTTTCGATTTGGCTGAATACGTTTCTTGTTCTTCTGTTTTTATCTCAACCTCCTTAATTTTTTCTAGTGCGAATAACCCTTCTGTTTTTTCCGTGATATCATCATTTGTGAGGCTTTTACTTGGGTCGGCTTTATCTTCATGTTGAACAAAACTCATCGCTCCATCACCTTTTGAACTTAGCTCTCCTATCCCCTCTATGGTTACCGAACCATTATTCGTTTTTGTTTTAATTTCAGCAACATAATCTTCTATGTGGGTCAAAGCCTCTTCCTGACTAATCTTGTATTCATCTATCAAATACTTAGACAATATACCATCATTAATTTGTAGATATGGGTTAAACATGATGGTATGCTTCCCCGAATACTCGCTCAACATGAGCATTCCCAAACCGGGAATAATTACTTTTTTATTCTCGTTAAGGAGTTTTTTTACGTCTTCATCTTTCATTGTCTTGTCTTTCTAATTAGGTAAAACTTCAATAGTTATGAAAATATCTTCTTTTGGGTTGTCGTATGAATCGGTTTCAACCTTTGCTATCTTATCAACTACAGACATCCCTGCTGTCACCTCTCCAAATATCGTGTATTTATCGTCTAAATGAGGTGCCCCACCATATTTGGCGTACAGTGTTTTTCTATTTGGAGGCACGGTAATATTATGTGCTGCTTCTACTTGTTTCATGTGTTCGGCGGATATAGGTCCTTTCTGAACAATGTAGAAATTAAACGGGCTGGATAAATCCTCCTGCGTTTTCCCCGGTTCGGGTTCGCTCACGGCCATAGCAATAACTCCTCGCCTGTGGTAATATTTATCATTATACTCTGCCGGAATCTTATAACTACCTATGGTTAAATATTTAAATGAGTCTTCTTCCCTATCAGACGTGCCTCCCTGAATTATGAAGTTTTTGATTACCCTATAAAATTTAGTACCCTCAAAGTACTGTTTTTTTGTGAGGAGAATGAAATTAGCCCGGTGTAAAGGCGTGTCTTCATAAAGCCTTACTTTTATATCTCCGTATTTCGTTTTAATCAACACCTTGGTTTCGGGATTTTGTTTTCCGTACTGTGTAAGTTTTTCAACTACATTTTTATTGGTGATGAAATCGGGGTTTTCCTTTGTCTGCGGCACCTCTTTTTTCGTTTCAATTTTTTTTAAACTTACTTGTCGAGGTTCGTTAGTCAATTTGTTCTCCTGACCGGAACATCCCGAAAAAACAAAAAGTAAGTAAAACAGTATATTAACTATCGGCCATTTCATGGTGTATAAAGTTAAAGCATATTAGATAATATGGTTTTGATGCAAATAAAATCTTACTAACAACTAAAAATATGTATGACTCTATTTGTTTAAATACTGAAAGCATATTCATACATTTGCCGCAATAAATCAACCATTATGAATAAGTTACTTTTAGCTTTATTTACTGCTAGTCAGGTATTTATATCCTGCAATAATACCGAACCAAAAACAGACAACTCAGAATTAGAAAACCTGAAGGCGGAAAATTCTATTTTAAAAAGGGAACTGGCTGAGAAAGACGAAACTGTTAATAATTATCTATCTTATATAAATGACGTAAGAGAAAATCTTGCTCTGATTAAGAAAAAACAACAGCATCTGGGGCAATTGAAAACTAATAATCCTGAACTCAACCTGCAAGAAAACGACATTGTTGAAGACATTAAGGCCATTAATGAATTGAGGTTAAAAAACCTGGCAACGATAAATTCGTTAAAAAAAGAACTGGGAGCAAAAACAAGTGAAAACAGCGAGTTGAGCAAACTCATCCTTTCCCTATCGGAAGAAATAGCCGTTAAAGACCGTGAGATATACAACCTTCAAATGGAGTTGGAAACTGCAAATGCGGCGTTTTCACAACTTTTCGAAAGTTACACGGAACAACAAGAAATGCTTGACGAGCAAACTTCTGAAATGAATAAAGCTTACTACGCACTTGGCACGTCCAAAGAACTTCAAGACAATAATGTTATTACCAAAGAAGGTGGGTTTGTCGGTATTGGTAAATCTAAAAAGATTAAATCAGACTTTAACCAAAAATATTTTACCGAAATTGATATCACCAAAATATCAGAAATCATCATAAACCACAAAAAAGCCGATTTAATTACTTCTCATCCGGCTGGGAGTTTTGAAATAGTAAATGAAGGTGGTATGGTTAAAAAGCTAATTATAAAAGATACTAAAAAATTCTGGGGTGTTTCCAAGTATGTTGTCTTGGTTGTGGGATAGAACTAATCTAAACTAGCGGTATAGACAAAATTGCCGTTATCAGAATTATTTTGTATAGCGTATTAATGCGCTCAAAGTCTTTGGCTTTAGAAGCATTTTGCAGACAAAACAAGGAAATTAAAATCATTAAACTACTGAAAATAAAGTAGTACGCAATGTATTGGTCACTTACAAATGGGGAAAGTAAAATTACCGGAACCAGAGAAGTAATCATAAGGAAAGCCAACACCAATTTAGCTTTTCTTATTCCATATTTAATCGGTATAGATGAAAAATCATAAATAAGATCCCCTTTGTAGTAAGTCATTTTTTTTATCAATTCTCGATTTAATGTGTTGACAAAAATAAATCCTACATATAGTACTACAGTATAGTTTACGGACCAGTAATAAAGTCCTAAACTAAAAAAAGGTGCTACGGTTAGCGTAGCAGCGCTCAGTTCACCAACAACCGCCAACTTTCTGAGTTTATGAGAATACATCCATAAAATTACAGCTAGTGAAAAGTTGAAGAAAAACACCTTCCAGCCCACATAAAAGCTAAGAATTATAGCTATAAAATTGAAAACCGTATAAAGATTAAGACTTTCTCGTTTGTTTACAAGCCTAATAAACAAAGTTTCCCGGGGCTTGTTTATCAAGTCTTTTTCAAAGTCGTAAAAAGCATTAATTATATAACCAGCCATAAGCAACATGGCTAATGCTGCTATGTTTAAATGCACTTTATAATCCGTTAACACCAACCATTTTGAAACATTAGGATTTAACAAATAACAAGCTGATAAATACAACCCTATTGTAATGGCCAATATATTGTACCAACGCACCAAACTGAGCAAAGCGAAGAGTCTCACTATTTTTTTCCTAAAAGTAGATTGATTGTGCATTCAGAAACTTTACTTACACGAATGTAAGTAAATTAGGCTAAAATCTGTGAATTACATCGAGTTGGTAATTACTCAATTTTTCTTTTGCCAAATCGATATCTTTGGTAAATCCAAGTATAAATCCTCCTCCACCTGAACCGCATAGTTTGAGATAGTATGCATTTGATTTAATTCCTTCTTTCCATACATCTTCAATTGAGCCGGGAATCATAGGCTGAAAATGCTCCAAAGCTACCTTAGACAGTTTCTTAACGTTTAATAATAGTGGAGTTAAATCTTTTTTCAGAAAAGCCTCGATGCAAGCATCGTTGTATTTTTTAAATTGCTTTTTAAGCATATTCCTAAATCCTTCTTCCTTGCACTTTTCTAAAAAGATGTTAACCATCGGTTGGGTTTTTCCCGGATTGCCGGAATTAAGCAAAAAAATTGCTCCCTTACCTTCTCCTTGTTCAGGAAGACCGACAGATTCAAGTTCTTCCTTAGATTTTATGAGTATCGGAAGGTTTAAGTAGCATATCAAAGGATCTAACCCGGAGCTTTTTCCATGAAAATAAGATTCCATTTGACCCAGTTCGGTCTTCAACTTTAGAATTCCCTGATTAGAAAGTTCTGATGTCTCCTGTTTTTCAAAGGCGTATTTACCATAAATTGCTGCCACTAGAGCTCCAGAACTACCTACTCCAAAACCTTGAGGTATGGTGGAATCAAAATGCATTCCTGTATCTAAATCTTTTTCGAATGCACTCAAGTCTAACGCAGCCATTAATTCTCCTGAGGTATTTAGCTGTTTTAAATGTTCTAGGTATTTCCTGAGTTCTAAATTAGATTTAAACTCCTTCTCTGAGGGATTATCTGATATTTCGAATTTTCCTTTGTAGAAGTTGTAGGGGATTGAAAGCCCCATGGAGTCCTGAATGATTCCGTATTCGCCAAACAACAATATTTTACCGTAATATAGAGACTCTTTAATCATGAAGTTTGAGATAGGTTAATTGGCCCCGTTCCAATCTCGTCGCAAATGTACTCTCTTTTCTCACAATAGCCAATCAGTTCGTCCTTTACAAACTGATTTATAGCATTTTTTTGAGTAAGAGGATACAAGATGTGAACGTTAGCTCCGGCATCCAGGGTAAAAACAATGTCTAATCGGGTTTGTTCTCTAAAATCCCAAATTTTTTCTATCACAGCAATAGTGTTGGGTCTAAACAAGATAAAATAAGGATTTGCAGTCATCATCATGGCGTGCAGTGACAATGCCTCACTTTCCACAATTTTCCTGAAATCGTCTTTATTACCCTCTTTTAAGATACTTAACAGGGTTGATAAATTATGTTCAGCCTGAACAAAGCGCTGACTTGCAAATGGGTGTTCATGCATAAGACTATGCCCGATAGTGCTTGATACTTTTTTTTGCCCTTTATCTATAAGTAATACGGTGTCTGCATAAGTTTTAAAATCCTCATGAATCTCCTTCACTTCAATTCCATAGTAATCGGAAGATTTTTCTAATGACTTATGCTCTCCCCAAGCTACCAAGCCACCATATACAGAACGGCAAGCACTACCGGAACCTATTCTTGATATAAACGATGCTTTTCTGTATTTATCTGCATCAGTCCATGAGTCGCGAAACTGTTCTTCTATAGAGCATAAACATAATGCCAATGCACTCATTGCAGAAGCAGACGATGCAATACCGCTGCTATGCGGAAAAGAGTTTGATGAGTTGATGGTTAAGTTAATATCTGCCAAAAAAGGAAAGTATGGTGTAACTTTTTGAAGAAAAACTTCTATTTTTTGCTTAAAAACTGTGTTCTCTTTTCCTTTGAATAAGAAATTTAAATCCCTGTTGCTGTTTTTTCCATAAGTAAAATCAACGGAGGTTTCTGTATAACAGTTTTTTAATGTGTAGCTAACTGAAGGGTTGGCGGGAAGTTGATTCCCTTTTTTACCCCAATATTTAACCAACGCAATATTGGATGGACTTCTCCAGCTTACCTTTCCTTCAATAGTACAATCTTTGTGCTGTTGCAGGTTGAGTTTAAATACCTCATCGTTAAATGACATAAATACAAATTAAAGGAAGAAGAACAAACCTAAGACTGATAATGTTTTTAATTATCCTCAGTTATGCGTGGAAAACCATTTCGTCCCAAGAAAAAATGGTCATATAATTCTTCTTCAGAAAGTATTTCATCGAGGTGTCTTCTCCTGTTGCTAGAACAAAATCACCGCCCCATGCTCCCAGCGATTTTATTTCGCCATCGGTATAATCGCTGAAATACTGCTCTTTTATTGTTTGTCGATTTAAAATCTTCGAAAGCTTTGATTCATGTAATACAATTAATTGATTGAACTCGCTTAATTCGGTACAGTTAAGCATGTTCTTGGTGATATCTGAAAACTCACGGTAAGTTTCTTCACTTATTTGATTTGAAATTGAACTGAAATTTGCCACCTGATTATCACTATTTTGCTTTTTATTCAGGTGAATAAAGAAGAGTTTTTTTCTGAAAGGGGGCTGCCAATTATTTTTTTCTACGTCTACCTTATTATTATGTTTGCTGTAAAGTATTGCTGATTTTTCTTTTGCAACAGCTACATCATAACCACTGCCTGTACTAACCTTAAAGTGTAAGTCTAAAGGATTTTCGGACATCCATTGTGCAACGAGTGTAATTAAGGTTGAGCTGGATCCTAGCCCCCAATCGTTTGGGAAGTCTAGTTTTGTCTCAACTTCAACGGCATTAGTTATTTTTAAATTCACGCCGGATTCAAGCAGAATTTTTCTTAATTTTTTAGCCTTTTCAATATCTGTAGAACTCAATATATCTAACGAAGAAAGTAAGTACTGTGCTTCGAACCAAACTCTGCCCTTGTAGTCTTTTGCCTTCCAATGTATAGAATCTCCCTCTTTAGAATTAACAATGAGATGCTGCCCAAATTTAACCGGAATAGCAAGTGCTTGGGCTCCTTTTAAAACTAGGTACTCGCCTGATATTAAAAGTTTACCGGGCGCATAAAACGATTTAGTTTTTTGCCCCATTCTCAGAAACTGCCGAAGCTTCTACTCCGCGCATTTTATAAAACTGATTCACAACCTCACTGTGAGAAACAACTCTTTCAGCAAAAAATGCTTTAATCTCTTCTCTTTCTTGCTCTGTTGCGCCCAATTGATTTAAAATGTTTAATAAATGCATTTTCATGTGTCCTCGCTGAATACCGGTTGTAACCAATGAACGAACAGCTCCAAAGTTTTGAGCCAAACCGGTTGCAGCAATGATTTGCATTAGTTCTGCCGCATTGGGATCTCCGAGCATTTTCATCGAAAATTTAACCATTGGGTGCAAAGAGGTTAAACCTCCCACAGTGCCAATTGCCATTGGTATATCCAGCCAAAAACGAAAAACCCCGTGTTTAACCTCCACATCAGACAAAGAGCGGTATCGGCCATCTCTCGATGCGTAGGTATGTCCTGCTGCTTCAATGGCTCTAAAATCGTTTCCGGTAGCTATCACAACGGCATCGATTCCATTGTATATACCTTTGTTGTGTGTTGTTGCTCTGTAGGGTTCAATTCTGGCAACGTGTATGGCCTGTTCAAATTTATGAACAAATTGTTCTGGCTTTATGTTCTCGTCTACAGTCAGTTGCTCTATATTACAGCTAACTTCTGCGCGAACCACACAATTGGGAGTATAGTTTGAAAGTATGCACATGATGATATTCACGTCTTTCTCCTTCTCATCCATAGTTTCATCCAGCATTAACTCTGCTCTTAAAATTTTAGCAAATTCCTCTAGGTTTGAATTTATAAAATTTGCTCCCATTGAATCGCAGGTCTCGAAGGTAGCCATGAGCTGATAATAATTAGGCTCCTCGTCTGTTTTGTTTATTAGCTGTATGTCCAATATACCGCCACCTCTGGCTCGCATATTTTTGGTAAGCACAGCTGTTCCTTCAAAAAATTTGTGCTTGTTTTTCTCAAAAAACGCCACCAATTTATCGTAATTCCCATACCAAGCAAAATGAACGTGCCCTACCTTTGTGGTGGAAACAACTGTGGTTTTAAAGCCTCCTCTCTCCAACCAAAAAGCGGCACTTTTACTTGCCGCAGCAACCACAGAACTTTCCTCAATTGCCATGGGTACACAATACAATTTTCCATTAATCAGAAAATTAGGCGCTACTCCCAAGGGGATGTAAAAATTGGTTATGGTGTTCTCTATAAACTCATCATGTAGCTTCTGAACGGCAGCATCTGAGTGCCAGTAACTCTTCAGAAAATCTACTGTAGCATCATCTCCATTAAAAAACTCTTTTACAATCCACTCTATCTTTCCTTCTTTCGAAAGTTTAGAAAATCCTTTTACAGGTGTATTCATAGTATGTTCGATTAACGTTACAAAAGTAACCCTTAATAATTCAAAAGGTTTATTTTTACGAGTAGATTTTACAAAAAACAATTCTTATAAGTCGGTTTTAAACGAACTACTTCCCCATCCCCACCTTCTGCATAGGATTTTTCTCTCCCGTGCCATTTTGCTTATATAACTGAAAGCGACTGGGTACCGCTTGACTTGGCCACATGTTGTTAGACATATCAACATCAGCTGTCTCCAAAAAAGGGTCTAGCCTTATTGATTTCACCTCTTTGCTAAACCAAAACACTTTGCTCACCTCATAGTTGTTAACCCTCCATATTTCTGCCGGTATTCTTCTCACTTCACTGGTTTCGTCTTCAAAAGTAAATTCCAAAATTATGGGCATCACCAGTCCGCCAATATTTGAAAAAGATAGTTCATAGTAATTGTAATTATTCTCTAAGAGCCTTTTTTCTTCAGGTGTTAGCGAATTCATGTATTTCTCATGCCGCTTTTTGTCTTCGTCCGTTACGTCAAGCGGGTCATAAGTAGTGTAAAAATCATTTAACCCAGGGTCTTTCTCATTTTCGGTTTGTTTGATAGCTGTTTTGTTTCTGATTTCTGAAATATTTTTATCCTCCTTTAATCTTTCATCCTTCAGTTTTGCTTTTTCAACCTCGGGATTCTGGGTATCGAGCCTAAAGTGTTTCACCTTGTCTAACGAAATGTCTACATGGTCGGTAGTATAAAACCAGCCATGCCAAAACCAATCTAAATCAACTCCACTCGCATCTTCCATAGTTCTGAAAAAGTCTTCGGGAGTTGGGTGTTTAAACATCCATCTATTGGCATACATTTTAAAAGCATAATCAAACAATTCGCGCCCCATCACCGTTTCCCTGAGAATATTAAGTGCTGTAGCAGGCTTGCCGTAAGCGTTATTACCAAACTGCCATATACTTTCGCTATTAGTCATAATGGGAGATATGTATCTTTTGTCGCCCTTCATGTAATCTACAATACGGTGTGCAGGACCCCTCCAGCTTGGGTATCCTCGCTCCCATTCTTGCTCTGTGAGGTATTGTAAAAAAGTGTTCAATCCCTCGTCCATCCAAGTCCACTGGCGTTCATCGCTATTTACAATCATAGGAAAATAATTGTGTCCTACTTCATGAATAATCACTCCAAGCATTCCATACTTAGTGCGTTCGGAATAAGTTCCATCCTTCTCAGGTCTTCCGCCATTGAAGCAAATCATAGGATATTCCATGCCTATTTGATGAGAATGCACCGAAATAGCAACCGGATAAGGATAATCAAAAGTATGTTTTGAGTAGACCTTTAGTGTATGAGCCACAACTTTGGTGCTGTATCTTTCCCACAAAGGATTGCCCTCTTTAGGATAAAACGACATAGCCATAGGACTGGTTGACTCTAACTTAACTCCTTGAGCGTCCCATATAAACTTGCGAGAACTCGCAAAAGCAAAGTCACGAACATTTTCTGCTTTAAACACCCAAGTTTTGGTTTTCTTCGAACGACTCGATTCGTTTTTAAGCGCCTCTTCGGGAGTTACGATAAAAATTGGCTTATCTGCTGTTTTAGCCTGCTTCAATCGTTCTTTCTGCTTGGCGGTAAGCACAGTTGATTCATTTTGCAACACACCGGTTGATGCCACTATGTGGTCCTCAGGAACAGTTATGTTTACTTTATAGTTTCCAAAGTTTAGGGTAAACTCCCCCCTGCCTAAAAATTGTTTGTTTTGCCACCCTTCCACGTCGTTGTACACACACATTCTGGGAAAAAACTGGGCGATAGTGTATAGGTAATTTTTATCTTCTTCAAAATATTCATATCCGGCTCTACCACCTATTTTCATTCTGTCGTTTATGTTGTACCACCATTTTATTTTCAACGTAAAAGTAGACTTTGGCGCAAGAGGCTTGGCTAAATCAATTCGCATCATCGTATAGTTAATGGTGTATGGCAAGCTCTTTCCGGAACCATCGGTAACAGAGGTTATCTTAAAACCACCATCAAATTCTGAATGCATTCTAGAAAGTTGGTCGAAAGTCATTTTATCTTCCAATTTACCTGTCTCAACTTGTGAAGTTAGTGAGTTTTTTTGCCTCACATTTTGGTCTAGCTGCACCCATAAGTACTCTAGGTTGTCGGGCGAGTTGTTATGATAGGTAATGGTTTCCTCTCCTGTAATCGTCTGTTTTTCATCATCCAGAACTATGTTCATATCGTAATCTACCCGTTGTTGATAGTACTGATGCCCCGGAGCTCCGCCCGCTGTTCTGTAAACATTTGGGGTAGCAAACTCCTGATAAAGTTGCCTGAATTTGTTCTTGTCTGTGTTTTGTGCTAAAACTTGTGTTAAAACAACACAACACAAAAAAACTGTAATCTTTCTCATATCTCGAATTCCTTCTCGGTTAAATGTGCTCCGAAAGTAGCACTTTGAATAGTATTGGTGATTTTTACGTGCGTAATATTTTGCTGAGCAGGAAAATACTCAAGTAACAATTTATTAAAAACAAATAGGCTTTTAGGTTTCTTTAAACCCTGAATTTCCAGATAGATCCATAACACATCATTGTTGCCAATTTCCTTGCCTACCCAGTAAAGATTGTTTTTAACTCCATCTGCCTGAATTTCAAAGTTTTGTTTTACGTATTTAAAAAGAATATTATCAGCCATTCTGTTTTCATTTTTCGAGCCTAGCTTTAGTTCTCCGTACCCCATTTTTTCTAACGCAAATTCCACGTCATGCCCTGTTAATTGAATCGAAATTTCGAGCGACTTCGATTCCTGATTGTACTCAATAGTGGTTATACTGACATAATGCTCGTGGGGAATTGGCAATAAGACAGAAAGACTAAAAAACAAAGAAAACAAATAGTACATAAATCTTATATTTGCGAATTAATACTATCAAATAATGATAAACAAAGATAATAAAGATAAGTTTGAAATACCCCCGGAAGGGAATCTTGGATTGCTCGCTTTGGGACATATTGGTTTGATTGCTTGGAGAAAAAAAAGAGATGAAACTATTGCAAAAAGAGGTATTCCGAATCCATTTGTTATAAAAACTACCGTTGACGAAAAAGAAGATGAAAAAAAATAAAGTTCTTGTATTGGGTTGGGATGCTGCCGACTGGAAAATATTAAACAAGCTGATAGACGAGGGTAAGATGCTTACGTTCAAAAAATTTATAAACGAAGCTTCTTATGGCAAAATAGCTACACAGGATCCTGCTTTCTCCCCTATGTTGTGGACATCTATTGCCACTGGGAAGCGAGCCGACAAGCACGGTATATTAGGTTTTATAGAACCAAATGCAGCAGGAGATCACCTTAGGCCGGTAATGTCTACTTCAAGAAAATGTAAGGCTATATGGAACATTTTAAATCAAAATGGATATAAAAGCAATGTAGTAAGTTGGTGGCCCAGCCATCCTGCTGAGCCTATAAACGGTGTAATGGTTTCTAACTTTTACCAAACTTGTAGTAAAGATATAACTCAACCTTGGCCTACCCCAGACGGAGCCGTGCATCCGGCAGAATTAAACGACGCTCTTATAAATCTTAGAGTTCACGCAGAAGAAATCACCCCGGCAATGCTAGATCCTTTTATTCCAAACTCTGCTAAACTGGCTTTGGATAAGGATGAAAAAAAACTATTCACAACAGCTAAAAACATAGCCAGTACAGCTACTGTACATGCTATATCTACCTATCTCTTGGAGAATACCGAATGGGATTTTATGGCTGTTTACCTTGATGGAATTGACCACTTTTGTCATATTGGAATGCCATTTCACCCCCCTCAACTCCCCGGCATTCCTGATGATATGTTTGAGAAGTATAAAAACATAGTTGAGGCGGGTTATCTGTTTCACGATATGATGTTGGAGAGAATTCTTGAATTGGTAGATGAAGATACTACCATAATGATATTATCCGACCACGGTTTTAGGAGCGACGAACTAAGACCCCGATCACTCCCTAAAATACCTGCTGCTGCAGCCTTAGAGCACGCTCATTACGGAATGATAGCCATTAAAGGTCCCGGGGTCAAAAAAAACAACCCCATATATGGATGCAATATAATTGATGTAACACCAACCCTTCTTACGTTGTACGGACTGCCTGTTGGAAAAGATATGGAAGGTAAAATCATCACTTCTTTTTACGAAAATCCCAACGAGGTAAAAATTAGCTTTATAGATTCATGGGAAGATGTGGAAGGCGACTCGGGACAACACCCCAAAGAAGATATTAGCAACACATGGGCTGCAAAAGATGCCATGCAACAGCTCATTGATCTTGGGTACGTAGAGCCTCCGAGTGAAGATATTGAAAAAGAAATCCGAAACGCCTCTGCCGAAGCCAAGTTCAATTTGGCAAGGAACGTACTAGATGCTAATAGGCATCAAGACGCTATTCCTGTATTGGAAGAAATCTATTCCGAATATCCCGACAGACACCGATATGGCTTTAAGCTGGTGATGGCTTACCTTGCCACTAAGAGATACTCAGATTGCAGAGATGTTATAAACAGACTCAAAGAATCGAATTGTACAGACCACACATTAGATTACATAGAGGCGCTACTTTTTCTAAATACCAATCAAATTAAAAAAGCAGAAAAAGCTTTTGAGATAGTAAAGCAAAACGCCAAGCTTACTCCAGGCATTTATTTTCATCTAGGCAAAATTCACTCTAGAAGGAATCGGTGGACAGAAGCAGAAAAAGAATTCAAACATGCAATAAAACTGGATAACACTCATGCTATTTCATTACAAGGGTTGGGCGTGGCTTTACTGCGACAAGGCAAAACTGAAGAAGCATTAGATGCATTGTTTGACGCGATAGAAATTACTTATCACTTCCCTCAAACACATTATCATATAGGCGAGTGCTTGTACAAAATGGGGAAAATAAACGAAGCTGAAAATGCCTTTAAAACAGCACTAAATCAAGCTGGTAAAATGCTAAAAGCCAATGAATGGCTTTTAAAAATTTATAGCGAATTAGGAAATGAAAATTTAGCAATACAACAAAAAGAAATCATAAACGCTATGAAAAAAGGAACTGTTTACATAGTCTCCGGTCTTCCCAGATCAGGAACATCAATGATGATGCAAGCTTTAAATGCAGGTGGCTTGAATGTGCTAACGGATAACAAAAGAGAAGCTGATAATAACAACCCAAAGGGTTATCTGGAATACGAACCCGTAAAAGCTCTTGCCAAGGACAATAGCTGGATGCATCTTGCCGAAGGTAAAGTAGTAAAAATAATTGCGCAATTGCTGCCCTATATTCCCGGTCAATACAAATACAAAATAGTTTTCATGGAGCGAGAGCTAGACGAAGTGCTTACTTCTCAGCAAGTCATGTTAGGCAAAGTAAATCAAGTTGATAAGAAAATATTCCCCACCGGATTAGCTCAAACATTTAAAGAACAAGTTAGGAAAGTTAATGCCTGGATAGACTCGATGCCCAACATTGAAATGATGGTAGTAAACTACTCCGAAGTAATTGAGTCGCCCGAAATTACTTTTACCGATGTAGCAGCATTTTTAGAATTAGATCTTAATATTTCTGAGATGACTAAAACAGTTGACAAGGATTTACACAGAAATAAGTTAGTAAAATAATTTTGGCTTTTCAGATTAAATTATTAACATTGCCAAACCAAAAAAAAAAACTATGAAAAAAACTTCTACACTTGACAAAAAAATTGGTCGATATGCTGCTCTTACAGGTGGCGCTATAGCTGCTGTCGGTGCTGCAGATGCTCAAATTATTTACACCGACATTAATCCCGACTTAACTGTTTCGGGTCATCAGCAAGGCTTTCAACTAGACTTAAACAATGATGCTGCTGTTGATTTCACAATCTTTATTTTAGACTCATCAGCAAGTGGTACGTATATGAGTATACCATACACTGCTTATTATGGTGTGGTTGGTGCGTTTGAAGATGCATCTGGTAATGAAATAAGCCTTGACGCTAGTGGTAATGCTGCTGCGCTAAACAGTGGATTTAACATTGACGGATTGAATTCTTGGGGATCTGCTGGCTCTACAGGATATATTCCACTAGCCTATAACATCGATATACTATTTATGGGGCAAACCATAAATACAAACGGTGGAGAGTGGTTAGGTCAAAACGACAAGTATCTAGGTTTAAGATTTTTTGCAGGACCAAATATTCATTATGGTTGGGCAAGACTTTCTGTAAATAACGATGCTAACGAATTCACCATCAAAGATTATGCCTATAATTCAACTCCGAATCAACCTCTACAAGCTGGTCAAACTGTGGTTTCGGTTGACGAAAACATTCTTACCGATGTGAAAGTATGGGAATATAACCGTCAGTTGTTTTTAGACACCTATGGTAACTACAACAATGGTATCATCAACGTTACCAACATGATGGGACAAGTTGTTAAATCTTTTAACTTCAACAATGCTTATAATGTAGTTGACCTTGGCGATTTAGCCACTGGCGCATACGTTGTAACAGTTACATCAGAAGGTAAAGTTCTTAACCAAAAAATTGCTGTCAAGTAATTTTATAGGATAAACCAAAACTAAAAACCCCGCTCTTTGAGTGGGGTTTTTTATTATCGAATAATTATATTATGCCGCGATTTATCAAAAAATTAGGCAACCTTAACACCTAAAACAAGAATATCGTCCAACTGCTCAATCTCTCCCATCCAAGCATTTAACTTAGAACCTATTAATTGATATTGTTCTTCCATCGTTTTACCATGCACCTGCAATAGTAAATCCTGAAGCTGCCGATATTTAAATTTCTTACCTCGCTCACCCCCAAATTGATCGGCATAGCCATCAGTAAAAATATAGAGTAAATCGTTAGAAAGAAGCTCTACCTCGTGCAACGTAAAATTTTTATTCAAAATAGCCGTGTCTCCCAGTGAAAACTTATCGGGTTTGTACTCAAGAATTTCTCCGTTTCTTATAATAATCAAAGGTCGGTTTACCCCGGAAAATGACATTCTATTTGTATTTATATCTAACGCACAAAGCGCTATATCCATACTATCACGTGTAGTTTGCTCTGATCCAGTCTGGCTCAAGAGGCGAGTTAATTTTTGATCAATTTCGTGAAGAGCTTCTGCTGGATTCGTTACGGAACTATCATGAATAACCTGATTCATCAGGTTATTACAGATGGCTGACATCATCGCTCCAGGAACACCATGTCCTGTACAATCTGCAACAGCAAACACAACGTAATTTTTAACTTGGGTACACCAATAAAAATCACCACTGACAATATCTTTTGGCTTATAAAAAACAAAGCTATCAGGCAGCATTCGCTTCACCTCATGCTCTGGAGGTAGAATTGCTTTTTGAATTTTAAGTGCATAGCGAATACTATCGGTTATGTCTTTATTTTTTTCTTCTATAATTTCTTTTTGCTTTACCACTTCAGCCGTTCGCTCCTTAACCTTTTCCTCCAAGCTTTCATAAAGAATCGCATTTTCAAGTGCCGTTGCCACTGTGTTAGCCAAACCCTTAAGTATATCCAGATGGTATTCTGTATAGGCATTTATCTCGTAGCTCTGCACGGTGAGTACTCCAAATGTTTCGTCTTTTAGAAAAAGAGGCACGTATATAATGGAAGTGGAATCTTTTCCGGAAACGGCCTTCTTAATGCTTTTTAAATACTTTTGGTATTCTTCGTAATAGTTGTTTAAGAAAATTTCTTTCCTGTTTTTAAAACACCAAGTGGCGAGTCGTTCATCTTTAAGGTTGTACTCAAAGTCGTCCATTCTTGTGCCGTTCTCTATAAATCCGGGCATCTTAATAGAGTTTGTCAAAGGATTGAAAATACCAATACCAAAACAAGTGGCATCCATAAGTGTGTTTATGTTTTCGTAAACCTTGCTCACGATAATTTCGACCGACAAGGATTCAGCGATATCTCTACTAATCTGGCTTAGCAACTTGGTGTCCTGATAAGCTTTTTCAATTTCTATTGTTCTCTCTTTTACTCGTTCCTCCATTCCTTCATAGAGGTTTGCATTCTCCAGTGCACTAGCAATATATACAGATAAATTTCTAAGTATATCTAGATGATAATCTTTATAAATATGCTTTTCAAAACTCTGAACCGTCAATACTCCAATTGGCTTATTTTTTGAAACCAAAGGCAAATAAATCATTGACTCAGGCATTTCGCCTTGAACTGTACTGTAATTTTTATCTACGTATTTACTATACTCCTTCTCCCAATCGTTTATTATGATTTCTGATTGGTTTATAAAACATCTGCTGGCTATTTTAGGGTCGTTCAAGCTATACGAGAAGTCTTTCAGCAGTTTGCCCTTTTCCATTGCTCCGGAAAAATACAAATCGTTCTCTTCTTCTCGATGAAGAGCAATACCAAAGATAACTGCGTCCATCAGATTATTTATATTGCTATAAACTTTTGAAACAATATCTTTAACCGAAAGCTCTGTGGCTATTTCTTTTCCTATTTCACTTAAAAGTTTAGTATTCTCATAAGATTTCTCAATCTCTTCTTTCTGTTTAACTACTTCTGCAGTGCGCTCTTTAATTTCATCTTCCATATTCTTCAGAAGGTTTGCGTTTTCCAGCGCAATTGCCGTATATGCACCCAAGGTTCTTAATATATCTAGATGGTATGGCGTATAGGCGTGTTTAACAAAAGCCTGAGCAGATATTACACCAACTACTCTATCGCCTATCATCATGGGGCAAAATAAAAGTGAATCGGGTAAATCGCCTTTTACTACTACTATTCTCTTCGTATATTTTTTGTAGTCAGCTTGATGGTCTGTTATGAATATATCTTTTTTATTCTTTGCACACCAAACCGAGTAGTTGTCTATGTCGTCCATAGAGACAGAAACTGCAGGGAGTCTTTTACCTTTTTCAATGGTGTACTTGTACTCGATGGTGTTTTCTTCGTGGTTGCATATTCTAATAGAAAAGCATGTAGCGTCCATCAACCTGTTTACACTCTCCTGAAGTTTGCTGAAAATAGACTCTAAATCGTGAGTTGAAATAATTTCCTGTCCAATTTCTCCTAAAAGTCTTGTGTTGTCAAAAGCTGTTTTTAGTTGCTCTGTCTGATTAATCAGCTCTTTAGTTCTTTGCTCAATCTTTGTCTCAAGATTTTGATAAAGTGAGGCATTTTCGATACCAATCGCTGTATATACTGCTAAATTTCGAAGAATGTTAAGATGGTATTCACTATAGGCATTTTTCTCAAAACTTTGAGCGGTTATTACCCCAATCTTTCTGTCATTTACAATAAGAGGGAGATAGATAATAGAGCTTACAGATTCTCCAACTATAGAAGGTTTGTTTTGTTCGATATATTTATTGTACTCTAATTCATAATCGGAGATGAAAATCTCGACACTCTCTTTAAAGCATTTAACAGCTAATCTATTATCGTCACTAAGATCATACTTGGAGTTGTCAAATTTAACCCCTTTCTCCGTATAGCCGGGGAAAAGAATAAACTTCTCATCGTCTGAAAGTACACCAACTCCAAAACAAGTTGCATCTAATAATCGGTTAACACTTTCGTATAGCGTAGCTATAATTTGCTCTATAGATAGAAGTGACGTGATTCTTTTTCCAATATCACTCAACTCTACAATATCCGCAAAATACTTCTGAAGTTCAGTGTTTTGTTTTTGCAATAGCTTTTTTTCTACTTCTGCTTGTTCTACTTTAAATTGCAGTTCAAGCCCCTTACTCCTTCTATCCGCCGTTTCGGACTTTACTTCTTCTTTTACCTTATGAAATAACCTGAAATATTCAAAAGCTCCCTGAATGTTCCCTTTTTGCTGAGAAAGTTCTGAGTAGGATTCGTAAACTTTGTACAGAGTATCTTTGGATGAGATTTCTTCTGCCAACTTCATGGCCTGCAATAGAAACTCTTCAGCCTTGTCGAGTTGAGAATACTGTAAATACAGTTTTCCTATGTTAAGTAGCGTTACCGCCTCGCCCACCTTAAATTCAATTTCCTTTCTTAACTCAAGGCTATATGTATAGTGTTTCAAAGCTTGATCAAAATCATTCTTTTTGGCATAAATACCCCCTATACCATTTAGGGCAAATGCCTGAACCTGCTTATTTCCATGATATCTGTCTAAAACATCAAGACACTCGAACATTGCTTCTAGGGCTTCGTCGTATTTACCCATATTGGCAAAAGAGTTTCCTATTCCGTCCAAAGCCTTAGGCAACACTACATAGTCTCCAACCTCTCTACAAAGCTCAATACTTTTTGATAGACATTCTATAGCTTTTTCATTGTTCTCGGTAGTGTAGTAAACTGTACCCATTCCGTTTAAGCCATCTGCTATACCCTGCTTGTTTCCATTCTCTTTGTTAATCCGATAACACTGCATAAAGTAACGCAGGCCGTTATCGTAGTCGGCCATATAATAAAAATTTGTTCCCAGATTGTAGTAAGCTTGCGCTTCCTCGTCCGGTAAATTAAGCTCCTGAAACAGCTGGATGGCTTTGAATGTAAAATCCACCGCTTTTTCATTATTCGACAACCAAATGTTGCAAGCTCCTAATGTTTTTAGTGCCTGAGCAATTCCTTTGGTGTAATTAGAAATTTGAGCTAAATTTAAGGATTTCTCAGCAATAAGAATGGACTCCTTTGGGTCTTTTCGGTTTAAATCCCACGCAGCACGATTTAATTCATCGATTTTAACTGTATCCTCGGTAGTTATTTGAGAATTATCTTTCTGCATGTAAACCTTATTCGAGCCTAAATATAGTAATTAAATTCAAGCAACATTAATATTAAATAAGATTTAGAAAATAGTTTAATGCGTTCGGGTCATATCTTCTATCACACATATGATAAAATCAGCCCTACCTATGTGTTCTTTATCAAGTTTTTTAACCTGTTCCTGCCTAACTGTGCTTATGGTGCCTATTTTCAGACCCGGAGTGTAATAATTCAAATACCAAACTATCCCGTCGTAATTATCGCTGTGATAAGAACCGTTGTAATGAATAAATGTGTTATCGGGTTTTAGGTTTTCAATAATTGACGATGCCATTGTTGCGTCTTTTAAGGCTTGAGCCTTAGGCAACTTGTCGCCACCGTGCCCCATGGCCATCTCAAGCATAGCTTTATAGCCGGGCAATTCCGAATCGTAGGGAATGGGGAGCTTGGGGATGTAGGTTTTTTCTAAATCAGAGAGGGTCTCCAGGCTTTCAAAACCTCCCAAATAAACCATTCTAGCTATGTATCTCGGTACATTTGCCGCTACAAAATTCAATTTATTTTCTTTCGCAAACTCTACCAGAGGGCGATAGTCGGTTTTGTAGTTTGGCCATAAAGAATGAGCAGAATCTTTGAATGTTTTTTCGTCTATGATTCCATTCAAATAATTTGTCAGGAAATACTGCACGTCACGCTCAAACATTTCCGCCCCCAGCATCAGATTTGCTCCTTTCGATTTATGGACTTCCTGCGTAAAACGGAGCTGAAACCAATGAATTAAAGGGTCGTCGTGGTATTCGCCAAATAAAATTATTTGATTTTTCTCCAATTCCTTCACCATTTGATTAAAAGTCACAGCCTTTCCCTTCTTGTTGAATATTTGGTAATTAGGTAAATTTTGAGTGTTTACCAAAAGGGTGAATCCCGCTAGCAATAAAGTTGTAAATAATTTTTTCATAATTTAAAGTTAACCAAAAATAGATTAAGAGGATTTCGAAAATGAGTTATGAGCCAATAGCGGAGGAGCGAATATAGGGAACAAAGAATTGAACGGTAGAATAATTGACCAACGAATAGCGAAGAATAAGTTAAAAAATTTCGAAATGTGATTATTCAAAATAACTTAACAACTAATTTAGAGCAGCATGTCAGCTCGAACGTCAGACAACAGAATGATACGTTAAGAACTTTTTATGAAATCCCAGCAACTAGTAGGGATGCTTATTTTTTTTGCACTTAATTATTCACCCGTTTACTTACCAGTTGTTTGTGCGAATCAAGTGGAAATACCGTTAAAACATACACCCCCTTGGGGTAGTTCGCTTACCGATATGTTGCTGTTTTGTACTAGGCTGCCCTGTTGCACTAATCAACCTTGCTGGTTGTATAGTTCGTAGCGGTGTATCAGCAGTGTTTGATTTTAAAGTAAAGTACCCCAATCCAAGATTAGAAAACACTTGCTATTGAGAGTATTCTCCTTTAGGGTTGTACAAACTTAGAGCGCAATTTATCACCTCGAAGCCGTACTCATCTACTATCACAATGCAATAATCACAGGGCGCTGAAAAGACTTCTATGGTTCATTAGGGTGTGGTATCCCGGTAAACCTTTGACAATAAAAAGTGCGTTTGCTAACACACGTAACTGTTGCACAAAATAAGATTTGTAATAAAAATAATATTCGTTTATATTCGAAATATAACTATATTACCTATAATTACAAAATGAAGCTAGACGAGAAAATATTGATCCTACTAGAGGTGCTTAACATTCCTATAGAACAAAAGTGGTTCGAACATATTTATCCTGAAAGTTACTCTGTTTACCGATACCTAAAGAATATTGGGCTTATTGATGAAAATACACTTGGAAAACTTGAAAGTTTCAACGGAAAACTTGAAACAAACAACAGAATAAGGAGCTTTTTTAAAGGCGTAGATACTTATTGGCCTGTGAATATATACAAAGACGGGGCTGTTATAGACTTAGGGAGTGGCTTTGGGTACTTTACTTTTTGGTTACTTATTTCGGGAGCAAAAAAAGTAGTAAGCATAGGAGATTCTGAGAGAATTGCTTTTATAAAGAAATTATATGCTTCTGCCGTAGAAAAAAAACTACTGCCTAAAGATTCGATTTTATTTAAACCTGATTTTATAAAACCCGGTGACACAAATCTCTTTGAGGAAATAGGTGAAAATGAAATTGATTTAATTTTGCTAAACGACACGTTGGAGCATATTACGCCAAGGATTTTGCCTTACTTACTCAAATCCAGCTACTTCAATTTAAAAAAAGGTGGGAAATTCATTTCAAAACAACAAAACTCAAGTTCTGCCAAAATGTACGCCAAACTAGCAATGCATTGGGACGAAATAGAACTAAGCCATTACATCAGCCAACGCAAAAAGCTAATAGAACAAGCTATACCGAATATAGATGTTACTAACCTTGGGAAATTAGCCATAAATACCAGAGGACTTGATAAATACGACTTTAAAGATGCTGTGGAAAATTACAAAAAAAATAAGAAAATTCCAAAACTATCGAAAGATTCTCCCGCTGTAGATGTAGTGTACGATATACCCTCTGAAGGAAATACAGATATACCATTTATATTAGGCTCCTTAAAAACAGCAGGGTTTAAAAAAGCATATGTTTACCCTGCATTAATGCATAGCCGCAAATTGTGTTTTCTCCAAAAGGTTGCTAAAACTATTCCTTCGTTATTTTTTAAAACTACATTTATGGATGAAACTTCTGTTTTTGTTGCCACAAAACAATGAAGCTATATAGTAACAACATACTCATAATTTCTAATGAACCTTGGGGTGAAGTTTGGTATTCAAAGCACAACTATGCTTATGAACTATCCAAAGGTAATCAAGTAATATTTATTAATCCTGCAAGTAAATGGCGGCTTCAAAACTTGTTTAGAACAAAAGTAAAAGTTGAGCAAATAAGCGAATCTTTGTACCAACTTTCTTACTTTAACTTTCTTCCTGCTTTTTTCTTAGGGTATAACAATCGGATTGTTTCTAAAAGAATACAAACCGCAATGGGAAAGATGAAATTCACTTCTCCAATTTTCTGGTCGTTCGACCCCTATAGATTATATGAACCAAAACTTTTAGATGCCAAATTGTCAATTTTTCACGCTGTAGATAAATACTTATTCATTCATCCCGCAGAAGAAAAATTATACAGAAATGTTAACTTATTTCTATCTGTTTCAAAGGAATTTGAACAAGATTTTAAACGATTTAACAAGCCTATTCTTACTTTACCTCACGGTATTTCTTCCGAAGAGTTTGTAATCGATGAAAAAGGGCTGGCTGAAGAAAATATAATGCTTAGCAACTATGGCTTATATGTAGGCAATATTGATAACAGGATTGATTATGAACTACTTGAAATGGCAATAAAGCAACTGCCCTCAATTAACTTTGTCTTTATTGGAAATATCAACATCGTAAAGAAAAATCCGGCCTTCGTTCGAATTTTTGAAGACAGAAAGTATAGTAATGTTCATTATCTGGGGGCTAAAAATTTTAAAAAACTAAAATATCACATTCATAAATCGCTGTTTTGCATTGCATTTATGAGCAAAAATCATCCGGGAAACCTTATTTCCCATCATAAAATATATCAGTATCTATCACTAGGCAAGGCCGTGTTTTCTCCGGTATTTAGCGAATATCAAGCTATATCTCATTTGTTATATATGGAAAATGATAGCGAAGAGTTAATAAAAAAACTAGAGCTATTTTTGAGTGGAGGAGAAAATCCTACATTGAGCGAGGAACGAATAAATTATGCTCGTGGAAACACCTACGAAAATGTATTTGATGAAATTTCAAAACACATAAGTAATTTATAACCTATCGTTTATTGATTCTCTCTAGAAACGCCTTAACTCCCGCCCCAAACCTCTTAACCTGCCCGGAAACTCCTTCCGTATTAATGGAAACAGTACTATGCTCTTTTGCCAATTCCGCCTCGGGTCTAGTTTTAGTGTAATAATAGGTTGCTAGAGACTTTCTGTTTACCTCCGGTGGTGTGTTGAGTTGCTTGGGGTGGCCGTGATAAGAAATTTCATTCGTTTCAAAAATCACAAATCGGTTAAACCCGGGAGCTATTTTGTCCATCAGCACCCTGTCTTTTCCTGTTAAATCCCACAATTCCAAATGGCCTTCGTATTCCTCTTTCCAGTCTTTATTCATATATACCAAAACATTAAGCCTTCTGTGGTATTTAGTCTTAGGATGAATATTGTAATCTATGTGCACATTGAGGAAGGCTCCCTTGGTAGATTGGTGTAACCCACCACCAAACAAATCAAAATCGGGCATTATGGTGTCTTCTAGTTCCGAAACATCTTGCAACCAAGCTATAAACTCTTGCGAATTAAGCTCATCAAATACTTTTTGCATAACAGAATCTGCTTCGAACTTATTTTTTTGAAACTTATTTTTTTGATCTAAATAGGTGGTGCCGTCCCATTTTCCTTTTTCGATTAAAGGATAAGCATCGTTTACTTCCTCTGCCTTTTCGGGTTTGAAAAACCCCTCGAACGACACGTATCTAAACGGAGTTTTCGACTGATAGCTCTCCTTTATTTGGGTGTAATTTTCCCTTAACTTGTCAATGTCTATATATTCCATAATTTGTTTTCCCTGTTGAGTATACCAGATAAAGTTAGAAAAATAAATTGCTTGCTGTCAAACATATTTTATATTTGAATCAAATGCCCGAACAGAGTAATAAGGATAAAATACACGTAGTAGAAATTATGGCCTCCGGCGCCTCCGTTCACTACTTCAATCTTTTTGCAGAAAAAGCAAAACAACACCCTGAAATTAAGCTGAGTTTTGTTTGTTTGAACGAGAAACCCACACAAATGCTGGAAGATATGAAGGGCTACGGGTGTGATTGCTACTGGGTGTATTTTGATGCTTCTAAAAGAAAAACCTCATTTATCAAGGCCTATCGAAGTTTAAAGAAGCTATTTAAAAAAATAAAGCCCGACATTGTTCATTCTCACTTATTTGATGACGGACTTCCTTCGGTATTGGCTGCAAAACACGCGGGAGTTAAAGTGCGGGTTCATACAAAGCAAAGCACTGCCTTTCACTGGTATTTTGCGCCCAAGGCTGTGTGGTTCGACCGCTTAATTAACCGAACGGCTACCCACCTAATTGCCGTTTCTTCCGAGGCGCAAGAATTTATTTTGGAGAAAGAAAAAGCACAAAAAGAAAAAGTTCACCTTATTCATCACGGTATTTCCTTTGAAAACCTGACCCATGCCACGGAAGAGCAAAAAGAAGAAATCAAATTCCGGTTTAATCTTGAAGGTAAAAAAGTGGTTGGCACTTTGTGCCGATATATAGAGTGGAAAGGATACAAGCACCTTATTAATGCTGCAGAACGTCTTAAAGATAAATATCCTGATTTAATTTTTCTAGGTGTGGGTTCGGGAGGCCAAGAAGCAGAATTAAAACAAATTATAAAACAGAAAGGGCTTGAAGATCAATTTATACTTACCGGATGGATTGAAAAGAAAAAGATTCCTGCTGTCATTCAGTCTTTTAATGTTTACGCTCACGCAGCATTTATGGAACCATTTGGATTTGTGATTCCTGAAGTGGTGATTAATAAAATTCCTATAGTAACAACTCCCACAGGGTCTGCCAGAGATGCTATAACGCACTTAAAAGAAGGGTACATTGCTCCCTACAACGACTCGGCAAAGCTAGCCGAAGGTATAGACTATATGCTCAGCAACAATACCGAGGAATTTGTGAACGCAGCTTACGAAAAGGTTTCAAAAATATACAGCATAGATTTAATGTGGGAAAAACACCTTAATCTTTACAAAAATGCAATAGCACAACTCTATAATGGAAAGTAAGCCAGATATAATCCCAACCTGTATTATTTGTGGAAATACCCACCTGAAAAATCATTTCTATCCTCCCAATATATTCAATAACAAAGAATTCAGATACTATTCTTGTCCCGATTGTGGAAGTGCCTCTGTTAGTCCGTTGCCTGTAAAAGAAGACTACGACAAAATATATGGCGTAGAAGATCATAGCTACTTAAAGGCTATGAAAGAGGGCGAAAAAATTAAGTACGATTTTAAATGGGGTAAATACAACCACAGAACCTATCAGATTAACTTTTTTAGGGAATCCTGTAAGTTGGCTAAGGGAAAGAAACTATTGGACTACGCCACCGGAAGCGGCTTTTACTTAGCCTATGCAAAAGAATTGGGATATGAAGGTGTGGGCATAGAATATTCTTCTGAGTTTGCAGCATTGTTAAAAAGCAAATCTGACCTAAATATAGTATCACTGCAAGAATTTAAACAAAAATACGCTGAACAAAAATTCGACATTATCCACTTTGGACACATATTAGAACACGTAGAAAAACCATCTGAATTAATAAAGCAACTTATTGCTTATGCACACGCAGAAACTATTTTTATAGTAGACGGTCCATTAGAAAACAATTTTTGCTTCTCTGCCTTATTTATAAAGCTTGGCTCATTATTGAAACGTAAAAAACATAACGCATACCCCCCTCAACATTTGTCATTTACAAATTACAAATCACAGCTTCTTGTTTTTGAGAAAGCCGGACTCAAAAAACTTACCTACAAGGTGGTAGAACAAGATTTCCCTTTACCCGATAAGCCCCAATGGGGCTCTCCTGTAAGCCTGATTTCCTTCATAATTTCCCGTATTTCCATACAGTTATCAAAGCTTCACCCTAAAGCGGGGAATGTGTTCCATTATGTAGGGAAATTAAATACCTAATGATGAATACAGACAGCTCAATAGTATCAGTTATAATACCGGCATACAATGCCGAAAAGTATATAGAAGAAACTGTTGCGTCTGTTATAAATCAATCATACAAAAATATTGAGCTAATAGTAGTGAACGATGGGTCGAAAGACAACACACTAAAAAAGCTTGAAACATTCAATGATAAAAGACTAAAAATCATTACCCAACCCAATAGTGGGGTTTCTGTTGCCAGAAACAAAGGTTTTGAAATGGCCAAAGGTGAGTATATCTGCTTTTTAGATGCCGATGATGTTTTTAAACCCGAAAATATACTAGCAAAAAAAATCTATTTAGACGAAAATACACACATTGGGCTTGTTCACTCTACTATGTCTGTTATAAACAGCCATTCCGAAAAAACCGGAGAGATTATGTCGGGTAAGGAAGGATTTGTGTTAGATGACTTGTTACTATGGAATGAGTGTATAATTCCCACACCCAGTAGCACAATGATAAGGAAAAACGTATTGACTGAAGTAGGGCTTTTTAACGAAAACCTATCTAATAATGCCGATCAAGAACTTTTTTTTAGAATCACTGCCAAGTACCGAGTAGGAAAAATAGACAACGCGCTGGTTTTATACAGAAAACACAATGCAAATATGCATAACAACATAGATTTGCTGGAGAAAGATAGTTTACTGGCGTATTCATTAGCAGAAAAAAATGGGTTATTTAAATCCTGGTGGTTTAAAAAGAAGTGTTTTGCTTACACTTATTCCATAATTGGAAATTCCTTTATAAAACACAAAAAAAACTATAAAAAGGGTATTTATTATTTAGTAAAATCGATGTGCACATTTCCCCCAATCTTGTTTTTTCAACTTTCAAAATTGCTTAAGAAATGAATGGATTGGTTTCTGTTATAATACCGGCATACAATACAGAAAAATATATTACAGGTACAATCTTATCTGTACAAAATCAAACTTATAAGGACATCGAAATAATTGTAGTAAACGATGGCTCAACAGACAATACTGTGGAAATTGTAAAAAATTTAGTTTTATCAGACCCCAGAATTACCCTATATAGCAAAAAAAACACAGGGGTTTCTGATACAAGAAATTTCGGCATAGAAAAGGCCAAAGGAAATTTTATTGCTTTCCTTGATGCTGACGACTGTTGGATGGAAAACAATCTACAAAAAAAAATTAACGTTCTTTTAAACAACTCCTCAGTAGATTTTGTGTTCAGCGATGCTTATTTGACCGATGAAAACTTAAACATAACGGCTAAGTCGCTTCCTGGGAAAGATGAGAATTTATTAGATAATATTTTATTGTGGGAAGGAGAAGTTATTCCATACCCTTGTAGCAATTTAGTGCTAAAAAAACGGTGTTTAGAAAATCCGAATGTTAGGTTCCATAAAAATCTTTCTAATGTAGCCGATCAACACTTTTGCGTCTTGCTAGCTAAAAACTTTAATGGGCAGTACATTAGGGAGTATTTGTGGTTTTACAGGGTATTGTCCGAAAGTATGAGCAAGAGCCTTAGCTTGCTTGAAAAAGACTCGATTAAAGCTTACCAAATATATAAAGAGTCAAACTTATTTAAATCTTCTCGTTTTAAGAGGCGCTGTTTTTCAAATATGTATTTAATGCTAGCCATTAGTTGGTGGAAAAATGGAAACAATAAATTAAAAGGATTAAAGTTTTTCAGCAAATCAATTCTGTGTTACCCTCCCAATCTAATTAGAGTGTTCAGGCGAATCCTTAGAGTATCTTAACATCGACTCATAAGTCCTTCTTAATCCCTCGTCTATCGCTGTTGATGGTTTATAACCAATTACTTTATATAGCTTTTCAGAGCTCCCATACCTCCTCTCTACCTCGTAATCATAACGCTTTTTTGGTGAATTTACATAAGTGATTTCTGAGTCAGAATTTGTTATCTGCTTAATTTTGTTAGCTATTTCCTCAATCGTACACTCATTTTCGTTGGCAATATTGTATATTTCTGCTCCTTCGGCTTTTTCGGCCAATATTACACAGGCCTTTATAGTGTCGTCTATATAGGTGAAATCTCTGGTTTGTTTGCCCGACCCAAAAATGGTAATCGGTTTATTATTGAGTGCCTGTTTAAAAAAACGAGGAATTACCATTCTTTCGTCTTGATTGGGCCCGTACACATTAAAAAATCTAAGCGAAACTGATGTTAATCCAGTTTCTTCGTAACGTGCTTTTAAGTAGATTTCGTTATAACGCTTGGCGATGGCATAACTCGTTCTGGGGTCTACAATAATATTTTCTGTAACACTTTTCTCAATGGCCGAATGCCCATACACTCCACTGGTTGATGCGTATACAATCTTCTCCACTCCATTCTTAAGCGCTGCTTCGCATATATTTCGAGTGCCAATAACTTCGGTATCCATCGTCTCAGTAGGGTAATCCGCCACCACATCTACTCCCAAAACTGCAGCAAAATGATAAATGTATTTGCAATCCTTCGAAAGTTCTATCATCGCATCGGCATTACGAACATCTACCTGATGAAACTCAATCTTTGATAAAATATCTTTTTCAATTTTATTACCCCTGAGCAATATATCGGCAACAACTACTTGGTGTCCTTCTTTTGCAAGGCTATTTACTAAATGACTACCAATAAATCCTGCGCCTCCTGTAACGAGAATTTTACTCATATATACTTTTTTTTCTAAAAATACAACATTACAAAATTATAGAATGATTAGTACCATTCTTTCTATTAATACATAATACAACACAACGAACTTAAAAACACAACTATCATTAGTTGAAAGTAACTCTTGTATAAGTTATCTTTCGCTATATTTGGCTTTTT
This sequence comes from Flavobacteriales bacterium, assembly GCA_046295395.1. Classification (GTDB taxonomy): domain Bacteria; phylum Bacteroidota; class Bacteroidia; order Flavobacteriales_D; family JBKBNH01; genus JBKBNH01. The sequence goes on along the minus strand of JBKBNH010000008.1, from coordinate 125,618 downwards.
AGTTTAACGTAAATTAAAGATTATATCAAGAATCCTGAAGCGTCCTTATATCTTAGTCTAAGTTAGATACCCTATTGATGAGCAAAAAAACTCAACATTTCATAGTATACTCCTTCCAAAGCCTTAAAGACCCCCTTTTTGAAGGATTAATGCTTGAATACCTAAAACGGCTGAATTTAAGTACCGATGTTGTGTTTCATCTTATTACCCACGAGCAAAAATCATACAGATTATCTCAAGAGGAAAAAAACAAAGAGGCGCAAGTCCTCAGAAAATTCAACATTGAGTGGTATCCCATTAATTACCATACGGGTAAATTTATTCTGTTTAAAAAAACCTACGACTTCAGTCGGTCGCTTTTATTGTGTCTAAAAATAAAGCTTAAATTCAAGCCTGAAAGAATTATTGCATTCCTGAGCGGAGGCGGTGCTTTTTCTTACATTATTTCGAAAATTATCAACCTGAAATTTATTGTAGTTTGTTTGGAACCTCATAGTGATTACTTGGTGGACTTTGCTATTTGGAGCAAAGGTTCATTAAAGTATAAATTGTTGAACTACTTTGAACGAAAACAAGCTATTTATGCCGAACATATTATAGTGCCAACATCCTACACATTAGACCTGCTTAAGGAGTATAAAAGCAAAGCTAAAGTATGGCTTTGCCCCATTTGTGTAGATGAAAACACCTTTCAATTTTCACAAGAACATCGAGATAAACTGCGTAATCGCTACAACATTGAAGAAAAATACGTTTTGCTTTACGTCGGTAAGTTCGGAGGAATATATTACAGCGTGGAAGATGTATTCGATTTCTTCAAACTACTCAAGGCACAATTGCCCCACCTCCACCTCTTCGTCATTACGGGCGAGAAAAGTGATGTTCTAACTTCAACTATGAAAGCCAAAAATCTGAATGAATCCGACTGCACGATTAAAGGATTTGTGCCATATAGCCAACTTAACGAATATATATCACTGGCAGATATTGGTTTTTTGGCTGTACCTTCCTTTCCCTCGCAAAAATACAGAACTCCGGTAAAAACAGGAATTTACCTTCAAACCGGACTGCCCTACATTGTAAATGAAGGTATTGCCGAAGACGATATTGTTGCACGAAAAGAGGATGTGGGAATTGTGATAAAAAATATTTCCGAAGAATCTATTTCGCACTGCGTTGAGGGAATTTCGAGATTTTCTACGCTAAACAAAGACGAGCTAAGGGAACGGTGCCGCAGTGCCGGTATAAAGTACAGAAGTATGAACAATATGGTAAGTGTACTTACCAATATTCTGAAAGAAATTACTAATAGCAACTAAACTTTACGCTTTGGAAGCCGCAGCTAATAAACATAAAAAATGTCCCTTGTGTCAATCAACCAACAAAAAACAACTGATTGGTTATGAGAAGGATTACTTGGTTAAATGTGCAAAGTGCAGCTTTGTTTATTGCGAAAATATACCCTCGCCCGATGAACTAAATAAATACTACCTCAACTACGGTTCGGAGCATTATCTATCGCCCATTACAGTGAGCCGCTACGAAGAATTGTTAGATGGTTTTGAAAAGTTTAGAAAAAACAACACCATTCTGGATGTAGGGTGTGGTTCGGGTTATTTCCTCGAAGTGGCTCAAAAAAAGGGCTGGAAAGTTTACGGAACCGAATTTTCCGATCATCAGGTAGACAAGTGCTCAAAAAAAGGAATAACGATGAAACAAGGAGAGATAAGCGCCGATATGTTTGAAAACGAATATTTCGACATCATCACCTCCTTTGAAGTATTGGAGCACACAAATAATCCACAGCAACAAATCCGGCAGATAAACAAACTCCTCCGGCCGGGCGGAGCGCTTTACCTCACCACACCCAATTTCAACGCCTTGTACCGCCTTAGGCTGAAAGGAAAATACAACGTAATAAATTATCCAGAACACCTTTCCTACTTTACCAAAAAAACATTGCATCGGCTTTTCAAGCAAAATGGGCTGAAAAAAATATCATTGGTTAGCCACGGTATTAGTATAAGCAGAATTAAAACCAGTTTGGGAGACAAACAAGACTATATTTCCCCCGAATCGGACGATGAAAAAATCAGAGCCGCATTCGAAAAGAATAAATTTAAAAAGGGGGTAAAAAGCATTATAAACTCCTGCTTCAATCTATTTGGGGTTGGCGATAAACTTAAAGCTTTTTACATAAAAAATTAAGCCAATATAGGCTTAAGGCTTTCCTCATTGTCTCTTATCCAGTTAAAAACATCTACAAACACGTCCTTAACACCTTTTTTGGGCGACCATCCTATTTCGCTAATAATCTTCGTATTGTCCGTTATATAAATCCTTAAATCTGCGGGTCTATTCTCTATTTCTGAATCAATTACTATTTTATTCCCGGTTATTTCCTGGCAAATAGTCGTCATTTCTTGTAGCGAAGCGCTGCTCTTTAATCCCCCGCCCGCGTTGAATATTTTACCCGAAAACAGATTTGGCTTATGTATTTGCATATCGACAAGCTCCACTAGGTCATCTATATGTAATATGTCTCTTACTTGTTTTCCTGCACCTCCGTAGCCGATGTATTTTAGCTGCTGTTTCCAAAAATGTTTTGCCATCCAAAGAGTTACAACACCTTGGTCTGTCTTTCCCATTTGCCGTGGACCGGCTATAACTCCAAAGCGAGTAACCGCAGATTTTACACCGTAAAATTTTTCATACTCCTGAATAAGAAATTCCGAGGCAAGTTTTGTTGCTCCATAAAAAGACCTATACCCCGTCAGATTCAATTCTTCTGAAACGCCTTTATCAGATATCCCCTTCTCCAATTGTTTAGCATCAAACAAAAAACGCGTGTCGTTTTCCGTAAAGTTGGCCTTCTCAATAGCACCAACAGGGTAAACTCTGCTCGTAGATAAAAATATAAGATTGGCTCCGGTTTTTGAGCAAGCATTAAAACAATTAATAGACCCCATCAAATTGTTATTTATTACATAATTCGGGTTAGTGTTTAACCCCGCTAAAACAGAAGGTTCGGCAGATGCTTCTATCAACACATCGAAATCTTTAACCGCTTCCAAATCTTCAGCATTTCTTATATCTCCGTGAACAAAATCTACTCCTATTTTTTTAAAATGAATCAAACTAAGTTCAGAACCTCTTCTTTTCAGATTGTCAAATGCCGTAATTGAGTAGTGCGGGTAGCGTTCTTTTAGTTTTATGCATAATGACGAGCCTACAAAACCCGCCCCTCCTGTTATTAAAATTTTCATGTTCTATTATTATCTTATCAAGGCTAAACCTAAACAATTCACCTAAGTTAGAATGAAATACCTCTGCTTTTAAAATATCTAACCACAATATACAAAAAAACTGTAATTTTAAACTCAATGAATATTGTTATTACAGGTGGTTTCGGCTTTATAGGCAAAAATCTTTTGCTTCACTTATTAAATGATAATAACAGCTATAATATCACTGTTATCTCAAGATCGAAAAAGCCAAATGACGCCGCCTTCTCTAAAGTTAAACATGTGCTTGGCAGTTATTCGGATATTAAACTACTAAGGCCTAATTTGAAAGATGTAGATTTAGTTATTCATTTAGCTTACTCTTCTGTGCCAGAAAACTCATCATTAAACCCGATTGAGGATATTAATACTAACGTTATTGGCACTATTATGTTGCTTAACACCATGGTCGAAGAAAATGTGAAAAATATAATTTTCATGTCGTCAGGTGGAACCGTTTACGGTGTTACACAAAAAACACCTATAGACGAAAATAATATTGAAAACCCTATATCTGCTTATGGTATTTCAAAATTATCAATTGAAAAATATATTTCATTTTTTCATAAATTATACGGCATCAATTATTGTATATTGAGGGTTTCCAATGCCTATGGACTAGGTCAACACTCAGACAAAAAACAAGGTGTAATTCCTATTTGGACAGAGATGATACTAAAGGGCAACGCAATTAACATTATTGGAGACGGCTCCAGCATAAGAGACTATATTCATGTAGATGATTTATGTAGGGCTATAAAATTATGTCTTGAAAAAAGTTTGAAAAATAATATTTACAACGTAGGTACTTGTGTTGGAATTAGTCTTAGCGAACTCGTTTTGCTAATAGAAAAAAAAACAGGTTATAAGTCAAAGAAAAACCACATACCCCATAGGCAATACGATGTTCCATACAACGTATTGAAGTATGACAAAATATCTAAGGATTTAGGCTGGAAGCCTAAAATACTTATCGAAGAAGGTATTTCTTCTATCATATATTTTATAAACTCCGGTAAGAATTTAAAATAACTTCTTGCCTCTACTTACCAACACAAACACAGCTGTTGCATAAAATGGTAACATAGGAGTTTTAAATCTTACTAAGGCTCCGAAGTTTGACGTTGTAAGTCCAATCATAAAGGAAAAAATCAGCGTAAAAATTAAGCAATAAATAAGTACCGGCTCAGATTTTAACATATCCATCATAGGCGTTCCTTTGTAAAAAAAGCCAAGCAAGAGTCGCAAAAATAAAACTCCACAAAGCCATAATAAAAAAATATTCTCTATAGCTGAAATGAGCGATAATGGGGTTCTAACCTCTAATATTGTTGGTCTAAATAAGCCCGCAAAAGTAGCCACAGGAAATTTACTTAGTACTCCCATAGCGGTAGGTTCGAAATCCCCTATATCAAAACTATTTCCTCCATAGTAATCCTGTTTTAAATCGTATTGGGTCATAACCGCTGTCTCCAAAGCGTTGTCCACAGAAAACTTACCCATTGACTCCCCAAACATATTAAATATAAAAAGAAGCACTGCTATTGAAATAATTAGGAATAGTGGTAAAGCAATAATTCGAATAAATCGTTTCTCAATTTTTGAAGTGAATCGATGTAAAAACCAAATAGCCATAGCTGGTAACATTACTAATATTACATAGGGCTTAACTGCTACCAGTATCCACAAACAAAAGAAAAACAGTGCCAAATAAACCGTAGAGTATTTAATTTCTATCAACCTATAAAAAAAATAAACTGCAGAACAGGTAAATAAAAAGGTTATCGTATCCTTAGATAGTCCTCCCGTCCAGAATAATGTAGAAGGCAAGAATAGTATAGCTATCGCTAACAACCATTTTTGCTCAGGATACTTTCTATAAAACAGTAGATACAAGCCCCAGTTTCCAATATATGAAAGTGCTCCAACCAAAATCGTACAGGCAAAGTATCCGTTACCGGTTAAAATCAGAAAAGGTGTATAAAACTTAGATGTAAATAACGTTTTACTATCAACATAAATGTAATTAATTGGCATTCCTGTATATCCTACGTCAAACAAATTGATTTTGGCTTCTTGCGAGTTTCCAGAAATAAAATAGGCTTTAAAAAAATTACCCGGATTGTACAATGCTAATTTACTGTAGCTCATTGACGTTTCATAATAAGCAATGGTATCTCCACCTTTGTATACAACTGTGTATCCCAAAGCAAAACATATTGCACCAACTATTTTAGCTGTAAGACCTAAATAAAACACGTGGTAAGCAGGATTACCCTCTCCACGCTTACCCCTATACCAAATCGCAAAAAAATAAATAATAACCAACCATCCTGCACAAACGATAAACTCTGTGAGACTAAAATTTAACTCCCCCTGATATACTAACTGGACCATCTATTTATGATGATAAGGTTCTCCTTTTAAAATCGTAAAAGCCCTATACAACTGTTCTTTAAAAATCATACGCACCATTTGGTGTGAAAAAGTCATTTTAGATAGGGCCAGCTTTACATTTGCTCTCGCATACAAATCTTCACTAAAACCATAAGCTCCACCAATAATAAAAATAAGATTCTTCGCCGACTGGAGTTGTTGTTTTTCAATAAATTGTGCAAACTCCTCACTTGTATACTCTTTACCCTTCTCATCTAAAAGTACCACAACATCCTGACTCTTTATCTCTTTCAAAAATACTCCCCCTTCTTTTGCCTTTAATTGTGTTTCCGTTAAACCCTTAGATTGTTTTATATCTACCATATATTGCGTTTCAAAGCTTATATAATGTTTTAGACGCTTATCATATTCGGCTTCTCCTTGTATCAAAAAGTCGAAGTTTGTTTTTCCAATAGCAAGCAGTTTAATCTTCAATATTCATTTTGTTAGTTGGTAAAAATAAAGAATATAAGTCTAACCGACAGAAGTATTCAAAAGGTTAGCGATATTTTTAATTCAATGTTCAACTTTCATTCTATAAAAATTAGCTTTGCAACGTGAATCGATTTTTTGCAGAAATAAGCTACGACGGCACTTTGTATCATGGATGGCAAAGTCAGCCTAATGCTCATACCGTACAAGAAGAAATAGAATTAAAACTTGGGCAACTTTTTGGGCTAAAAAAAATAGACATCACTGGATGCGGAAGAACCGATACCGGTGTACACGCCAGCCAATATTTCTTTCATTTCGATACGAGCGAACTGCCTTTCGATGAATCGACACTCTCCAGCAAGCTAAACAAAATGCTCCCATTCGACATTACGGTTCACCGCATTTTTTCCGTTCCCAACGAAGCTCACGCCAGATTCAACGCCACTGCCAGAACCTACAAATACAGCATACATCAAAAGAAAAATCCCTTCAACAGATTCTACTCCTGGCACAACCCATCAGAATTTGATGTGCAAAAAATGAACGAATCCTGTACAGTCTTGTTTAAACACAAAGATTTTACTTCTTTCAGTAAATTAAACTCAGGAGCCAAAACAAATACTTGTCAAATAACTCAAGCCAAATGGGAAATTGAAAACAACAATTTGATTTTTACCATAACCGCCGACAGGTTTTTGAGAAATATGGTAAGAGCTATAGTAGGAACCTTGCTTCAGGTTGGGCGGGGGAAAATTAATATCAACGAAATGGAAAATATAATTCTTTCAAAAAACAGATGTGATGCGGGAGAGTCTGTACCGGCTCACGGGCTTACTTTGCATAAAATAGAATACCCATTTATAGATTAGTTTAATGAGTAAAGCAAACGGTAATGCATTCGGTATAAGCCTCTTAAAGCGGGTGATGAAATACGTTCGCCCCTACCGTGCGCTGTATTGGTCTGCTCTGCTTATTACTATTATATCGGGGTTTGTTTCGGTAATAAGACCCCTTATTATCGGTATAATGGTGGGAGGCTTGGTAGTGCAACCCGATGTAAAGGAACTTACTAACTATGCCTGGATAGTGCTTGTATTAATTTTTATCGAGGCAGTTCTTCAGTTTTTTCAATCCTACATGAGCAGTAAACTCGGTCAGCTAGTAATGCGCGATATCAGAACAGAATTATTTGCACACTTAGTAAATTTCAGGCTCAAATTTTTTGACAAAACTCCAATAGGCACACTTGTAACGCGATGTGTTTCTGATATCGAAACCATGTCGCAAATATTTTCTGAGGGCATACTGGTCATTATTGGCGACGTGTTAAAGCTATTGGCTGTTTTAATTACTATGCTCATACTAAACTGGAAAGCCACATTAATAGTGTGCATTCCCATTCCTATACTTTTAATTGCTACAAACATTTTCAAGAATGCTATCAAAAAAGCATTTCAGCAAGTAAGACAGCAAGTGGCAAAACTTAATGCCTTTGTACAGGAACGAATAACCGGCATGATGATTATTCAATCATTTAATCGTGAAAAAATAGAATCCGAAAAATTTCGCGGAATAAATCATGAACACCGTAAAGCCCACATAAAATCCGTATGGGCATATTCGGTGTTCTTTCCTGTTGTAGAAACGTTAAGTGCACTCTCTGTTGCCCTGCTTATCCTCTACCCTATTCTTGAGCTTAAAAACGAAGCTTTCGACAAAAAAGAAGCCGCCATGTTGTTCACTTGGTTTATTTTGTTTGTTCACATGCTTTACCGCCCCATAAGAATGCTTGCCGACCGATTCAATACGCTTCAAATGGGAATGGTAGGCTCTGAAAGAGTATTTAATCTTTTGGATACCCACGATATAATTACAGACAAGGGTACCATTAAAACCAACAAAATAAAGGGTAATCTTGTTTTTGAAAATGTTCATTTTGCCTATAATGAACCTGAATATATTCTGAACGGATTATCTTTTAAAGTTAATGCGGGTGAATCTGTTGCATTTGTTGGAGCTACAGGAGCTGGCAAATCATCTGTAATCAATTTATTGAGTCGCTTCTACGAATTTCAGAAAGGACGAATTTTGATAGATGATGTAGACCTTACTCACTACGAACTCGATACCATAAGAGCTAACGTAGCTGTTGTGCTTCAAGATGTTTTCTTGTTTTCCGATTCTGTTCACAACAACATAACTCTACGAAATGAAACCATATCGAGAGAAGAAGTTATTAATGCTGCAAAAAAAGTTGGAGCACACAAATTTATCGAGAAGCTACCCGGTGGTTATGATTTTTATGTAGGTGAAAGAGGCGGTACACTGTCAGTTGGACAAAGGCAATTACTTGCTTTTATCAGGGCTTATGTTTATAACCCATCCATTCTCATTTTAGACGAAGCCACCTCATCAGTAGATACCGAAACTGAATTATTGATACAAGAAGCCATCGAAAAAATAACCGAAGGAAGAACTTCTATTTTAATAGCCCACCGTTTATCTACGGTACAAAAAGCCGATAGAATTATCGTACTCGATCATGGGCAAATCATGGAAGAGGGAACTCACAAGGAATTAATAAATAAAGGCGGGCAATACAAAAAGTTATTCGACTTGCAGTTAAAAAAATAAGCTGTCCTATTTTGCTAAAGCAATTTTGTATTTCTTTCCTTTTAATTTTTCGTCTTTTAGCTTCCCTAAAAGCATTTTTATTTTAGTCTCTTTAATTGCTACAAAAGAAACAAAGTCTTTTACTTCTACAAGTCCAATATCTTCTTTATTCAACCCTCCTTTTGCATGTAAAAAACCTACTATATCCACCTTGTTCACTTTGTTTTTCTTTCCCGCTCCTATATAAAGAGTCTCCAATTGAGGGGATTTAGGCAAGGAAAGAATCTCTTTCAGTTTTAATTCTTTATACGTTTTGTGAATATAATCCGGTCTATGGTCGTCTTCACTAAAAATGACGTAGGCTGTTCCGTCTTCATTCATTCTAGCTGTTCTCCCATTCCTATGTATAAACTCCGTTTCTTTCAAAGGTAAATGGTAATGAATGATGTGTTTCACATGGGGAATGTCCAACCCTCGTGCGGCCAAATTTGTGGTTATTAAAAACTTAACACTGCCATTCCTGTAGCGAATAAGAGACCTCTCTCGCTCGTCTTGGTTCATGCCTCCGTGATAAAATACATTCTTCACTCCCTTTTCGTTTAGCCACAGAGACACTCTTTCGGCGGCTTCCCGATGATTTAAAAACACGATGGCTTTCTCTACATCAATCATGCAAATAAGCTTAAACAGGGCTTCTAATTTATCCCTCGAATCAGACCTCACTATACGAATATCCAGCGATGAAGTCGTTACCGCTTTGTCCTTGTAGCTTACAACTGTGTGCTGCTGCATACCGGTAAAGTCTGGTATTTCTACTTTTGTTGTTGCAGATACCATTACCCGCTTTTTCAATCCTCTCATTCTTCCCAATATCATCTCCATCTGATCCTGAAAACCCATTTCCAGAGATTTGTCAAATTCATCAAGCACAAGTATCGATATTGATTCGGGATTGATTGATTTCCTGTTGATGTGATCAACTATTCTGCCCGGAGTCCCTATCAATAATGAAGGGGGATTACTAAGGTTATTCATCTCTGTTTTAATATCGTGCCCACCGTAACAAACATTAACCTTATATCCTGTACCCATTTTTTTCCATACCTGTTCTATTTGCAGAGCCAACTCTCTTGTAGGGGCTAATACAAGGCATTGTACGCCTTTTTTATCAGGCGACATCAGCTGCAAAGCAGGAAGTAAAAATGCAAGTGTTTTTCCGGAACCGGTTGGTGCTATTAAAAATACGTTGGTATCTTTTAATATGGAGTGCTCAGCCTCATCTTGCATGGAATTTAGTTGTTCAATGCTTAAATTCTTTAAAACTTGAGAAATGGAAATAGTTGGATTCATAATACAAAGGTAGGTACAAAAAAAACCGAGAGTCGGGGAACTCTCGGAAAATAATTTTTTTGGTGCAAGGAAAACTTAAAACCAGTTTTAGAATTGGGAGGTAGCATGTCCCGCTTCTATTAATTAAGACGCTTTAAAAACTAAAAAGTTGCCTAAGTTTAGGCATTAGGAATAATTTTAAGGATAAAAAGTTATTTTTGTCGTATGAATCAACATTTTTTTCATTCTAAATGAAGTCGCAACTTTTTTTAATTTTAGTGCTTTCAGCCTTTTTTGTTGGTTGTAACGAACCTAACACAATCCATTTCGTTGAGTCAGACATTCAAGAAGACACAATCACGGGTATAAAAGAACAACTCATTGATGAAAAAGAAATTATAGGCGAAATAAAAACCGGCGACTACTTCTACATGGCTGATGCCGCCATATTTACTTTCTGCGAATCAGGCAATAGGTATCCCGTGCTTCAGGAAGAAGCTAATGTTGATGCAGAAAAAATTTTCCTCAACGCCCAAATTGATGATGAAGTAAGAAATGTATTCATGACTATTCGGATGAGTTTTAAAGAAGCCCCGAATATGGAGGGGAATATTGTTAAGCAAATTCTAATTCACCACGTGATTGATAAAATAGAAGATTGTCCTTAAAATTTTTGGAAAAAAAATGGTGTTTTATAGTTTTTAATCAACTTAAAGACCCATGAAAAACTTTTTACAAATTATTATTTTACTTTTTTTCGTATTAGATTGTAATAAAAAATCGGAAACAGTCGATATAGAATCAGTATTGGTTTATCTATCTAAAGATGACGATAATGTAGTGCTTAACGTCGGAACAAAAACTATATTTAGCTGTCTGAAAAATCAAAATAGAATTTAGGCATGTTCAAATCACCGAGGTATGCTTAATGACCTTTGGGGCCCGCTACTGCAAAGATTAATTTAGGAAAACTATCTCCAGGAATTTACCCTATTGAGTTTAAGCTAAATAAAATTAGCAGTAAGGGAACTATAATAAAATTGGCAGTCATAGCGAAATCCCAATTGAAAATCCCAATAACATTAATCTAAAATAAAAGGCTTTTAATCAATGTAAATATGATATCCAATCTATATTTTTTCTTAGCCAATTCAGTGTTTTTTCTTCTTCAGTATTGGCCTCCGGAATAAAGTTGTACTCCCACCCCGCAGTTGAAGGTAAACTCATTAAAATCGATTCAATCCTGCCGCTAGTTTGTAAACCAAATTTAGTGCCTCTATCTAAAACCAGATTAAACTCTACATACCTCCCTCTTCTGAGCAGTTGCCATTGTTTGTGGTTTTCGTTAAATGGGGTTTCCTTAGTCAGTTGAACTTGCTCTGAATAAGCCGGAAGAAATGTTCTTCCAACTAAACACACAAAGTCAAAAATTTCTTGTTTTGAGAGCTCTCCGTCCTTAAGCTGATCAAAAAATATTCCGCCTACGCCCCTTGTTTCATTGCGGTGCGTGATAAAAAAGTAATCATCTGCCCAATTCTTAAATTTTGAATAGTACGCAGAATGAAACTTATCACAAGTATTTTTTAAATGTGAATGAAATTTGCCGGCTAAAGTGGGATTTACATAGTGGGGTGTTAAATCAATACCTCCACCGAACCAATACGTACCATTACTCAGCTCAAAATACCGAATATTCATATGAATAATAGGAACAAATGGATTCTGTGAGTGCAGCACAATACTAACTCCTGTAGCATAAAATACTACATTCTCTACATTAAATTCCTTTTGCAAAGCTTCCGGCAATTCACCATGCACAGCAGAGAAATTAACTCCGCCTTTTTCAATAATGTTGCCCAATTTAATTACCCTAGAAACCCCCCCACCGCCACCGTCTCTTTCCCACACGTCTTCTGTAAACGTGGATTTGCCGTCCAAAACTTCAAGTTCTTCACAAATCTCTTGTTGAATTTTTTTAAATGTATCGGAAATAAGCTCTTTCATCAACTAAGGATTCTGCCTGACTGGTTTGTAATTTTCATTTTCAATTATTCTTATCCGGTAATTTTCATATCCGGAGCCTTGCTCGGGCTTCCTGAGATCAAACCCCAGGCTTAACCCTTCCCATCTTGAAGTGGTATAGTACGTGTCAAAGTCTGTTCCATTTAGCATCAATCCTCTCAAATGATAAAGCGCAATATCATAACCAACAAGGCTGTAGTAAGTAGGGTCGGTATTGTACCTTGATCTGAATTGCCTAATCATGTCGATGGTATGGTCGGATGTGTACTCGGCATGAAAGCTAGTTACTAAATTAACCTTAAATTTGCTTAGGTAAGCGTAGTCTAAACTTGTGAATTTGTTCCACTCCTCAAGTCCAAAAACCTTGTATTGGTATTTGAAATAGTTACCTGAATTGTAAACACTATTCAATCGGGTTAAGAAATTACTCACATAACTCAAATTCTCAGATGGAACAATTATAATGTTGAGTTTATCCTGAATTAATTTGGGTTTCAAATCGGCCATATTGTTTCCTGTTGCTGCTGTAACAACAGTATCTCTATAACGCCTAGGTTGGTTTTTCAACTCTGTATTCAGAGTATTTTTTATTAACCTATAAAGTTGAACATCATTTCCTGTTACATTCCTCATAAGTATAACATTTTCTGTGGCATATGTTTTAGCTACAAATTGTGCCATTTGTTCAACCTGAGTAAGAGTTGAAGACATGGCTTTAGTCACATAAGGATTGTTAAAAATAACTTTGTTTGGAGCCGGAACAGGACAAACCATTCGAATTTGGTTAGCTTTAGCAAAACGTGCCACCTGATTTATTCTATCGGGAAAAACAGGCCCTATGATTAAATCTGCTTTTTTTAGCTCCTCTTTGGCCAATAAGTTAGCTACTGTAAGCGAGTCGTTCCTTGTATCGTAAACAAAAACTTCAAGATTTAAACCTTTCTTTCGCATAGAATCCAAAGCTAACTCAATACCCATATACATATCAAGGGCATTTTTAGTAACACCGTAAAGAGGGCAATCTGCATAACTAGGACATTTTGCCTGCTCTATCCTATTTCTCTCGTGCATAAAAGGAAGTAGAATAGCTATTTTATATTTTTCTTTGGCCGATTCACTGCTTTTGACTGATTGCGCATTAGATTCTCTCACGGCAGTTCCCTCTCTGGCTGGAATATTTATCACCTCTCCTACCTTCAGCCCTTGTGTAAGACCTCCATTGGCTGCTATAATTTCTTCTTGAGTTACCTTGTATTTTTTAGAAATAGCATACATCGTTTCTCCCTTCTGAACGGTATGCTTTATGGCTTTGGTATCTTTATTTTCTTCTAATGGAGCATCTGTGGGTTTAATAACCTCACTTTGTTTTGTCTCCGACGGAATCATAATTACATCGCCGGATTGCAGGACATAATCCGCAGCAAAACCGTTGAAGGTTATTATCTCTGCCTGCGAAACATTGTATTTTTTTGTAATTCCATAAAACGTTTCCCCTTTTTCTACGGTGTGCTCTACATAGGTTCCTGCTTTAGGTTTATTTTCTATCGTTACATTACTTGGAATGTTTACCCCTCCTTTCACGGGAATCAGTAATTCGTTTCCGATTTTTATCCCATCTTTTGATTCGGGGTTTGAGTTCAAAATATCTTCCTGTGTAACCTCATACATCTTGGAGATTCCATAAAGCGTTTGTCCTTTTTTCACCTCATGTTTATAGTATTTCTTACCCGAAATAATTTCAACCGGAGAAACTCCAGGCTGAGCTAATAAACCCGAGCAGAAGAAGCAAAATAAAAAGGTATGTAGTAATCTGGTTTTCATAAAAAGCTTTTGTTTTATTCCCACTCAATAGTTGCAGGCGGCTTGGAACTTATATCGTATGTTACACGATTAATGCCTTTCACTTTATTAATAATCTCATTCGAAATTTTAGCCAAAAACTCATAAGGCAAATGACACCAATCTGCCGTCATCCCATCAGTAGAGCTAACCGCTCTAAGCGCAACTGCATTTTCATAGGTTCTTTCATCGCCCATAACTCCCACGCTTTGAACAGGAAGAAGTATTGCTCCTGCCTGCCAAACTTCGTTGTATAACCCATGTTTTTTCAAACCATCAATAAATATATAATCCACCTCTTGCAAAATACGTACCTTATCTGGAGTAATATCGCCAAGTATACGAATACCTAAGCCGGGGCCGGGAAATGGATGTCTTCCCAGAATCGTAGCAGGTAAACCAAGTGTTTCTCCAACCCTTCTTACTTCGTCTTTGAAGAGTGACCTTAGCGGTTCTACAATTTGCAATTTCATAAAATCGGGTAGTCCGCCCACGTTGTGATGGCTTTTTATAGTTGCCGAAGGACCTCCGGTTGCCGAAACAGATTCTATAACATCGGGGTATATAGTTCCTTGTCCCAACCACTTAACTCCGTCTATAGCTTTAGCCTCTCTATCAAAAACATCTATAAAAACCTTTCCTATTATTTTCCGCTTTTTCTCCGGATCTTTTTCTCCTTCCAATTCTTTATAGAACAGATTCTTCGCATCCACCCCTTTTACGTTTAACCCCATGTGCTTATATCCTTCCAAAACGTCTTCAAACTCATTTTTTCTGAGTAATCCGTTATCAACAAAGATGCAATAAAGGTTAGAGCCGATGGCCTTATGCAAAAGCATAGCAGCTACAGAAGAATCCACCCCGCCGGAAAGGCCCAGAACAACCTTGTCATTTCCAAGCTTTTCTTTTAACTCCGCTACTGTTGTTTCTACAAATGAACCGGGTGTCCAGTTTTGTGAACAGCCACATATATTTACCACAAAATTGTGCAGCAATGTTTTCCCCTCGGTAGAATGGTATACTTCTGGATGAAACTGAATAGCATAAGTAGTCTCATTTTTCACTTTATATCCCGCTACTTTTACATCGGCCGTACTGCAGATTATATCAAAAGAATCCGGCACCGAAGCAATGGTATCTCCATGAGACATCCATACCTGCGAACCCATTGTCATTCCTTTTGTTAAATCGTTATTGGTATCTATTAAAGATAGATTCGCCCTACCATATTCTCTTATTTTAGATGGTAAAACCTCTCCGCCAGATGATTGCGCAATATACTGTGCGCCATAGCAAACTCCCAATAAAGGCAATTTACCTCTGAACACGGTCAAATCCGGCTTTGGCGCTTTCTCATCGCGCACAGAGTAAGGACTTCCCGAAAGAATAACTCCTTTCACTTCTGAACCAATGGACGGAATTCTGTTAAACGGGTGAATCTCACAATACACATTTAACTCCCTTAATCTTCTCGCAATTAACTGAGTGTACTGCGAACCAAAGTCAATAATCAATATAGTTTCTACCATGAGCGCAAAAATAGGAAGTTGATTGGCGGTATTTTCTATTTAGGTGTATTTTTTTCCAAAAGGGTTTTGAACAAATTACCAACTCAAGATCAGGTAATATTAATTGCTTTAAACCTAGCACATTTGTTCATTTCAAATTTGATTAAATTTAATAGGCTTTTAAAAATAAAGCTAAAATTGGTATCTTCGCACGAAGTGATAAATAAGAGAAATGGCTGAAGCAAAAGAATCAGAAAAGACCGAGAAGATTAATTTTCAAGACTTTAAAAATGAGGTTTTGGCAGACTACAAATTAGCCTGCATCAGTAGAGAAGCCTCATTGTTAGGCAGAAAGGAAGTTTTATCCGGAAAAGCAAAGTTTGGAATTTTTGGCGATGGAAAAGAGTTGGCTCAGATTGCCATGGCAAAACAGTTTCGGAATGGTGACTGGCGCTCGGGCTATTATAGAGACCAAACATTTATGATGGCAATCGGAGAGTTGAACGTTCAACAATATTTTGCTGCACTATATGCGCACACCGATTTGGAACATGAACCCACATCGGGCGGTAGGCAAATGGGCGGTCACTACGCAACCCGGTTTGTAAATCCGGATGGTAGCCTCAAGCCTTTCACTCAAATGAAAAACTCGAGCGCAGACATTTCCCCAACTGCCGGACAAATGCCGCGACTATTGGGATTGGCACAAGCTTCAAAAGTGTTTAAAAACAATCCTGAACTAAAAGCATTCACAGACCTTTCAAACGAGGGAAACGAAGTTGCATTTGGCACCATAGGAGATGCCAGCACATCCGAAGGATTGTTTTTCGAAACTATTAATGCCGCAGGCGTTCTTCAGGTACCCATGGCTATGAGTGTTTGGGATGACGGATGGGGAATTTCGGTTTCTAAAAAATATCAAACTACCAAAGAAAGTATAAGCGAACTACTCAAAGGTCTGCAAAGAGAAAAAGATGGAAAACTAGGCTACGAAATTTTTAATGTAAAAGGCTGGGACTACCCTTCGCTTATAGACGCTTACGAGAACGCTGTAAAAGTATGTCGAGAAGAACATGTGCCGGTACTTATTCATGTGGAAGAAGTTACACAACCTCAGGGACACTCCACCTCCGGTTCACACGAGAGATATAAATCGAAGGAAATACTTGAATGGACAATCGAATATGACTGCATTAACCAATTTAAGAAATGGATACTTGAATTTGGAGAAAAAACAGGAAGCCCAATTGCAACTGAAGAAAAACTTGAATCCATTTCGGAAGAAGCTAAAAAGCACGTAAGAGAAGAAAAAAGCAAGGCGTGGAAAGCATTTCTGGAACCAATAAAAGCAGAGCTTAACGCTTGCTTAGCCCTGTTGGATGCTCTTGCGGGTGAAAGCAAACAAAACGAAAAGATTTTAGCTTTAAGAAAAGAGCTTGCCTCGGCTATGGATCCCATCAGAAAAGATATCATCGGAGCAGCCAGAAAAGCACTAAGGATAACAAAAGAAGAAAATGGAAATGCCAAACGAAATCTTTCTATTTGGGTTAAAAAACAAATAGAACTAAATTTTGAACGATACAGCTCTCACCTATATAGCGAAAGCCCAAAAAGTCCCTTAAAAATAAAAGAAGTTAAGCCGGTTTATGGCAGCGACAACAGAATGGAGGATGGTAGAGTTATACTTCGTGAGAATTTCAAAGCTCAATTTGCAAAAAACCCACTCATATTAACCTTTGGCGAAGACACCGGTAAAATTGGCGGAGTAAACCAAAGCATGGAAGGAATGCAAGAACTCTACGGCGAAATACGCGTTTCTGACACCGGTATTCGCGAGGCTACCATATTAGGACAAGGTATTGGACTCGCCATGAGAGGCCTTAGACCCATAGCAGAAATTCAGTATTTAGATTACATTCTTTATTGTCTACAAATAATGAGTGATGACCTTGCTACCATTCAGTACAGAACAAAGGGAGGGCAAAGAGCTCCTCTTATTGTAAGAACAAGAGGCCATCGACTGGAGGGTATATGGCACTCAGGCTCTCCTATGGCCGGGATTCTAAACCTGATAAGAGGAATTCACGTGTGTGTACCCCGAAACATGACAAAATCTGCAGGTTTTTACAATACGCTACTGGATGGCGATGATCCGGGCTTAGTGATAGACTGCCTCAATGGTTATCGAACCAAAGAACCCTTTCCTACTAACCTGAGTGAGATAAGAACGCCTCTTGGCGTACCCGAAATTGTAAAAGAAGGAACCGATTTAACTATTATTTCTTATGGTTCAACCTTCAACCTTTGTTCGGCAGCAGTAGATCAACTTAATGAGGCTGGTATTTCAGTTGAGCTGATTGACGTGCAAACACTTATTCCATTTGATATAAACGGCATAATTGTGGAGTCACTAAAGAAAACCAATAGGGTATTGTTTGTAGACGAAGACGTGCCCGGAGGCACAACTGCCTATATGATGGATAAAGTGTTGAACGAACAGGGCGGTTACTATTATCTTGATTCGGCACCCAAATGCTTGGCAGCCAAAGAACATAGGCCACCATACGGGACCGATGGCGACTATTTCTCAAAACCAAGTATTGATGATATTTTCGAAACTGCCTACGAGATAATGCACGAAACAGCCCCTGCTAAGTATCCCCACATGTACTAATACATAACAAATCATTACGCTAAAAAGCTTGACAGATTGTAAGCCAATCTGTCAAGCTTTTTAGTTTGAGACAAAACCTAAACAGCCAACATGTCAGAAAATATGACAAAATAATACACATACTCGCCACAAAATCGCATGGCATATATATTGACAATCCCGATTACAAATATTTTATCATTAAAAATTATACGAAATGGGAAAAATTATTGGTATCGACTTAGGGACAACCAACTCTTGTGTTGCCGTGATGGAAGGTAACGAACCTGTGGTTATTGCTAACAGCGAAGGAAAAAGAACTACACCATCTGTAGTTGGATTTATAGATGGTGGGGAGCGAAAGGTTGGTGATCCTGCCAAACGTCAGGCAATTACAAACCCTAAAAAAACAATTTATTCCATAAAAAGATTTATGGGTAGCTCATTCGACGAGATTAAAAACGAAACTGGAAGAGTGCCTTATGAAGTAGTAAAAGGTGACAACAATACCCCTAGAGTAAAAATAGACGACAGGTTATATACCCCTCAGGAAATTTCTGCCATGATTCTGCAAAAAATGAAAAAAACTGCAGAAGACTACCTTGGGCAAGAAGTTACAGAAGCCGTTATTACTGTGCCTGCCTATTTTAACGATGCTCAACGCCAGGCTACAAAAGAAGCAGGTGAAATTGCAGGCTTAACGGTAAAAAGAATTATCAATGAACCTACTGCCGCTGCTCTTGCCTACGGAATCGACAAACGTGGAAAAGACATGAAGGTTGTAGTTTTCGACTTCGGTGGAGGAACGCACGATGTTTCTATTCTAGAGTTGGGTGATGGTGTATTCGAAGTACTTTCTACAGACGGCGACACTCACCTAGGTGGCGATGATGTAGATGATGTTATAATCAACTGGCTTGCGGATGAATTCAAATCCGACGAAGGCATTGACTTAAGACAAGACCCTATGGCTTTGCAGCGATTGAAAGAAGCTGCCGAAAAAGCAAAAATTGAGCTTTCAAGCACCTCGTCAACAGAAATAAATCTACCCTACATTATGCCTGTAAACGGCATTCCGAAGCACTTGGTAAAAACCCTACAGATTTCAAAGTTTGAGCAACTTATAGACAATATTGTTAAGCGAACTATTGAACCTTGTAAATCTGCTCTTAAAAATGCCGGACTCTCTACCTCAGACATAGACGAAGTAATACTGGTGGGAGGGTCTACCCGTATTCCGGCTATTCAGAAAGCGGTTGAACAATTCTTTGCAAAAGCACCATCTAAAGGAGTTAATCCTGACGAAGTGGTTGCGTTAGGAGCTTCTATTCAAGGAGGTGTTCTTACCGGAGAAGTAAAAGACGTGCTACTGCTAGATGTTACTCCTCTTTCTTTGGGTATAGAAACTATGGGCGGCGTAATGACAAAGCTTATAGATGCTAACACAACCATTCCTACTAAAAAATCACAAGTTTTCTCTACAGCAGCAGACAACCAACCTAGTGTAGAAATACATGTGCTTCAGGGTGAAAGACCAATGGCCGCTGACAACAGAACTATTGGACGTTTTCATCTGGACGGAATTCCTCCTGCACAAAGAGGTGTTCCCCAAATTGAAGTAATATTTGACATTGATGCAAACGGAATTATACAGGTTTCTGCCAAAGATAAAGCTACCAACAAAGAACAATCCATTCGAATTGAGGCCTCATCGGGCTTAAGCCAAGAAGAAATCGACAAAATGAAGCGCGAAGCAGAAGCTAATGCCGATGCAGACAAAAAACGTAAAGAAGAAGTTGAAAAACTTAATGCTGCTGATGGATTAATTTTCCAAACAGAGAAAAGCCTTGCCGAATACGGCGACAAACTACCGGCTGACAAAAAATCGGAAATAGACACTGCGCTTACTGCACTAAAAACAGCTTATGCTGCTAAAGACATGAGTGCTATTGAGGGCGAAATGGAAAACTTAAACAAAGTATTCCAAGAAGCGGCTCAAAATATGTATCAGCAAACAGGTGATACAGGTGCACCTGATGCAGAACAACCTGAAGCTACCGATGATGAAGTTACCGATGTAGACTTTGAAGAAGTGAAAGATGAGGATAAGAAATAATTTTAATACCCCTTGTCTTTTATAACACTAAATTATAGCGAAAGAACATTATTATTTTAATAACTTAAAGTTCCTTGGGTAGAGTAAATTTAAAGCCTCCCCGGGGAACTTTTTTTTCTTTTGAGCAAATACAATACTCCATAAAATCGGTTATTTGCTTATTTAAAACTGTTCATAAAAAACACCTTGCGCAGTTTGGATTCACCCCCCCCTCATCTTGTCCAAAAGACCACTCAACTGACTGGCTTCTTCTTTAGTAAGATTTATATAACCTTGTCTTTTTAAGTTGACAAGCTCAGTAAGCTCGTTTATTAAGCTAATTCCTTTTTCGATTATGGCTATATCTACCTGCCTTCTGTTATCGGGGCAAATATTTCTGGTGATGAGATTTTTTATCCTCATCTTTTCTATTAGTCTGCTGGTGTTGGAATTTTTATCGAGCATCCTTTCGCTTATAGACTTTAGCGTAACCGCATTGGGATGCTGCCCCTTTAATATTCTCAGTATGTTGAATTGCTGAGGGGAAATACCGTAAGGCTTGAGTATAGCCGAAAAACGAGTTTCAAAAAATGCAGCTGTATAGGCCAAATTAACCTCAACCCGTTCAAATTCATCTCTAAATTTCTTCTGTTTTATTTCTTCTTCTATCGACTTCATGATGCAAACATACAAATTATACAATTGTATAGACAATAACTGATGATTTGTTTCGACCAATGCTAATTGATTTCATTGATGTTCGTCACGAATTAGTGTTTTTGCTGACAGAATGGATTGGGGATATTTTGAAAAAAGCTTTCAGGCTTCTACTCCCAAGTAGGTCGAGCCATCGATACCTGTAAGCTTGATGGTGGGGTGTTTACTCTTAAAACGATTGTACAACTTAGGTGATGAGACACTTGCAGAAGCCTTGATAAGAGATTCATACACGCGAAACCAAAATAGTGGTAAAGAAGAAGAAGTAATAAGATAAATAATTACCTTTATCTTCATGAGAATAGGGTTTATACTACTGCTGATAATGTTTTTAAGCGGCGTGTCTGCACAAACACAATTTAAAATAACCGTACCTTTGGCAGGGAAAGTAGATGTTACAAAATTTAATACGGGGTTTGATGCTCACGTGCAAAATCTGCAAATGCCCGAACACATGGGTGAACACTACAAAGCTGAATTAAAGCGCAACAAAGAAGAGTTAGCCAAACTGTACCCAAAACGATACAAAACCACTTCCTACAACAACAAGAGCACCCCCCCGCCTGCTCCTTACGTAGGTATAGAGCTAGAAGGAAACGCATACAACAATCGAATTCCGAATGACAACGACATCGCCATTTCTAATGACGGTATAATCGTTTCAATGATTAACTCCACCTACCTTTATTACGACACCAAAAACAATCAATTATTGGGCACAGGCTCCATTAATCAATACATTGCGCAGTTTAATCTCACCCAGAGCAAATACGATCCCAAAGTGATCTACGACCCCGATGCGGATAGATTTATTGTGATTTTTCTGGTGGGAACAAATTACCAATCGAGCAAAATTGCAGTAGCTTTTAGTTCGACCAACAACCCTACCGACCCTTGGAATGTCTATATTTTACCCGGAAATCCTTTGGAAAATGACACCTGGAGCGATTACCCCGTGGTTGGGATTAACAAGCACGATTTGTACATCGGAATCAATACGTTTTTTAATGGTTCGATGAACAACAGTGGCTTTTTCGAATCTTGTTTCTGGCAAATCGGCTTGTCCGAAGGATACAGCGGAACATCTCAGTTAAGCACGCTTTATTATTCTGACATTCTGCAAAATCAGCCCTCCATTTTCAACATCACTCCCATGCGAGGTGCCAGAGGTGGATACGGCCCTGAAATGTATTTACTCAGCAACCGAAACATACAAGCTACCAACGATACAATTTTTGTGCTTCGTGTTAGCAATACCGTTGCCAGCGGCAATGCACAATTAATCGTAACACCTATTAAGTCGGCTGTGTCTTATTTCTTACCTCCGCATGGAAAACAATTTAACAACTTAGACTTAAACCTGAATGATTCCCGTATATTGGGTGGATTTTATGACAACGGAAAAATACAGTTTGTGCAGAGCTGTCTAGACACAAGTAATGGGCTAGGCGCAATATACCACGGTTTCATATCGGGGTTACCGGACAATATAAGTTGTACTGCAACAATCATATCTGATACCGTTAAAGATTTAGGATTTCCAAACATTGCCAGCACAGCTATCAACGCGGGTGAAGATGAGGCCTTTATCGGCTTTGTTTACACCTCTGAGTTCGATTCCACAGGAATGGGAGCTTTGTATATGAACAACTCGATGCATTACTCTCCGCTAAGCATTATAAGAAAAGGAGACAATACGGTAAACATCCTTACAGGAAACCCTCACCGATGGGGCGATTATTCGGGCATACAAAGAAAATATGACGAAGCTTGTAAAGTATGGGTGGGGGGATCGTTTGGAAAACCAAACCGAACCTTTGGAACATGGATTGCCGAATGCTATGTAGATACGATTTGCCGAACTTCAATAATAACCGAGCCCGAAGTGAACTACAACCCGGGGACACTTTTCCCAAATCCGGCTATTTCAGGAACTTATATATACATTGATTTTTCATTGGAGGAAGAAACCTACATTAATGTTTCGGTTTACGACATGAATGGAAAACTGGTAAGTGAGCTGTGGGAGGACTCTGCAAGACAAGGTGATAACAGAATCTCGTTTAGTACAATACCTTTGGCTCAAGGCAACTACATTCTGATTATAAGGAGCCGTGAAGGGAAAAAAATACTTACGCAAAAATTTATAGTTGTAAAATAGGGTATAATAAAGTTGCAAAAATCACACGTTTCAATCAGAATAGGCTGAAATGAAAGAGTAAACAAGCGTAAAATTTCATAAAAAAGACCCGGAAATCCGAGTCTTTTTGTTTTCTGTTATTTTAAAGTTTGTTAGATGTTATCGTATCCAACGGCTATAACTACCGCTCCTTTTTTCACAACCACCACTTCGCCCTTTTTGTCGGCTTCTACTTCTTTTTCTACAGCAGGAATAACAAAATCTACATAAACATTCTTCAGGTACATTCTATCTATCACAGTTTGATCAACACCTTTAGCTTTACGGTCTTCTTTCATTTTCTCGAGCAACTCATCCGATTTGAAGGTAAAGTTGTTTCCACCCACATTTTTCTTTTCAT
Organism: Flavobacteriales bacterium; assembly: GCA_046295395.1. Taxonomy (GTDB): domain Bacteria; phylum Bacteroidota; class Bacteroidia; order Flavobacteriales_D; family JBKBNH01; genus JBKBNH01. Next base: position 102,147 of record JBKBNH010000008.1, on the reverse strand, counting down.
AAAGCAATACTCTGCCTTTTGCTCCTTCGGGCTTATCATACACCAAAAGAGTAATTTTATCATGCTGCACTCCGTTTGCGTTTACCGAAAAAATGTATTCTGCAGAGTTAGACAAAGCTATTTCCACTTCTTTTACATAGTCGAATTGCTTGTAAGAGAAAATAGTTGTTTTCGAAGCATCGTAGCGGTATGGTTTTAGCGCAGCTCTGGCATCTTTACGTAATGTTTCTAACATTTCCTGCTGACTTTCTTCAGGAGATACTTTCTTTTCCTTTTGTGCAAAAACTACCCCTGTGGTTAGTGCAACAAAAAATAAAGGAATGTAAATAATCTTTTTCATACTTATAAACTATTAAGGTTGTGTGATTTTTGTTCTCAATTCAATAATCTTGCCAGCTAAAGAAGCTACTTCTTTTTGGCTCAGTTCAGCATCAAGAAAATCAATATCGTCGCCAATTGCCTTAACGGATTCAAAATTATTGAACATATCTACCAACTCTCTCATCGCCGCCTCCAGTTCGATGATGTCGCCTTGCTTAACTTTAATAGCTTCAAAACCCTTTAGAATAGTGTTGGCAATATTCATTTGTTCTGAAAGTTTGCCTCCTAATTTACGATCTTTAGAATCCATAGCTGTTTTGGCACCAAAGTACATTCCTTCTACCCAGGCTCCGGTGTAGTAAATAACTGCCAATTCGTTCTCACCGTTTTCCTGAATATAATCATCGGTTTGTGACTGTATATCTGTAAGAAGTTCCACGATAGAATCTGTATTGCTAATGTTCGCCTCAAAACGGTTAATTAAATCGTCTGAGTTGAAAATTGTCGCCAAACCAATATCAGTACCCAATTGTCTGATGGCTTTTAAGTAATCAGCACCTTTTTCTGATTGCTTGTTCAAGATACAATAAGCCAAATCTGACGAATAAATTCCGAAATTCAAGGCTTTCTGATTATAGGTTGAGTATTTATTGATATTTGAAGTAGGGTTAAGCAGATTTTCATCGTATTTAAGTCCAGCCTTGCGGAAAATACTGGCAACTTTAAGCGGTGAGGGTGGAGTGAAATTGTAGTCGTTACTTAAATCTGTGGTATCCAGTTCTATCGAAGTTTCTTTTACTTGGATATTATTATCTTCATAATCTCCACAAGAATAAAGACCTAATAATACTAAAGGAAAACTTATAAAAAGTATCTTTTTCATGTTTTCAATTTGGGTTTTAAATGAATAATTAAGCGCCTAAATTATAGCTTATTTTGGAATTTTATACAGTTTATTGGAAAATTGGTATTTACTCAATGGAAAAATAGGCTACTATTGAATAATTCAATTTGATTTTTTTCTGTCCAAAGTCAAACCCTTCATCTTCAAATTCTCCGGCAATACTACCGGCGTAATGACTATTTGATTGATAAGCGAAATTATTTCCTCTAAAAGCTCTAGATTCATCAAAAACGCTAACCAATCCCGAGCTTTCGTGCACATAAACAGCCTTACCTGCTTTTTGTCCAATCTCCTGCATCAAATAATCTGCCTTACTCTTAGCTGCTTTAATCGCATCTTTCTTTATCTGAATTTTAAATTCTTCCATTTTACTGTGCGAATACCTCGCTACAAAGCCATTTTTAATCCAGAGTGAATCTATTTCAGAAAGTATTTTCTCTACTTGTTTGGTGGTTGAAAATTTCACCTGAATGGTTTTGGTAAGTAATTCTTCGGCGCCCTGCTTTCTTCTTGCTGCGAGAATGCGAGCATCAATATTTTCCATTTGAATAGCCGATTGCTCAATATTCATTTGCTTCAGGTAATTCATGGTTCTTTTCTCTATTTCTTCCAGAGTAATTTTCTTCTTGTCTTTAAGATGTTCTGCCAAAATCAGGTTAACATATATTTCATCCGGAATTACTTCTATTTGAGCAGTGCCTTCAACTCGAATCGTGTTTCGCAAATCAATCGAAGCGTTAATTTGAGCCCATGAGGTCACTAAAAATGACATTAGGGCTAGGAGAAAAGTTAGTTTTTTCATATAAATTAGTATTAATCAGCTATTTCCCAAAGCAGTAAATATAACGCTTTTAATATCATCTACATGCTCCAACCCAACAGAAAGGCGAATCATCCCCGCCTCAATTCCTGCCGCTGCCCTTTCTTCTTCTGTTAATTTCGAGTGTGTAGTAGATGCCGGATGAGTAACGATTGTTCTGGAATCGCCCAAGTTTGCTGTTAAGGAAAAATCCTTGGTGAGTTCTAAAAATCGCCTCCCTTTTTCTACTCCTCCTTTAAGGCAAAAAGCAACCATTCCTCCACCCTGCTTCATTTGCTTTTTGGCAACTTCATATTGCGGATGAGACGCCAAAAACGGGTACTTTACCCATTCCAATTTTGAGTGCCCTTCTAGTGCTTCTGCTATAGCTAGTGCATTCGAGCAATGTCTGTCCATCCTTACAGCCAATGTTTCCATGCTTTTAGAAAGAATCCATGCATTAAAAGGCGAAATAGCCGGTCCGCTGTGGCGGCAAAAGGCCTTTATCTCCTTAATTGTTTCTTTATTGCCCAAGATAAGCCCGCCCAGTACTCTGCCCTGTCCGTCTATAAATTTAGTGGCCGAATGAATAACAATATCACACCCATACTTTGCCGGCTGTTGAATATAAGGCGTTGCAAAACAATTATCTACAATACAAATAAGGTTGTTTACCTTGCAAAAAGAAACCACCACCTCCATATCTATAATATCCAGTCCCGGATTGGTAGGCGTTTCAAAATAGAAAAACTTTGTATTAGGTTGTATGTGCTGCGACCAGCTTTCAGGCTTGTTGCCCTCCACATAAGTGGTTTCTATACCCCATTTAGGAAACACTTTGGTAAAAAGCGTGTGCGTGGAGCCAAATATGGCTCTACATGAAAGAATATGATCTCCCTGACGACACAATGCCGCAAAAGTAGAAAACACAGCCCCCATACCTGTAGATGTAGCAAAACCAGCTTCTGTGCCTTCCAGTAAACAAGCTTTATTTATTAAATCGGTAAAATTTGGATTATCAAAACGGCTGTAAATCAGCTCTTCATTTTCTTCGGCAAAAGCAGCACGCATTGTTTCCGGGTCGTTAAAAACAAAACTCGACGTAAGATAAAGCGGAACAGAATGTTCATGATAATCTGTTCGTGATATTTGTGATCGAACAGCTTGGGTTTCAAATTTGTTTGATTTCATCTTGTGCGATTTTTTCTCCATTCAACAGAACTGAGTAATTTATTTGGGCTGTTTTCTCCAATGTTTTAGATACAGAACAGTACTTATTCATAGAAAGAGACACTGCGCGTATAGCTTTATCTTCGTCTATATTGCCATAAAGAAAAAAGGTAATGTTTATTACCTCGAATAATGAAGGTTCGACGTTATCAGGTCTTTCTCCTTCTACTGTTACTTCAAACTTATCAAGCGGTTGTCTTTGTTTGTTCAAAATAGAAACAATATCAATTCCGCTACATCCAGCTACTCCCATCAGCAAAAGTTCCATCGGTCTTACCCCGGCATCTTCTCCACCGATGGCGGGTGAACCATCAATATCTACCGCTTTTCCATTTGCCCCTACAGCGCGAAAATGAACTTTGTCATTTACTCGTTCCAGATTTATCTTCATTTTCATTGGTGTCGCTTTTTTAAAACCTCAACTACATCATTCAACTCGAAACCTTTTGCCTGAAGAAGTATAAGATAGTGAAACAACAAGTCCGCTGCTTCGCCTAAAAATAACTCGCGGTTATTGTCTTTGGCTTCTATTACAATTTCTACAGCTTCTTCGCCTACTTTTTGGGCAATTTTATTGATTCCCTCAGCAAATAATGAGCTTATATAAGAGTTTTCGTTAGGATTATTTTTTCTATCTCTAATGATATCTTCAAGGTGTCTAACAAAATCACTTGTATTGTTCTCATCAAAACAAGTATCTGCTCCGGTATGGCAAACAGGTCCATCGGGCTTTACTTTAATCAAGATAGTATCGGCATCACAATCAACCGCTATTTGGGAAACATATAGAAAATTTCCGCTGGTTTCTCCCTTTGTCCACAATCGGTTTTTGCTGCGGCTAAAAAAGGTCACCATACCTTTTTGTTGAGTTTTTCTATAAGCTTCTTCATTCATGTAACCCAACATCAGAACCTTGCTAGTATTATCATCTTGGATAATAACAGGTAAGAGGCTATTCTCAGGAAAAACGGGGTCTTCTTTTCTCATATAGTTAAATTCTTACTGAAATATTGTTTTCAATCAGGTATTTCTTGAGTTCGGGAATTTTAATTTCCCCGAAGTGAAAAATACTGGCAGCCAAAGCTGCGTCTGATCTTCCCGAATGAAAAGTTTCCACAAAGTCGTACATATTGCCTGCGCCTCCAGAAGCAATTACAGGAATTGTTAATCGGGAAGACAACTCTGCCAAAGCATCATTTGCAAAACCGGACTTAGAGCCATCGTGATTCATTGAGGTAAATAAGATTTCGCCCGCACCGAGTTTTTCACACTTTTCGGCCCACGAAAACAACTCTAAATCTGTTGCCAACCTACCTCCGTTAAGGTAAACCACCCATCTTCCTGGATCAAAACGGGCATCAATAGCCGCCACCACACACTGACTACCAAATTTCTGAGCCAGCTCCGAAATTAACCCCGGATTTTTTATTGCGGCAGAATTTACCGCTATTTTATCCGCTCCGGCATTCAAAATGGCTGACACATCCTCTGAAGAAGAAATTCCGCCACCAACGGTAAAAGGAATATTCAACACCTCAGCTACTCGCTGAACTAATTCTATAAGTGTTTTTCGTTTTTCGTGAGTCGCAGTAATATCTAAAAAAACAAGCTCATCTGCACCTTCACGTGCATACTGAACAGCCAACTCTACCGGATCGCCGGCATCACGCAGAGAAACAAAATTTACCCCTTTTACAGTTCTTCCATCTTTAATATCGAGACAGGGAATTATACGCTTGGTTAACATGAGTGCGAAGTTGCTAAAAACTTATGGGAGTGGGAAGTCTCTTGTAGAATTTATTCTATCCAAAACAAGAATTGAACAAGTTATTACGTTATTGTGATAACTTTGTCGAAGTGCGCTACTTATTTTTTGTCATAATTCTGATATTTTTGTTTTTCAGCAACTCGTGCCGAAAAGAAAAGCTATTGACCGATGGAAAGGCAAAAATTCAATTTTCTACCGATACCATTTTATTCGATACGGTGTTTACAACCGTAGGTTCAACAACCCGTGCGCTTAAAATTTACAATCGAAACAACGGTAAAATTATTATTTCAGACATTCGCCTTGCCGGCGGTACTTTTTCAAATTTCAGAATCAATGTAGATGGATCTCCCGGAGTGTATTTTGAAGACATAGAAATTGAAGCCGGTGACAGCATTTATGTTTTTGCAGAAGTTACTATCGACCCGAACAATGGCACAAACCCAATGGTGATTGAAGACTCTATTCTATTTAACACCAACGGAAATCGCCAGAAAGTTATACTAAATGCCTGGGGTCAGGATGCTTACTTTCATGTAAAAGAGCTTATTTCGAACAATACTACCTGGATGAACGATAAGCCACACGTAATATACAACTATACGGCTGTTGACTCTAACGTTACACTTACTATTCCGGCAGGAACAAATGTTTACGCTCATGCCAACTCTACACTTTTGATTTATAAGGGAAGCCTTCAGGTAAATGGTTCGGCATCAAGTCCGGTAAACTTTAAAGGCGACCGTTTAGAACCTTACTACGACAGCATTTCGGGGCAATGGAGAGGCATCTACTTTTTTGAGCCCCAAACCTCTTTGATACAGTATGCCAACATAAGAAACGCCCAAATAGGAATTCAAATCGATACTTTGAAAACAGGACAATTCGTTAATCTGGAACAAGTAAAAGTAGAAAACTCTTCCTTCTTTAATATTCTTACGCAAGGTGCAAATCTAAATGCTGTTAACTGCTTGTTTAGTCTGGCGGGAATTAATGCTGCGTCGATAAGAATAGGTGGAAATGTATACTTTGATCACTGTACCTTTGCCAACTATTGGCGTGGGGGCACTAGGCAAACTCCGGCTGTGCTGTTAACCGATTATTACGTAGCCGCCAATCAAACTGTTCAATACCGCCCCTTCAACAACTTAAATATAAACAACAGTATTATAAGTGGATACAACACCAACGAATTGGTTGTTGATACACTTAGCCGAACTATTTCGGGTATGGCTCCGGTATTTAAATTTGACTACTGCCTAATTAAAACAGAAGAAATAACCACAAACGCAACACACTACAGTAACATAAAGAAAAATCTAAATCCTGCATTTATCGATGTTTTCTACTGGAATTTTAAGATTGGGACCAATTCTGCAGCAAAAGACTATAGTTTCAACTCAACCACTTTTATAGATCTTATCGGCTCTGCTAGAGACGGTTTTCCAGATGCAGGCTGCTACGAAGCACAATAAATCTCATCTCTAAAAAACGGTAATTCGTCCAAATTCTAAATCTGAATTGAAACTTATATTTACATTTCGTAAGTTAAAATCAGCCCATATATGAAAAAACTTCTATTCCTAGTTGCCATTTTTCCATTTCTGAGCTTTGCACAGCCTTGTACTATAGGTGAATCAGAAGTTACTGTACAAATCACCCCCGATAATTATCCAAACGAAATATCGTGGGGAATCACCAACCCTGCAGGAACAACTCTGGCCTCAGGAAATCACTTAGGTAACACTTTTTGCTTTCCAAGCAACCAATGTTTAACTTTTACCATATACGACTCTTTCGGAGATGGTATTTGCTGTGCCTACGGAATCGGAAGCTACTCCCTTATTGTAGATGGGATAACTATTGCAACAGGAGGTAACTACACTTTTAGCGAGTCGACATCTTTCAACTGCCCCCCAGGAGCCTCCTGTAATTCTGCCATAACTGTTTCAACCGGTAATTACACAGCCCCAAACAGCAACACATGGTACTCTTTTCAACCAACTGTGCCGGGTATTTATGAAATTACTACCTGCTTTCCTTCAAACACATGCGATACAAAAATTTGGGTGTACAGCACTTGTTTAGGTCTTCAATGGGACAACACAAACCTGAGTACCATTTACTATGATGACAATAATGGTGGCTGTGGACTTCAAGCTGTTGTTTCTGCTGCCCTCGACCCCAATGATATTTACATAATCCGTATAGGTGACAACAATGGTGCTTGCGGATCTACAAGCATCGATTGGGCATTAAACTTTGTAAGCGCTATCAGCGGTTGTATGGATCCAAATTCCTGCAACTACAACCCTTTGGCTACCATTCCGGATATTTGTTATTACTGGCCGGATGCCAACTGCCCGGGAGGCCCCGATTTGGTAATACTGCAAAACGAGATAGAATATTCTATGTATCTGGATAATATTTTTGCTTCTAATTGCCATGTTCAGGAAAATTGCCTGACGGGCTATGGCATGAGAACAATTCTGCGTTTCACAACCTGGATTAAGAATATAGGCGATGTGGATTATTATATTGGAAATCCAACTGCAAACCCTTCTCAGTTTTCATTTGTAAATTGTCACAACCATGCCCACTACGAAGGTTATGCAGAATACGTATTATACCGCAACAACGGACAACCAATTCCTATTGGTTTTAAAAATGGATTCTGTGTAATGGATTTAGAATGTAGTGGTGGGGGCTCTTTTCAATACGGATGTGGTAATATGGGGATTTCATCCAATTGCGGAGATATATACCACGCAAGCTTAGATTGCCAGTGGATAGATATAACTGATGTGGATCCGGGCAGCTATACTTTTGCCGTGAAAATAAATTGGGATCAGTCTCCAGATGCTCTAGGCAGATACGAAACCGATTACACCAACAATTGGGCTCAGGTTTGTATTTCAATTTTCGAAAACAATGGAGTAAAATCATTTGCAATAAACCAAACCTGCCCTCCTTATGTAGATTGTGCCGGCGTTCCCTTCGGCAACTCTGTGGTCGATTGCAATGGTGATTGCGGAGGCTCTCGCCTTATGGGAGATTTGGATTTAAATCAAGTGAGAGATACTGTAGACTCACAGATATACATAAGCGAAATACTTAGCCAATCTATCACCCCTCTGTCGTGCAATGATTTAAACAACGATAATAAAATCACTGTATGGGATGCTGCTCTTGCCCAACATTGCTTTTATCACGGAACTCCATTTAATAACGCTTGCGTTTACCCTCATGGAGTGCTGAATACCATGCAAACTACAGTGCTGGGAATAGATACTGTAAATCTCAGTCAAAACTATGTAGACATTTACATCAAAAACCCTCTTAATTTTGTACTAGGATACGAGTTTAACGTTACCGGAATAGACATTATAAACGTGATACCTCTTTACAATACCACACAATATCCGGTTTTGCCCCAACACAACGCAAGCGGTAAAATAATAGGACTTTCATATCTTGATTCTGTTTTAGCGAAAAATGTAAATGAAACGCCCTTTGTACGAATATACTTCTCGGCAATTACTGATACAGAAATATGTATAAGTGAAATTGTGCACGTGGTAAACAAAAATTACGAAGCTGTTAATCCTGTGATTGAGGATGGCTGTAAAACCGTTAGCGGAACAACTGTGAGTGAAATAGACGCTTCCAATTATTTGTTTGTGTGGCCAAACCCCGCAGCGGATAACATAACCGTAGAAGCTCACATAACTTCGAAAGCAGGAGAGATAACACTTATGAATATTTTTGGTCAAGAAATCAATAAATGGAGTATTAACTCAGTGATTCACAGACAATCAGTTTCTCTACAAGACTTGGTTTCAGGTGTTTACTTAATCAAACTCACCTCGGGCGAAACCCAGAGAGTATACAGAATAATAAAGGAATAATTTAATTAGCTTCTTTTTCAGCAAGTTGGTTTAACTTACTTTGGGCTTCTTTGGGCGACCACTTGAGCTCTGCGTTACCTACTTTAATTCGTTTCTTGAAATAGTACTTACCCATGTTGCATGAGGTTATTAACAATAGTGAAGCCGTAAAAGCAAGCAATATTAAGCTCCACTTTAATAAATTTAATCTACTGTAAATCTGATTCATAACAATACCCACTTAAAAGGGACTATCTTCTACGAACTAAAGTTTATTAAGGTTACATTGTTAACAAATCACACCTCTTTAACCACCACAACAGGTTCTCTGCCTCTTAAACCATCTGAACCTCGTTCGCCCTTTCTGCCGGACTTACCAACAAAAGAGCTGGACGACCCCGATTTGCTTCGGCCTTCTTTTCCTCCTTCGCCGCCATTTCCTGCCACCCCGCCTTCTATGTTGAATCTTAAGTTTCCTTTTACTTCAGCCAAGTCTTTATCAATATATAGTTCTATAACACCACCATTCCCTCCGTTACCCCCCTTGCCCCCATCTCCTCCATCAGCCTTACCGGAAAAGGTATTACTTCCACGCTGACCATTCCCACCATCGCCACCGTTGCCACCACTTAAATCAAAACGTATAATTGTTTTTAAATCCCTTATATGGTAAACATATTTTTGATTTTTTATATCAAAAATCTCCAGTACTGTCAATGTGTCTTGTTCAGTTATAGGTTTTCGTGTGTAATAGGCCTTTAAAAACCCTCCATGTCTTCCGTCAATCCCTGCCTGTCCCTCATTTCCTCCAAAATTAAATACAGCGCCGGCTAGCGTTTTATTCCACCCCACACGACCATCTGCCCCGGTAGAGCCCGAAAAATCTATTCGAATATCTCCCTTAAAATTAAGCACATACCGAAAGGTTTGAGTTAACTCTTCTTCGCCCTCAGTATATCTAAACGTAATTTCCGTTATCGTGTCATAGACAGACTCAGGATAAGCCGCTACGTATAGTTCTCCATGAAAAGTAGCTCCATCTTTAATAAAAAGAAAATGCCCGTTTTTTACCTCAACATCCATGTTGCGCAACTGAGACGAAACCATACTTATTTCCTTATTGTTCTTGTTTCTTACTAGAAAAAAATCATACGTAACTTTTGTCCCGTAATGAATGTTTACGGGTTTTCTCAATTCTTTCACTAAAAGGGAATGTTTTTGCGAGATGCTATTAAAGCTCGACAAAATAAAAATTGACATTGCTAAAATCCGAATCATGATGATGAACTTTTTTAGGCTTTGAACAAATATAATGCCTTTAAAAAAACAGGGATGAAATTTATTTTATTACAGTTAAAAACGCCACTTATTTTCCCTGTTGCTGAAAAATTCGAACGAAAACTTGAATGTGCCTCGAGGTTTGCTATCGGATGTTTCTGCTACACACCAATATGCTCCTAACCGAAACCGCCGTCTGTTCATTTTAAAAATTCGTTCTACTCCAAAAAACGCCTCGATATAACTGTAGTTAAATTCCTCTATAAACAACCCTCCTCCTCCTGCAACACAAGTCATTCTGGTTTTTTTAAGATAAGGTATATTATTCATAATGGCTCCGTTGAAATGGTGTATGTAATGTGCCTCATAAAATATATCTCTGGATGACATGGTGCGTTCCACCAACTGAAAAGTGTAAAGCGGGTTGGAATAAAGCCACACATCCCCCTGACGGTGATAGCGATAATCAACTAGGCGTAAATCGCGGTGATTTAAAAACTTGCCCGTTGCCAAACGATAGTTAGACCTGCCTACCGTACCCACATTTATTTGATGAAACACTTCAAACTCAAAATAATCAAAATCGATATCACTGCCCAGCCAGCGGTCTATACCCTTCGAATAAGTAAGCACCACAGTTGGCCATTTGCTACCCAACACAAGTTTTCTTTTAGGCTCACGAATATATTGTTGCTTTATGGTGTAGGACAGTTTCACATCAGCTATCAGCGAATAGTAAGCCTGAAATTCTGTAGGTGTGTTGTTGGCTATAAACTCATCGGCTATATCACCAAATTTGTATCCGGTGATAGGCTTTCTGTGGTTAAGCGTGGCTCCTGTGTAGAAGTATAAACCATTTATTACTTCAAATTTATGTGCCAACATGTAGTCGGTTGTTTCGATAAAGTTACTCCTTCTTATCATATTGAGGTAAGAGTCGAAAGGATTTATAACATCGAAATTGTGCTTAAACTTAGCTGTTACCGTAGCCATTTTAAAGGGATTGTATCTGTAGTCTGCACGGATAGAGCCTTTGATATCTTCATTTCTGAAACCATAATCAATGTCCGTATTTAAAGCTATAAAATGTTCGTTTTCAAATTTTTTAAAGTAGCTGAAATAAGGTCCAAACCGAAAACCTCCCGGCGCAAAGGGGCGTATATAATCTGGAATGGATCCAAACCAAAGTTCTTTTTTCTTGTCCCTGTTCCGGTAGCCCTGCCCATGCCAGAAAAGCTTGTCTAAAGTGGGTTTGTTAAAATCACGGTCTACCGAATCAAGATACTCCTTGCTGGTTATTCGGGCATATATACTATCCTGAGTGGCTATCACCCGCTGCTCCTCAGGGCTCAATGGCTCAGGGCGTTCGGCATTCCAATAGGCAGAGTCTCTGTCATAAGCCTCCTGTGTGATTACGGCCAGCTCGTTATTGAAGAACTTTTTAGCGTGTTCTGTATTAAACTTATAATCAGAATAAATTACTGTTGTTTTTCCCGGAAACTCCTCTTTACTGGTTTTGTAGTAATACTCAAACACTTGCTTATTTATTACCCAAATACTATCCTGAAGGCAAGTGTATTCCTGATTAACACTAAAGCGGTCGTACTTTATCAGGTTGCCTTTCTCGAAATCGGCTGTAATTTTTACCAAACTCCAGAACTTGTCATACACAATGAGCTCGCCAGAAAACGAAGCATTTCCTTGTTTTCTGGGTTTAAACTGAATCCTGTACATCATCCTGCCTAGGTCATCGAAGAATGTTTCTTTCAGTTGAAATTTATAGGTAAGAATGGCTGTTTTGCTTAAAGGAGAAATAAAGGGGGTTTCGCCCAGTTCTCTAATGCTGATAATGTTATCATAAAAATCGAATTCTCCCGTGGTGGTGGTTAAATAGAATAATCCGTAGCGACTCCCCCTGATTTTTTTCCCGGTAGTGATTTCCTTAACCTTATTGGGAGGCTGATAATGTCTGGTCATTTTAATTTCGGCGTAACTGCCTCCTTTTGGCTCGTTATCTGCTTTTGTATTTTCCTGTTCCTCTAGGCTGTACCCATCGGTTCTGCCTTCATTTTCATCGGGCACAGGCTTCTTGCTGCGCTTGTCTTTAATTTCTACCGCTCTTATATAAACCTCGCTGCTGCTGTTTTGAAACTGATTTCGGTAGCGGTCTTTATGCTCAATAACCTGTTGCATAATTTCGTAAGCCGGGTCCCTTCGTTTCGAGTTCACCATCACCTCTTTCAGCTCTATATCATTGGTTTCTAACCACACATTCTGAATAACGCGGTGCCCATCCCGCACAGTAATGGTAACAATTTTTTGCTTGTAGCCTACAAATGAAAAAACCAGCTCGTGGCTTCCCTCTGGCACGTTCATGGTGTATTTTCCATCGCTTTTGGAAGTAACTCCAATGCCCATTTCTTTCACATACACATTTACATAAGGTAGTGGCTGATTATCCACATCGAAAATTGTTCCGCTTACATACCCCTGAGCCAAAACCAGTTGCCCTAAAACGACAAAGAAACTCAACAGAAAACCGTTTTTGGTATAGCGCCTCAATAATAACAATTTGTTGTGTAGTGTAAATGAATGTAATTAACTTCCAAAGTTACAGTGAAGTTCTTGTTTTTAATAAATAACTTTGTAAGCGGCTTAAAAAGAACATATGCTTTATGAATTACGCGGATAACCGAACTAAAACCATTTGTGCTCTCTCTACTGCTCCCGGCATGGGAGCCATTGCTTTGATTCGTATCTCAGGCAGCGAGGCCATGCAAAAAATAGCCCCACTGTTTAGTAAAGATTTAACCAAAATAAGTCCCAACAAGACTGTTTACGGAACTCTGAAAAACGGCAATACCTTGCTCGATGATGTTGTGCTCACTGTTTTTAAAGCTCCTCATTCTTTTACGGGAGAAGATGTTATAGAAATTGCCTGCCATGGCTCCACATATATACAGAAAGAAATCATAAACCTACTAGTAGAAAATGGAATTGCATTAGCCAAGCCTGGCGAGTTTACCATGAGGGCCTTTTTTAACCGAAAGATGGACTTAAGCCAAGCTGAAGCCGTAGCCGACTTAATAGCCAGCGACAGCGAAGCCGCACATAAGATAGCCATGCACCAGATGCGCGGGGGATTTTCAAAAGAAATTTCACGGTTGCGTGAGGAGCTGATTCATTTTGCGTCACTTGTAGAGCTGGAACTGGATTTTGCCGAAGAAGATGTAGAGTTTGCAGACCGCTCTCAATTAACCTCGCTCATCGACGAAATTGTTTCGCTGGTAGAAAAACTCAAAGACTCATTTGCTCTGGGTAATGTAATTAAAAATGGTGTTCCGGTGGCTATTGCCGGTGTACCCAACGTGGGAAAATCTACACTACTAAACGTATTGCTAAACGATAATAGGGCTATTGTAAGCGAAATTCCGGGAACCACCCGCGATACTATTGAAGACGAAGTTGTGTTGCAAGGGGTACGCTACCGATTTATAGATACTGCCGGAATAAGAGAAACTACCGACCAGGTGGAGGGTATGGGGATAAAACGCTCTTTCGAAAAAATAAAACAAGCCGAAATCGTGCTTTTGGTACTAGACGGCGTTGATATAATCAAAAATAAGAAACCAGAGGCTCTAATTTTTTTCGAAAAAGTAACCAACTTTTCTCATGGTAAGGTAATAGTTGTGGTGAACAAAATAGATGCCTGTGAATTAAATACAGATGACCTCGATTCGCTATTTGCAGAATATCCCAACAGAGTTTATCTCTCTGCCAAGGAAGATAAAAATATAGACCAACTTATCGAACTTTTAAGTTCTTTTCATCAGAAGATTAATCAGGGTGATATAATTATTACCAACGCACGTCATCACGAAGCACTAAGCCTTGCTTTAAACTCACTAAAAAGTGTACAATCGGGTATGCTGAATCAAATTCCCGGCGACTTACTGGCAATAGACATACACCAGTCTCTTCATCACCTAGGCAGTATCACCGGCGAAATCACTACCGACGACCTATTGGGTAACATCTTTAGTAAATTTTGTATAGGAAAGTAATCGAAGTTTTCTGGGTGTTTTCAGTTCTTACTGAATTTAAAAACAACTTGATTAAATCAATGATTTAGTAAGTACTAAAAAAATCAATAAGAGTTATATTTTTTTGACTCACTGCTATATTTGTACCCTATTTGTACCTCGGTAGGGCAGGATAAGATTTCATTCACTCGAACACGAAACTATTTATCAAATCTATTCATTAAGCTATAAATCAACACAGATGGGAGCAGTATAATACCAGCTAAAATACCATTACCGCTTCCCACTCCCACGGCAATAAAAACCAAAAACAGAAAACTCATCACAGCAACGGGTTTTTCTATTTTCACTGCCGAACGAAAGAAAAAAGCAAATACCGCTAAAAGCAGTGCCAAAGCTATATACATCTTAATAAAAGAAATCAAAACCGCTGCCAAAGCTGTTTTCAAAGGCAAATATCGGTGTACGGCATCCTCTGCCTTATTTCGGGTAAACGACCACACTAATCCTCCCATAGCAAAAGCCAACACAAACTGAAACAGCAAGTTGAGTAGATCGGGTAAAGTAGCTCCGTTTAGGTTATCCCAAATCAGGTTTTTTAGTGTGTTCATGTAGTTTATTTTCAACCATTTCGAATGATTTTTTTACAATATTACGCCAAGTAAACTTAGTCTTAACCTTAATTAATGAATTTTCACCCAAGTGATATCTTTTTTTCTTATCCAAGGAATGAAACCAAAAAATTGAACTTATTAATCCATTGACATCCCCTGAATCAAACAGCATCCCATTATCTTCGCCTACAAGTTCTTTTATGGCTCCAACATCCGAAGCAATAATCGGCTTGCCTTGTGCCATCGCTTCAAGTATTACCGTTGGCATTCCTTCACTATAGCTATTCATAAGTAAAATATCCGATTGAGAATATATTTCTTTTAAATTCTGTTCATCCTTAACCAAACCAAAAAAAGTTGTTTTTTCACTGTTTACACCCTCAATTCCAACTACGTTCAACTTGATTTCTAAGTTTTTGAAATTAGATTCAACTATTTTTCTAATAACCTCAAAACCTTTAATCTTATCATCTCTGCCCACAAATAGAAAAGTCGTAACATCATTTCCTGCTTGGCTCGGCTCATTTACAATCCAAGACTCATCAATTCCATTATGTTGTGTTATAATTTTTTCTTTTTTCACCCCCTCTTTTAATAAAATATTGGTTAACGCTCCTCCTAATGAAAAAACAAAATCAGCTTTTTTAAGATTCTTCAATACAAAAGGCTTTAAAATATGTTTTTCAATAAAAGGCCTGAAGCCAAATGTTTTTTGAAACATATTCAAACCATGAAAATTAATTCCAACAGGTGTTTTACATCTCTTTTTTAATAAATACCAAGCTGTAAATCCTTGCGCGTAGACAAAATCATAACTGCTCACTACTTCTTTTATTTCATTGTAAATACTTTTAGAGAATAAATATGACTCATACACATAATGCCCCGGGAAACAAAACTTAGGAGGGTCCCCGATAGACAACAATTTTAACCTATGGTGCAAATCACTATTGACTTTAAGCATCGAAAGCATCTTGGGAGCATCAATACTTTTATCGGTAAAAAAACTAACTAACAGCACCTGATGGCCTTGTTCCAGAAGATTTTTTAGCAGCATAGTCGAATGCTTTTGCATTCCGCCCATACAGTCAGGAAACACTCCGTCAGCAAGTAAAATAATTCTCAACTATAAATCTCCTTTAATCTTTTCAGCACTTTTTCAGCATTATGCTTCCACTGATGTTTGGTAACTATTTTTTGGTAAAACGCCTCTCCTATCTCTTTCCTAAGGGTATCATTTTCCACTAATTCCTTTAATCTGGTGTAGATATCCTCCTCATTAGGTTCAACTAAAATTCCATCTACCCCAGACAGCATAACTTCTCTAACTGGCCCAACATTAGGGGCTAAAACAGGCAATTTCAATGCTCCATATTCAAATATCTTAACCGGCGAACCGTACCAGTTAGACTTTGCCATAACTGCAATAGAAAAAAGGCTCATATAATTAAAAACCTCTTTGTTATGAACATTTCCCGTAAAAACAACATGTTTATTTATCCCTAAGCTATCCACCAAGTTTCTTAATTCAGCCAAAACCTCACCATCACCCACAATCATCAATATAATATTCGCCTCGTACTTCTCTAGTATTAATCTATGAAATGCCCGTATCAACAAATCCACCCCATGATAAGGGAAGATAGAGCCAACAAATCCAATTATTAATTCCACTCCATCAAGATTATATTTCTCTCGAATTGCTTTTGCCTTATTGTTGTTCACATTGACCAAATCAAGGTTTATTGCGTTTGGAGTTACAAGCAATTTATTTTCTATACAAGCATACTTCCTCAGGTAGTAATCTTTTAAATCAGTCGAAACAAAAACTGATAAAGTTGTATTTTTGAAGTTCGATGCTTCTATTTTCTCGGAGTAGGAATTATAAAGGCTGCCGCCACTCATTTTAATTTTCTCTTCTAACAACGGTGAATTAACCTCCCAAATGTGTGGAATATTGTATTTTTTTGATAGTTGAATTCCTGCAGACATAAGGTTATATGCTCTTTCATAAATTACGTCTGGTTGGTTTTCTATAATTAATTTCTCAATTTTTTTATAAAAAGTACTATCGTGCTTTTTGAGCTTAAAATCCTTGATACTTTCTATAAAAAAACTTGGGATATTTTTTTTAAAAAAAATTTTAAGTCTGCTATTCGAATATGATGATTTATTTTCGAAACCATCACTACTGTGCAAATCCGCTGCAATTAATGCCTTTACATCACACCCTATCGCTTCAAATGCATTTATCATTTCACGCATGTGGGTTGCGTATCCCGCAGGGCTGTGAATGCTTAAATTCGGATGGGGTGATAAATAAAGGATTTTCATACTTTCGGTAAAAATAATATACTTGCTCTTTATTTCTACAAGTTGGCTAAACAGTTTATTCAAAAAGTTGAAATTATATTTTTTGAATTAATGCATCGAAAATGATATTTAACTCCCTAGAATTTGCTGTATTTCTTGCCATAGCATTTGTGCTATATTGGTTTGTATTTAATAAAAAAAACAAATCGCAAAACATCTTAATTCTAGTATTAAGCTACATATTTTACGGATGGTGGGACTGGAGATTTTTATCCCTTATTGCGTTTAGTTCATTAGTGGACTATCTAGTAGGTGTTCAACTCGAAAAAAATGAACGTA
Organism: Flavobacteriales bacterium; assembly: GCA_046295395.1. Taxonomy (GTDB): domain Bacteria; phylum Bacteroidota; class Bacteroidia; order Flavobacteriales_D; family JBKBNH01; genus JBKBNH01. Next base: position 84,651 of record JBKBNH010000008.1, on the reverse strand, counting down.
AAAAAAATAGAAAGATCTTATTAGCTATTAGTCTAACGGCCAATCTAGGACTTTTGGGTGTTTTTAAATATTTCAACTTCTTTTCCAATTCCCTAGCTGAAGCTTTTAGTAATATAGGAATACAGCTAGACGTATTAACCCTTAGTGTTGTGCTACCCGTAGGGATTAGTTTTTACACCTTTCAAACACTCAGCTACTCAATAGACACCTACAGAGGAAACATAAAACCAGCCAAAAATATTATTGATTTTTTCGCATATGTTAGTTTTTTTCCTCAACTCGTTGCCGGCCCTATAGAAAGAGCCACCAACCTTTTGCCCCAATTCCAAAAACCAAGAAGCTTCTCTTACGAAAACGGAAGTATGGGAATGCGTCTGATTTTGTGGGGACTTTTCAAAAAAATAGTTATTGCCGATAATTGCGCAATCTATGTGGATGACATCTTTATTCATTATAAAGCCCTTTCATCTCTTGAATTAATTTGGGGCTCTGTGTTGTTTGCCTTTCAGATTTATGGTGACTTTTCTGGATATTCTGACATTGCGATAGGCACAGCAAAACTTTTTGGATTTGAATTAATGACTAATTTCAAAACACCTTATTTCTCCAGAGATATTGCTGAATTTTGGAGGAAATGGCACATCTCACTGTCTACTTGGTTTAGAGATTATCTATATATTCCATTGGGAGGGAGCCAGGTAAGTGTTGTAAAAAAAATTCGAAACACCTTTATCATATTTTTAGTAAGCGGGTTTTGGCATGGAGCCAATTGGACTTTCCTTGTGTGGGGACTCTTAAATGCCATTTATTTTATTCCCCTTCTGTTGACAAACAGAAACAGAAAAAACCTTGACTCCCCCGCTGAGAATAAAATCTTTCCATCTTTTTTGGAGTTTTTTAGCATCGCAAGCACCTTCATGCTTACATGTATTGCTTGGATCTTTTTCAGGTCGTCTTCCTTGACTGAAGCTATTACATATTTAGAGGCTATTTTCACTAAACTAAGCCTACCTAGAAATTTAGACTTATTTAAAAAATATATGATTGTGATTCTTTTATTTTGGCTGGTTCTTGAATGGCTCGGAAGAAAAGATGGTGTCCATAAATTTATCAGCAATATAAAATCTTCTCGCGCCAGGTATGCCATTTACCTACTGATTATCTTCATTCTACTTATTTACGGTTCATTTGAAGAAACTGAGTTTATTTATTTCCAATTCTAACGTATGAAAAAGTTTATCATAAAAATATCGCTTTTTACATTATTCATCCCATTTTTTTGGATTGTAAGTGTCACTATATTTGGATATTTAGCCCCTATTTCAATTCAAAAAAACATTGTTTACCGTCCCATTTCATACGGCCACATGCACACCAGGCTAAGTGAATTGGAAAAGATAAACGATAAACCGGATATTATTGTTTTTGGTTCTTCGCACGCATACAGAGGAGTAGACCCACGTATTTTCGACAAAAACGGGGTAACACTATTCAATATGGGTTCCAGTAGCCAAACCCCCATTCAAAGCCTTGCTCTTGCCGAAATCTATTTAGACCACCTGAATCCTAAAACGGTGCTCATTGAGGTATTTCCCTCAACATTTTCTTCTGACGGAGTCGAATCATCAATTGATTTACTGTCAAACTCTCCGTTTATGCATAAAAGCTACAACAAAATGGTTTTTTCAGTCAATAAAATTAAGATATACAACACGCTAATATATGCTTATGCAAACAATTTCATTTTCAAAAAAAAATATTTTGAAGACACTATAAAGGGTGAGGACAAGTACGTTTCCGGAGGATTTGTAGAGAAGGTTATTAGCAAACATCCCCCTGAAACAAAATTTAAGCCCCATACAATCGTATTTAATCCTAAGCAAAAAAAAGCTTTTAGTAGCTTTATAAACTTCATTAAATCAAGGAATATTAAAATTGTTATTTTTCAATCTCCAATAACAGTAAACAGATATAATTCGATTGAAAACAGCAAACAAATAGACTCCTATTTTGAGTCTTTTTGTGACGATAAAAATGTCGTTTATTTTAATTTCAACAACATGCTTAAATTTGACAATACATACTTCTACGATTCACATCACCTAAATCAAAAAGGTGTTGAAACCTTTAATCAAAGCCTGCTAAACTTCCTATTTGAAGAAAATTTAATTGATACTTATCCTTAAATTCAAACGAGTTGTCAATAATTGCAGTCTTTTATCATTCCACGATTAGGTTTACAGTTTTTGTTACTAAATTAGCCTGATTTTACTTGGTAGTCAATTTGAAAACTTCATCCCTTATAAAAGTACTTTTTGTATTGGCAATATCCCTTTATTGTGCGCAAGCAATGTCACAAATTTCCATCAAACCCGGAACATCTGTAATAATTTCGCCCAACACTACGATAAGCTTTTCGCCTAATAGTGTAGGTATTATTCAAATCGATTCAAACACAGTAGTAGTAAATGATGGAATTATTGAGTTGTCTGAAAACAATGTTGTTCAAGAATTTCCCGGATTTCCTATTGTAGGTTTGGGTTACGAATTTTGTGAAAGGAATATTAGTCAACCTGTTTCTAATGAAAATCTAAATGGTCTTGGGTTCGTCATCACTTCTAATTTACCTTTGGGGCAAACCCTTATTAAAAGAGGTCACTCAAACATACATCAAAACTTAAATTCAGTTAACCGATGGTTTGAAATAATTCCGGCTAATCAGGAAATAATTGACATAGAGTTTATCTACGACACTACTGAGCTCAACAGTATCAATCCCGAAGATTTAAAAGTAATCTTCACCCCAACACTTAACTCAATCTGGACTAATCTTGGTGGGCTGTCAAATCCTTTTCAGAACAATGTAAATACCGTTTCAACTGATAGTATCGGATTCTTTACTTTATCTCCTTTAAGTATAGATCTAGTTCAAATAAATTCTGACACATTTTGTGTGGGTAGTCCGATTATTATAGACTTCGAAGTAACAGGGTTGCTAAACCAAGGGAATCTGTTCATTCTTGAACTTTCAGACGAGAATGGCTCATTTACTAATCCCACATCCTTAGATACTATATCCGGTTTGCTTAGTTCAATATTCAATACACTCATACCTAATGGATTAGCCACTTCATCTAATTATCAGATTAGGGTAAGGACTACAGATGTTCAAGAGTATTTCATGCTTAAAGATATTACTATCAGTGCCATTCCCTTTATCACATTAAGTTCGAATTCGTCATCTTTATGCATAAACAGCGAACCAGAGGAATTGATTTTTTCACCTTCGGGAGGTACTTTAAGTGGGGACTTCTTAAGTGGGAATTACTTTAATCCTCAAATTTCCGGAATAGGAACATTCAACTTTTCTTATGATTATACAAACGATTTTGGTTGCTCCAATACAATAAATTATCAAATCGATGTATTCTCTACACCTGTATTAAGCTTCAACCTTGCGCAAGACTCTATATGTGAGTCGGCTTCGCCCGTACCCCTATCCGCCTCACCAGCAAACGGCCAGTTTTGGGGTATTGGAGTTGTGTCAACTGAGTTTTATCCAAGCATATCAAGCGGAGGCTCTCACAATATTTTCTATTCATATACCGACCTGAATGGATGTTCCGACACCATTGTCACCGAAATTTTCGTTAGAGACAAACCTATATCAGAGATAAATGGACTAGATTCATCTTATTGTGAGAATGATAATCCTGTTCAGATTAGTTTAAATCCTTCGGGGGGAGTATTAAATGGCCCGGGCATTCTGTTTTCTAATGAGTTTCATCCGCTTGTTGCCGATATAGGCTCTCATAGCATAACCTATTATGTCGAAGATATATTTGGCTGTCATAATACTGACAGCGTAATTATTGATGTTTACCCTTCTCCTAATCAACCCACAATTTCTCAAAACGGTAATCTACTGGCTTCTAGCACAACAGGTGACTTACAATGGTATTTTAATGGGAATGCCCTTGCCGGAGAAACCGGACAATTCTTAAATGCTTTACAGTCGGGATTTTATTCCGTTGAAATAGTGAACTCTTACGGCTGTTCAAACTCTTCCGCCTTGTATAATTTCGTATACAATTCAATTGACGAACAGTTAACGGCCAAAATCCGAATCTATCCCAACCCAACAAAAGATTTTCTTTTCGTCGATTTTGACATGACACTGAATGACGATTTTTTTCTAATGGATATCATTGATATTTCGGGGAAAAAAATAAAATCACAACAAATTCGCAAAATAGGATTAACCTCCATTGACGTGAGCCGTTTTGTTCCCGGAGTCTATTTTATGAATCTAATAGGTGAATCAGGTCAGAACATAACTTTTAAATTTGTTGTGAATTGATTCGCCCGGTTAACATATTGATTTTTATTTTCGGATTTGGGTATCAAATCAACTCTCTAAATGCTCAGGTGGAGGTAGCTGAAAAAATAATACTTACCGGAGCAACAGATACAGAAAGGCAGGTTAAAAATCTTCATACGCCAAATCAACACGATGTGGGGGTAAATGCCAGTACGGTTCAAAAAAATCAAGTATCCTATGGTGTCTCTTCCGGTGTAAATATCCTTAATATTAGCTTACCTATACAGCCTACTGGCTACACTGCGGGACTAAAAGTAAATTTTCTAAGCACTGCCATTAACACCGGATCGGTGCAAATCAACCTTAATAATCTGGGAAATGTAAATCTCCTAAAAAATGGAAATTTACCACTCGACTCTGCTGAAATAATAGCCGGACAACTTGTTACAACGATTTACGATGGTCAGAATTTTCAGGTGATTAGCAAACTTAATAAACCTTGTCCTTCATCCTTTATTGATGTGAATACTGATTTTTGCATTCAGACAAATGAACAAGACTCTGCCAGTTTTTGGGATGCCATTTTACATTGTGGCAGTTTGAATGCTGAACTATGTAGCTGGAATGACTGGTACGTTGCCTGTGCAAATGCGGCCAACTTATCAATTATGAATATTACCGGAAACTGGGAGTGGATAAACGACGGTGGAAACAATTCCGCATCCGCAGTCCCATTAACGTCAAATACAGCTCATATTGTGGGAAACACAACCTGTGAAAACAGATTTACAGGAGACATAAATAATTCGAATGGTATTGTTCTAAGATCATACAGATGTTGTTACAGAAAATGAGAATGTTGTTATTCATATCGCTGTTTCTTTTTTGCTCCATATCAACAGCTCAGGTTAGTGTTGACAAAAAAATAATCTTTACGGGAAATGAAGAGGGAAGAACAATCGAAAACGTAGGACTAGCATCCGATAGTTTGGATGCTGCAAGTCAACACAATCATCAACACAATGAGTACACTTTTCTTACTCAATCAAATAATTCCGACACAATATTAGTTACCTCTACTCCCTTTTTTCAGGAATTACTACCCGGACTGAACATCAATACCTTGGTATCGATAAAAAACACCGGTCCTGTCTTTTTAAAAGTAAACGGTCTGAATGCCGTTGAAGTACTGACACCAAACCTACAGTCCTTCAAAAAAAATGAGCTAACCCCAAACAAGATTTTACATCTAGTGTATAACGGTCAGTACTTTATTAGTATCAATACCCTCAGAGGAGATTGCCCTCAAGGTTTTGTAAGTGCTAATGACAAATATTGTATATCAATTAACGAAGTAAGTGTTGAAAAAACTTTTTTTGATGCAATTATAACCTGTGAGCAATTGGGCGCAAGAATATGCAGCTGGGCAGAATGGGCTAATGCCTGTGATAAATCCGCTTCGTTAGGTTTGATGAATATGCTGAACAATTGGGAATGGATTAACACTAGTGGAGACCATAATATTGAGGTGAAAACAATAGGGTTAAATTTTTGTGTAAATACACTTTCAGCTCAGGCAGAATTTTTAAGAGGCGTGAGGTGTTGTTATTCCAAGTAATGAGAAAAAAAATATACATATTCGTCTTTGCTCTTATTCTCGGTTTTACTCCGACAATAGCTCAAATCGAGGTAGATAACAAAATTACTTTCATTGGATTAACGCCAACTGACAACACCATAGAAGGTATCGATTCCACTTTGAGCAGTAAATCTATCCTGAAACTTGAGTTTCTACAAAACAATAAACTGATTTACGCTCAAAATATTGGTGGCTCCGATAGTATTAACCTTTTGTTAACTCCCCCCATCAGCCAATACAAACCCGGAACACAAGTAATTTTCAAAGCAAATAGCAAAAACTCCTCGTCTGTTCATTTAAACATAAATGGCCTGGGTTATATAGAATTAATTAAGGATGGTAAATATCCGCTTACAGAAGCAAACCTTGAAGCGGGTTTGCTGGTCTACGCTATATATGACGGGGTGAATTTTCAATTAATTTCAGAAACTGCAAAGAACTGCCCTACGGGCTTTATATCTGTTAACGAAAAGTATTGTATCGAAATAGATGAGCGTACGGCTTCTTTGTTTCATTTGGCGGCTATAAGTTGTGCAAGTCTTAATGCCCATATATGTGATTGGGCGGAATGGCACTTTGCCTGTCGAAATGCAAATTTGAACTTACAAAACATGACCGGAAACTGGGAATGGATTAACTCTGGCGCAGTAAATCAAATATCAGCAAAAGTTGTGGGACAAAGCGATTGTTTTTTGAGCTCCTCGCGCAGCGCAAGACCTTCTGACAACATTCAACTCAACTACAGGTGTTGTTACAAAAAATAATGAACATGAGAACTTTTCTGCTCCTCATATTCATACATAGTGCATGCCTCAACTCTTTTGCCCAACCCAGTACAATTACATTTAATTTCAGTCAACCACAAAATTCAATTGTAATCTATTCCTTTTATGGTAATACCTCCATTCCCGTTGATAGCCTTGTGTCAAATAAAAATATCGTTCATCTTACTAAAAAAGCTCACAGCAAAGAAGGTTTTTACAGATTCAAAATAAACAATGATAAGCCCTTCGATTTGATTTGTGTAGCGAACGACTCCATAGTAGTAAACTACTTTACACAAAAAGACACTGTATATATTGATTGCATAAACTCGCATGAAAACACGCTGCTTTGGCAAGCAAAACAACTATTCAAGTCGAAGCCACTTGATACAGCATATAAAAAAGTTTTTGAATTGATAGATAAAAACAAAGCTACGTTTTTTGCAAAAACAACATTGCCTGTTTTGCTTTTGCAAAAACAAGAATTAACCAGTGACTTTTTTTTTAATTACATAGATTTTAGTGATTGTAGAATTGTACAATCCACATTATTACCAACCTTTTATATTTATTACCTACAAAATTATACCCAACACAACGAGGACGGATTTAAAAAAAGTATTGACTTAATTCTTGAGAAATCAATGATTAATACTGAAGTCCAAAACTATACTTTCTATTTCTTACTGAACTTGTTTAACGAAATTGGTCCTGAAATAATCTTGGAATATATCGTATCGAAAGTTGATGACGGATGTATAGAACAGAAATTTTTAAGCAATTATCAAAATTTGATTGACTCTTATCTCCTTGTGAAAGAAGGGCAAATCATAGAAAACATCCCATTCCCTGATTTAGACACAGACTTGCATACCCTCTCAAAAAACAGCAACAATACGCTAATCTTGTTCTGGCATTCTGAATGTAAATTCTGCATTGACTTCATCAACAACATCAAAGCACTTTATCCTGAGTGGAAAAAGAAGGGACTTCAGGTTATTGCACTGTCAATTGACAACGACATAGAGGTTTGGGAAAGATTTGTAATTGAGAACAAGCTGAATTGGCTTAATATCTATTTGGAAGGAGGGTGGGATAATGAAATCATGAGAAAACTAAAAATAAACCGAACCCCTTTCTATTATTTAATAGATAACCGAGGGGTGATTTTAAAACGATCCTACTCCATTTTGGAACTCAATAATTTAATTTCGGATTTTTGAGAACCGTTTTTTGAGTTTTTCTGCTTTCTCAAAACCGAACAATCGAAATAGCCTGATGTAGTTTTTTGTAGTTGTCTCCGAAACTTGTGGAATAAAATAATCAGGAATTTCTTTACGATATAACTCAACTGCCAATGTTAAATCATAATTAGCCAAACTCCTTATTTGGTCGAATAGTATTTGATAAATCTTATTTTGATGTTCTTTGAAATATGGCTTCTTATTGGTTTGTAAGAAGTCCTTAATCCTCAGCCTTAATGTGATTAGGCGCTTTAAATTCTCCAGTTGATTGCCCGTGCTTATTCTCTCGCCACCCTCCTGATTTACATGAATAATGGTTAGCGGAGTATGGTCGATTAGTACATTTTCGGAATTTTTCAACAACCTGAACATCAAATCATACTCTTGACTGCTTTTCAAATTTTCATCCCACCCCCCTACTTCTAATAAATCGAATTTAGAAAAAAGGTTGGCCGAAGTAATTCCCAGATTTGAAGAAAACAATCCGACAAATAAATTATCATTTACTTTCCTGTATTCTCTTCCATCTTTGTTAAAACTCTGCTTATAATAGCCTGCCACAATAAAACTAGGTGCTATATCTGCTCCCAAAAAGATTTCAACTTGGTGTTCAATTTTATTTAGTAAAAGTTCATCATCAGCATCAAGAAACTGAATAAGCTGTCCATTAGAATAGTTAAGCCCTTTGTTTCTGGCCGCAGGAGCTCCCTGTTTAATCTCAGACAATACTATCAAAGAAGGATATTCAAGCTTTAATTTCTCTAAAACTTGTTGTGTTTCATCGTTTGAATTATTATCTACACAAATAACCTCTATGAGCGTGTGTGTTTGATTAAACACGCTTCCTACCGCACGACTTATGGTAGCAGAGCAATTGTAACAAGGTATTATAACAGATACCAAAACACTCATCAGCAGATAAGATTTTTTAATAATCCGGGATCAAAGGATTCGAAATAAGCCTCTTTATTTTCAGCCACAATAATACTGTCAACCTTGCTTAAAGGGTTCTCTGTGGGTAGTAATTTATGTGCAACCCCTAACTGCACAATGTCATCTATTAGAGATTTCCATTCCTCATTGTACAATGCAAAACAAGTTAAGTGCTTGTATTTTGAAGCCTCAAAATAAGTGTTTGAATAAATACTAACATACACATTGGCAATAGGATAAAGCGCATCTAAAGATGTTGTTGTAATTTTAACCTGATGATGTTTTTCTAGTGCCAAATAGGAATTCACTTCTTCCAGCGGATGTGGTTTAATGACTAATACTGTATCAGCATCAATGTGATGAACCAGATAATTCGAGATGTAATCTATAAAATACCGGGTTCTCCTATACTGAGTGCCTATCAGTATTACTTTTTTAAACTTTTTCACCTCATTGATAAAAGCATGTTGTTCTGCTGTTAACTTTTCATTATGCTTGTAAAAATAGTCTCCTATAACTTCAAGCTGCCCCGCCTCATACTCATAACCTTCAAGCAATAACAATCTCCAGAAGCTCCCGAAAAGCCAAACCTTGTCAGGAAAAAGAGCTCTGCTGGCAACAGGTTTAATAATCTCCGGATACACGTGAAAATTCGAAGAAGGACTTATTACTCCATGCTGTAATTCTATTACCTCAACGTTATTTGACTTGAGGGCAGCAATAATAGCTTCGGTCTGATACCCTGGTATAAGTATTGCTTTTTGAAATGTGTGTTTTCTCAGAAAATCACACCATATTTTGTAATCTTTCCAAAACCGGTCAAATCCCGCTTTTAAATCTTTCAATTGTCTCGTACTAAGTTTCTTATCATATAAAATTGATTTATAGCACCTTTTCAAATTTTGGAGAACTATTTTATCTTCTGATGAAAGAGCAAAATTATTATAGCGAGTATAAATTTCAGAAATATTGTACCCATTGATTGAACTCACTTTAGGCAAAGTGTTTACCTCCAAAAGGTTATCAATCCCAATAGTTTCGTAAATTCTTTCTAAATACAAGTGATTGGTTTCTCCTAATGAATCGCTAACATACCGAGCGGGAACAATTGCTATTATTTTCTTATCTCCGTCTGGAGTATGTAAATTGTGTCTTTTGCTCGTTATCCTTTTATAAAACCTTAATAATCTAACCATTAATTCCGGCTTGTCAAATTCTATAAAAGAGGTATGTTTATTTCCTATTTTTCGGAAAAAAGAATCTATTACAACCTTTGACAAATTGAATTTTCCACAATCAAAAACTGTCAAGTCTTTAAATTGGCCGAAGAAATCGTCTTTAGTATAAGTTTCTTTGTCCATTAACCCACTTGAAATTTTTCAAATTTTTCGATATACGAATTCCCCAAGTTGGACAGTTCAGGGTTATTATAACCAAAAAACGAAACGCCATTAACTTCAGCCGCTTCAAAATCATTGTGTGAGTCGCCAATTAAAGCCGTGGTCGCTCTATCTACACGATACTGTTTAATCATTTGGCCTACAAGTGTATTTTTAGGTGTTGGCGAACCATTAATCGATTTAAAAAAGTGGCTTATTCCTAATTGACCACATAAAAATCTTAGTTCGTTTTGATCGGAACCGGAAACAATATGCATCGAAACTTTTCGGTAATTCTGTTCAATAAAACTCAGAGAATCTTTAATGAGATAATCCTTGTTTATTAGGTTTTCTCTCATATAGCTTGAAAAAACGGCTGATAGCTGAATAATTTTTTCTTCTGAAATCTTTTCATTCCTTATGCTTTCGAAAAAGTACCTAAATTTTACGTACCGTGATAATCCTCCGTTTTTTCTATGGTACACCAACAACTCTTGCACCTCATTTTCAGAAAATCCACTAAGTGCATACACAAACCCTTCATCCCTTACGCTCATGGAGTCCAATATAACCCCATCAAAATCCCACAATATGGTGCTTATTTTATTTAGCATATTTCAAGTAGAATAAATCATCGGGCATTACTCTTCTCACATAAGCCAAATCATCCGGGGTGTCAACACTTATAGAGCTGCTCTCAACTTTTTTGGCTTTTAGTTTAAATCCGTTTTCAATAATTCTCAAATGCTCATGGTCTTCAATTTTTTCCATCGGCGATTTTTCCATCGTTGCATATTTCATCAAAAATTCCTTTCTAAAAGATAAAACATGATACGCTTTAAGCATTGATTTTACCTCATTTCGGGCATCAGATGGAATATCGTTTCTGCTGATGTACATTACTTCGCTTTGAGCATTCAACACAACCTTAAAATCACCTGGAGAATTTTTCTTATAAAAATCCAACACCAGTATAGAACTATCTGCATCAGAATGCAACAAGGTATCCACACTGTCCTTCACATGCTCTGGATTCAACAAAGCCTCATCTCCGTTTATCAATACAAAAACATCGGCTTCCATACTTGCGGCTACTTCAGCAATGCGCTCTGTTCCATTTAAGTGCTTGTCCGAAGTCAACACGGCTTTACCTCTGTATCGGTGAACAACCGATTGAATTTCTTTACTGTCTGTTGCTACAATTACTTCGTCAAGTATAGACGACAGCGAGGCTCGCTTATACACATGTACAATCATAGGAATACCCAAAATATCTACTAACGGCTTATCAGGTACTCGGGTAGATTTTAATCTGGAAGGAATTATACCTACTATTTTCATTTGCGGTAGTTGGTTATATATTTACAGAGTACAATGATGACTGTATTAACGACCTGTATCGGGTAGGCGTAAGAGCCACTAATTCAATACTTGTTTTTGCTCTGAAAATTTCAAAAAACTCGTCCATGATTTTATTTCTTTCCTCTGTTTCATATCCATCAAAACCTGCAAGGTAAATCGTCTTTACCCCCATTAAACCGGCCAAAGCCAAGGCAAACTGCCCTGCCTCAAAGTCAGGAATAGAAATTTCATCCTTACCAATCTCAAACGTTCCAATTTTATACGGGAAAGACATTACATTATTTTTGCCTTTTAAGTCAAATGTTTTTTCTCCTGTAAGTATCGTAATATCGCTGTTTGCATTGGTACTTATGTATTCATGCAACCGCATCTTATTAAACAACACTAAAATGCGACTAGATAAATCTTCCAGTAGTTTGGTGTGATTACACTCCAAAACCAATAAACCTTCTGACTTGGCAAAATGCGTAAGTGTGTCAATATTTTTGGCGACTGAGCTCCCTCTGGCCACCACTATTACGGTTGATTGCTCTGGGAGACTAAACACAGGAATATCTTCGCCTTTAGAGTCTTCGTTTGCCAAAAAACCTTGCATTACTTTTTGTAGAACATCTTTGTTGAATTTCGAACGATATTCAGCCGGTATTGAAGCCAATATGCCCGATATTTGTTTTACAGTCAATCTGTTTCCTTCACTCAAATACTGACAATAGCTCGGGTGTATATTTTGTAGTCCGCTTAACATGTACATGTAGTTGTATCCCCATCCATAGTGCTTCTTTAGGGGTTCTACGTACTGCTGAATGATTTCGAGCAACACACTGGGATTGAGTTTTTTTTCGGTCTGTTTCTCACTCATCCCCAGTAGAAGCTGCTCAGTTGACAAATTCCCGGCTCCCCTGCCCATTCCCATAACAGTAGCATCCATATAGGTAACCCCTTCATCCAGTGCAGCCATTGTGTTGGCATAAGCAAGACCCTGATTATCGTGAGTATGCACCCCCAACTCACCGCTGTAATATTTTTTAATAAAACGTATAATTTGCTGAATATCCTTCGGATAAAATGAGCCAAATGAATCTGCTATATAAAAAACCTCGGGTTTTATTTTTTCAACCTGATTCAGAGCGGATATTAATTGTTCTTCGCTCAGTAAAGAAGCACCCATAAGATTGAAAGCCACTTTATATCCTTTTCTTCTGAAATAGCCTACAAAATCATTCAGTAACACGATATCTTTGAAGTGGCTCGCCAGCCTGCACCATGAAAAAACGGATTCACTCTGAGTCAAAATAATGGTATCTAACAAATGGGATTGCACTTTCCCATCCTGAACGAACTCTGCCGTATCTATCATAAAGGCATAGGCCGAATGAGTGTATTTACTCAAAAAAGAAAGGTACTTTTCGTTGCAATACCTAAACAAACCGTAATAGCCTTGCTTAGGTAACGATTTGTAGCCCACCTCTATAATATCGACTCCGGCCTGATTTAGTGCTGCTATGAGTTGCTCTGCTTTGGCTGGTTCAAAATCCCAATTGTTGTAGTACCCGCCATCTCTCAGGGTACAGTCCAGAATAGTGGTAGATGAGGCAGTCGTCATTAAAATTTGATTTTAGCACGCTAATTTAAGATTTTGACTACGCCTATTTACATTTTTTTTTATTTATCGGTTAACCAGTCTCTTTTTAATGATGTAAACCGTTTTTGAAAAACTAAATGTTTTATCTAGCTGCATGTGTACGAAGGGTAAAATAAATGAAGAATTACAAAGTCTATAGAACAATCTTTGCCAGTACGGAAGAATTATACGCTCTATATCTTTATCGGTTAATGTTCCGTTTTCTTTTAGCTTTCCTGTTAGTATATCGTACCATTTTTTTACTGCCTTTAGTTTTTCTCTATTCAGCCTACTTGTGTTCAGCCCGGCTAAAAACAAGTGACTATCCATGTCAATTTCCCCTTCATTAAAGCTAAAATCGAGCAATACTTTTTTAAAATTACCCGCTTTTAATTCGGCGGCTCTTGTTTTTAACTTTTTTGTTATGTTTTCTTCATGCCGGCGATAATGCAACAAGATTTCGGAAATATTTCCCAATTTACCTATCTTAGAAATGCGATAAAAAAAGTCAAAATCTTCTGCATAAGAAGCCTTGTTTGTTTCATCGTAAAACAACTCGAAATCACAAACAACTTCATTTCTTCTCAAAATACTAACTCCTTGGATAACGCCACTTCTAAACAAAAAATCGATTTTTATATCATTATCCTGTACATAATATTTCCAAACATTTTCGCTCAGTTGTCCTTCTTCATTCATTAGCTGTAAAAAAGCTCCGCTGAGCAGCACATCAGGATGCGACTCCATATAAGCCACCTGCTTCTCAATACGCTGAGGTAGCGAAACATCATCGGCATCCATTCGGGCTATATATTTTCCTTTAGCCTGCTTTAGTGCTACATTAGAAGCTGCACAATTGCCTCTGTTTTCTTTCAGGTCAATTATCCGGATTCGTTCATCCGTAAAACCGGAAAGCACCTGAAGTGTATTATCCGTAGAACCATCATTAACCACAATCAATTCAAAACGAGTATAGCTCTGACCCAATACAGAGTTTATTGCCTCTGCAATGTATTTTTCTCCGTTGTAAACAGGGATGTATACTGTAACTAATGGGTTCACAGAAGCTAATGTATTAGATTTTTTAATTTCCGCCTGATTCTATACAAAAACCAATTTGCTGATTTTGTATTAGCCTGCATACGATTTAAATAGTGCCGCTCAATCATGCTCAAACCATCAAGATTATAATTGCTCAGGTATTCATTAACCCGTTTGGCTGCAATAAAATCCCGTCGGGTAAAAACCAATGAAAAATGACGCAACAAAAAATAAACCGTCATTTTCTCAAAATCACGAGCAGCTATATGTTTTGCGATATTTTCAGGAAAATCATACGCTTGGTCCACATCAAACTTAAGCCGAATTAACTTTAGTAAGCTCTTTTGGTCTCTGTGTTTACAGACGGAATAAAAGAGCGTAGCTAAATCTCTGCTAAATTTATCTGCAGTAGAAACAGTTTTAGAACTATCGTGATGCCGAAAGTTTACCAATATTTCATTAACCGAAGAAACTTCCTCTGACCTAAAATTTAGCACAAACTTCAACCACCATTCTTTATCCATAATGTAATGAAGCCTGTCTGATAGTTCGCCCATTGCCTCTACTGCTTTACGACTGAAAAATGTGGCCGGTTGTTCTATATGTAAAAGCTTTAGTGTATCAGCAAGTTTTTCTGCATAGTAACTTCCCATACTGCAATACTCTACCTTGCCAAAAATAAGGGTTCTACCAAGCAAACAATGAGTGGATTTGTTTTTAAATACTTCGCCTACTGTCTTTAGGCTGCCTTCTGTTAAGTAATCGTCGGAATTTAACCAGTTAATTACATCACCTGTTGCTTTTCTAAGCCCCTTGTTTATTGCATCACTTTGCCCTTTATCCTTTTCGGATACCCAATAGGCAATTCTGTCTTCGTACTTCTTGATAATGTCTGTGGTGCTATCGGTGCTTCCACCATCAATGATTATATACTCCAAGTTAGGGTATCCCTGTTTAAGTACAGATAGTATGGTTTCCTCTATATACTCTCCCTGATTGTAGCTTGGCGTAATAATAGTAATCATTGGCCAGTCATCGCCTTCGTAGATAATGCTTTCTTTTTGTATAAAGGGCCAATTACTTTTCACTTGTCCAATAACTTCTTAAATTCGGCAATCACACTTTCACAGTTTTTTTCGGTCAAAAACAATTCGTGAGCTCTTATTCTCCCTGCCTTACCCATATTTTCTCCTATTGTTTTATTTTCCATCAAAAAATGCATTTTATCTGCCAAATCTACATAATTAGGCTCAACAATAAATCCGGTTTCCCCGTCCATTACAATTTCAGGTGTAGCACCGCTGTTGTATCCTATCACAGGTAATCCATGAAACATGGCTTCTGCTGTAACCCTACCCATTCCTTCGTACAGCGAACACATCAACAAACAATCGGTACGCCCATAAATAGTATTTACATCAGAGACATACCCCCTTAACTCAACTTCTTCTTTGAGTCCCAACTCTTTAATAAGATTCTTAATCTTGTTATCGTTCCCTCCTCCGGTTATTTCTAGTTTGCAATCAACCCCTCTTTCTTTCAATATTGCGATTGCTCGAACTGCGTCTATCTGATGTTTATTTTTTGAAATTAGTCCTACTATCGAGAAAGTATATCTGGCATTTTCTCTGTTAATCAACTTAACTTGTTCGGCTTCTCTTTTAGTGAATACTCCGTTGTAAATTACTACGCTTTTTATCTTTTCTCTTTTTGCGAAATAGTGTGCTATTGACTCTGAAATAAAAATTACCCTTGCTGATGCTGCAAACATGGCATAGAATTTTTTCTCTCCATCGTCGGGCACAAAATTGTAATGCTCTACAGCAAACTCCCTCACGTGGAATACGTGAGGGACATCTAATTTTTTTGACAGCTCAAAACCAATAGATATTACCGAGGAATTGGAATATACCAAGTCTATCTTTCCTGATGCGTATTGATTAGCCAACGTTAGCAAAGCTTGTTGAAGCTCTTTTTTTCTGTGGGCTATTTGTTTTTTGTGCGCAATCCATGATTTTATTTTTCCTAGCCGTCCACCATAGTAAGGTTTGGTATTCACACAATACGGGAAGTAGACCACAGCAGGATTTAGTCCCAGTTTTTTCAACTCATCAGCAAAACCGCCCCATTTTGGTAAAACCACCTCAAATACTATCTCTTTTGAATCAATCAGCGATTTTATGACGGTAAGCAAAGAAAGGTTTGCGCCATACAATTCTGCGTAATGTGATACAATGAGTATTTTTTTTTGCAAAGCTATTTTTTCAAGAGTTTCTTATTGAGTTGCCACCATTCTTTCAGCAAACCGTATTTTAAGGCTATCCAAAAAAGGCTAAAATTCTTTTTCAAAAATTGTACTTTTCCGTCTTGGGTGTATATCCAAAATAAATTTTTAAACGGTCTGCGTATAGCCATGCGTATAGCCTCTCGCTCTTCCTTTTCGGTAAAATACGTCCAGGAAACTTTATAGGTATGCATTTGGCGGTTGTATTTCTCTTCATCTGACTTGAGCGACCAAATACCGCCGGAATGGATTCTATAAGAGGCCATTACCTCATTGATAAAATGACATTGACCATGTTTTGTAATTAATGCGTGGAGAAAATAATCTCCTCCATAAACTCTAAAAAATTGTGTTGGAAATTTTTGAGGCAAATACTCTCTTCTGTATAATGTAGCAGAAGGTAGTGGGCTATATCTGGATAAAACTTCTATATGATCAATATTTTCAGTTTTTTTACCATCCCACCCATTTTCATTTATGACATCGTTCTTTCCGTCTACTATGTTGAAATTTGTGAAGCACATGGAATACTGAGGATTTTTTTCTAGAAAATCAACTTGCTTTTGAAGTTTATCTGGATTTGTCCAAAAATCATCCCCATCACATCGGGCAATATACTTTGCTTGTGCATGCTTGATTGAGTTAACAAAGTTCATTCTACCAACCCTTAACCCGTTAATTAACAATATATTGCCCCTGTCATTTGCAATGACTTTAACATTATCGAACTTTGCTTCGATTCTTTTACAAATAGCTAATGAATTGTCTGTAGATTCATCTACACCCACAAGAATTTCAAATTCAAAAGATGTTATTTGACTTAATATAGAATCCAAGCACCTTTTAATAAACTGCTCATGATTATATACTGTTACAATTACACTAACCAATGGATTCAATAGGTTTGTATTTGAATTCATTTATCCTAAATCGAAATTCCAAGATTATTGAAACTATTTTTAAACTGCTCAATCTCAAAATTAGTTAATCTAATATCATTTGAAACTTTAAAATTAAGTGCACTTTCATATTTATCTTCAATTTCAAAGCCATTTAAACTTAATTTTTCTCTCAACTCAAAAAACACTTTTCTAGGTTTAGCACAAAAGTCTTCATAATTGACAACCAACTTATTCTTCTCTGGAAGTAAATCCAATTGTAGCTCTATTTGTTCATTTACTTTTAATACTTGATTAGCGATTTGATCAAACGGGCTTTTGTCAGCAATACTTATATAATTTATGGGCTTTATACCATACCAATACTTCGATTCACCGTAAAACTTTTTTCTAGCCTCATAAATTGACTGAGCGTTTTGAAGTAGTTGTCTTTTAACATATATAAATATACTTTTACTGTAGATTTCATTTAATTTATTAATGTTCAAATACATAATATTCCCTTTCATTGCAAAAGGTTTTTGAAACGCTTTATGTATCAATTTCAAATCCCCCATAAAAGAATCATAATCAAATTCCAAAATCTCATTTTCATTTATTTCATCTGTTTTTTTTATAAATCTCCTCCAAAAATACCAAAACTCATTAGGTTCTATAGCTCCCTTTGTTTTTCCTAAATTCGACTTAAAATTAACTGCGTTACTGGTGGATAAACCTAGCTCATTTCTGTAATCGTATTCAGGCTCAAACAGCATTTGTTGAAGTTTTATGCCTAAATATGGGTTTCTGTAAAATCGAGCCATGAAATTTGACGGAAAACCAATTTGGTTTAATGAAGCTATCCACTGCATCATTAAAGTATTTCCGCATCTAGGAGTTCCAATAACATAAATTTGAGGAAACAAGAAATCATTTTCATTTCTATACTTAGAAATTTCAATACTACCAATTAGCTCATTTATCTCCGTTATGAGTTTCTCTAGTTTGCTATTGCGTTCATATTCATCAACTCTCTTCTTCATTTTATTTATTCCTCAATAGACAACTTTAAATGATTTTCCATATTATAAATTAAGTCCAGCATTTTCTCTTCGTTTTCGTATTGAAGCAACATAATACCCAATCTGTTAGCCGAGCTAATGAACTTATCAACCTTATCACCAACTTTAAAATTTAAGTGCTTATAAAGTATGTGTTTTTTAACTTCATCACTAAATTCAACGGACTTAACTCTCCCCGTTTTTTTTGAATGAATTACATAGTGGGAAAAATACTTTCTTTCAGTTCCCATTTTTAAGTCACTGCAATCTTCTCCTAGCACCTGCCTTATACTGTACTCTTTCATATCCACCCCCGTGCAATACTCGGTCAATTCCGGTATCATATTTCCTCCATTTCTTGGCCCAATTTCTATGATGAAAACTCTGTCATTTTCATCCACCAATATATCAAAATTAATTGCACCCATCCGCATACCTATTGAGGTAAGTAGTTTTTGAACTTCCTGATGTACCTTTTCCACTATGTAATCCTGATGCAAGGTGGGGACACTGACAGAACAAGGCAAAAGTGGATTGGTTTTTGAAAAATGAATATCACCAAAGCACCTGAATACTAATTTTCCATCTACCAAAAATCCATCCCCTCCTATTTGATGTCCTTTTTTGATTATGAATTCTTCAACGATTACAATTCCAACCTTAGAATATGATTTTGCAAGCGCAAATTTCTGCTCAAAATCTTCATCCGGCTCTATTCTATATATCCCCTTACTGCCTGATGAATCAACCGGTTTTATTATTATCGTTTTGCCAATGTTCTTCTGAAAAAATTTTGCCTCCTCGTAAATTTGAAAAGATTTTGATTGGGGAACCAAAAATCCATTCGTTAACATAAAATCGCGAAACAAATCTTTTCTTGACATAAGTTCCACTACTCGAAAAGGATTGGTTGGGAAATTCATCTTTTCCGCAACATACGCAGCTGTTGGTGCTGCAGGATCAGATGCGTAAGCCAATATTCCATCAACCTTTAAAACCTGTGTAAGCGCCAAAACACTCTCTTTATCTGTTGTACTTACATTATGATATTCGTCTGAAAACTTATGACCGGGATTATTTGGAAGATAGTCGCAAGTAATCACATAACATCCCATCTCTTTCGCTTTTTTAATAGCCGGAACTTGTATATCTGCCCCCCCAAGCATGAGTATTTTCTTTTTGTTCACCATATAGCTATCCAACGTAATCGGAAATAATCCGGATTATTCTGATTTGTTCTTCCTTCAGTAAATTGTGATACATCGGCAGACAAAGAACTCTAGAAGATACCACCTCCGATATCGGACAGCTCTTATACGGCGTGATTCCTATACTGTTCAATGACGGATAAAAATACCTACGGGGCGTAATACCGTTTTCTTCCAAGGCTGTTTTTACAGCCAAGAGGGTTCGTTCGTCTTTAAAAACAACAGGAAAATAGGCGTAATTAAACCCACAACCTTCCTGAATAGAAAGAAACTGTACGGGCAGTCGATTCAGCGCTTCTCTATAAAACTCCCATTGTTGATAACGCATACTCAATATCTTGCTGAGATAATTAAACACACACAACCCCATTGCGGCATGAAACTCGGAATTTTTACCGTTAATACCTACTCCATTATACTTCTCGGGACCATCGTGACCAAAGTTGCGCATATACTTCATTCGGTCGTACACTTGGGCAGAAGGTGTAAATACAGCCCCTCCCTCAATGGAGTGAAACAACTTGGTGGCGTGAAAACTGGTAGTACTCACATCGCCATAAGCAAAAATATTTTTCCCTTTATAGGTAGTGCCAAAACAATGAGCCGCATCGTAAATAACTTTTAGATTGTATTTTGTGGCTATGGTCTCAATAGCGTCAATATTACACGCATTACCAAAGCAGTGGGTAGCCAAGATGGCCGATGTATTTGGGGTAATGGCCGATTCTATTTTTGTGGGGTCTATATTAAAAGTTTGAGCATCAATATCTACAAAAACGGGCGTACATCCCTCCCAAACGATGCTGCCGGTAGTGGCTACATACGAAAAGGGTGTCGTAATAATTTCGCCTTTTAGCCCGAGAGCTTTTATGGCTATTTGCAAGGCAAAAGTACCGTTGTTAGTATAAAGCAGGTGTTCAACACTCAAATATTCCTTCAATTGAGCCTCTAGTTGCTGAACTAACGGCCCGTTATTGGTGAGCCACCCCCTCCCCCAAATGCCTTTCAGCAACTCTTGGTATTCCTCTACGGGAGGCAAAAAAGGTTTGGTTACGGGTATCATAGTTGCCTGGTTATTTCTATAACGCCCTCTGACTTTAACAAAAAGGGCACCCACATCTGCTCTGAATTTGCGAAGTTAAACGTGATTACATTATTAACTCTGTACAAAAGTTTCTTTTTTTCACCCAAGAAAATAGACAAATCCATTGTGTAAACTCCTTTGGTCAATAGAACATTGAAAATTTTGATTTTTGCCACTATTTGGCCTTTTTCTTCATCCCATCTCAGCAGACCTGTATTAACGCCAGCAATAGGTCTTTGCTCCTTGTCTTTAATCTGAATATAAAAGTTTAAACTACCTCTTAAAATCTCTAATGTGGTTAACTTGATTTCTAGTGAAATTTCATCCCCATAATTAAAGCTGTTTTTATTACAATTTATAAGTTTCACTTCATTTATTTCAACAGAATTACCGTTAAAAACCACACTTTGATTACTATTATTAAACTTTTGATAATACAACCCTATACCTTCTGAAACATCATTACCCTGGTATTGGGAAGCTCCTTTATCCATAAGAATTATATGATTACACATTCTGTTTACCATAGGCATGTTGTGTGAAACAAAAATTACCGCAGTATTTGGTAAAATAGTGTCTATTTGTTTAAAGCATTTCAAAACAAACCCCAAATCACCCACAGCAAGTACCTCGTCAATAATCAGTACATCTGGATCCAGTTGGGCTGCTACGGCAAATCCTAGGCGCACCTTCATACCACTGCTGTAATTTCTCACCGGGCTATCTATAGCTTCCCTTATCTCAGCAAAATCGATAATCGCTTCTAGTTTGTTGTCTATTTCCTTTTTGGTTAGCCCCAGTATTTGTCCGTTTATATAAATATTTTCCCTTCCGGTGAGCACCGGATTAAATCCTGCTCCCAATTCGATAAGTGCCCCAATTCTACCTCGCATCACAATTTCACCCTCGTCGGGCTTTATCAAACCGTTCAGCATTTTAAGCAAAGTGCTTTTACCCGCTCCGTTGTGGCCAATTAATCCTAGGCACTCGCCTCTTCTTAACTGGAAATTAATATCCTTCACCGCCCAAAACTCCGTTTTTCGCAACCGGTTGTTTTCGGATTTTATACTCAGGAAATTTTTAGCCACATCTTGCAACCCGTAAATGAGCGAACGCTTCAGGTTACGGCTGAATTTCTTCGAAACCCCCCTTGCTTCTACCAATATTTTGTTCTCTTTACTCATTTAAAAAATCAAAACCATCCCTCAAGAATTATCACATTTCACAGTACTATATTTCCAAATTAACTTCCCATTCGTTCTATTAAAATCTCCATGGCAATGCGCATCAGCACCAAGCCAAAGACAAATAATACAAACAGCACGGCGGAAAAAAGTAATAAAACACTCCATTCGGGTAAATCGCCAACACCAAGTAAGCCGGAGCGAGCACCGTTAAGCAAAGGTGTAACCGGATTTAAATCCAGTATTTTACCCAATCCTTGATAAACCGGCTGCGGGTAAACCACGGGAGTAAGATACATGGCAAACTGCAAAACTACGGGCAAGCCAAAAATCACATCGCTAAACAAAGTAGCTACAGGCAAAAGGAGTAAACCAATCACCAGCCCCAATAGAATCAATAACGGTAAGCACGCCAGAAAATATAAAATATTGACTCCTGGGGCTACCCCAAAAGCAAACATGGCAATCACCACAACAAAAAAACTAAATAGTGCATTAAATAATATTTCATATACAGCCGAGTAAAACAGAGCTTCGCGAGGAAAATTAATTTTGGTGAGCAGGCTTTTGTTGGAATTGATGGCATTGAGAAATGTAGTAATGGAAATGGAAAACACCTGCCACAAAAAAGTACCTGTAAGCACAAATACCGAATAGGAAACCCCTGTTTCGCCAAAACTAACTACTCCTTGCCCCCTCAGTATAATCCATACCAGCGAAGTGGCCAAGGGAGGAAATACAGCCCATAATACACCCAAAAAACTTTGCCGGTATTTTGCCTTAATGTTGCGCTGTGCCAGCCGATAACCAAGCGCATGGGCTTGTGGCACGTCTGCAGCAATGGCTTGAAGCATTTTAAGGCTATTCTGTCTTCCTTTAGCCGTATATCGGGTTTCTTTCAGCAAAACATTACAAATTAAGAGGGCTAAAGATAATCGGTTTTTGAGATTTTGAAAGCGGAAATGTGGTCTATTGTATAATATGAATAATAAAAATGATTTTTTTTAGGCTTACTTTGCGTGTTGTTAAGCGAAAGTTATCTTTACCAATACATAAATGTGCCGCATGTCGTTAAAAAAAATCATAAATAAAATCGAGATTGGTATTGCTCTGTATACCGGAGCTAAAGCATATAAAAAATTTATCATCATAACTCGTTCCAGAACCGGATCAAATTTTTTAATCAGTTTATTAAACGACCACCCCAATATACACGCTCTTGGCGAGGAGTATAGTAAAATAGGAAGTAAAAGCACCCAAAGAATTTGGAATCAGATTTTTTGTAAAAAACCAAAAAACATACATCTGGTTGGTTTTAAACTATTCTACTACCATCCGTTAGACTCCGAGGATAAGTCTGTGTGGGAAATTATTCAAAAAGACCCTGAGATAAGGCTAATTCATCTCACGCGAAAAAACCTGCTGCGCACCTATGTATCGAGAGAAATCGCAAAAAAAACAGATGTATGGAGCAGCAACGAGTCCGGTGGAAAACTTATATCCAAAGAGCAGAAAAAAATTGAACTGAATATAAGCCATTGTATGGCTGATATAGAAAATACGATTAATTGGCAAAACACGTTCAAAAATCGATTTGAAAATCATAAAATACTAGAAATAAATTACGAACAACTTAGCAACGATACACACAAAACCATGCATGAGGTTTTTGATTTTCTAGAAACTGCCCAACACCCGGTAACCAGTGAATTAAAGAAGCAGAATACCGAATCGCTGAGCGAATTAATTTCCAATTACGCCGAGGTATCAAAAGCGTTTACATTAAGTGGTCTCAAACAATTTCTGAACGATTAAAAACCTACTGTTTAATACAAAAAAACAAATCTTCAGCAGGATTAACTCCATACCGGATGAAATTTGATACGATTGATTTTCTCTCAACCTTAAAACCCACCCCGGCCAACCTGTCGACATAATCTTTTCCATAAACCCTCACGTGGTCAAACTGAACAAACTTTTGTTCTCTTTCCTGCTCGCCTACTATTGAAAAATCTTCGTAAGTTTCGTTAGTACATCAGACACGGGTACTCACAGTACAGCTATGCACCCTTTAGCACCCTATATATTTCATTCATGGCTTTAATATCGTCCTTAATGTGCTCCAATACGATTACAAATTACCTCATCAAACATATTGTCAGGCTGTTCGAGTTCAAGCAAATTCATATTAACAACATGGCTTGCGTAGGTATAACCCGGAGTAAACAAATCGCCGCAAGTGTAATTGGCAAAATTAGCCTCCAACAAAAAGCGTGTCAACCTATTTTCAGGAGCTATGTGTAATAATTTAAGATTTTTTTTCAAAAATTTTAAGCTAATGTTTCAGGTATAGGTACACCAACTTTTCTCTGTCGTGGGCACCACAATTGTAACAGCCTCCCTTTCGTTTTCCTGCGCCAACAATTTTTAATTTGCGTATCACCGGCACATCTATGCCAACAGGCTTTAAATCCTTCGATTTATAACCGCAAAAAGGACATTCAAATACATCTCCACGGTGTAATTTTAGCTCAATGCCCTTTTGCAGTGATTGAGGAACTATCTTTTGATACAACGACTTCAAGCTCATTTACCATCTGTGCTTTGATAATACGAAGATGCTCCACCGTATCCATAGCCACCGTATCCATAGCCACCGTGTCCATAACCGTAATACTTACCGTAGTAATACCTCCAGCGTTTATTTTTAACAGCATTCAGAATAATTCCGGTACTGGATAAGTTGCCTTTTTCTCTAATTTCTTCAATAATTTTCAAGGTCTGGTTACGGGCAAATTTGGTATTCATGACAAACACACTGGTATCTACCAATTGCATGAGCGCTACTGCATCGGCTATTAAGCCAAACGGCGGAGTATCCAGAAACACGTAATCATACTTTTCTTCCAACTCTGCCAACATAGTTCTGGTTTTATCCGAAAGTACCAGTTCCGAAGCATTGGGCGGAACCGGACCGCTCACCAATACATCTAGATTTTCGATGCCTGAAGGTACTACCGGAATTTCAACAAGCGTAACGTCAGAAAGATAGGTGGATAACCCTATGTTATTTTCCAAATTAAATACCCTGTTTACCTTGGGTTTGTGCAAATCGAAATCGACCACCATTACTTTTTTACCCGCCTTAGCTAAAAGTGCGGCTATATTCGTAGAGCAAAAGGTTTTGCCCTCTCCCGGATAGAAAGATGTGACCAACACTTTTTTGCTTTGACTGTTAGGCGTAAGGTACTGCAAATTGGTACGTACACTGCGAAAGGCTTCGGTAATGTTTGCTCGCGGAGCCGATTCTACTAATATGGCGTATTCTTTCTCTTTCTTCTCCAGCAGAGGAATTTGTCCTATGAGAGGTGTGTCGGTTCCCTCTGTTATATCAACACCTTTAGTAATTTTTTTCAAAAACAAAAACCGATAGCCCCCCACGATTACTGCAAGAGCTAAACCTATCAATCCGGAAAAGTATATGGGCTTTGATTTTTGCGGCCCCACTTTGCCAACACTGCGAGCCGTTTCAATTAGTTTCACCTGCGGAATAATACCCGCCCTCGCAATTTCGGTATTGGCTCTTTTTTCTAGCAAAAAAACATACATTTTCTCGTGCACTTGTAAACGACGCTGTATAGCTAACAAATCACGCTGAGAGCGAGGCACTCCCCTAATTAAATTCTCGTAGTCTTTAATCTGCTTATTTACTTCTACTATTTTATCTTGTATGGCTTTTCGGCTATTTCCAATATAAGTTAAAATGTTTCCTTTCAACAAATTAATATTCTGTCTTAGTTTAGAAACAGACTTACTCTCCTCTGTAACAGAATAAAGCCTCGTATTGTCCTGCATCTGCAAATTATAAAGCTCATTCAGCGAAGTTTCTAGGTAATCATCCTTTTCCAGTATATACAAAGAGGGCGGTAGAAGCTTGTCATCCGTTGTATTGAGAATATAATTTTCTAAACTATTTAAGGATTGTATCTTCATCTCCAAAGTGCGCTTCTGTGAGTCGTAGTAAACTAGTTCCTTAAAAAACTGATCCGACTCCTTACTCAAATCTAAAATGGCTTTGCTTTCTTTATAATTCTCTAGTGTAGTTTCTATGGTATCCAAGATATTAGTTACCGTATCCAACTGTTTATCAATATAAGATACCGTATTAGCATTTATGGTATATTCATTTTCAAGTGTATAATTGATATATGATCTCGACAAAGTATCTAGAAAAGCCTTAGCCCGCTGTGGAATTTCATCCTGCACATCTATTTTTATGATGGTTGTGTATTCGATATTCTCTACACTTATCGCCGATTTGTACTTGTTTACCAGATAGTTTTCGCTATGCAACTGAAACTGGTAATGGTTGTCGCTAATATGTTTCAAGGAACGCTCGTGCAGTAACTCCGTATGGGATATGGTAATAACAAAGTCATTTAGAGCCACATCCTGATTGAAGGGAATGGTGAATACATGATTCTCTCCATTGGGTTTTGGGTAAGAAATTGTACAAGAATCTAAGGATTTAACAAATAAATCTATTTTCACCTGATACACTCCCATATTCAAAACCCTAGCATCAACCTCAAAAGGCATCGCTTCGTACAATTCGGTCGTTTTTATACGCCCAACTATGAAGTAGGAAACATCAAAATCCAGTTTTCTTATAGCTTGTTTCACAAGGTCGTAAGACTTCAGCACCCTCATCTGATTTGTAATATCACCCCAAACTCCGTAGTAGCCTAAGCCTTTATATAATCTGTTTTGGTAATCATAGGTTTCATCGCTTTTCAATAATATTTGAGTGGTTGCACCATAAACATCCGGTTGCCTGTATGTACTGAAAAACATAAAAGCTACAAAAACAAGAGGAAGCACAATCAACAACCACCAATTGTATATCAAAAAACCAGTAATCATTCTAAGATCACGACTAGTTATTATCTCTCCCTTCAAGTTATTTTTTACGGCTTTCATAGAGTCGCAAATATAATGCGCTTATCCATAACTATTACCAAACTAAGTGTAGTTTTAGCTTATACATACTCACTTTATGCATTATATTTGACCAATAGGCAATATTAATTGACAAAATGATGGGTTGAACTCCCAGTTTTATCATAAATTTGTTTTGTGCAAAAAAAAGAGAAACTAAAAAAATCACAACACATTTACGCATAATCTTACATGTGTAAGTCCAACATGATATTTGCCTTATAAAAAACCTAAGTTACCCGTTAGATTTGTATCAACTTTAAAATTCGTCATTTTATGAAACAGAGCATTACCCCCCATTCATATCGAACCTTAAAAAAGGTGTTCGTTGGTTTACTCTCAATTCTACCATTAGCGACATTTGCACAAACAGGTCCTGCCGGAGTAGGCTCATCTACTACCAACAGCCTTTGGCTTGAGCCGGATGGAATTGTAACCCCAAATGGAAACAATGTCACTTACTGGACCGACCGCTCAGGTAATGGAAATGACTTTCAACAGACTCAGGTTTCTAGAAGGCCGCAGTTTCAGGCAAACTCTTTAAATGGATATAATACAGCCCGATTTAATGGCGCACAATTTATGTTATCGGGAGCTATCTCTGCTCTTAATACCAATACTTTAACCTGGTTTGTGGTAGGTAATAACAGTTCCTCTACAAATGCAACTTTTATAAGAAGTCGGTATAGCTCCGGAGCAGGTAATAATGACTCCCGAAACCTTTGGGGTACTTGGTACTGGTCTGGTAATAATAGGTTTATAGTGCACGCATCTTCATCAACCGGAGTTGTAAATGCGGGTTTTATTGCAAATACGAGTACCAATATTATTACAGGTAGATGGAACGGTGCCACAGGAGTAATTCAGTCATACATGAATACGAATCTTCAAAACCAAAATACCGGAGCAAACGCAAATCCCGCCGGTCATCAGTACCTTAGAATTGGAGCCTCTACTAACGCTATTGACCAGTTTTTGAACGGTAACATGGCCGAAGTATTAGTCTATACAACGGTTCTTAACGATGCTCAGCGATTAATTGTAGAGAACTACCTTTCCACCAAGTACAACTTGCCGGTTGCTACAGATTTATTTACTTACGAGGGCACAGGGCACCAATACGAGCTGGCTGGCATTGGTCAACTTGCAGGAAGCAACAATACCGATGCGCAAGGCACTTCCATCGTAAGAATAAACAATGCCAATTCTTTGGATAATGGTGATTTTTTGTTGTGGGCACATGACAACATATCGACAAATGCCATAGATACGGATGTTCCTGCCTCTTATGGAAGCAGTTTCGGTCGCCGTATAGAAAGAACCTGGCGAGCTGCCCGCACGGGCGATGTGGGTACCGTAACAGTTTCGGTAGATTTAACCAATATTTTATTCGGAAACCCTGTTTCTTATGAATTGCTTATTGATGCTGATGGAAACTTCTCCTCAGGTGCGGTTTCCCACACAGCAGGTTACTCCTTTAACCCTGTTACCAATATTGCCACTTGGACGGGAGTTACCATTCCCGATGGTCATTATTTTACCGTAGGAAACCCCGAAGGCATCATTAGTGTAGCCAGTGGCTTATGGGGGACCCCTGCCACCTGGAACTGTAATTGTGTTCCTCCTGCTTCATCCAGCCCAATTGTAAATACGACACACACCGTAGACATTGATATTGTAACCAGCGTAAGAGAACTTTTTGTAAGAACAGGAGGAACATTGACATCCAGTTTCCCTGCTTCTAACCTCAGCGTTACCGAATACATAAACAATATTGGTACAATAAACGGAAGCGTTGGAACCATAACCTTAAGTGGTGTAACAACTACTTCAGTTGATAACACGGGTACACTAAACTTCGGGAATCTAACGATAAACGGCACAGGCGGAGCTGCATTAAACAGTCCGGGCATTGGTGTTACAGGCACCCTTTCCGTGCTTGAAGGAACTCTGAATGCCGGTACAGACAGATTAACTTTAATATCTACAGCAATACAAACAGCAAGAGTCGGCGCAACAGGAGTCAACGGATCTTACACCGGGCGAATTATCTTCCAGCGTTTCATTACAGGCAACGACCCCAATTATGCAGACTTGGCTTCGCCTGTTCAGTCATCCACTTTTGCCGATTGGGCAAATGAACTACTTTTGCATTTTGCAAACAACCAATCAGCCTCGGCTTATACCTACTCGGAACCATTAGACGATTGGGTGCCTGTTGCCACTTCTGCTCAATCGCTTATCCCGGGACAGGGTTATGAAATATACCTGACTGATGATTTTCAATTTACTTCATTCAGCAATACAACCCTAGATACCAGGGGATTGCCTACGATTGGTGATCAGAATTTAGACGCAAGGATTTCTTTCACTCCGGGCAACTCGGGATCAAACTTGGTAGGCAACCCCTTCCATTCGGTTATTGCTTGGGATGTAGTGTTCAACAGCTCTTCTAATATTATGAATGCCTACGATATTTTCGACAGAAATACCAATGCTTACGAAACTTTTGGTGCAGGTAGTGAAATAGCCACAAATACCGGTTTCTGGGTATACACCACCAACTCCAACCCTACCTTTCGCATACCCGAATCGGCCAAAACAACTACAACCAACAGCAGCATCCGCAGCATGGGTGAGCGTTTACCCTACATGATTGTTCAACTAGGCACCGTAGAAAAAGGACAAACGTTTGCACACAAATTCCGTGTCGGTCATTTCTACGAAGCCACTAACGAGTTTGATGTTATGGATAAGCCTTTCCGCAAGAGCCCTCATGCAAAAGCTCCAAGTGTAACAGCCTTCACCGAAGGAAGAGAAGTAAATATGTACTCATTCAACAGCAGCGAGAACGTATATACCATTCCACTTAAAACCAAAGTGGGCATAAACGGCAAATACACCATCACTTTTGATCACCTCGATTTATTTGACGAGTACGCATACATCGCCTTAGAAGACAAGGCAACCGGAATGCTCTACGATGTTCGTTCACTGGATTTCGGTTATGAGGCAACAATGCAATCTACCGACAACGAGAATCGTTTCGTATTGCATTTCAACAAGCAGGGAACTGCCACCAACGCGGCTTCCGTAAGCAGCATAGAAGAGCAAATTAACATTACCCGAATCAACCGCGAACACACCGTTCATTTCTCTTTCGAAAACGACAAACAAGTAAGAATTTCGGTTACCAACCTGATGGGACAAGAAATTATGCCTACTGCCGTAACAAGAGTTTCTGATGGAACATACACCTTTCGTTTATCGGAATCATTTAACGGAGTTTACTTCGTAAATGTGATTGATGGTGAAAGAATTATAAGCAAAAAAATGGTAATAAATGGTGATTATTAATAAGAGTATTTATATTTGCTCCTGAAATGAGAAACATCACCATACTATTCTTCCTTGGCGTAATGATTGCTTTGCCGGCATTGATAATAGCTGCCGGCATGGGTCCTCCTACTACCCCAATGGGTGGCGGCCCTCCAATGGGCCCTCCCTGTGGTGGTCCATTTCCCCCTTGTCCGGTACCATTGGATGGCGGTACAATTTTTTTGGCACTTGCCGGAGCCGCCTTCGGAATCAAGAAAATTTTCAAAAACACACAAACTCCCGATTAATTCGGGAGTTTTTTTTACCACGAATTTTCCGGTTAATACATAATTTCAGTATTCCAAAATTTGTTTTACGGCAAAGTGTCAGTTAGATTGCCCACCAACTGGCAGATGTATCGAGAACTGATTTTAACCGCAGCAATCAATTCCCAATTAATACCTTATACATTTTGCTTTACACTTTCCCTTTCATCGCCCGAATAACCTCCGGACGACCTATACGAGCAGTAATAAAATCCTTATGCAACTTGTTTCCGCGGGCGGGAGAATATTCTCTGCCATAAAATATAATCTGCAAATGCAGCTTATTCCATAACTCGCGGGGGAAAAGTCGCTTTGCATCGGACTCGGTTTGCTCCACATTTTTTCCGTTTGTTAACCCCCAGCGATGCATAAGTCTGTGGATGTGCGTATCTACCGGAAAAGCCGGCACACCAAAAGCCTGAGCCATAACCACAGAGGCCGTTTTATGCCCCACCCCGGGAAGTTTTTCCAGCGCCTCGAAACTGGCAGGTACTTCGCCTCCGTGTTCGTTTATCAATATGTTTGATAATCCATAAATAGCTTTTGATTTCGCCGGACTTAGTCCGCAGGGACGTATGATTTCCTGAATTTCTTCTACGGTTAACTTTATCATCGCCAGTGGTGAATCAGCTTTGGCAAAAAGTAAAGGCGTAATTTTATTCACCCTTTCATCAGTGCATTGAGCACTCAACAACACCGCAATTAACAACGTATATGCATCTTTATGATTCAAAGGCACTGGTGTTTCAGGATAGAGTTTTTCGAGTTCCTCAACTACGTAAGCCGCTTTCTCTTTTTTGGTCATTCTGCTAAAATTGTATAGTTTTAAAAACATACACAAACTAAAAGCTGTTTAGTACCGTGTATAAACAACAAACATAACGAATATGAATAAAATTGAAGAAGGAATGACTGCCCCCAATTTTAAGGGAACAAACGAAAAAGGTGAAAATATTAGCCTGAGCACCTATAAAGGAAAAAAACTCGTTTTGTATTTTTATCCGAAAGACGACACGCCTGGATGCACCAAAGAAGCATGTAGCCTTAGGGATGGCTACGGTGAACTTAAAAAAAGAGGTGTTGAAATACTAGGAGTAAGTGCGGATAACGAAAAAAAACACGGGAAATTCATTGAAAAATACAGTCTCCCCTTCTCTCTTTTAGCCGATACCGCTTTAGAAACCATAAAAGCTTATGGAGTGTGGGGACCCAAAAAATTCATGGGCAGAGAATACGATGGAATTCACCGCACCACTTTTATTATTGATGAAAGTGGAATAGTACTTAAACGGATAGATAAAGTAGATACTAACAACCACGCAAAACAAATACTTGATTTGTTGTAAATGCGATTTGGAATATGAAAGTGGATTCGGATTTCGAAAATAGAAATTCGGATTTATTAAGTAGCGGAGTGCTATTTTATGGCAGTAAGTCAGTTCGAGTATCCGACGATAAAAGGATGTACCGAGAACTGCTTTAGTGTAGTGTACTCAATCACTTCTCGACGTGTCAGCCAATGGCTGACACGTCGAGAGCTAAATAATAACTCAACTGTTAATTAAAATTCTTTCATCGTTTGGAGTAAATGAAGTACTTTTATCTCTGAAAGAAAAAATCTAGCAGACCGTAAATAGATTATGGTCTGCCACCGGAAATTTGACAGAAAATAAACAAACACTATGGCAACTAAAGAAATAAACGCCGAAAAAGTAAAAGCACTTCAAGCCACACTAGAAAGATTGGACAAAACTTACGGCAAAGGCACCGTAATGAAACTTGGTGATGGAGCCATCGAGGAGTTGGATGTAATCCCAACCGGCTCAATCACACTTGATCTTGCTTTGGGAGTAAAAGGCTATCCAAAAGGAAGAGTCGTTGAAATTTACGGCCCTGAATCGTCGGGAAAGACTACCCTTGCTATCCATGCAATAGCCGAAGTTCAAAAACAAGGAGGTATTGCCGCAATAGTAGATGCCGAACATGCTTTTGACCAGTTTTATGCCCAGAAACTAGGTGTTGATGTTAGCAATTTGCTTATTTCACAACCCGACAACGGAGAGCAGGCTCTTGAAATAGCTGACAACTTAATCCGTTCAGGCGCTATTGATTTAATCATTATCGACTCCGTGGCTGCTCTTACACCAAAAGCCGAAATTGAAGGCGAAATGGGCGATTCGCAAATGGGTCTGCAAGCCAGATTGATGTCAAAAGCACTTAGAAAACTTACTTCTAGCATAAACAAAGCTAACTGCTGCTGTATTTTCATCAATCAGTTGAGAGATAAAATAGGCGTTATGTTTGGCAACCCCGAAACAACAACCGGTGGAAATGCGCTTAAATTTTATTCAACCATAAGACTAGACATAAGAAGATTAGCTCAGATTAAAGACGGTGAAAACATACTGGGCAATCGCACAAAAGTTAAAGTTGTAAAGAACAAAGTTGCCCCTCCGTTCCAAAAAGCAGAATTCGATATCATGTATGGTGAAGGTATATCAAAGGTTGGCGAAATCATCGATTTGGGAGTAGAATTCGACATCATCAAAAAAAGTGGAAGCTGGTTTAGTTACGGCGACACCAAACTAGGACAAGGCAGAGATGCTGTTAAAGCCATATTGCTCGATAATCCTGAACTGATGGATGAACTAGAACAAAAAATAGTAGAAAAACTCACATCAAAATAATTTAACCTTCGGTACCATTTAACTATCCTTCTGTAGCTATACAGAAGGATTTTTTTATTTACTTAGCCCTATGCAAAAAAACCTTTTACTACTTAGTTTCATCTGGATGTTTGTAGCTTGTAATTCAGCTAAGAAAGATAGCGTTGTCAATTTACCTGATTTTCATAAAAATGAGGTGACGGACGATTTGGATGAAATAAACAAACAAATTGTAGAAAACCCTGAAAGCCCAAATGGGTTCTACAAAAGAGCTATGTACTATGCCCAGCAAAACGACTATCGCAAAGCCATTGAAGACATAGACCGCGCACTAAAAATATCACCCGACAACCCGGTGTTGATGTACGCCAAAGCCGAGATTCTTTTTTATGCCGGTGATTTCGAAACCAGCAAAATTTACGTTACCGAAACCCTTAAAGAAGACCCACGCCATGTAGATGCTATGATTCTGCAAGGTAGATTATTACTTGGCATACCTGATATAAAAGGCGCATTCAAAAATTTCAACGAAGTACTTAAAATTGACCCTTACAACGCTGATGCTTACTTCTATAAAGGAGTGATTTTTGAAGAAACAGAACAGTTTTTTGATGCCATATCCTCTTATCACACAGCAACGGAACAAAAGTCTGATTATTACGATGCCTACATCCGACTTGCAAATCTTTACACCCTAAACAACGACAGAAAGGGACTCGAAGCCATTTCAAGTGCAATAGCTATAAAACCAAATAGTGTAGAAGCCTGGAGAAATAAAGGATTATTTCACTTACAATTTAAAGAGTATAAAACGGCTTTCGAAGCATTTCAGAAAACAGTAGAACTCGATCCTCAATTCGAGTTGGGCTACTTCGACATGGGTGTGGTTTACATTCAAATATACGATTATAAGCCCGAGAGCGACACTACACTTCGCCGTGCTATAGAATATTTTGACAAGGCCATCGCTCTTTACGACGAATACGATCAGGCTTACTACAACAAGGGCTTGTGTTACGAATACCTGAAAGAATACAACAATGCCAGAGAAAGCTACATAAAGTCACTGGAAATAAACCCCGACTTTAAACCCGCTAGAGACGGGTTGGAAATACTGAAAAATAAGAAATAACAAAGACATATCCCTCTGTATAATTACCCAAAGTCAGTCGGGAGGCTTCTCCTTCTCTTAAACAGGAGATGTGTTAATTTACCTACAAATCTTGGCAAATCAAACAAAAGGAAAGAGGTAGACCTATAGATTGCAGAAATAAATAACGATAAAAGCAGGCTATGCCTGCTTTTATCGTTATTTATTTAAGTTAATTAAGCTTCCACAACATCTATGCTCAGAATTTTATCTCCCTTTCTGATGTCGTCAATTACATCAACACCCTCAACAACTTTACCAAAGCAGGTATGATTCCTGTCTAGGTGGCTGGTATTGTTTCTGCTGTGGCAAATAAAAAACTGTGACCCCCCTGTATTCCTTCCGGCATGCGCCATAGAAAGCACCCCTCTGTCGTGGTATTGATTCTCTCCTGTTAACTCGCAGTCGATTTTGTATCCGGGTCCACCCACTCCAGTACCTTGCGGACATCCTCCCTGTATAACAAAATCGGGAATTACGCGGTGAAAAGTCAATCCATTGTAAAAACCACTTTCACTCAATTTGATAAAATTAGCCGCTGTATTGGGTGCATCCTGATGATAAAACTCTACAGTCATATCGCCTTTCTCTGTCTTAATAATTGCTTTTTTCATGTTTTTAAATCTTAATTTCTAACCAGTTTTTTGTATCGGATTCTTTTGGGAGCAACATCGCCCAGTCTTTTCTTCTTATTTTCTTCATATTCCGAGTAAGAACCTTCGAAATAATATACCTGCGAATCGCCCTCAAAAGCCAGAATATGGGTACATATTCTGTCCAGAAACCAACGGTCGTGAGAAATAACTACCGCACAACCGGCAAAGTTTTCAATCCCCTCTTCCAGCGCCCTTAAAGTGTTCACATCTATATCGTTTGTGGGCTCATCTAGTAACAGCACATTTGCCTCGGTTTTCAATGTCATAGCAAGGTGCAATCGGTTTCTCTCTCCTCCGGACAACACTCCCACTTTTTTCTGTTGGTCGCCTCCGGCAAAATTAAACCTTGAGATATAAGCTCTCGCATTGATAAATTTTCCCCCAATATTTATTTCCTCATTTCCACCTGAAACAACTTCATATATGGTTTTATTGGGGTCTAGTTCTTTATGGCTCTGGTCTACGTAACCAATCATAACCGTAGAGCCTACTTTAAACTCACCATTATCGGGCTTTTCTTCGCCCATTATCATACGGAAAAGGGTTGTCTTACCTGCTCCGTTTGGACCAATTATTCCTACTATACCGGCAGGAGGAAGCTTAAAATTCAGATTTTCGTAAAGCAAGCGGTCTCCGTAAGATTTCGAAATATTTATTGCTTCAATCACTTCATTACCTAGTCGTGGGCCGTTTGGGATTGGGATTTCGAGCTTAGCTTCTTTTTCCATACCCTCTTCACTCAACATTTTCTCGTAATTATTCAAACGGGCTTTGCCCTTCGACTGCCTTCCTTTGGCTCCCTGTCTTACCCAGTCCAACTCGCGCTCCAACGCTTTTTTGCGCTTGCTCTCATGCTTTTCTTCTTCAGCCAATCGTTTCGACTTTTGCTCGAGCCATGAGCTGTAGTTTCCTTTCCATGGAATACCCTCTCCCCTGTCCAATTCAAGAATCCAGCCGGCAACGTTATCCAAGAAATAACGGTCGTGCGTTACGGCTATTACCGTGCCTTTGTATTGTTGTAAATGTTGTTCTAGCCACTGAACAGACTCTGCATCCAAGTGATTGGTGGGCTCATCTAATAACAGAATATCGGGTTGTTTAAGCAATAAGCGGCAAAGGGCCACTCTTCTGCGCTCACCACCCGAAAGCACCTTTATAGAAGTGTCACTTTCCGGACAACGAAGCGCATCCATCGCTACTTCTAATTTGTTGTCCAAATTCCATGCATCATACTGATCGATTAGCTCCTGAACTCTGCCCTGCTGCTGAATAAGTTTGTCCATCTTGTCGGGGTCGTTCAGAATTTCTTCATCCATAAATTTATTGTTGATGTCTTCGTATTCTTTCAACAAGTCAACAATTTCCTGAACACCTTCCTGCACAACCTCTTTCACGGTTTTGTTTTCATCAAGTTTAGGTTCCTGAGGCAAAAAGCCTACTGAATAACCATCTGAAAAAACAACATCTCCCTGATAGTTTTTGTCCTCTCCTGCAATGATTCGCAGTACCGTGGATTTACCGGCTCCGTTCAGACCCAGAATTCCGATTTTAGCTCCATAATAAAAAGAGAGGTAAATATCTTTTAGAATTTGCTTTCCCTGCGGCGTGAATTTACTCACGTTTACCATAGAGAAAATTATCTGTTTATCTTCTGACATATGTGAAAATTTTAGGGTTGCAAATATCGTATAAATAACCCCAAAAACAGAAGATATAAATGAAAAATTAACTCGTTATCTGAAACAATCTTCCAGAACAGCCTGATACAATTCAGAAATTTGTATACCCGCTACTTTGGCTTGCTGAGGTATAATACTGGCTACCGATTGCCCCGGGACGGTGTTAACTTCGAGTAAAACAGCCCCCTTTTCGGTTATGATATAATCTACCCTAGCTATTCCTCTTAAATTGAGATAACGGTAAACCTGAAGGGTGGTTTGTTGAATTTGTTTTGTCAATTGTTCAGGCAAATCTGCCGGTGTAATCTCTTGTGATTGCCCCATATACTTGGCATTAAAATCGAAAAACTCGTTATCGGTTTTAATCTCGGTAATTGGAAGTACGTGTAGTCCGTTTTTGTCTTTATACACCCCATTGGTAACCTCTTTTCCCGCCAGAAAAGCCTCCACCAAAACTTCCTTACCGTGCTGAAAAGCAAGCTCTACAGCTTCTTTCAATTTTTCAGCAACAGAAACTTTGGTAGTGCCAAAACTGGAACCCCCATCGTTCGGCTTAACAAAACAGGGCAATCCAATCTCCTGCAATACATCCATCTGATTGAAATCTGAAATACTAAGCAAAAGTTTGCTTTTAGCAATGGGTATACCGTGTGCCTGAAGATATTTATTACATGCATATTTGCTAAAACTAAGAGCCGCAGCAAGACTATTACCTGTGGTAACGGGAATGTCCAGCATTTCGAAATAAGCCTGCAGCTTGCCGTCTTCTCCGGGTGTTCCGTGAATCATCATAAACACCGCATCGAAATTAATTTTACGAGACCCTGTTTGTATAGAAAAATCATTTTTATCAACAGGGATTATTCTGTCATCCAAATGAGCATTCCATCCATCCTTATTAATCCTTATTCGAAATACTTCAAACAAATCGTGATTAAGTTGCTGGTAAACATTTGTAGCACTTTTTAAAGAAACTTGTTCCTCGTGTGAAAATCCACCTTCTACCAATGCAATTATTTTGCGCCCCATAATTTAACTGATTATTTAGTTTAGCAAAATTAAACTTATATCAGCGATGCGAATAATGCAGATAACACAGTTACTAACAAACCTGAATTTAAAAACTGTATTTTACGAGATCTAGGGTTAAGTCCAAGGTGAATTTTTTTATGTACGTTTGTGTTTTGCAAAAACAATATGCTCGAAAGAATTAAACCATACCTAAGATTTTTTATAAGCAAAGTTTTCTTAATCAACCTTATACTAGCTGTCGCCGTGGCTATCGGAGTGATTTTTGGCACAATCAGTTATCTGAAAAGCTACACACGTCTGGGCGAAAAAATTGCCGTTCCAAATTTAATCGGTGTTCATGTTGGCGATTTAAATCAAATACAACGAGACGACTTGATTTACGTGGTAAACGACTCTGTATTCTCCGATGTCCATCCGAAAGGTACTGTAATAAGACAAGACCCTAGTCCGCATGAGGAAGGAAAGGAGTCCTACGTAAAATCAGGTCGTAAAATTTATTTAACGATAGTTTCTATGCGAGAGCAAATGGTAGAAATGCCCAACCTGATAGATAACTCCAAAAAACTAGCCGTATCGAAACTGGAAATAATAGGCCTTAAGTACAACGTTACCACACAGCCCTATCTAAATTGCGAAAACTGTGTTATAAAGCAACTATATAAGGGTAAAGAAATTGAAGCCGGAACCAGAGTGCCAAAAGGTGCTACCATACAAATAGTGGTAGGTGAAGGACAAGGTGGTGGAACTCCGTTTCAACTAGAGGATTATACAGGCTTAACAATAAGCCAAGTAAACCAGCGTTTAAGTTCTGTTTTTGTAGTTGTTAATCCATCGTTTGAAGGGTGTACCAGCGCTGCCGACTCTGCCGAAGCAAGGGTATACATGCAGGTGCCCAAACCGAGAGAGCTCCCGGAGGGCTTTATGAAGCAGGGAGCCACACTTACCGTGTTTCTGAAAAAAGGTTTTGAACCGAACCCAAACGAAAATTAACAGGATACTATTAAACGCATCCGTATGAAAAAAATATTTGTTTTAATAATTGCTTTGGTTCTTATCCAAAAAGTATCGGCACAGGAAGGACTTGAGCCGCTAAAATACAATTACAAACTTCAGCAAGAAAATCCTAAAAACTACCTCAGAAGCAACTCTTTAGACGGAAGTTTTATCTACAAAATAGACACAATAAATCTGCCATTTATAGATGATTTTTCAACCGATAAGTTCAAAAGTTTTAATGCAAAACCGGGAGACGCAAATGTATCGGACACAGTTTTCTACGCTGTAAAAATCGGCGGGCTACCCGATTTAACCGGAGACCATTTTCTGCTGGACACCACTTACGACATTCGGCTAGACTCGGTAGGCGGGGTTTTAGTAATAGACTCTATCGCCACTGTTTCCCTCATGATAGAGGTTTGCGACCTAGCTGTTTACCCGATTGTTTGTCAAACTGTTGAAGTGTGGCGCGATCGTATTGAAATAGACAGCATGTGGACGGCTACATCTCCCGACCTTATATTCATAAACTCTAATCCTACCCCCAACTACTTCGTGCAGGACAGCATCACCATCTACTTTGTAGATACTACCTCAGAAGACCTAAGAAAAGTATGGGCAGATAATTTTGTGTATCGAAATCCATCTTACGGTATAGACCCACCCAGTATTGGCGTAGCTACCTTCGACGGGTTGGACGAAACTGGCTATCCCTACAACTTTACCAATTCAGCTTCATACGGTATTGCTGATGTATTAACCTCCAAGCCAATTAATCTTTTTACCAAGCCCTTGGGAGGAACTTATGCTCCGGTTGATTCTGTATACCTTAGCTTCTTCTATCAACCTCAAGGATTGGGAGAAGCCCCCGATAACGGCGATTCACTAGTTCTTCAGCTTTTAGACCCCGATTTACAGGCTTGGAACTCCGTATGGAAAGTTAATGGTCAACCGCTAAAAGCATTTGAACAGGTAATGATTCCTATTAAAGAGTCGAAGTATTTTAAAGATGGGTTTAGATTTCGCTTCAGGAATTACGGAAATCTTTCTGGTGCACTCGACCACTGGCACATCGACTACGTTTACCTGAATATTAACCGTACGCAAAATGACACCGTAAGAGACGATGTTGCTTTTGTATATCCGGTTCATACATTACTGGAAGAATACACCGCCATGCCTTGGACACACTACGAAACAAATCCTTCACAGTTTATGAAATTGCAGGTAGAAACCAAACAGCACAATAACAACAACACTGCACGAAACGTTGCTAATCAGGTAATGCGCATATTTAAAGACGGGGTTCAACAAACCTCACTTCCGGGTCCCAACTTTCCTTTCGTGACCGGCGATTCCGATTTTTTCTCAGGTTACAGTCTCTCGGCAAATAGTATTATTTTCGACCCGTCTTGGGCAGACACCATTGTTACTTTCGATGTTACTTTCGAACATTCAGTAACACCCGATGCTTTGCGCGATAACGACACCATCAGACACAAACAGGTGTTTGTAAACTACTATGCCTACGACGATGGCACCGCCGAGGCAGCTTACGGAATTATAGGCACCGGTTCACGTGTGGCCTATAAATTCCACACTCCCGTTGCAGACACAATAAGAGCCATAAAAATACACTTCGTCTCTTCGGTTTACAATGCATCCAACGACCCCTTCATACTTACTGTTTGGGGAAACAACAACGGGCAACCCGGCGGAGTGTTGATGGAAAACGATTTAATGCTTTTCTCCCCTTACTACGGAATTGGAGTGGACGAATTTGTAGAATATCGCCTTCAACAGCCTATCGTCGTTAACGGAACATTCTTTGTGGGTGTAAGACAAACCACTCCCAATCGCTTGAATATCGGTTTCGATTTAAACCGAAACCTTAGCAATAAGATCTATTTCAACACAGGAGCCAACTGGCAAAACACCTCATTTCAAGGAGCGCTGATGATTCGCCCGGTGTTTACTACTAAAGCCGATTCGCTCATTCTGAGTGTGCCTGAAATTGCGCAAGACATTGACTTCTCCATGTATCCCAATCCTGCTGACCAATACGTAATTATCGAATCCAACCAACTACCTAAGACAATAGAACTTATCGACTTGCAAGGAAGAGTGATCTCTAATCCGTCAATAAGTTTACGAACACAAATAAAAACAGAAGCCCTAAGTAACGGAATCTACCTGATTAGAGTGGTCGGCGAGAACGCTATTCCCGTTACCAAAAAAATTGTAGTTCAGCATTAGGACAATTACCTCATGGAGCATTTAGACATTGATCAGGAAGAAAACGAAGAACTCTACGAGCACCACCAGATAAAAGTAGATAAAGGACAATCACTACTGAGGATCGATAAATTTTTGATTGACAGGCTACCCAACACTTCGCGAAACAAGATTCAGATAGCCGCCAAAAATGGCAACATTTTGGTGAATAAACTTACCGTTAAGCCTAATTACAAAGTAAAGCCGCTCGACGAAATTTCAATCGTTTTACCTTATCCGGTAAGAGAAATAGAGCTCATCCCGGAAAACATTCCGCTGGATATCGTGTACGAAGACGAGGAGCTTCTTGTGGTAAACAAGCCCGCCAACCTAGTAGTGCACCCCGGATACGGAAATTACACCGGAACACTAGTAAATGCCCTGATGTACCATTTCGAAAACCTACCCTCCAAACCCAATGATTTTTATGGGCGGCCGGGACTCGTTCATCGAATTGATAAGAACACCACCGGACTTTTACTCATCGCCAAAACCGAAAATGCCCTAACTCTTTTGGCTAAGCAGTTCTTCGACCGGAAAACCTACAGACGCTATCAGGCTATCGTGTGGGGAAATGTAGAGCAGGACGAAGGCACCATTGAAGGATTTATAGGCCGCAGCCTTAAGGATCGGAAAGTGATGACTGTTTATTCCAACGATACACAAGGAAAACACGCTATTACCCACTACAAAGTGCTTGAACGATTTGGGTATATTACCTTGATAGAATGTCGTTTGGAAACAGGACGAACACACCAGATAAGAGTTCACATGAAACACATCGGACATCCGCTCTTTAACGACCCTGAATATGGCGGAGATAAAATACTGAAAGGAACCACTTTTACCAAATACAAGCAATTTGTTGAAAATTGTTTCGATATACTTCCCCGCCAAGCACTACATGCAAAGTCGCTTGGATTTACCCACCCTGCTACAGGCAAATGGCTACAATTCGACAGCGAAACTCCCGGTGATATGACTAAAGTTTTAGAGCGCTGGAGAAAATACGCTCCTGCGGAGTAGAAAAATCGAAGTCTTAGAATTTTTTATTTTCCAGTTCCTTTATTTTTTCTTTCAGCCAATCAGGAAAAAGTATCTTTTCATTTTTATTGAAATCATACATAACCATGACATCCAGAGCTTCCGCAACTATTTCGTTTTGAAAGTTCAACAACCTGTGACTAATACTAAAACTCGTGTTCTTTATAAATTCTACCCGGGCAAGAAGCATTACCTCTCCGGGGTAAAATAAGGGCTGCTTAAAATCGCATTTACACGAAACCAGCATAGGACCTATATCAGTATTCATATGAGATTTTGTGAGCCCTACCTGATTCCAATAATTTACGCGCGAAGACTGAATGTACCTAAAAAAAGAAACATTATTCACATGTTTAAAATAATCAAGGTCACTCCAATCTATTCGAAGTTGTAACCTTACGGGAAATAAGTTGTTGTCCATGGTGGGAATGATATTCTTTTCGGTGTAAAATTAGCGTAAATAAATTTCATCCCTCGTCAACCTTTTTCTTTGTGTTGAGTGAGAAATAAAATTCCCCGAAAAAACCCTACCTTTGCAGCCAAATTCAGTAAAACAAGATGTTAGAAGTATCAAACATATCTCTTCAATTCGGAAAAAGGGTCCTTTTCGATGAGGTAAATATTAAATTTAATGGCGATAATTGCTACGGTGTAATTGGTGCAAACGGCGCAGGAAAATCTACTTTTCTAAAAATACTATCAGGCGAACAAGATGCCAACTCCGGCAAGATAATTTTGGAGCCGGGCAAGCGAATGGCCGTATTGAGACAGAACCATTTTGAGTTCGATGAAAATACCGTGCTTGATACCGTAATGATGGGACATCAAAAACTGTGGCAAATCATGAAAGAAAAAGATGCCATATACGCCAAGCCCGATTTTTCTGACGAAGACGGGCTTCGCGCCTCAGAACTCGAAGCAGAATTTGCCGAAATGGACGGCTGGAATGCCGAATCAGACGCTGCAACACTACTTAGTGGACTGGGAATAAAAGAAGACAGCCACTACAAAATCATGAAAGATTTAAGCGGAAACGAAAAAGTGCGTATCCTTTTGGCTCAGGCTCTTTTTGGCAACCCTGACGTGCTTGTTCTCGACGAACCTACCAACGACCTAGATTTGCATACAGTAGCCTGGCTCGAAGATTTCTTGCTCGACTTCAAAAACACCGTGATTGTGGTTTCTCACGACCGTCACTTTCTTGATACCGTGTGTACCCACATCGTGGACATCGATTTTGGCAAGGTAAAATTGTTTACCGGAAACTACAGCTTCTGGTATCAATCCAGTCAGCTGGCATTAAGACAACAGTCGACTGCCAACAAAAAAGCCGAAGACAAAAAGAAGGAACTTCAGGAATTTATTGCCCGATTTAGTGCTAATGCCTCTAAATCAAAGCAAGCAACAAGCAGAAAAAAATTGCTCGAAAAAATCAATGTGGAAGACATTCAGGCTTCTTCGCGAAAATATCCGGCAATTATTTTCAAACCCTTGCGAGAAGCCGGAAACCAAATACTGCATGTAGAAAACCTCTCAAAAACAAAAGATGGTGTTTCGCTCTTCAAAAACGTAAACATCAACGTTACCAAAGGAGACAAGATAGCCGTAATTAGTAAAAATAGCCTAGCCATCACTACTTTCTTTCAAATCATCATGGGAGAAGAAAAACCCGATACCGGCGAGTTCACTTTCGGACAAACCATAACCACCGCTTATCTGCCAAACGACAACAGCAAGTTTTTCGAAGGCAACGACAACTTGATAGATTGGTTAAGACAATTTTCGGACGAAAAAGACGAGGTATACATCCGTGGGTTTTTGGGGAAAATGCTCTTTACCGGCGAGGAAACATTCAAAAAAGTAAGCGTGCTTTCAGGAGGCGAAAAAGTACGCTGTATGGTATCGCGTATGATGCTGGCTCAGGCAAACCTTATGGTGCTGGACGAACCCACCAACCACCTAGATTTGGAGTCTATTCAGGCTTTTAACAACTCCCTGATAGATTTTCCGGGCACGCTACTGTTCACCTCGCATGACCACGAGTTTACCAACACTGTGGCCAACCGTATTATTGAGTTAACACCCGAGGGATGTATCGATAAAGTAATGACCTACGACGAGTACATAGCCGACGAAAAAGTGAAAGCCCAGCAGGAAGTGCTTTATGCCTAAACTCCTTGTTAAAAATATAAAAGGCTTAGTTGGAGTCTACGATGAAGCCCCCCGATTGCTTCGGGGAGAAGAAATGCGTAACTTCCCACTATTGGAAAATGCCTATCTGGCAGTTGAAGACGGCCTGATAGTTGGTTTCGGCAGCATGAGCGACTGGGAAGGCATCAGTGACTGGCGCAATCTTGAGGTGATAGACGCCGACGGGAAATTTGTATTACCCACCTTTTGCGACTCACACACTCATTTAGTTTTTGCCGCCTACCGCGAACAAGAGTTTAAAGACCGTATCAATGGACTCACCTACGAAGAAATAGCCGCCAAAGGAGGCGGAATTTTA
This sequence comes from Flavobacteriales bacterium, assembly GCA_046295395.1. Taxonomy (GTDB): domain Bacteria; phylum Bacteroidota; class Bacteroidia; order Flavobacteriales_D; family JBKBNH01; genus JBKBNH01. Next base: position 40,000 of record JBKBNH010000008.1, on the reverse strand, counting down.
AATTCGGCTAAGCGGTTAGCCGACACCTCCGAAAATGAATTGTTTAAATTTGCCTTGGAACGACTAAACCAAGTTATTCAAATGGGCACGGGAGCCATCGAGATAAAAAGCGGTTACGGCCTGTCGGTAGATGCGGAATTGAAAATGCTGCGGGTGATAAAAAGACTTAAGGAATTAAATAAAATCCCGATAAAAGCCACTCTGCTTGCCGCACATGCTTTCCCCAAAGAGTATAAAGAGAACCAACAAGGTTATATCGACTTAATTGTAAAAGAAATTCTGCCACAAGTTCATTCCGAAGGTTTGGCAGACTACTTTGATGTGTTTTGCGAACGCAACTACTTCAGCCCGGTTCAAACAGACCAACTGTTAGAAGCTGCTGCCCAATTTGGGTTAGTGCCGAAAATCCATGTCAATCAATTTTCCATAAGCGGGGGAATTGAAGTAGCCCTGAAACACAAAGCCCTTTCTGTTGACCACTTAGAGGTTCTTGCCGAAGAAGAAATTGAACGGTTGAAAAACAGCAACACTATACCTACAGTCTTGCCTTCTTGTTCTTTTTTCTTGGGTATTCCTTATGCTCCTGCCCGGCAAATGATTGATGCGGGTTTGCCCCTTGCTTTGGCTTCGGATTACAACCCGGGCTCTACACCTTCGGGCAATATGCAACTGGTTGTTTCGCTGGCCTGTATCAATCAAAAACTTTTACCCCAAGAAGCCCTGGCTGCAGCCACGCTTAACGGTGCTTATGCTATGGGACTGGAAAACGAGTTAGGCAGCCTAAGCATTGGTAAAAAAGCCAATTTTATACTCACCAAGCCGATGAGCTCACTGGAATATTTTCCTTACAGTTTTGGTGAGGATAAGGTAGAAAGAGTGTATCTTGAGGGGCAAATCTCTGTTTAGTTCGATATAAGAATCATTAAGTTGTGAAAATTCTAAAAACTCGAATCTCCATGTTTTAGCCGTAATAGTTTTACTTTTGCGGGGTTAAATTACAGAAAAAAGCATGAAACGGGTTGTTGTAGGTTTGTCGGGAGGTGTAGATTCCAGCGTAACGGCTTTACTGCTCAAAGAGCAGGGATTCGAAGTTATAGGTATGTTTATGCGCAACTGGCACGATGATTCTGTTACCCTCAACAACGAATGCCCCTGGATAGATGATAGCAACGATGCACTTTTAGTAGCCGAAAAACTGGGAATTCCTTTTCACGTTATCGATTTAAGCGCCGAGTATAAAAACCGCATTGTAGACTATATGTTTACCGAGTACGAAGCCGGTAGAACCCCAAATCCCGATGTACTTTGCAACAGAGAAATAAAATTCGACCCGTTTCTAAAAGCCGCCCTTAGCCTGAAAGCCGACTATGTAGCCACTGGGCACTACTGTCAAAAAAGCGAAGAAACAATCAACGGAAAAATCGTTTACAAGCTCATGGCCGGAGCCGACAAAACCAAAGACCAAAGTTATTTCCTCTGTCAACTTAATCAAGAGCAACTTGCTAAAGCCCTCTTTCCTATCGGGCATTTGCAAAAAAGCCAAGTGCGGGAACTTGCAAAAAAAACCGACCTAATCACAGCCGAAAAAAAAGACTCTCAGGGGCTTTGCTTTGTAGGTAAAATCAGCTTACCCGAATTTCTTCAGCAGCAACTAAAGCCCAAACAAGGCGATGTGATAGAAATTGCCGCTAGCCATCCCATGTACGCCGTAGCCAGAGAAAACACGCCCGAATCACTATCCGAAAAATTTGTATACACCCCCGGCGATGGCAAAAAAATAGGAACCCATCAGGGGGCGCATTACTACACCATCGGACAACGCAAAGGATTGGGCATTGGCGGATCACCCGATCCGCTTTTCGTAATATCCACAAATGTAGAAGAAAATGTAATTTATGTAGGACAAACAGAGCATCACCCGGGGCTCAACGGTAAGGCGCTTTTCATGCGCCCGGAAGAAACACACTGGATTCGTAAGGATTTAAAAATGAGCGTAGGAGAAGAGCGTGAGTATATGGTAAGGATACGCTACCGCCAACCACTCCAAAAATCACGATTGATTCAAAAAAAAAACGGCCTCTATATTGTTTTCGAAAAAGCACAAAAAGGAATAACACCCGGGCAGTTTGCCGTCTGGTATTCCGGTGAAGAACTTCTAGGTTCGGGGGTAATCAGTTAGAGACCTGTTTATTGCAAAGGCATGAGTACGCTATTTTTTATTCCGAAGACAATCACTTCGATTATCCGCCAGCTGTGAGCACTTGAACTAACGGTTTCGGGCTTTGCAAAGGTGGCATTTTAAGCACTAAATTTCATATGAAGCACCGGACTTCAAATGTACGAAAAACTGTCCTACGAAGCACGAAACTCCTGCTTGCGCTTATTTGCGGTTATAGGCTGCCTTTATTTACGCAGTCATTTGTTTGCTGTTTTACTAAAGGCTTTTTTAGTTTGGTTTAGTGGAGAGTATGAACTTATTTTTTCTTTAGATTCAATGTCTCACTATACGTAACTGAATTACCGTTGGAAATAAAATTGTCTGAGATGAAAATTTTCATTTTATCTTTTTCCCACTCCAATATATCATAAACAAGAGGTTGGTTCAGAATGATTAATGTCAATTTATCTGCGGTGTTGGAATAGGAAAATGTCCCTGTTTCAATATCTCCATCAACCGTTATTATGTAACTTCCACTACCGTCTTTATTATAAAGTATAAGTGCCATAGTCATACAATGTTTCCTCGAAATTATCAGAAGGGTTTGAGCTAACTTGTTTGGCATAAATGCTTTCAATTTTCCATTCTCCGCCTTTGTTCCAAAGATTCTTTTCGATTTTTACTTCTTTTTTGCAAGAAGTAAATACTGCTGTTCCTGCTATCAGAAACACAATTAGTAAAAAAATAATTCTTTTCATCTTTTCTATTTTTTCTATTTTCCTACTCTTATGGCTTTTCGGTTACGCCCCATTTTTTTTAGTGGTTTATGGTCTCCCCGTAATTTGTCCATTCGCCTTTATATATATATATATATTTATTGTTGTGTCAGACGTAACAAATAATGAGTCGGGATATTCACACCGAAAGCCACAAAACACCAAAAATATTCCGAAGAGTTAAAAACCGTTCACGTTATAAATCCACCCTTTCGCCAAACTTTAGGTAGATTATTAGCATTATACCTCTATATTTGCGATACTAATTAAGACCATGAAAAAAATATTGCCTATTTATATCGCCTTTCTAGTTGTTTCTGTAGTGATGTATTCGTGCAGAGAAGATTTTGAATTAAACGCCCCCTACAAAGACAACACCGTAGTTTTTGGACTTATAGACCAAGCAGTCGATACGCAATTTATAAAAATAAACAAATCGTTTTTGGGCGAGGGAAACAACACCGCCTACGCACACATCAATGATTGCACCATCTATCAAAATATTGTTGCCCGTATTGACGAAATTAAAAATGGTGTAGTGCAAAACTCCTACCCGCTTAGCGAAATTTACGTTAAAAATCTTGAGCCGGGCATTTTCTACACCGACTCACAAAAGGTTTATTATTTTGTTCCTCAAACAAATATAGACCAAGATGCAACTTACCGCCTCATTGCCTCCGTAAATGAAGGCAGCAAAGAAGTTTCGGCAGAAACCAAGGTGGTGAAAGAAGTAGTTTTCAATCAAACTTTTGTAACACTGCTTTCTAGTGGGATAAGGTTTAAAAATGCCACCACAGGCAACTACACCAACATCGAGATAAAATGGAAATCAACTCAAAACGGTAAACGATACACTCCTTTTATTTGCTTCTACTACACCGAGCACACCAGTTCAGGAGTAGAAGAAAAAGTAATCAACTGGCAATTGGCAACCCAAGAAAGTTTTAACGTGAGCGGCAATCAGGATATGTCGGCTGTGGTTACCGGTGGCTCATTCTACGGCATGATAGCTTCGCGAGTACCAAACGACCCTAGCGTAATTAAGCGTGTAATTGGTCGTTTCGAATTTTTTGTTTCCGTTGCCGATGAAGACCTGAACACCTACATAAAACTTAATGCTCCGGCTCAAGGAGTTGTTACAGAAAGGCCTGTTTATACCAACGTGAGCAATGGAATAGGGATTTTCGGAAGCCGCTACACCGCAGGTTTATTGGGAATACCTACAGGACCAGGTACGTTTAAGCATATAAAACTCGACAAGCCTTCTGTAGAAGAACTTTGTGAAGGACAATACACAAACCAGCTTAGATTTTGCACCGACTCACTGGCCTGGCAATTTGAGTCGTATTTCTGCAATTAACTCTTCCTGATTTTCTGATTACTTAATCAGAATTGTGGTTGTGATTAAACCCAAACTTCTATCATAATTATTACCTTAGCATTTTAAATAGTATGCTAAAGAAATTACCTATGATTAAAGCCAATGATCCTTCTTTAAAATCTTGGATAGAAGTACCCGAAAATTCTGATTTCCCTATACAAAACCTGCCTTTTGGCATTTTCTCAAACGAATCGAATCCTCAAAGACGAGTTGGTGTTGCTTTAGGTCGTAAAATTATCGATCTAAGCGCCTTATTTGGAATGGGCTATCTGGAAGATCTCGGTTTTGAATCATCAGACTTCGGTAATGAGTATCTAAACAGCATGATGAAAAAGGGCAAAACAGCTATAAGAGAATTAAGAAACAGGCTTTCCTATCTTTTTCACATAGATAATAACGAACTAAAAAACAACCCGGCTCACGTATCACAACTGCTGGTAGAACAAGATGAAGCCACCATGCATATGCCCGTTAAAGTGGGCGACTACACCGATTTTTACAGCAGCGAGCAGCACGCCTACAACGTTGGCTGCATGTTCAGAGACCCAAATAACGCACTGCTACCCAACTGGAAGCACATTCCTGTGGGTTACCACGGAAGAGCGTCGTCCATAGTAGTGAGCGGCACACCCATCCATCGTCCTATGGGACAAACCGTGCCGACAGATGATCAACCACCGGTTTTTGGTGCTTGCAAACTACTTGATTTCGAGTTAGAAGTTGCTTTCGTAACTTTTGATGGTAAACCCATGGGCGAAAGAATTTCTACGGAAGAAGCCGAAGATTATATATTTGGCATGTGCCTGTTTAACGACTGGAGCGCACGCGACATCCAGAAGTGGGAATACGTTCCGCTAGGGCCATTTCTAGCTAAAAACTTTGCCTCTTCCATTTCACCGTGGATTGTAACGCTGGACGCATTAGAACCATTTAGAGTAAGCGGCACAAAACAAGAACCCAAAGTGCTTCCCTACTTAGAGTATTCGGGTGATAAAAACATTGATATTAACCTGGAAGTTTTACTCGAAACCAACGACGGAATTGCCAAAGTAATAAGCGAAAGCAATTACAAATACATGTACTGGAACATGAATCAGCATTTGGCACACCACACGGTAAACGGCTGTAATATCAATTGCGGCGACATGATGGCATCAGGAACTATTTCCGGCCCGGAGCCTCATCAGTTTGGCAGCATGCTCGAAATTTCATGGAAAGGAACCAAGCCCGTGCAAATGCCCGATGGAACCGAGCGTAAATTTATAGCAGACAATGACTCGATTATCATGAGAGGTTATGCCAAAAAAAATGGCATAAGAGTGGGGTTTGGTGAAGTAAGAACAAAAATTCTTCCGGCTATCCCTTTTGAAAAATAATTGTATCCTAAATAGATTATAGTGCAAATAAACGAAGAAGAGGAGCGGAAACAGATTTTGTCGGCTTACAAAGGGCTTCTGCGGGCTTTTAAAGTTGAGCGTAGCCGTGAAGACACCCGAATTATACGAAAAGCCTTCGATTTTGCTGTAAACGCACACCGCGATATGCGCCGCAAATCGGGCGAACCTTACATTTTTCACCCTATTGCTGTAGCTCGAATCTGTGCAGAAGAAATAGGATTGGGAGCTACTTCGGTAGTGTGTGCCCTGCTGCATGACGTGGTAGAAGATACCGATGTAACCTTAGACGATATTGAGGCTTTGTTTGGCGAAAAAGTTCGCCGAATTATTGATGGGCTTACCAAAATATCCGGAGTGTTCGACTTGTCCTCTTCCGATCAGGCAGAGAATTTTAAAAAAATGCTCCTTACCCTTCCTGACGATGTAAGGGTAATTCTAATAAAACTAGCCGATCGTATGCACAATATGCGCACCATGGATTCCATGCGCAAAGACAAACAACATAAAATTGCTTCTGAAACTTCATTTCTTTACGCACCGTTGGCGCATCGTTTAGGCTTATATGCCATTAAAACCGAGTTAGAAGATCTAGCGCTAAAATATACCGATCCTGAGACCTATCAGGAAATTATAACCAAACTTGAGAAAACTCAGGACGTAAGAAATAGGTTTATCCGAAAATTTATCATGCCTATTCGAAAAGAACTAGATGAATTTGGTCTAAACTACGAGATAAAAAGCAGAACAAAATCAATATTCTCTATTTGGAATAAAATTCACAAGAAAAAAGTTCCTTTCGAAGAAATTTACGACCTTTTTGCCATTCGTATTATTGTGGACACTCCCTTAGATCGTGAAAAATCAGATTGTTGGGGAGTTTACTCCATAGTTACAGATTACTACAAACCGAATCCTGAGCGGCTCAGAGATTGGATTTCTACACCAAAAAGCAACGGGTACGAGTCGCTACATACTACGGTAATGAGTCCTACCGGAAAATGGGTAGAAGTGCAAATACGCACCCGCAGAATGGACGAAATAGCCGAAATGGGATTTGCCGCACACTGGAAATACAAAGAATCCAACGACAAAGAAAATAAATACGACCAGTGGCTTAACCGCATTAGAGAAATGCTGGAAGGCGGACATGCCGATGCGCTTGATTTTATAGATGATTTTAAATTGAGCCTGCTTGCCGATGAAATATTTATATTCACTCCACAAGGAGAATTAAAAACCCTGCCCTCCAAATCAACGGCTTTGGATTTTGCTTTTGAAATTCATACCGGAGTGGGTGAAAAATGCTTGGGTGCCAAAGTAAACAACAAACTCGTTCCGCTTAGCCACGAACTAAAAAGCGGCGATCAGGTAGAAATTATAACCTCTGCCAAACAAAAACCAAAAGAAGACTGGCTGAACTATGTGGTTACCAGCAAGGCTAAAAACAAGATTAAAAGTGCGTTAAAAGAAGAACGCAGAAAAGTGGCCTCGCAGGGAAAAGAAATTTTACAACGCAAACTAGAAAGACTAAAAGTAGAGCTAAACGAAAGCAATGTAAACCACCTCCTGCGGTTTTATGACCTCGACGAAGCCACGGAACTTTACTTTCAAATCGCCTTGGGTAAAATTGACTTAAGTGTTATAAAATCAATCGTTGACAAAGGAGGGAAACTTAATTTCCAACTGTTAAAAGAAGAAAACACAGTTACCTCGGCAGAAGAAAATGTAGAAGGACTTATAAAACGCTACAAAGGAAGAAAAGAAGACCTTATTATTGGCGACAATATGAGCGATATGAATTACAAGCTTGCTCCTTGTTGCAATCCTCTTCCCGGCGACGATGTTTTCGGCTTTATTACTGTAAGCGAAGGAATTAAAGTTCATCGGGTTTCTTGCCCAAATGCTCAGCAGCTTTTAGCAAATTATGCCTACCGCATCATCCGCGCCCAGTGGAAAAGTCAAAAACTGGTTGAGTTCCTTTGTGGAATTCAATTTACCGGTATAGACAATATGGGGCTAGTAAATAAAATTACAAATATAATTTCTCAGGATTTGAGAGTTAATATGCGCTCCATTAGTTTTGAAAGTAAGGATGGTATTTTCGAAGGGAAAATTACCGCCTATGTGCACGACAAGGCTCATTTGGAAAGCTTGATGAAAAAACTACAAACCGTAGAAGGTATAGAAACCGTAGAGCGTGTGGATTCCTAAGTAGAAAAAATCATACAAGAACCGGCTAACTTATTGTTTTTAAATCGCTTGTCTATTACAATAAATATGTGCATTTCGGTTTGCGGCTTGGCGTAGTGGCAGATTTCACAGGGCATGGTGTGCCAGACGCTATGGTAAGTGTAGTCTGTAACAGTGCTTTATCTAAAGCCCTGCTGGGAGAAGGTATTCCCGAACCAGAAAAAATACTAGACAGAGCCGAGGAATTGGTGATTTCCAGATTTGCAAAAAGCGGAAAAAATGTGAAAGACAGAATGGACATTTCGCTCATTTCACTCGCTCACAGAGTAAGAAAAAAGAGCAGAGAGCAAAATGTTCAATTACGATGGGCAGGAGCGAATAATTCGCTTTGGATAATAGCTGATGAAAATAGAGCAAATCTAGCAGGTTTCAAAAATCTGACAGGTCTTGGAGGCAAGGCACTGTACGAAATAAAGCCCAATAAGCAACCCATTGTAAGGTAGATAATACACAACCCTTTATCACGCATACCGCTAAGATACAAACGGGGGGATACCATTTACCTGTTTACTGATAGCTACCAAGACCAGTTTGGTGGTACCAAAGAAAATAAAAGCGGTAAAAAGTTAAAGGTTCCCGTCTAAAAGAAGTTCTTCTGCTTGTACAGTACCACGCCATGCAAGAGCAAAAAATACTGCTAAACGACACATTCGAGCAATGGAAAGGCGATTTAGAGCAGGTTGATGATGTTTGTATCATTGGTCTGCGCTTAACTTCGATAAAAGATTAATTTCAGGCCTAAAAAAGTATAATTAAAATTCCTAAGAAGTAATCATCAAAGCGGATTTCAGGTGATTTTCAAAATAGCTATGGCGTTGACGGACAAACACTCTGAGTTCTTCTACATTTTGCAGCCAGTTCTGACACGAACCGATTTTTCTCCACCGATTAATATGCCTACTCATGTGTGGTGCGTATCTGTTTTGGTATTCATCAATCTTGCTTACTACGGCAGCTTCGCTAAATTCATTTGTTTTTAAATAGTTCCACCTTTGCCAAACCAAATTGCGAAACTCAGTATGCTGCAACAATCCGTTCCACAACATTTTTACAGGAGTGTTTTTAGATGAGTTGATATGGGCAAACATATTTTTTTTAATGGCTTCCTTCAAACCTGTATAGCCAAATCCATAATCCAAATCGTTGAGTATAAACTCCCATTTTCCCACAGAATCTTTATACTGAATGGCATATACCTTAAAATTGTTTTTGGGCCAGTCTGTGTTGGCAAAAAAGGTTTCGGTCAATAGGTAGTCTACAAATGAAAGGGTGTTGATATCCTTTTCAATCATTTCCCAGGAATACCATTTTTCAGCAGGGTTTTGTATCATTTCTATCGCCGCTTTAAAATCATTCAGCAAATCCTGCGAGCCTGCATCGAGAATAAAATTGTTTTCGATGATGGTAACGGCTTTTTTCTTCACCCCGTATTTAGCGGCCAGATGCTTTTCGTCCATGCGGGGGCGCAAATTGTGAATACCCCAGTAGGTTTTATTTATGTAAATCTCAAAAGGTTGCGATGGCTGTATTTCTAGATTCAGGTTTTGCGCTATTTCCTGAATCAACGCATCACGAAACAGGCACTTAGTCCAGTCGTTGCCGCCGTTTCGTAAAATGGCACTATGCTGAATGACTGCCACACCACGCTTATCATTCCAGTTAACCCAAACCTGCCCTTTTTTATCTAGGGGGACAATTCTCAGTGATTTTTGCGAAAAAGCTCGTGTAGCATTGCCGTTTATGCGAATTTTCACTTGTTGTTTTAGGGTATCGTCAGAAAAGCAGATTGTACCATACCGCTCCCAATTATTGCCCCGCTGATGGTAGTTTGCCGGAATATCCCACCAAGCGATATTTTGTCTAAACATGGCTTTATCCGACTCAATACCAGGGATGTATATTCCGGTTTTGTAGTCAAAAAAGTCATCAGGATTAATTTCCAAATAAACTTTAGGAAGTCGTCTTTTTTCAAGATTAATAAACCCAACATGCCCCGGCGATTGCCACTTGAAGGAAGTAGGTATTTTTTCTAAGCGTCGGTATTTTTTCGTGTGCTCGGTAAAATCACTTTTGTAAAAAACCCACACCGAAAACACAAGCACAAAAGCCAGTGCTACATCTGCCCGAAAACCATATTTGTTAAATGAAATCAACTTTGCTTTTGGTCGATTAGATGGTTATATTTTTTTAGCTAGATTCCAGTATTCGTCCATTTCTTCCAACGTCATATCTGAAATAATTTTTCCGTCTTTTTTCGTTTCTTCTTCCATATACATAAATCGCTTGATGAACTTTTTATTGGTTCTTTCTAGTGCATCCTCAGGATTCGCACCAATAAAACGGGCATAATTGATAATGGAAAAAAGTACGTCGCCCAACTCCTCCTCTATCCTGTTGGTGTGGTTGTCTACTTCGTGCTTTAGCTCGGCCAACTCTTCCTGTATCTTTTCCCACACCTGTGAGGAGTTGTCCCAGTCAAAACCAATTCCCCGAGCCTTGTCTTGAATACGATTGGCCTTCACCATAGCCGGTAACGACACAGGCACCCCTTCCAGTACTGATTTCTTTCCGCTTTTAAGTTTTATCTTTTCCCAGTTAGACTTCACCTCTTCTTCGTCTTTCACAGTTACATCGCCATATATGTGTGGGTGTCGATCTACTAGCTTATCGCAAATGCGGTTAAGCACAGTGGTAATATCAAACTCTCCGGTCTCGCTGCCCAACTTAGCATAAAAAACCATGTGCAGCATCAAATCTCCTATTTCGCCCTCCAGCTCTTTATAATCTTTATCCAAAATGGCATCGGCCAGTTCGTAGGTTTCTTCTATCGTAAGGTAACGCAGACTTTCAAAGGTTTGTTTTTTATCCCAGGGGCACTTCTCGCGCAGGTCGTCCATGATATTGAGCAACCGTTCAAATGCTTGTAAACGTGGATCCATAATTTATTTTTCGTAAAGGTAATTATTCGCTTTACATTTTTTCCTGCAAAGAATCCGAAGGCTTTAGATTATGGAGTTAAAGTGTTAGGTTATTGGTTATTCACTAAACTTTACACCATGTCACCTCGAGTGGTTTTGCGCTATGAAACGAAACAAAAGCGTATCGAGAGGTGATTGGTGTAGACTGCTATTAATCCGTTTTCGATACGCACTCCTAATGTCGTGCACTCAAACCGACTTACTGCAAAACACTACTCCCTCAGGGGGATGCTCGAACTGACATAATGCTACAAGGCATAAAATTCCTTTAAATAGCGTTTCTGAAATTCAAAATACGACACTCGAAATTCCCTTGTGTTTAGTACTTTTGGGTTATGCTACCATTTCGAATAGGTTTGTGTTTGTTTTGCCTTGCTTCACGAAGCACAGGTCAGTCTGAGTCTGCAGACAGTCTAAAAAGCATCACCTACAATCGCTATGAATTGAGCATAGACGGCGGATACGGTGTATTTCTCGCCCACCGAAACATCATGCGCCAACTGGTAACCGGTCACCCCTATCAATTTTCGATAAAAGCCGGAAAACGCTCCGAAAATGATATTTTTCATTACCCCGTTCAGGGAATAAAAGCCTCGTTTTACCAGAATTACAGTAAGGAGCGTATTGGTTTTGCTCTTGCTCTTATGCCCTACATCGACTTTCCGCTAAGCAGCGGAAACGAAAAATGGATACTTGGTGTTTCATGTGGAATCGGAATTATTCAAAAACCATTTAATCAGCAAAAGAACCATAAAAACATTGCGGTAGGCTCGCTGCTAAACGGTGCTGTTAATTTCGACATGCGCAGAAATTTCTCTCACCGATTAGGTAATTGCTATGTAGGGTTAAACCTGGTGCATTTTTCCAACAGCGCCTTTCAGTCGCCAAATCTGGGGCTAAACTTTCTAACCATAAATGCAGGATTTACTCTGCAAAAAGGCGAAAAAAAGATTTATCCCGATCTGCTTATGGTGGCTACAAGAAACTTTTTCATCCATCGATGGACGATAATGGGTATTGGCTCGATAAAAAGCATTGAAATGGTGTACAAAACCAAAGTAGGTATTTGGGGGATAAACACCGAATACCTGCATTGGCTGAACACAAAGAGTTCTCTGCTTGCAGGAGGAGACTTGGTTTACAACAATGCTCTACGCCAAACCATGAGCAACTACGAAAAAGACCTCGACATTCTTCAATTTGGAGTGTATGGTGGCTATCAGCTAAACGTGTACCGCCTCAAAATGCTCACCACCATGGGTGTGTATATACGCAATAAAGCCGAAGAACTCGGATTGTTTTATCACCGCTTGGCATTTCGCTACCATTTTAACCGGAATTTTGCCCTGCAAATGGGTATTCGTTCACATTTTGCCGTAGCTGACTTTTTGGAAACTGGATTAATTTACCGCATCAAATGAGAATTGCTCTGATAATAATAGCTATTGTACTTGTCGGATGTAAAAAATCTGCAGATAGGGCGTGTTTTAAATCGAACGGAAAAGAGACCTCCGAAATACGGCAACTCGACTCTTTCACCACGCTTGGACTCAACGGACTTTTTAAACTAAAATTGGTAGAAGACACCGAAACGTATTGCCGCATAACAGGGCCCGAAAATCTTATTCCCTTTATCTCTACCGAAGTGAGTAACGGCATAATACGAATAAACGACTTGAACAAATGCCGCTTTTTGCGCAGCTATCAGTACGAAATAAACATCGAACTACATGGCAACAACTGGCAACAGATAACCTCTTACGGCCCTACGTATGTTTACAGCACCGACACGCTTACAATAAGCAGCCTGCGCATTGATGGTAAAAAATCGAGCAACGATTTTAACCTCATACTTAAGGGTGACACCCTATATACCGATCTTTCGGGGCCAACAGATTTAATCCTGGAAGGCCTCTTGGATTTTTGCTACCTCTATCATACCGGCACGGGCAATGTAAACACGCACAAACTCGTTGCCCCCTTTCTTCATGTCCACAGCCGTGGTATAGGTGATTTTCGGCTACAAACGTTTAACACTTTTATAGCTGAAGTGCGCAGCGAGGGTAATGTGTATTACCGTGGCACACCGGCTACCCTGCTCACCGATGTTACCGGAAAAGGTAAACTAGTAAAAGAATAAAAAGATTTTTTGTGTTTTTGATATAGTTAAACGTTTGAAAAATACTTTCTTTTTTTAGTGGCTGAATATTTTATATTTGTGTAGCTAAGCATCTGTTGACAAAGGGAGTAAAACAACTGAAATGCAGACCTATGTTAGTCTAAAGAGTTGCTGCAATAAAATAACCTCGCCTTTTGATTCTTTATGAGTAAAAAAAATCTTTAGTTTCGGGATACAATACGAACACTTTGTTCGCCAATCTACCCAAACATTTTCGGGCTTGGCTAAGGTGGCGATTTTCACCACAAATGTTGATGCGGAGAACCAAACTTTGATTAACCGCTAAACTGTCATACGAAGCACTGCACCGGCCATTACGCCAAACCGCTGTACTTGTTGCACAACTCACATCAAAGATGTTGAAAAAGAAATAAAAAAGCAAAGAAAAAGCACTACTAAATCGAGTAAATTTAGGCTATGCAAGGCAAGAAAGAGATACACCCCAAGCTTCTTTACCAATTGAGTATAGAAGACCTAGTACCCCAAGACAACTTTTACCGCACGTTAGAGGAGGCTAATAGACTTACGCTTTTTGTACACCTCAACACGTAAGTATTACGGAAAAGAAGGACAAGAGAGCATAGGCCCCGTAGTGTTTTTTAAGATTTGCTTGGTAGGCTACCTCAATAACATCAACTCAGACCGTCAGCTAATCCGTTATTGCAGCAACTGCATAGATGTTCGCTGGTATCTGCGTTACGACATAGACGAGGAGCTTCCCTGGCACAGCACGATAAGCCGCACAAGGCAGTTATACGGAGAAGAAGTTTTTCTTTCGCTCTTTCAGCAGGTTTTGAGTCTTTGTGTGCGCAAAGGCATGGTACGCGGCAAACGACAAGCCATAGACAGTGCTTACATAAAAGCCAATGCAAGCATGGATAGTTTGAAAGAAAAGCCCTTTGCAGATGATGAAGAGATCAAAGATGATGTACAAGCCTATTGGGATGAACTCAACGACAATAGTGAATATAAAATAAAGCCATTGAAGAGCACAATTACTCCAAAAGACAAGGGTTCATTGAGCGTAAAGCATCAAAAAGCCAAGCGAGTAGCCCAACATCATCAGTGAAAAGAAGATGCATACAAAACCATGCCCGGACATGGGAAAAAGAATAGTGGCAAAGAAGATGAGCACGGCAACATCATACGCCCCAAATACTTAAGCAATCACACACATACAAGCCCCACAGATCCCGATGCACGCATAGCTGTAAAGCCGGGTAAGGCACGCCAAATGAACCACTATGCTCAAGTATCCGTAGATGAATCTAACCACGTAATTACCGCAGCAGGAGCAGATTTTGCAGATAAGCGTGACAGTGAATGCTTGCCCCATATTCTCCATAAAAATATAGACAACCTACAGAAAAACGGAATCCAATGCGAGCAGATTACCGCCGATACAGGGTACAGTAGTGGCGAATCATTACAGTATTGCCAAGCAAATAACATAGATGCCTATATCCCCAACTTCGGGCAGTAGAAATACCATAGAGAAGGCTTTACATACAACGAAATATTAGATCAATATGAATGCACTAGAGGCCACAAAGCCATAGTGCCTTATCGCAAAACCGTACACGACAAGGAAGGCAACTACAAGAAAATATATCGCTCCAATAACAGTAAATGCAAAGACTGTCCTCTTCGTGCTGAGTGCATAGGAAAAAGTGATTTTAAGAAAATAGAGCACACCGTACACAAGCCACTCTACGATGCTATGCATAAAAAACTGCAAACGCCCTATGCCAAAAAGATTATGAAAAAGCGAGGTAGCACAGTTGAACCCGTGCTTGGCACCATGCTCAATTTTATTAACCTCAAAAGAGTAAACACAAGGGGGATAAAGGCAGCCAATAAATAGGTGTTGATGAGTGCTTTGGTTTACAACCTAAAGAAATACCTAAAATTCAAGTCCAAAAAAGTTAAAGAAGCAACCCAAACTCCCTAAAATAGAAAAGAGCGCAGCTTCATTGCAAGCACTATTATATGAACTCAAACAAGCCATTATAAGCCACTTGTTTTTTCGGGTAAAATTAACTGAGCAACAATATAACCTCGCTTAAAAAGCCTGTATGAAAGCCGTTTTTGGGTAAAAATATCGACTTTTTATCGTTTTATAGAGGTTGTGCAACGGCTACCCGTGTTAGGCGTAGTTTTTCTTTCTGTCTCTTTATTTTTCACAGTTTCTTATTAATTCATCTTCCACTGTCAAACCAAGTTCCTTTGCAGTCAATAAGTCCAAACAAAAGTCACCATAAGTAAGCATTTGTTTGATTTGTCCTCTTATATAGTATGCATAGCCTAGTTTATTGTCAATTTCAATAGCCTTATTACAGTCGGTGAGGGCTGATAAAATATTTGATTCTGATTTTTTTAGAGACGATTTCGTTGGTGAATTCCAATTAACATTCATTGGTTGGGTATTAAAATTTCCGTGAATTGAATACGACCTAATTTTTACTTTTTCTGCTAAACTAACTTTAGCAATAGCACGATTAACATAGGCAAGAGGAAAGTTTCTGTTTATTAGGATACTTTTGTCAAAGTCGGAAATTGCAAGTTCATATTTTCCGTTCATCAAATGAATATACCCCCTTAAATTGTAATATGCTTCTTTATTAAAATCTTTTATGTCTGGTGCTAATTCTAATGCGGTATTTATTTCTTTCAATGCCTCGTCAAACTTGCCCAAATTAGTCTTACACTCAGAAATACTAAAATAGGTTGATGCTAACGAGCCGTTGTAAAAACTTGTAATTTTATCATTTGATGCGTCAACAAACCTTGGATTAATTTTTATTTCCATTAAAATGCTCTCTTTGTATTTTAATGACAGGTTATAATACTCAATTGCCTGTTCATATTGATTTAAAGCTAAGTGAGCATTTCCTTTAAATGAAAGCATCATTGCATTGTCAGGAAATTTTTTAAGTCCTAAAGCATAAATATCAAGTGCTTTTTGAAACTCCTTTAAATTATAATATCCCACTCCTCTTTGGTAATAATAACTGGCTTTTGAAGAGTCGCAAATATCTTGAATTGCTCCATTAATTTCATCAATAATTGCCTGGTCACTTATTTCACGTTTATCAATTAAGGATTTAAGAATTAAATAGTCAGAACAAGAAGCGTCAAGGTCTTCCAATTTATAGGATGATGTTGCTCTGTTCAAGTAAGGTAAGAAATCATTTTTGTTTAATGAAATAGCTTTCGTGTAATCGTTTATTGCCTTATGATATTCTTGCATAACGTCAAAAATTGCACCTCTACCGGTGTATAGCGAAAATTGATTACTGTCAAGTTCTATAGCTTTATTAATATCCGTCATCGCTTCTTCTAGTCTTTTTTGTCCATAATATAGACTTGCTCTTTTGAAATATGGATTATAATGATTTGGTGCTAATTCTATTGCTTTTGTAAAATCAGCTAGTGCTAAAGATTGATAACCAACGCGTGAATTATATTCACCACGCTGTATATATGATTCGGGATTTTCAGGGTCTATTTCAACTGCCTTATTGTGGTCACGTAAAGCACCAAACTTGTCTCCAAGAATTTCCTTTAATCTTGCTCTATTAGAGTATAAAAGTGCATCATTTGGGTCTGTATTTACTGCTTTGTCAAAATATTCAAGTGCTTTTTTGTTGTCGCCTCTTAATGAATAAACTCTGCCAATATTCAAATAACATCGAGTACATTTTGGATTTACTGTCAGAGCTTCAGTGTAGTATTTTTCACCAAGATCAAGATTGTTTTTGATAATGTGTCCATAACCAAGCCAACGCAAAACATCTTCGTTTTTTGGATGTTTTTTTAATTTGTCTTCAAAATATTTTATAAGCTCATCGGATTTTCCTCTTGTCAATAAAGAGTCGCCAATTTTTTGATATGTTTCACTTGTCTGACCAAAAGTCAGTGTCGAAATGAGAATGAATAATATTGTTACTGTCGTCTTCATAAAATTATGCCTAACGTTCTGCAAATAGGCGCTCGCGTAGTGGCGCTTATTTGCTGTTATGGCTTCGTTTTTTGATCAGATAAATTATTCAATTGTTCAATATCAAAGTTTACTTTTTGGGCTTTTTCATACATCCAAATTTGAGCCTGTTGAATTATAGAGTCAACTATCAAATTCATCCATACAGCGGAACCCTGTTTTTCACTTTCGGGAATAAATGCATCATGAAATCCAATGGACATATGTATAGTTCGTTCATTTTCATCCGCAATTTTCAAAGATGAAAAAATATGTGACTTTTCTAAATGAACAAATGAATTCCCTGCTTTGTATATGTCAGCTACCCACTCCATCCCTTCAATTTTAGATATTTCAGAATACAATGTATCATCTCGCAAATCTATTTTTGTTCCTCGTAATTTCATTTTCTTTATCAACTCACCACTCATTACCTTCGAAGCAAAAGCATTTCGATCATATTCACATATTATCGAAGCGTATAATCTCAACAACGTGTCAATATTTATCCTAACTAATGGAGCAGCAGCAATAAAATTATTTTCTCTAATTAATGTAGTATAGGCTTTAGAAATATTTACAGTTCTATTTAATGCGGCAATCAATAAGAAATCGAATGTCTCCATATTTGGAGTAATCGCACTTAATTGTTTGCCCATATTGATTATAGCTTTCGATTTATTATCTATTTCAATCAACAATTCTTCTTTGGTCAATTTAGTATAATTCATTCAGGTCTATGTGTTATTTTTAATGAGCCATAACGTTTTGCAGCTACCCGAAGGTGGCGATTTTCACCACAAATGTTGATGCGGAGAACCAAACTTTGATTAACCACAAATGTGTCTGCGGAGCACTGAATCGCCACTTTTGCCAAACCCGTGTTACCTGCTGGCACTATTCGTTTTCAAGTTCTTCAATTGCTTTTTTAAGGTATTCGCCATCTATTTCATTTACGTTAACTCTTTCTCCCCATATGATATAACCGTCTTTATCCTTAGCAACGCAGCCTGTTAAACCCTTTTTAGTTTTAAACGTTTTATAATCAACATTAGTTAAAATGCCCGACCGCATTTCAAAAATATGGTCTTTATCTTTTGCGTAACAATCTCCGAGAATTTGAAAAGTTTGGTAATCAGCTTTTTCAAATATATAAAAACTCCCACCACCAGACATTCCATAATGGTGATAAATATGGTTTTTATCTTTGTAGTAGGTGTTACCAATTTCTCTAAATGTTGTTGTATCAATTATATCTTTTAACGGTGGATTTTCGTCAAATCCAAACTTTGTAATATAGGCTTCAGCTATTACTTGTCCGTCAGAGCAAATAACACGGTTGGTTTTAAATCCAATCTCACCCAGCTTATTCTGCCAAAGACCACATTTTAAAAGCTTCCATTCAAGTGATAGGTTAACACCGTCTAATTTTTTTAAATACTGTTCGCATTTTTTGATTTCATCATTTTCAAATTTTACTTTGTTGTCTGTTGCAACATCATTATTATCGTCTGTTTTTATCTTGAAAATGATAATAATAGAAAATATTATTGCTGTGAGCAGTATTATAAATATCAGAATTTTTTTTTTCATCTATTGTTGTCTTGTTATGCTTGCAGGTAACGTTTTGCAGCTACCCGAAGGGCGGGACTTTTACCACAAATGTGTCTGCGGAGCACTGAACCGCCACTTTTGCCAAACCCGTGTTATGGCGCGTTTTTCTACTCATTTTCAAGTCGTTGCAATAAATTTTTCAAGTCTGAATATGGTGCTGTGTCGTCAGTCTCCCATTCTTTCTTGTTGTCAATTCTGTTCTTAACTGCTTCAATACTATGAGGTCTGCTGTCCTTTAAGATTCTGTAAATTTCGGGAATGTCAGGATAGTCAGTTGGGTCATAATACATCCATACATTTATTAAAAGGTCTAATTCGTTTTTGTCTATTACAAGAGTAATTGATTTTAAACAATTTGACATCAATTCCTTATTAACTTTTGAGTCCGTGCTCTCCTGATTTAATACAAACTCATTAAAAATTATTTTTATTGTCTCGATGTCAGATTGTTTTACGAACCCTTTACCGTCAAATTGATAAATTCCAATTTCATTGTCCACTTCGATTTCATTAATGACTAAAGCTTGTTTAAGAGTTGAATCTATTTCGTTTTTAGATGGTTCCATTTCCAAATTTGAAATGATAATTATATCTGACACTAAGCTAACATTATATTGATATACATTATAGCCATACCAATGTGTTGGACTTCTATATGCAGAAAAATTTCTGA
The DNA here is from genome assembly GCA_046295395.1 of Flavobacteriales bacterium. Lineage (GTDB taxonomy): Bacteria > Bacteroidota > Bacteroidia > Flavobacteriales_D > JBKBNH01 > JBKBNH01. The sequence continues at coordinate 20,615 of JBKBNH010000008.1, read as the reverse complement.
AGTGATGATTGTAGGAAAAATTTGCGCTAAATAATTGTACTTTGTTATCTAAATCCCAAATTTCAAATGTTGATATTTTAAGTTCTCCTGTAATATCAAATGTTCCACCGTGTTCTCCAATCTTTACTTCACAAGTTTTTATAAACACACATTCTTTAAGTCCCGAATTGTTAATATCAACAGTGTCAACTAATTTGACTTCACATACCGTAAAACCTTCAAATGATGTAGGATTGTTAAAATAAATTGTATCTTGATTATTATTGTAAGTGTAGAAAAGTCGTTTAGTCTGACCAAATATATTTGGTTCTGATTTTGAAGAAAATGGATAGGTAATTTGTCCAAACGATAATTTTGAAAAACAAACTAAAAATATCAGTATACTAATTCTCATTGTTCTATCGTCTTTTAAAACGCACCATAACGGTTTGGCGCTTGGCGCAGTGGCGAATTTCGGAGCACAAAACTGTCATTACTGTGTTATTCTGAAAGCTAAATTGTTCTTATTCAACTCATAGTATGTGAACAATTCTTGTTTGAGTGAAGCATTACTTTTCATTCTTTTATACAACTCTTGTTTAACGTCTTCTAAGTAACTTTCTAACGATGTAATGTTTCTTCTAAAATGTTCAGTTGCATTTTCTTTTTCAATGTCCCATTCTTCTGATATTTTCGATTTGTCTTTGCTAAGACCATTAAAAATTGCTTCGTAACAAAATGCTGCTAACAAAGTGACGTCTTTTTCCAAATTTAATTCGCTTACTCCATTTAAGCCAACGCAAACGCGCGACTGGATTGTTGTATCTGGGTTTACTTTGTCACAAAGGAAAAACTTTGATGCGACTTCCATCAGTTCATCAGATGTAAAGCTAATTTTGTTTTTCAACTCAGGCTTTTTAATGGCTTTATACGTTTGTTCAAAGTATGAAGAGAATTTTTCATCGTTTAAATACATTTCTAAAATCAGTTCTTTCATTTTTACAGTGTCAGGGTAAAGATTGAAAAGCCTAATTCTCTCTTCAAACATTTGAACCGAGTGAAATTCAGGGATATTTATGATTAAGTATTCAAAGCGTCTTTTGAATTTCACTAAATCACTTGATTGATTTAATTCAGGCATTGCAGAAGCTTTTATCTCATTATCAACTTCGTAAGGATATATTTTTATCGTTATGTTTTCTTTAATGATGTTTTTTTGTGTTTTACAAGATAAAAAAGTTGTCGGAAGTAATATGAAAAGTATTAGTCTTTTCAACTGTCTATTGACGTCGTTGAGTCTTGATTTCATATTATTGTTTTCACTTTTATTCATCTCTGTGTTGTCTTAGTTACGGTTGCCACTAACGGTTTGCCGCTTGCCGCAGGTGGCGATTTAGAAAGACTAAGCTGTCAACCCGCACCGAAGCAGAATAGAAGCACTTACTTCCAATTTTGCACGTCACCGCCACTTGCGTGTAGGTGCTGTTGTGCGTTCGGCTTTCTTTTCTGTCAGGCGAGTTTGACAAAGTTGTCTTCAAGTTTCACGTTAAAGTTTATTTCAGCTTTCAACGCCTTAAACACTTTCAAAATAGTGTCAATTGTCGCACTGTTAGCACTGCTTTCAAGTTTAGAGATTTGAGCTTTTTGAACACCTACAAGTCGTCCAAGTTCTTCTTGTGTTAAGTTTCTTTCTTGTCTTGCTGTTTTAATCATTTTGCCCAAAACGTCCATACGAAGTTCATATTCGTATTCGTCTCGTTCAGTCGTTCCAACTTTACCGATATACTTGTCTTTCATCTCGGCAAGTGAGTAGGTCTTTACTTCTTTAGTTGCCATATTATTACTTTTTTTGTTTGTTGTTAAAATATTTGTCTCTCAGTCTTACTGCCCGGTCAATTTCGTTAACAGGAACTTTGTCAACTTTCTTTATGAAACCGTGGGTTGCTATTACCAAAGTTTCTTTGTTATCTGTCTTGTCCCAAAATGCAAGAAGCCTGATTTGAAGTCCTGCGAACTTTGTCCGAAACTCCCAAATGTCATTTTGAAGTTTCTTGAAAAGCTTTGGGTCATTAGTTTGTTCCGCAAGGTCAATATTGTAAAAGATTTTCTTAATTGTCTTTGGGTCAAGTTGCGAAATGAACTCGTCCGCTTCTTCTAAAAATTTCGTCTCAAAAAATCTCATTCAATGCTGTCTTGTTTAACGTCATAAAGATAATAAAAGTTTCCAAAAATAGAAACCATCTTATTCGTAATTTTTATCGGTGTCGGTTTTTTAAGCTGACGCACAACGTTTTGGCGCTTGGCGCAGTGGCGATTTAGAAAGACTAAGCTGTCAACCCGCACCGAAGCAGAATAGAAGCACTTACTTCCAATTTTGCACGTCACCGCCACTTGCGGCAAACGGCTGTTAGCAGTAGGTTTTCTTCTTGTCGTCAAGCGAGTTTTACTGTCTGGTTAAGCAACTCCACATTGAAATTTATCTTTGCGTTAAGTGCTTTGAATACTTTAATTATTGTTTCAAATCTTGCATCAGTCAAACTGTTTTCAAGTTTTGAAATTTGAGCTTTTTGAACACCAACTAGTCGTCCAAGTTCTTCTTGTGTCAAGTTACGTTCTAAGCGTGCTTGTCTGATTGCTTCTCCAAGCAAGTCAAGTCGTAACTCGTTCTCAAAAGCTTCTCGCTTTGGTGTCCCACGTTTACCGATGTGTTTGTCAGTAATTTCGTCTAAGCTGTAAGTTTTTAATCCTTGCTTTTTCA
>JBKBNH010000008.1:8426-17852 GCA_046295395.1 Flavobacteriales bacterium | reverse complement strand
ATTTTTTTCTTAAACGTTCTGCTTTGTCTAAGTCACCTTGTGGAGTTTTATCTGTTTTCTTTATCAGTCCGTGAGTTGATATTACAACTGTGTCGGTCTTCTCTGATTTATCCCAAAAAGCAAAAAGCCTGTAATGGGTTTTATTGAACAGCGTTCTAAACGCCCAAATTTCTTCAGTTAGTTTTTTGAAAAGCTCTTTGTCGTTTGAAAACCTTGCTTTTGTGATGTTGTAGATGATTTTATCTCTTACTTTCTCTCAAGGCTGTCTAGAAATTCCGAAGCTTCTTCTAAAAACTCAACTTTAAATTTTGGTGTCTGCACTTGTTAAACGTTTCTGCAAAGATAAAAGTTTCTTTATTAGGAAACAAGTTTTTTTGTGGAGGAGCCTTTCTAAACTTACTGCTAACGGTTTGCGGCTTTGCGAAGGCGGGGATTTTTAGCGCTAAACTTCATTAGATGCACAAAGCTTGAATTGCGCACTTCACTGTCATAGAAGCACGAAACCCCCGCTTTTGCAAAACGGCTGTTACCAGTGGTTGTTCTAATCATTCTGTCAGTTTTGTTAAGTGAATAATGTCTTTAAATGGCTCACCAAATTTACCAATCCATTTTTGTCCAACCATTGTAATTTGTCCTTCCGTTTTAATTAAATAGGGAACGCTACTAATTCCTGCTGAATACTCAAATTTTCTTTCAAAGGTCAATTCGCCATTTCTATTTAGTTCAAAAATGTACGCCCTGTCACCTTTGTCTTTGATTGGTGTTATAGTGCTTGAGAATAAATAATTCCCTTCTTTAGTTTCTATAAGATTTCCTGGTTTTTCGTAATAATTCTGTTTAGTGTCTTTACTCCATTTCAAGTTGCCTTCTTCGTCAAGAACAATAATTTTTAAGTAATGATAATGAGTCTTTTGTTCTTCAATTGGTGAATAATTACTGCCATAAAAAACCAAGTCTCCGTTTCTCGACAAAACTGTCTGCCGTGGGTAAAAATGAGGGTATTTTTTTGTCCAAATTGTATCTCCTTTTTGTGTGAGTTTCATTAACCAAAGTGAATTGATATTTGATTCACGGTCATATTGCTCTGCTGTTAAATAAAAATTACTGTCAGTCGCAGGGATTATAGAAATTGGATTGCTATGTCCTTTCGTAAGGATTAATTTTTCTGAAATAATTTTTCCGTCAAGGTTGTAGAGTCTAGTTGAAATTCCAACATTAGAAGTTTTAGGTTGGTATTCATCACTAATCAAAATCAATTCATTGTTATTTGTCAATCGTAAAATTGAATTACCACTTGGATATTTTGGTTTGTCAATATTCTTAGTCCATATATGTTTCCAATTTTTGTCATATTTATTCAGAAAGTCTTTTGTATAACCACCCATAGTTCTGCGGTCTGTAGTAACGACATAAAAACAGTCTTCAAGTTCAATATAGTCTGTGAGAAAGTGTTGAAATTGAATAGGAATATGGCTTATTGAATCACCTTTTGCCCCAATTGTTAAAAAACTATGGTCTTGTTTATGAATGTTGTCATTTGGATTTGTCCGTAAGTAAATCCGAAAATTTTTATCTATTGTTGGTTTACAATCTAAAATAGAGACGTGACCACCTAACGAAAATGTAGTGTCTCCTAACTCTTCATATTTAAGTTCTTTATCATTTAAAGTGTCATTTTTCTTCTCTTGTCCTTTACAAGAAGTTAATGTCAAAAATGCTAATATTGTTATTACTGCTGTCTTCATACAATCACTGGTAACGGTTCTCAGCTATACGCAGGCAGGGATTTTCACCACTGAACTTCCTACGAAGAACTGCACTTTAAATTTACCACTTTCCTGTCCTACGAAGCACGGAACCCCTGCTTGAGCTTATTTGCTGTTATAGGGCGTTTTTATAATTAAACTATTTGTTCTTGTCATTTATTCGCGTTTTCTCTTTTCTAAAAATTCTTCCTCTTTCATATATTTCCTCCATTTCGGTTTTCCTTGGTAATTAGCTGGCCAATTGGGTGGTGTGGTGATTCTTTTCAACCAATTTGTTTTTGGATATGTACTTCTGATAAAAACATTTCCTTTCTTAACAAAGGTAAAAGGTGACCTTTCGCTATGAGTTCCTGAATACAAAATACCTTCATAGAAAAACAGTTTGTAGTAAAAGTATATACCGTCATATTTTAGGTACGTTTTGACGTTTTTTTCAGAATTGTAATATCCAAATTTATCGCCTTTTTGAACGCCAATCTCAAATGGATAATCATATATGCGTGGAATCATATATACATTATCCCAGAATAATGAATCAATAATCACTTCTTCCTTAGACTTAACGGTGATGAGTTGAAAGCCTTTTTTACTTCCTAAAACATAAATTGGATATACAAAATCATCATATTTCGAAATTTTACGTGAGTACAATTCACTCTTTATAGAAATCAGGGATTTTTTAATTTCAGCCAACAAGTATTCATTGAATCTACCATAGCCAGATTCATAATCAAAATATTTCATAATTACTTTATCGGTTGTATCAATTCCCGAGAAAGAAATAAAATTGTTCAAGTTCACTTGATTTTGTTTATCGATATTAATGAACTGGAATTGTGTTAAGAGTTTGTGCTTATAATCTGAAATTGCCCATAAGTCATCTTTTTTCACAAGGAGTAATTCCTTATCAAAGAAATAAATGTCATCATAAATAAATGGTACAGATGCGTTACCAAATTCATCAATAAGTCCGAACCTGCCGACTCTAGTCGCTATTAAATAACGGTTGTTAAACTCAAGTGCTTCGTCAATTGGTAATTTAGAATAGATTGAATTTAATGGTGATGTAGGGTCAGTACAAACAACAGTTTTACCATTCTTAAGTCTAACGAAAAAATAGTTACATTCATTAAGCGTATGAATTTCTTTAAATACTTCAGATTTACCTTCGTTATAACAATTATAGAAAACGAAATTATTCAAGCTTTGACAAACTGCTATGTTGCCATATAAAGTAATTTTATCATAGATAGTCGGAACAACAAATTTCTCTTGGTAGAAGGAATAAACACCCAGTAAACCGTTAATTCTTAAAACACAATAGTTGCTTGAATTCTTGAAAGAAATAAAGCTGTTATATTTTGACCGAAAGTTATCGTTTATTGGTTTAGAATTTACTCTAGGATATTTTAAAATTTCTCCCTTTTCAAGGCTTCTTATTCCTAAACTGTCATTAGTGTGAACCCCATAGAAATTTTTATTCCCTGTAATAAATATATCCTCATAAATACAAGGAATCAAAATATACCCACTTGTATCAATCAGACCGTAAGATTTTTTGCTTTCATATTGCGTATCAGAATTAGTATAATAATACTCAGTAATACCTAAACCATCAATAAACTTTTTAGTTTGAAAGCGATGAATAATTTTGATGTCTCCTTTGTCAATAAACTGGCTGTAGTATGTTTCTTTTTGCGTGTCATATACCCCGTCAATCTGTTTTAATTGACTTAGAAATGAATTATCAATTATTTTGTTTTGAGCATTAGTGAGGTCGGGAATTAAAATAGTTAGAGAAAATAAGATACATACAAAGTAACTCTGATACTTTGTCAAAACGAAATATTTTATTTTAGTAATCAATCTAATTTGTTTAGTGTCGTTTGTTCGGTAGTCCTAAAATGCCCTATAACGGTTTGCAAATAGGCGCAGGCAGGGATTTTCACCACTGAATTTCCTACGAAGAACTGAACTTTCAACAATCCATTTCCCTGTCCTACGAAGCACCAAAACCCTGCTTGAGCTTATTTGCTGTTGTGTACAGTACTTATTTTTCATCGTCCGAGTTTGAGGTACGTCCCGAAGTAGAATCCTGAAAAGTCGAGATTGATTGGATATTGTCCAAGTACCTCCCAGTCTCTTCCAAGTCTGTCTTTTACTGTTTTTGTTCTAAAATATTGATAACCAAAACGTATTCCTAAAGTTGTGAACAAAGGAGATATTGTGAAATCGTATTCAGCTTTTAAGCCTACCTGACCTTGAAAATCTCTGCTTGAAAAATATTCGTAAAAAGAACCTATTGGATAGGTATCATAACGAATATCAGCGATAGCTTTAGAAAATCCAACTCCTCCATTTAATTCTATTCCTAAATGAATTCTGTTTAGGGTGTTTTCCTTGTCTTGAAACTTAAGCAAATGACTCACATACCAAGTAGTGTTAATGCCAACTGAAATGGCTTCTGTGCGTAATTCAAAACTGCCCCTATGTTCTTGAATTGGAGAGCCAAACTCGTCTGTTTCAGTCCATAATGGACGAGATTTTGAATTCCCGTATTGATAGTTACCATACAAACCAAAGTCAAATAAGCCAATTGGTTTGTAGTTGATGCCTAATCGGAATTGTTGACCTGATTTAATATGTTCTTGCAATACATTGACGTGAGGTTTCAATGCAAAAGAATCAATATAAAATTCATTGAGCTGCCCCATAGAATAGCTGTTTATTCCGTAGCCAAATTCTACGGATAAAGCTTGTCTGTTATTTTGTGCTTTTAGTGCGAAACTCATACTTATAGTAAACACAAGTAAGATGTATTTTATTCTCATAGTGATGTTGAATTTAATTTAAATCAATTTCTTGTTCATTATTACCATCAATATCCATAAAGTAAATTCTGCTTTTATATTTCAATGTGCATTCATCAATTTGTGTGTAATCGCCTCTTGACCAGATCATTTTGGTTTTACTACTATTTATGTCCCCCCATTGATAAATCTTAGAATTACAACTTTTCTTGAAATTTTGATTTGTTAAGTCTGGGATGCTAAGCCTGTTTAGTCCATTAATGTTGCTGTAAATAACAGCGGTATTATTTAGCCAGAATATACTTCCACCTGTTGTTGAATTGAAGCCTGAGTAATTATAGTGGAATTCAAGGCTATTAGTGTTCAAATTAAAAAATGAAACGTTTTGATAAATATTACTTACTATGTAATTGGGATTTTGGAAATTAGAATTATTTGTTTGGCCAAAATATATAGTGTCCATAATATTCCCATTAACATCAAAAAGAAGTGAAAATAAATTTGAAGCTTCGGTAAAAGCTAAAAATTTTGAGCCATCGTAATTCCATATAGGATGATGCAGATTATTTGAATTCGTCAACTTTGTTAAGCTATCTCCATTACTTTTTATTTTGTAGATATTCTCATCATTTTGGCAAAACAAAATCCAATCGTTTTTACCCCATTGAGGTTGATACCAAATTATTCCCGCATACAGTATTTTTCTTTCTTTAGATATTAAATCATACGTTATTAGCTCCCAAAGATTAGAGTTTGATCTTTTAAGATAAACAAATTGTGATTCGGAGTTGGGATTAAACATTGGTGCAACAACAAAGTTTTCAAAATCTATAATGTATGTGTAACCGCCACCAATTGTAACTTGATTGCAAGGAAGAATGGGATCACACTCTCCTTGATTTTCATCAGGGCTTTCTAAAGGCGACAAATCTTTTTTACAACCCGTAAATAGAAATAATGAAAATAAAAAAAATAATACACAGGTGGCAAACTGGCCACCTGTGTATAAGTTATGAATCAAAGCTCTCATTGCTTGATAAATCTTTTTGTTATGGTACTTTGACCTGATGTAACCTTAAGAAGATATAAACCATTCGAAAGGTTCGATACATTAATCGAAAACGTATGTTCACCCTGCGCTTTGTGTCCAAGACTTGGGTTTGCAATTATTTTGCCCTGTGCATCGAATATTTCAAGTTGTGCATCCGAAGCATTCTCAAAATTCATTGTTAAATTAATGATGTCGCTAACAGGATTGGGGAATAAATTGACATCCATTTCGAGCGTATTTTCATCAATTGAAGTTATGCTGTTGTCTTTCACGTGAAGTGAATAGGAATATCGCAGTTGAGACGGACCTCCTGCTGGAATCCATTTATTTATAGTTTGTCCTGAACCAACTGCTGTTTTAACCCACCAAGCAAAAGTTTGTACACTAAACACAGCTGCATTTCCTCCTATAGTTACATTTGGAGTAACACTCATATGTCTCACCCCAGTAATTGGAACATTTGCGCCTACACCTCTATAAGTCTTTGCTTCCAATGTCCACCAATCAATAATTTCGTGTTGAGTTGGTAATACATCAACATAAGTCCAGTTAAGCTGAATTCTGTCTGCAATATACTGCCCTGCTGCAATTCCATCGGTATTATTAGCAATAATAACATTTTGATTCGCAGCAGTTGTTTGTGTTGGGGTAGAGGATGGTGCGTGTTTCACATAATATGATGGGTAGTTCACCTTTTCTAATGAAGCGTGAGCATTGATTAATCCCCAACCGTTGAATGAGTCGTATCCTGCTGCCCCCTTATCAGTAGCATTTTTTTCAAGGATGTATTCAATGTCTTCTGTAGCTAAGTTATTTGGCGCACCATTATTCACGTGATGTTTGCTATACATCAAAGCAGCTACACCTGCAACGTGCGGGGCAGCAGCAGATGTGCCATTAAAACATTGATATTCTGGGTATAGACTAGATGTGCAATTATTAGGATAGTTATAAGGAGAAATTGGGTTTATTGGTGAGGCGACAATTTCTGTTGTCCCAGGTGCTATGAAATCAACATTGTTGCCGAAAGAAGAAGCCCACCAATTATCTCCATTACTAGTGTTTTTGTACTCACCATTAACTCCACTCGCTCCAGTATTTAGGATCATTATGTCGCTATAACAAGCAGGGTAATTAATAGCATTATCCAAGTGTCCGCGATTACCCCTTGACGCAACTAAGATACAATGACTTCTCCAAGCTGTAATAACTGCATCCTCAATAACCTGAAAAGGTTGAGAACCTCCCCAAGAGTGATTTTGGATATTTAAACCGTAACCATATGTACCTGTATTAGCTGCACCTTCAACTATTGCAGCAGCGGCTATGGCAATAGAACTAAAATCACCACTACTAAAAATACCCATAGAGAATAACTGTACACCTGTATTGCTAGCACCATCAACATCACCTCCTGCAATTCCTGCAATACCAATGTTGTTATTTCGAAGTGCTCCGATTATACCCGCTACTGATGTGCCGTGGCTACTTCCGGGACTTATTACACCTGAAATGTGAACGTTATTATAGTAATCCCATCCGCCTTCAATTTTACTACCGTTGTAAGTTCCATCTCCAAAATCTTCGTGTGCCCAATATATCGGATCATCGAAAACACCAACTTTTGTGTGAGATTGGCCAACTTCTATATTCCAAGCATCTTCAATACTTATGTGAGCATTTGAGAAAGATGTTGTAGGAATTAATCCAGCTTGCTCAATAGAAACTAAAGGGTCATTAGGAATGTTATGTCTTTCAATTATTCCATTCAAGTGTGCATAATGAATAATTGAATCAGCAATTATACTCAAACTATCCGCAACTTGTTGTTCTGTATAATTTTCAGGGAAGAAAACCGAAAGCGTAGCCCAAAAATCATCAATTCTAATCGTATCGCCCAAGCGAGTTACCGAAATAGTATCTGCCGTTGTCATATTACGGAAAATCTTAAAAGTTCGAGCATTTTTCCAGTCGTAATTGTATTTGTTTTCCATTTGTTGAATGGCAGAGGGTTTAACAAAATCGGATAGAATACCTGCTTCAAACTCTTTTTTATTAATTGCAGCATAATTAATCATTGACGTGTCAAAACGAATAATTAATTCTCCCTTATTATGCGAAGCAATGCCATTCACATAAGCAGGATTGAATGGTTTCTCCCTTTCAGAAAGCCTAACAGTTGTTATTTCGTTTGTGTTACCATCTTCTTTTATACCAGTAACGTAGATGATTCCATTGTCTTCTGTTATTTGTCTTGGAGAGTAGTTAGTGCCATTAAGACCATCAATTTCCTTTCCCCACTTTATAGAGCCGTCAGGTCTAAAGGCAATGATTGAAAAAACGCGACTATTTCCGATTTGCGTTTCTCCTGTTACGTAAATTGTTCCATTACTACCTACAGTAACTTTTCTTCCTTTAGAAATATCACTATCTATAAGTGCAGGCTTGTTGTTAGACCAGTTTTCTGTGCCTGATACATTGGATAAATTACAAGTAACAAAATCAGTACCTCCGCTAGTTTTGGTTGAAAACCCTGTTGCAACTACTTCGCTATTTCCTTTGAGTGCAAGTCCGTGTCCTTCGTCAGTATTTCCGCACTTATCAATGTATTTTACCCAATTTACAGTAAGGTTATTGTTAAGTGCAAGTACTTTGATGTCTTTGTTTGTTCCTGCTTCACTTGTACCCACAACGAAAATTTTTCCGTTGCCGTCAATTTTCATTTCCGTTGGCAGGTCATATCCATTTCCTGCCGTAGCGTGTCGCTGAACACCCATTTGTACACCGCTTGCGTTATTGTATTTAACAATAGTGAAATCGGCATTTGAAAGATTATTTGCACTTGTACCGCAAACGATTACATTTCCAGAATTGTCTATACTAACTCCTGTTGCAATTTCAGTAAGATTGGCGAAATTGTACCGTTTAACCCATTGTTGAGTTCCAGAACTGTTATATTTTATCGTTGCATAATCGGTGTTGAAAGGAGATCCCGTGCCTTTACTTGTGCCTGTTACAAACACATTTCCCGAAGCATCAAGAGTTATAGCTGATGGAACATCATCACCGTTTCCAGTTCCATTGTAGGCTTGTTGCCATATCAAAGAACCCGTAGAAGAATACTTTGCAACAAGGTAGTCAAGATTATTACCATTGTGTTTTGCTGCACAAATAAAGATATTTCCGCTATTGTCTATTTTCAAGTCTGCACCGTAATCGTCAGCAGTTGGCGAGCTTCCACAATTATTTTGCCAAGCGATTGTTCCATTTGGGTGAATACAAGATAATAAAATATCCGTATTACTCCCGTTACTATGATTACTAATATAAACCAAATTCCCATTTGGGTCAATGGTAGAAGAAACGTAGTCATAATTACTAGGATTTCCATTTGAAATAACCCAGTCTATGTTTACAAATGTTTGACTTTGGGCTTGCACTGTTGATTTTATTGCAAAAAACGCAGTGATTACTAAGATATGTTTAATTATTTTTTTCATTGTTTTACGTTTTAAAATTACAAAAATTACTTTAGAGAACATTCAGAAACCTTCTCAATTTTCAAAATCAGTTTAAGGTCAGGGAGGCTCTTTTTTGTGCCTTTCCAAAAATGTTTTGGCTATCAATATATTTCTTTGTCGCACCATAGTGTCTTTTCCAGCATTGTACACAACGTTTTGCCGTTTGCCGCAGTGGGGGATTTCGGAGGACTGAACTGTCAACCAAGCACAAATGTTGATAGAAGCACTGCACTTGATTTAACCACTTCAGCCCCCATTGCGGCAAACGGCTGTTATGC
>JBKBNH010000008.1:0-8418 GCA_046295395.1 Flavobacteriales bacterium | reverse complement strand
AACCAAGCACAAATGTTGATAGAAGCACTGCACTTGATTTAACCACTTCAGCCCCCATTGCGGCAAACGGCTGTTATGCGGTCGGCTTTCTATTTCTGTCAGTCGTTTCATTCTTAGTTACAGCAATTTGTCCCAGCTTGAATTGGTGGGCATGTCAGGTTTGTCCTTTGGTCTTTATGTGTTGGTTGTGCGGTGGCGGTTTTAAAAATTTTTGAAGGGAAGGAAATTTTAAAAAATAATTTTTCTTGGGTAGGAGAGGTGGAAGCTCTTTTGTAAACTTTGGTCTGCAGGTTGACTTGTAGCGGTTTGCAAATGTGCTTACACCTATGCGTTGGATTTCTTTAAATATTTAGTGTACTCTTTTCTGTAGAAAGAATATGAAAAATATAAAACAATAAAAATTAAGATTATATACAATGTAAAAGTACCATATTTGGTATAAAATAGTTTGTATTTTTCTGATACAATCAGAAACACAGTAGATGTACCTACAATAAAACCGATACAAATTAGTGAATAAGTAACGATATATCCGATTGAATAAATAACGGACAGTAATTTTGGAGATTTATATAAGAAACTAGATAGCTGTACTTTTTTGCCGTAGTGAAAAAAACTAATAAATTCTTTAATGTTTTTTAAAACTACACTTTCTGTAATCTTGTATTTTTCAAATAAATATATGTAATAACAAAAAATCACAAAAGAAGTCAATGCTAATTGAATAAATAACAACCCTGTATAATCTAAATTGAATATTTTAACTAAAATATTTGATTCATTTCTTAAATCAGGGGTGTAAAAATAGGTTGCTAAAAAGTCATATGTTCTGGATAAAACAAGTAGAACACACACGATTAAAAAACTAAGATTTTTATTTTTAGACATAAGGCTTAGACCATTTATTAGACTCTATTTTAATGTTTTCATAACAACTTTCAGCTAATGCAAGTCCAAGATATTTTGAACCTTCATTATATACAATCCTATCTTCAACAAGTCTATTTAAAATTTTTTTAACTTCTGAAGTATTGAAAGATGTTTTTTCAGATATTTCATTTATAGAGGAAATCTGACCTGCACAATAAAAGTACACTTCCTTAAATTTGTTATTATATTCCTTTATTATAGGGGTTTCGTCAAATCTAGTATCAATAAATTTTATAGATTCACCTTTACATTCATAAATTAAATAAACTTCTCTTTCTTGGTGTATGCTTCTCCAATAGTCAACTTGATAATCAAGCATATTGTATAAGTATTCTAGTTCACTTGAATTTGAATAAGGACTTTCAAAATAATAACAGTAGTTTGATAAATCAAAATTATGTTCTGCTAAGAATTTTTTAGAGAACAAGACATTGTAACCAGGATGATGTTTGTAAGGCTCTGTAAATCCAAATCTTTTTGGATTAGTTTGTAATGGAGCAAATCTTGTAATAGCGACTTTTATCCTACTGCTAGGCGGGTTCAAATGATAAAGAAGTGGAATTGTTTTTATCATTTCTTTATAATCTTCAACTTCATCATCAGGAAAGCCATAAATTATGTTGTAGTTTACTTGAACTGTATGTTTTAAACCTAAAATTATACAATAAATATTTTGAATAGCCGAAACACCTTTATCCATTTTCCTTAATATATTTGAGGAAAATGATTCTATACCTGGTTGAACTTCTATAAAACCTGCATCTTTGAGTAACTCAAATTGTTCTTCTTTTATATTTGCTTTTATTTCGCAAGTGAAAACATATTTATTTTCCTCTTCGAGCTTTGCTAAATATGGTAATAAGTCATTATAGTAAGTGTGTGGTAGAATGTAATCTGATATTCTAAAATATGGAGTATTGTATTTTGTTCTTAATTCGCTCAAAATAGAAATAGTATTCTCTACAGACCTCTGACGATACTTCATAGTTACATCGGCTATTCCACAAAAAATGCAGTGCTTTTTTTGACCCCACCAACAACCTCTAGAAGTTTCTATTGGTATAGTATTCCACTTTATTTTTATTTCTAATTCTTTTTCTAAAAATTCAATATCGCTTATAAAATCGTCATAATTTGGACAGGGGCTTTCGTCTAACTTTATTTGCTTTTTTGATATTTTTGAAATGCTTACTTCTGAGGATTTTTTATCTCGAAACAATATGTCTGGAATATTCTCTAAGGATTCTTTGCCAACCGATGCAAGTGCAAGTTGGGTAATAACTTTTTCACCCTCACCATAAGCAATACAATCTATAAAGTCAAAGCTTTCGATAATTTGTTTCCCCGGAACACCCTCTAGTGCATAACGGTTCCACGCTTGGCGCAGTGGCTGATTTCGGAGCACAAAACTGTCAGTTTGCACAAAATTTTGATTGAAATACTGAACTTCAATTAACCACCAAACCAGCCATTGAGCTAAGCGTGTGTTAGCAAACGTACATTCTTCTGTCGTGCGTTGGAGAAAATGCGCTTTTGTAAAGTTTGGGTTTTGTGAGATGGCTCGCGTGGCTTTACAAATGGGCATTTTTAGGTGTCGGGCTATTGTTTTATCCACTTTTTTGTCTGAATTATTTTTTCACCGTCTTGAATGTGTATTAAATATACTCCTGTCGTATATTCATTCGTTTTTATAATAGTTGATTTTCTGTTTATTTTAGTTGTTAATACAATATTTCCGTTTATGTCTGTAATTGTCGCAATGAGTGTTGGAGAATAATTTGTTACCTCAATGATAAGAAACTCACTTGAGGGGTTAGGGTAGATGTCAATAATAGAATTTTTTAATGTTATGTTTTCCATTCCAACAGTTGATATAGTGTCTGTAGTAATAGAATCCACAATACTACATCCACAGGCATCTGTTACGGTTACGGTGTATGTTTCAAACGGACAAGCCGAACAGGGAGGCCAAGTTGGGTCGCCAGGAGAAGCCCATATTAAATTATAGGGAACACAGCCTCCGATTATATTCACAGTAATACACGCATCACAGGTTGTTGGACTTGATGCAGCCGTTGATGATATTGAAACAGTCATAGTTGTTCCTATTTGATTAATGGTAACACTGTCTGTTGCAACACAACCCAAATCGTCTGTTATTGTTACAATGTAGTTTCCTGCACAAAGACTATCTATGAAAGCAGTTGTGTCGCCAGTTGACCAACTGTAAGTATATGGTGCAGTTCCTCCGGTTGCATTGGCATAAGCAGTTCCTTCGCAAGGCGTACACCAAGCAAAATCACTTCCAATAATATTCACATTACATTGGGCGTGTATAAAACTATTTAAAGTGAAAATAAACAATAAAATTTGTACAAATGTTTTCATAAGCTTTTGTATTAGTGCTGAATAATTAATTTCCTTACGATTTTTTGATTGTTTTCCGTAACTGTAATGATGTAAACTCCATTTGGATATTCAGATATAGGTATTGTTGCTGAATAGCCGCTTATGCCTTCCTGAAGTACTATTTCCCCCATTATATTTGTTATGGTAATTTCGGATGAAAAAGATTTTTTAGATAACTGAACTGTAAAATATTCGTTTGCGGGATTTGGAAATATTAAAGTTTGATTTTCCGAAGATGAAATGTCATCTATGCTTAACACAGATGAAAGCGGAATAGTTTTATCCCATTTTAGCAAGAGACCATTTGAGCCACCAATAAATGCAATGCTGTCGTTTACGTTTAATATTGAGAGAAATTTACTGTTAAATGGGGCAACCCAAGGCGTCCAACTTTGTCCATAATCATTTGTTTCTGCTATTATTGATGTGCCGTATAAATCTCCTACCAAATAACCGTGCTGTGGAGAATCAAAATACATATCGTACATTAAACCATAATATGAAGTCCAACCGACTGAATTATATCCCCCAACTGTATTCCAACTCCAACTATATCCCCCGTCAAAGGAGTAATAAAAATAAGATTTGTTTGACCCTTTTTGGGATATGGCGTAAATTGTATCCTCATTAATAAATTGAATTTTTCTGAAAATATCTGATATACCAGTAATCCAATTCCAATTTTGCCCCCTATCTTCTGACAAATAGGCAACACCACCGAGCGTCATCATTAATACAGTGCTGTCTCCATAAATAGCCGAAGCTGTAATGCTGGAATAAAGTGAATCCTGCATCAACCAGTTTGTGTCACTGCCTTGTGTCATAGCATAAGCTCCGAAAGTGCCGGTCATAATACCAAATGTTGTATCAAGCATAGTTAGCGTAAGAAAAAGTCCGGCAGTATCATAAAGTATATTCCAAGAATTTCCGAAATCAGTAGATTTTAGAACTAAATTATGTTCATAAGGATTGCTTTGAATAGACAATATATAATAGGTATTCTGGACTACCTGAAAATTATAATTATAATATGTGTAAGGTCCAGGAGGGATGAATGGAACAAGTGAATTTCCATAATCATAGGACTTTGCAAAATAATTGGTACTCCCGGGTATTGAGTTGTCTTTTTGTCCAGATATAACGATAGTATCGTTATGCAAATCTAAATCTCTTATATAAGCGCTTGTTCCCGTTGGAATAACGGTAAATTGGGAGCGAGCCGAAAGGCTCACTCCCAAAAATACCATAATTAACATTGCCGTTTTCATCATAAACTGATTTAATGTTTGACAATTAGTTTTTTGGTAATCGTTACTTTGGGATTTGATACTGTTACAAAATACATCCCATCTGCAAAGTCATTCACTGGAATTATGATGGTTGAATCATTCGTTCCCGAGATTACTTTTACAACTTGTCCTGTAATGTTTGTAATGATTATATCGCTTTTTTCATTAATATTCCCTAACTGAATTGTAACACTATTGTCAGTAGGGTTTGGAAACATATTAAAAGTTGGCTCACTTAATTCCTCAACACTTACAGTTGGATTTACAAGGTATAATGAATAAGCAAATGTCGCAATAGCATTTGTATCAGCAGGCCACCAGCCAACAGTATTTAAGTTAGTGTCAAGTAGTTCATAAATATATCCTGTCATAGTTATTCCCGAAGGAGTTATACTACCAGAATTGACTATAGGGTTTGGTGCGTCAGGCATATAATTACAGTTCAAACATGTTGGATTACAATTGACAGCACCGGGTGCTGAATTAATTCCTGCAATATTCTCTGATTCCGAACCTCTTGCCCAGCCATCAATTAAATTATATCCTGACGGAAGAGAATGGCTTGCTGACGCTGTAACTTGCCAACGTTTAATTCTGAATTCCAATTTACCTACAGGAAGACCGAAAAGAGATTGCTCAAGACAAGCACTTTCACTTGAACCAACCAATGTAGCGCCACTTGTAGAAGTATTAAATTCATAATGTTTGACAAGAAACTTTGGATAATGTAAACTATCAAAAATTGCACCCGCGTTTAATCTTCCCCAACCAGTTTCAAAATCATATCCAGGCGAATTTGGTGGAGCAACTATATCCGTTGCATGGCGTTGTATCAATTCTTCACAATCCTCAGGAGCAAGTATATTATCTGGTGTGGGAACATTCTTTTTGTAGTAACCTAACATAAGTGCTACTACACCTGAGGCGTGAGGAGCAGCAAATGAAGTGCCATCTAATGCGCCATCTGGACAACCTGGATTAGGGTGTTGAATTGAATCTGTCAAATTACTACCGCTATTATCTAATCCAATATATAAATCATGTGTTCCGGGAGCAATAAAATCAAGTCCGAATCCACATTCTGAAAAACTCGCTCTTGCACCTGTTGCATCATTTGCACCAACTTTCATTACCATGTTGTCTTTAAAAGAAGCTGGATAAGAAAAGAAAGAACAACCACTATTGCCTGCTGCTACAGAAGAAATAATACTATTTCTATATGCGGTAATAAAGGCTTCTCTAATAAGTGGGTCGGCATTAATCCCTCCCCAACTATGATTCATTATATCTTGTTGTTTAGGAATATCGCCAACAGCGTATATTCCTTCTATTATAGCTTGTTGGACTTGATTATTGCCAGCATAGAATGTGGCAGTTATACCACAACCAGAAGGATTAACTGAAAAAATCTTCATATCATGCAATGAAACCCCACCGTTGCTATTATCTCCCCCTGCAACACCTGCTATACCAAAAGAGTTATTGCGCCATGCGCCAATAATACCAGCAACAGCAGAACCATGTCCAAAATCATCAGGATTGGGCATACTGGTAATTGGGGAAGAACTCACATAGTTATAACCGGCTTTTACAGAGGAAGTGGAAAAAGTTCCATTGCTAATATCTCCATGCGAATTATGAATCCCGGAATCATAAATACCCACAATAATTGAACTATCGCCCGTCTCATAATCCCAAGCAGGCTCAATGTTAATGTTAGCATCAGGTATTGATGTAGAAGGACGAAGACCAGCGCTGTTTCCATTGTTGTAATGAGGGTCGTTTGCTCCCAAGAACAACTCAGCATAAGCGTTTAATGTTGCAACTATGACTTCTGGGCGCAAGGGAAGTGTGTTATTTAGCTCTTTGCTTTGTAATGCTTCCAACACACCAAAGTAGGTGTTACCTTTACCTCCTCCACCCTGAAAAACGAGATATTTTTTTTTCGCGATGTCTTGTTTCTTTTTTGGTTCTTCCATAAGATACTTCTATTGGTATATTTTTCTTGTAAAAAAACGGAAATATCCAGTTTTAATAATTCTCAGAGGTGTTAATCCTTCTGTATCGGTATAAGTTAAATTTTTACCGTTAATGTATTCTGCATAAATACCTACCGGAACGCCATTACTGTAATCCTGAATAACAACAGTGTCTCCAGTGATGGAAAAATCAATCCAGATGCCTGTTTTTTCTCTGGCAATGTTATAAAAACCACATTCTTTTATTTGCCCGTTATCATAATATAATTTAGTATATCTGGATAAATATGCTTTCGTGACATTTTCGTCAATTTTACGACTGCCGCTGTTAGGTTTTTCTAGTTGTGCAAAATGATGTTTAATTGTGTCAAGAATATTCCCTGTGGTATCATAAATCTCCCTGTATGAAATCATATAGGGTTTGTTTTCATAGTCGGGAAGATTGGCGTTGAAATATTCCAGTATTTTTCCTGTATTAGGATCTATAGAAACGGAAAAATAAACATAGCCGTTTTTGTCATACAGGATGTAGCACGGAACGCCTTTTGAGTATGATTCTATCTTCTCCAACGTGCCATCTTCTAAATAATAGCACCATTTACCTTCACGTAAACTATCGCAATACTGCCCGATTTCTTTAATAAATCCATTGTCATAAAATATAAGATGCAGACGAACATTCATATCGGTTGGAACACTCTCTGTCTGACTTCTGTGAGGTGGTAAACCGCTAGGACGTGTTGGGTATATATATTCTTTAAAGTAAGGTCTAAAATATCCAGAAAAAAAAGAACGTAAATCGTCACTTTTATTATATTCATATTTAATGATAAAGCCTTCATTATCATAATTGTTAAACATTAAATTCAAAGAATCAAAATCATAAAAATAAGATTTGCTAGTAGAACTAATGGTTCTTGAATACCATAAAGTAGAATCTAATAAAACAACTTTATCACCAGACAAAAGTTGAGGTTGGTTTGTTGGGTTTAGTGGTTGATGCACTTTATCCGAATAACTAATACCAGGTTGCTCTATTCTTTTTTCGAGTAAATTACCTTTATAATCGTATCTTTCATCCAATTCAATTCGTAATTTCAGGTGTGGTGTAGTTTTATAAATCCTAACTTGTCTCTCCTTTAACTGTCCGTTAGGAAAATAAATAGCCCAAGATGTTCTAAATCCGTTTTGATATTCACATATTGCTTTATATATTCCTTCGGGGTGAACAAGGCTGAATTCTCCTTTTTTATTTTTTATTTTCGTAAGAAATATTGCCTTACCGGTATATCTTTTTCCTTTATAAAGATGTAAAATCATAGTTGAATCCTCTACATAAACCAATTTTACTGGATATCCCTTTTTTTCTGCAATTGTATCTCCTTTTGAGTTTACTGTAAAACGAACCATTTTTATTTTATCAAATTTCACAAACTTATCTGTATCTTGCACTTGTGCTAGACAGTACTCAAATTCCTGTCCTGCACAGTAGAAACTTGTAAGGATGGATGTTAATATTATCAAAATATGTTTATTCATATCTGGTGTTTTATAATGAGGCATAACGGTTCTCAGCTATACGCAGGCAGGGATATTTACCACTGAACTATCTACGAAGAACTGAACTTTAAATTTACCACTTTCCTGTCCTACGAAGCACAAAACCCCTGCTTGCGTATAGGTGATGTTACCAGCTGGCATTCTTGATTTTCCACGTTTTATCCTCTTAAAATTCATTCTTCCTTTTTTCTTTGATTCTGAATATTCTATTCGGTATAACCTTAATATAAATCAACATTCCAATAAGTTCT
>JBKBNH010000007.1:0-196009 GCA_046295395.1 Flavobacteriales bacterium | reverse complement strand
ATGCAAAATTAACACATTGTATATTAGGTGATTAAAAACTGAGATTAACTAATGAGCTTTTTTATCGGACATTAATGATTGGATTTCTTGTTTTAGCTTTAGTGGTAGGAAATTTGAGCAAAATTTTTGTCAATTCGAAAAATTTCTATCTTTGCCACCGCTTTAAGCGATAATGCCCCATCGTCTAATTGGCAGGACAGCTGATTTTGGTTCAGTCAGTCTAGGTTCGAGTCCTAGTGGGGCAACAAAAAAGCCTGTGAAGTTCGCAGGCTTTTTTGTTCACTTAATTGTGCTTATTTTGTAACGTTCCATCTGAGTTATTTTTGTTGCTAGTTGCCTAAATTGGCTAATCCAAGGAATTCCTCCTCTGTTTTCCCCTAATCGCACTATTATTATTTCCTCTGATGGACTAACGTAAATGTATTGCCCTAGGTGTCCTTGTGCATAAAAGTCTGGCCTGATAATTTGTTTACCGTTTTTATCTTTTTCAGGAACATGCCACCATTGATATGCATAAAACGCATCTTTAGAATACGCTCCTTTTTGTGTGCTTTTTTTTACCCAGTCTTTACTAATTAACTGACTACCTTCCCAATTGCCCTCTTTAAGATATAATCTACCAAAACGAGCATAATCTCTAGTTCTTGCGTTAATACAGCAAAATGCTTTCTCCCTGCCGTTTTTTTTATCTAAACTCCAGCTGGCATCATATTCGGTACCAAGGGGCTTCCATAGTTTTTCTTCTGCGTACGCCGATACTGTTTTGCCGGCAGCTTCTTCCACAATAACCCCCAGTATCTGGGTAGCAATGCTGATATACTCAAAATTTAGGTCGGGGTCTTCTTTGATTTTTATCTTATTCATATGTCTGTCGAGATGCCTTCCGTAATAACCCACCGCAACATTACCGAAAGGATTGTAATAGCTTTCTACGTATTTTATACCGGCACGCATATTCAGCACATGCTCAATGGTAATTTTGTCAAAGCCTTTGTTTTTAAAGGTTTTAATATAGTTAGTAATAGGTTCGTTAACGCTTTTAATAAACCCTTCATCAACTGCAATTCCTACTAGTGCCGATATATAGGATTTTGCCATCGAAAACGAAGTAAATCGTGTTGTCTCATTGTGCTTAGGATGATACCACTCATAATGAATGGTATCTTTCACAATTACTAGGAAAGCAACTGTATTTGATTTTTTTAGAAACTCTTCAAACGGTACTGTTTGTTCATTTTTTTTCACCTCTTTGAGTAAATTGGCATACTCGCTTTGCATAGAATAGGAAAACATGAAATTCTTTGTAGCAGAATTCTTTATCTCTTTGTTTTTAAACTTCTTATAATCGTTAATATTAGCGAAATTATAAACAAAAAAACGGCCAACATGACAAGCCGAAAGCAACATAGTCAGCCCTACAAAAAACAACCACTTTTTATTCATGCAGTAAATATAATGAAAAAAGCTATTTAAGAAAGTGCCGAACTTTAGCATACCTTTGGAGAACTTATGTTTGATACCATAGTGATAGGAGGTGGTGCTGCCGGCTTTTTTGGCGCTATAAACATTTTGGAGGATAAGCCTGCCGCCAGAGTTCTTATTCTGGAGAAGGCCTCAAAAATTCTTCAAAAAGTGAAAGTTTCAGGCGGCGGAAGATGCAACGTTACTCACGCCTGCTTCGACCCTCAGGAACTTATAAGTTTTTATCCTAGAGGGGGTAAAGAACTGCTCGGCCCTTTTAGCAAGTTTATGACTTACGACACTGTTGCGTGGTTTGCCGAAAGAAATGTTGAACTAAAAACTGAAGAGGATAATCGCATGTTTCCGACAAGTGATAACTCGCAAACTATTATAGACTGTTTCCTTAAAGAAGTTGAAAGAAAAAAAATCAAACTCAACACCAATTGCGGAGTAAAATCGATAAGAAAAGTTACTAATGGATGGAGTGTTTTTTTACATAATGATGATGTGATAAAGACCAAAACCATATTAATGGCGGCGGGTTCGAGTCCTGCTGTGTGGGAAATGCTAGCAAGTGTTGGTCATCAAATTAAACCACCGATTCCTTCTTTATTCACATTTAATGTAAAAGACAAGCGAATTGATGGTCTTATGGGAATAAGTGTTCCTTCGGCAGAAGTATCCGTGATGGACAGCACCCTAACAGAGTCTGGTCCTTTACTTATTACACACTGGGGTATGAGCGGGCCGGCCATATTAAAACTATCCGCTTGGGGAGCAGGTATTCTTCATAAACAAAATTATAATTTTAAAATTCGGATAAATTATATCGCTCATGTAGAAGACATGACGTTGGAATTTAAAAAAATTAGAGACAAAAATCCGGCTAAAAAACTCAGAAATCTAACCCCCTTCGGCTTACCTCAACGCTTGTGGTTAAATATTGTTAACTATTTGGGAATAGAAGAAAAAAATTATGGCGACCTGTCGAAGAACGAAACAGAAAAATTGATAAATGAATTAAGTGCCGGTGTATATAATGTGAATGGAAAAAGCACATTTAAAGACGAATTTGTAACCTGTGGAGGAGTTTCTTTAAAAGAAATAGACATGAGAACCATGGAAAGTAAACTTCACAAGGGATTGCATTTCGCCGGAGAAGTGATGAATATAGATGCGGTAACCGGAGGCTTTAATTTTCAGGCGGCTTGGACCACCTCATTTATTGCCGCAAAAGCAATAGGTTCTAAAATCTAATTGCGGAAGGTTACACTAGTACCGAATTAAGAATAGACTCAAACAAAGCGCGTCCATCCACATTCCCAAGCTCTTCGTCTGCTGCCCTCTCCGGATGCGGCATCATGCCAAATACATTTTTAGTTTTATTGCAAACTCCGGCTATATTTTCCAGCGAACCATTCGGGTTGCTTTCAGGAGATATGTTCCCATCAGCATCGCAATAGCGAAAAATTACCTGATTATTATCGTTAAGCGCTTTAAGCGAATCACTGTCAATCTGAAACCTTCCTTCACCATGTGCAATTGGAATTTTATAGGCTTTATTAAAATCTAGTTGCTGGCTAATTACTGCCGAATGCGATTGCGGCTTTAAGTATACATTTTTACAAATAAACTGTTGGTTGTTGTTGTGCAGCAAGGCTCCGGGAGTAAGACCCGCCTCACATAGTATCTGAAATCCATTACACACCCCTAATACAAAACCTCCTCTTTCTGCGTGTTTCACAACCTCTTCCATAATAGGAGAAAAACGTGCTATTGCACCACTTCTTAGGTAGTCTCCATAAGAGAATCCGCCGGGTAAAACTAGAAAATCACACCCTTTCAAATCTCGTTCTTTGTGCCACAAGCGCTCTACTTTTTGTCCTAGTTTTTTTTCTAAAACATAGGCCATATCTTCATCGCAATTCGAACCCGGGAAGGTAATTACACCAAATTTCATAATTATCACTATTTATTTGCTTGCAAAAATAAGCATACACTTCGGTATTAGAAGAAATAAATATTCACAAGAGAAAACCCAAGCGTGAGGTAGAACATCACCGAGGCAATAAAACTCTTGGAGTTTTGATAATAAAAAGTGAAAAATAGCGCTGACGGAAGAGCTATGAAAATAGGATAAACCTCTTCATTAGAAATAAATCTGCAGTACAGCATGGCTAAGATAGAGATTACTCCTAAAAAAGCAAACAGTGTTAACAATCTCTTGAATCGCAATGTGTTTGTAGAAAATTTACTAAAACTGGCATAGGCGGCAAGAATAAAATTCATAAGTATGAGTGAAGATGCGCCACTTCTAATAATCACATTTTCAGTAAAAATATCTGCCTTATAAGTGCCCTCCCAATTAAAGTAAAAATCAAAATCCAGCAGTTGATTAAAGACAAAATAAAGTGCCGCTGACACAGCTATAGGAAAACAAAAACCAAACAAAGCCAAAAGCCACTCTCTCCAAACAAAGGGTCTAAAAATAATCAGGCATACCCAAGTAAGTAAAAAAAAGAACAAAAACGGAGTATAGAACAATGCTGCAAGCGCAATAAAAAAAGCCGAATCAAACATCTCTTTTGATGCGGAAGCATCTCTTTTCACCTGAAACAATCGCCAAACTGCAATCACCAAAAAAAAATTAGCAATCAATATTGGATTAAGTTGGCTAAACTTTGGAAAACTACCTATAGTAATCACATAAATTAAGGATGGTAAGAATGTCTGCCTATCGAACAGTTCGTTTATGTTAATTAACCAATTAAGCATAATTGCCGTGGTTATAGTTAACAGAAAGGCTGTAGCATAATTCAAAAATAATGACTGGCTGATGGTCGAAAAAAAGAAACTGTAGATAGGCGATGATTGCTCAATTATATGGTCTGAAGGAGTTATCCATTCTTTTAATGAAAGAATAGCCAAAACTGGAAAAAGCAACAAAACTACCAGTGGAATATTTGATTTAAAAACGCGGTAAATCATAGTTGTAAACGTACATATTTTTCATCAGTTGAAATTAATGTATCATAAAATTAAATGGATTGACTTTGTGATTCCGATTTTTTACTACTTTTGAAGCCATAAGGATTATAAAAAATAAACATTATGGATTGGCTTGTGAACCCCATCGGAGAATTTTTAGTTTGGTCTTTTGGTCCGCTTGAAAAATTAGAAAATTTACCAAATATTGCGTTTTTACTTCTTGGCTTTGTAGGATTAGGTGTTTGGTTAAGAATGCAAGCTAAATTCAATCGCGAAGCTGCAAACAATCCAAATCAAATCAAATAACTACCGTTTTTTCTTATAATTAGAACGCCCCAAAAACTTAGGCTTTTTGGGGCGTTTTTAGTAAATCCTGCCCTATGTCTCTTCTATAGTGTTTGTTCTCAAAATAATACTCGTCTACACCTAGATAGCATTGTTCTATGGCCGATTCTATATCTTTTCCGTAAGCCGATATGGCAACCACTCTGCCGCCGTTGGTTACCGCTTTGCCATCCACATGTTTAGTTCCGGCATGAAAAGCAACAGCATCTGCTTGAACAATTTTTCCTTTAAGTTCTTTGCCTTTTTCGTATTCGCCCGGATATCCTTTAGACACCAACATAACCGTAGCCACCGTTCTGGGGTCAATTTCTATATCACACTCTGACAAGGTTCCTGTGGCAATGCCTTCGAAGAGGTCGAGCAAATCAGACTTTAATCTGGGCATGACCACCTCTGTCTCAGGATCGCCCATTCTAGCGTTATATTCTATTACATAAGGATCTCCCTTAACGTTTATCAAACCAAAAAATATAAACCCCTGATAATCTATTCCTTCACTTCTTAATCCTTTAATCGTAGGGATTATTACCTGATTTTCTACTTTATCCATAAAATCATCGTTTGCAAAAGGCACAGGAGATATTGCGCCCATACCGCCTGTATTTGGCCCGGTATCTCCCTCGCCTATTCGCTTGTAATCTTTTGCATGAGGTAGTGTTTTGTACGCCTTTCCATCTGTAAGCACAAATACCGATAATTCTATTCCTGTCAAAAACTCCTCTATTACCACCCTTTCGCTTGCTTTTCCGAATCGTGCCCCTTTGAGCATTGCCTTAAGTTCACTTTCGGCATCTGAAAGATTGTCTACTATAACCACTCCTTTGCCTGCTGCCAATCCATCTGCCTTAATTACATAAGGGGGTTTAAGTGTGTACAGAAACGCCAATGCTTCATGAAAGTCGTTTTTGCCAAAAGATGCGTATTTAGCTGTAGGAATGTTGTGGCGATACATAAATTTTTTTGAAAACTCCTTGCTCCCTTCCAACATTGCCCCTTGTTTTTTAGGCCCAATCACGGTAATTCCTTTTAAGTCTTCTCTAAAAGAAAAATAATCATGAATACCGTTTACAAGTGGCTCTTCGGGGCCAACTACAAGTATGTATATGTTTTTTTCCAAACAAAATTCCGCAATTGCCTCAAAATCGTTTTGATCGATATCCACATTAGTGCCTACGGTTCTAGTGCCTGCATTTCCAGGGGCTATATATAAATTTTCTAACAACGAACTTTGAGCCATTTTCCAAGCAAGTGCATGCTCTCTTCCTCCCGAACCTATTAGCAGTATATTCATATAGCAATAATTTCATTTAATGTATTAATCCCAAGGCAAAGTAAAGAAGAATACAAGGCTTACTGAAACTTTGTTTTCAACATAAAAGCCGCTTTTCAGCGGCTTCTCAATTTTATAGCACAATGTCGTTTGTTGATTACTTAGATATTCGCTTGATACTACAACCAACCTGACGTGTTGAATTGGTCTCAATTGATTTACCCTGCATGATGCTTATCATCGCATCGTTAAGGTATCGCTTTGTAACTGCTGTTTCGCTTTTAACATTATCATCAATGGCGCCTTTATACACCAACTTCATATCCTTATCAAAAAGAAAGACATGAGGGGTTGTTCTTGCTCCCATTCCATCAGCCAACTCATGGTTTGTATCAATCACATACTTTGCCTGATACTTTTTCAACTCTGCTCTCTTCTTCATAGCTTCGAAAGAGTCGTCACCATCGCGTTTTGCCTCATTTGAGTTGACCAAAACAACACCTATTTTAGCTCTGTTTGCAACAGATGTAACTATATGGTAGCGGTTCTCCCAACCTTCTGAGTCTTCGCCGTCACCAATTACAAAAGGACAAGAATTGCAGCTAAAAATAACTAGCAAACCATTCTCTTTGACTAAATCTTTCAGGGAATATTCAACACCCGAAATATCCTTCATTTTCCTGTCTTGGAGTGGGGCTGTTTCCCCTATTTCGAGAGTTACAATTTCTTTATTGGAACTCTTCAATGTAAAGGCTGCAGCCAGCAATAAAAGCCCGCTCAATCCTAATACTTGTAATGCTTTGTTTTTCATAACACTTAGTTTAAATTTTGAGTCATAAAAGTTTATTTCTCAGTTATAAAGTTACAACTATGACGCTGATATTGTTTATTCGTTGTGTTTTGTTTATTCACAAAAAGCGTGCCTTGCAGTCAACCAAAGATTAAAAAACCTTTTAATCGAAGCAAGTTAAAGCTGATGTGCTGTATTGTTCATAAGTCGTGTTTAAACAAGATTTATACACTCATTTTGGAAATAGCTTTTCAAAATCACTATGTTTTTTATTGCCTTGTGTGGTTATCTTGCCTTAACTTTGCGGTTGTAATGATAAGCAGGCTCTTAATAATATCTGTTCTCCCTTTGTACATACTTTTGTCCACTGGGTTGAGTTTGCGCATTCATTATTGCCATGGCGAACTTAAATCCATCTCCCTGTCCGGTTCTCAAAATTGTTGTTCAAAAGATGCCTGCGATATGGGGGGAGGTAAAAAATGTGCTGGCTGTTTGGATGAAGAGCTAATTATCGAGCCGATTCACTTCGAACAAATAAACACATTTACAAACGACTATAAGATTGTCTTACCTCAATATGTAATTAATTCATATTTGGTTTCGTTTGATTCTGTAATTTCAACCCAATCCATTAGTTTAGTTGTCTTTTCGAGGCCTCCGCCACTAAACGAAAAAATCTATTTAGCACACCACCAGCTTACTTATTACGGTTAAAGGGGGGCTTCTCTTTTTTGTCTTCTGACAAATTATTGATTGATATTAACCTTAAATTTAACCGTATGAAAAATTCAGTGAAACTTATAATTGTACTTTTTTTCTCAATTATTTCAAGTCAAACCTTCGCACAAAAACAACCGAAAAAAGTCGAAATAACTTTTGGTGTAAAAGGTGAGTGTGGCATGTGTAAAGACCGTATAGAAAAAGCTCTTGACACCAAAGGTGTTTTGATAGGCGAGTGGAATCAAGATGCAAAAACATGTAGGGTAGTTTTTAAACCCAAAGTGATATCTGAAATAGAAATTCACCAGTTAATTGCTAATCTGGGACACGACACGGATAAAATAAAAGCTACCGACGAGGCATATAAAAATCTTCATGGCTGTTGCAAATACCAACGTTAAACCCATACTATGAAAAATTTCATCAGTTCCATTATGTTTTGGGTAACTGCTTCAATCGGCTTTTCACAAACGATTGTAACAGGGAAGGTGTTGGAAGTTAATACCGAAGGGAAACAAAGCCCTCTTATAGGTGCAAGCGTTTATTGGGAAGGCACACAATTAGGAACAGTAACCAACGAAAAAGGAGAGTTTTCAATAGAAAAATCTGACTCTCTCCATGTGCTTATTGCTAGTTTTATTGGCTACGAGTCGCAAACTATTCACATTCATAATAACGAGCGTTACTTAACTTTTAAACTTAAAGCCGGAAAACAATTGGAGGACGCGGAAGTAATTGCCCGAACATCTGGAACCGATGTTTCGTTGATTAATCCGAAAAACGTGCAGAAAATTGGCCAGAAAGAACTTAAAAAAGCCGCCTGTTGCAATTTAGCTGAAAGCTTTGAGACAAATCCTTCAGTAGATGCTTCGTTTACCGATGCCGTTACAGGAACAAAGCAAATTCAAATGCTCGGACTGGCGGGTAAATATACCCAGTTGATGCAGGACAACGTGCCCGCCGTTCGCGGGCTTGCTTCTGTCTACGGATTGGAGTTTATTCCCGGTCCTTGGATTAACAGTATTTACGTCTCTAAAGGAGCAGGCTCTGTAGCTAATGGTTTTGAGAGTATTACAGGTCAAATAAACGTAGACATGAAAAAGCCGGGCGAAGCTGAAAAGTTGTTTCTAAACGGATATGCAAGCAACGCCGGACGATTGGAGTTTAACGCTGTTACTTCACACGAAGTAACTGAAAAATGGTCGACAGCAATATTGCTTCATGCTAAAGACCAGCGCTTGGAGTTCGATATGAATCATGATGGTTTTTTGGATAATCCAATCACCTCTACTTATGCCTTAAACAATGAATGGCACTACCACTCAGGCAAAGGAATACAAAGCGAAATTGGCGTAAGCGGGATACAATTCAACAGCCGTTCCGGACAGTTGACGCACGAAGGAAACCACACTCACTCCCCTTTATATGAAATAAACACCTTCATAGACCGCCTTTCGGGATTTACTAAAATAGGCTATCTATTTCCTAATGAAGACCACAAAAGCATTGGGCTGCAAATTTCCGGAAGCTACTACAATCAGGAATCTATGTATGGAAATATCCGATATTTAGGCAATCAACAATCGCTCTATGCTAATTTGTTGTTTCAAAACGAACTTGATTCGCTAGATGAAATAACATACCGTTTGGGAGCAAGTTTACAGTACGACAAAACAGACGAGGTGTTCAATAAAATGATTTTTTACCGAGAAGAAGTAGTTCCTGGTGTGTTTGGAGAGCTGAACATAAACAAAGCCCTGTGGAGTTCTGTAATCGGATTTAGAACAGACCTACACAATATGTACGGCTTGCTTTGGTCGCCAAGATTACATTTAAGGTACAGCGCAAGTGAAAAAACTTCATTGAAACTTGCTGCCGGAAAAGGTTACAGAACACCAAATATATTTACTGATAATGTTGGGTTATTGGCAACTTCCAGAGTTTGGAATATAAACGGAAACTTCCAAAACGGGGCTTACGGTTTTGCTATGGAAGAAGCCTGGAATTTAGGTATTAACCTTACCAAAGAATTTAAACTAAACTATCGGGAAGGAAACATTCTGATTGACTTATACCGTACACAATTCGTTCAGCAGGTTGTAGTTGATGTTGACCAGTCTTCCCGTGAGGTAAATTTATACAACCTTACCGGACAATCTTTTGCCAACACCGCTCAATTGGAGATAAATTACAACATCGTTAAAAGAACTGACTTCAGAATTGCGTACCGTTATGTGGATGCCCGAACTGATTTTTCCAAAGGATTATTGTATCGCCCGCTAATACCTATACATAGGGCTTTTGCCAATTTAGGTTATGAAACCGCTAGAAAGGGCAAGCAAGACAAGCACTGGAAAACAGACCTAACCCTACAGTGGTTTGGAGAATCAAGAGTGCCATATACTGAAGATAACCCTGAAGGGCTTCGGCGCCCTGAATACTCTCCTGATTTCTTCTTGTTAAACGCACAAATTACATATGTGGCAAGTAAAAAATTTGAGTTCTATGTTGGGGGTGAAAATCTAACCAATTACCGACAATTAAATCCAATCATTGACCCTCAAAACCCTTTTGACGAATACTTTGACAGCTCAATCGTGTGGGGACCTATTTTTGGAGCAATGGGTTATGTGGGTTTTCGATGGAATATCAATCACAAGGAAGAAAAAACACATCAACATTAAGTTGAGTCGAATTTCATTATCTTACGCCTGAAAAATTTTACATTCAGTTGAAGATTTTAAATAGACTCATAGTTTTCGGAATTATATTTTCTACAGCACTATCTGCTTCTGCTGAGTCAGAAGTTGATAGTTTGTTTAGAGTCCTAGAAAAAGCAGCTACAGATACCGGAAAAATACATTTATACTACAAATTAGGTAACAAACTTAGACAAACCGACTTAAATCAAACACTCCTATACTACAAAAAAGGACTTGAACTTTCCACCAAAAACAACTATAAAAAAGGCATTGCCGAAGGCTATCACGGTATTGGTGTATTTCATTATTACACATCCTCCTTCGACTCGTGCAAATACTATTGGGAAAAATCATTAGTGATTAAAGAAAAACTTAATGATATGGAAGGATATTGCCGTTCGCTAAATAACCTAGGCGTAATATGTCGCCTAAATGGAGACTTCGATTGCGCAATTGCCAATTACAACAAGGTAATCGATAAACTCAAAAATGGTGGAGATAAAATTCTTCTTTCCAATGCTTACAACAATTTGGGCCTGGTATACGAAACCACCGGTAACTACAAAAAAGCCCTGAGCAATTTTTACGCATCACTTAAAATTGATGAAGAAATTAAAGATGATGAGGGAATAGCTTATACGCTCAATAACATTGGACTAATTCATATAAATCTGAAAAATATTAGTGAGGCTAAAGAAAGTTTTAACACAGCCTATCAACTATTCAAAAATCTAGGAGATAATATAGGTATGGCTATGACGGTCAACAACTTGGGAGATACATACGCCGATATAAACGAATACCAAACAGCAATCGATTATTTTAACCGCTCGCTGGAGCTGGAGCAAGAAATAGGCAATATAAATGGAATGGCTTTCTCTTACCACAGCATTGGTAGCTTGTTTTTAAAGAAAAATGAAACACTAAAAGCTTTGAAATACATAGAAAAAGCCTACGAATTTCAGAATGGAGAAGATATTGAGTTATTAGCAAAAATTTTAATGAACTTAGGGAAGTGCCATGGTATTCTCGGAAATAAGAAGCAACAATATCATTACTATAAAGAAGCACATAAACTTGCTCGTGCAAACCAACTTTCTAAAGTACTTCGTGATGTAAGTTTTAACCTATACAATTACGAATATTCATATGGAAACAAATTACAAGCATTAGAATATCTGAATGAATACACTCGTCTTAATGACTCCGTTTTTAGTCGGGATAACACCCGGGAACTAACCAAAATAGAAATGCAATTTGAGTTTTCCAAACAAAAACTTCAAGATTCACTAGAACAAGTAAAAAAAGATTTAGTGGTGCAAGAGGAACTAAAACGACAAGAGATACAACTGAAGGCGCAACGACAATTTGCTGTAGTTGTATCATCAGGATTTGTTTTAGTTCTAATCTTAGCCTTCGTAATTTACAGAGGCTACAAAGCCAAACAAAAAGCAAATGAAAAGATTTCAACTGCATACGAAATTATCGAAGAAAAAAATCGCGACATTACCGACAGTATTGAGTATGCAAGATATATTCAAAATGCTGTAATACCAGCAGAATCAGAGGTGATCAAAGCTTTTAGGGATGCCTTTGTACTGTTTATGCCCAGAGATATTGTTAGTGGTGATTTTTATTGGTTCTACGAAGATGAAAACTACATTATGATTTCTGCTGCAGATTGTACCGGACACGGTGTGCCGGGAGCGCTTCTTGCCATGCTTTGTTCCAATATAATGAATACCGCTGTAGCCGAAAGAAAGCTCTACGACCCTGGCCAAATACTCACTTTCACAAACAAAAAACTCCAGCAAAGTGTTAAGCGCAAAAACTCAACAACTCAAGCAAACGACGGGATGGACTTAGCCCTTTGTGTAATAGACAAGCAAAACAACCTCATCAAATTAGCTACAGCCAACAACCCGCTCATACTCATGCACAAAGGAGTAATAACCACATACAAAGCAGAAAACACCCCGATAGGAGGGAACTCACCTATAAATCACAAGTATCAAACACTGGCTATACCTTATCACAAGGATGCTGTCTATTATCTTCATACAGATGGGTATATAGATCAATTTGGCGGCGAAAAGGGTAAAAAATTTTTATCAAAAAGATTAAAGGAAGAGCTTTTAAAACTCGAAAAAACACCTATGCTAAAACAGAAAGAAATTTTAGCCAAAACTTTTAAAATATGGAAAGGCGAACAAGATCAAATAGACGATGTTACATTGATTGGATTTAAACTGTAAAACCTTACCTTCACCAACCCAAAAAAAACAACACATGCAAGTACGTGACTTAGACCCTAAAAGAGTTTGGAATAATTTTGAAGACCTAAATGCCGTTCCCCGACCATCGAAAAACGAGGAACGAGTTATCGCATTTATGCAAGAATTTGGTAGAAAACTGGGATTGGAAACTTACACTGATGCTTGTGGAAATGTAATTATTAAAAAGCCTGCCACCCTAGGAATGGAAAACAGAAAAACAGTTGTACTTCAATCGCATTTAGATATGGTACAACAAAAAAATGCAGACACCATTTTCGACTTTAATACTCAGGGAATTCAATCTTACATAGACGCTGACTGGGTTAAAGCTCAAGGCACCACATTAGGCGCTGATAACGGAATGGGGGTGGCTGCAATAATGACAATTTTGGAATCGAAAGATATTGAACACCCCGCATTAGAGGCTCTATTCACCATCGATGAAGAAACCGGAATGACGGGAGCCTTCGAGTTGGAAAAAGGAATTATGCAAGGAAAAATTCTATTGAACTTAGACACCGAAGATGACGATGAATTTTCAGTAGGTTGTGCGGGAGGAATCGACACAAACACTCATTACAACTACATACCTGAATCTGTATTAGACAATGCAAAAGCATATAAAATTGTAGTCCGTGGATTAAAGGGAGGGCATTCGGGCATGGACATCCATCTGGAAAGAGGAAATGCCAACAAAATAATGAACCGGCTAATTGCCCGAGCGGAAGAATACGGACTACAAATAGCCGAAATAAACGGCGGTAGTTTACGAAATGCAATCCCCCGAGAATCATTTGCCACTATAACCATAAAAAAAGAAAGCTTCGTAAGTGAATTTAATAAGCGTGCTGAAGCAATCAAACAAGAGTTTGCTATTTCTGATGATAAACTAAACATCAGTATTGAGTCTACCGAATTACCTATTGAAGTAATGAGCTTAGCAGACACTAAAAAGTTAACCGAAGCTATCTACGCCTTGCACAATGGGGTATACAGAATGAGCATGGCTATTCCTGGACTGGTAGAAACTTCATCTTCTCTGGCAAGAGTTATCGTAAAAGATGGAGAATTTAAAACTCAAAGCCTTCAACGCAGTTCTGTAGAAACCTCTAAAACTGATATTGCTCATACGGTAGGAGCCGTATTTTCATTAATGGGATGCAAAGTTGAACATGCCGGATCATATCCGGGTTGGGCGCCTAATCCAAAATCTGAAATTTTGGGGGTAATGGTTGAAAAGTATAAAAAACTCTTCAACGAGGAACCAAAGGTGAAAGCCTGCCACGCCGGATTGGAATGCGGAATTCTAGGTGAACGCTACCCGGAATGGGATATGATTTCATTTGGACCAACCATACGTAACCCACACTCACCAGACGAAAAAGTCCATATAGGTAGCGTGCAAAAGTTCTGGGAGCTCCTTGTTGAAGTCTTAAAAGATATTCCTGAAAACTAAACAAGGAATTGTACTACTTCACCATTTTAAGAAAGCCAACTTCTTTTTCAGTAAGGTGCCTCCACTTGCCTCGGGTCAAATCTTCTTTAGTTAGTCCGGCAAATGCTATGCGGTCAAGTTTGGTTACCTCGTAACCAAAATGTTCGAATATGCGCCTCACAATTCGGTTTCTCCCACTACGCAAGCCCACAATAACCGTACGGTTATTCCCATCCTTTGATGCAGAGGCCATCTCGTCAAAATGGGCTTCTCCATCTTCCAACATCACCGATTGTATCATCTGGGCTTTGTGTTTTGGGTCAATTTTTTTATCAGCCTCTACTAAATATACTTTCTTAACCCCATAACGTGGGTGAGTTAGTTTTTTAGCCATATCGCCATCATTTGTAAACAGTAACAGTCCGGTAGTTTGTCTATCTAGTCTTCCTACAGGATAAATACGCTCTCGACACGCCTTAGCCACCAATGTCATTACGGTTTTTCGCCCATCAGGATCATCAGAAGTAGTAATATAATCTTTAGGCTTGTTTAGCAATACATAACGAAGCTTTTCTTTTCTGAGGGTTTCACCACCGTATTTCACCGTGTCTTCCGGCCCAATACGGGTAGATAAATCCGTGATTATTTCACCGTTGACCTCAACCAATCCTGATTTTATAAAAATCTCGGCTTCTCTTCTGGAGCAAACTCCAGCATCAGCAAGATATTTGTTTATACGCACCTTGCCATCGTCATTAGTGCGCAGTGGTACGGAAAATTTCCCACCGATTTTCGACTTCGAAAACGATTTTGACTTGGGCTTAGCCGCCCCTACCGACTTTGATTTAACATCTTTCTTAAACCTTCCTTGTGTAGACTTTTTATCCTCACTCGATTTGACCGAAACTTGTTTTTTTTCTGATTTTTTTCTGTCTGTTGGTTTTTGAGGTCTTCTACCTTTATTTTGCATGCTTCTGTAAATTTTAGCAAAGGTAGTAAATTCAGAAGGCATAATAGCGGATGTGTTTTGCCCCCCGTCTTCACTCAGAGCAATTAGCAATAAAAATTACAGTATATTTATCGCCATTTATAATTGCTAATGGTTAAGCAAAAAACTACTGAATCTGCGCCAATCAAAAAAGAAAACAAATCGGCACAATGGCTTAATGCCGTTTATCTGATTATTTTAATGTTTGTTGTCATTCAGGTTTACAACAAAGTATACGATGAGAAGCTCTACTTAGGTGGCGATAACGTTGCTTATTACATAAACGCAAAGTCGTTTATGCAAGGTGAGGGATACAGCAATATTCACATGCCCGGAAGCCCCTCAGCTAATCATTATCCGCCGGGATATTCATTAATTTCGGCTGTAATCATGGCCCTTTTTGGCGACGAAATTGAAGTGATGAACAAAGCAAATGGTTTTTTCTTATTCGGAAGCCTAGCTTTCTTTTATTTGATACTTCTGCGAATTACTCGAAATCAGCATCTATCATTTGTAATGTGCTTAATCACCGGATTAAATTTTCACATTCTCAACTTCTCAATTATAGCCATGTCAGAAATACCTTTTGTTTTCACATCTATGGCTTCACTGTTTTTTCTTATGCAAACCGAAAAAGACAATTTTAGTCTTAAAGATTATAATTTTTGGCTGTTTCTGTTTTTTCTTGTGTTGAGTTATTTTATTAGAACCGCCGGAATTGCATTAATTGGAGGGGTAATTTTATACTTGCTCTTCGAAAAAAAATGGAAGTTAGCCGGACTGGTAACTGGCATATTTTTACTTTTTGCGGCTTCTTGGTTTGTGAGAAGTCAAAACTTGGGAGGCAGCTCATATGCCAGCCAATTACTGATGAAAAATCCCTACCAGCCCGAATTGGGGAAAATGGAGGGAAAGGATTGGATAACCCGAGTAAAAAACAATGTGAAACGCTACGTTTCCATGGAAATTCCAAGTTCTGTATTCAGCTACAAAATCGAAAATTACAAGCAACCTAATCCGGGAGACAAGAAAAAACTTGCAGGTATATTAGTCACACTACTTGCTGCTTCCGGAATCTATTTTCTGAGAGAATTCCGATGGCTATTCCTCGCCTATATGGGTGGCACTGCTTTTATTTTGGCCTTGTGGCCGGATGTGTGGTTTGGCACTCGTTTTATGCTGCCCATAATTCCATTTTTAATGCTTTTACTGGTGTTGCCTATATATGCCGGAGCAGAATGGCTTGCCAGAAAAATAAACCTTAGTCAAACTATTCGATGTACTATTTTACCGTTCGGGTTTCTAGCAATAATCCCTTTTCAGAAAGATGGAATAAAATATCTGGAAACTGCAGCAAAAAATCAACTACACCCAAATTATGCCCGTTATTTCGAATTGGCAAAATATGCCAAGGCTACCTTACCAAAAGATGCTATAATTGTGTGCAGAAAACCGGAATTATTCTTCCTATACGCTAACAGAAAAGTAGTAAACTATATAAACTCTACCGATGCCGACAGCTTAATTAGCGATTTACAACAAAAAGGAGTTACTCATGTTGTGATAGAGCAATTGGGATTTTCTTCTACAGCCCGCTACTTGAATCCTGCCTTGCAAAAACGACCCGAAAAATTTAAGCTGATAAAACAACTTCAAAACCCAGACACTTATTTGTTTGAAATTAACTATGACATGGGCTATACAGGCGATATGGTTGATGGAAAACGACATGGCTTTGGAACGATTAAGAGTGCAGATGGCTCAAGCTACGAAGGAGAGTGGGTAGAAGACCGAAAAGAAGGGAAAGGAAAGTTTGTTTGGTCTAACGGAATGTCGTTTGAGGGGGAGTTTAAAAACAACGTTCGAAACGGTTCAGGAGTAATGGTGTTGGATAATGGTAATATATTAGAAGCCATATGGGTAAATGATACACTAAATGGGTATGCCAAAATGTTTACCAAGGATAGGATTCTCATTCGTGAAGGTATGATGAAAAACAATTCCTTTATAGAGAATTAACCGCTTATCAGCCCATTTTTCATGGCAAACCGGATTAAACCGGCAGT
Organism: Flavobacteriales bacterium; assembly: GCA_046295395.1. Taxonomy (GTDB): domain Bacteria; phylum Bacteroidota; class Bacteroidia; order Flavobacteriales_D; family JBKBNH01; genus JBKBNH01. Next base: position 178,968 of record JBKBNH010000007.1, on the reverse strand, counting down.
ATTATTTGCCTCTATTTTTTTAAGAATATTATTACGATGGGTATCAACCGTCCTGTGACTTATATCTAGGTGTTCTCCTATTTCTTTGTTAGAAAGCCCTTCACAAACCAACCTTATAATCTCTATTTCTCTTTCCGTGAGCATATGTAAATCTGTTGAATCAGACCCTTGCTCTACTTCCTTTCTACTCAAGGCTACTATGACATCTTCCGAAAAGTATTTGTCTCCACTATAAACCGACTTTATGGCTTTAATTAATTCACTACGGTCGGAATTTTTTAATATATATCCGTCTGCTCCTATCTCTATCAAATTTTGAATCATGCTCTTTTCATCGTGCATAGTAAGTATTAATACTTTTATCTCCGGATGAAGTTGCTTTATTTTTTTGGTAGCTTCGATACCATTCATTTCTGGCATATCGATATCCATAAGTGCAACATCTGTTTTTATAAACTCCAAAAACTTAAGTGTTTCTACACCACTGCTACACTCTCCAACAAAATCGAGATCATTTATTCCCTGAATCATTGCCTTTAGCCCATCTATAACTAGCTTGTGGTCGTCTGTAACTAACACTCTTATGGGTTTCATAGTGGTATTCTAATTGTTGCGGTGGTGCCGCTTCCGGGGCTTGGTTCAAAATTTATCCTGCCGTTAAAGGTATTTAAACGAGATGACATATTCAACAGGCCAATACCGTCTTTTTGTCTATTAACATCGAACCCAACACCATCGTCTTCAACTATTAGTATAAGTTGTTTGTTGTTTCTGAATAACTGCACACTCACCCGCATAGCACTTGAGTGCTTTATCACGTTATTAATTAATTCCTGACAAACCCTGTATAAGCCTATTTCTATACGCTCATCAAACCGTTGGTTTGCTCTGTGGCTTTCGAAATTATAGTGGATTTTTGACCCCAAAAATGCTTTCTGGAGCATATCTTCGACAGAGGGAACCAAACCCAACTCACTTAGAGAGCGTGGCATCATTTGGTGAGAAATACTTCTTACTTCCAATGCTGCTTCATCCAGTATTTGTGTCAATTTTTTAAGTGTTTCGGTTTGCTCAGGCTGCGAAGATTCGAGCTGAATACTTAAATTCTGCCAGGCCATTTTCAGCCCACTCATCTGTTGACCTACGCCATCGTGCAAATCTTTTGCTATGCGTTTGCGCTCTTCTTCTGTAGCTTCAAATACGGCTTTTATTCCGGCTTCACGCTCGGCTATAATAACTGAGTCTCGCTTTCCCTTCTCAATTCTTTTATTTCTCTGTATAAGCAATAATGCTGTAAGAAGTACCGAAAGTGAAAGTCCTCCCAAGGAATATACCCAAATTTTCTTTTCCTGGGCTTCGTTCTCGGCTTCAAGCAGTTTGGTTTGTGTTTCAAGAATAGCTTTGTCCTTCTCAGCCACCTGGTACTTGGCTTCCATCTCTGCAATTTGATTCGATTTTTCAAGATTAAAAATACTGTCATTCAATTCAATATACATCAACCTGTATTGAAGTGCCTTTTTCAATTCTCCCATGCTTTCATAAGTATCGGCAAATCCTTCATAACATTGTCTTCTTATTTTGTCCTGACCATTTGCTAAAGCCAGTTCAAGTGCCTCGTTGTAAAGATTTAATGCCCGTGGATAGTCTCCCATATCCTCTATGACAATCGCCATGTTTACAATAAACTGTGGCAACCCTTGCAAATCATTAATTTCTCTTGCCAATTCGGTTGCTTTGGTGTAATGTTTTAGCCCGTTTTCATTGTCTTTATAAAAATACCGATATAAAAATCCAAGGTTATTCTCGCTGCTGCTTAAATCATAAAAGGCCCCGCTTTGCTCAAATAATTCACTGGATTTATGGGCATAGAAAAAAGCACTATCTATTTGGTTAACTCTTTGATAATAAATACTCAAATTTCCGTAGGCTGAAGCTTCTCCGTAAGCAAACTCTAAATCTTTGTAAACGGAAAGAGCCTTTAAAACATAAAATTTAAATTTTTCGTTATTACCAACCGACTTATGAATTTGACTGATGTTATTGAGTGTTTGGCCAATTAATTTTTTATTGCCCAATTCTTCAAAAATTTCAAGAGTTTCAAGTTGCCATTTCAAAGCCTCGTCAAAATTTGCCAACTCCACGTAAGCATTCCCTATTTTACTTTTGGAACTCCCAATACCGGACTTATCATTTAATCGTTTTCTTATTTCTAGGGCTTTTAAATTAAATTGTATAGATTTTTCCAATTCACCTCTTCTATAGGCAACAATTCCTTGCGCATTATACCCCTCACTAAGTAATGTATCGTTGTTGAGCTTTTTGGCTTCTTCATAACATTCATTAGCATATTTTTCTGCTTTAAGTAGGTCTGAAAAAGAATATTCCCATGATAAATCAGATAGTAAATAAACTTTTTCTCTTCCTTTTTTAACCGGTAGAAGCTTCTCTAAACTATCAACCTGAGCATTGGCAAAATCAATACTCAGGAACAGTAAAAACAAAAGAACACTATAGCGGTATATTACCATGTTTTTTTCGGGGTAAAACCACCACCTTATTTTTAAGCATGGTGAATGCCTGTATTAATTTAGCTCTAGTTTCGTACGGAACAATTACTTCGTCGACATAGCCTCTGGCCGCTGCATTGTAAGGATTAGCAAATAATTCGGCATATTCCAATTCTTTTTCTCTGAGTTTTTCCTCCGGATTAGCAGCTTCCGCAATCTCTCGCTTAAATATAATTTCTGCTGCGCCTTTTGCCCCCATAACAGCAATTTCTGCATTTGGCCAAGCGAAATTCATGTCGGCACCTATATGTTTGGAATTCATTACATCGTAAGCTCCTCCGTACGCCTTTCTAACAATTACAGTAATACGAGGGACTGTGGCTTCGCTAAAGGCATAGAGGAGTTTTGCTCCGTTGGTAATGATTGCATTCCACTCCTGATCCGTTCCTGGCAAAAATCCGGGAACGTCTTCAAAAACCAAGAGCGGTATATTGAAGCAATCGCAAAAACGGACAAATCTTGCAGCTTTTTTAGAGCAATTTACATCCAGCACTCCTGCAAGCACCGCCGGTTGATTTGCCACAATCCCGATTGATTTTCCTGCCAAGCGAGCAAAACCAATCACTATATTTTCTGCGTAGTCTTTTTGAACTTCTAAGAAACTATCCTCATCTATTACTTCATTAATTACCTCCCGAATATCGTAAGGTTGATTCGAATTTTCAGGTACAATGGTGTTTAATTTTTCCCTATTCTCATTGCCCGGAGTATAAGATAAAGAAGGCGGCTCTTCTTCACAGTTTTGGGGAATATAAGTTAATAATCGTTTTATGTTTTCAAGAGTTTCTACTCCATTTGAGTTAGTAAAATGGGTGACCCCCGACTTAACCGAGTGCGTAGAGGCGCCACCTAATTCTTCTGCGGTAACCTCTTCGTTTGTAACGGTTTTAACCACATTTGGCCCGGTAACAAACATATATGAGTTATTTTCTACCATAAATATAAAGTCTGTAAGTGCGGGAGAATAAACAGCTCCTCCGGCACAAGGCCCCATTATAGCAGATAGCTGAGGAATTACGCCGGATGCTAATGTATTTCGGTAAAATATATCTGCATAACCACCAAGCGAAACAACCCCCTCCTGAATTCTGGCTCCACCGGAATCGTTAATGCCTACCACAGGAGCACCATTTTGCATAGCCAAATCCATTATACGACAAATTTTTTGAGCATGCGCCTCTGCCAACGAGCCTCCCAAAACGGTAAAGTCCTGCGAAAAAACATAAACAAGTCTTCCGTTTACGGTTCCATAACCCGTAACTACACCATCACCCAAGAATTTTTGTTTATCCAAACCAAAATTAGAGGAGCGATGTGTTACAAATGCCCCTATTTCCTGAAAAGATCCTTCATCTAAAAAAAGATTTATTCTTTCGCGAGCAGTCAGTTTCCCTTTTTTATGTTGTTGCGCAATCTTTTCCTCCCCTCCACCCATCTGGGCTTCTTTTCGCTTTTGTTCCAATAATTCTATTTTCTTGCTCATGCCGTTAAAAATTTGGCTTTAAAGTTACATATCAAATTAGTTTTTTTAGCTTTCATCCAAACATTTCTGGTAGTTTTTTGGTTTATTCAGTTATGACAAAAATCAAAATTGGTGATTTTATTCCTTCGTTTGCTCTTTTGAATCAACACGGAGAAACTGTTTCTTCTGATCAGTTTCGTGGGAAAAAACTAGTCATATTTTTTTACCCTAAGGATAACACTCCCGGATGCACTGCTGAAGCCTGCTCATTTAGAGATAATTATGGCTTATTTAAAGCCAAGGGGACTGAAATATTAGGTATTAGCTCTGACAGTGTTGAGACACATAAAAAATTTGCTAAAAAACATAATCTAACGTACTCTATATTAAGTGATGGCAAGGGAAAAGTACGAAAACTCTTTGGGGTTCCAAAAATACTGGGGTTCATTCCCGGAAGAGTTACTTATATGGTTGATGAAAACGGGAAAGTAGTCCATATTTTTGATGCTTTGCTTGACAGCAAAAGACATATTCAAGAGGCTTTGAGCAGCATCTAAATATCAAAGTCAGCAAAGCTGGAACTAATAAGTGCTTTGCCGAAATTCACACTTATTCTCAATCGCCCAAAAAAAGCAGGATTTATATCTGTTTTTGAAATGGTGTTTTCCCCTACGGTTCTTAAATGGTATTGAGAAAATCCTTGCCAACCTAATTCGCTATAAATATTCACCCTTTTTTTAATTCTAATTCTACTTTGCGTGCTCAATCTTAAACCCGTCTCTGTATAATAAATGGGATTTGATCCCGCATCACTATGAGTCATCGGATATCCTTGGGCAGAAAGAATTAAAATATCTTGTTTCCAATTTTTACTTGCCTTCCAGGTAATTTTAGCCTGAGCGGGAAGTAGTAATGTATAATTAAGATTGGAGGTTATTTTTCCATTAACAAATAAAACTGGTGAAGCAACAACTCTTCCATTGAAATAGGCGGCATACAATCCATAAGCGTATATCGTGTTTAAATTTTTCACTTTGGCGCGCATATATACAGCACTAGCTCGCGGAAATGGGTTAATATCAAAAGTGTTTTCTGTACTTAATGTTGCTCCATACACACTTGTTCGGAGTTTCAATTTTTTAAGTTTTACAGTAATTCCGTTTACCCCTACTGAGCCCATATAGGTCTTTCTGTAACCCAAACCTTCGCTAAAGTATTCTCCAACCCCGCCATCCAACTTTAAAAACCACTGATGATAGGTAGGTTCGACTTTACCTATAAAATTTTTTAATCCATCTTTTTTGAGAATATCCTTATTAAAAAAATCTTTCAAACTAACCCCTACATCAAACTTACTCTTTAGTGGAATCAATGCACTTACCCTGTATGCATTTCTTGTTAGCGAAAGCGAATCAAAATTGTAAGGTTGTATAGTTGTAGATTCAATGCTCATTCTGGATTTAAACAGATGATTAAAATCTAGTAACTGAGCATTCAACAAACTCACCAAACAAAAATTTAACACAATAAAAATCAGTCGCATACTATTTGTTAAAAGTCGATAATTACACTTAATTAGATTTTGGGTTAATCTTTTGAGTTTTTTTGTTTGGTTCCGGCAAAAAGCAAGAGTGCTCCAAGCGGAAGTGGCAAAAACCAAAAGCTCTTAAGTTCAGCCAAATGACTCGAGCTATGACCAATATTATACATCGCCCCAGCAGCCAAAAAACAAATTAATGCCAATAGACCAAACGCTAGTTTTTTATTCATTTCAAAGGTTTTACCAAAAGTACATTAAAAATTGGCACAATATTAGAACAGATATATGAAGCGATTAAAACTTATTTACCATGAAAAAGTTAATGTATATATTAGCGTTTTCCGCTACCACAAATAGCTACGCCACTCAAGGAGTGTTCCAGCAACAAAACGATGCAACTGTTTTTCGCAAACAAAAAAACAATGCTTTTGAACCTGGAGAAGTATTAACTTACAGGCTTCATTATGGAGCAATAGATGCCGGTGAGGCAAAACTTACAGTAAAACCCACCGATAAAAAAGTAAACGGACGAGACATGTGGCACGTGGTTGGTGAAGGAAGAAGTCTTGGTGCATTTGACTGGTTCTTCAAGGTGAGAGACCGCTACGAGTCTTATATTGATAAGGACGGGGTTTTCCCTTGGTTATTCGTAAGGAGAGTAAACGAGGGTGGTTTTGAAATAAATCAGGATTATACCTTCTACCAACACAAAAAGAAAGTAAACACAGGGCAAAAGGAATTTGAAGTTCCAGCCTTTGTTCAGGATATGATTTCTGCCTTTTACTACGCAAGAACTATTGATTTTTCAAACGCAAAAGTGGGCGATATTTTCACGGTAGAAACTTTTTTGGATGATGAATTGTTTCCACTTCAAATCAAATATGTGGGTAAAGAAACCATAAAAACACGGACCGGGAAATACCGTTGTATTAAATTCAGGCCTGTGGTGCAAAAGGGACGGATTTTTAAAAGCGAAGAGGATTTAAATGTTTGGATAACCGATGATGACAATAAAATTCCAATTCTTGCCAAAGCAAAAATATTAGTCGGTTATATTAAAATGGAGTTAACAAAATCAGAAGGACTTAAAAACGAAATGGCTAAAGTTTAAATCGCTTTCAACATTTAGCTAAAAAGCCCCACTCAATAACGTGAGTGGGGCTTTTCATTTACAATTTTCAACAAATAAAAAAAGCTCCGCAAATTTGCGAAGCTTTGTGGGCCCTGCAGGGCTCGAACCTGCCACCCTCTGATTATGAGTCAGATGCTCTAACCTACTGAGCTAAGAGCCCGAATTTGTTACCGAATTTAGGGATTGCAAATGTATCTTTTCTAATGTAATTTCCAAAATCCAAATGTACATTTGAAAAATTCTTGTAATACTATGACACACAAAACAGAAATTGAAGCAATAATTTTGGATCTGGGTGGAGTTATTTTAAATCTGGATTATCATGCTACTACAAAGGCGTTTTTCGATTTAGGGTTTACCGAATTTGATGTGCTTTATTCACAAGCAGGGCAAATTGGTCTTTTTGATAAATTTGAAACCGGAGAAATTTCAGAAGACATTTTTTTTGAAGAACTCAATCGTTTAGGGAATAAATCCCTATCTAAAAATTTATTAATTGAGGCATGGAACAAAATGTTACTCGATTTCAATTCAAAAGCTATAGATATAGTGACTGAACTGAGGCAAAACTATTCTGTTTACCTATTTAGCAACACCAATGAAACTCATTACCAGAAGTTTAATAAATTTTACCACAACTACAGTAAAGGTCTTGACTTTGACGCTTTGTTTGATAAAACCTATTATTCTCATCTGTGCAAAAAAAGAAAACCCAATGCCGAAGCCTTCTTATCGATATTAGAAGAAAATAAATTAATGGCCAATAAAACCTTATTCATCGATGATAGTATTCAACATGTAAATGGTGCCTCAAGCGTTGGTATAAAATCTTTTCATCTTAAGGGAACTCTAGAGATTCTCATACAAAAAGAGCTACAGTTTCTCTTGGCATAGCTCAACTAGAACACCATTAGACGATTTTGGATGCAAAAAGGCTATAAGCTTATTATCTGCCCCGTCTTTCGGGGTTTGATGTATTAATTGAAAGCCTTCTTTCTGTAACCTTCTTATTTCTTTTTCAATATCATCTACATCAAAAGCTATATGATGTATCCCTTCACCCCTTTTCTCAATAAACTTGGCTATTGGACTTTCAGAACCCGTTGCTTGAAGCAATTCTATCTTTGAATCTCCACACATAAAGAATGACGTAATGACTCCTTCGCTCTCTACTAATTCCTGCTTGTAAGGCTCTGTGTTAAGAAGTGTTGTATAAAGTTTGTTTGCAGCATGAATATCCTTTACTGCAATTCCTAAATGTTCAATTTTTCGCATGGTGTAAAAATAAAAAAGCCTCGCCAATTGGCGAGGCTTTATATTAACTTTATTGTGAAATTATTTTTTAGTAAACTTATCGTTCTTATTGTCATAGTTCAGATAATAGAATCCAGGCCTCAGGTTCACACAATCAACCTTCTGACCAAAACCTTTCTTAACGATGTTTCCATACGAATCAAAAATCTCAAACATGGTAGGCGCTGAAAACTCTAAAACATCTTTAACTTTCAGAGGAGTGAAAGTCACTTCAGCAGCACTTGGATCGGCAAATTTAGCTGTTGGTGACATTCTTGGCTGACCAGTGTAATCAACCTGCTTAACTCTAAATTTGTTTTCGCCCGAATGCGCCGTCACCTCAAATTTGTATGAATTCTCCTCTGCGGTGCCTACACCATCAACTTCGCCAACCTTAATCCATTTGTTCCATCTGTATTGCTCTACAATATAGGTAAGCTTTCCTTGTTCGCCTTTTGTTTTCCAAGTGAGAACTCTATCGCTTCCCACATTAATAGAGATAGTCTCGAATGTACTCTTTGGTCTTAATACTTCAGGATTCAGAACCTTAGGCCCGCAATCAAGTTTGTGATATATTTTGATAGTAAGAGCATCACCCATTTTTAGGTTGTGTTGCGTAAGATCAACTTCGTATGCGCTAGAATTTATTTCATCAGAAGTCACATCCTCATTCACAGTAACTTTTATAGTACAAAATCCAATACCCGAGCCAGCAAAAGGATTCTGAACATAAATATTTTTACCTTGATAGTGGCCTTCTAGCACAATGATAGATTCCCCTTGAGCAACTGAGTTCAAGGCAGTTCCAATCATTAATAAACCAGCTAATAGTGTTGTTTTCATGCAGTATAAAATCTAAAATTGCAATTCAGAACGCAAGTATAAAGGCATTTTTCAACAATTCAAAATTAATTACGTGTTTTTTACTCGTTTTTTATTCTACGATTCTTTTTTTTTTGTCGACAAACGGACAGTTAGAAGAGATAAATATTTCAACAACTTGAAATATTCTTTGTAATTTCAGAAAGATTATTTAATCTTGTGGAACTATACGCATTTAGTAGCGTTATCAAGTTGTAATACGTTTATTTTTTTGAATAAAACAATATGAATCGATTAAAGTATCTTTTGTTTGGATTGCCGCTGGTATTTATGGGTTGTACAGGTGGTGACGGAAGTTCCTCGAAAAAAAGAATTGCTAAAGGAGATAAGGCTGTGTACGGCGGAACCTTTCAAGTAGCAGAAAGCGAAAGTCATCAAACGTTATTCCCCCAACATGTTGTAGATGTTACAACTTGGCACATTGTCAGTCAGGTGTATGAAGGACTTGTGAAATTTGACGTAAAGAACTTAGAAGTCGTTCCTGCGTTGGCTGAAAAATGGTCTTTAGATGACTCGCAAACCGAATATACCTTTGTACTTAGAGATAACGCAAAGTTTCACGATGATGCTTGTTTTTCGGGAGGAAAAGGCCGAATAGTTACATCTGAAGATTTTAAATTTGCCTTTGAATTGTTATGCTCAAACACCCCTGACAACGTCTACTACAAAAGTACCTTTAAGAATGTTGTTGAAGGAGCCGATGATTTCTTTGATGGGAAATCAAACTCTGTAAGTGGTATAAAAGTAGTTGACAATAAAACACTTAAAATAAAATTAATTCAGCCAAGCGCTTCATTTATACAAATATTGGCAGGGCCGTACTGTGCTGTTTTCCCAAGAGAAGCTTACGATAAACACGGTTCGAATTTAACTGTTGGGACAGGTCCTTTCAGAATAACCGAAAATTCAGATAAAAACGACCGTTTTATTTTGGTATACAATCCCAATTACTATTTGAGTGATGAGAACGGAAATGCATATCCTTATCTTGACTCTATTGTTTTTAATTTCATTCCTACTAAATTAGCTGAATTAGAAGAGTTTAGAAAAGAAAACATCTCTCTTATATACGGGCTTCCCAGCTCTAAAGTAACCGAGGTGGTAAAAGAAGACCTTACCAATTTCTCTTCCAAGCCTCCTAAAAAAGTTTTATTAAGAGAACAAGAAATGGTGAGTCAATTTTACGAGTTTAACTTAACAAGACCCCCGTTTGACAACGCTCTTGTAAGAAAGGCGTTCTGTCACGCTGTTAATAGACAAAAAATACTGGATGACATATTAAATGGTCAGGGTACACCGGGCAACTACGGAATTACTCCAAAAATACGATCCTTTAAAAACTATAATTTCGACACTATTCCTTCTTACGAGTACAATCCCGAACTTGCCAGAAAGCTTTTGGCTGAAGCCGGATATGCTGATGGTAAGGGATTCCCTCAGGTTCATTTGGAAATCAATTCAGGTGGAGCTACCTATTCAAGAGTAGCCTCAGAAATTCAACAACAATTGTTCAACAACCTCAATGTGAATGTCGAAATTGTTACTGTGCCCTTAAAAGAAAAAATTGAAAGCGCAAGCTATGGTCGATCTGAATTTTACAGAAGTTCCTGGACAGCAGACTACCCTTCTCCTGCTACTTTCTTAAGACTTTTTTACGGGGGCGATATTCCTGAGACGTTGGACAAACCTTCTTATCCAAATATATCAAGATACAAAAATCCAATTTTTGATTCACTGTACGTTAAAGCCGAAATGACTTTAGACGAGAATGAAAGGCTGCGTCTATTATCTCTTGCTGAGAGACAAATGATGCTTGACGCTCCATTGATAGTGCTATGGTATGGTGAAAACTACAAAATGTACTACTCAAATGTTAGAGGTTTCCACGATAACCCCATGAGCTACTACGATTTTACAAAAATTTATCTAAAAGACTTATCGATGGAAGAGTATGAGGCCATTCAGAAAGGCTCTCAACAAGCTTCAAAATAAAAATTGGATTTAAAAAAAAAGAGCCGTAACGACTCTTTTTTTGCCTTTTCTCAGTAATTCACACAATCATTCCTGCCCCTACTGTTTCGTGGGTGCCCTCGTCTATAAGAATCAAGCTTCCGGTAAACCTATTGCGGTGATACTTGTCTATCATAATGGGAGCTGTAGTGCGCAGTTTAATTTTACCAATATCATTCATCCCGATGTTTTTGTCATCTTCCATTCGGCGAATGTTGTTTATGTCCATTTTATAAACTACTTCCTTTACCACGCAACGCACGTCTTTTGAAGTGTGTTTCAGGGCATATTTACCATTTACCTGAAGTGCTTTTGGACTTAACCAGCATATCATCGCCTCAATATCTTGAGAAGGTTCGGGCGTGTTTGCGGTGCGCACAATCATATCTCCTCTGCTTATGTCTATTTCGTCTTCCAGTGTAAGCGTAACCGACATTGGAGCAAATGCCTCGTCTAGCGGCCCGTCCATTGTTTCTATGGATTTAATCTTACTGGTAAGTCCGGACGGGAATACAGTTATATCCTCTCCCTTTCGGATTATACCACTGGAGATTCTTCCGGCATACCCTCTAAAATCGTGGTATTCTGTTGATTGCGGACGAATCACATACTGAACCGGAAAACGTGTGTCTATATGATTGATGTCGCCTGAAATATGTACGTTTTCCAATGCGTGTAGTAGTGTAGAACCTTTGTACCAATCCATTTTTCCGGATCTGTCTACCACATTATCGCCCAAAAGGGCAGACACGGGAATGTAGTGTATATCTTTCACATCCAATTTTGAACTGAATGCTTCCAAGTCTTTTTTAATTTCATTGAATCGCTCTTCGCTGTAATCCACTAAGTCCATTTTGTTTATACAATACACAATATGAGGTATTTGTAGTAATGAAGCTATAAACGAATGGCGGCAAGTCTGCTCCACGATACCTTTTCGAGCGTCTACCAATATAATCGCCAGGTTTGCCGTAGAAGCTCCGGTAACCATATTTCGGGTGTACTGAATGTGCCCGGGAGTATCGGCAATAATGAACTTGCGCTTAGGCGTGGCAAAATAGCGGTAAGCCACATCAATGGTGATGCCTTGCTCGCGCTCGGCTCTTAGCCCATCGGTAAGCAAAGCCAAATTTACGTGCTCTTCTCCCTTTTTAGCACTGGCGTGTTCTATGGCTTCCATTTGGTCTTCGAAGATGGACTTGCTGTCGTATAGCAACCTGCCAATCAGGGTACTTTTGCCATCATCTACACTCCCCGCAGTGGTAAAGCGGAGTAAATCCATTTCCAAGTATGCCTGTGAGTCTATTGTTGAATCCATATTGATTTTGAGATTTGGGATTTTGAGAATTATTTCGAAACTCGAATTTCGGATTTCGAATTTTGTTTCATTGTTTTGCCTGTTGCGGTAAAAATAGCTGTTAATTCTTTCGCTTCGTTAAGTATAGGTTCTATCGCTTTTTTATGATTCGGATTGGTTTCGATTAATAACTCTAACCAAAAGCACGATTCATCAGCTTCTTCCTCTACAATATTTATTTTGTAAGCAAAATCTGCTTTTGATTTAGCCCTTAAAGATGCTCTATGGTTTGCCCCTACGGATGTTGCCGAACGAATTAATTGTTTTAAAAGGATACTATTTGCAAACAAATTAGCCCTATCATCGGCAATCTTATTATTGAGTATAATAACATCTAAAGCAAACTTTTTAGTCCGGTTTTTTAATTCATCCTTAGTCATTCAGTCAGATTTAAATTCGAAATTCGAGTTTCGAAATTAAAAATACCCCTGTTTTTTACGGTCTTCCATAGCGGCATCGGAGCGTTTATCATCTATTCGGCTTCCGCGTTCGGTAACTCGGCTAGAGGCGACTTCCTGCACTATTTCTTCTAGGGTTGTTGCTTTAGAAAGCACCGCTCCGGTACACGTCATATCTCCTATGGTGCGGAAACGAACTTGCATTTTTTCTATTTTCTCTTCGGGCTTTAGCATCATAAAATCGCTATGCGCATAAATAACCCCATCGCGCACAAAACAGTCTCTTTCGTGCGTAAAGTAAATAGAAGGGATGTCAATGTTTTCGGAAAGGATATATTGCCACACGTCCATTTCTGTCCAGTTGCTGATGGGGAAAACCCGAAAATGCTCACCCACATTTTTCTTTCCGTTAAACAAGTTCCAAAGTTCGGGGCGTTGGTTTTTCGGATCCCATTGGCCAAATTCATCGCGGTGACTGAAGAAGCGCTCTTTGGCTCTGGCTTTTTCTTCGTCTCTTCTGGCACCGCCAATGGCGGCATCAAACTTGTATTTCTCAATGGTGTCGAGCAGAGTTACCGTTTGCAGCGCATTTCGGCTGGCGTTGTAGCCCTTTTCTTCGGTTGCTCTTCCTTCGTCAATACTCTGCTGCACACTGCCAATTACTAGGTTTACTCCGTATTTCGAAATCAATTGGTCTCTAAAATGCAATGTTTCTTCAAAATTGTGCCCCGTATCTACGTGCACCAAGGTGAAAGGAACTTTTGCCGGCCAAAAGGCCTTGCGCGCCAAATGAAAACAAACAACACTGTCTTTTCCACCCGAAAAAAGCAGAGCAGGATTCTCAAATTGAGCGGCCACTTCCCTTAGCACAAAAATACTTTCGGCCTCTAAGTCTTTTAGGTGCGTGAGCTGATACGATTGCATAATTATTTTTTGATTCGGTCTATAATCTGCGTAAAGATAAAATCTACGCATTCATCAATACTCATTTTGTCGGTTTTCACCTCAATTTCCGGATTCTGAGGCGCTTCAAAGGGAGCGTTAATTCCAGTAAAATCCTGAATTTCTCCGGCTCGGGCTTTTTTGTACAATCCTTTCACATCGCGTTCTTCACAAGCCTCCAGTGAGGCATTTACATATATCTCTACAAAATCATTGGTGCCAATAATTTCTCGGGCAGTGTCTCTAATTTTTTTCGTTGGGCTTACAAAACAGTTGATACATACCAGTCCGCAGTTTACAAAAAGCTTATTTACTTCGGCTATTCGGCGAATATTTTCGGTTCTGTCTCTTGGCGAAAATCCTAGATTATTGTTTAGTCCGGCGCGCACATTGTCGCCATCCAACACTTGGGTTAAGATGCCCAAATTGTGCAGTTTCTGCTCTATATGAATGGCAAGTGTGGTTTTCCCCGAACCCGAAAACCCCGTGAACCAAAGAGCGATTCCTTTTTGGTTTAGCAAAGTTTCTTTGTCGTTTCTGCTTAGCAGCTTATCTAACGTGGGGTGTATATTGTTTTGGGGCATAGATGCAAAGGTAAGATTTTATGGAGAACTTTCAACTCGTATGAATTAAGGATGCCCCGCTATGGGTAAGGGAAAATATTTTCGGGACGAAACCAATCAATTAACCCCTACATCATACTCCACATAGCGCAAGTTGTAAAAATAGCAGCCAATGCCAACACTATTATTTTTAAAATTCTGATAAACAATCCATTTGAATAAAAGGTGTAAATAACATTTACGAAAATAAGTCCGGTCCCCAATAGCCCAAGCAGGATAAGTAGCAAGCCGGCAACAACCCGAGAAAAATTAAACACAGCGTACTCGGCTTTAAACTTCGCTACCTTTTCTATGTGGGATAGTTCGGGGTGTTGATGCCACAAATAAATCCACGACAGAATCTCGTACATTGGAATTAGAGAAAGGAGAATCCCAACAAAAAGAGATAATCGAGCGTGTTTTTTCATAACTAAAATTAAATTTCTTCCCAAGTTAGGCTACTTTCATTGAATTTATATTCCTTTATTGCAGTTTTTTTCACACTTATACATAGTGAAGTAATCTATTGTTTTGGCATCTGGGTAAGATTTACCCCTCTTCCTCATTCTCTTTAGGCATATAGGCCATTTTTTATAGTAGTTAGATTGGCCACACAGGTTTTTATATAATGTTTCCTAATAAATGTTTTAGTACTTAACGTTGTTCGAAGTTAAAAAAGTTAGAGGAATAATTGCTATTTTCCCCACTCTCCCACAACTTCCTTATATTTGATACCTTCTAACCGATACTATGGTAAAAACAGTTAAAAATATACCCGATTTTCGCCTCAGTCCTAAGGTGGATTTGGCGGGAATAAACGACAGAATCGCCCGCATTACTTCACGAAGCATAAAGGCCGATTCGAAAATTGAAGGCATTAAAATGGCCATCAATATGATAGACCTTACCACACTGGAAGGCGCCGATACCGAAGGGAAAGTGCGGCAAATGTGCTACAAGGCACACCACTTGCACGATGCTCAACCCAATTTGCCCACTGTGGCCGCTGTGTGTGTGTACCCCAATTTTGTTGGGCTTGCCAAAAAAGAACTTGCCGAAAGTGGGGTAAAAGTAGCCGCCGTAGCCACGGCATTTCCCGCAGGGCAATCGAACCGCGAAGTAAAACTTGCCGACACCAAGCTGGCAGTAGATGCCGGAGCCGACGAGGTGGATATGGTTATCTCACGGGGTAAATTTCTAGCAGGAGAGTACAACTTTGTTTTCGACGAAATTGCTGCCGTGAAAGAAGCCTGTGGCAATGCCCGCCTGAAAGTTATTCTGGAAACCGGCGAACTCGACAACCTCGACCAAGTTCGCAGGGCAAGCGATATAGCCATTTACGCAGGGGCAGATTTCATAAAAACCAGCACCGGAAAAATTAAACCCGCCGCCACCCTTCAGTTTACCCTTACTATGCTGTATGCCATCCGCGACTACTACTACGACACAGGCATAATGATAGGGATGAAACCCGCAGGAGGAATTTCCAACACCAAAACCGCCCTGCACAACCTGATAATGGTAAAAGAAGTGCTCGGCGAAAAATGGTTGAATAATCATTGGTTTAGATTTGGCGCCAGCAGCCTTGCCAACGATTTATTAATGCAGTTGGTAAAACAAGCCACAGGCAATTACCAATCAAAAGATTACTTTTCAAAAGATTAAAATACTATGGCCAAAAAGAAAACAGTACCCTCCGTTTCGGAAAAAGGATGGAATTTTTCTCCCGCTCCGGAAAGTGCATCGGCAGCTAAAATCGACAGCAAATACGAGCTTTTCATCAACGGAAAATTCGTTAAGCCCAAATCGGGAAAATATTTTGCCACTATAAACCCTGCCAACGAGCAAAAGCTGGCAGAAGTGGCCGAAGCCAGCGAAAAAGATGTGGACAGCGCTGTGGTTGCAGCCCGAAACGCCTACGATAAAACGTGGAAAAAAATGCCCGCATCAGAGCGCACCAAATACATCTACCGTATAGCCCGAATCATTCAGGAGCGTGCCCGAGAGTTTGCCATTATCGAAACGATGGACGGCGGCAAACCCATCCGCGAATCCAGAGATATTGACGTGCCACTGGCAGCCAACCATTTTTTCTATTATGCCGGTTGGGCCGATAAGTTGGAGTATGCCTTTCCCAACAGAAACCCTAAGTCGCTGGGTGTTGCCGGGCAAATTATTCCGTGGAACTTCCCCTTGCTGATGGCAGCGTGGAAAATTGCCCCCGCCTTGGCCTGTGGCAATACCGTAGTGTTAAAACCCGCCGAAACCACACCGCTTACCGCCCTTAAACTGGCCGAAGTAATCCGCGATGCCGATTTGCCTCCCGGCGTGGTTAACATTATAACCGGAGCAGGAGCTACGGGTGCCGCTTTGGTAAATCATTCGGATGTAAAGAAGGTGGCCTTTACAGGCTCTACCAACGTGGGTAAGCTCATTCAGCGAAGCGTGGCAGGAACCCATAAAAAAGTAACCCTCGAACTGGGAGGAAAAGCCGCCAACATCATATTTGAAGACGCCGCCCTCGACCAAGCAGTAGAAGGCATCATAAATGGCATATACTTTAATCAGGGGCACGTTTGCTGTGCAGGCTCGCGCCTTTTTGTGCAAGAATCGGTGTACGAAAAAGTGCTTCGATTGCTAAAAGACCGAATAGCCGCGCTACGCGTAGGCGACCCAATGGACAAAAACACCGATATTGGTGCCATCAACTCCAAAGAACAGCTACAAACCATCAAGAAGTACATAGAGATTGGGAAAAAAGAAGGCGCAGACATTTTCCAATCCTCTTGCGATTTACCAGCTAAAGGATTTTGGTGCAGACCGACTTTATTTACCGGAGTTTCACAGTCGCACAGAATTTCGCAGGAAGAAATTTTTGGGCCGGTGTTAGCGGTTCAATCATTTAGAACTATTCAGGAAGTAATAGAAAAAGCTAACAATACACCTTATGGCCTTTCAGCAGGGGTATGGACAGAAAAAGGCTCGAAAATCTTTAACCTCACCTCGCAAATGCGGGCAGGAGTAGTTTGGGCAAACACATTTAACAAGTTCGACCCTACGTCTCCCTTTGGCGGCTACAAAGAAAGTGGCTTTGGCCGAGAGGGAGGGCTTCACGGACTTTCAGCGTATTTGAGTTTGTGAGGTTTAACCGTAGTTTACAAGGAAAAATAAAATGACCAGTTGTGTATCTGTAAGAAAATTTGTCTGTTCGAGTGCCCCGCAGATGTGGGACGTATCGAGAACACAAATTTTCTGTAAAAACACCACACAACAAACCAACAATAGCCCCTAGGGTAAAAAAATAAAAACACGATGAAAAGAGTGGAAATTTTAAAAACATACAAAATCTATATCGACGGCAAGTTTCCCCGCACTGAATCAGGGAGGTATTACACCCCGAAAAACGGTAAAACCCCGTTGGGAAACATTTGCCTGTCGTCGCGTAAAGATTTTAGAAATGCCGTAGTGGCGGCACGTGGAGCATTTGATGGCTGGAGCACAAGAAGCGGATTTAACCGTTCGCAAATTCTCTACCGCATCGGCGAAATGCTAGAAGGCAGAAAGGCGCAGTTTGTGGAAGAATTGCGCAAACAAGGCGCTACAGAGCAAACCGCCATTCGTGAGGTAGAGGCTTCTATCGACAGATTAATCTATTTTTCCGGCTGGTGCGATAAATATTCCCAGTTGTTTAGCTCTGTTAACCCCGTTTCGGTTCCTTATTTCAATTTTTCTGCTCCCGAGTCGATGGGCGTAGTAGCCGTTTTAGCCCCCGAAGGTTCTTCCTTGCTGGGCTTGGTAACCGCCATTGCTCCGATTATTGCCGGAGGCAATACCGTGGTGGTTTTAGCCTCCGAGAGCAAACCGCTTTGTGCCGTAACTTTTGCAGAAGTGCTAAACAGCTCGGATGTGCCAGGCGGTGTGGTAAACATCCTCACCGGAAACCGCAAAGAACTAAATGTACACTTTGCCTCGCATATGGATGTAAATGCCCTTTACGCACTCAATACCGAGGGGAAAGAATTAGCAGAAATACAGCTAAAAGCAGTTGAAAATCTCAAGCGAGTATTTGTAAAAAACTCCAAAGACTGGTTCTCTTCCGAGCACGACTCGCCATACAGTATTATGGATTTTCAGGAAACCAAAACCACTTGGCATCCTATTGAAGTAACGGGTTCTGCAGGAGGAGCTTATTAATTTCATCGAATGACGATTCCTGCCATCATCGTAACGCTGACAGTACTGCTTTTGATTGTGCTGCTGTATTTCGACGTGGTAAAAGCCGTGATGGCGTTTTTTATTGTCATTCTCATTCTGCTCTTTTCGGGAGTTATTGCCACGCCCGATGTGATGTCGGGGTTTGCCAACGAGCAAATAGCTGTGGTTATTTTACTGCTCATTCTCAGCGATATTATTCAGCGCTCCGGAGCATTGGACACCTTACTGAGCGGTATTTTTAATCCTGCACTTTCTTATAAACGATTTATGTTGAGGCTCACAGGCTCTGTGGCTTCCGTTTCCGGATTTGTAAACAACACCCCACTGGTGGCCATCCTTATTCCTCACACCTACGAATGGGCCAGAAAAAAGGGGATTTCTCCCTCAAAAGTGCTGCTCCCCTTGTCGTATGCGGCACTGTTGGGAGGAACCATTACCCTGGTAGGCACTTCTACCAACCTGATTGTAAACGGGTTTTTGCAAGAAACCGGACACCCCGGATTCGGATTTTTCGATTTTACCATTGTGGGATTACCCGTGGCACTTTTAGGAGTCGGATACATCATCCTGCTGGGTTTGCGCCTCTTGCCCGATCGCCGCGATGCCCTCGCTAATTTTAAAGACCAATCGCGCGAATACTTGGTAGAAACCAAAATTCCGACTAACTCGGGCTACATTGGCAAATCAGTAGAAGAGGCCGGATTGAGAAACCTGAAGGGACTGTTTTTAGTAGAAATTCAGCGGGGCGAAGAGCGCATAATTCCCGTTGGACCTAAAGAAATTATAGAAGACGACGATGCGCTGATTTTTGCCGGAGACACCTCTACCATTATTGACTTGCTGGGCAAAAATTCTGATATGATTCTGCCCAAATACAGCCAACTGGGGCAAGAAAATATACAAGTGGTAGAGGTGGTTATTTCTGCACAATCTTCTTTGATTGGCAAGCGAGTAAGAAACACCAATTTCCGCGGAAATTACGATGCCGCCATTGTAGCCATAAATCGCGACGGAAGCCGGCTTACAGGAAAAATAGGCGAGGTGATACTCGTAGCGGGCGATTTACTGCTGCTCACCACCGGAAAAGATTTTACCATCCGCGCTGAAGAACAACAAGACTTTTTTGTGATTTCGCAACTCAAACAAATTCAGCGACTTCAACCGTGGAAAGGTGCTTTGCTCTTTGGCGGATTGGTGGCGGTGTTTACTTCGGCTGCCATTGGGTTTACCTCTCTGTTCGAGGGGTTGCTCCTTTTGCTCGGCATACTGGCAGCAGCCCGAATGATACGCTTTACCGACCTCAAAAAAAGCTTCGACCTCGAACTGTATCTCATTCTTGTTTTTGCACTGGCATTAGGTAAATCAATGTCGAACAGCGGACTAGACGAGCTTATTGCCTCTGGAATGCTCTCGGTAATAAAACCACTAAACAGCCCCGTGGCTGCCTTGGCAGCGGTGTACCTGCTTACCAACGTATTGGCTATGCTAGTAAGCAACAAAGCGGCTGTGGCTATTGCCTTTCCTGTTACCATTGCCGCTTGCCAAAGTATGGGCGTAGAAAACGTTACGCCATTTGTATTGGCCATTGCCTTTGCCGGCTCGGCAGAGTTTATGACCCCCTACGGCTACCAAACCAATCTGATGGTTTACGGCCCCGGCGGCTACAAATTTAAAGACTACGTAAAAGTAGGTTGGGGCCTATCCCTGCTCTATATGGTAATGTGCATTGCCATTCTGAGTTGGGTGTATGGGTTGTAGGGAGAGAAGTTATTAAAAATGTTGGAGACAAATCGGATAGAATACAAACAGAAATTAAATGACTCTTTGGAAAAGGAGGTAGTTGCCTTTTTGAACTACAGAGAGGGAGGACAGTTGTTTATCGGCATCAGCAATACGGGCCAAATTTTAGGAATTGTTGATTCAGATGGAGACCAATTGAAGATTAAGGATCGTTTGAAAAATAATATTTCGCCTTCTTGCTTAGGCTTGTTTGATGTGGTAGCGGAACAAAGAGAAGGAAGAAATATTATTCGAATAATTGTTGCCAGTGGCTCGGAGAAGCCCTATTTCATCAAAAAATACGGAATGTCAGAGAAAGGCTGTTTTATTCGTGTAGGCTCAGCAGCTGAACCAATGCCCCAAAAAATGATTGAGCAGTTGTTCTCCAAACGTACACGTACAACCATCAGAAAAATAAAGTCTAGCCGCCAAGATTTAACTTTTGAGCAGTTGAAGATTTACTATGAAGCTTCAAATACAAAACTGAATTCAAAATTTGCCCAAAATCTCGAATTGCTAAACGAAGACGGGCTGTTTAACTATGTTGCCTATCTCTTAGCCGATACTAATGGAACATCTATCAAAGTTGCAAAATATGAGGGGAAAAATCGGGTTAATCTTGTTGAAAATAATGAGTATGGTTATTGTTCTCTAATTAAGGCAGCAAAACAAGTATTAGATAAGTTGGAATTGGAAAACAAAACCCTTACAGAAATTACATCTAAAGAACGGCAAAACCTTCAACTATGGGACTCGGTGGCCTTGAGAGAGGCCGTAATTAATGCTATTGTTCATAATGATTACACCAATGAAGTGCCTCCAAAATTTGAGTTATTCGATGACAGAATTGAAATAACTTCCATAGGAGGGTTGCCCGAATCAATGAATCAAGAAGAGTTTTTTGAAGGAATTTCTGTCCCTAGAAACAAAGAATTGATGAGAATTTTCAAAGATTTGGGAATGGTAGAGCATCTTGGCTCCGGAATTCCGAGAATTTTAGAGAGTTATGGCAAACAGTGTTTTGTTTTTTCGGACAATTTTCTACGAATGATTTTCCCTAAGGCAATTGAGACAGGTGGTCAAGTAGGTGGTCAAGTGGGTGGTCAAGTGGGTGGTCAAGTGGGTGGTCAAGTGGGTGGTCAAGTACAAAGTTTAACCGAGAGACAAAAAGAAATTTTGCAGCACATTATCGATAATCCGAAAATATCAAGAAAAGACTTGTCAGCAAAGCTGGGTATCAACGAGTCGGCGGTACAAAAACACGTAAACGCCCTGAAAGAACAAAGGCTGATTGAAAGAAAAGGAAGCACTACAGGCTATTGGAAGGTTTTAGTCGATGGTTTGTAACGGATTCACATAGAAAGACAACAAGCATTGTACATACGCAAATTTGAACTCACTAAGTAATCCTGAAAATTTATATTTTATTGTAAAGCACAAAGATTATCAAAGGAATAAGGCACGTCAAAAAATGAAATTGAAAATCTTGCGTTTACAAGAGTTACTTGCCAAATGTAAGCTTATGAAGATAGTTACAATTACGAAAAAGATTACCCCAACGATTTGCTTGTTGCTCATTTTTTTGAATGTAAAAGGGCAGAATATAATTTCTTCACGTGTTTTTGACGCAGCGACTAAAGAACCAATGCCATTTGTGAATATTGGGATTAAGAAAAAAAATATTGGCACGGTATCTAATGAAACAGGCGCATTTAAGATATTAATTCCAAAAGATAAAACCAACGACTCCCTCACCTTCTCATTTGTTGGTTACCATTCATTTACCATTGCAATAAAACAACTGTTCGCCGAATCACCTGATTCAATCAAATTAAAACAAAAAACACTAGAATTACCTGAAGTAATGGTTAAAGCAAATGGAAAATGGAAGCAAAAGAAAATGGGACTTTCAAGAAATCTTCCGGGGGCTATGGGTGTTGTGCAAAATGACACATTATTTGATGCAGTGGAGTGTGCTCAACAAATCGATTTGGACAGTGTATTGACAAAAATCACTTCGTTTCACATTTATCTAAAAGGAGTGAAAACAGATACGGCGAACTTTAGAATAAACTTTTACAATTTTGACGGCATTAGCCCTTCCGACAGAGTTTTTGAAAAAGAAATTTTTGTAAAAAGGAGCATTTCAAACGGTTGGATGGAAGTTGACCTTGATGAATATAACATTTGGCTAAAAGGGCGAATAGTGGTTTCAATTGAATTTCTACCAACATCTCAGCAAAAAGAAAAAGTATCACTATGGTACGGCGGAATTTTAATTTGCAAAGGGACAAGTTATAGTAGAACAAGCAGCCAAGGCGAATGGCATAAACTTGATTTTGGAACCTACTCGATTTACGTTACCACCAAGAAATATGTGTCGAAAAAGTAAAACTTTAGTTTTTTCTCTCATTGCAGTTTGCTTTTTCTCCTGTAAGGCAAAGTATCTTTCTGTTTCTCCAATTCCAACGAAGCAAATGGAAGTAACATCTGAAATGAAATATATTGAAAACACAGACCAAACCGACAGAAAAAAAGGTTTTATTCATATTGTGTTTAATAACAAAAAAGGGAAATTTATTAAAGAAAGAGATAGCATTAGAGCAAATCGAGTTTACGAACTTTACACTGCAGGCCAAATTCAGACAGATGACGACAAGTTTACTGCTGGTTTAATTTTTATGCATTCTCCGATTGACGGTCACGGCAAATTTGCGTATGATGTTTTTTCAGACTTAGAAAAAAACGGAACTACTACAGGAGCTAGACGAAACGGTGAAAATTGGAAAAATTTAGTTGTTAAGCAAGGTAGATACAAACCCGAAAATGGTTAAGAAAACTTACCCTGAATATGATTAGGGTGTCAAACGAGAAACTAAACATTCCTCCCGAATTGCCTAGCAAAAGCATACTGAACTTTTGAGCATTAAAGCCTGTCGCAGCTTTACCAAAGTTTAAAACTTTGGTAAAGCTCATCCCATTTCTGTAATCTCGGGGTAATTAATTAGCTTTGCGTATGCAAAAGCAAGAAAAAACGGCATCACCAACCTCAATAAACACCCTCACCCGCCAAGCCATTGTGGCAGCCATAAACGGCGGAGTAAAAATTCGCGAAGTATATAACCGCCCCGATTTTGAGGTAGAAATAAAATCCGATAATTCGCCCCTTACCGTAGCCGATAAAATGGCGCATTTGGCCATAAAGGAAGAATTGGACAAAACCCAAATTCCCGTGTTGAGCGAAGAAGGCAAGGACATCCCTTACAAAGAGCGCAAAAACTGGGAGTACCTTTGGATAGTAGACCCACTGGACGGCACTAAAGAATTTATTAAACGCAACGGAGAGTTTACCGTAAATATCGCCCTTATTCAGAATGGGTTACCCGTTTTGGGCGTTATTTATGTGCCCGTAAAAAATGTACTTTACTACGGTTCCAGCGAAGAAGGCGCATTCAAAGCAGAAAACATCGTTACAGCGGCAGACCAAATAAATGCTGTAAAAATTCCTCAACGTTCCGAAATCCGAAATCCGAAATCCACCATTCGACTGGTGGGTAGTCGCTCGCATATGAGTCCCGAAACCGAGGAATTTGTTGCGGAGCTTCGTCAGCAATACGGTGAGGTTGAAATGGTATCTATGGGCAGTTCGTTGAAAATCTGTTTGGTTGCCGAAGGAAGTGCCGATATTTACCCTCGCTTTGCCCCCACAATGGAGTGGGACACCGCCGCCGGACAAGCCATAGCGATGGCCGCCGGAAAAAATGTAATAGACCACTCCACAGGAGAAACAATGCGTTACAACAAAGAAAATTTATTAAACAACTGGTTTATAGTAAAATAATGAGCAAAAAAGTAGCATTAATCACCGGGGTTACCGGACAAGATGGCGCCTATTTGGCAGAGCTTCTGCTAAAAAAAGGATACGAAGTACACGGTATAAAAAGAAGGAGTTCGCTCTTCAACACCGACCGTGTAGACCACCTTTACAAAGACCAACACGAAGAAAAAGTAAATTTCTTTCTGCACTACGGCGACCTTACCGACAGCACCAATCTTATTCGCATCATTCAGCAGGTGAAGCCCCACGAAATATACAACCTCGGCGCACAATCGCACGTGCAGGTTTCGTTTGAAACTCCAGAATACACCGCCAATTCCGATGCAGTGGGAGCTTTACGCCTTCTAGAAGCCCTTCGTATTTTGGGAATGGAAAAAACCACCAAATACTATCAGGCATCTACCTCCGAGTTGTACGGAAAAGTACAGGAAGTGCCCCAATCGGAAACAACGCCTTTTTACCCCCGAAGCCCTTATGCCGTAGCAAAACTATACGCATTTTGGATAGTGAAAAACTACCGCGAGGCTTATGGAATGTTCGCCTGCAACGGAATACTCTTCAACCACGAAAGCCCGCTGAGAGGCGAAACTTTCGTAACCCGAAAAATTACCCGAGCAGCGGCAAAAATCAAACTCGGCATCCAGAAAAAACTGTACTTGGGAAACCTCGATGCACAACGCGACTGGGGACACGCCAAAGACTATGTGGAAGGAATGTGGCTGATGCTGCAACAAGACGAGCCGGAAGATTTTGTGCTGGCAACGGGAAAAACATACTCTGTTAGGCATTTTGTGAACTTAGCTTTTGGAGAATTGGGCATAGAACTGGAGTGGAAAGACGAAGGCGTAAACGAAAAAGGATACAACAAAGCCACCGGAGAAGTGATTGTAGAGGTTGACCCGAAATATTTTAGACCAACGGAGGTAGATTTACTTATCGGAAATCCTGCCAGGGCGAAAGCAAAATTAGGCTGGACTCACCGCTACGAACTGCCCGACTTAGTGAAAGAAATGGTTCAATCCGACCTGAAACTCTTCCAACGCGACAAATACCTGATGGAAGGAGGACACAAGGTGAACAGCTATAATGAATGATAAATGTAACCTCCCAATGACACTTTTACATTCTACATTTTACATTGATTATTCTACATTCTAATGCAGAAAAACGCTAAAATATACGTTGCAGGCCATCGGGGAATGGTAGGCTCTGCTATTGTTAGACAATTACAAAAAGAGGGCTACACCAATTTGGTGGTACGTACATCGGCAGAATTGGATTTAAGAAACCAACAGGCGGTAAACGATTTTTTCGCTACCGAAAAACCCGATTATGTTTTCTTGGCCGCCGCACGGGTTGGAGGTATTCACGCCAACAATGTGTTTCGTGCCGAATTTTTATACGACAACCTAGCCATTCAGATAAACATCATTGATGCCGCATACAGAAATGGTGTAACCAAACTGCTTTTTCTGGGTTCTTCCTGTATTTATCCAAAATCAGCCCCCCAGCCTCTTAAAGAAGGGTATTTGCTTACAGGCACTTTGGAGTACACTAACGAGCCTTATGCCATTGCTAAAATAGCCGGGATAAAGCTTGCCGAAGCCTACCGCGATCAGTACGGTTGTAATTTCATCTCTGCAATGCCTACGAATCTTTATGGCTCCAACGATAATTACGACCTAAACAATTCGCACGTACTACCCGCCCTTATACGCAAATTTCACGAAGCTAAAACAGAAGGCAAACCACAAGTAGAAATCTGGGGTACAGGCACGCCCAAGCGAGAGTTTCTTCACGTAGACGACCTAGCTGCTGCCTGTTTGTTTTTGATGAATAACTACAACGAAAAGCAATTTGTAAACGTCGGCACAGGCGAAGATTTATCGATAAAAGAGCTTGCGTTGCTTATTAAATCGGTTGTTGATTATAACGGGGAGCTGGTATTCAACACCGACAAGCCCGATGGAACACCGAGAAAATTGATGGATGTTTCCAAAATTCACGAACTTGGTTGGAAACACAAAATTTCTTTGGAGGAGGGGATAAAATCAGTTTATCAAGAGTGTATAGAAAAAGCCTTATTTGTTGAGTCTGTCAAAAAATAATTCGCCTAAATTCGGGTTTAATAGTTGTATATTTAGATTCAGATTGAGTTACTTATGAATTTATACTCCCGCAAACAACAATGGAAATTTGCTTTGCTGCTTATTGCCCTGATTATTTCGGGGGCTATAATTTGGTATGCCGGGCACATTGCAACCAAGGTACAGGAAGACGAAAGGCAGAAAGTTAAACTGTGGTCGGAGGCAATGCGGAAAAAAGCAGAATTGGTAAATCTAACTAATCAATCGTTTGAGGAACTCGGAGAGCAGGAAAAAAAGAAAGTGCAACTTTGGGTTAGAGCCACAAAAGAAATTGAAAAAGACCTAGATGATTACAGTTTTATTATTGAAGTAATTCAGCAAAACTCGAATATCCCTTTAATTCTAACCGATGCAAACAATAACTACATTACTTCCAGTAATTTTTCTTTCGATAAAAAAACCCTGTTCAATCAATTTAAATTAACCGGACAAGACTCCGTTACCGCTTGGCAAAATGCAAAAACTGCATTTGCCGATAGCATAAGTATATACATAGAAACCTGGCCACTGGATAACGAGCCTATTGTGGTAAAGTACGATGGAAATAAAAGTCAAAAGATTTTTTATCGCAATTCCGACCGATTTTTTCAGCTAAAAACACAAAGAGATTCTCTAATTCATGCATTTAATAATGACTTAGTCGAAAATGCAGCTCTTGTGCCGGTAATTTTTCTTGATTCAATTACACGAGAGGTTATCGCTACAAATCTGCCTGAATCACAAATTTCAGATGCCGAAAAACTCATGAGTCAAATTGCACGGATGGAGGCAGAAAATCCACATATAAAAGTGCAGCTTGACGACGATACTATCGGTATTGTATATTACAGTGACAGCAACGCACTAAAACAACTCCGGCAATTTCCCTACGTGGTGTTGGGCTTAATTGGAGTATTTCTTATTGTCGCTTACTTTTTGTTCAGCACATTCAGAAAAGCCGAACAAAATCGGGTTTGGGTAGGTATGGCAAAAGAGACTGCACACCAACTGGGCACTCCATTGTCATCATTAATGGCATGGCTTGAGCTACTTCGCTCGCAAGGCGTAGATGAAGGAACTCTGGGCGAAATGAATAAAGATTTGGTAAGGCTTGAGATGATAACTCAGCGATTTTCCAAGATTGGTTCAGAAGCCGAGCTAACTCCACAAAACATAGAGGGCGTAATTAATAATTCTATTGCCTATTTGAAAAGCCGTGTATCTAAAAATGTGGCTTTTGAATTTGATATTAACGCAAAAATCACCGCACAATTAAATATTCCTTTATTTGAGTGGGTTTTGGAAAATCTTGTAAAAAATGCCGTGGATTCTATGGAAGGATCCGGAAAAATTACATTTAAAGCAGAAGAAAAAAACAACAAAGTTTATTTAGACATCAGCGACACGGGTAAAGGTATTGCTCAAGCCAAATTTAAAACCGTATTCGAGCCCGGTTATACTACTAAAAAAAGAGGATGGGGGCTCGGTTTATCGCTAGTTAAAAGAATTATTGAGAACTATCACCGGGGCAAAATATTCGTTCATGATTCTGAACCGGGTAAAGGAACCACTTTCCGAATTATACTTAATAAAGAGTAATCTCTCTTACTTAGCAGCAAAAATATTTGGTTGGTCTATTCTTTATCGGTCAATATCTAATAATTACAGAATTTAACCTTCAATACAAACAAAAAAAATACCTTTCGGTATTGTTATTTTATGTTAGAACAGGCTGAAATACTGAGAGAGATTAAAACTAAAAATGCCTATGTAAGAAAACTTGCAAACGGTATAGTTACTATGCACCACCCCTTAGATGTTTCTAATTCAACTATGTCAAATTTCGTAGAAAATTATCAAGCCATTCTGCAAATTCAACGAGGAGAAATCACCCCATTTTTGATTAATACAGGTAATGTTGTAAATATTGGCAGAGATGCGAAAAAATACATGACCGAAAAGCTTCCAACTATTGCCAGCAGCATGGCCATGGTTTCAGAAGCTCAAAGTCCACTAGTAATTTATACTATAAATGTCTATTTAAATGTATTTACACCAAAAATTCCGCATAAATTTTTTAATAAAGAAAAAGAAGGGTACAACTGGTTACTTCAACAACTTAATATGCAAGATTAGGTGATAACCACCTTTCTACAATTTCTTTGCTTTGTTTTTTCCGTCTTGCTAGATCTTCTACCTGGTCTTTATCTATTTGACCCAAGCCAAAATACTTTGCCTGAGGATGTGCAAAATACCACCCACTAACCGATGCGGCGGGATGCATCGCCAAACTTTCTGTAAGGGAAACTCCGGTTCTGTTTTCTGCCTCTAACAAATTAAATATGGTAGTTTTTTCGGTATGATCCGGACAAGCAGGATAGCCGGGTGCAGGGCGAATTCCCTGATACATTTCTTTTATCAACGAATCGTTGTCCAACGCCTCGGCGGTAGCATAACCCCAATATTCTTTTCTTACTTTTTCGTGGAGATATTCTGCCAATGCTTCAGCAAGCCTGTCAGCTAATGCCTTAAGCAGTATACTGCTGTAGTCGTCATGATTTTTTTCAAATTGCTCTATCCACTTTTCAATACCTATACCTGCTGTAACCACAAAAGCTCCTATATAATCTTTTAGACCGCTCTCTTTAGGTGCAATAAAATCTGAAAGACACATATTATAGGCCCCTTCGGCTTTTTTCGTTTGTTGGCGAAGGTTGTGATTTACCGCAACGATATGTTGTCTTGTTTCGTCAGAATAAATCTCGATATCATCATCTAGAACAGAGTTAGCGGGAAAAAAACCATAAGTTGCTCTGGCTGTAATCCACTTTTCTTCTATAATTCTTTTCAGCATTGACTGGGCGTCTATAAAAAGTTTTTGGGCTTCTGCACCTACAACCTCATCTTCCAAAATTTTTGGAAACCTCCCGGCCAGTTCCCAAGTTTGGAAAAAAGGAGTCCAATCGATATACTTCTGCAATAAATGCAAATCTACTTCCTCAATAGATTTGACTCCCCGAACATTGGGTGTATATATCTCTTTCTCGTTCCAAACTATCGGGAATTTGTTTTTCCTTGCATCCTCAATAGACACGTAGTTTTTTGCACTCTTGTGTTTTGCGTAATGCTCGCGCATTTTGGCATATTCTTCTCTTATACCTGATGTAAACCCTTCTTTTTCCTGATTTAATAAACTGCCTGCCACTGGCACAGAGCGGGAAGCGTCCAACACATGAATAACTGGTCCTTTTGTATAATTAGGTTCTATTTTTACCGCCGTGTGAACTTTAGATGTGGTTGCTCCTCCGATTAATAATGGGACTGAAAAATTTTGTCTTTCCATCTCTTTGGCCACATATACCATTTCATCCAAAGAGGGTGTAATGAGTCCACTTAAACCAATAATGTCTGCATTTTCTCTTCTTGCCGTTTCCAAAATTTTTTCTGCTGAAACCATTACCCCCAAATCAATAACTTCGTAATTATTGCAACCCAACACTACCGAAACAATATTTTTCCCTATATCGTGAACGTCGCCTTTTACTGTGGCTAATAAAACTTTTCCCGCATTTAACCTTTCGCCTTTTCCTTTAGAGGCTTCTATGTAGGGTTGCAGAAAAGCAACTGCCTTTTTCATTACCCGTGCACTTTTAACAACCTGAGGTAAAAACATTTTCCCGCTACCAAATAAATCACCAACCACATTCATTCCTACCATCAACGGGCCTTCTATTATTTGAAGCGGAGCATCAAATTGAGTTAATGCTTCCTGCATGTCTGCCTCTATATAGTCTGTAATTCCTTTAACCAAAGAATACGTAACCCTGTTTTGCAAACTATCGTCTCTCCATTCTTCGTCTTTTTGAGATTTCTCTTTCCCTTGTCCTTTTACCTGTTCAGCAAATGCTATAAGTTTTTCGGTTGCATTTTCATTTCTGTCTAACAAAACATCCTCTACTAGGGTAAGTAGTTCTTTATCAATTTCATCATAAACTTGTAATTGAGATGGATTCACAATGCCCATATCCATACCCGACTTTATTCCATGAAACAAAAAGGCCGAATGAATTGCCTCTCTAACGTGGTCGTTGCCCCTGAAAGAAAATGAGACGTTGCTCACCCCTCCGCTAACCTTGGCCAGAGGTAAATTATTTTTAATCCATCGTGTGGCTTCGAAAAAATCTAAGGCATTTTTTCTGTGTTCATCCATTCCGGTGGCCACCGGAAAAATATTAGGGTCGAAAATTATATCCTGAGGAGGGAAGTGTACCTCATTTACCAAAATATCATAAGCTCTTTTGCAAATATCAATTCTTCGCTGCAACGTATCGGCCTGACCTTCTTCATCAAAGGCCATTACCACTGTTGCAGCGCCGTATTTTTTCACGAGTTTGGCTTGTCTTACAAATTCCTGCTCCCCTTCCTTCATAGAAATGGAATTAACTATTGCCTTGCCCTGAACGCACTTTAAACCTGCTTCAATAACGTGAAACTTGGACGAGTCAATCATTATTGGGACTCTTGATATATCAGGTTCTGCCGCAATAAGATTTAAGAATGTTGTCATTGCTTCTACAGCGTCCAACATCCCTTCGTCCATACAAATGTCTATTACCTGAGCACCTCCTTCTACTTGCTCTCTAGCAACAGAAAGAGCTTCATCGTATTTTGCTTCAAGTATTAGCCGAGCAAATTTTCTCGATCCGGTAACATTGGTTCGCTCGCCGATATTCATGAAATTACTCTCTGGCCTCAATGTTAATGCCTCTAACCCGCTCAAGCGCAAATAAGGCTCAATTATCGGTAGTTTTCGAGGTTTTGTTTTATTTGCATGCTTGGCAATATGGGATATATGGTCGGGCGTAGTTCCACAGCATCCTCCCACAATATTTACAAATCCACTTTCCAAAAAATCGTGAATCTGACAGGCCATATCATGCGGCGTTTCGTCATATTCTCCAAACTGATTTGGCAGGCCTGCATTAGGATAAGCACTTATGTAAAGTGTTGCTTTCTCTGATAATTCCTGCAAATAAGGCCGCATATCTTTGGCTCCAAGTGCACAATTTAAGCCTATACTTAGGATATTGACATGAGATACGGAATTTAAAAAAGCTTCTACAGTCTGTCCACTTAGGGTTCTTCCACTTGCATCGGTTATGGTTCCGGAAACCATAAGAGGAAGCTCTATTTCGTATTCTTCGAAAGCTGTTTGCACAGCAAACAAAGCTGCTTTAGCATTTAATGTATCAAATATCGTTTCTATTAGAATTAGATCAACGCCGCCATCTATAAGACCTTTTACTTGTTCGAGGTAGGCATCAACCAACTCATCCCATTTTATTGCTCTATACCCTGGGTCATTTACATCAGGCGAAAGAGAAAGGGTGCGGTTAGTGGGCCCTATTGCTCCGGCAACATATACTCCTTTTCTTGATAATCCTTCCTTAGATGATAGAAATTCCTCCTTAGCTTGCCCGGCAAGACGAGCGGCTTGAAAATTAATTTCATACGCTATACTTTCCATTTGATAGTCGGCCAGTGATATACGCTGAGCATTAAATGTATTTGTTTCTATAATATCTGCTCCTCCGCACAGATATTGCTTGTGTATTTCTTTTATTATCTCGGGTTGAGTTAGTACCAACAAATCGTTGTTGCCTTTCAAGTCACACTGCCAATTCTTAAATCTTTCTCCTCTGTAGTCTGCCTCTTCGAACTTATGTCTCTGTATCATCGTGCCCATTGCCCCATCAATTACAAGCACCTTTTCTTTTAATAAATCTCTAATTTCCATGCCGTTTAGTTTGTCAACTCTTTATTACCAATTTTATGTAACAACAAAAAATCCCACTCGAAGTCGGATGGGATTTTTGTGGTGATCTTAACTCATTAAATCTTATTCCGACTTATCTTTTTCTGCTTAATGGCAGAACAGGAATTGGCACCAATTGAATTAATAAAAAAACAACGGTTGCCGGGGTATCATCGAGCCTGTCTCTACTCCCCTCTTGATAAGTTTTTGAAGCCCCGGGCTTCTTTAATAAAGAACTATTTAGCGAAGTTAATGAACAATTGCTTACCAAAAACTATATTGATTTTTTTACTGGTTTGAACGACCTGAAAAACCTAACTATCTGTTTTCTGAAAAGAAGAAAAAGAATGATGTATGGAATTGCCATCAGAAAAAGTATGCCGGTATTTAATCCTCTGCCCACACTACCAGTTCCATCGTCGCCTCCTTCAACCATAGCCCCACACATAGCACAACCCTGTGCCAGCAATTCAGGGGTAAATGCCAACATCAAAACAAGTATCGGTATCCATTTTTTATACATAATATGGTGATATCATAAAATAAACCACAACCCCCGTAACAGCAACATACAACCATAGGGGGAATGCAAATTTAGCGAGTTTTTTATGCGCCGGATAATTTCCTACAATTCCTTTTAAAAAGGTAAAAAGAATCAAAGGAATGATGCCTATACTCAATACTATGTGAGAAATCAAAACGAAAAAATAAATGTGCCTAAAAAACCCCTCTCCTCCGTAAGGAGTCGCTTGTGAGGTAATATGATAAGCAACGTACATCAGTAAAAAAAATACACTTAAAAATAAGGCTATCCGAATTAAATTTTCGTGTAGCTGCTGTTTCTTGTTTTTTATTGCCCATACCGCCAAAACCAATACTACAGCCGTTATTCCATTTATTGAAGCATAAACCGGAGGTAAAAAGGACAAATCAACGCCTTCTATCTTGATTCCAAACAATGCTGCAACAACAATAGGAATAATTATAGATACCAAAATAATCGGTGTCTTATACTTTTTTTCTTTTTCTGATACTTCTGGCGAAATCGATTTATTATTCATACTCCTTTAAAAGCGTTTTAATATCATTAACCAATTTATCTATCTCTTTGTTGTCGGTGCCATCATAAATTCCTCTTACATGCCCTTCTTTATCAATCAGCGATAAATAAGGTGAGTGTAAAAACCCTCCCGGCTCATTGACTTTCTCTTGTACAAGCTGTTTAAACCCGTATTCTCCAAGGTGATATAAGTCAGTTTTTTCTCCTGTCAGGAAATTCCAATTTCTCGTATCTATTCCGTTTTTGTCTATATACGTCCTAAACCGCTCTGGGGTATCATTTTTTGGATCTACAGTAAAAGACACAAAATAAACTGAAAATTCAGACGTGACATCTTGTACCTTTTTAAGGTTTGAAGTGATAAAGGGGCAAATGGTAGGACAATGTGTAAAAAAGAAGTCGGCAATCCATATTTTTCCTTCATAATCAGTTGAGGTAATTTCTTTTTCGTCCTGATTTATAAACTCCCAATCCGGTATAGTATAATACAAAGTATCTCCGGGTGATAGTACTTCCTTTTCATATAGATAGGGAAGATTTTCGGGCTTTGTATCACATGAATAGAAAAATACAACAACAGATAAGATGAATTTAGTTTTTAAGCTTTGCATTTTGCTTTTCTTTCTTGTTCAGTACCCACAAATCATCTCTTAGTCTCCTTATTTCAGAATCCTTATGTCCTTCATAAAAGCCGCGTACATACATTTCTTTATCTACAAGTATGATTATACCATCAGCAGCAGCGCCTCCCGGTAAATTTGTCGGATTAGATTTCAAGGGATTTCCCCCTTCAAAATCTATATCGTAAACAACATTGGTATCGACAGTAAACCACTTCCATCTAGTTTTATCAGGATTATGGATATTATCCAATCCGCTCAAGTCAACAGAATCTCTCTCTGTAGATTTTATCTGAGTTAAAAAAACAACATCTTTTAAGTCTTTGATATTTATTACCTCCTGATAGGCAATTTTGTCAAACATAGTACTATTAATAGCGCAGTTAAAAGGGCAGGTTGTGTATAGCACAGAGAAAATCAAGATATTTTTTCCTTCGAAATCTGAACGGGAAAAGGTGTTTCCATCGGAGTCTGTAAAACTGAAATCATTTATGGTATAGCGCACCGTATCAACCACTGTTTCACCGTTCACTTCTTTCTCCACATAGCTTACTGGTCCGTAATAAGGTAATTCCGTAAAAGAAGGCTTCCCTTGAGCCAACATTAAAACGAGGCTGAAGGGAATACCAATAATTGTAGTAAAGAAAAAGATTTTGTTTGCTAATCCTCTTTTCCCGGGATTTGTCATCTTGTGTTTTTAAGCATCTCTAAAACATAAATACCCTCTGTCAAACAGATAAATAGGAGATAAAGAATGAATAAGATGTAAGGTGCCAAAATCACCCATTTGAAAGCTTTTTTCTCATCCCCCAAGTGCATAAAAATCATAACTATATAGCCTGCTTTTACAAGGGTAAGAACAATATAATAGAGTTTAATTGCTGTCCATGTTCCTTCAGAAACCACGTGCTTGGGAAACCAAACACCTACCAATACCTCAGCAATGGTAATAATTGAAAGCAATGCTGTTACTTTCCAGATTTTTTTACGAATTGCCACACCAGCCTCTTCAGAGTGTTTTGCGTTTACTGCGTAACTGTCGTTTACTATTAGATCATCGCGTTCCATAATTTATAGCAATTTAAACGATTAAACAAGATAGAAAAAGGTGAATACAAATACCCATACCAAATCCACAAAGTGCCAGTAAAGTCCCGCTTTCTCCACCATTTCAAAATGTCCTCGCTTGTCGTATCTACCACCAATAACTTGAAGTAGCACCAACAAATTAATGATTACACCACTAAATACGTGAAACCCGTGGAATCCGGTAATAAAAAAGAAGAACCCTCCATATTGAGCGGGGCCATATTCATTTTGCTTAAGATTGGCTCCCTGAATAAAATCAGCTCTATTATTGTAAATTGTTAAAGCCTCTTCCCCGGTAATAATAGCATCATGACGATGCAAGTCTTTGGTTAATCCAAAATTTTCAACACTTTCAGCAGTTCTGCCATGTGGAATATGTTCTGTTAAGTAGTACCGTTCGCCGACATCAGTAACAACAACTCCCTGCGAACCATGAATGAAGTGAGACCACTCCCAAGCCTGAGAGCCAAGGAAAATAAATCCCCCCAAAACTGTAAGGAGTAACCACTTAGTAACACCTTTTTTATCCATCCTATGTCCTGCTTCCACAGCAAGCACCATGGTAACGGATGAGATAATGAGGATAAAAGTCATGAAGGCTACATAAAGTAACGGCAAGTGGGTTTCTCCCATTAATGGGAAATGGTGAAAAACTTGTTCTCCCATAGGCCATTCACCAGTGTACGCATGTCGGGCAAAGCCATACGCTGTTAACAAGCCCCCGAATGTTAATGCATCCGAGATAAGGAAGAACCACATCATTTGTTTTCCATATGTAAGCGAGAAGGGCGAACCATTACCACCCCACATTTCTGCTGCGCTTACCGATTCTGAAGAATGTCCAGCCATAATGAAAGTTTATTTCTGCTGCAAGTTTAATGAATAAATTGAAAAAACAAGAATAAATATATCCATAAACCACCTAAAAAATGCCAATAAATTCCTCCGAGCCTCAACTGCAAATGATTAGATGAATTATATTCCCCTTTTAAAGCGACTGACAACAAGTATATTATATAAAACAGCCCCCCAATTAAGTGCAAAAGATGAGCTACTGTGAAAATGTATATGTATGAGCTCGCTGTGTTTCTGCTTTCATAAAATCGGCTGTACTCATTTTCGTTCAGTTCTCTTGCTTCTCTGTACCATTTTCCATCTTTAAAAGATATGCTCCAACCTTTGTGCGGAAACAAGATGTTCATAGCCGAAAGCTTTTCCTTGGTTACTTCTTTGCCAGAAGCGTCCTTAACAACTCCGTTTTTAAAGGTATATGAATTGGCATCGATATCATTAAAGGTAGCATCAATAATTTCAAAATCTTCTAAGCCGAGTTCTTTTGGCTGAAAATAAAGTGCCCCTTTTTTAAAGTCTAGTTGCTCCCCCAAAAAATTAATCACAAAATCTTTTCCGTAAACACCTACCAAATTGAAATAGCCAAACCCTTGGGTTACCGTTCGGGAAAAATACATTAGGTTTGAGTTTTCAATTACTGAAAGCTCATTACCTGCCTTCAACAATTTACCCCCAACAAGCTCTAGCTCATCGCCCTCTGGTTGGGTAATAATAACAAAGTCTTTCCCGTAATCGGGCATATTGTACCCTTCTTGTGTAAACTTATATCCTACTTCATAAATCGGCATCAAAAAAGCTTTTATTTCTTCCATTTGAGAAGCGCTCAAAGGGGTTCCGTTAATATAATAATGTTCGCCGTCAAAAACTATTTTCTGCCCCTTATATTTTACCGCATAATATTTGCCGTAGCCTCCCAAAAAATTGTACACATTGCTGATAAAATAATTTCCTTTATCTATCATTTCGCCCCAACCTTTAAACTGAGACCAAGTAAACGTTCCGCCCAAGACAATTGTGAGCAAAACAGAATACAAAACTCCTTTTTGACTGTTTCGTTTAGCAAAATATACCGAAAACCAGAGGGCAACAGAGCCCAGCACTACAAGAAGTGTGCTCATCCAGAATGCCTTAGGCATAGCTATTTCTACCCAAAATGTGTCGGACATACTTACAATGTATGCGCTGCTTAAACCTGCAAAAAGCATTACTATGGATATAATTCCAATCCAAAGCACATTTTTTTTTGTTTTTTCATAAACCTCGCGGCTTACCCCCATTT
The DNA here is from genome assembly GCA_046295395.1 of Flavobacteriales bacterium. Classification (GTDB taxonomy): domain Bacteria; phylum Bacteroidota; class Bacteroidia; order Flavobacteriales_D; family JBKBNH01; genus JBKBNH01. The sequence goes on along the minus strand of JBKBNH010000007.1, from coordinate 142,110 downwards.
TTGTCCACTCATTCATGCTCATAAAATATTTTTAATTTTCATATTGTTTTTACATAAAAAAAACTCTGTCTAACACAAAAATCAATTGAATTATAGGAAGATAAACAAATGAGAAAAACATTAGTTGAGTTGCGTATTTCATTTCTTGTGTTGTATATAATTTCACTGCTGGTATCAGAAAAAGCACTCCCAAAACCACAGCAACTGAGGCAGAGAAGGCTGTAAGCATATCAAAAGCCCAAGGCAACATGCCTACAGGAATTACCAATGCTGTGTAAGTCATAATTATAAAAGCGCTACGCTTATCCCTACCCCCCAGCGAAGGTAATAAGCGAAATCCTCCGGCGATATAATCATCGTATAGTTTCCAGGCAATTGCCCAAAAGTGCGGAAATTGCCAAAAAAATTGAACAGCAAAAAGTAATCCCGGCTCAAGCCCAAACTTGCTTGTTGCAGCAACATAACCCAACATAGGTGGCACACTCCCTGGAAAAGCTCCTACAAAAACCGCCAGTGGAGTTCTTGTTTTAAGCGGGGTGTATACGGCGGCATACATGATGAGAGCCAACAACCCGAGCATAGCCGAAAAGAAGTTAAGTTGCCACAAAAAAGTAATCCCCACAACACCCGTAATTAAAGCTGCTACGAAAGCTTCTGTTACAGTAATAGCCTCCCTTGGTAACGGACGATTTTGAGTTCGCTTCATTTTTACATCCAGATCTTTTTCTACAATCTGATTGAGTGCATTGGAAGAGCCGGTAACTAAAAAACCTCCAGCCGTTAAATACAAAATCTCCATCCACAAAAAAGGCCCGGGAGCAAGAAGGTATCCAAGTATTGCAGAATAAACTACTAAACTGGCCAAGCGCAGCTTCATCAGAGCAGCGTAGTCTGCAACTTTTGAGTGTGTGGTTTTTATTTCGACGAGCTTAGTCAACATCAATTTGTGGGCGCGAAATTACTAATAAAAGCGAGTTTATTAATAAACTTCTATGCTATTGTAGAATTTAATAATCTCTGTTTTGCCTTCTAAGTGCAGAGGATATGCCCACGTAAACATAATGCGTGGGGTAATGGGCGAATAAATCTCTTCGCAGATAAAAAGTATAACCTGCATGTGCCTGCAAAAACCAGTCTTTCTTAATCCAACGACAAACAGAAATATCGTTGTAAATCAACAAATTACTCACCCCCTGCCCGATTTTATTATGATTTTCAGAATATCTGTTGGTGTAGGTCTTGAAAATATTTCCTCCAAAATTTATCTCAGCGGTGTCTGTGCCTTTTGTAGCTAGGTTAAACTGGTAGTTAAGTGTCCACTCATCTTTGTGCCAAGTTGCCCGATTTACCCATTCCCTGAAGTTTGCCCCCAGCGGATGAGCCAATGGCTGTTGCTCGTGTGCATAATTTTGCACGGGACTTCCATGCCCATATATAAATGGGCGGGCTACGTTATATTCCGTTTGCAAAAACAACCCTTTTATACCAAAGGCTTCGTAAAATTTAGCCCCAACCTGAAAACCCCATTTATTTGCCCACCATCCGGGAGTGTTTCTTAAACGCTTTAAGTAAAATTCGTCTATTACAAACTGACTGTATAAAACAGCCCCCACCTTAAAATGATAACTGGTATTAAGCCCCATCAGTGCATTATCAGGCGACCCCACATAATATTCTACCGGCCTGTAAAATATAAAGGGGTTAAGGTAGTTTACGTCAAACCCTCTATTGAGTAGCGTGTCTGTTGCCTGAAAAACAATGGTTTCAAAAATGCTTACGTTAAGTCTTTTTGTAATATTCCAGCTTATCCAATGGCTAGTTGTGTGCTTATTTCTAAAAGTTCCATCTAATCTTCTATGTTTTTGTATCGTATATAGGTTTTCATACTGAACATTCCAAACCTTTGTAGTTAGCCTCAAATAAGGATACGATGCCGCCACATCGCTCAACAACAAAGAGCGGTGACCCTCGCCTAAAAAATGTGTTCCTTTTCCGGCTTCTACTATAAATATTTTACCCGGATTATAATGCAGATAGCCGTTCCCCTGCCAAGCTAAAGGGGCAATATCGTTATTGAGCACCCTCCCTATTCCGGGCACAACCCCTCTTTTGTAAATGAGGCTATCTCTATAAGATGATTGGCCAAAAAAACCGCCCAGCGCATCGGCATACCAATTGAACTTGCCAAAGCTGCCGGTAGCAGCAAATCCGCCTGCGGCTGTGTTCCGTCCTTGTAACGCGCTATTGTAGTCCAGTCCACTATACAGTTGCCCCTGAGGAATAATTAAAAACTTGTGCTTTTGGGAAGCCGTGTCATGAATTCTAAGTGGCCATGCTAGTAAATGAACTTTGATGTCGCGTATTGAGTCTTGTTTTCGCTCTATATCGTAGTTGACACCGCTAGGTGTAAGTATAGGCCATTGTGCCTCTGCTGATAAAGTGCCGCCAATGAAAAGCCATATGAAAACATGCTTAATCACGAATGGATTTTGGTTTTATAATAAATGGTATAGCCGCCATGGCTGCGGCAGAAACCAAGGCGACAATAAAACTCCAGGTAATACTTTCTAAAGCCAGAAAAACCGCAACGGCTGTTACCGATATGGTATACAAATATATAAGCCCCACGGCTTTTTTATGATTTAACCCCATGCTGAGCAGTTTATGGTGTATATGATTTTTGTCGGCACTAAAGGGCGACACTCCTTTAATCGCTCTGTATATAAATACCCGCAGGGTATCAATAAGTGGATAGGATAAAACTGCCATCACAAAAATGGGCATAGACACCCGGCTAAAAATTTCTGGAACGTTACCGGTATCTTGATTTACAAGGCTAATGGAAAGAACAGACACTATAGCTCCGATGGTGAGTGAGCCGGAGTCTCCCATAAAAATTCGGGCGGGTGAAAAATTAAACACCAAAAATCCAGCGAGGGCTCCTGACAGAACAAAAGCCAACAATGCCAGAGGAACATTTAAAGACATATAAAACCAAATTCCCATAAGTGATGCTGCTATAAATACGACTCCCGAAGCAAGTCCATCTATCCCGTCAATTAAGTTTATAGCATTTACAATTACTACGTAAGTAAAAACCGAAAGCGAAATACTTTGCCAGTCCTGTAATTCATATATACCAAAGAGCCCATGCATACTTTTTATGCGAATTTCGGCCATAATAACGAGTATGAAAGCTACGATAATATGACTTAGCAGTTTTTTCATCGGAGCAGTGCCTATAATGTCGTCTTTAACGCCAACAAAAAACAACAACACCAGCGAAGCCACGAGAAATTTAAAATTGGTAAATGCCTTTTCGATATGGCCGTAATTATCAGGAAACCAAAGAGCATAAGCAAAAAGTATAGCCCCAAAAATAATGATTCCACCTATAGTTGGGGTGCTGGTTGTGTGTAGCTTTCGGCCCTCTGTGGGCTCGTCAACCAAGTGCTTGAGTTTTGCTACCTTAATCAGCGAAGGTGTGGCAAGTAACACTACAAAAAATGCAGTGATAAATCCCATCGTTAGTATTATTCCTCCTGACATATTTTTAAAAATCTAAATATTGGTTGTACAATGAAGTTCTTATTCCGAGATAAAAGTAAAAAGTCTCATCGGTAAAACTGTTGTTGTCGTAGTAACGCGCCAGTACTCCGGTAAATATAGATGCATTGGTTTTAACGTTGAGTTTTAAATTAATTTCAGGATTTACAAAACTCAACTGATGAAGCATTTTTTCCTTTCCGTCCACGTTCCTATTTTCGTTTATTGTCGGGTTAGCTCCCTGCCCCTTGTTATCCCAAATACCTTTTGTGGCAAGTACGGTTCTATTGGTAAACCGCATTCTTCGGGTTTCATACATGCAGGTTATCGCCCACTCGTTAAACGACGCTCCCAGTGGATGTGCCAACTCCTGATTGTTGTGGGTGTATGCGTACCTCTTGTTTTCATGACTGTAGGTAAAAGGATTTACAGTGTTATACTCGGCTGTAAGAAATAGCCCTTTTATATTAAGCGGCTCAGCCAGTTGAATTCCTGCCTGATAGCCTAGACGGTTTGTCGTAGGGTCGTCAAGTGCTAACTGGCCGTAGGCTCTTATCCCATCGGTAATTTTAATACTAAGGTTAAACCCCACTAAAACATTGTTTTCGGCATCAAAACCTTCTTTCAATGTATTAAACCCCATTAACGGGAAATACTGCCCAATAGTTGGGGGGGTGGTTCCTTCGGGTAGCTGAAATCTTTTAAATGTAGTTCCCTCAAAAAGACCGAATTCTATGCGTTTGCCAAGCATCAATTGAAGGTAATGAAATGTGCCGCCCTTTTGTATAAACAAAGCTTCGGGGGTGGTTTTTGCGGGCATGCGTTCCAACGTCTGCATCCAAGCATACACACTGGTATAGCGCAGTTTACCATTCATAAAAGTGTATGATGTGCGCAAAAAAGGATAATTAAATGCATTGTCCGAAAGCAACAAGGATCGGTAACCATCGCCAACAAAATTTTTGTCGTGGCCAAATTGAATTTGCAACCAGTCAGTGGGTTTTACATTTATCCATCCTGCAGCAACCCCATAGTCGTAGCCATACTTACCGGTTTTGGGGATAAACTCTTTCCATCTTATCATACCGGGAATTACCCTTCTTTCGAAAGCAAACGTGTCGATATAATTGGGAAAATAGGCTTGCGTTTCGAGAAACGAGGTTGAAAAAGAGATTTTATCTCCCAAATCACCCCTCACGATAAAGCCTCTGGAATTCTGACTGTGCAAATAGCGTGAAGTGTCTCTAAAATCTTTGCCCCCATAATAAATCAAAAGCGGGTCTACGTGTATTTTACTGTCTTCATCCTTTATATTGATAAGGTGATCTGCAAACAGCTTGTGGGTAAAATCGTAGTAAAAAATAGTGGTGTCTTTAAAAAATTTTTCGGTGGTGTGCAAGCCTGTGTCCGACTGAAGATAAGGTTTAAAAGAAGTAAGGGCGGGGTTATCTATCTTGTTTAACTCCGCCTGATAGCGTAAATTTAGCCACCACTCCATAGGGAGCAACTGCTGCTGCCCCTGTACAGCAGAGTAGAAACAAAAAAGTAATATGACTAAAATTTTGTTCAATCGAAATTGGCTCAACACCTTTAAAAATCGGTCAAATATACTTTTTTATGAGCTTACTACTTATAACGAAAGGACTAAGCATAAAAAAGGGATGCTGTTCACATCCCTTTTCGTTATTAATTAAGTTCAAACTTTGGCAGGGGTGCTTTCACCGGCTGCTTTTTTTTGGGTTTAATTTTAGTGATAAAAAAAACATTCATCTGCTCATTATCCGTAGTTACCTGTGTTCTGGATACTCCGTTTTTAATCGAGGTGGGGTCCTGAGTCTTAAAAAACATTTTATACTCTTCGTAAGTACCATCTTCGTACATAATCCAAAGCCTTCTTACAAAGCCTTCTCTCACTTCTGCCTTTCCCATATAGCAACTGGTGGGTCCACTATTGGTTCTTATGGAGACTACCACCGTGTCGTATTTTCCATCGGTAACTTCATCAGCCCCTCGGTTGTCAAAAACTTTCAGGTACTCTTCATAGCAGTCTACCTCTCTTTGGTTTTTAGTTTGAGCCATTGAAATTGATATTACCGAAAAGAAAAACAGGGTAAAAAATAGTTTCATAAAATTTGGTTTGTTTTAGTTCTTTTAATAAGTTGTGCAGAGCATAACCATCTTTCAAAAATAAAGAAATGTTAGAAATATCCGTCAACTTATCTAATTTTATTGACAAATAATGAGCCGAACATGCTAATTAAAACTTTTGGAAGTGCCGTATATGGCGTTGATGCACAAACCATCACCGTAGAAGTAAACGTGGGTATAGGGGTTAATTTTTTTCTAGTGGGGCTTCCCGATAGTGCTGTGAAAGAAAGCCATCAGCGGATTCAGGCTGCGCTTAAAAACAACGGCTACAGAATTCCCGGTAAAGAAATTACTGTAAATATGGCTCCGGCGGATATTCGCAAAGAGGGCTCCGCATACGATCTTACACTAGCTATTGGGGTTCTTGCCGCCACAGAGCAACTGCAAAATGTAGAGAAAGTGGGCAATTATATCATCATGGGCGAGCTCGCATTGGATGGAAAACTTCGCCCGATTAAGGGGGCGTTGCCTATTGCGATACAGGCGAGAAAAGAGGGTTTTAAGGGCTTTATCCTTCCGCAACAAAATGTGCGCGAAGCAGCTATAGTGAGTGACATAGAGGTTTATGGTGTAGAAAACATTAAGCAAGTAATCGATTTTTTTAATGACGAAAATCCACTTGAGCGAACAATTGTAGACGCTAGGGCCGAATTTGCACACAAATCACAGAAGACAGATGTCGATTTTGCTGATGTGAAAGGACAAGAAAATGTAAAACGGGCCATGGAAATAGCCGCAGCAGGTGGACACAACATTATTTTGGTAGGTCCTCCCGGTTCAGGAAAAACAATGCTCGCAAAAAGACTCTGTTCTATTCTGCCTCCGCTTACGCTGCACGAAGCATTGGAAACTACCAAAATTCACTCCGTTACTGGTATACTGAAAAGTGAAGAAGGGCTAATGACACAACGACCATTCAGAGGGCCTCACCACACCATTTCAGATGTGGCTTTGGTTGGGGGTGGCTCTTTTCCAAGACCCGGCGAAATTTCTCTGGCACACAACGGTATTTTGTTTCTGGATGAACTTCCGGAATTTAAAAGAACTGTATTGGAAGTATTAAGACAGCCACTAGAAGACCGGGTTGTAACTATATCCCGAGCCAAAATAAGCGTAGATTACCCAGCCAGTTTTATGCTGGTGGCCGCAATGAATCCCTCGCCCAGTGGCGACTTTTACGCTGCGGGAAATTCTGGTGACTCGGAGTTTGCCGTTAAACGTTACCTGGCCAAAATAAGCGGCCCACTAATGGATCGCATAGACCTGCACATTGAGGTAAATCCGGTCCCCTACGAAAAACTCGCCGAGAAAAGAAGTGGAGAAACAAGCGAAGCGATTAGAAAAAGGGTGATTGAAGCCCGAAACATTCAACTCAACAGATATAAAGAAATTCCCGGCATGTACTGTAATGCCTTGCTTTCTCCTAAGCTTATTGAAGAATATTGCGAACTTGATACCCCATCAGAAGCTCTACTCAAAACAGCTATGGAAAGGCTTAAACTTTCTGCCCGTTCTCATGCGCGAATATTAAAAGTAGCCAGAACTATTGCCGATTTGGATGCCTCTGAAAAAATAACTAGCGAACACATTGCCGAGGCAATTCAGTATCGTTCGCTCGACAGAGAGGGATGGTTAGGATAAAAGTCAGAATTCCAATTTTATATTTCATTATCAAACAGTTGGGTTGTTTCTTTTCATATATTTGATACAATCAAAAAAATCAAATTATGAAAAAACTTCTGCTCTCATTATTTGCACTTGGAGTTGCTGGCATCGCTCAGGCACAAATTCAAGGCTACAATGTTGGACAAACGGTGGCTGATTTTACCGTAACAGATACCGATGGAAATACCCACAACCTATATACCATCACTTCGTCGGGTAAGTTTGTTCTGCTGGATTTCTTCTTTGATACTTGCCCCCCATGTCAGCAAACACAACCACACTTTAATCATTTTCACGAAAAATATGGGTGTAATCAAGGTAATGTGTTTGCGATTTCTATAAATAATGGTACCGACACCAATGCAGAGGTTATAGCATTTGAAAACACCTACGGCGGACCTTATACACACTCTCCTGCTGTGGGAATAGAAGGTGGTTGCAGCCCGGTTGCACAAGCTTTTAATCCTGCTGCTTACCCAACCTACTGTCTGGTAGGGCCAAACAATACCTTACTAAATGCTGATATTTGGCCTATTAGCAGTGTTGCTAGTTTTGAGGCAGCATTCCCTAATGGATCTATTACACCTATGGCCTGCTCCGGACAACCAACTGGACTTGCAGAACAAAATGACATTAACGTTTTAGCCCTTTTTCCTAATCCGGCGGTAGATGTGGTATACGTAACACTTCAAAAAGAAACTGAGAGTTTGATTACTTATCAGGTTGTCAATATTCTTGGCGAACTTGTAATGGATGGCTCTTTTGGAAAGGCAAGTTCGGTTAATATCACTTTGGATGTTCATACCCTAAGAATAGGGAGCTATTTTGTTCAGTTTTTCTTTGATGGAGAAATTGGCTCTACTCAAAAACTAATCAAGCGATAACTGATTTTTTAATTTTATGTTAGCAAAAAAGAGGTCGAATGACCTCTTTTTTGTCAGTTATTCCAACGACTGCCTATTCTGAAACTCAATCCTACCTGTCCATAAATCAAATTTGTTTTTCTGTTAAGCGTACTCATTTTTTGGGGTAACTCTACTGAGAATAATCCTTTATCAGGATATCCGTCAAATAAATAGTTTTCTTCATCTATTGTAGAGCTTATATTAATTATGTTTTCTACAGTTGGTGTAGCGATGGTGTTATGAATTCTGTAACCAATTATTGCCCGTATTTCAAACCATTCTCTACCCAAACTTAGTCCCCAGCCCAATCCAGCAGTATTGGTAGTTTGAACCGTTCTGTTTATCAAAAAATTTTGGGAACAGCCGCAATTATCAAAAAAACCAATTTTTGTATTCAAAGCATAATTGGTAAATCCAAGTTCTCCTCTTAGAAAAGCATTAACTCCATGGGCAATCTCAAGAATTTCTATGTCAGAAACGGCTAGCAAAGTAAATGTTTTGTAAGTTATATGTGTGTCCCATGTGAATGAGAGTGACGTTTCCGGATGAAAATTAGCAGCCGGGAAAACCGTTTGTGATAGGGAAAATTTATCTAATTGGTTCCACGTACTAAATACTCCGAACGCAATCATCCGTTGTGATTTTATAGGGAACATCATTTCCAGATATTGTGAGGTCTTTCCTATAGCTAAATCGTTAACTGTCTCGATTGATTCTGATTTTTTGCTTATCCCTCTTTTTGCTGATTGAAACAATTGGCTGTTATTGACATTGAAGGCCGCAACTGCACCATAACCAAACTTATAATTATTGGTGTTCGTTTCTGATTTAGTTGAAGGTGCCGAATTAAATTGGGGAAATTCATCAGTACTGTATCCGTCATTATTAGATTCATTGTTATTACATTGTGCTGAAGCTATATGGCTTTGCAACAAAAATAAGATTATCAATGACCTAATTTATCAATGACCTAATGTGTTTCACGCCTGAAATTTTAAGTGTAATCCAGAAAAGACAACTATTGTGCCGTTTGTTATATTTTTGTTAACCCCCTTCTTTAGAGTTCTCCATTCCCTTGAGGGCTTGTCATGCCTTTTTTACAAATTCAGATTTAAGAGCCATAGAACCGAACCCTTCTATTTTGCAATCGATGTTGTGATCGCCATCGGTTAATCGAATATTTTTCACCTTAGTTCCTGCCTTTACCGGCTTTGGGTATCCTTTAACGGAGAGATCCTTTATCACTACCACCGAATCACCATCCAAAAGCATATTTTCGTTTACATCTTTTACTATTAATTTTCCCGGCTCTGCCTCTGCTTCGAATGTCCATTCATAGGTACACTCCGGACATACAAGGATACTATTCATTTCGTAAGCATAAGGCGATTGTCAAGACGGACATAGAGGTATATTCATTGCTCAGGTTTTATATCATCACAATTTGGAGAAAAAATTACTCAAAACAAAATCCCCTCGAACTTAGGGAGAGCCGAGGGGACTTTTATCAGAGATTGCTTTTTGAGCAAATCTTTTGGCGTGGGTAGCTATATACCAATTATGTATTCACAGATTATCCACTGCACATTTCGCAGTTTTCAGGATCATCGAGTGAACAAGCTATTTCTGCCCGACGCTCTTCGGTAGTTTTTTCAGAAATGGCAACTGGCTGCGGGACAGAAACAGCTACCTTATCCAAAGTAAATTTAATTGCATCCGTTGCGGCCTTGGTTCTAAGGTAATACATTCCTGTTTTCAAGCCTTTCTTCCAGCCGTAAAAGTGCATAGAAGTAAGTTTGGCAAAGTTTGTATTCTCCATAAAGATATTAAGCGACTGAGACTGGCAAATGTATGCCCCTCTGTCTGCCGCCATATCAACCACTGCTTTTTGAGAGATTTCCCAAGCAGTCTTGTACAACTCTTTGATGTTATCTGGGATGTCTTCGATATTCTGCACTGAACCGTTTGCAGCTATAAGCTTGGTTTTAAGTTCAGGATTCCAAATTCCTAGCTTAACAAGATCGCGAAGCAAGTGTTTGTTTACAACGATGAACTCTCCCGAAAGAACTCTTCTGGTATAGATATTAGATGTGTAAGGCTCAAAACACTCGTTATTTCCAAGAATTTGTGCGGTAGAAGCTGTTGGCATAGGAGCTAACAACAAGGAGTTGCGCACGCCAAACTCCATTACTTCTTTCTTAAGCACATCCCACTCCCACCTTGGGCTTGGTGTTACTCCCCACATATCGAATTGGAACACTCCTTGCGATACGGGCGATCCGGCAAAAGTTTCATAAGGTCCATCTTCCTTGGCAAGGTCTTTAGAAGCTGTCATCGAAGCGTAGTAAATAGTTTCGAAAATTTCGCTGTTTAATTTGCGTGCCTCAGGAGAATCGAATGGGAGGCGCATCAAGATAAATGCGTCGGCAAGCCCTTGTACACCAAGTCCAATTGGGCGGTGGCGCATATTGCTGTTTCTTGCTTCTACGACAGGATAATAGTTATTATCGATAATTCTATTCAGGTTTTTAGTTACCTGGTAAGTTACCTCAAATAGTTTATCATGGTCAAATTTACCTTCTCTTACAAATTTTGGAAGTGCCAAAGAAGCGAGGTTACAAACAGCCACTTCATCTGGAGCGGTATATTCAATAATCTCTGTACATAGGTTAGAAGATTTTATTATTCCTAGGTTTTTTTGGTTTGATTTCTCATTGGCAGCATCCTTATAAAGCATGTAAGGGGTTCCTGTCTCTATTTGAGATTCCATTATCTTGAACCACAAATCCTGTGCTTTAATTGTTTTTCGACCTTTGCCCTCTTGCTCGTAACGAGTATATAATTCTTCGAAAGCGGCTCCATAAGTATCCGAAAGCCCCGGGCACTCGTGTGGGCACATTAATGTCCAGTCTTCATTGGCTTCCACTCGCTTCATAAACAAGTCCGGAATCCAAAGCGCATAAAACAAATCTCTGGCGCGTTGTTCTTCTTTCCCATGATTCTTTTTCAAGTCCAAGAAATCGAATACGTCTGCATGCCATGGCTCTAAGTATATTGCAAAAGAGCCTTTGCGTTTTCCTCCACCTTGATCTACATAGCGAGCTGTATCGTTAAATACACGCAGCATCGGTACAATTCCGTTTGAGGTGCCGTTGGTTCCCTTGATGTAAGAGCCTGTTGCACGAATATCGTGTATAGAAAGGCCTATTCCACCGGCACTTTGCGAAATTTTAGCGCATTGTTTTAGTGTATCATAGATACCGCTAATGCTGTCTTCCTTTAAAGTTAGCAAAAAGCAGCTTGACATCTGCGGTTTTGGTGTCCCCGCGTTAAACAGAGTTGGTGTTGCATGGGTAAACCAACCCTCGCTCATTAGGTTATATGTAGTAATTGCTGAATCGATGTCTCCTTTATGAATGCCTATTGCAACGCGCATTAGCATGTGTTGCGGACGTTCAGCTACTTTGCCTTTAATCTTAAGTAAGTAGGAGCGTTCTAATGTTTTGAAACCGAAATAATCGTAGCGAAAATCTCTGTCGTAGATTATTGTTGAGTCTAGTATTTCTGCATTGTTCTGAATTACATCATACACATCGTTAGCAAGAAGTGCTGCTTTCTCTCCTGTTTTAGGGTCGATATAGTGGTACAATGCCTTCATGGTTTCAGAGAAAGACTTCTCTGTATTTTTGTGAAGGTTGGACACGGCTAATCTTGACGCAAGCAGCGCATAATCAGGATGATCGATAGTTTTTGTTGCTGCAATTTCTGCAGCTAAGTTGTCCAATTCTACCGTAGTTACACCATCGTACACTCCTTCAATCACTTTCATTGCTACGGCCTCGGCAGATACAATTGGATTCAAGCCGTAGCACAATTTCTTGATACGTGCGGTAATCTTGTCAAACTTTACCGACTCCCGTCGGCCATCTCGTTTAACTACATACATATTCTTTTAGGTATTTAAGGGTTATTTAAAAATCTGCGTCTACGCTGAAATCTTTGGCATCTTTATCGCCAGAGAGAACTCCTGCTTTCTGGTATTCACCTACTCTCTTCTCGAAAAAGTTTGTTTTACCTTGAAGGTTAATCATGTCCATAAAATCGAAAGGGTTAGATACGTTGTAAACCTTTTCATTGCCAAGCTCTACTAACAACCTATCGGCCACAAACTCGATGTATTGTTGCATTAATTCAGCATTCATGCCTATAAGCTTAACAGGCAATGCGTCTGTCACAAATTCTTTCTCTATTTCAACGGCATTGGTAATTATTTCTCTAATGTTCTCTTTGGGCAACTTGTTTACTACATGGCTGTTGTATAATAAGCAAGCAAAGTCGCAATGGAGGCCTTCGTCTCTGGAAATTAATTCGTTTGAAAATGAAAGGCCAGGCATAAGTCCTCTCTTTTTTAGCCAAAAAATAGAACAAAACGAACCTGAAAAGAAGATACCTTCCACTGCTGCAAACGCCACCAAGCGCTCTGCAAAAGAACCTTCTTCAATCCAACGCAATGCCCATTCGGCCTTTTTCTTCACGCAATCCAACGTGTCTATTGCTTTAAAAAGCTTGTTTTTCTCAGCGGTATCTTTGATGTAGGAATCAATTAACAATGAGTAAGTCTCACTATGAATATTCTCTATAGCCACCTGAAATCCATAGAAAAACTTAGCTTCGGTATACTGCACTTCTGCTAAGAAATTTTCAGCCAAATTCTCGTTAACTATTCCATCACTTGCAGCAAAAAAGGCAAGCACATGTTTCACAAAGTGTCGTTCATCATCGTTTAGCTTATTTTCCCAGTCGTATAAATCTGCAGAAAGATCTATCTCTTCCGCTGTCCAAAAACTTGCTTCTGCTTTTTTATACATCCCCCAAATATCATCATGTGCGATTGGGAATAAAACGAATCTGTTGGGATTCTCTTTTAAAATTGGTTCCTCCATACTTGTACCTCCCGGCAATAAATTATTAACACTTACTTCTTGTTTAGCTTCTGTTGTTCCCATAGCTGCAATCTCAAATTATTAATAATTATTCTAAATAACTCGGTTTGGGGTGATGAAATTTCTGAACTAATCCTCTTAATTCTTTGTTTTTGACGAACACTTCTGTTCATTCATCTACTTAAACCGGGGTTTAATAATTTGAGATTGCAAAAGTTCAAAAAATACCGACACCCCCCCTTGCATTTTAATCCACATTAACTAACACTTTTCAACAAGGAGAAATTTTTATCCTCCTAACACCTTGTTTTTTAGTTTTTTGTGGCTAATCCCTGCTAAATATTTAGTTTTTCACTGGATTTTTTAGTTGCTCCTTCTATAATCTCAACGCCTCCGCAAGTTACGGTAGAATGTTTTGGAAAATGAAAAAAAACGAGCCTTGTTATAAACAAAAGTTTATGGAAAAGTTGAGAAGCTTCACGAGACAAACGAATCCTAATTTGAAATCTAAGACTATTGAAAAAGAAGTTAAAAATGGCGGGGTTTTTGATAATAAAAAGTTGGGAAACGTCTTGTTAATAGAGTTGCCGTCTCATCGTAATTTAATTTCTCTTATACTAAATTGAAGCGAGACATTTCCTTGAAATTCATTTTCTTCCATACAAAAAACGAAATCAAAAATTGCTCCGGATTTAAGCGGCTCGGCATACTCTCCCAAGCCAAAACCTATTCCATAGAATGGATTGCCGGCATCTATAGGGTTTTCAATATGTAGGCGTAAATGTTTTCCGTCTTCACCAACAGACTTGGTGTATGGGCCGGCAGTAATTCCTGTACATGAAAATACAGGGCGCATATTCTCGGGCCCAAAGGGAGCCATTTGCTTTATAATTCTAAATATTTTGGGTAATTCATTCGGCTTGTCGTAGATTATTTCATCTAATGCTATTTTTAAGTCGATGTCCACTCTGGGAATTGTTTGCTCGGGCAGAATGGTTTTAGAAACAATCTCTTCAAATGCTTGTTTAAAAGCCTCTACATTTTCTGCTTTTAGGTTTACCCCTGCTGCGTACATATGCCCTCCGAATTTATCAAGCAAATGCGAACAAGCTTCAATCGCATTATATACATCAAAGCCTTTTACAGAGCGGGCTGAACCTGAAACAATTCCGTTATTTTCAGTCAGTACTATTGTTGGTTTGTAATAGGTCTCTATAAGTCTTGAGGCCACTATACCCACCACTCCCTTGTGCCAATCTGGGGCATAAAGAACTGTTGATTTTTTGTTTTTTAGTTCTTCATTTGAGCGAATCATCTCAAGTGCTTGCTCTGTAATTTCTTTATCAAGTGTTCTTCGCTCTTCGTTTTCTTTTGCCAGTATAGATGCCATCTCCTGGCTATTGCCACTACCGGAAAGCAATAGTTCAACGGCTTTTTTACCAAAAGAAATCCTGCCGGCGGCGTTAATTCGGGGCGCTATAATAAAAACCAACTCATGCACAGATAACTTGCCAAATTTTTTGGCTTCTTGGCAAAGTGAAGCAATTCCAGGTAAGGGTCTTGAATTTATTTCAAGTAGACCAAAATGTGTAAGAGCTCTATTTTCTCCAACAATTGGAACAATATCAGCCGCTGTTGCTATAGCCACCAACTGCATGTATGGGGTGAGTACATTGACCTGAATACAGTTTTGTTGACAAAATGCCTGAACTAGTTTAAACCCAACGCCACAACCGCATAACTCCTTGAATGGATAGCCACAATCTGTTTGCTTAGGATTTAATATTGCGAAAGCCTCAGGAAGAGTGTCGCCCGGCCTATGGTGATCGCATATAATAAACTCAAGCCCAAGAGAATTTCCTAAAGCAACTTTGTCAGCCTCTTTTATCCCGCAATCCAAAGTTATAATAAGTTTGAAATTGTTTTCTGCAGCTAATCTTACGCCTTGTTCGCTTAATCCATACCCTTCTGTGTACCTGTCGGGAATATGAAAATCTACAGGAGAGCTAAGTCCATTACTCTCAATGTAGTCCTTAAGAAAAGAGTACATTAGCGCAACGGAACTTGTTCCGTCAACATCATAATCCCCATAAATTAATATCCCCTGTCCAGCCTTCAAGGTTTGCTCAAGTTTTTTTACTGCCTTGTTCATGTCCTTCATCAAAAAAGGATCATGCAATTGACTTAGTGATGGTCTAAAAAATGCCTTTGCCTTGTCATAGGTATTAACTCCTCTTTGCAGTAAAAGGGAAGAAATAATTCTTGGGGTTTGAAGTTCTTGCGAAAGCCTGTCAACCTCTTCTGCAGAAGGTTCAGGAATATAATTCCAGGTTTTTATTTGGTGGCTATCTAACAATGGATGGTAATTTGTGGAGCGAAAATACTGTTTATCGGACAAATATTGATAATTTAGTGAGTCTGATAGCGAAAACTAAAGTCATTCTGATGTTAAATCTTAGCCTTTTAAATTCTAACAAGAATGTGCTTGCTGCATTACTAATTTTTCTTGCCTTAAACCATATTGGTTTGGCTCAGGATGCAACGAGCTTTTATTTTTCTGAGGCTTTGCCTGTCGGCATGAAAAGCGTGAAAGAATTTCCGGCAAAGTTACAAGGTGAATACTTTAATGAAAAGGACACTTTAGTTAAACTGATTATTACTTCAGAAAACATCCAGGTCAAACACTCTATCCTTGTTGTGGCCAAAGAAAGTGACTTGTTAAAAAAGCCTGGGATAAAAATTGACGGGGAACTGATTTTTGGATTAATTCCAGGGGAAGGAGTACCTTTCGTAAAAGAAAAAGACACCATTTACACTGCAATTTTTCAAAAAGATATTTTCTTCAAAATGGATAGCCATAACGAAGCCAAGATTCAAAAAAACATAATTATTCTAAATTTTAAGGAATCAAACGAAGATTTATACACTGTTCTTGTCATAAAATTTGAGGGCAAAAAGCTTAATATTCTCGAACTTGACGCAGATAAGAATTTAACGTTTTTAAATTCTAAACTGATTATCGATGTGAGTTCGTCGAATGGGATTAGTAAAAACATTGCAAAACCAAACAAGAAAGACTTTGATGTGTTGCTTAAAGAGGGTGTTTTTCTCTCTGGCGCATCTTATTTTAAGCGTTAGGCAAAAGACTGCATATCTATTAGTCTTTTGTATGTGCCATTTTTTGCAATAAGCACATCGTGTGTTCCTCGTTCTTTTACCTCTCCCTTCTCCATCACAATAATTTCATCTGCATGCTTTATAGTTGAAAGTCGGTGGGCAATAACTATCGAAGTTCTGTCTTTCATCAGGTTATTAAGTGCCTCCTGAACCAGTTTTTCTGACTCAGTATCAAGGGCAGAAGTGGCTTCGTCCAAAATTAAAATATCCGGATTTTTAAGAACCGCACGTGCTATACTTATTCTTTGTCGTTGTCCCCCAGAAAGCCTGCCCCCTCCGTCGCCAATGGTTGTTTGGTAACCTTGTTCAAGCAATACAATAAACTCGTGTGCGTTGGCGATTTTAGCCGCCCTTACCACCTCCTCCTCCGATGCATTATTAATTCCAAAGGCTATGTTGTTAAAAATGGTGTCATTAAAAAGAATTGATTCTTGCGTTACCATTCCCATTATTGAGCGCAAGGCCTCTACCGAATAGTTTTTAATATTTTTTCCATCTATTTTAATCTGTCCTTCTTGCACATCGTAAAACCTTGGCAACAAATAGGCTAAAGTAGTTTTTCCCGAACCAGACTGCCCCACTAAAGCTACTGTTTTGCCTTTTTGAATGGTGATGCTTATATCCTTGAGAATATAGTCTGTCCCATATTTAAAAGAAATATTGTCAAAAGAAATTTCGTCAGAGAAATTGAGCGAATTAAGAGCATTTGGGCTGTTCTTAATTTCATTCTCGGAATAAATAACCTCATTTATTCTATCTAGTGAGGCTAGCCCTCGTTGGGCATTATAAAAAGCCTTAGATAGGGTCTTAAATGGCGTTATAAGTTGGGCAAACAGCATTATGTAAACAATAAATACCGAGGCGTTTAACTGTTCGGCAAAAACTAGCTTTCCTCCATACCACAGCAATACTGCTGTTGCTGCCACACCCATAAACTCGCTCATAGGCGAAGCCAAATCGGAACGCCGATAAAGCCTTATCATAGTTTTGTAATAGTCATGATTTTTCGATTTGAATTTTTCGTAGATATAGTCGGAAGCATTAAAGGCTTTGATGATTTTAATACCTCCTATTGTTTCCTCGGCAAGAGATA
The DNA here is from genome assembly GCA_046295395.1 of Flavobacteriales bacterium. Lineage (GTDB taxonomy): Bacteria > Bacteroidota > Bacteroidia > Flavobacteriales_D > JBKBNH01 > JBKBNH01. The sequence goes on along the minus strand of JBKBNH010000007.1, from coordinate 124,633 downwards.
AAATATCTCCCATTTTGTTTTGTCCTTTTCTGGATGTTTTCCTCAGGCTTCTGCCTATTAATGAAATCACAAGCCCGCTAATAGGCAGAAATATTAAGATAAATAGAGTGAGTTGCGGGCTAATAATGAAAAGAAAAACTAGGTTTCCTAAAATTTCGAAAGGCGATTTAAAACTGGCTTCAACAGAACTTAAAATAGACCATTCTATTTCTTTCATGTCACTTGTCATACGCGACAACAAATCGCCCTTTTTTTCTCCTGAAAAGAAACCAAGATGCAGGGTGCTTATTTTCGCAAAAAGTTTATTTCTCAGATTTCTTACCACTCCATTGGCTATCATAGATATGAAAAGCATTCCTAAGTAATGAAAGAGGTTTTTGAACAAAACCATCAACAGCAAAAAACCACATATAAGCATAAGTGCCTTTTCTTTTCCACCATCAGCCACAAGCACAGCAACCTTGTAGTTGACAAAAGCTACTATTGATTCCTTATTTATATTTAAAGATGGGGGGGGGTGAGAGGCTAATTGCTGAAAATAGGCGAAGTCGTGATTGAAGAAAATATCCAATACCGGAATTAAAAGGGCAAGTGAAAAAATAGAAAAAACAACCCCAACATTAGTAAAAAGTATGTTTAAAAATAGCTTCAGCTTAAACTCTTTAGTGAGTTTTAGTATGGTTAAGATGTTTTTCACTTAAATAGCCCTCTTATGTTCTTCTTGTAAAATCGCTGAATCTTCCAGCTTAACTGACGTAAAAATCCACTTTTTTTATCATCTAACAAAGACGCAAGCCTACCATTATGACTTCCCTGTTCTGCAATTGCAGGATGGCACCAGTAAACATCAATAATACCTTCGTTCAGCATTTTTTTGTGCTGCCAGTCAATACCAACTCCTAACTTATTTTCAAGGGTATAATTCAAAATTTTTTGTGCTACAGAATGGGTAATAAAATATGCTCCTGCGCATCTTGTGTTGTTGGACTTGTACAAGTATTGCCCTTCGGTTAAATCTTTCTTGGACACAAACTCCAATAAACTATTTTCATAAGAAATAAAAAGTCGGTCTGATTCAATATCTGTTCGCTCTTGCACTTCCTTCATGGTAGCGTTAAATATTTCCACAAATTTGTCGTCCAAAAAAATATCATCTTCAAAAATCAATACCGACTTCACTCCTCTGTTTACTATTTCTTTATATATATATAAGTGCTTAAATGAGCAGGATTCTCTGGGGGCAGGGTGCTCCGAAATAAGTTCCGGGAGAAAGTATTCCTTCATGTTGTCTTCATTTAAGTCAACAATATCGCCGTGAAGCATAAATTCAAATTCAATCCCGTGGGACTCCATTTGATTTGTAATAAATTCTCTCCTCACGGTGTTATTTTCTCTAACATGAACTATGAAAACTTTATCTACGAGTAATTTTTTCATGATATGGAACAAAGATAGATTAATCCGTCATTATGAAGCCGGTCATTCCAATCTTAATAACACATCTCTTATTGATTAATAGCAGAAAATAATGCGTGTTTAATCTAATATTTTACCTTTGTGCCCCTTATGGCAAGTATAAGACAAGAAAAAATAGCTCAATTACTACAGCAAGAACTTGGAATTTATTTCCAACGCGAAGCAAGAACCGTGTGTAAAGGGGCTATGGTTTCTGTAACTGTGGTTAGAATTAGCCCCGACATGTCCATAGCTCGGGCTTACTTGAGCGTTTTTGGTGCACAAAACAAAGTAGAAATTTTAGAAAGTATTGAAAGTAATACGCCTAAAATTAAACATCACATAGCAAAAAATGTCCGTTTTCAATTGAGAAAAATGCCGGATTTGGAGTTTTTTCTAGATGATTCTATTGATTACGCTATGGAAATTGACAGCCTCTTAAAGAAAAAATAATCTGATGCAGTACGACCCTATTAAACGCTCGTTGGGAAATGTTTTTAACAAAACTCCTTGGCTGCGTGTTTTGTTTTACAAATTGCTCGATCTTTTGTTGCTAAGAGCTTGGCATGTTCATCGAGAGTTAAACAAATGGAAAAAAGATAAGCAAGATAAAATTCACATACTTGATGCCGGGGCAGGATTTGGGCAATACACATACTACATGAGTAAATTTAACCCGAGTTGGAATATTTTGGCTCTTGATGTAAAAGAAGAACAGGTTTGCGATTGCAATCGTTTTTTTCAGGCAATAAAAAAGCACAATGTAGTGTTTAAAGTGGCTGATTTGGTTGAGTTCAAGAAGAAAGAATGCTTTGATTTAATACTCTGTGTAGACGTAATGGAGCATATAGAGGAAGATGTGAAAGTTTTTGAAAACTATGTCGCTTCTCTAAAGACTGGAGGGATGTTGCTTATTTCTACGCCCAGCGACCAAGGGGGTTCTGATATTCATAGCGATTCTGACAAAAGCTTTATTGAGGAGCATGTTCGTGATGGTTATAATGCCGGTGAAATAAAAGAAAAACTCAAAGGAGCGGGATTTTCAAAAGTTAAAGTTCACTACTCCTACGGCACTCCGGGGAAAATCAGTTGGCGCCTGTCTATGAAATATCCAATGCTTATGCTTGGGATTTCAAAACTGTTTTTTTTGATACTGCCGATTTATTATTTGATAACTTTTCCGTTTTGCTTCGTGCTAAATTATATAGATTCCCATACTGCGCACAAAACCGGCACGGGGCTTATAGTAAAAGCCTGGAAATAACTCACCTTGGCCAAATATATAGGCTTATTGATGCGTCATCCGGGAGATTATTTATCAAACTAACTTCAAATCTTTTATTGTTTATTAAATAAATCCACACTTCGTATTCCGAAACGGGTTTATCATTTTGTGTTTTATGATTATATGCCCTTGTAATTTGCGAATGTAATTTATTCAATTCTTCAGCGCTGTCATGCTTTATATTCCATTCGCACGCAGTAATAATATTCTGATCAAATTGCAACCTCACTCTAAGTTGATAGCCACACGTATCTGACTCAAAAATCCCAATGCCCGGTCTGTTTTGTTCTATAAGCGAATATTGTATTTCGCTTATAGGTTCTAAACTCTCAATCAGGCTTATTAAACAATCATGCTGATTTGTTGATTCCTCCTGAAGAGAAGTTTCATTCGAAACACACCCCGCCAAGACAATAACTAGTGTAAATAGAAACAATCTCATCTATAAAGAACATCATCATCAGAGAATAGGGTGTCCCCTTTGTAGCGCTGCAGAACACGCGCTGTAGTTATAACATCTTTTTGACAATAAATCACAATTCTATCCAAATCATTTTCTTCGTAATACACCGTTGCTACCTGACTGCCATCAATATCGTCCTTGGGTGTGGGTACGCCAAATATGTGAGCCAAAAGCTCTAGTGAAGTGTAGTTCTTAAAATCTCCGAACTTCCACAATTCCATCGTGTCTAGGTGTTTAACTTCCCAGGGTTTCTTGCCGGCAATATTGAGTAATCCGGGGAGTTTAAGCCCATTAATTAAAACTCTTCTGGATAGATATGGAAAATCAAATTCTTTTCCGTTATGTGCACAAAGTAAAAACTGAGGCTCGTTAAACTTCATGTTAAGTGTATTGATAAAATCGTTTAAGAGAACTCTTTCATCATCTCCTGCAAAAGATTTTACAATAAATTTCCGCTCACTATTTAACTGTACAAAAGTACCTATTGAAATACAAATGACTTTGCCAAATTCCGCCCAAATCCCGGATTTTTCATATAAATCTGCCGGGGTTTGCTCTTCCTTAACCTGAAACTTCACCTTTTTATCCCACAACTGCCTAGTGCTTTCATCTAACTCGCTATATTTATATACTTGTGGAACGGTTTCAATATCGATAAATAAAAGATTGTAAAGATTAATTTCATCAAGCATAAATCACAGAGATTTTGATATTTGTTGCTCCAAAGTTATAAAATGAATTACATCTTGGTGTCTAGCGCGTCCCGTAATCCATTTCCTACCAACATAAAGGCAAGCACCATTAACACAATCAAGCCTGATGGAAGAATCGCCAAAAACGCCATGCCATCGGTTGTAATAAAGTTTCTGTGTTGTTCTATCATCATCCCCCAAGAAGCCATAGGAATTTGGGCTCCAATCCCTAAAAAACTCAAGCCTGACTCTATTAAAATAGCCGACGCAAAATTTGCCGATGAAACAACTATAACAGGACCCATGATATTTGGTAGGATATGTTTAAATATTATCCTAAAAGGAGTAAATCCCATTGCTTTGCCTGCTTCTATAAATTCTCTTTCTCTCAATCCAAGTACCTGACCTCTAACCAAACGAGCAACCTCTACCCACATGGTTAATCCCACAGCAATAAACACTTTTTCGAACCCTTTACCCAAAGCCATTGTGATAGCGATAACCAACAATAGGGTTGGTATAGACCAAACCACATTTATAAGCCACATAATAATATCATCAATCCAGCCTTTGTAATAGCCGGCTATTGCTCCTAAAAACAGCCCTATAAGTATAGATATTGTAACCGCTATTAAACCCACTGACAAGGAAACAATGGTTCCAGCCATGAGTCGGCTTAACATATCTCTTCCGTTTATGTCCGTCCCCAACCAGTATATTTTAGAAATAATATGATTTTTCTCTACCTTACGTTGTAGTTCCACAATAGACTCCGTTACCTTCTCCCCGTTTAAAAGATAGAAGGTGAGGTTTCCTTTCCCATCACTTTTAATAGGATGAGTTTCATCTTTAATAATTGGATGAACAACTTCAGCAATTGAATAACGGGTATGTTTAGGATTATATCCTTCAAACTCTTTAAATCCGGTATATTCCTCTATAACTACTTCTGTGCCCTCTATTTTATGTGAGTAAAATGGAATATGTTGATAGTACTGGGGCTGACCTCCAAAAAACATTCTCCCCCAAAACCCAATTTCTTCTACTTGTTTGTTTTGCCGAAGCAATAGCTGTTCAACCTTAAATCCAGGTCTTTTTTTAGATATCGGAGGAATCTGATTATTGGCATCTGGTGTTGTATCCGGACGTATTAAAGACCCGAGCAATGAAACGAAAATTGCCAAAATAATAACTATCAGTCCAAAAACAGCCGGCTTATTTCTTCTAAATTTCTTCCATACATCCCTAGTTGGGGAAGTTGAGTCTGTTTTTGTTATTTTATTTGTGTTATTCAATCTATATCAATACTAAATAGGCCTTCCTTTCCAATTAACTTCCCCAAATATGGAAATTAAAACTACTCCTAAAACATATATAGGATAAATTACCTGTACCACAAACGTCTTAATAAGCCCAAAGGCCTGTTTGAATTTTAGAGCCACCAAAAATAAAAACAAATAATCAATCCCAAACTTTATGGTGACGATGGTTACAAATTGTTTAACAGAAATAAGACCAATAGATAAAAAAACAAGACATAAAATAGGAAACGTTATATAAAACAGTATGGAAAAAATCGCACCATAGCCGAAATAGCTAGAATTTAAAATCATTTTTTTAATCCATCTCGATTTTTGATTCATGAGCTGTTTAACAGATTTTACCGGCTCGGTATAAACAAACGATTTAGTATTTAGAAGTTGTTTAACAGAATACCCCCTGTCAGAGAAAGCTTTCAATATAAAATAATCATCTCCCGAGGCGATGTGTTTATTACCAGTATAAGGTGTTAATTTAATAAATGTTTCTCTATCATAAGATAAATTAGCCCCTGAGCAATAAATAGGTCTTTTAACCTTATTGAAAAAAATAGAAAATGCATTTAGTGCAATTTGCTCGAGCAATTGCAAACTAGCTAAAACACCAGAAGTGTTTTTAATCCATACTAAACCTATGGTCAATTGATTTTTGCGATACGCTTTGGAATGTTCGACTGCCCATTCTGGATGAAACACACAATCTGCATCAGAAGTAATAATAACATCATTACCAGAGTACCCTACACCAAACTCAATGGCTGACTTTTTTCCTTCATTCGGACTTTGAACAATTCTTATGGGTGAATTACTTTGATTCCTTAAGTTTTCCAATATTTCAAACGAGTCATCTGTGCTATTATCATTTATCAAAATTATTTCACTGTTTTTGGACAAGTTTAGTTTTACTATTGAGTCGACTAAGTTTTTAAGATTCGGTTCTTCATTTCTGAAAGGAATAAGAATAGAAACCGGTTTTTCCTGAAATAATTGATCCCTCGACGCCTGAAACACAAAAAATAATACTATCAGTATTACTATGACATAAGCAATTAAAAATAATGTTATAGCAAAATCAATTTGCATGAATTTGTCTCTTTTGAGAAACTATTAACACCCCCCCAATTGCTGCAGGAATCAGTACGTTAAAAATCCAAATTGTAATCGTAACAGCTATTACCTGCAATTCTATCACCCCAGAAAACACTGAAAATACAGACATTGCAATAGTTTCTCTTATCCCTAACTTCCCCAAAAAAGAAATTGGGAAAAAAGATGTAAGCCCCATGGTCAATGCAGAACCAATAACGATTGTGCTAATGTCGATAGAAGCATCAAACGTCCTAAACAGAAAAGTATACTGAAAAATAAAAATCACATACCTTAAAAAGGAGGTAAATAAAACCTTGCTTAAAACAAACTTTTTAAACCCGAGAGATTTTAGGCTGAGCTGACTTGAAAATAGCTGTATATTAAAAGGCTCCTTGAAAAATTTAAAATAGAACACTATAGAAAAAATGATTATAAATATGCTGAATAGGTAATACCAACCAATAAGCGACATAGTCGTTTGTGGTAAGAAAAGATAGGGTAAAAAAACAACAGTAAAAATTAATGTAATTATATTTTGAGCAAAAGCCGCTGGGAAAGTAGACCACATTAATTTCCGCCATTCATTAGGCTCAGAATTATAAGCCCAACCTAAAAAATTCATCCATTTAAAAGGCATTAAAAGGGAAATACTACAGCCCGAGAAGACACTATTGGCACATTTAAGCATTGATTTTTCTTCCTTATTTAATAAAAACCATTTGTAAGATTCCAATCCGTAATTAAATAAAACAAGTAGAAAAGCAATCGTGAGATTAATCGGTTTTAATACTATACCACCATCAAATGTTAACTTACCTGAGTTAATTGCGTAGTATAAATAATAAAGTACCCCTATAAAAATCGCAATTTGCGAGGTCTTGTAAATAAAGCTGTATAAATTAGAGGGCTTTTGCACTTAACAAAAATAGGATATTAATATTCAATAGTAAAGAACGCTATGAACGAAAGAATAATACTTGGAATAGACCCGGGAACAACCATTATGGGATATGGTATTATTCAGTGTAAGGATAAAAAAATGGAAGTTATTAATTTGGGGGTTATTTATCTAAACAAAATTGATGACCACGCTTTAAAACTCAAAACAATTTTTGAAAGGACTATTCATTTAATTGAAAATTACACCCCGGATGAGTTGGCAATTGAAGCGCCTTTTTTTGGTAAAAACGTTCAGTCAATGCTTAAACTTGGAAGAGCGCAAGGCGTTGCTATTGCCGCTGCTTTATCCAGAGACTTATCTATTACGGAGTATTCCCCTAAAAAAATCAAGCAGAGTATTACAGGAAATGGTAATGCAAGTAAAGAGCAGGTTGCTGCTATGTTAAAAACACTACTTTCGATTAAAGAGCTCCCCAAAGATCTGGATGCTACAGATGGGTTAGCAGCCGCTGTATGCCATTACTTTCAATCATCTAAGACAGTAGGTGGAATAAAATCCTACACGGGTTGGGATAGTTTTCTAAAATCAAATCCGGAAAAAGAAATTAAGCGTTAGAAATTAAACTGGCAATTTCAGCTAATTCACTGGACTCCATTTTGAGTTTGGAGTTCTCGAAATTAATATCCGAAACTTTTTCCAAGGGAATTAAATGTATATGAGTATGCGGAACCTCTAATCCAATTACTGCTACTCCTATTTTCTTACACGGAAAGGCTTTTTTAAGTTTTTTGGAAACCACTTTTGCAAAAATCATTAACTCAGCGAGTTCCTCGTCAGGCATATCAAAAATATAATCTTCCTCTTTTTTAGGAATTACCAATGTATGCCCTGGTTTAAGCGGGAAAACATCCAAAAAAGCGAGATGCTTCTCGTCTTCTAATATCTTAAAGGCTTCTATTTCTCCTTTGACTATCTTAGAAAAAAGAGTGCTCATTTATCTGGAAATATCAACTATTTCGAACTGCATTACTCCATTCGGTGTGATTACGTCGGCTAAAGCTCCTACTGCCTTGCCAAGCAAGCCTTTTCCGATAGGTGATTCAACTGAAATTTTTCCATCCTTCAAGTTAGCTTCGTTTTCAGCAACCAATGTGTAGGTCATTTGCATGCCATTTTTTACATTTTTAATTGTCACTTTCGATAGAATGAAAACTTTAGAATTATCAATTTGGGTTTCATCAACCAATCTTGCGTTTGCCACCAAAGCCTCCATTTTACTTATTTTAAGCTCCAACAAGCCTTGCGCTTCTTTTGCCGCATCATACTCTGCATTCTCAGACAAATCTCCCTTGTCTCTCGCTTCAGCAATTTGAGCAGATATTTTAGGTCGCTCAACTGTTTTTAATTGATGTAGCTCTTCTTTAAGCTTCTTTAAGCCTTCTTCGGTATAATAACTAACTTGTTGTGACATAATGCTTAGCTTATTAAACGTAGAAAATCCCGCAAAAGCGGGACTTTCTAGTTATTTATATTGCAAATATAATTATTTTACATCAATCCTAGCACCAACACTATGAACAGGTCCAAACGGATTGGTAATTCTCACCGTATAATCTATCCCTATTAATGACTTGTTTTTCCCAGAAGGGAAATCGATAGAAAATCCTGCACTTGGCCCAGACATAGCTGTGGCTCTTTCTGTAGCACTAAACAGTCCTTTTTCGTATTCTAACCCTGCTCTAAGTGAAAAAACAATTTTATCGCTCGTCATTCCATACTCAAGGCCTAGTCTATATTGATCTCTTGTAAAAGAATTAGAGGTATAACAACCAGCCGCAGTTAATTTGCTTTTCTCGCTCAGCAAGAAGTCATAAGACGCCCCGATATGAACCAAAGAAGGTAATTCAAACGGTGATACTTGCTGTTGCGTAGTAGAAATCATTCCTGAAAATGTGTTTTGAGACGTGATTGAAAGACCATCTCCACTGTATTTCATAGGCGCTCCTACGTTTTTTAACGAAATAGCAAACTTTATCTGATCGTTTTCTCCGGTTACATATCTCACACCCGCATCAAGGGCTACTCCTTGTGCTTTTAAGTTAGAGATAGATTGAGATACAACCTTAACGTTAACACCTCCCGATATCGACTCCGAGAATTGTTTAGCATAAGCTACAGCAAAGTTAGCAAACGTTGGTCTGAACACCCCTAACCCTCCTTCTGGTCTTTCGGTGGTAGTTACCATTATATCACCAAGGTTCATGGTCATAACAGAAATGGCCAGTGCTCCTGTTTCACCCACTTTCTGAGCCAAACCCACACCATTAATCCCAATTCCTGCAGCCTGTCCCATCCAGTTTGTTCTGGTGAACATAATTTCAGTTTTGTCTACGTAGGCCAAACCTGCAACATTTAGGAAGGTTGCCTCTAATCCTCTTGATGAGGCTATACCCGCACTGCCCCATCCACTACTTCTGGCCCAAGGGTTTATAAGCAACTCTGTTGCCCCGGCAGATCCGGCTCTGTCTTCATTCCCCGCCTGAACATTTGGCGTAAGTAATAAAGCCCCTGCAAATAGTATTATTAAATGTCTTTTCATAATCAACTTCTTTGTATGTTCTTAATTAATTTGATAGTCTGGTTAGAAGTTATCCAAATCCGGTGGTCTTATAACACCAAACCATTTCAACACTTTCTCGCCAACTTCTGGAACGTTTACGTGAATCAAGTATGCTCCACTTGCAATTGGAATTCCTCTGAAATTTTTAAGATCCCAATCTACAGATGTAATCGGTGAGTCTTTTGTAATCGTTCTAACCAATGTGCCATTTATAGTATAGATCTTAATCGTAGCTATATCAGGTAGGTTAGTAATCTTAATTCTGTTGTCAAGTCTGTTCTCCTCGTAATTTGAGTAAGCGTAGTAGGGGTTAGGAACTACATTAATCAAATTAAGAATACTATCTTTCCACTGTTGTTCAGTAGAAAACTCGGTTGCCTTGTCTCCTGTAGAGAAACGATACAAATTAATCCACTTATTTTGGCTAAATACAGTGTCAGCATCATTATTTAAGTGGTATCCCTTAGTGGCATATCGTCTGTAAGGACGTGCTGTTCTTAGTTTAACTCTTGCCGTGGTAGAAAGGAAAGTCTGCCCTTCTTCTACCATTGGGATACCAACCCAAGAACATGATCTCCAAACTCTTATTAGTGACGCAGCACTGTTTGTCGCATAAGCATTATAAATATATGCTCCATTGTCATAAGACACCATTCCCACTGTAGATAGAGCACTTTCTGTATTTGGCTCTCTGGCTGTGTTTCTGAACACGTACACGAAGTGCTTTCCTCCCCAAATTACGTCGCCTAATGTTGAGTACATTCTTGACGTAGGGTTAAACATCATGTCGTTTCCATTGTCCGCACCAATCCATGTGTCTTCAGCAAATGCCATGTTCATTCTTTCTCCTGTTTCAACTTCGATTGCATATCCGGGAAACCAACCCATACCAGTTAAACCTGTTAGCTGAGCCTCTGCCTCATTACACCCTGGTGAACCTGTTGGTCTTCCATTTTTATCTACCGATGGTCTGTTTTTCATATAAAGGTGAGCTACACCATTTGAACCTCCGGCCAGTGCCTGAGTTTGTTGTGCTTCAAGTACAACACAACGGGTCCATTTCGATTTGTCTGGCGTAAACACAATATCAACACTCACGGCACTTCTTAAATCATTTGCATTTCTCATCCCTGCCCACTGCTGGTTTATAGGGGCATGATTTGGCTCACAATCGTCCGTATTTGGGATGTTACTAGTAGCTGTAAGTGCGAATGGCGCCCATGTTCCGTTTATTACTTTTTCATAAACCTGACCATCATCCAATCCGATTCTATCGTTATATCTCGCTCCACACGGGTCGTTAGCAGCGGCAACATCAGCGGTTCCCGATCTAATCCAATTTTGAGGAACAAGGCCATCAACATCAGGAACACCTCCCAACCATCTTCTATTAGGGTTGTCGTAAACAACTTCTGACTCAATCAAATCGCTAAAGAAGGTGCTTGATCCTACGTTGAGATATTTATATTGCTCAATAGTTACCGAAATACCCCACTCAGGAATTACCTGCTCAGAGCCAATATTAATGGCCGACTTGCTGGTAACTTTCTCTCCTGTACCTAGATTTATTAACTCCCAGTTGGCTGTGTCAATTGCCTGTCCACTATTAACTACATTAGGTAGGGTAGTCTTAAATTTCAATAAAAAGTTTCCTGCCACAACATTAAGTGGGTCTACTACTTTAACATTAATCGGCCCTTTACCTGCTTTGTATGTTACTTCATCTAGTTTAAAGTTTGCTACAATGCTGTTTTCAGAGGCTGGTGACAAATCAACGCTATTAAATCCATTACCCATCCCTTCAATTCTGGTTATTTCAAAACCATCTCCATATTGAGCATTCTGAACGGTACCGTTTTGCTCAGGAACCGGAATATGAGGAATACCAACATAAGAGCGTATGCTTCCTGTTGGCGACTTACGACCTGACAGGTACGGTTTCTTTTGCCCATCTAAAGCCAAAGGATTGTTTTGATCATATTTTTTGTACTCATTATGCGCATAAGCTACGGCTATATAATAGTATTTCTTGTGGTTTATCAATCTTGAATTACCTTGAGCAAAAAGGTCATTAGTTATTTTGAAAGAATGTTTAATCCCCTTATTTTCTGCCTCCACCATCAACATTGGGATAGATGCATTAATAGACTCATCAAAAGTGAAATTAACCAAATTAACCACATTGTCTTTTCTATCGCACTGGGCTACTATTCGAGCCAAATCAGTATCATTTACATCAGTAACGCTCACAGACGCATTCTTAACTTGGTAAATTTGATACCCTTGGAATCTGTATCTGTTGTCCCAAATAATTCCATTTGCCAATTCATCCGGAGGGGTAATAATAGTAGGGTCGATTCCATCAGGGCGAGATGTATCCCATCCGTAGTCTTCAAGTGAATTATTGCTCTGCGGACTATTAGATAAATAAATAATCAACTCCCTGTCCAATTCTTGAATGGTAACATCCGGAGCATCCGGTCCGTCAAGCACTCGGAAACAGTTGTCAAATAAAGATTGTGCTTTATCGTCGGCAGATTTTAACAATCTAACCGAAGCCATTAAATCTCCCCCAAGTGCACGCGCCCAAACAATACCTACTGTAATGTTATTAAGTGCTCCCGGCTCTAGTGTAAATGGCCCTGCAGATTGTAAAAAACGCCTGTCTCCCTTAGGATTATTTTCTGTGATTTCAGACCAAGGGAAGCCTGGATTTACTCCATTAGTTCCCCATAGAAACTGGTCAGAATCATCAGGAAAGGTGAAATCTGTTTCAATTGTTGTCGCTCCGGTAGAGGATGGGTGACCTGTCCCTCCATAAACAAACTTAACACCATCTCTCCATATGCCTCTTAAATAGTTGTAATATTCAGGAGCAACAACGGGATCTTGCATGTAAAATGGAACTGTACCACCACCAATTGGTCTACTGGTGTAAAAGAACCTTCTCATACCGAAACGCTCGTTGTCAATTATTCCATCTCCGTAGCCTATGCCATTTCCTGCAACAGCCTCCCCAGGCCCTATACCAATGGCATTATCAATCCCATCGTTATCCTGATAAGGTCCTTCAAAAAAGTCAACACCAACAGCCGGAGGATTGGCGCCGTAAGGTATTGCTCCTTGACAGCCATCATCATCTACTGCATCGGCATTGAATGCATATCCTAATCCTCTTGATACATCACAACCTACATAGTCGTCTTCAGAACACCCAACATCTGCATCAACCCAATTACCAAAATAGGTGTTGAAAAGTGTTTGAGTAGATCTGTTAATCAACTCAAAGTTAAAAAAGGTCATATTATTAATTTCATCATTGGTTGCAAAAGCAAAAGCCTGTGCTTTAATTTCCATGCCAATAGGAGCGCCATTAGTTTCTGTGTGAACATTACCCTTATCGTTAAATATCCACCAGTAGTTAATATCTCCGTATAGAGTTACTCTTCTGCTAGTTTTACAGTCTACAGCGTTATCCAGGTCATAGAAAGGGTAATCACCATCATTAATTGGGTCGTAAATACCATTTAAACCGTTCGGTCCATCATTATCAAAAAAGGGTGCTAAGTAGAAATCCTGAAACTTACTGATGTCTCCATGGGCGGGCCAAGTTAGGATACTCTGAGGAACCTGATAATCAGGAAATTCTTCTGAGGCATCGCAATCCGGGTCTTGAGAACAAAGCCACCAAGCTCTAAACTCAGCAATATTATTTCTAGTAGTTACATAGAACCTATCGTACTGCTGGCAGGTGTTAGGGTCAATCTCTGCCGGACCAAAATCCAACTTATCATCATTATTACCTGTTCCGTATATTACGGAAAGAGGGCCTGTCCAAAAGTCATTTCCTCTTCTAAATTGATGTGCTGCCAACTTCAACTGATTGTTTACATCGACTCCCCCCAACCAAAGAGCTCCGGCATATATAGAAGATGGCCCTACTCCTCCTTGAGGTGGTTTAGGTATTTGATAAGCCGCTCTGTTATTAGCTCGGTCTTGCCACATACTGCCTCCGGTTTCAATCAACGCTCTCACGTTATTGTATTCTAGATACGTAAGTGCAACCGCTGGAGCACAGTTTGCTGCTCTGTTTACAATTGAATTGTCTCCTGTGCTCATGTTTGAACCAGTTGCAGGAGGATTCCAAGCATTTGCGGAGATAGCAACGGACAAACCTGCTGCTAAAATCCAATTTGTTTTCTTCATTCGTTTCATGACAAAATCTTTTTTAATTAAGCATTAGAAATCGAATTTAACCCCAAGCCTGATTGTACGAGGTAAACCGAAATTAAATGGGTTGTTAACTTTTAATGCGTAAAGGGTTGTAAACGATACGGCATCTAACTGAGCTTGTAAATCCTCATCAGAAATTACTCCTAAGAATCCATCATCATCAGCGTTACCGGTGTATCCATAAACATTTATTACATTTCTGTTGTTAAGTGCATTGTTTATAAGAAGATAAAGATTCAGATTTGCTCTTTTTTTACCTTCTTCACCGAATTTCAATGTGATGTTTTTATCTATCTGAACATCTGCACGGAACTGCCATGGCTTTCTTGAACCATTTGGAGTACCTTGAAGAATTCCACTACCTGCACTAAACAACCCCTCTCCAATTGGAACTCTATAACGCGAATAGGGTGTTCCTGAAGCTAAGTTTGTAACAAAGTTGATCCCTGTGTTTTTAAAGATTTGCTTATCAAACCACACCGGACCATTGTAATCTTTCCCTTCTCCGTAGCGGTAATCGATAGTAGTTACTACCTGATGACGCTGATCATAATTAAATGGAAAAATTGTTCTCAAGTTTGGCTGTCCAGTGTTTACAAGGTTTAATGCAGACTGAGCATCAGATCCTGTTCCTTCAGCAAACTGAAGGGTATAAGCCGCTCTCATCCAAAGGTTACCTGTTTTTCTAAGGTCATAGGCTATGGTCATACCTTTTACGGTTCCAAAATCGATGTTGGTAAATGTTCTGTAAGTTCTTGGATAGGCTCCAACCAAGTTAAACAAGGCTACCTGATCTCTAAGTTCGCGGTAAAAAGCTGCCACTTTCAACGAAGATGAACGAGAAAGCACCTGCTGGAAACCTAACTCGTAATCAATTGTTTTCTCAGGAACAAGATTGGGGTTATTTAAGATGTCGCTTCTGTTTTTCATAAAGTAGTAACCAAAAGGATCTAGGCGGTTACCCGTTGTAGGTCTTTTTGTTAGCACATCGTAGTGAGCGAAAAACAAGGCTTCATCGCTAATTGGGAAAGAGAAAGCAATACGTGGCATAACGATTACCTGAGGTTTATAATCTGTAAATGCATTAGAGCTAATTTCGTCTTCTGAGCTAACTCCCGGCGCTAAGTACGGAGCTATTCCATTTGGTCCCTGAATAAGCAAAGGATCAGAAATTTCAGTACCATTTGCATTATACCATGTTCTTCCTACACGATATCCGTTAATTGCGGTAGGATCATTAACATCGTTTACATAAACGATTGCATTAGACGGAATGTTTGTTGGGTGCGGCCCAAACTCGGTAACTTCTGCTACAGTTCTGGCAGGGTAAAGCAAGTACTCATCGCGAAGAACTTGTTGATTTGCATCGAAGCGGTCAATACGAACACCCACATTGAAAATTAAGTCGTCAAATGCAAATTTATCCATGATATAGCCCGACATATAAATAGGCTGAAATGCTCCTACTTCACGGGTAAAGTTGCCAAACTCGTCTGTTTTGGTAAAGAAGTCATCAAAACTTGGACGTCCGCTTAATTTTCTTCCAGTGTGATCAAAACCAAAGTAGTTGATATAAGAGTTCCCTTGATTTAATAGTTCATCTGCACTGAAGAACTCTAATTTCAAATCGTTTGGATCGATTGCATCAAGGTTGATAAAGTCAACTCCATCAGGATTCATGCCCAAGGCATTTCTTAAATTATAATCGAAAAATGCCTGAGCATCATCTCCTGAGTATTCCCCAGGAGCAGCGTTTAATCTATTGTATGAATGATATTCATATGTTCCAAAATAATCAACGATAGGATTATTAATATCAAGCTCCAAAATGTGGTTGTTTGTCAAAAGCCTTCCTAGCTGCCACAGTCCGACCGGAGACGCTCCGAAAAATCTATCCGAACGTTGCTCAAACTCAAAACCAACTGTTAAAGCATGTGAACCAATGTTTGCAGAGCCCGAACCAGTAATACGGAACTGTGAGTTGTCTGTTTTAGAGTAGTTATTGTATGTGTAACCTAAATTTCTCCACATTCCGTAAACATCTTGTGGTAAAAATCCATTTAGCAATCCTCTACCGTTTTGAATTTGAGTTAAGTTTTGGTAATTGCCTGCAACATCATCATAAAGTGTAAAGTACTGTGCTGTTAAAGCTGATAAACCAGGATTTACGTCATTCTCAGGCCTTGTAAATCTAACCAGCGTGTCGAAGAAACCGTTCTGAACAAAAATATTTCTGTTTGCATCAAATTCATAGGTAGGTCTTCTGAAGGTTTCAAACTTGCCAACATACCCATAGTTGAATAGGTTGTCTTGATGCCTTCCATCCTGATTTAAATTGCTAAACCTACTGTAGTCAATCATTAAACTATAGAAAGCATTTTTAATCTTTTTGTTAGCGCCTTCCTCTCCTTGAGGCGTATTAAAGCGTTGAGTAAATCTGGCATAAGTTCTCCAAGATAACTCTCTTACATTACCAAAATTGTCATAGTTCATCAAGCTGCTTGACCAATCTCCCAATGATACATTATTGTAATCCATGGATCCACCGAATGTAACGTTTATATTTGGCCCTGTATTAACATCAATTTTACCGGCCAAAGAGGCTCCTCGTGCTCCATTGTTTTGACGAAATTTCACTCTTTCGAAATCGTCTGCTCTCAGAAATTCCGCATTATAAAAAGCTCCGAATCCCGTACCTGTTGGCCTAAGTGGATTTTCTAATAAGGCATCTCTTGACGCAGGCTTAAGCCTATAGTGATCCCCAACAAACGGTCGTCTATCTAATTGAGAGGTGAAATTTCCAGAAATAAAGAATCCAAGAATCGGAGTAGTTTTCTGACCGGTTGAATCTTTTCTCATCAACAATGGACCAGATAAGCTCCCTTCTATAAGGTTAAATCCATAATTATCTAATCCAAATACATTTTTATTATCTCCTCTGCCATAGCCAAAGCCACTGGTTAATATATCTATACCTCCAAAATAAAAACTCGAAGGACCTCTTGTTGTAATAGAAATAATACCCCCTGTAGCATCGCCGTAGTTAGCGGGCAGACCCCCAGTAATAACCGAAACTTCTTCAATAGCTGACTTTGGCAGCCCTGTAGACCCACGAACCTTAATACCGTCTATAAAGTAGAAGGTGGCATCTGAACGAGCTCCACGAACCGATGAGATATTACCGTTTGCATCAGATTGAACACCCCCTACTGTAGTAGCAATAGACTGAGCAGACCGCCCTGGCATTTTAGCAATGTCATCGCGGGTTACTGTGCCTCCCGAAGCCCCGCCATCTTTGTCAATAAGAGGCACCTTATAAGTTATAACCTCAAAATCTTCTAATTGGGTACTTGTTTCCGATAAGGCAACATCCTTAAAAGCTATCTTACCATCACTAATTATGATTCCCTCAATCCTTACGGGTTGATATCCTACAAATTTAACTTCCAAGTCGTACTTACCGGGGGTAATAGAGGTTAGTCTGTATCTACCATCCATTCCGGTTGTTGCTCCAGCTTTGATGTTTCCATTTTGGTAGAGCACCACATTTACAAAAGGAAGTTCTTCATTATTTCCTTTATCAGTTACCTTACCCTGAAGTGTACCTGTGCCTGTTTGAGCAAAGGCTGAGCCTGATGAAAACAAGGCTAATAATACTAGCGTGTAGAGTTTGCGTCCCATAAGCTAACTAAGATTTCTTTTTTACATTTTTAACAAAGTCGGTAAATATAGAAATTTTTAATTCTGTTAACCAAACCTTTTTTTGGTTCAGGCTTAACCCATTTTTAAGATTTGGTTAACATTATTAAAGTTTAACAACCCTTAACAAGCTGCATTTCTGCTTTTTGTTGAGGTAAAGTTATATTAACATCTCTAATAAAAAAAAAAATAGCGGCTTTCGGTAGCGATTTTTAAAGGAAAGGGTAAAAAGGCTTAAGGAACGGTTTTTAACTGACTCTTGGTATCATAAACAAGCACTCCGTTGGACTACTTTTTAAATATTCTCTTCCAGAAAGGAGTACCTTTCTTATCGTTGTAGCGATTTGATTTCCTTTTGGTTTTTTTCATTCTCTTTCTTACCTGCTTTGTTTGTAGCTTCATGTGTTGCTTGTGTAGTTCTTTTTCAGCTTTTTCCTGCTCTTTCTTTTTTTGTTTCTCCCGATTCTTTTGTTGCTTTATTTCTTTTTTGGGAGATTTGGGGGGGCTTTGAGCATTCACTATAAGAGGCAATGAAACAAAACATAATAACGTTATTAGTTTTTTTATAAATAATATGGTGTAATTTTGTTTCATGCGAGCCAATCAATCAAATATAAGCATATTAGGTATATTAATAATGTTGGTTCTTTTTTTGTCTGAATCCGGGTGCAGAAAGAACCGTAATCTGATTCCATTCGTTCCCGTTGACGTATATATAAACCTAAATCTTCCTCAATACAGCAGTCTAAATAATATTGGGGGGTGGATGTATCTTGATGGTGGATCAAAAGGGCTGCTTGTGTACAGAAGAACTACGGAAGAAATAATAGCCTACGACAGGCATTGTACTTATAACATAGAAAACCCTTGCGGGGCAGCCACCGTTGACTCTAACGATGTTACAATAACCTGTCACTGTGATGGAAGTCAGTATCAACTGTACAACGGCACTGTGATTAAGGGTCCTGCAAGTCTAGCGCTGCATAGGTATCAGGTAAACTTCAATGGAACAGTTGTTCATATATACAACTAACTATTTTGAACCGAGAAAGAAAATGCCACTTAAAATTAAGTGGCATTTTTCTTTTTTTGCATTTAATATCTTGTATTAATATCTGTAGGCATCTGATTTGAATGGCCCTCTAACTTCAACGCCTATATAATCAGCTTGTTCTTGAGATAATGTTTCCAATTCAACACCAATCTTGGCTAAATGGAGTTGAGCCACTTTCTCATCCAAGTGTTTCGGTAATACGTACACTTTGTTTTCGTAGCTATTAGTGTTAATCCAAAGTTCGAGTTGAGCCAAAACTTGGTTTGTAAATGAGTTTGACATCACAAATGATGGGTGTCCGGTAGCACATCCAAGATTTACTAATCGACCTTCTGCAAGAACAATAATATCATTGCCATTAACTGTATATAAATCCACTTGTGGTTTAATGGTGTTTTTAGTGTGCCCATAGTTTTTGTTCAACCACGCCATATCAATCTCGTTATCAAAGTGTCCGATATTACATACAATTGTTTTGTCTTTCATTTTTTCAAAATGACGCCCCGAAACAATATCCTTATTTCCTGTAGCGGTAACAACTATGTCAACTCTATCTATTACGGTATCTAGTTTTTTTACTTCATAACCATCCATTGCCGCCTGAAGAGCACAAATTGGGTCTATCTCAGTAACTACAACACGGGCCCCTGAGCCACGCAAAGAAGCGGCGGAACCTTTTCCTACGTCACCATACCCACAAACTACGGCCACTTTACCAGCCATCATCACGTCAGTAGCTCTTCTTATTGCATCTACCAATGATTCTTTACATCCGTACTTGTTGTCAAATTTTGATTTAGTAACTGAGTCATTAATATTAATGGCGGGAAGTGTAAGAGTACCTTTTTTCATTCTCTCATACAAACGATGAACACCGGTAGTTGTCTCTTCTGAAATACCTTTTATATTGGCAACCAATTCCGGATAACGGTCAAGCACCATATTGGTAAGGTCTCCTCCGTCATCAAGTATCATGTTTAATGGCTGACCATCAGGGAAGAAAAGGGTTTGTTCTATACACCAATCAAATTCTTCTTCATTCATTCCTTTCCACGCATAAACAGGGACTCCTGTAGCGGCGATAGCAGATGCTGCATGGTCTTGTGTAGAAAAAATATTACAAGAAGACCAAGTAACCTGAGCGCCAAGGTCAATAAGTGTTTCTATAAGTACAGCTGTTTGAATAGTCATATGCAGACATCCTGCAATTCTTGCTCCGGCAAGGGGTTTTTTACCGGCATACTCTTCGCGAATGGCCATAAGTCCAGGCATTTCAGCTTCTGCTAATTGGATTTCTTTTCTACCCCACTCTGCAAGGCTGATATCTTTTACTTTGAAAGGAAGTTTTTCCGTTGTGTTACTCATTTTTTTATTTTTAAGAGGGTCAAAGTTACAGTTTAGGTTTTTTATTCAAACGATTATTATAGAATCAAATTATTTGAATTCGTAAACAAATTTTCCTGTTTTGTCAATATATCCTTCTGTACCTGTTCTAAAATCTCCTATTCTAACCTTCGCCACCCCCCCGGAAAAATCAGAACGATAAGCAAATTGACGTGAAATTACCATCTTTCCCTCTTTGTCGATATAGCCCCACTTTCTGTCTTGCCCAGTACCCACGGCAACACAAGCTAATCCATCCGAAAAATTGTAAGCCCCATCAAACTGAGGCTCTACAATCATTTTGCCTGTTTTATCGATATAACCGTACTTGCCTTCTTTGAAGTCTCCCACTCTAACCAATCCCCTTCCTTCAGAAAAAGGAAATGCTTTATCATATTGAGCAGATATAATTTCTTTTCCGGTTTTATCTATATAGCCCCATGTCCCTGTTTGCTCACTTCCTCTTCTGAAGTTAGCTAATCCGTCACTGAAATCCCAAGCCATATCAAAGGTTGGTTGAATAACAAAAATGCCGTTTTTGTCTATGAAGCCCCACTTATTGTTCTTTTTTACACGAGCTAGACCTTCGCTGAAATCATATGCTCCTTCAAATTTTGGTTCAATCACCACTTTGCCGGTTTTGTCGATAAAACCAAGCATAGAGCCAACCTGAATACGAGCCAGTCCATCTGAAAAAGCATAAGCAAAGTTGCAGTCAACAGAAAACTTTACGTTACCTGACCCATCTATATATTGCCATGTATTATCTGCCTTAATTGCAGCCAACCCATCACTGAAATCAGTAGCTCTCTCAAATTCGGGCTCGGCAATCACTTTACCGTTTTTATCTATAAAACCTACTTTCTCGCCTGACTTTATCTGGGCAAATCCATTTTTAAATTCAAAAGCTCTCTCATATTGAGGCTGAATAACCATCTTTCCCTCTTTATTGATATAACCAAACTTAGACCCGGATTTAACCGGAAATAAATCCTGAGCACCCCCGATTACAATGGAAAATGCAAAGCATGAGGTTGTTATAATTGTGCTTAATTTCGTGTTAAATGAGCTCATTTTTTTGTTTTTCAAGTTGCTAAATTAAAAAAATTAATTTTACAGCAGCAAAATACTATTTAGTCTTTGATTTGCCACTCTTAACCAAAATAATTCAAGAACCATGCCTAAGCATTTATGTTTGGCGAATAATGGCTTCAGAAAAACTGAGTTTTGTTGCAAAAAACACTGCGGATAAAAAGCTCCTGAATCAAATACATATTGAATGGAAGAGAAACCAATTTATTGCTTCTCGTCACTTACTTTACAACTATTTAAATGTTGAAGACATATACTACAGTGAAAACGGCAAGCCATACTCTAAAGGGTTGTTTATTTCTAACAGCCATAGCCATGAATATGTTGCTGTAATTGGCTCGAAAAGCCATTTGGTTGGAATTGACATACAGAAATATGACAACAAGGTTGAACGGATAAAATCGAAGTTTCTTCATGAAGAAGAAGCAATTTTTGAGAAAAATATTGAATGGCTAAGCATGGCATGGGGCCTGAAGGAAAGTATTTATAAAATTAACGGTAGTCCATCTGTTTTTTTTAAAGAACATATTAGGCTAAAATCTGTATCTGAGGTTAGTCCAAAAAAATTTTTAATCGAGGCAGATATACTACTAAAAGAATATAAATCAACATACGTCATGAAAGCATATATGGAAGAAGATTATTGCTTAGCTTTCGGGCCTGTATTTCAAAAATGAATAAACTAAATCTTGACATATACTTTAACGAAAAATCAAAAAAACTTGCCATTTTAGTGGATCCAGATAGGTTGTTTGACGAAGGTAAAATAATCTCTTTTATACAAAAAGTAAATGCAAGTTCGATTGACTTGATTCTTTTTGGCGGCAGTTTACTCACTACTGCTCATTTTGACCTTACTCTTTCTAAGCTTAAAGCAAACTTAAAAAAGCCGTTGATTATTTTTCCCGGACATCATATACAAATAAGTAAGGAGGCTGATGGATTGCTTTTTTTAAGCTTAATTTCGGGGAGAAACGCCGATTTTCTGATTGGTCAACACGTAGTTGCGGCTCCATTTATTAAATCTCTAGGGATTTCGGTTATCCCCACCGGGTATATTTTAGTAGATGGTGGTAAACCCACCACGGCTTCATATATCAGCAATACTACTCCTATTCCAAACAACAAGCCCGAAATAGCTGCCTCAACGGCTATTGCCGGAGAACTTTTGGGGTTAAAGTTAATTTACCTTGATGCGGGAAGTGGTGCAGAAATTCCCGTTAGTGAAATCATGATTTCGAAGGTAAAAGAAAACACAACCATTCCATTAATTGTTGGGGGAGGAATAAGGGACTTGAGCTTCATTCAAAAAGCATGGAATGCAGGAGCCGATTGTGTTGTAGTAGGAACGGCTATCGAAGAAAATGAAGCTTTTTTCAATGAATTGACAAAGCTAAAAGGAGGTTTAACATGAGATTAATTGTAATTTCTTCCGACCATCCATCAAATGAAGAAGCCAACTGGGTAAATAAGCTTTTTACCGAAGGATTAATGGAATACCACCTTAAAAAAAAGAGTATCAGTAGAAAAGACTCCAAAAATTTCATTGAAAATATAGAATACCAGTACCACAACAGAATTATTTTGCATCAACACTACAGTTTGGTGAAAAAATTTAATCTTGGTGGGATACATGTAAATAGAAAACTAAGAAAAAGCGGATTAAGTGGGTGGATTCAAATGTTAAAGTTCCGGCTTCTGTATCGGGGTAAAAAATTATACGCTACTTGCCATAGACTTTCCAGTCTTAACAGCCACTACAAAAAATATGATGCTATAATATACGGCCCTCTATACAAAATGGGATTAAGCGGGAGAATGGAACCCACTCTAAATCCTAACGTTACTTCAAAATTAAGCGTTTTTTCAAAAGCTGATATTTTCGCAATGGGTGGAATAAGCTCAGAGAATATAGCAGCAGTAAAACACTTTGGCTTTAATGGTGTAGCAATAGTTTCAGGTATTTGGAATCAAGATAAAAATCCGCTTGATGCATTCAAAGAAATAAAAGAGAGTTTAAGATAGTTCTTTTCATTACCTGCATCTACCAACAAAAAACTGAATTGCCTTAATTTCATTAATCGTCAATTTTTCAATATCAAACGCATTCATACAAATTTCTTTCTGCTCTTGTGTCAATTCTCTTTTTGAATTAAAGCAAACACACACATTATAATAAATTATATTCTTTTCATCCAACTTGTCATACAAATTATCTAATACATCCTGGTGCAAACACAACTGCTTATCTGTTAGATGTTTTTTTAGCTCTTCTCCTTTTAATTTACTCGGCTGGAACTTTTTTTCGCAAACTTTTTTGTAAACAATATCTGACTTTTCAAACCTTGCACAGTCGCATAAAGATGGGTCAATCGTTGTTTTATTCTGGTTGATGCACTTTATCATCTCTTGGGTGTAAATATCAGTTTTCGAAGAGTCTGACCAAAATTTATCTTGGCACAGCTCCGTTCTTTTGTAGTCAAATCGGCCAATGTTATAGCAATCGCAAATGGTAAGATTTTCCAGCGTGTAATTCTTTTGTGTTTTACAGTTTTCAAACTCTTTTAGCAAATCATCCCACTGTTTCTCGGTTTTATTTCCCCTACTATATCTTCTGTAACAAGATTTTATCAACCCTCTATTATTCATATCAGCGTTGGCACAATCACAAATAGTCGGATTATTACAAATTCGGGCCTCTTCCCTATACTTTTTCAATTCGTCTGCTGACATCATTCCTGTATCATAGAGCCTTTCGCAAATGCGTTGTTGCTCCTTATTTCTATAATCAAAATTCTCACAGTCGCACACCAAGGGAGATTCTAAAGTAAGTAATTTCAGTGTGTCTTTGCCCTGAATATATTCATAGTGTTTTTGACTATTACCAACCGTTGATAGAAGAAGAAAAAATATAAGAAAGGTAATTCTCATAGTAGATTATTCGAAGAACTGATTATAATCCCTTTCGATTATCACCACATTTCTAAATAAGAAGTTTAAGTCGAATTCGAAGTAAGCCACCTGTTTAACAATAGCCCCCTCTTTGCGAAAGCTGTATTCAACAAAAAGCCCATAGCCGGCCGTAATGGCTGTTGTGTCATCCACAACTGAAAGACTTTTTAGCTCACTGAACTTTTCAGCATAAAGCTCATTTTTTTCTTCCGAATATGTTGCTATCCAATATTTAGAAAGGTGTTTAGTCAGTTTTAACGGGTCTACATCCTTTGAAGACCGTATTTGCTTTTGTATCTGAAGTACATTACGAAGCACAAATTCTTTATCATTATCATCATTGGCCAACTCCCCGTCGTAAATTGAAAAAAGTTTTTGATTGAATAACTTTGTTTGCTCTGCATCATTAAATTCTATCCACGGATATCTCATAAAAAAATAATAAAATAATTCTTCTTCCTCTCTGGTAAGTCGCATATTTAACTTGTACTTCACTTCTGAAATATCATACTGGAAATTGGTAAAGAAATCTGCCTCATATAAACGGGCAAAACCATTTTCATAAGTTTTGTATATGTGATTAACCTTATATCCGGGGAGCACTTTGTTTTCTTTTAAGTAATTTTTCTGCTCTTCTATGCGCATGTCGGCCATTGCTATAACCCGATCGAGGGTGTCGCCATAATAATCTATCATAGAAGGAAGCTTAGCCCTGAGATCCAACATACCATCAAGCTTAACAATCTCGGGATGTTTAATCATTGTTACCTCACCAAAACTGTATGGATTGTATTTATTAAGTTTAAATATGCTATCCAAATACCTGTTTACGGACAAGGGAACTCCCTTTTCCGGCTCGAAGTTTTTTGGATTTTCATTAGTGTATAATCCGGAGCTTGTTTTGTAATACGGTGTACAACTTACCGAACAAAATAATAAGAGTATATGCAACACTTGCTTCATGCTTTACAAAGTTAAACTTATCTTGGTATTAAGTTGCTTAAAAAGTCTATGATTTTACGCAAAAATCGAACCGCTTATCAAATAATGGGAAACGGCAACTCTAAGTATTAAGGCTAAATCTATCTTTGCACAATTAATGAAACGGTTTAGTCCATTTATTGTCTTATATTTTTTGTCATCGCAAATGGCTTTTTCCCAATTGCAAACTACAGCAATTAAGACCACGGATAAAATTACCATTGACGGAAACCTGACAGAAGAAATCTGGAAGACGACTCCTGTTGCTTCAGGCTTCACACAGTTGAGACCCAAACCGGGAGAAAAGGCGACACAACCAACAGAAGTAAAAATAATTTACGATGACCAGGCTCTATATATCGGGGCTATTTGCTACGATGACCCCGAAAAAGTTTCTAGAATTCTTTCGCTAAGAGATGATTTCAACGCAAATATTGACAACTTCCAAATAATACTAGACACCTATAATGACGACCAGAATGGCTTTGTTTTCGGGGTAAGCAGCATGGGCGTTCAGTACGACGCAAAAATTCTTACAGGAGCAACCAGCCCAGAACTTAATATGGTGTGGCATAGCGCTATTGTAAGAAACGAAATAGGCTGGCAGGTGGAAATTCGCATACCATACTCTGCAATTCGCTTCGCCAAAAATGAAAAGCAACTTTGGGGAATAAATTTTTCGAGATACATAAGCCGAAATAGAGAAACGGTGTATTGGAGCCCTATAAGTCCCGATTTTGAAAATCTGGTAGCACAATGTGGCAACTTACTGGGTGTAGAAGGTATTCAGCCTCCTTTGCGATTAGCTTTTATACCTTACGTTTCTGCTTATGCCGATCATTTTCCTATAAATATTCCAAACACCAGTAACTGGAGACAGTCATACAACGGAGGAATGGATATAAAATACGGAGTAAACGAAGCCTTTACCATTGATATGACTTTGGTACCCGATTTTGGACAAGTCGTTTTCGACAATCAAATTCTTAACCTTAGTCCATTTGAGGTGCAGTTTAACGAAAATCGACAGTTTTTTACGGAAGGAACCGAGCTATTTAATAAAGCAGGGCTTTTTTACAGTCGCCGCATAGGTATTCAGGCGCCATTTAGTGTATTGACTACGCTACTCAATGAAAACGAACGGCTAAGCGATTTACCTCAATCAACCCAATTATACAATGCGACAAAACTTTCCGGAAGAAACAAAAACGGACTGGGAATAGGCATTTTTAACGGGGTCACGGCCCCCCAATTTGCTACAGCTATAAATATAACTAATGAGGAAGTACGTGAAGTGCTCGCCTCTCCGCTTACCAATTACAATGTACTAGTACTCGACCAAAATTTGAAAAACAACAGTTTTGTAACACTTACCAATACTAACGTAATGCGCGAAGGAACTTTTTATGATGCAAATGTTACCGGACTAAACTCAAAGTTTAACAATAAGAACAATAGGTATTTTTTGAGCACTAGAGGTGCTTTATCGCAAAAACTTTTTACTGCCCGTAACGACTGGGGATACAGCTGGGGTGCTACCGCAGGAAGACAAACCGGAAAATGGGTTTATAATGCTTCTTATTTTGAAGAGTCAGACACGTACGATCCAAATGATTTGGGGTTCAACACTAATAACAACAAGAAAATTGCCTCTACTTATTTGGCTTACCGCATTTTCAAACCATTTTGGAAACTTAATCAAATGTCTACCTCGCTTAACATTTCCTACAACAGGTTATATAACCCCGACGTATACACGGCCACCTACGCTGATGGCAATATGTTTATAAATACCAAACGTTTTCATGCTGCGGGATTGCGTTTCAATGCCTCGCTTACGGAAAGTTTCGACTATTTCGAGCCAAGATCTTGGGGATATTATTTTATAAGACCCACCTGGTTTAACGGAGGTGGATGGATTTCAAGCAATTATCAAAAGAAATTTGCTATTGATGCAAACCTGAATGGTGTGGCTGTGGGCAGAGATAATTGGAGAGAATGGAATTACCGAATAAGCCCCAGATGGCGAGTAAACGACAAAATATTTGTGATATACGACTGGGAGCATTCTTTCTCTTTCAATGGCGAAGGATATGCCGTGCCTTTTGGTAGCCCTGTACAAGGCTCGTCGGCCATCGTATTTGGCAACAGAGATAGAATTAACGTTACCAACACCATAAACCTGAGGTATACACTTACTGATTTAATGGGATTTACCTTCAGGTTGAGACACTATAGATCGGCAATTACCTATAATTATTTTTACGCCCTTCAGGAAAATGGTCGGCTCATAAGAAATTCTATGGACGGCATGGATGCCAACGGTATTTCAGCATATAACACCAACTTTAATGCGTTTACCATTGACCTTGTGTACCGCTGGGTATTTTTACCGGGAAGCGAAGTAAATATAGTTTGGAAAAATTCTATTTTCTCAAATGATAAACGCGTGGCAGAAACCTACCTTCAAAACCTAGAGTCTATTCTGTCTGATGGTCAACTTAACAGCTTTTCGGTGAAAATTCTTTACTGGCTAGATTACCTAGATTTAAAGAAGAACGGATATTAGAAAAACGTCCCCAAAAGTTATAGAACTTTCTAATTCTAAAAAACTTAATTATTCCACCATATGTAGCCATTCAATGATGTGGCTACAACAAGCCATATAAAATACGGCAAAAACAGTAAGCCTGCCGTAGTGCTTAGTTTAAAATAATTATAGGCTAGCAGCCACACCAGTATTGTAAGAACTACTATTTCAACAAGAGCAAAACCTGTTAATCGCCGGTAGAAAAACAAATAATTCCAAAGAACATTTAAAATTAATTGACTCCAGTATATTAGTGAAACTGTATTTATTGCTAATAGTTTTTTTGCAGGAAGCACCATACCTGAACTGATTGAGAATAAAAAGAAAATGCTCATCCACGCCACTCCAAAAAACCACCCCGGAGGTTGCCAGGGAGCCACTTTTAGCTGATAATACCACAAAGAGTCCACTCCCTGATTTGTAAAACAGCTCCCAATACCTAAAGCCAAAGCAAATAAAATGGCGTGTAAAAGGTAATTTAATACATTCGGGGGGATGCTCATGTTTCTGATTTAATCTTAGGACAAGAAAGAAGTTTTTTCGGACACATTACTTATTTAACGCATAAAAAAGCCGAATGACTTGGTCAGCAGCGATATGCTAAGACAAGCTATCCGGCTTCAATGTGTTTTCTTCACGGCAGATATTAGCCGTGAGTCAGAAAACCGTTTATGGATTAAGTATTTTGAGACTCCAGAATTTCGTTCAAGCTTGCACGATTTAGGTAGTTGATAAACTCTACTACGCCCGTCTCTACATCGTACATTCCTCCCACAATACCTATTTCGTTTTTATCGTACATTTCTTTTAAAACTGGGCTTTTCTCCAAAATTTCTACCATGGTGAGCTCTACATTCATGTGAGCCACCGCTTCTACAAATTCAATATTAGAGGAGTTTCTAAGCGAAGGGTCTGTTGGTTGTTTAATTGCATTTACTGCTGGTTTAATGTTTTCGAGCATAGAGGTCAAATTCCCCAACTTCACATCATCACAAGCACCTTTTATAGCCCCGCATTTAGAATGCCCAAGCACCACTACTAATTTTGACCCGGCTACCTTACAGGCAAACTCCAGACTTCCTAAAATGTCGGTATTACTAAAGTTTCCGGCTATACGAATGCTGAATATGTCTCCCAGTCCTTGATCAAAAATTAACTCAGCAGAGGTTCTGGAATCAATACAACTAAGTACCGCCGCAAAAGGCCACTGACCATCGCGCGTTTCGTTTACCTGTTGCAAAAGATTTCGATTTTTACTCAAGCTGTCTACAAATCGTTGGTTGCCGTCCATTAAAAACTGTAGTGCTTTTTGTGGAGTCATGTTAGACTGTGATTCTTGGTTATGTGCCTTCATTTCTTTCATGTTTTTTAGGTTACACAATAAATTTAATTCCCACCGCTTAATTCCAGTTGTTTAATGCCAACGGTTTCAACGGTGATATTTCTAATTGGAGCCGAATGAAGTATAAAATCCTGAATGATTTCCAACACATCGTAATCGATTTGCACCGACTTGGACCCATCTATTACAACATGACAATCCTCAGGAAGTTTTTCTAAAGTAAGTTGAATACTACCTTTATTTAAAAAGGTGACCTCTTCAGATAGTGTTAATCGAATAGCATGTCTTCCCTCTTTCTCTATTATTTTGTAGTAGTATGAATGCTTGTAGTTCGTTCTTAGTATAAAATAAACAGCGAAAACCATCCCTATGCCAATTCCTTTCAAGAGATCGGTAGCCAGAATGGCAACTACCGTAACTATAAATGGTATAAACTGATTCCATCCCAATTTAAACATTTGTGTATATAGCCCGGCTTTAGATAATTTATACCCTACCATCAACAAGATGGATGCAAGTGCTGCCAGTGGAATCATATTTAAATAAAAAGGTATAATAACTGCCGAAAGCAACAATATAAGCCCATGAATAATTGCAGCCATCTTTGTTTTACCCCCCGAATTGATATTTGCAGAGCTTCTAACAATTACCTGCGTAATGGGTAACCCCCCTATCAAACCAGAAATCATATTGCCCAAGCCCTGTGCTTTTAACTCGCGATTTGTTGGTGTTTTCCTTTTGAAAGGATCTAGTTTGTCTGTTGCTTCTACAGATAATAAAGTTTCTAAACTAGCAACAATGGCAAGTGTAAAAGCCACTACATAAACCTGTGGATTGCTCCACGCTGTGAAATCAGGTGTTTTAAAAAAACTAATGAACTCGGTTAGTGTAGATGCAATCGGCAACTGAACCAAGTGCTTGCCTCCCATATACAAATCAGGAGCAAAATGATAAAAAATCAAGTTAATTCCTATGCCAAAAACAACTACAAACAACGCTCCGGGTAAAAACTTAAACAGTCCAAAACGCTTCATAAAAGGCCTATCGAAGAGTAGCAGCAAAACTATAGAAACAGCAGCTATAATTACTGCTCCAAGACTATGGTACTTAAATGCGTAGTACAACTCTGAAAAGGTATTGTGTCCATCGGGTTGCGAGAAGGCGAAATCGCCCATGAAATCTTCGTCATAACCTAGAGCATGAGGAATTTCTTTAAGTATAAGCGTTAGCCCTATTGCGGCAAGCATTCCCTTGATTACAGATGACGGAAAGTAATAGCCTATAATTCCCGCTTTTAAAAATCCCGAAATGAGTTGAATTAATCCTGCGAAAAAAACTGCTAATAAAAAGACCTCGAAGGAGCCAAGTGTTTGAATTGCAGTAAGTACAATTACTACCAACCCTGCAGCCGGACCGGAAACACCAATTGCAGAACCACTCAACACTGCAACAATAACGCCACCCACAACTCCGGCAATTATTCCCGAAAACAACAAATCCGGACGGCCTGTAGATGCAAGAGCCACGCCAAGACACAAAGGAAGAGCCACCAAGAAAACGACAAGTCCCGCAGGAGCATCGCTTCCAAAATTTTTAAATGGATTAAAATTGTGACTCTTCATACAAAGGACAAATATAGATTATTTTCTGAAATGATAGTAATACTACCACGCAATAAAGGATGTGTTTTAACAAAAAATAACCGCCAACACACAGCCTATTGATTGTTAGAATTTTTTGTAAAAATTTAACCCTAAAAAAGCCGATTGTTAAGTACAATCGGCTTTTTAATAAAAACATGTAAAAAGCTTAATCTCCTGCGTTTCGAACTTTATCTGCTTTGGCTTCTGCCTCTTTAATTACCTGATCGGCACGCTTATTAGCCTCGTCTTCTATTTTTTTAGCCTTTTCGTCAGTTTCTGTACGAACTTTATCCGCCGCTTTTTTGGCGGCTGCTTTTTCTAGTGGATTCTTAGCAGCATCTTCTATAGTCTGAGCTTGCTTGTAGCCTTCGTCTTTTGTTTTGGCAGCCGCTGTTTTTCCTTCTGCTCTAATCTGGCTGGCGCGTTTATTCGCCTCATCCATTATTTTGGCTACTTCTTCCTCTACCTTGGCTTTCACGTTTTCTTTTACCTCCTCAATTTTTTCTTCCACTTTCTCCTTAATCTGCTCTTTAATTTGTTCTTTCACATCTTCCATCATGTTCTTGCCTTGTTCAGCCAAGTCGATAGACATTTTTGGGTCGATGGTGGTTCCGGTAATTTTTGCTTTCACGGGAACGACATCGGCTACGGTAATGTTCACGCCTTTAGATGCTGCCTGTTGTGTCAAATTGCCTATTACTGCGTTTGCCTGAGCGCCCATTTCACTGCGGGGTACCTGCATGGCCATGACATAGTCTATCTCTTGTGTAAAGGCGGTGCTTCCAGCTACTTCGGCATCTATTTTACCCATTTTAAATTTAAAAGGTTCTACCACCATCTTGCCGTTAATAAACTTAAAGTCTACACTTACGTCGTTGATAGTTTGTTTAGCCAATCTGTCTATCTTCAAATTGGAGGCGAGTTGATTGAGCGGCTCCAACCCTTCTATATAAATCGATTTAGTTCTGAGGTTTCCTCCTCCGTTCATGGTTTCGTAAACGGGTTCCATGTTTTTGTCTAAATCGGTTTTAATGCTGAATTTGGAAGAGAATTTTCCAGTACATTTTTGAAGCATCGGAGCCATTTTCTCAATAGTATTGAAGTAGGTTGCGCTTTGTTTTATGTCGAGTTCGCGCATGTCGTAGTCAAAATCCACTTTAGGCACACTAGAACGGGTATCATACGTGCCGTTTAAACCCATAGATCCTCCAAACATGTTCATGTTTACGTTACGCAATCGGGCTACACCTTCTTTTGCTTCCACCGTACCCCTAATGTCAGAAATGGGCAGTTCATCATACACCAGCGTTTTTATGGATGAGTTTAAAACAAAATCAATGTTTTTGGGGGCCTCAATCATGCCATGTTCT
The DNA here is from genome assembly GCA_046295395.1 of Flavobacteriales bacterium. Taxonomy (GTDB): domain Bacteria; phylum Bacteroidota; class Bacteroidia; order Flavobacteriales_D; family JBKBNH01; genus JBKBNH01. Next base: position 92,470 of record JBKBNH010000007.1, on the reverse strand, counting down.
TCAGCAGCAGGTGTTGCAGAACCAGGCTCTGCAGCAGGCTCTGTTTTGGTATCAGAAGATGAGGCCATCATTTGGTCCAGATTCATGCGATTGGAGGTAAAATCAAAAACCCCATGCAACAACTCGCCCCGGAGGAGGTATGCCATGTAGTTGTCTATTTTTCCTTTTACCTGCATATCGCTTTCTCCGATAAATCCAGTGAACGTTGCCAAATCGAGGAATTTAGGCGAGAACCGAAATAGCATACTATCTATTTTTACATCGTAAGGCAGGGCTTTGGTTTTGTAGAGCATTCTGGAGAGCGATAGCGTTCCTTCTGCCTTGAATTTTTCATAATCCTCATTTTCCAGCACCGACATTCTTCCGTTCAGGTTGATGTCGCTAGTTAAGATTCCGTTGTAGCTTTCATCTTCGCCCAACGGGAAGGTTGCGCTTAGTTTAGCCAAATCCACAAAAGAACGTATACCACAAGCTATGTTGGGGTCGGTCATAGGGTTGGTAAGTTTCAAGTTGGCATCGATTAAGTTTTTAAGCCATTCCATGTGAAACTTGCTTATATCTACTATCATTTTATCCATATCGGGGCCTTCGGGCGAATTAACAGAGGCGCGCACAGCAATATTTTGCACTTTGTTGGGCAAATCGGGATACTGAAACCAGGCGTTATCCACATTAAGATCTACTCCAAAGCCCGGCATGTTTACGTCATCCATTTTCCCTTTCACAAAACCCGTAAACGAGAAAGTACCGTCAGTTTTAAGGTCGCCAAAATCGGGGGTGTAGGCTCCTGGAACTAAAGAAAGAATAGACTTAAAGGTGTTTTCGTTGGTTTTGAAGGTAATATCCATGTCGTAGAAATCGTCTGTCATCTTGAACCACCCATCAAAGCTTAGATTAGCGGCATTAATGCGCAGATTGTTTTCCTGAAATTTAAATAGCCATTCTACCATATTCATTTCGATATCAAATTTCATATCGATAATCGATTGATTGAGGTATTTGATACCACCGTAGGCGATTGTTACCTGATCGGCGTTGGTTAAGGTTTTGAAAAGCACCACCTCTTGTGTCAGGTCGCCTTTGCCGGAGTGGTTCAGGTTTTTAAACTGAGTAAAAGTTGCCAGCGAACGGTCATCATAAACCACATTACCATTTTTTATATAATATTCGGAAAGGGATAGCGAAAAGGCGCTTTCTTCGGCGGTCTCCTCTTCAGTAGCAGTAGTGTCGGACAGGGCAATGTCGTAATTGGCGCGCCCGTCTTCATACACTAATACATTAATTTCGGGGTTATAAAGTCCTATTTTTTTCACTTCATATTTATCGCCGAAAAGGGCGCTTTTCAAATCGATTACTAGGTCGAGTTTTTCCATTCCCACTAGACGAACACCTTCAAACTCATCCTTGCCGTCAACCGTAAGTCCGTTAAGCTGAAAGGTGAAGTCCGGCCAAGTGCTTATTAAAGTAAGGTCGAAGCTCTCCCAGTCTATTGTCGCATTTACATTTTTGTTTACTTCTTTTTTGATAAGCTCAGCTATCTTACCCTTGAAAATGAAAGGCAGAGAAATAAGCACAACAAGCAGGATTAAAAAGGTAATCCCTGTCCACTTAAAAATACGCTTAACAATACTTTTTTTCTTTTTGGGGGTGATGGCTTCGCTCATGATTTTTAAGAATTTAATCCAAAAATACGAGAATGTAAGCTGAATAGCGAATTGTTAACAAATTTTTGGTTAAACAAAGAATAGGCAGGCGATTTGATTGGTTAAATTTGATTATGAATTTTGCTTTTTTTAAAGGCGAACCAAAATTGGTGCTATTTAGACAAATACTTGTTTTAGTGTATTTATATCTTTCATCGGTAATTTTCTTCTCCTGCCAAACAGAAAACAAAAAATCTCCTAAAAATACAACTATAGTAATTGCACTTCAACCATTTGGAGTTTTTAAACCGGAATTGCTGGACAGCATTTCCTCAGCCATAAAAGGAGCTTATCCGATTTCCATTTGTGTTTTGGAAGCGATTTCCTTGCCCAAAAAGGCTTTCGTGCAAATTAAATCTGCCCGATACCGGGCAGATTCGCTGCTTAATTACCTAAAGAAAATTAAGCCTGACACCGTCGATTATATTATTGGACTTACCCATGCGGACATTTCTACTACAAAAATGGATGATAAAAAACAAGTTAAGCACCCAGAATCAAAGTATGGTGACTGGGGTGTGATGGGACTAGGCTATATGCCGGGGACAAGCTGTGTGGTTTCTACCTACAGGCTTCAGCATTCGAACAAGGCAGTATTTATAGCGCGTTTGAAAAAAGTTTGTATACATGAGTTGGGCCATAACTTTGGGCTACCGCATTGCCACAGCTCAAAATGCGTTATGCAAGATGCTGCTGAATCGATTAAAACTATTGACAATGTGGATATGGAGCCTTGTAAGCTTTGCAGAAAAAACTACACTAAGTTATTTTCTCTTAAATAAGGGCACAGTAGAGCATGGCTCGCCGTACATAATGGACTTCGCTACAGGTAAAAGCAATTCGATAAGCGCTACATAAGCATCTTCGGGAACAAACACATCGCTGCATCCTTTTATTACCACTTTGCCATCGTTATAGTCAGAGGGATTAAGCCTGGCTATTGCCTCGCGAAAGAGAATAGATTCTCTACTGTTGGGGCTGCCAAAGAAAACCTTTTTGGCAGTACCTTGTAGCTTTGCCGCCAAAAGCATATAAGCCCAAGTGGGAACGATAGCATCTGCTGAACAGTATAAAGATACAAACGCATCCTTATAGACCGAAATATCTAAGGCATCAACATGCGCACGAAATTCTCTCTCCTTAAGCACAGCATCCATAAAAAGCCAGGGCCGAATATCGATTTGGGCTCGTTTTCCTTCGGTATAAAGATCTTTAAGGTCAAGAGTAATCAACCTGCTTTTGGCTACTTTATTTACTATTTCACTCATAATTTACTTCCTGAAAATCCAGTTTGCCGGATTTTCTGTTTTTAACCCATCGTTTGTAATTTTCCATAACTCAAAATGAGCTTCTGATATGCTACTGTCTTCTTTAGGCAATAGTTTTCCAATTTTTTGTTTAGTGGTTACTTTATCTCCTTTAGACACAAATACCTCTTGTAAGTTTGAATAGACCGTTCGATAAGCTCCGTGGCTCACTATGGCTACTTTTCCGGCTCCAGGAATAACGATTATACTAGTAACAGTTCCTTCAAAAACAGCACGCACTTCAGCATTTTTTGTAGTACTTATGTCGATGCCGTTGCTGTTTACATCGGCATCAGTAACTACTGCATGCTTATGAACACCATAATGGCCGGTGATTTCACCTTTCTCAACCGGCCAGGGGAGTTTGCCCTTGTTAGACTCAAAACCCTTAGACTCGAGAGTAACTTCGGGAGTAATAGAAAATCCGGCGGAAGTGGTTTTAGTTCCTGAAGGAGACGTTGTGGGTTTTGGGGTTATCTCGTCTTGTATTGCCTTTGCTATTAGTCTGGCTAATTCTTTTCTCTTTTTTTCCTGAGCATTGAGTTCTGCCTGCAGCTTCTGTTCCTGTGTTTTGAGCTCTTGTAAAGTTTTTTGCTGTAACTCCTTATCGCGAGAAAAGTTTTGCTTTTCTGCAGCCTGCTGGCTCAAAATTTCTTTCTTCTGATTCTTGATGTTGTCGAGTTGGGCGATTTTAAGTTTAAGGTCTTCGCGGGTAGCTACAATTTTTTCAGCTTGTCTTTTTCGATGAGCAGAATATTGTTGGATAAACTTAGAACGAAAGTAGGCCTCGCTAAAAGAATTAGCAGAAAAAATATGCATAAGTTTGTACTCCGAATGTCTGTATTTAAAGGCATATTGAATCATTTTTGCATACTCGTCTTTCAGTCGTTGTAAATCTGACTCCAAGGAAGATATAATTTTTTTAGACTCCACAATTTCTTGTTCAAGCTGACGCATCTGAAAATTTAAATTGCCTATTAACTCTTCTCGATAAGCAATCTGCCTGTTGATAATGGCTAACTCGGCAACGGTAAGTTTCTGGTCGTTTTTTTTCGCCTGTATTAGGGTTTTTGTGCTTTCAATTTTCTTCTGAATTTCGCGTTCCTGCTTTTTTAATTCTTCACTTTTCTTTTGCGCAAAAACTCCGGATGCTATAAAAAGCATGGAAATTACAAGGGCTGTATGTCTAAATTTATTTGCCAAATTGAAGTGGTTCGTAGCTGTCGGTTAATTTGAAAGGCATTTCTAATTGTCTTCCTATACTTATCTTGTTAATATCCAACACTATTTTTGTTTCTTTTTCGGCTTTCTTGGTATACATAGAGATGGTATGTGGGAAAAAGCAATTGTCTATTTTTTCGTATTTTTCATACTTGAGTTTTACCGTCACCGTGTCTTTTTTGGATTCTGCTTCTAAGCTTTTGTAAGTTAGATCTGATTTTGAAAAACGGTAAGTTTTAGTAACCTCTTCAAGCCCCAGAGTGCCTGAATTTCCGGTATTCCTAAATTCGTAGTAGTCGTCTTTTGTTCGCAGAGTCATCTTTTCGCTGTTCACAAACTCCAGTGGACGTGCATACAAAAAATCCTGCAAAAAATTGTAGTTGAGCTGAAGTCCGAACTGTTCATTTATCTCTTTATAAGTTCCCATGTAATAGATTTTTTTGGGTTGACGTGCAAGCATTTTAATGCTATCTCGGGTAAACAATGCATTACCAATAGGTAAGCCTGAAAAGGTAATAGATGCCCAAATAACACTGTCCGTATTAATTCTGAAGATGGCTTTGAGGTTATTTATCTTTTGAGTGGGCATATCGAGTTTTAGGCCCGTTTTAATTTCTACTCCTTCAAAATCGCAGCAAGCAGAGTCGAGTGCCTGAATGAGTTCATCTCGTTCCCTGTATTCATTACTTATAGCCGTTGGCAAAACTTTCTTTTTGCTCTTACAGCCATAAGCAAAAGTAGCCAGCAGTATTACTATGAAAATGTACTTACTCATAATACTGCTTATCTGTGAGTTTTTTATCCAGCATTTCGGAATGATTTCCGGTTGCTTTTGCTTTATTCCAATAATCTAAAGCCTCTTCTTTTCTATTAAGCTTAAAGAGAACATCTCCATAATGCTCCAAAACAGTACCGTCTTTGGCGCCACCATATTCTAAGGCTTGCTTTAGGTAACTCTCGCTCTCTCCGAATTCTCCTAATCTAAAAAGTATGTAGCCATATGTGTCTAAAAAAGAACTTTGTCCAGGCATAATAGTTATACTTTTTTTGGACATTTCTTTGGCCTTTTCGAGTTTTTCTCCCCGAATTGCCAGGTAGTAGCTGTAATTATTTAACAAAAAGGCATTGCTGGGCTCTATTCGCAGCGCTTTATCATAATTTTCATCAGAGAGTTTATGCTCGTTTAAATTGTGATAGGCATTCCCAAGTTGTTCGTGAAAATCTGCCAGAAATTTATTATTATCAATAACTAGATCTTTCCCTTTTTTGAGCATTTTAACGGCTTCTATGTAGTTTTTGAGTTGGTTGTTTGCCACACCACTGAAGAAATAAAAAGCCGGCTGAGTAGGGAACATGTCTACAGCTCGTTTACTATCAATTAAAAGACTATCCCAGAGTTGTAGCTGAGTCTCTAGCAACATTACCTGCTGCCAAATAGCAAACTTGGTATCGTCTAGTTGGGTCGTTTTCTTGTATTTTTCCAATGCCTCTTCATACCTATCTTCTCTAAAATAAAAATCGGCGTACATCGAAAAAGTTTTAGGATCATTAGGGTGCGAAGACTCCAAATTTCTGAGCAGGGCAAAAGCATGACTACTAACAATGGAATAATCGGGACTATTGTAGTAATCGAGCAATATCCCTATTTTAGCATCTATTGGAACGTATGGACTTTCGAAAGCAATAAGCTCTTCTTGTTTTGCTTTCTCTTTTTGTCCCTCTCGACGATAAAGATATGCCAGTGAAAGATGTACAATACCGTTGTCGGGGTCGAGTTTTATTATTTTTTCGTACAATTCCAATGCCTTCGCTGGGTTTTCTGTACTCTCGTACAGTTCTGCCAACATTCCATAATAAGCTACGTTTTCGGGTTCTGATTTAATCAGCGCCTGAAGTTCTTTTTCGGCTTCAGAAACCATTTTAAATTCGATGTAAATCCTTTGCTTGTATCCGGTAAGTTCTTCGTTTTGTCCGACTAATTTTTCGAGTTGGCTATATGCTTCGATGGCTTTTTTAGGCTGGTTTGCATAACGGTAGGTTTCTGCCAGCGAAAAAATATGCTCAGGCTTATCAGGATTCAACCGAACAACTTCTTCCAGCAAGGGAATCGCCTCATCAAGCAGGCCATTTTTTTGATATATCTGTGCGAGGTTTAGTATATACCATGGGTTAGTTTTATCTAGTTCGTAAGCTTTTTTCCCATGCTCAATAGCCAGAGAAAATCTTCCCTGAAAGTCATATAACTCTGCGAGTTCAAAATGTACTGCGGCACTATTCGGGTCTATTTTTAGACAGGCACGATAAATGTCAATGGCCTTATCGGGGTTTCCTGTTATTTTTTCCTGAACAGCGTCATAAAAAAGAGCTGTAAGGTCTCTTTCCTCTCGATCGGTAAGTATTTTAGTTTTTTTGGGCAAAGGCTGTGTTGCTACGGTGGATTTTGATTTCTTTCCTGCGGTACAAGCAAATGCTAAAAAAATCAGACTTATTATATAGAAGAATTGTCTCAAAAACAGGTTTAATTTAAGTTCACTTGCGTATAGTCCCCCAAACTTGAGCTGTCTTCTACGCCTTGATATACGGAATGGTTACCAATCATTGCGCCTTGAAAAATTGCCTTTGATAGATGGGACTTAGATTGAATAATACTGTTGAACACTCTTGAGTCATAAACTTGTGTGTCGTCACCAATTGATACATACGGCCCTACCACGCTGTTCACCAGTTTGACGTGTTTGCCAATAAAACAAGGAGGAATGATTACCGAGTTTTCTAATTGTACAGTAGTATCCACAAGGTTTTCATTTTTCAGGCTTTCTAATACCCGCTGGTTGGAGTAAACCGTGGCATTTTTATTTCCACAATCCAGCCATTCCACTACTTGCCCGGGTTTGAATTTCAGCCCTTTATTTTTCATGTTTTCAAGGGCATTTGTTAATTGGTATTCTCCCTTGTCCTTAATGTCGTTGTCAATTAAAAACTGGAGTTCGTTGCGAAGGTTTTCACCATCTTTGAAATAGTAGATGCCTATTATTGCTAAATCCGAGACAAAAGTTTTAGGCTTTTCTACAAAATCAGTAATCACTCCTTCTTCATTCATTTTAACTACTCCGAATGCACTTGGGTCGTCTATTCGATTTACCCATATTATTCCATCGGCATCGCTATCAAGTTTGAAATCTGCCCTGAATAAAGTGTCGGCAAAAGCAACTACAATTCTCCCTGAAAGAGAATTAGCTGCACATAAAATAGCATGCGCTGTACCGAGAGCTTCTTCTTGGTAGTATATACTTCCCTTTGCCCCCAAATTTTCGGCTACTTTTATCAGGTTATTTTCTACTTCTTTGCCAAAATCTCCTATTATGAAGGCTATTTCATCTATCGGTTCGTTACAAACTGAAGCAATATCCTCAACAATTCGCTGCACAATTGGTTTGCCGGCTACAGGGATTAAAGGCTTAGGAACTGTAAGTGTGTGAGGCCTTAACCGCGATCCTCTACCGGCCATGGGAACAATAATTTTCATAATTTTTTAATTTTATATTATCGTGTACCAGTGCTTCCAAAACCTCCAGTGCCACGTTCTGTTTCAGTTAATTCTTCTACTTCCTCCCAAATAATTGACTCGTATCGGGCAATTACCATTTGAGCAATACGCTCACCATCGGGAATTTCGACCGGTTCGTCTGATAGGTTTACTAACAAAACCCCTATTTCGCCTCTGTAATCGGCATCAATGGTTCCGGGAGAGTTAAGTACGGTTATTCCTTTTTTGAAAGCCATCCCGCTTCTAGAGCGAATTTGGGCTTCGTATCCTTGAGGAAGGGCGATAAATAGTCCTGTGGGAATTAGTCGTCGTTCAAGTGGCTTAAGTACAACCATAGAGTCAATATTTGCACGCAAATCCATACCTGCTGATAATGCAGTAGCGTAATACGGGGCAGGATGTTTGGAGCGGTTTATCAATTCAACTTTCATATAAAAAGGATGTATATTTCCGGAGGCTAAAAGTATTAATTTTAAATGGGTTTATCACCTTCATCAATTTTATCAGCCAACAGATACGAATAAGATTTGAGTTCAGGATTATTATACAGCACTATGCGTAAAATAGCCACTAAGGGCACGGCTAATATCATACCAATTAAACCCCAAATCAACGAGCCTACTATAACCGCAACAATTACAGTGAGAGGATTTACATTCACTTTGCTGCCAACAACTTTTGGCGTAATTAAATTTCCTTCTACCATTTGAGCAACTAAAAAATATCCTGCAACCATAAGCACCATAGTCATATTATCTTCTGTTGCCAAACAGTAAAGTAGCGGTAAAATTGAACCGATAATTGCCCCGATGTAAGGTATAAGAATAAGAATAGCGGCAAAACAACCGAAAAAGATATAATATTTAAGTCCGATGAAATATAAGGCTCCCGAATTTACAACGGACATAACTAAAATTACAACAAACAAACCGGATAGGTATTTTCCCACCATTTCTATTATTTTTGCACTCAGCACCGATGCTCTCGTATTGTCCTGCATTCGTTCTGCACGAAGAAATGCCGAGAAATTTTTTCGATAACTCAGAAGCATGAAAGTATAAATAGGAACCAGAACCAAAAATGTAATAATAGAAGTTACTCCACCTAAAATACTGCTTAGTATACCTCCGGTTGTTTTAAAAATTGACATGAAATTTTCTTCTACATAGTTATCAAGCCCCTGCTTGTCAATTAAATTGTCAGCCGTAATATTTAAAGCAAAATTATTGTACCAACTCATTATTTTATTACTTATGAGCGGGATATCAGAAGAAAACTGAAGCATTTGAAGCATAAACAAGCTGAGTATCCCTCCAAAAAACACAACAAGTGTAAACTCAGCAATTATTACTGCTGGAATTCTTGGCACCCCTATTTTTTCCAATTTTCTGCAAATAGGCAGCAATATAAGTGCCAAAAAAATGGAAATAAACAAGGGGAGTAAAACTGCCTTTGCCAATATCATAAGTGCTATTATAAATCCTGAAATAATTAATAATGCTGCTGTATTTATAAGTGACGATTTAGTCATGATTTAAATTTTAAAGTTGGTTTTTCAATCAGATAAACAATAATAGAATACACCAATAGTATTCCAAAACTAAGTGCATAATCCATGATGCCAAATGTGTCGGGAAATGGCTTCCACCCAAAGAAAAACAACGCAAGGGCTACTATCATGTAAATTGCTATTTTTTTTAAGTCATAAGGAATGGGGTAATATTTATTTCCCAGTATATAGCTAAGTGTAACCATCCCAAAATAACAGGCCAACGTTGCCCAAGCAGAGGCAATATATCCAAAATAAGGGATAAAAATTAAATTCAGCACAATGGTTATAATGGCTCCAAATACTGAAGTCCAGGCTCCCATTTTGGTCCTGTTGGCCAGTTTGTACCAAATGGACTGGTTGTAGTAAATGCCCAAAAATACGTTAGCCATAAGCAATACAGGCACAACAATAAGCCCTTGCCAATACTCCGAATTAGGTGTGAAATACTTGAAAATGTGGATAAATTGGGTAACTGCCAAAAACATAAATAGCGTAAGAATTACAAAATAGTTCATCACCTTGGCAAAGGTATCCGGTGCATTTTTATTCGGTGCCTGATTAAAGAAAAAGGGCTCAGCAGCGTAGCGAAATGCTTGAATAAAAAGTGTAATAATAATCGACAGTTTGTAGTTAGCGCCATAAATACCAAGCTGCGTTAGAGTGGCTGTTTCTCCCAAATCTGACCAAAGAAGTTTTTTGAGTAAAATACGATCAACAGTTTCATTTACAATTCCTGCCAATCCAACAAAAAGTAGTGGATATGCAAATTTGAGCATCTTCTTAAGCAACCCGGCGTCAAACAACGTCAAATTGATTCGGATAAAAGGGAGCAATAATAAAAACTTACAAATACTCGCAATCAAATTTGCAATAAACACATAACCAACCCCTATTTCGGGATTGTATATCTGCTGAGTAAGCCAACCCGGAGTTCCTCCCTCAAAATCACTTTTGCAATAAACCAGAAACAATAAATTAAGCCCAATATTGATAAACACATTTGCTAGATTAACAAAAGCGAAGGTCAACGCTTTATTTTCAAGCCTTAATCTGGCTTGCGGGATACTACTCAAAGCATCCAAAGCCACAATGATAGCAAACCAGGTTACAAACTCTTTGTTTTCAGGATAATGAAGCCAATTTGCGATAGGTTGGTTAAAAAAATATCCGATGAGGATAAAAACTGTACTAGTCGTTAAAACAGATAAAACTACTGTCGTGTATATTTTCGGTTTATCGGCGTCTTCTTGTGTTGAAAAACGAAAAAAAGCCGTTTCCATTCCGTAAGTAAGCAGCACAATAAGAAAGGCAACGTAAGCATACATCTCTGTGATAATACCATATTGGTCGCTGGTAAAAATAGCAGCGCTAGTCAACAGAGGCGTAAGCAGGTAATTCAGGAATCTTCCTAAAATGCTACTAAGCCCATAAAGGGCAGTTTGTTTGGCTAGACTTTTAATTCCACTCATCAGGTAGTGTAAACGCTAATGGCGAAAGGTAGGTATTAATGATGTGTAAAAGCTCTCAATCTCATCATTGTATCAACATCCACAGGTGAAGAAGGGAAAAAACAGGGTGTTTCCAAACTAAAAAAGCCTTTCCGTTTGGAAAGGCTTTTCATGTTATCTTACAATTGTTACATGTCCTGTATATTCTTCTGGAGTGGCAGAATTTGGTTTCTTAACTACTATTCTCCACACATAAGTTCCTAAAACGGGTTTATCTCCCCTTACTGTTCCATCCCACCCTTGATTCATATCAAAAGTTTCAAAAACAACCCCTCCGTTTCTGTCAAAAACCTGGAAGGTGTATTCCGAGCCTTCATAACTGTAAAACACAGGCATTAGTACATCATTCACCCCATCTCCGTTTGGAGAAAAGGCATTAGGCATATACATAGATGGATTTGAAACGACAATTACCTGTTTATAAGCAGTATCCGAACAACCGTATTGGTTAAAAACTACCAGCTGAATAATGTATGTTCCGGTATCCTGATAGATGTGATGAGGAGCATATGCATTGGATGTGTTACCATCGCCAAATTCCCAAGCATAAGTCGTGCCTCCTGTTGACCAATTATGAAAATAAGCATGGCCACTGTTCTCATTAATTACCGCAGGGTGTGGAGAAAAATCAGCTGTAGGAACAGGACTTAGTGTTATGTAGTTATGTCTTGTCAAAGAGTCTGAGCATCCGTTTATCGTAGTAACCACAAGTTTAACCGTGTAACTCTGCTGACTGCTAGATGTGATAGTATAACAATGTGTCGGATTAGGATCTGAAGAAATGTTACCATCACCAAAAATCCATTGGTAAGTCGCAATTGCATCAGCACTAACAACCAGATTAGTAAAATCAGGGCATAAACTACCACATGCTGATAAATCGCTGACCTCAAAATCCACAACAGGTACTTCGTAAACGCCGGCAACGTGAACGGCTGTAGCCGAACAACCATTAACCGTGCTACCTATCAAGGTAACAGTATACTGACCTGATGTTGCATAGGCGTGAGATGGCGAAAGCGCATTCGATGTGTTACCATCACCAAAATCCCAGTCCCAATTTATAGCTCCGGCATTGTAGTTAGACAAGTTGGTAAACTCCGTTAAACTACCATTCCCACAAACTGTAGTAGCCGAAAAATCGACAATCGGCTGAAAATAAACATTTGTGGTAAGTGTAATAGAATCTCTACAACCATTGTCGCTTGTAGCAATTAGTTTTACATTATAAGAATTGATGGCTGCATATGCGTGCATTGGATTTTGCTGATTAGAAGTGTTTCCATCGCCAAATACCCACATCCACGAATTAATGCTTCCCGATGTTATAGTTGAGGTGTTTATAAATTCACTTGTTTGGCCAAAACATACATCTTGAACGGTAAATGCAGCAGTAGGCTGAGCATATATTGTTACAGGAATTGTAATTACATCTGTACAGTTCTCAACGTTGGTAACTGTTAAAGTAACGTTGCTTGCTCCGCCGGTATTGAACACATGCGAGGGATTTTGAAGGTTGGACGTGGTTCCATCACCAAAATCCCATTCCCAGTTATTAATGGCAACTCCATTAGACATGTCTGAAAATTGAACCGTTTGTCCGGCACACGGATTTGCAAAAGAAAAATTAGCCTGTGGTGGAATGCCTATAGTCGGGCAAATTGAAGGCGTTTGAATGGTAGAACAAACCGTACTCAACTCTACCCTCACACATGTGCCCGGAGCTGTTGCAGGTGAAAAATAATTAGGGGTGTTTCCTCCTGGAACATTTGTCCAGGGCCCTCCGTTGACTGAGGTTTGCCATTGAATATCGCCCTGACCACCAACTAGTTGAAAATTAATATCTCCGGTAAAACAATCCATGGTGTAAGTAATATTTCCCGGAACAGGCCATGGAAGTGGGAATACCGTTACAGGAGTTTGTGTGCCTACAGTATATCCACATGCGTTAATATTGCCTATATGCATATTCAATGCATATGTTGTAGGTTGAGTGGGCCATGCTGTGGGGTATGGGCAAGTATCACAGCTAAAATTAACTCCTACAATAATAGGATCTCCCCCAAGCGAAACCCATTGAAACGTGGTGTCCACATTACATCCTTGTGAACCACATCCAGTTCCCGGAGTTAAATTCCAACCAAGCTGGGTACTTATACAAAACGGATTCGGTGCAGCAGTAATGTCTAGATGCCCGGGAGTCGAGTTGTTTACTCCAGGCATGGTAAATAACATAATAGGTGTCCATGGGCCGACCTGTCCGTTATGGTTTTCTCTTAATCTGTATTCGTAAGTTATTCCCGGGCATAAATCAACATCAGGAACGGTTAACCAAGGATAATTTTGCACAACACAATTTGGCTTCATCATTTGTGCCGACTGGTAGTATGGGAAGCAGTGGGTAGCACTCCAAACCCCTGCCGACAAACCTGTTCCATTCATTATATCTCCATCACAACGTATCTCCATGTCTAGCCAATATGCACCACAACCACAAGTAGGAGAGTCTGATGCCGCCCTTACTTGTAACCCTACACCAGGAACATATTGCTGCTGTGTAAAGTTTACTAAAGCAACAGCATGACAAGCCTCAGCCTTATACACAGAATTTGTGAAAACAAATACTAATAAAAATGGAATCAAAAACTTTTTCATAAACGGATTTAGTTGTGTTATACAGTAATGACGTAAGTAGTTTTTCAAAGTTGCGTATGTCCGTTAGGGATTATTTTAAAACTCTGATAATAAGGAGTTTATATAAATGATGATTAGTCCGTTAATTTGGCAATAATTTCCTCCCATTCTTCCATCGACTTAGCTTGAGAGATATTAAAGTTACCGGACACTGCTCTTCTGAGGGCAGAAAGGTGCGCACCATTATTAAGTTTTTTCCCAAAATCATGAGCAAGTGAGCGAATGTATGTGCCTTTACTACATTCAATCAAAAAATCTACCTCGGGTAGTTCAATCCTTGTTAATTCAAATTTATTGACGATTACGGGGGCTTTTCGCATCACCACATCTTCACCTCTTCTAGCTTTTTCGTAAGCAGCTTCACCATCTATTTTTTTTGCAGAAAATATAGGCGGAGTCTGTTCCATTCTGCCTGTTAAAGATACTGCCGCTTGAATTAATTGCTCTTCACCAATATGTTCGAAAGGAAAGATTTGGTCAAACGCTGTTTCTAAATCATAGCTGGGAGTAGTAGCTCCAAGAGTTATTGTGCCTACATAAACTTTATTTTGTGCCATATAATCGTTTATACTCTTAGTAAGCTTTCCGGTGCACAAAATAAGAAGTCCTGTTGCAAGCGGATCGAGCGTTCCTGCGTGTCCCACTTTGAGTTTCTTTACTTTGTATTTTTTTTTGAGCAAATACCTCAACTTATCAACCACCCTAAAAGAGGTTACTCCGAAAGGCTTATCTACAAGCATAACTTCGCCAGCTAAAAAATCGTAAGTGGTCTTTGTCTCTGTGTTCGACACGGGAAGATTAAATCAAACTGTATATTATGGCTATAGTGCCTACAAAAAAACAGTATATAGAAAAGTAGGCTAATTTACTCCGCTTAACAACGGTAATCATAATTTTACAGGCAAACAAACCCGTTATAAAAGCAGCAAAAAACCCAACAATTAAACTTGCTGAATTTATTCCAGACAACGAAAATTCGTCACTAAGCAAATCTTTTGCCATTTTACCAAGAATAAGCGGCACCACCATTAAAAATGAAAACCTTGCTGCCTTCTCTCGGTCTACGCCTAAAATCACTGCCGTAGAAATGGTGGCTCCCGATCTGGATATTCCCGGAAGAATGGCTATTGCCTGAGCCACGCCAATAATAATAGCCTCTGTAAATCCAACGTGCTTTTTAGTGTTTCGTGCCCGGTTCGCAACAAACAAAATGAATCCGGTAACTAAAAGCATCGCCCCCACCAACAGCAATTTCCCATTAAAAAAACCCTCTATTATGTCGTCAAAAAACACCCCGACAACAGCGGCAGGAATCATTGAAAACACAATTTTTAACGAATACTCCGTCTGCTCATTAGATTTAAACTGGAACAGCCCTTTGAATATATCTACTATTTCTTTTCTGAAAATTACAACTGTACTCAAGGCTGTAGCAAAATGCAAAACAACCGTCATAAGCATGCTCTGCCTTGCCAAGTCGCTGTTGCCAAGCATTGCTTTAGCTATTTCCAAATGACCACTACTGCTAACCGGCAGAAACTCGGTTAACCCCTGAACAATGCCAAGAATAATTGCCTCTAAGAGCTTATCCATTTACTTTTGGTTTTTTCATGATGCCCACCAGCACTATGATATAGCCCAAAACAACCATAAATGGAGCAAACCGAATACGCACCGGACTGAACAGCTCCTCTTCGTTAAATACATTGGGATCATCAGAACCGCCCCCGGCCATAAAAACGAACCCCAGAAGAGTTATAACCACTCCCGCTATTATAATCAGGTAGTTTTGTTTCTCAAGTGGAAATGAAGTTTGATTGTTTTCCATAATATCTTAATACAATTGGTCTGTTTTAATTCGAATGTACTTGCGTAAAGCAAGGAATGTTGAAGTAACAGAAATTACTATCCCTGTAAGTATAATAGCAGCGAAAAGCAATCCATATTCCTTTAGGTTAATTCCAATAATTTGATTGGCTGCTCCTCCTCCCATGCCGTAATCGCCCATAAACAGTTCGGGATTGTATTCTGCCAGTAGAATTCCTGTTGTAATAAACAGCGCTACGGCCAAAATTCCCGAAACAATACCTTGATACAATGCACTAACTATAAAAGGTCTTTTAATAAAAAACGAACGGGCTCCAACCAATTGCATGGTGCGAATCAAAAATCGTTTTGAATAAATCGCCAAACGTATGGTGTTGTTGATAAGCGCAACAGCAATAAGTAAAAGCAATGCGCTAAAACCCAAAAACAACCAAGTTAGATTGCTCAATCCATCATTAACCGTTAAAAACTGCGCTTCGTCGTAATGAACTTCTTCAATTAAATGCTCATTTCCTTCTAATATTTTAGCCTTAAAAATCTGCGCACTATCGGGGTTAGCATACGCTTGCTTTAAATTAATAGCAATGGCTGCACGAAGAGGATTATAATCAATCAAATCCAATGCACTGCTATCATTCCACATCTTAAGCACCATAGCCCTTGCCGAGTCTTGCGAAATATACTTTGCCTGCAAAACATTGTCCTGAGCCAAAAGCTCTTTCTCGATCTGACGGATATCGATCTCTCTAGCACTTTCTCTAAACAAAATATCTACGGATAGCTGCTCCTTAATGGTGCTTACCAAGCTATTTGCTTTTATCATCAATCCCCCGGTAATGCACAGCACAAACAAAACTAGTGTAATGCCTATTACTGTACTCAAAGACGTTGAGCTACCACGTAATCTGTTTTTTTTTGGTTTACCTGCCATAATGGATATTAGGCGAAATTAAATAAAAATAACCGTAAACAAATTTTTCGTCTCACTTGTTAACCTTTTTTACAAAATTCTTAAAATATTTTTCTTTTTTGTTGAAACAATATATGTATATACATATATTTGCAGTCTAAAAAATTAGAAAAACAATAAAAATTATGAAAAAGACAGTATTATTTGCAGCTGTTGCTGCATTGATTCTTTCATCTTGCGGAAGCAACGAAGAAACTACTCAGGAAGTTGTAAAAGCTTATTACACAGTTGACACCGAAGCCAGCGTTATTAATTGGCACGGATACAAAACCTACACTCCTGACTACGGACACAAAGGCACACTGATGTTAAACAGCGGCACAATTAACACCGAAGATGGTGTAATTACCAATGCGGAATTTGTAATCGACATGAACTCAATAAACGAACCTACTGACACATCTGAAGCCAAAAAATTGAGAGGCCATTTAATGTCTGATCATTTCTTTAACGTTGCCTCTCATACTAATGCAAGTTTGAAAATTACGGGCTTTGAAAACGGAAATGCAAAAGGTGAGCTAACCGTAATGGGCGTTTCAAAAGCGATTGAATTTCCTGCTACAGTTACAATAGCTGACGACAAATTAACTGCTACTGCTGAATTTGAATACGATTTAGGTCAGTTTGGCTCTCCATATCTTCAAGTTCCTAGCGAAGACGCTGATGCAGAGACCAAACAAGGAGCCATCAGTCCAAATGTTAAGTTTTCAGTAAACATTGTGGCTAACAAATAATAAAACCACATACCCTTTTTCACTTTTGAGATTAGAAAAGCGGGGCAAATGCCTCGCTTTTTTATTTTAAGCATTAATCAATTCCATTAACTTTGAGGCCTTAATTTAGAAACTGGCAATGGACTACAACCCGATAGAAATAGAAAAAAAATGGCAAGCATACTGGGCCAAAGAAAAACCATTTAAAGCAGCAAACAATAGCGATAAGCCTAAGTACTATGTGTTGGATATGTTTCCTTACCCCAGTGGGGCAGGGCTACACGTGGGGCATCCATTGGGGTACATTGCCTCAGACATCATTGCACGATACAAACGCTTGCAGGGATTTAACGTGCTGCATCCTATGGGATACGATTCTTTTGGGTTGCCTGCCGAGCAATATGCTATTCAAACCGGACAACACCCCGCAGTAACCACAGAAGAAAACATTGCCCGCTACCGACAACAACTCGATAAAATTGGCTTTTCTTTCGATTGGGATAGGGAAGTGCGTACCTCTAGCCCTGATTATTATAAATGGACACAGTGGATTTTTATAAAACTTTTCCATTCTTGGTACAATACCAAAACCGACAAGGCAGAACCGATAAAAACGCTGATTCAGGAATTTGAAGCCAATGGTTACAGCGGCAGCGCAGACAATCCGCTTACGGGGGGTATAGAGAAAGAAGTAACCCCATTTACCGCACAGGAGTGGAAAGAATTTGAAGAGCAAAAAAAACGTGATATATTAATGACTTTCCGCTTGGCTTATCTGGATTATACTTGGGTAAACTGGTGCCCCGCATTGGGAACGGTGCTTGCCAACGACGAAGTAAAAGACGGTGTGTCTGAGCGAGGCGGTCATCCCGTAGAAAGAAAACAAATGCGCCAGTGGAGTTTGCGTATTACTGCCTACGCAGAACGATTACTCAATGGATTAGACGCCCTCGACTGGAGCGAAAGCATAAAAGAGGCACAACGCAACTGGATTGGAAAATCGAAAGGTTGTTCGATACAATTCCACCTCTCCGGGGGAGAGGTGATTGAAGTCTTCACTACCCGCCCCGATACGATTTTTGGCGCAAGCTATCTAACGCTAGCACCAGAACACGAATTGGTAGCCAAAATCACTACCGATGCCCATCGCGAAAAAGTAGAGGCGTACGTGACCTATGCCAAAAACCGCAGCGAACGCGAGCGTCAGGCCGACGTGAAAAATATAACCGGAGAATTTACCGGAGCCTATGCCCTGCACCCCTTTACCGGAGAGAAAATTCCGGTGTGGATTGGCGACTATGTGCTAGCGGGCTACGGAACCGGAGCCGTAATGGCGGTTCCCGCACACGACGAGCGTGATTTTGCTTTTGCAAAGCATTTCGAAAAAGAAATGACAGCTCTTTTGGGTCATTCTCCCATCAAAGTTGTAGTAGAGCCACACTCCCCCTCTCCCGAGGAGAGGGCTTGGGGAGAGGCGGCTTATGGAGAAAAAAGCGGTAAACTCATTAACTCCGATTTTCTGAACGGACTGGACGTAAAAGAAGCCATAGGCGCAGCCATTGCCGAAATGGAGAAAAGAGGGATTGGAAAAGGAAAGGTAAACTACCGCCTGCGCGATGCCATTTTTGGCCGCCAACGCTACTGGGGCGAACCCATTCCCGTGTATTACAAAAACGACACGCCTTACACGGTTGATGAAGAAGACTTGCCCATCAACCTGCCCGAAGTAGATAAATTCCTGCCCACCGAAGACGGTGAACCCCCTCTGGCGCGAGCCACCGACTGGAAATATCGCGGACAATACGAATTTGAAAAGACAACTATGCCCGGCTGGGCAGGTAGCTCTTGGTACTACTTACGCTACATGGATCCGAATAACCCCAACGCGATTGCCGACAGGAGCGCATTGGACTACTGGAAAGAAGTTGACCTGTACATTGGCGGCGCCGAACACGCCACCGGACACTTGTTGTATTTCCGCTTCTGGACCAAGTTCCTCAAAGACCTCGGCTACATCTCCATAGAAGAACCCGCCAAAAAACTGATTAATCAGGGGATGATTTTGGGTAGAAGCGCATTAGCCTATAGAATAAATTTGGATTTTAATATTGATTGTATTGACGATAACGGTAAATATTTAGGAAAATACAACTATGAATTAAGAAAACCAGAAAGTAATTATACTAGTTTTAAAAAAGAGATTTTCATATCAAAGAAGTATGTAAGCATTGGCCAAGAAAACTTTGGATACCCTATTTTAAATGACGAAATAAAAACTGCTATTAATCAAAAAATTAGAGAAGAATTCTTAAAACAAATTAAGTTCGGGGAAGTAACATTAGGCAACAGAACATATCAATTTAATGACATAGAAATAGTTTTTGAACATTTTCCAATTTCCCGAATTAATGTTGATATTAATGATATTAATGAGAGTGATGATTCAATAATTAATTTAAAAAACAGAATATTAGTTAGCGACTACTGTTTTTGCGAAGAAAACGAACAATTTACAACTGTTCGCGAAGTCGAAAAAATGTCCAAATCCAAATACAACGTAGTTAGCCCCGATGAAATCTGCAACGAATACGGAGCCGATACCTTGCGCTTGTACGAAATGTTCCTCGGTCCGCTGGAAGACCACAAGCCTTGGAACACCAACGGCATTGAGGGTACTTCCCGTTTTTTGAAAAAACTCTGGAGGTTGTTTCACGTCGAGGGCGATTTTGCCGTCAGCAACGATGCCGCCACTCCTGCGGAACTGAAAGCCCTGCACAAATGCCTCAAGCGGGTGTACGAAGACATTGAGCGCTATTCCTTCAACACGGTGGTTTCTACCTTTATGATTGCCGTAAACGAACTCGCCGACCTGAAGTGCAACAAATGCGAAATTCTGGAGCCGCTCCTCATCGTACTGTCACCTTATGCCCCTCACATAGCCGAAGAATTGTGGAGCAAGCTGGGACACAGCGAATCTGTAACTTATGCCAAGTTGCCCACTTTCAACGAAGCACATCTGGTAGAAAATTCGTTTAACTACCCGGTTTCGTTTAACGGTAAAATGCGTTTTCAACTCGAACTTCCTGCCAACCTCAGCGTGCCCGAAATAGAAAAAGAAGTGATGAGCCGCGAAGAAACCCAAAAATGGCTAGAAGGTAAAGCCCCAAAAAAGGTAATTATCGTTCCCAAGCGCATTGTGAATATTGTGGTCTAATCAAAAAATTGTACCTTGCTCCTACAAATAAAAAACCAATCGTTATGAAAAAATTATTTATGCTGCTTATGCTTGCTGGAGTATTTAGCTTTACAATGGTTTCTTGCGGAGAGAAAAACGAAGAGGAAACTGAATCACACGAAGGACACGATCATGACCACGATCACGAACATTAATTTTACTACATAAAAAAGAGGGGTTGTTTTAACCCCTCTTTTTTTTACTGTATATACTTACAAATAGTGTTCTATTTATCTGAACAAGCAGAAGCCTTTAAATATTCCCTGTTCATGCGAGCAATATTTTCAAGTGAAATCCCTTTAGGACACTCCACTTCGCATGCTCCCGTATTCGAGCAGTTTCCAAAGCCTTCTTCATCCATTTTATTCACCATGCTAAGCACTCGCTTCTCTGCCTCAACCCTACCTTGTGGCAAAAGAGAAAGTTGAGAAACCTTAGCCGATACAAACAGCATGGCTGATGAGTTTTTACACGTGGCTACACAAGCTCCGCAACCAATACATGTAGCTGCTGCAAAAGCTTTGTCAGCATCATCTTTTGGAACAGGAAGTGCATTGGCATCCTGAGCAGCTCCAGTATTCACAGATATGTACCCCCCTGCCTGAATAATTCTGTCGAATGAACCGCGATCTACCACCAAATCTTTAATTACCGGAAATGCAGCCGCCCTCCATGGCTCTATGTATATAGTATCTCCATCTTTAAAGGAGCGCATATGCAACTGACAAGTTGTAACTCCGGTTTGAGGGCCATGAGCTCGTCCATTAATATATAAAGAACACATGCCACAGATTCCTTCACGACAATCATGATCGAATGCAACAGGTTCTTCACCCTTTTCAACTAATTGATCGTTTAGTACATCTAGCATTTCTAAAAAGGACATATCCGGCGATATATTCTCTACCGAGTAGTCTACTATTTTACCTTTTTGTTTAGCGTTCTTTTGTCGCCAAATTTTTAAAGTCAACTTCATAAGCCTTGTTTTATATTGCTTTTCAGCCTTGAGCTTTTCTTATTTATAACTTCTTTGAACCAGTTTAATATTTTCATAAACCAACTCTTCCTTATTAAGTTCCGGAGCTGTGTCAGATTCTTTATATTCCCATGCAGAAACAAATGCGAAGTTGTTGTCATCGCGCAATGCTTCCCCTTCTTCGGTTTGGTATTCCTCTCTGAAATGCCCTCCGCAAGACTCTTTTCTGGTTAAAGCATCCAAACACATCAATTCTCCCAACTCAAGAAAATCAGCCACTCTACCTGCTTTGTCGAGTTCTGGATTAAATTCTGTATCCGAACCCGGAACCCTAACATTTTCCCAAAATTCTTTTTTGATGGCTTTTATTTCTTCTATAGCCTCTTTTAATCCTTGCTCATTACGCGCCATACCGCATTTGTCCCACATCACTTTGCCTAAGCGTTTATGGTAATAATCAACCGGCTTGGTTCCTTTATTGTTGACGAAGAAACTTATTCTTTCTTTTACTGCCTTTTCAGCCTCTTCGAACTCAGGCAGATTAGTAGAAATTCTACCAGTACGAATATCTTTCGACAAATAATCACCTATTGTGTAGGGTATAACGAAATACCCATCAGCTAGTCCCTGCATCAAAGCAGAGGCTCCTAATCGATTTGCTCCGTGGTCGCTAAAGTTTGCCTCTCCAAGCGCATATAGTCCAGGCACAGTTGTCATTAGGTTATAATCAACCCACAACCCGCCCATGGTGTAATGCACAGCAGGGTATATTTTCATCGGAGTTTCGTACGGATTTTCTCCGGTAATTTGCATATACATATCAAAGAGGTTTCCGTACTTTTCTTTTACAACTGCTTTACCTAACTTAACAATGGTGCCTCTGTCAGGATTGGAGAGATTCTGCTTATTTACCTCAATTTTTCCGTAGCGTTCAATAGCAGCTGCATAATCAAGAAAAACTGCCTGCCCTGTTGGATTTACTCCAAAACCGGCATCGCAACGCTCTTTGGCAGCACGAGAAGCCACATCTCTAGGCACAAGGTTACCAAAAGCAGGATATCTTCTTTCTAGGTAATAATCTCTGTCTTCTTCTGCTATATCGTTGGCTGTTTTCTTTCCTTGTTGTATAGCCTGAGCATCTTCAATCTTTTTAGGCACCCATATTCTTCCATCATTTCTTAGCGACTCAGACATCAAAGTAAGCTTACTCTGGTGATCCCCTGAAACAGGAATACAGGTAGGATGAATTTGAGTAAAACATGGATTTCCGAAGAATGCTCCTTTTTTATAGGCCTTCCATGCAGCGCTAACATTACTTCCCATTGCGTTAGTAGAAAGAAAAAACACGTTTCCGTAGCCTCCTGAGCAAAGCAATACGGCGTGACCGGAATGACGCTCAACTTGTCCTGTAACTAGGTTTCGGGAAATAATTCCTCGAGCTTTTCCGTCTACTACCACCACATCCATCATTTCGTGGCGGTTGTACATTTTTACCGTGCCTTTTGCGATTTCTTTCGAAAGGGCAGAATAGGCTCCCAGAAGCAATTGCTGTCCGGTTTGCCCAGCTGCGTAGAATGTACGCTGTACTTGAGTTCCGCCAAACGAGCGATTGTCCAATAATCCGCCGTATTCACGAGCAAAGGGCACGCCTTGCGCCACGCATTGGTCAATGATACTGGCACTTACCTCTGCCAAACGGTGCACATTGGCTTCGCGGGCGCGGTAATCACCACCTTTTATAGTGTCGTAGAACAAGCGGTAGGTGCTATCGCCGTCGTTTTTGTAGTTTTTGGCTGCATTTATACCTCCTTGTGCGGCAATGGAGTGAGCTCTTCTTGGGCTATCTTGAAAACAAAATACTTTAACGTTGTATCCCATTTCCGCCAACGAAGCGGCAGCTGATGATCCCGCTAATCCAGACCCCACTATGATGATATCTAACGAGCGCTTATTGGCCGGATTAACTAGTGAAACATGGTTTTTGTAATCTACCCATTTTTTATCAATTGGGCCTGATGGTATTTTAGAATCTAGTTTTGACATAGAACAAGATTTTTTAATGAGCTAAATGATGATAAACCGCTATGAAAGCAAAACCAAGTGGAACTACAATGGCAAACAAATTACCCAGTTTCATGATAAGTGGGGTGTATTTGGGGTGACGAACTCCCAGCGACTGAAATGCTGATTGAAAACCATGAAGCAGGTGAAGTGAAAGAAAAACAAAAGCCAATACATAGATCACAACACGTATAGGGTCAACAAACTTATGAGCCAACTCTTCGTAGTAACGAAACTCCCCACCGGCAAGCAAGCCACTCACATCTCCATCAATATACTTCGTTTTGATTTCGGGCACCCAGAAATCATAAAAATGAAGTCCTAAAAACAACAAAATCATAATTCCTGATATTATCATATTTCTGCTCATCCAAGAAGAATTTGCCCCCGGATTGCTGTAGGCATATTTTTCTGGGCGTGCGTTTCTGTTTTGAAGCTCCAGCACAAATCCCATTACAAAGTGAAATATAACTCCAATCAAAAGTATAGGCTGAGCAAAAAATTGAACAAAAGGATTCGTCCCCATAAAATGCGAAGCACTGTTAAACGTATCCGCACTAATCACCGAAAGGAAATTGATTAAAAAATGCTGCGTTAAGAAAATGATAAGGAATAATCCCGAAGCCGCCATCCAAAACTTTCTGGAAAGTGAGGTTTTAATGAATCCCGATTTGCTCATCTTTTATTTATTTATTAGTCCTGACAAATGTATGTGTCGGAGGTGTTATTAACAAGCTCACAAAGCTTATTTAGAATGTTTCTTAATTTATATTTATTTTTTGTACACTTCTTTAACAAAATGATGAACAAAAAAGTTTACTAATACTCTTGCTGATGATTAATAAATGAATACCTGAAAAACAAAGAAAAACCATTTTTACTTCTACCTTTGCTTATGCTATGAAGCATCTTTTAGTCGAAGATTACGATTATGATTTTAAGTTGTATGGTATAAGCTGTCATTCGAAAGATTACAGGCTTTGTTGGGGCATAAATAACACGTTGGGACTTAAACTGGAAAAAGGCGAAATAGAAATAGAACTCATAACTAGAAAGTCGGATGTCAAAAGTACCCATGCTGTATTCTCCTGTTTTTGCGAAGAGCTGCAAAACCAATATTATCTTCTGGTAAATCGAACTCCCAATGGATTGTTAATTCCTGAAAAACCTCAGGCAGATTACCTGCTCATGATAAAAGAATCATATGAACTTAACCCTGACGAAATATTAAATAAAATGAAAAGTATTCCTTTTGTACTTACAGCCTTTTCAATTGAAGTGGAATCGCTAAAGTCTAAAAAAAACCTTATCTTTTGACCCTATGATGAGAAGAACAAAAATAGTAGCCACCATGGGGCCTGCTTCGGCTCCCAAAGAAGTGCTCACAGAAATGATAAAAGCTGGAGTAAACGTTTGCAGGTTGAATTTTTCGCACGGCGCCTACGAAGACCATGCAAAAACAATTACAACCATTAGAGAAATTGATCAAGAATTAGGTACATCAACTGCCTTACTGGCCGACCTGCAAGGTCCAAAACTTAGAGTAGGTGAAGTGGAAAACAATGGGATTGAACTTATGAACGGTACTCACATAAACATCACAACAGAAAAATGTGTGGGTACTGTCGAGAAAATTTATATTACCTACCCCGAGTTCCCCAGAGATGTGAAGCCGGGCGAAAAAGTGTTGTTTGACGATGGCAAACTAGTGATGGAGGTAGTTTCTACAAATGGGAAAAATAATGTAGTAGCCGAAATAAAACATGGTGGCATTCTGTCATCAAAAAAAGGGGTAAACCTGCCAAATACAAAAATTTCTTTGCCGTGTTTAACTGAAAAAGACCTTCAGGATTTGGATTTTGCTCTGGAGCACGATGTGGACTGGGTGGGATTGTCGTTTGTTCGCTCAGGCAGAGACATAATAGAGCTAAAGCATATCATCCAGTCCAAAAGAAAAAGTGCCAAAGTAATTGCAAAAATAGAGAAGCCTGAAGCCATTGACGATTTGGACGAAATTCTAAAACATACCGATGGGGTGATGGTGGCACGAGGTGATTTAGGGGTAGAAATACCGATGCAAAATGTTCCTTTGGTTCAAAAAATGATTGTTAAAAAGAGCCTTGAGCACTCTCGTCCGGTTATTATCGCTACCCAAATGATGGAAAGCATGATAACCAATATTTCTCCAACCCGAGCAGAGGTTACCGACGTGGCTAATGCCGTTATGGATGGCGCTGATGCTGTTATGCTGAGCGGAGAAACTTCTGTTGGAAAATTCCCTGTAAAAGTTATCGAGGCGATGGGCAAAATTATAGACCAAATTG
Source organism: Flavobacteriales bacterium (assembly GCA_046295395.1). Taxonomy (GTDB): domain Bacteria; phylum Bacteroidota; class Bacteroidia; order Flavobacteriales_D; family JBKBNH01; genus JBKBNH01. Next base: position 66,832 of record JBKBNH010000007.1, on the reverse strand, counting down.
AAGACAACTATCCTGAGCTATATCACTATGAGCGTATGCCCGACAAAACTCACGAAAGATTTATCACCAACTCTATTTGTTTTAATGCAAGCCGGTTAGCAAGCAGAGTTGATGCAGATGCTATCATAACGATGACCCATAGCGGATACACCGCATTCAAAGTATCGAGCCAAAGACCACGGGCAAGGGTGTTTGTATTCAGCAGCAACAAACGACTCTTAACCTCTCTTTCGTTGGTGTGGGGAGTAAAGGCCTTCTACTACGACAAAATGGTAAGTACAGACCACACTATTGCCGACATTAAATACATACTGAAAAAAGAAGGGTACTTGAAAGAAGGTGCTTTAGTGGTTAATCTTGCCAGTATGCCTATAGAAGAAAACGGACAAACCAACATGATAAAACTAAGCTACGTATAAAGCCATGGTAAACATTCCTCTTTTATCAAAAATATGCGAAACCCCCGGTGCTCCGGGCTACGAACAACGAATCAGACAGGTTGTACTGGACGAGTTGAAAGACATAACCAATCAGGTATCGGTAGACAACATGGGCAACATCGTTGCCGTAAAAAAAGGCACTGAGCCCAAAAAAGTGATGGTAGCAGCCCACCTAGATGAAATTGGATTTATCATAACACATATTGACGACAAAGGGTTTTTAAGGTTTCATACCCTTGGTGGATTCGACCCAAAAACCCTTACCGCTCAAAGAGTAATAGTACACGGAAAAAAGGATTTAATCGGCGTGATGGGCAGCAAACCTATTCATGTGATGAGTGCTGATGAAAAAAATAAAGTTCCGCAAACTACCGATTTTTTCATCGATTTAGGCATGAGTAAAGAAGAGATAGAAAAATGGGTGAGCGTGGGAGATACCGTAACCCGCGAAAGGGGATTAATTGAAATGGGCGACTGCATCAACTGTAAATCGCTGGACAATAGAATCTCTGTTTATATACTTTTGGAAACACTACGAATGCTCGAAAAACCTTCTTACGATGTGTATGCTGTATTTACCGTGCAAGAAGAAGTCGGGATAAGAGGGGCTAATGTTGCTGCGCTCAAAATTCAGCCCGACTTTGGCTTCGGACTCGACACCACCATTGCTTTTGATGTGCCGGGAGCTGCCACACACGAAAATGTAACCAAACTGGGCGAAGGAACAGCTATCAAAATCATGGATTCTTCGGCTATAAGCGACTATAGAATTGTGAATTTTCTGAAAAAAATTGCCACAGAAAAAGGTATAAAGTGGCAACCTGAAATACTCACCGCCGGAGGAACCGATACAGCAGGAATACAACGCATGACAGCGGGAGGGGCCATTACCGGAGCTATTTCCATACCCACCAGACACATCCATCAGGTAATAGAAATGGTGCACAAGGAAGATGTGATTTCATCCATATCTCTGTTAAAATTTGCCTTAGAGGGACTCCATACTTTTGACTGGAAACATTCTTAAAGAAAAGCTCTGCTTTAAAAATCCCGCATAAAAAATATACGCAGTTCCACCGAGTCACTTTCCACCAAAACACTGTGTTGCCAACACTCTAAAGTCTTTGTATTTTTTACCATCAGCCGGACAAAGAGATATTCCAATCGCACCATGGGTGTACGACTTGTCGAGAATATTAGCCTTGTGGGGCGGCGATTTCATCCAGGATTTTACAAGAATCTGTGCAAGTTGGCGGTATGTATAAGGGTACGTTTTTCCCTTACCTGACTCGATATAAAACTCTTGCGGAGTTATGATTACACCCGCCTCCACTTCCTCAAAAAGAAAATCTTCCACTATGTTTTCTCCTGTGGTTTTATACTTCCCTCCAAAATGCATTATTCTTTGATGCGGTGATTTCATTTTGGGGTCTTTACCCGTGTGGCTAAAAAACTTCTTTTCACACATTTGCTCACTGTGAAAACGCGCCGCCTGCTGAAGCGAAACATCGTAAGTCAATAGCTTTATCCGCTTCTTTTCTCTTTCAATGTTAATATAATGCCACACAGCGGCTTCGAGCAAAACAAGAGCCTTGTCACCATTCTTAACCGGTTTGTCCAACTCGCTAAGCACGGTAAAATCACTTGGCTTTATACTATAATAATCCTGCGAAAGCAATTTCCCTGCTGACAGAAAAATAAAAAGTAGAATAGAAATTTTAAGCATATCCGATAAACGTAAATTGCCATAACAGGTTACTGTTTTACTTCCATGCCTTTCTATTTTTGTCAGCCCTTTTCGATAGTCAGTCTAGCGTTAAGCACCCTAGTAAAAGTAGTGTCCTATTATTTAGTACCACGCTCATAATGTTACTGGGTTGGTTTTTCTTTTACAAAAGGGTATAAATTCTGATGTATAAAATCCTGAGGGAAATCTTTGTCGTCATCAAATCCCAACTTTATATCTCTGCCGCTGGAAGGTATGTAAGCTTTTCGAAATATATAGTCCCAAATACTTAATGAAATGCCAAAATTCATTCCGTAGGGATGGCTTGCGGGCAATTCTTTTGCATGATGCCAAATGTGCATTTTCGGATTGTTCAGAATGTATTTCAACGGGCCGTAATCCAGTGCTATATTGGCATGGTTTAAATGTCCGATGGCTATCGATATGTAATAAACCAAATAAGTATCTTCGGGACTAAAATTGCCAATGAGCATCATAACCATGTACTTCATGGGCGAATAGATTACATTTTCCATCCAGTGATAGCGAAGATGAGCCGCAAAACCCATCTGTTCTACAGAATGATGCACCTTGTGAAATTGCCATAACAAGGGGTGCTTATGCAGCAAAACATGAGTAAACCACTGAATAAAATCAAGCACTACAAAAAAAACCAGAAGTTGAACAAACTTTGGTAATTGAGTTGTGTCGTATAAAACTAAACTGCCCACTCCTCCAGGAATGAGTTCGTTTACAAAAGTTTTAGTAACTTCTGAAAAAGCCACAAATATAATCAGGTTGAAAATGTAGAAGTTGAAAAACATATAAAACGTATCTAGCCAAAAATCCTTTCGGATTAGCGGCTGATTTTTCCTCCAAGGAAATAGCACCTCAAGCCCCCACACCACTAATGAAAGCACCACCAACATCCAAAAATAATTCACATACCAAGGCGAAACCTGAAAAGTAATTTCGCTCCATATGTACGATGCGTATCCGGAAAAGGCGCTAACTATTATTTCAGTATATTTTTCAAGCATGCTGTTGAATAATTTTCTTTAAATCACCGGCAGATATTACACCCGACTGCCTCCACATAATTTCCCCCTTTTTAAATAAAATAAGTGTGGGTACGCCCCTTACTCCATAAGCAGATGCCGCATTGGGGTTTTTGTCTATATCTACTTTAATTATATGGGCGGAATTGCCAATCTTTGTTTTTAGCTCATCCAGTATGGGCGACATTGCCTTGCATGGCCCACACCAGGTTGCAAAAAAATCTACTAATGCCGGTGTTTCGGAATTTATAAGTTCATTAAATTTTGACATGCTCATTCCTCCTTTTTTTTTCTTTACTGAACAACGAAAGTATTAGCCAACCCATCATTGCGCTATACAGTGTGATTATGTGGGGCGACCCCTTTATCATGTAACCCTCTGTAGTGCAACCAATATTAAACAAATACAAAAAGCCCCCTATGATGCCAATTAGGACTCCCATCAAGCTTAGTTTATATATGTCTAAAAATTGAATCATAACCTATACAGATATTACTCTGTCGCTGTTTTAAATGATGTGGTACAAATTGGCCATTGACGAAAGCGGGCACAATTCTGAATCTTCTTTGTTTCTAATTTTCAAACACGTGCCACATGCCAAAATTTCTCCTCCGGAGGAAACTAGTAATTTGAACTGCATTCCATGCCGTTTCAGCATCATTCGAGCTGATTACTATTCCTGATTTCATAAGTATTTATTTAGTAATGGGTAGTCCAGCAGCATTCCATGCGCCCATACCACCATTCATGTTGTACACTTCGGTGAAACCATTTTTGTAAAGAATGCTCATCGCCTTAGCGCTACGCCCTCCAGCAGCACAGTAAACAAGCACCGGCTTATTCTTATCCAGCTTGGCAATTGTCTGTTCAAAACCCGACTCCATAACATTAATATTTACAGCACCGGCAATGTATCCAGTTCTGAATTCTTCCGCAGAGCGCACATCCAGTATTTGAGCCTTTGGTTTTTCTTTCATCAGCTGATTAAACTCCTGAACCGAAACATTTTTGGTTATTTGTTGTGTCTGAGGAGTTGCTTCTGTTTGGTTATCGGCATTACTCTGTGTGGCATTTCCGCAAGAGACTACTAGTGTAGTTAATACCAGAAAGGCTAATTTTTTCATGATTATTTTAATTTTAATGTGGTAGTTTATCTTGAATGTATCCGTAGGCAAAAGTTCCCAATATTGCGCTAATTAATACAACCATGTATGGCCATAGTCCTGCTCCTATAAGTGCGTATATAGGGGCGGGACAAGCACCGGTTAATGCCCAGCCTAAGCCAAACACAATTCCGCCGAACAAATGCGCTTTGTACTGAGGTGGTTTTGGTTGTGGGTCAATCACGTCTCCTTCTAGGCTTCTTGCATCTAGTTTTCTCATTATAAACACACTTAATGTGCCCACCAATACAGCAGAGCCAATGATTCCATACATATGAAAAGACTGAAAGTGAAACATTTCCTGAATTCGATACCAAGAAATTACTTCGGCCTTAATAAGCACAATACCGAAAAAAATACCGGTAAAAAAATATTTCAAAAAGTTTGTCATAGTCTAAAAAATATGAGGCAATAGTAAATGTGAAATAGCAAGCCCACCGATGAAAAATCCAATGACAGCAACGAGTGACCCAAGGTTAAGCATAGACAAGCCCATTATTGCGTGCCCGGAGGTACATCCGTTGGCCCAGCGTGTGCCAAACCCTACCAAAAACCCGCCCATTACGAGTACGATCCATCCGCCAAAACTTTTGATTGCACTGAAATCCATAAGCATTTCCGGAGCAAGCCCTTTAGTCATAGGCAAACCCCATTCCGTCATCATTTCTGTAGTAGTGGTTGAAATTTCTGGTGTGCTTAACCCGTTTAAACAGAATGCTGATAAAGATCCTCCTAAAAGTGTTCCGCCGACTAAAAAAAAACTCCAGCTCTCTTTTTTCCAATTGTAATCAAAAAATTTGACCTTACTTGGAATACATGCGGCACAAATGTGGCGTAATGTTGAAGAAATACCAAACTGCTTATTGCCCAACCAAAGCAGCAAGGGAACCATAAGTCCCAAAAGCGGCCCGGAAACATACCAAGGCCATTGTCCGTTAATAATCTCCATATCTTTGTTTTATCTTGAAACTGTACACGTGGTGGCCGAAAGCGGAATAGCGGTTTTTTCCATTTCTATAAAACCACCGGCAACATCAATTAAATCTTTATACCCATTGGCTTTCATTATCGAGGCCGCAACCAACGAACGATAACCACTTCTGCAATGTATATAGTAAGTTTCTTCTTTATTCAAATCGTGTAGATGCTCAAAAATATAATCCAATGGATAGCTCTTTGCCAGAACTGCGTGTTGTGTGTCAAACTCGGTTGGTTTTCTGGAGTCCAAAAGGTTTATCTCTTGATTAGCCACAATGCCTGTTAATTGTTCGGCTGAAACCTGTCCGATTTTATCTAGGTCTTTTCCTGCTTCTATCCAGGAATTTATTCCACCATCTAAAAACCCAACAATATTGTCAAACCCCACTCTGGCTAACCTCACTATAGCCTCTTCTTTTTTGCCATTTTCGGCTATAATAACAATTCTAGTGTCCAACTTGGGAAAGAGCGTGGCTGCCCAAGTTGCAAACTGCCCGTCAAGCCCGATGAAAATCGTGCCGGGAATAAATCCCTTAATAAACTCCGTTTTACTTCGGGTATCAATTACCAAGGCGCCTGAAGAAAGCTCTTCCATCAACTCCTGAATGGAAAGTGGTTTTAAGCCTTTTTGCATAACCACCTGAAGCGGATCATAGCCTTTCTTGTTGAGGGCCACCGCCTCGGGGAAATATTTTGGTGGAGGTAAAATGCCTGTTGTCACTTCTTTAATGAACTCCTCTTTAGACATTTCTCTAAGTGCATAATTCGTTTTCTTTTGCTCGCCAATAGTAGAATGGGTTTCGCTACTTATATTTTTTCCACAAGCAGATCCTGCGCCATGACCGGGATACACAATCACCTCATCGGCAAGCGGCATAATCTTGTTTCTTAAAGAATCATAAAGCATTCCGGCTAAATCTTCTTGGGTTAAATTGCTTTTTACCGCCAAATCAGGACGACCAACATCACCAATAAACAAGGTATCGCCGGAAAAAATACAATAATCCTTTCCATTTTCATCTTTTAACAACCAGGTTGTGCTTTCCGGAGTATGGCCGGGGGTGTGAAGCGCAATCAAGGTCAAATTTCCAATTTTAAATTCCTCATTATCTTTTGCCGCATAGGAGTCAAAACCAGTTTCTGCAGTTGGCCCAAATACTATTGTGGCACCCGATTTTTGAGCCAAATCGATATGTCCAGATACAAAGTCTGCATGAAAATGTGTTTCAAATACGTATTTAATTCGGGCGCCTGCCGCATTGGCTTTTTCCATGTAAACGTCCGTATCGCGAAGCGGGTCAATAATGGCAACTTCGCCGTTGCTTTCAATGTAGTAGGCTGCTTCTGCCAAACAGCTGGTGTATAATTGTTCTACTTTCATCTTTTTAGTTTTATTTAACAATCTGTACAGCGCTCTATACAAGACAATATATCTTTAATATGTTCGAATTTTAATGCGTAAATACAGTTTTTTCCCTCGCGTTCCACTATAAGCACATTGTTATTCCGCATTACGGAAAGGTGCTGCGAAACTACTGCCTGCTCAATGTTAAGTGCATCCTGAAGTTCTGTTACCGTTTGAGGTCCGTATACCTTTATACGCTCAATTATACTCATCCTTACCGGGTGAGCCATCGACTTAAGCATTTTTGAAGCGCGTTCCAATTTATCTATGGCTAAAATCGTTTTCACGGCGCAAAGATATGGAAATTTATATATATAAAAAACAATATGTATGTGTTTGCAAGATTATATTTTTGATTCTCCTATAAATTAAAGCCTTAGAATATTGTTATAAAAATGTTACATGCCCCAGCCAAAACGACTGGTAAGCAACTGGTTAACTTTATTTTTTACTGGCTCAGAAGCTATGTTATTGAGAACATCAGCTGCAAATGCTGCTATAAGCAGTTCTTTTGCCTTCTTTTCAGACATTCCTCTGGTCTTGAGGTAAAATAATGCTTTTTCGTCTAGTTGCCCAACCGTACAACCATGGCTGCATTTAACATCATCAGCATAAATTTCCAGTTCGGGTTTTGTGTATATAGCCGCCGTATCGGTCATTACAATGTTACGATTATTCTGAAACGCATTTATTTTCTGTGAATTCGGACGAACATATACTTTTCCATTAAAAACAGCCGTCGCACTCTCGTCAATCACACCTTTATATATTTCGTTGCTTTCACAATTTGCTCTTAGGTGATCCACTTTAGTGTGATTGTCAACATGTTGATTTTCTTTAAGAAGATAGAGTCCATACAAATGGGTTTTACAATTTTCCCCATCAACATATATATTTAACCCATTGCGAACAAACCCTCCATTTAGCGTAACGGTGTTAATGGTAAATTCACTTTGTGTGTGTTGGTATATTTCCTCTGTAGCAATTTGTTTTGCCAATGATGCTTCGAACTGAATCTTGTTTAAGGTAATATTTGCTCCTTTTTTCAACTCCCCTTCTATTACCATGTTGGTAAATGATCTGGCATCAGGAGTAGAGAAAATGAATAAGTTAATTTCTGCAGAGCTGTTTTCTTCAGCCAAAAAATTAATCCTGGGCTGCGCAATTACGGCTTTGGTATTGTATACATAAATATCAATGGGCTTCTCTAAATTAAGATTTGCAGAAAAAAACAAGTCTATTGCTGCTGTGTGATAAGCCGTATTGATATGTGTGAAGATGGAATCTGAATCTGCAGTTTTCTTTCCAAAAGAACCCGAAAAACTACCATCAACCGATAGTTTCAACCCTCCTTCATCTTTTTTTATATCTGAACTTATTGTGTCTATCTTCCCGTCGATAATGAAAACCTTTCTCCTATCTCCTTCTATATTAAAATCATTCGGAAAAACAGTTGTTGTTGTTTCGGATTTTGACCACTCGGAATTAATGATTTTATTGACTTTGGTGTACTTCCAGTCTTCTATTTTTCTGTCGGGAAAGTCAAGTGTCTTAATTTTTTTAAGCGCCTTTTCTATAGATGAATTGTGCGTCGAACTTTCTGCCAACACCATATTCCTCAGAAACTGCTCCTTTTTGCTCATTACAACTGTTTCCATTTTTATGCTGTAGTTTCTTCGACTAATTCGGCCTTAATCCAGTCGTATCCTTTCTCTTCTAACTCTAGCGCAAGCTCTTTAGTGCCTGACTTGACTATTCTACCATTGTATAGTACATGCACAAAGTCAGGAACGATATAGTCGAGAAGTCGCTGATAATGGGTAATGACTATTGAAGCTGTTTCTGGAGTCTTTAGTTTATTCACTCCGTTTGCCACTATTCTTAGCGCATCTATATCAAGCCCTGAATCTGTTTCGTCCAATATGGAAAGGTTGGGGTCAAGCATCGCCATCTGAAAGATTTCGTTTCGTTTTTTCTCACCTCCGGAAAACCCCTCATTCACGTAGCGGGAGGCAAGTTTGCTGTCCAACTCTACCAATGCTGATTTTTCTTTCACCCTTTCTAAAAACTCTTTGGCTGTATATTCGGGCTGATTCCTGTGTTTTCTTATTTCAGATAATGCCGCCTTGAGGAAATTTATGTTGCTCACTCCGGGTATTTCCACGGGATACTGAAAGGCTAAAAACACTCCTTCCCTTGCTCTTTCCTCGGGAGCCATCTCCAAAAGGTCTTTCCCTTGAAAATTAACTATTCCGTCTGTCACTTCATAATCTTCCTTTCCTGCAAGAACTGAAGCAAGTGTACTTTTGCCAGACCCATTAGGCCCCATAATGGCGTGTACCTCACCCGCTTTTACCTCTAGGTTTAGTCCTGTCAGAATTTCTTTTCCATCAATAGATGCATGTAAGTTTTTTATTGTAAGCATATCGTTATAATTCTTTATCCGGTTTATTAAATTTTTACCCTACGGAGCCTTCCAATGAGATGGCAAGGAGTTTTTGTGCCTCCACAGCAAACTCCATTGGTAGTTGATTTAACACTTCTTTGGCATAACCATTCACAATTAGGCTTATCGCTTTTTCCTGGTCGATTCCTCGCTGTAGGCAATAAAAAATTTGGTCTTCACCAATTTTAGATGTGGTTGCTTCGTGTTCTATCTTTGCGGTTGGGTTTTCGCACTCTATGTAAGGGAAGGTATGCGCCCCACATGTATCAGTCATTAGCAGAGAGTCGCACTGAGAAAAATTTCTGGCATTTGAAGCGCCCTTAGAAATTTTAACCAACCCCCGGTAGGAGTTTTGGCTTTTTCCTGCCGATATACCTTTGGAAACGATAGTGCTTTTGGTGTTTTTACCTAAGTGAATCATTTTGGTGCCGGTATCAGCTTGCTGATAGTTATTGGTAACTGCCACTGAATAAAATTCGCCAACGGAATAATCCCCCTTCAAAATGCAAGAAGGATACTTCCAGGTAATTGCAGAGCCTGTTTCTACTTGTGTCCAAGATATTTTTGACCCTTCTCCATCACAAATACCTCGTTTAGTAACAAAGTTGTATATCCCTCCTTTTCCTTCTTTGTCTCCGGGATACCAATTTTGAACTGTCGAGTACTTTATTTCTGCATCCCCCAGGGCAATAAGCTCTACTACTGCCGCATGAAGTTGGTTTTCATTGCGCATAGGTGCCGTGCAACCTTCCAAATAACTCACATAGCTTCCGGGCTCAGCCACCACCAGTGTTCTTTCAAACTGCCCTGTATTCGCCTCATTTATACGAAAATAAGTGCTGAGTTCCATAGGGCAGCGAACACCTTTGGGGATATAACAAAACGATCCGTCTGTAAAAACAGCCGAATTAAGTGCTGCGTAAAAGTTATCTGTCGGAGGGACAACTTTCCCCATGTACTTTTTTATGAGTTCGGGGTGTTTCTCTACCGCTTCGCTAAAAGAGCAAAAAATAATACCCAATTCAGCAAGCTTTTCCTTAAATGAAGTTGCAACCGAAACACTATCCATTACAAAATCTACCGCTACTCCGGTTAGCCTCTTTTGCTCTTCCATAGAAATTCCGAGTTTACTCATCGTTTCGAGTAACTCCGGGTCTACATCTTCCAGTTTTTCGAATTTCTTTTTTGACTTTGGTGCAGCGTAGTAATGCAAATCCTGAAAATCGGGCTTTGCGTAGTTAACATGAGCCCATTTAGGCTCTTCCATTTTCAGCCATTGCTTAAATGAATTAAGTCTAAACTCTAGAAGCCAATCAGGCTCCCCTTTTTTGGCAGAAATAAATCTTATGATATCTTCATTTAGGCCTTTTGGAGCCTTTTCCGTCTCAATATTGGTTACAAATCCAAATTCGTAGTCTTTGCCAGTCACCTCTTCTAATAAGTCATCTCCTTCGTATGCCATCTATCTTTTAATTTCTTTGTTTTGATTCACTCGTTTCTTAAACTGAAAAACTTTCTCCACAACCACAAGTTCTATCTGCATTGGGATTTTTAAAAACAAATCCTTTTCCGTTTAGTCCCCCACTAAAATCAAGTTCAGTTCCAATCAAATACAAAAAGCTTTTCTTATCTACAACGACCTTAATGCCATTGTCTTCAAAGGTTTTGTCGTCTTCACGTTGTTCAGTATCAAATTCTAGTTCATACATTAATCCGGAACAGCCGCCTCCTTTTACTCCAACGCGTATAAATGCATTAGGTTTGTTTTCTTGCTGCATTAATTTAATGGCCTCGCTTTTAGCAGATTCTGTTACAGTTATCATGTCGTTCTTATTTAGATTAAATACAAATAAGGTTGAATTTTGTTGCAAAAATACCACATTTACGGTATAGAAACAAGCAGAAAAATTTATTATGGAATAAATTACCTCCTATTTACCAGATAAACTCCGACACAAATAGTCACCATGCCTACAAGATGCAATGAGGAAAGTAGCTCCCCATCTGCCAAACCCCACAACAGAGCTACAATAGGAATAAGATAAGTTACAGAAGAAGCGAAAAGTGCGCTTGAAGACTTTATTACATAATTAAATACAATAACCGCAAATGCCGTCCCAACTACAGATAGAATAGAAATCATCAACAACGAAAACATCCCTCCTTCTATATGTTTAGCTACATCAGCAGCACCAAAACTAAAAGCCAAAATGCCGCATAAAGGACCAATAAATAAAAACGAGATAGCAGTGATGGCAATTGAAGGAACAGACGATAACTTATATTTTATCGTATTTAAACTAATGGCATACATCAGCGTGGCTATTATTACTAAAAGAAGTCCCCAAAATGAACCCACCGAACCATTGTATCCGGCAGTTCCAAGAATTACAGCACCTACAGTTGCTATGCTAACCCCTATCATATTAACCCACTTAGGCCTTAACCTAAAAATCAATATTCCTATAACAAGGGTAAAAACTGCCGTAAAAGAATTCATCATGCCAACTAGGCCGCTATCTAGCGATTCTTCGGCCAAACCAAAAAGAAAGGCAGGAATTCCGTTTCCACACAAACCAACAATAAGTAATGACTTCCATTTCTTAAGATATTCGCGTTTTAAATGCTTGAATAAAAAAGGCAAAAGAACAATGCTTGCAATGAATATCCTTAGAGCTCCAAGCTGAAAGCCATCAAATGTAGGGAGCTTCTGCCCTTCAGTATTTACATAAAATAATCCGTACTTAATAAGTATGAACGAACTTCCCCAGATTAAAGCAAGAAAAATCAACAATAACCAGGCTACCCACCAGCGTCCGTTTTGCATAGAGCGTCAAAATATTATAACGAAAGTACGCATGTGTTTGAGATTTCTACAGACTTTATTAAATTTGTCTCGCTAAGAAAAATCAGGATATGCGCACATTCACTTATTTATTAGTTTCTCTGTTGTTAACTACGCTTATTAATTCTTGTAGTTCAGTAAATACAGAAGCAAATAAAGAGGCTGTTTTGAAAATCAAGGGAATGACTTGTCAGATGGGCTGTGCAAACACTATTCAGGCTCGGCTACAAAAAATAGTTGGTGTAAGTTTTGCCGAAGTTGATTTCGAAAATGAAACAGCAACTGTAAGATTTAACAGTTCCGTGACCGATATTAAAGAAATAAAGGCGACTGTGAGTACACTAGCAGACGGAGCCTATAAAGTAACTTCGTTCGGCGTCAAAGATTTATCAAAAACTTCATCTTCTAGATCAAATTCTGGAGGAAGATCAGAAACCTCCTTCAACACGGAATCCATGCCACTATTCAACCTTAGCACTATTTTCGAAAAGCTTATTTTCTTTGTAAAGTAAATCACGATTTGTTTACTTCAAATACCTTTCTTTTAGAATATTAATGTGGTGATTATAATGGCCCGCTATGATGTAGGCTAATCCGTTTACGGTAGTTTTGTTGTTGCCCCCAACTCCTGTTTTAACAAGTATTTCGGGGGTAAACGAATAGTACAACTGTATGGTGGCTCCTCTTACAGCGTCAAATTCCTCTAACATATCCCTCAGACTTCTGTTTTCGGTTTTTGCATTTTTGGCAAATTCATTATGATCAAACCCCGGAAGCGACTGCAACTCGCCTCTTGCAAAAGAGAGCGCTCTGTAAGAAAAAACCCTTTCGGTATCAATGCAGTGCTGTAGAACATCCTTTATTGTCCATTTCCCGGCTTCGTAAGCAAAATCACCCTGCTCCTCTGATAAGTCTCGATAGAAAGACAAGACATGATTGAGGTTAACTTCAAGAACCTCGGTCGGGTCTTCTTCCGAGGTTAACACAATATACTGATGATAATATTCTTCTTGTTTTGCTAAATCGGGGCGCATATTTTTCATTGTTTGAGCATAAAGTTATGCCCAAACTTTTACTAAAACAAACTACCAGTCCCAACCGTCATCTTCTTCTACTTCTTCTTCCGTCTCAACTTTTTTGGGAGCAGCTTTAATAGGAGCTGAAGTTGCCGGTGCTTTGGTTATTTTTATGGGTGTTTGGAATAGCATGGCATTATCATTCGTATCCTCTGTAAATGCGTTATTAGAATTCACCCAAATTCCCACACGATAAGTGCCGGGCTCAATTCCTTTTCCGGCAAGCGAAATAGTTTCATTTTTAAATTCATGAGTACCCATGTGGTATATTCCATCTAGCTTATAAACCTTTGCAATAATTAAATCTTCCCTACTGGATTTGCCTTCGGGCATTAAGTATATAGAAACCTCAAAAGCCGGTGTTTTGTCTTTGGAGTTGTCTCCATTCGACAACACCAAAAAGTGCATCCCTACAATAGACGAAGTAGTTTCATCGTACTTATCGAAGTACATGTTTGATTCTAAATTAGATGGGTAAACATTCGTAGGTTTAGTGCTTTGTGCAATAGCTCCTGTAGCCATGTATGCAACTGTAAGTAGTAGTAATTTTTTCATTTTTCTGTTATTTTTTATAGGTTGTTCTTTTCCAAAACTCAGACCAAACTCAATTACCCAAATCTCGCATCACCATTCTAACTGTATATCGGCTTTTTTGTTCTACTAAAATTTCTTTGTTAAGAGTTACCCGTTTAATGGTTTCGTCGTTATAATGTCTGATGGTAACCAGCTCTAGCCCCCTATTGTACTTTACTGCATAATCCTTGTTTAACATATCAATCAATGGCTCTACTTTTCTTTTATCGTCATCTACACTTACAGAAAAACTGATTGCTGAATTTTGCATTAGATTTATTTTCACACCAAAATGATGAAAAAGATTAAAAATATGACTGAGGCTCTCTTCCATTATAAAAGAAAAATCTCTCGGGCTAATAGAAATAAGCACCTGATTCATTCTAAAAATGAACGAAGGAATTTCATGGTCGTTTTCGGTTGTGGCTTGAATCACGGTGCCCTCTGCAAGCGGCTCTATGAATGACTTAACATAAAGCGGTATGTTTTTATTCTGAAGGGGTTTCAATGTTTTAGGATGAATAATTGTTGCGCCGTAATAACTCAATTCGATGGCTTCTTTAAAAGATATTTTGGGTAATCGAACTGTATTGTCAAAATACTTGGGATCGGCGTTTAGCATCCCCGGCACGTCTTTCCATATGATAACGCTTTCTGCTTGGAGGCAATAGGCCAGAATTGCCGCAGAAAAGTCCGACCCTTCTCTTCCAAGTGTTGTAGTTTGCTTCGTGTCTGTGGAGCCAATAAAACCAGGGACAATCGCTAGTTTACCTCCCGAATTAAAAAATGTTTTTACGTTAAATTCTATCAGTTTTTGTGTTGGCTCCCAATCAATTCTGGCCTCTCTGTATGTGCTGTCGGTTCTGATGATTTTTCGTGCATCAAACCATTTCACTGCAGAATCTACAGTCTTCAGGTAATGAGAAACTATGAGCGTTGAAATTAATTCGCCAACAGATACTAGTTGGTCGTATTCGTAGTCAAAGTGTTCTGATGGCTCTTCACTCAGCCTTTCTTCAGTTTCTGAAATAATTTCCTCTATTCCGGCAATTTCTTTCAAATTCGTATTCGCAAACAAATCCGACACGATATTTTGATGAAAAGAGAGAATTTCTTGCCAAAGCACCCGAGTTTCGGAAGTTCCTTTGTACCAACTTTCTACCAATTGTTCCATCGCATTGGTCGTTTTGCCCATAGCGCTTACCACAATTGCGATTTTATCTGACGGGAAAAGTCGCACTACCTGCGCCACATTTTTAACTGCCGCTGCGTCTTTAACTGATGCTCCGCCGAATTTAAAAACTTTCATTGCCGTAGAATAGTTTACAGACAAGCTAGTCGTCCACCATCAACCGGTAAGTTGATACCATTAATGTAAGAGGCGGCAGGAGAAGCAAGAAAGGCAACTGCAGCAGCAATTTCCTCTGGTTGAGCGACTCGCTTCATAGGCACTTCTGTAGCCATTTCCTGAAGAATTTCCTCCGGTGTTTTACCCTGCTTGGCCGCTTTAGTTTCCGCAAGCCCGGTTAATCTTCCTGTTAGTGTAGCTCCGGGCAGCACATTGTTTACTGTTATATTGTATTGCCCCAGCTCATTAGAAAGAGTTTTACTCCAATTGGCCACTGCCCCCCGAATGGTGTTGGAAACCCCCAACCCATTTAGCGGTTGTTTTACCGATGTTGAAATAATGTTTATTATTCTTCCATAACCTTCCGCTTTCATTCCTTCTACGCAAGCTTGAACCAAAATATGATTGCACAGCAGGTGCTGAGTAAATGTATTGCGAAAGGCATCCAATTTAGCTTCAGTAATTGGCCCGCCCGCAGGCCCCCCGGTATTGTTCACAAGAATATGCGCAGGCCCATTTTCCTTCAGGAATGCCTCTACTTTTATTTGCAAATCTTCGGGCAAATTAAAGTCTGCCTTAACGTAATGGTGTTTCTGCCCTTTGTCTGTTGCTAAAAGGGTTTTGGTCATTTTTAACTTTTCTTCGTTGCGAGCAATCAAAATAATGCTTGCTCCAAGCTCAGCCAAGGCTATGGCTATGGCCTTACCAATTCCTTGTGTGCTTCCGCAAACTATAGCTTTTTTACCAGATAGAGGCATACGATTTAAAAAATTTGTATGGGATTGAATATTAAGTTACCAAAACTACAATTTTAATCTTTGAAAAAGATTATGTGGTCTAAAAGTATATGTGTTAAAATTTAAAAATAGTTTGCTTGATTAATCGATTTATGTTTCAGTTTAACTTACTGTTTACTTGTAAAATACAAATGTTTAAATAACCTAAAAAAACCACTTGTAAAGCCTAATAACCATTTGTACTAAAAAAACTTTCGTCTAAAACCTGGTGTTTATGTTTTCGAATAGCCTTAACTTTGTGGTCACTAAAATTTAATATTCTATGAAAAAAATTTACAACTTATGCTTAAAGACGCTGATGCTCTTAGGCTTTATAACACTTTCATCAGTTGGGGCAAAAGCTCAAACTGTACTGATAAGTCCAACCGGAGACGGGGGATTTGAAAATGGCACAACATTCGCCGCAAACGGTTGGACAGTTTCTAACACGGTTATTGCCAATTACAATGCATGGTTTGTTGGTAATGGCGTGGTTACCGGTTTCCCCTCTAATTGCGCATACGTTTCTAATGACGCCGCCGGGGCTACACACAACTACAACGTCACTCAGGCTACCACAATTCATTTCTACAGAGACGTTACCATAACAGCCGGAGAGAATGCCGTACTGCAATTTGATGTAATCGTGAATGGTGAAACTAACTGGGATCTACTACAAGTATCTGTAGCGCCAACTAATATTACGCCAATTGGTAGTGCAACACACCCGGGATCTGGTTTAGCACCAATAGTTGCCGGTGCAACTGTGGTTGGAAACTACCAAATGTTGGGAACAGGCCCTCAAACCATCACGGTTATCATCCCTAGCTCAGCTATGGGCAATTGTGTTTCAGGCTCTACATTCAGGCTTATCTTCTCTTGGAAAAGTGACGCCTTCGCAGGAACTCAACCCCCTGCTGCAGTTGACAATATACAACTTGTTACTGCTCCTATATCGCCCTCTCCTGCACTTGGAACATTTACTATTAACAACACACAAGCAACCACAGGAAGTAACTTTAACTCCTTTACAGATGCTATAACTTGGCTAAATGCTGTTTCAAGTTGTGGATTTAATAATCCTATCGTATTTAATGTTTCTGCAGGTCAGTTATTTAATGAACTTCCTCCCGCCATTACAGCTTCTGGAACTGCTGCTAACACCATTACTTTCCAAAAATCAGGAGTAGGTGCAAATCCTATTGTTAGAGGTATAGGAGGTGTCGGTACGGCCGATGCAGTAATTACAGTAATTGGTGGTGATTACTTTACCTTTGATGGAATTGATGTAGAAGATGACTTGGCTAATGTAACCACCAACGAACAAATGGAATATGGTTACTTGATTCGAAATGCAAATGCAACAGATGGTGCCTCTTTTAACACCATAAAAAATTGTAGAGTTGCTTTGAATATAACAAGAGTAACGGCAATCGGTATATTAGTGAGCTCTTCCACTACAGGAGGAGGGGTAACGCCCACTGCAACTAGTGGAGCTAATTCAAACTGCCTTATTGATAATGTTACTGTAGAGAATTGTGGCCTTGGAGGTATCTTAATCACCAGTAGTTCTACCACATTTATAGGTGAAAACAACAAAGTGACTAACTCAACCATCGGTGCTCCATATAGCGGTATTCCAAACGGAAGCATTGGTACCGGAGCCACTATAGCTTACGGTATTCAATTTAACAACCAAGGAGATTTTGAAATTAGTAATAACTTGGTTAGAAACTTAGTGTCTACAGGAACTAAAAGGGGTATATACGCTCTTGCATCACAAGGACATTCATTGGTTTATAATAACATTGTCAGAGGCATTCATAACAGTTCACCTACGGGAACTAATTCACAACGCGGAATGGAGTTGGCCTTATCAACATCAACTACTATTCCTGCTAACAGTATAAAAATATACAATAACTTTATAAGCGACATTACATCTGCACACACTGGAACAGCCTCTACCTTAAGAGTGTTAATCGGATTACTTCTGGGTAGTGGTTCAACCAATTCTACTTATGATGTAGATTTTAACTCCATCAGCATTGACGGTAGTGCCTCACTAAACGTATCCAGCGTTTGCCTAGAGCTTGGCGGCACTAACCCAACAAATAACATTCGAAATAATATTTTAGCAAACTATACAGCCGCACAAACCGGAACGCCAAAACATTTTTGTATCCGTTCTACCGCGGTTGCAACGCTAGGTTCTGCAAGTTCAATTGTAAACTACAACGATTACTACCTTGCAAGCACAACAAATGGGTTCGTCGGATTAACCAACACAACAGACAGGCCAACTATCACCGACTGGAGTACAGCTATAACCACTCCTTCAGGAATAGATGCAAACTCATTTTCCGCAGATCCCGAGTTTGTTGATATAAACACCGATTTACACACTTTTTCTGCAAATATTTCCGGCACCGGAAACATGCTGGGAATAACTTGGGTAACTGACGATATTGACGGTGACTTGAGGACTAACCCGCTTGACATTGGGGCAGACCAGTTTACACCGGCTGCGGCAATTGATATGGGTGCTTTTGCTTTGACCGCTCCCACAACTCCCGGATGCTACACAGCTAACGAGCCGGTTGAAGTTACTATCAGGAATTACTCTACTCAGGCTATCGATTTCTCTGCTAACAATGTTACTGTAACGCTTGACGTTAGTGGTACAATTACACAACAACTTGTAGTAACAGTAAACAACAACGCCTTAAATGGAGGGCTACCACTTGCAGGAGGAGATGATTTGGTTGTACCTATGGGCACCATAAACATGTCTTCCACAGGGTCTTATGTTTTTAATGCATACACAGATGTTGTTGGTGACGGTGGAGCCATAAATGACACTATGGCTACGGTTACTATTAATGTGAGCGCTGGAACTGTTTCGGCTTCAAAATCAGACTTGTGTTTGGGAGATGAGGTTACACTTACATTAACAGGAGCCTCAGGCACCATACAATGGCAAGCTAGTACCGATGGCGGTATAACTTGGGCTCCCATTACAGGAGCTAACTCATCTTCATTGTTAGATACTCCGTCGGACACTAGTATGTACCGTGTTGAAATTTGCGGAACATTGTATTCTGATACTGTTATGGTTAATGTTATAGAGTCATTAGCCCCTGTAACTGTAAACGATACCATTTGTGGTGAAGGTATCGCAACTTTAACCGCTTCCGGTAGTGGTACTTTAAATTGGTATGATGATGCAACAGCAGGAGCCTTGATAAACACAGGCACAACATACTCGCCTTTTGTTACAAGCACAACCACTTACTACGTAGAAAACTCTGTTGGTGGAGGTGGGGTACAAAATGTTGGGGCTACAAACCCTAGCGGAACAAACTTCATATCTCAAGCTGCTGGTTGGGGTCTTTACTTTACAGCGAATGATGACTTTACATTATCTACTGTAACTGTTTACCCTACTGGTACGGGAACTATCACGATACACATAACTGATTTAGCCAACAACATCCTTCAATCAAGTGCGCCGGTGAATATTTCTGGTACTGGTTCGTCTACTCCGGTTGTTGTTCCTGTTAATCTACCTATTACGACAGGGTCTTATAAAATCGGAATGTCATCAACAGGCATTACAAATCTAGATAGGATTTCTTTAGGCTCTACTTACCCTTATAATTCCCCTGCAAATACAGTAAGTATAACAGCGGGGGCGAATGGAGGTACAAGTTCTACAACAGCAGCCTACTATTGGTTCTACAATTGGGAAATACTATCCGGCTGTACCAGCCCAAGAACACCTGTAACTGCGGTTGTAACTCCTGCAGATTCGATATTTGTTTCTGCAACTTCAATGGCAATATGTGAGGGGGACACTACAACACTTTCTGTAACAAGTGCTAACTTGAATTACACTTACACCTGGTCTCCTGCTAATAGCTTAAATGCTACAACCGGAACCAGCGTAATGGCAAACCCATCAACTAACGAAACCTACCTTGTAGAGGCTATTGATAATAATGGTTGCCAAACTTCAGAAATCATTTCAATTTCTGTAAATGCCGCTCCTCAAGTAACAGTTGTGGCTACTCCAAGTGAAATATGTGTGGGTGGCTCTGCGCAGCTTACAGCAGGAGGTTCTGGTAGTGGTTATTGTATACCTACTGTTGGTAGCCCGGGAGCAACCGGAGATTTTATTGATGGGGTTCAGTTTGCTGGCATTTCTAACCTGAATACCGGAGACAACCCAAATGACTACTTCTACTATAGTAATTTAACTGCTAATGTAGTGGCCGACGGCGTTACCAACTACCCCATTACGCTTACCCCTACAACATCTTGGAGCCAACAATTCAGAGTTTGGATTGACTTTAACCAAAATGGGGTTTTTGAGCCGAGTGAAAGTGTATTCAATACTACCGTTTCCGGAACAGTTGCTGTTAATGGTAACATTATAATCCCTAACTCCGCTATAAACGGTTTAACCAGAATGAGAGTGGCGTGCAAATTTAGCACACAAATTCTTGCCACAGAAGCCTGCGGACATACCGGATTCGGAGAATATGAAGATTATAATGTGTTTATTACCGGAGGACAAAGCCCATTGAATTACAGCTGGACTCCTACTGCAGATTTGGATGATGCATCCATTTCTAATCCTATCGCAACCCCCTCTGTAACTACAACATACCAAGTTACAGTTACAGATGGAATAGGCTGCTCTAGCGTTCAATCAATAACGGTAGATGTTATCCAAAATCCAATTGCTGGTATAGATGGCTTTACTCAGGCGTGTGCTACTGAAACAGCACTTAACCTAAACACAGTAATTACTGTTCAGGATCCGTCCGGGACATGGAGCTACAATCCAAATCCTTCTGCTTTGAATAATAACTTACTGAACATTTCTCAAATACCTGTTGGTACAATTCAGTCTGAATATGTTGTAACTAACCAGTGTAGCTCAGATACAGCAATTGCAACTATTGAAATTTTAACTGCTCCAAGTGCTGGTTCTGCAGTAACCGGCGCAACCGCCTGTAACGGAAATGCTGTATTCTTAACTGATTACTTAACGGGTATCGTTAACCTAGGCGGAACCTGGACAACAACTAATGCAAACGGTCAAATTATAGGTAACATCTTCCACCCTGCGGGTGGTCAATTTGGTCCGGTACAATTCACTTACAATGTTGACAATGGCATCTGTGCCCCTGTTTCAACCACCGTAACCGTAAACATGGTAGATTGTACTAACATTGATGAAAATGATGCCTCAAACATCAGCTTGTTCCCCAACCCAAATAACGGTCAGTTTTTCGTTCTGAATGGAGGAAACAACATGACTGTTACTGTTGATGTTATGGATATGCAAGGTAAAATTGTATTAAGCAAGCAAATGAACTTAAACAATGGTTCTCGTCAGGAAATTAATGTTGGTGCCCAATCCGGCATGTACTTAGTAAGAGTAACTAACAATCGCTCTTCTAAAGTTCACCAAATGATTATCAAGTAATACTGATAGTTCTTTCCAAAAAAAGGGGCGACCGATTGGTCGCCCCTTTTTTTGGAACTACAATTTTGACTGATATATTGAAAAGATAAAAAAATTACATTAGGTTTACATCAATAAACAAGGGGGTGCTTTAAACCAAGGCTGAGATTATACCCCGTAGTCATTTAAATATAAATGGGACTACACGCCTGACCCGGATAATGCCGGCGTAGGTAAAAGATAATGAGCTACAATAGGATTTGCCAGCACCCTTGTATAAATATATGTATGAAATTGTCTGTAGAAGTAAGCATGTATCCGTTGGAAAAGGAATATATTCCTTTAATTGATACTTTTATTTCAGGCTTGAACAAGCATCCTGAAATAACCGTAGAAACCAACTTTATGAGCACCCATATTCGGGGCGATTTTGATGCCGTAATGGAAGTCTTCACTCGGGAAATAAAAGCCGCTTACCAAAGTTTTAACGGCAAAATAATTTTCTCAACCAAATTTCTAAACAGCTAAGGCTATGATGTTTTGGGAGCTATTTATTGCCAATCTAAAAGAAACCTCTGCATTGGAATGGATTGCAGTATTGTCTGGGGTGGCTTACGTAATTTTTGCTGCAAAAGAAAATATCTGGTGCTGGCCTGCTTCGTTAACCGGCGTAACCATATATATATTTCTGTGTTTTCAGGCTAATTTATATTCAGAAATGATACTTCAGGTGTTTTATTTCGTAATGGCATTCTATGGCTGGAGTGAATGGTTAAAAAGAAAAAAACAACTAGAATCAAACCCCATTGTTAGTCGCAAAATAACTCAACACGTTTTGGGAATAATAGCCATTATACTAATTACACTTGTAGCCGGATATAGCCTGAAAACTTACACCAACGCAGCACTCCCTTATTTAGACGCTTTCACCTCTGTAGCAAGCATATACGCAACCTATCTGGTAGCTAAAAAAGTTTTGGAAAATTGGCTGTATTGGATTGTAATTGATCTGGTTTCTGTATACATTTACACAAATAGACAGCTGGCAATGACAGCTTTATTGTATTTGTTTTTTGTAATAATAGCTATTTACGGCTATTATGTTTGGCGAAAAAATTGGAAAAAAAGAAAATTATACGCATAGCTGTTACCGGTCCGGAGTCGACCGGAAAAACCACCCTTGCCAAAGAACTTGCAAAAAAATATAATACAGTTTGGGTTCCGGAAATTGCACGCAACTATTTAACCCATATCAATAGGCCATACGAAGAAAAAGACCTTACTGAAATTGCCCGGCGACAAAGAGCAGAAGAAGAAAAACTAATTAGTCAGGCAAACCGGATTATTTTTTGCGATACCGAAATGTTGGTTATAAAAATTTGGAGCGAGTTTAAGTATAAACGAGTGTCACCCTATATTCTAAACGAATTAGAAAATCAAAACTACGATGCCTTCCTACTTTGTGGCACAAACCTCCCTTGGGAATACGATGTTTTGAGAGAACACCCCGGAATGAGAGAAAGCTTGTACAAAATATATTTTGCTGAATTGGAACAAATGAATGTCCCATTTTTAGAAGTATGGGGTTCCGTGGAAGAACGTATAAAACTTACCGAAACGGTGTTAAAAAAATTATTATAACCGTTTTTTTCTACCAAAAAGCAAATAAAATTGCATCCCACATATAACCGTTGCTGAAACCAAGTGAAATGGCTGTATTAAAGCAGGAAAACTAAAGTCTGCCAAAAACTTTCCCGACAAAGCAACCAGCAACACTAAAACAAACAACACTATTATAGGTTTAGCAGCAATTTTATTTTTCAAGGCTTCTCGTAATAATAATAAGTGTAATATCACGACCACAATAGCAAACGTTCTGTGCATTTCAAACATTCCAGCAAGTTGAGATATCCAGTCTTCTCTTGAAAATTGCTTGGCTACTTCATCAACCTCTTGTCTTACCTGGGTTCCCAATACTATCTGAGCAAGCATAAGCAATAACCCTGCTAACAGAAAAAATTTCATGTTTCGGGAAAAATCAAGTGCTTGTCTATCACTCAATCTTCTAATTATTAATACCTGTATGAAAATAATTAACAGGGCTAATAACATATGCGTGGTAAGAACCCAAGGGGTTATGTTAGTTGCAACCACAATAGAGCCCATCCAGGCCTGAAAAAGAAGTACTGCCAATTGGACTAAACACAGAAAAAGTAACCGTTTATCTTTTTTGAAAAAATAAACCGCAAAAAAAGTACAGCCCAAGACCAATAATCCGCTTAAAGCCCCGACCAACCTGTTAATGTATTCTGTCCAA
Organism: Flavobacteriales bacterium; assembly: GCA_046295395.1. Taxonomy (GTDB): domain Bacteria; phylum Bacteroidota; class Bacteroidia; order Flavobacteriales_D; family JBKBNH01; genus JBKBNH01. The sequence goes on along the minus strand of JBKBNH010000007.1, from coordinate 43,204 downwards.
GTGTGAGCAACATTAAAATCTTGCTCTTCCAGCAACGAATCATCTGTTCGAAGCAATTCAGCCTTATTACTCATGCCAATCTTCTCCAATTGAGTTGCAAATTTTTGAATTTTTGCAGCTCGTTTTTGAGCATAAATCTCTTTATAATTCGACGGCAGCTGATCAGCCGAGGTGGGCGGAATATATTGCCCAAAACATTTTGGCCAATCCGGGCAGCCCATTCCTGATCCAGTCATTCTGACAATCCCACCAGCGACTATAACCAAATAAACAACCACAAGCGTGGACCAACTCAAAACTAAAAATGTTCTCATTTGTAAATAAACTTCTACAAAGAAAACAACTATGAACCAAAAAAGTACTTATTAATAGCATAAAAGAGCAGTGTAGATATATAAACACCACTACGGGGAAAATTACCCACAGCACAAGTAACAGACTTTTTCGTAATTAAGTAGCTTCACGCAAAATAAGCAGAGATGAAAGTTCACTTTATTGCTATAGGTGGAAGCGCCATGCACAACTTGGCCCTAGCTCTACACGAAAAAGGTTACCAAGTAACAGGCAGCGATGACGAGGTGCTTGACCCCAGCAGAACCAGGTTGATGATAGCCGGAATACTGCCTAAAGCAGAAGGCTGGTTTCCGGAAAAAATAACCTCCGATTTGGATGCTATAATTCTTGGAATGCACGCTCATTCCGATAATCCAGAATTAGCTAAAGCTAAGGAACTAAATCTAAAAATTTATTCCTATCCCGAATACATCTATGAGCAAACTAAAGACAAAACAAGGGTTGTGATAGGTGGTAGCCATGGTAAAACCACCATTACAGCAATGATTCTTCATGTTTTACAAAAACTGGAGATTGAGTGCGATTATATGGTTGGTGCTCAGCTAGATGGGTTTACCACTATGGTGAAATTGTCAAACAGTGCTAAAATTGCCGTTATTGAGGGGGATGAATACCTTTCTTCTCCTATAGACAGAAGACCTAAATTTCACCTGTATAAACCTACCATAGGATTGATTAGCGGAATTGCGTGGGATCATTTTAATGTATTTCCAACATTTGAGTTTTACGTTGAGCAATTTGCCATTTTTGCCAATATGTGTGAGAAATCACTTGTATACTCTGTTACCGATAAACAAGCGGTAAAGATATCCGAAAATTTGAAAAACAACATTCTCAAAATTCCATATGGAATTCCAAAATACACTATATCTGAAGGAGTTACTTCGGTTCAAACAAAAAATGGATACATTGCCCTAGAGATATTTGGCCAGCACAATTTAAATAATATGGAGGGCGCAAGAAATATATGTAATCAACTTGGGGTAGAAGATGCCGAGTTTTACGCTGCAATCAGTTCCTTTAAAGGAGCATCGAAGCGATTGGAAAAAGTAAAAATAACCAATCAAACGGCAATTTATAAAGATTTTGCCCACTCTCCTTCGAAACTAAAAGCAACCACTTCTGCACTAAAAGAACAATATCCTAATCGAGAATTAATTGCCTGTATGGAATTGCACACATACAGCAGCTTAAATAAGGAGTTTATTGGGCAATATAAGGATAGTATGGAGTCTGCTGATAAAGCATATATCTACTACAGCGAGCATACGTTAAAGATGAAACGTTTGCCCGAACTTAGCAAAGACGATGTGAAGTTTGCTTTTGGAAAAGGAAATATTACGGTATTCAACAACTCAGAGGAGCTTCAAAACATACTGCTTTCTACAGACTGGAAAAACAAAAACTTGCTTATGATGAGCTCAGGAAATTTTGATGGCATTGATTTTAAAGCAATGGCCGACAAATTAATTTAACTTTTCCTGAACGGGGTTTGTCCGAGTAAAATGCCACAAAAACGGAATCACTGGTTTCGGCATAGTTCAGGTAGTTTCCTCCGTTAAAAACGGAACGTACAACTTGAACCGGTTTTGCTGATTTATCTTCAGATTGTATAAAATTTTCAGGTCTTATTACAGTCTGATTTTTAAGCCTCGCCTCTGATATTTCATCTAGATTTAAAGGAAAGCTAGCTCCAAAAAGCGATGCTATTCCCTCTGTTTTGGGCTTAAAATAAAGTTCTTCCGGAGAACCCTCTTGAACTATCCTGCCTTTTTGCATCACGGCAGCCTTGTGCGCTACTCGAAATGCCTCTTGTGTGTGATGCGAAACATAAACAACAGCCATCCCGTACTCTTGTTGTAAATGGGTGATGTAATTATTTGCTGACTGCCTCAAGGCAAAATCCAAATTATTAAATGCTTCATCCAAAAGAAGTAAATCCGGAACATTTGCTAGTGCTGTGGCTATTGCTGTACGCTGTTGCTGACCCGCCGAAAGGCAATTAGGCTTCTTTTTTCGGCATTCTTTCAATTCAAAAAGCTCAACCAAACTATCAACTATTCGCCTCTTGTCTTTCTTAAACATAAAGTGCAAATGCTGAAAAATATTTTCTTCAGCCGTATGATTTGGGAGCAATTCGTAGTGTTGAGAAACTAACTTCACATTAGAATGTCCGGGAACGAGATTTCTAGACGGACCAAAAGCTCTTTTACCGTTTATAAACAAACTCCCTTTATCAAGATTAATCAAGCCGTATATTGCTTTTAATAATGTTGATTTACCGCTACCGCTATTGCCAAACAAAGAAAGAGTTTGCCCTTTGTCTACGTTCAGATTAATCGAAAAAAATCCCGAAGCTGGTCGACTTTCGGGATATTTATAGGTTGCATTATTTATTTTGAGTAACAACTAAAACGTGTATCTGATTGATAATGCAAATTCGTCCGCCCAAAAAGGATTATACCTCCAAAAGTTAATCTCCGGTTTCCAATCCAAAGAAGCGGCAAGTGGAACATCCGGAATCTTAAATTCAATACCAAATATTGCATCAAGCCCCGGAGCCAAAGTATAATCTGAATAATAATACTGGTTGCCTTTTCCTGGCCCTCCCCATACACCCCAATGCCTATAGTACCCAATATGAGCTCCGGCACCATAATACCAAGTTAACCCATATACATTAAAGTCCCTTCTATAAACCTCATAAAGTCCTGTGATTTTCCAGCCTCTCCATCGATTACTCCATCGGTTACTCATAATAAACTCAAGCGCTTTATCATCGCCTACACTTTGCTTATAAGTTATCCCACTAGAAAAACCCCCTCTAATACCAATACTTTTATCATAATCTTGCGCTTTAGTGTTTAGCCCGGAACCTGCTAAAACCAGAAACAATACTAATGCTCTTTTCATTTTTTGCGTAATTTATTTTAAGCAAAAATACGGTAGGATTGAAACAATAATTCATATAAGTTGTAAATATTATTCACAGGTTTATCGTTAGTTTTGCCATATGCGTGTATTTTTTTTCTTGTTGGTTTTTGGAATGGCTTTTCCTCACTCATTGGTGTACAGCCAAATAGTTCAGTGGAGCCAGGCACAATCGCTAAAAGGTGGTTATGGGATTTGGCGGATTATTGAACACGAGGGAGCCTTTTACACGATTAAAGCAAAATCGGCATCATCAAAAGCGCCTTTCTTAGTTGAAAAGTATAATTCGGATATGGAATTACTTTTTGAAAGACAGCTGAATGTTCCCAGAGAAGATAATCAACTTACCACCTTAGAAGATATTAAAAAAACACCATCAGGGTTTGTACTTCTGTTTTCTAGATTTGTAAGGGAGACCAGCACTTACAGTTTTTTCGGTAGATTATACAACAACGATATGGAGCCGGATGGAGATGTTGTCTCGTTAGTATCCATCGAGAATGCCCGGAACTCTTATTTTGGAGCCCCCGAAATTCAAGAAACTCCTGACGGTAAAAGGGTTGTCGTTTTTTTTCAGCAACAAGACAAAAATACTACTGCGGCTTCTCTTCACTTCTCATGCTTTAATATAGATTTAAGTCCTGTATGGAAAAAAACTCTTGAAATAGGGCTAAGAGACTTTAAACGAAAATACATTGAACTCGCTGTGGATGGAAAAACAAATGTTTTCTTACTCTCCGCTATTGAAATTAATGACAAAAAAGCCCGAAAACTTGCCGGCAAAAATCTTGAAATTCTTAGCTACTATCCTGAAGAAAACATTGTGAAAGAATTTGAAATTGATTTGGGCAACAAATGGCTAAGCTCGGCTTCTCTAAGATACTCTCCAACGGGAATGCTTTATGTGGGTGGGTTTTACTCCAATCAGCCCGACGAAAGAGGTATCGCTGGCACTTTTTTCCTCTCTATCAACCCTGAAACAAGGCAAACCGATGCCAGTACTTTAAAACCCTTCGACAGGCAATTATTATCCGAGTTTTACAGCGAATCCAAACTTAATAAAGAGCAACAACTACCCTCTTTCCGTTTTAGTAAATTTATTGTTAAACCCGATGGCGGGGTTTACTTTGCTGCTGAGCAGTACTACGAAACCGTCACCACCTACATGGATTACTACAGCTACTACAACGCTTTTCCTACCACAACTGTAAACTATTACTACAACGACATTGTAGTAGTGAGCGTATCTGCAACCGGGGAAATAGAATGGACAAAAAAAATAGCCAAAAAACAAAGCTCTACCAACGATAAAGGCTATTACTTGTCTTTTGCTCTACATTATGATGGCAACAACCTGTATTTCCTCTATAACGAAAATCCAAAAAACCTTTCAGAATCGGCTATCAGAGAAAACAGAGTGAAATATATGTCGAACTCCGCACGGGCTGTAGCTGCCATGGTTATAGTAAATCCGAAGGGAGAAACAAGTAAAAAAGCCCTTTTCTCCGGAAAGGATAGTGGGACTATATTACGTCCGAAAATTTACTTGCAACATACACAACAAAGTTTTCTCCTCTACGGCCAAACGGGTAAAAGATACAAACTCGGAAAAGCAAACTTATAAAAAAAGGCTTCCTTTCGGAAGCCTTTCAAAAGCAGGAAAACGTCAGCCATGAGAAAACCTACTTTTTTGTAATCTTTATAGTTTGCGAATAATCTCCCTGTTTAACAGCCAATAAATAAACACCCTTCGTATATCTGTCAGTAGGAATAATTAAATTCAATTTACTGGCAGCATCGTATATTTCTTTATAAACCTGCTCTCCTATGAGGTTATAAACGGTAACTTCTACCGGAATTACGCCATTAGTTTGAAAAATTATATTCAATGTATTTTCAAAAGGCAGGTTTGCAACCCTCACCACTGGCTCATTACCCTGTGGTTGCTGAGCGACAGCAGTGAATCCAAACATAAGAGTAAATATGAGTAATGCTTTTTTCAAAATACTTGTTTTGTCACTTTTAAACTCAAAATCTATGCCACCTTATTTTCATCAGAAAATCGACTGTAATAGATTTGTACGACTTTGTACGACAAAAGTAAAACTAACGTTACTACAAATTGTTAACCATTTGTTAACCCTTGTTAAATATAGTTAAACCACATACTTAACGCACATGTACAAAGTACTTTTGTGTTATTAATAATGCTAAACAAAGTAAACATATACTGGCAAATTGTTTTGGTAACATTAGCTCTGTTGGGGCTTGTTACCGTTCAGCTATTCTGGATAAGCAGCGCTATTTCTCTGAGGCAAACCGAATTTGATGACCACATTTCAATGGCCCTTAGCGAACTTGCCACTAATGTTGATGAAATAGTGATGAGTGAAGAGCAAAGAATTACCCAAAAAGCCTTTGACAACCTAGTTAAAAAGGGTAAAAAAATTGAAAGCATTCAGCAAAAAGTTAAGAGTATCCAAATAGACACCATCATAGATGCTGATGGAGGAAACATTACATTCAATGTGATTTCTGAAGATCGAAAAGATACTCTTGCAGCCTGGGCAGAAGGGGATACGGAAGAAGTTTTACAAGCTGCACAACAGGTGATACAGGGGTTTCAACAACATCAAAAAGAACTGGATAATCTTTTAAAAGGCGTTATTCTACCAAGCGACTTACAGGGCAGAAGCAATGAGCTTTCTGTAGAAGAAATCGACTCTCTTTTGTTAGATGCATTATTGAATTACGGAATCAAAACAGAATACTACTTCGCCTTAACTGGAGAATATGGCGAACCTATAGGCTATAAAGACAGTCTTTCTAAAGAAAAAAGCGATGCTATCCTGAAAAATGGTTACAGGAGCAAACTGTACCGAAACGACTTCTTTTCAAATCCTGTATCAATAGCTGTGTACTTACCTTATAAAAACCGTTTTGTATGGAGTTCTCTGTTTTGGATGATGGTTTTATCATTACTCTTTGTTTTTGTTCTCATCTACGTTTTTTATACATCTATAAAAGGTCTTCTTAGAGAAAGGCATTTAGCGGCCATGAAAAACGACTTTATAAATAATATGACTCATGAACTTAAAACACCCATATCTACCATTTCGTTAGCCGGAGAGTTTCTCACAGATTCGCACATACAAAGTAGTGATGAATCCCGAAACAGATACTTGGGAATGATAAAAGAGGAAAACCAACGATTAGGCGGGTTGGTTGAAAAAGTGCTTCAAAGTGCTATTATCGAAAAAGGGGAGTTAAAACTAAAGAAAGAACCAGTTAATATTCATGAAATTATACGAAGAGCAGCAAAATCACTGGATATTCAGGTGAAAAATAAAAACGGTAGAATCACGCTAGATTTAAAAAGCAAGAATCCGCAATTACATGCCGATGAAATTCATCTTACCAATATGGTATATAACCTACTAGACAACGCCATTAAATATACTCCCGAAAATCCGATAATTTTAGTTGAATCCTCGTCAGACGAAGAAAAATTTATGCTTCGTGTTACAGATAATGGAATTGGAATTGCAAAAGAAGATCAAAAGAAAATTTTTGATAAACTTTACCGAGTTCCAACGGGAAATCTGCACAATGTAAAAGGTTTTGGATTGGGATTAAGTTATGTAAAAGCTATTGTAGAACAGCATGGCGGAACAGTTTCAGTAAAAAGTACTTTAGGAAAAGGAAGTACATTTGAAATCCAACTGCCATACAAATCAATATCAAATCATGGATAAAAAAATTAAAATACTGCTTGTTGAAGACGACCCAAATCTCGGGTCGCTCCTAAGTGATTATCTAAACGCAAAGGGCCACGACTGTACTCTGGCAAACGATGGCCAATTAGGTTACGACCTTTTCGTAAAAGGTAATTTTGAGTTTTTGATACTCGATGTAATGATGCCTGTTAAGGACGGATTTACCCTTGCAAAAGAAATTCGAGGTATCGACAAAGAAGTTCCCATCCTTTTCTTGACCGCCAGAAGTATGAAAGAAGATACTTTGGAAGGTTTCAGAGTAGGCGCTGATGACTATATGGCAAAGCCATTCAGTATGGACGAGTTAATGGCAAGAATGCAGGCTATTTTGAGAAGATCTAAAATAAATGACAACGAGCCCGATCTTTATACAGTAGGCGAATATACTTTCGATGCACGTCAGCAAATGTTAGTTCATAAAGGCGAACAACAGCATTTAACCACAAAAGAAAACGAACTGTTAAAGTTGCTCTGTAAAAACAAAAACGAAGTGCTTGAGCGAAATGATGCACTAAAAGCTGTATGGGGTGATGATAACTACTTTAATGGGCGAAGCATGGATGTTTACATTGCTAAATTACGTAAATACCTTAAGAAAGACTCAAGAATTGAAATAGTAAATGTACACGGAATTGGATTCAAAATGCTCGTTCCCTAACTCAAAAATACCGTTCCTCATATAGCGCTAAAAATAACGGATTAAGGCATAGGCTTTGCAGCATTTTAAGTTGTAAGCCTTTTAAAATTTAACCGTTATGAAAACACAAAAATCATCCAAAAAAGAGATAAGAGACGAAATGGAAACAAGGCGGTCCGGATTTTTCTTTACCGGATTAATTGCCGCAACAGCCTTAACTCTAGTCGCTTTCGAATGGCAAAGTGGCACCCTTAAAAAAGAGTACGCAATGGGAAAAAGTGTAGCTAAGCACTTCCCCGATGAGTATGTAAAAGAATTTACTGAACCCAAACCAAAAGAAAAGCCATTGGTTCAAAATCAGCAAAATCAAACCACAACCATTCCACAGATTATTACCGAAATTACTACCTCAACAGAAGTAGAACCCAGTGAGGAGTTCGAAGTGCCCTCATCAGAAGAAGTTGTAACTGGCCCTTCACAAAGCGGTCCCATTGTAGACAACTCCCAAAGTGTTATATCCGAATATTGGGAAGATGACCCTGAATTTCCGGGAGGAATGGAAGCACTCTACAAATACTTGAGCGAAAACATGAAATTTCCAAAGAAAATGCAGGAAATGGGGGCAAGCGACAGGGTTTTAGTAAGTTTTGTTATTGATAAAAACGGTGAAATATCAGAAGTAAACGCCGTTGCTGGTAAATATCAAGAATCTAAAAATGAGGCCATACGCGTAGTGAGTAAAATGCCAAAGTGGAAGCCTGCAAAGGTTAAAAATCAACCCGTAAAGGTTCGTTATACCATTCCGGTTTCTTTTAAATTCAGATAAATGAAATTGAAATTATTTCTACGCCCGCCCTCAAAGCGGGCTTTTTTATTCCCAATAAAAGCGCCCATTAATCCACTCGGAGTCAAGAACAGTGTTGTATTTTTTGTAAAAATTAATTGCCCGCTCATTCCATTCTAACACTTGCCAAGCCATTCGTCTTACTCCTCTTCGTTTAGCCTCTCGTATAACTTCTTCAAACAAAAGTTTTCCAATTCCATTTCCGCGCAAAGATTCTGTCACAAGAAAATCTTCCAAGTATAGCGTTTTACCTTTCCAAGTAGAGTAGGCCGTGTAAAAAAGGGCAAATCCTACCACCTCATTTTTTGCTTCTGCAACAATACACTCGAAAACAGGCGAAGCACCAAAACCATCACGCAAAAGTTCTTCAGGAGTAGTTTTAACATGATTTTCCGCCTTTTCATACACGGCCAACTCGCAAATTAACTTATGAATAACCTCAACATCGGCTGAATTTGCCTTTCTTATAATTACTTCCACCTTGACATAGATTTAAACGTTTAACCACTTCGCCCTATTACTGTAAAAAATGTATTTGCAGCCAGCTAATGTTCCTCAAAAAAACCTAATTTCGCTAACTCATGCAAGAAAACAAAAACATATCTTCTTCGAACCCCAAGAAAGAGAGTAGACAACTCTCTAAAAAAACAAAAACTACATTATTGATTTTTCTTTGGTTATTCACTCAGGGGCCATTCATTGCAATTTTTCTTATGATTCAGATTTCTAAAAGTAGCGGAATGCCCGACTTCGAAGAGTTGGAGAATCCGCAAAGCAATCTGGCCAGCACCATTTTTACGGGTGATGGAAAAGTAATGGGAAAATACTTTCGCGAAAACAGAACAAATGTAAAATACCATCAAGTTTCACCTTTCCTAATCCAGGCGCTGATAGCCACAGAAGATGAGCGATTTCACGAACATTCCGGAGTTGATCTTCAAGCAACCGGAAGAGTTGTGAAGGGATTGGTTCAACGCAATTCGTCCCAAGGAGGCGGAAGCACTATAAGTCAACAGTTGGCTAAAATGCTTTTTCCCAGAGAAAAAATGAGTAAATGGGAATTGATAAAAAGAAAATTTAAAGAATGGGTCATAGCAACCCGGCTAGAGAAAAGCTATACGAAAGAAGAAATTATTACGATGTACCTCAACAAATTTGATTTCTTGAATCTATCTGTTGGAATAAGTTCTGCCTCTCAAATTTACTTCAGCACTACCCCTGATTCTTTGAGAATTGAACAAGCTGCCATGCTGGTAGGAATGTGCAAAAACCCTTCGCTTTTTAACCCACTACGTTTCGAAGACAGAGTACTTCAACGTCGATCGGTAGTGCTAAAGCAAATGGAGAAAAATAATTATATCTCTCAGGCAGAGTACGACTCACTTAAAACACTGCCTTTGGGGTTAAAAGTTTCAAAAGCAGACCATCAAACAGGATTGGCGCCTTACTTTAGAGAAACCCTCAGAGAAGAAATAACCAAACTACTTAATTTAAAAGACAACAACGGAAATTATATATACGCACAGAAAAATGGCAAACCTTATGATATATATAGCGATGGATTAAAAATATATACCACCATTGACTCCCGAATGCAAACTTATGCTGAATGGGCTGTTGAGGAACACTTAAAATACTACTTGCAAAAAGCATTCGACAAAAACAACGAGAAAACCAAACTCCCCCCTTTTTCAAACGATTTGAAAGAAGAGCAGATTGAAAGCATTATGAATAATGCCATAAAGAGATCCAAACATTACAAAGCACTTACTGGCAAGATGAGCCCTGTAAGTGAGCGCACACAAGGGATTACTATTATCACTGGAGAAGACGGTAAAAAATATTATCACTGCTCACACGATGGGCATAAATGGCCTGTACTAACCGAAGAAGAAGTTTTTGCTGAGCTCAAGAAACCTAAGCCAATGCGTGTATTTTCTTGGGCTGCTGCGGGATATGAGAAGGACACGGTAATGTCTCCTTACGACTCCGTCAGGTATTATAAAGGCCTACTGCGAGCCAGTTTAGTTTCTATGGATCCTAACACAGGATTTGTAAAGGCGTGGGTCGGTGGCCCAAACTTCATGCACTTCAAATTCGATCAGGTAAAAAAAGGTCGCCGGCAAGTTGGTTCTACTTTCAAACCCTTTGTTTATGCTACAGCTATTGCAAACGGGATTTATGAGCCCTGTAGCGAGTTACCCAACATCGAATACTGTATTGAAGTGCCCTATAATCACCTACACAACAAACTCTGGTGCCCTAGTAACTCCGGCGAAAAATACGATGGCACAATGACTCCTCTGAATTATGCGCTTGCCGCTTCAATGAACAATATAACCGCCAAACTCATAAAAGAAACAAAGCCGGAAAACGTAATCAAAGCGATTGCAAAAATGGGGGTAGACACTACCAATCTTCTACCAGTTCCCTCTATGGCTCTAGGGGTTTTTGACCTATCTGTTTATGAAATGGTGGGCGCACTGAACACCTTTGTAAACCAGGGAGTCTATATCAAACCCATTTATATTTCCAGAATCGAAGATAAGCAAGGAAATGTAATTTATGAGGCACAACCAGAAGCTACAGAGGTCTTCGATGAGGAAACATCCCACGTTATTATCGAAATGATGAAGGGCGTGTGTAGTGGGGTGCAACATCCATACAAAACAGGAAAAGGTTCCGTAGGTGGAACTGCCTTGCGTATTCGTGGTGCAGAGACAAAAGAGAGACCCTACGCAGGAATAAAAACGCCTATAGCCGGGAAAACCGGAACTACCCAAAATCAAAGTGATGGATGGTTTATGGGGCTTACTCCAGATTTGGTAACCGGAGTATGGGTAGGCGCCGAAGACCGTGCCGTGCGATTTCGCAGCCTTCAGTTGGGGATGGGGACTAACACAGCCCTTCCAATATGGGCATACTACATGAAAAAAGTATACGCAGATTCTACTATTACTATTTCTAAAGGCGATTTTGAGAAACCGGCAGAAATGATAAGAATACAAATGGACTGTAGACAATATCGAAGAGAAAACAACCAAAACTTTTTTAACCCCGATAAATTCGGTGGATACGAATTGTGGGAAGATTAAATCGTACAATATGAACAAAGTAGTAGCAAACGCACAAGAAGCCTGTAAAGACATCACAGACGGGACGATCCTAATGGTAGGTGGTTTTGGTTTGTGCGGAATTCCTGAAAATTCCATTTCGGAGTTGGTACGAATGGGTATAAAGAACCTAACATGCATATCAAACAATGCCGGTGTAGATGACTTTGGCCTCGGCCTTTTACTGCAAAACAGACAGATTAAAAAAATGATTTCGTCTTATGTAGGCGAAAATGATGAGTTTGAGCGGCAAATGTTAAGCGGTGAACTGGAGGTAGATTTAATTCCACAAGGTTCTTTGGCAGAAAGATGTAGAGCAGGCGGTGCAGGTATACCCGCATTTTTCACCCCCGCAGGTCATGGTACCGAAGTGGCCGAGGGAAAAGAAGTTAGAATATTTAATGGAAAACCCCACATATTGGAAAGCGCGCTTACAGCCGACTTTGCCATTGTAAAAGCTTGGAAAGGCGACCGCTTTGGCAATCTTATTTACAAAGGCACAGCCCGAAACTTTAACCCCGTAATGGCAATGGCAGGAAAAATAACCATAGCCGAAGTGGAAGAGTTAGTAGACCCGGGCGAACTGGATCCTAATTTTGTTCACACGCCCGGAATATTTGTACAACGAATTTTTCAGGGCACTGCTTACGAAAAGAGAATTGAGCAACGCACAGTACGCCCTAAAGAGTAACAATTCTATACATTTTTTAATTGGTAAATCACAGAATATGCTCACAAAAAATCAGATAGCGCAACGTATAGCACAAGAATTACAAAACGGGTGGTATGTTAATTTAGGGATTGGCATCCCCACGTTAGTAGCCAATTACATTCCCCAAGGAATTAGCGTAGAATTTCAATCGGAAAATGGAATTTTGGGTATGGGGCCTTTCCCTTTTGAAGGAGAAGAAGATGCCGACTTAATAAACGCAGGAAAGCAAACGGTAACGCTTTTGCCCGGAGCCAGTATTTTCGATTCATCCACCAGTTTTGCTATGATTCGCGGTAAACACGTGCAATTAACCGTGCTTGGCGCAATGGAAGTAAGTGAAAAAGGAGATATTGCCAACTGGAAAATTCCCGGAAAAATGGTAAAAGGCATGGGCGGGGCTATGGATTTAGTGGCCTCGGCAGAAAACATTATCGTAGCCATGATGCACGCAAATAAAGCGGGTGAGTCTAAACTGCTAAAAGAATGTACACTTCCACTAACCGGAGTAGGTTGCGTAAAAAAGGTAGTAACCGATTTAGCTGTGATGGAAATATTACCCCAAGGAGGATTTAAGTTAATTGAACGAGCTCCGGGGGTATCTGTAGAAGAAATAAAAAAACTCACCGAAGGCACCTTAATAATTGAAGGCGATATCCCTGAAATGAAACTCTAAAAAATGAACAAAAAAATAGAAAAACTCTCCATACTAATTCCCGCATACAACGAGGGGAAAACCATAACTTACATCTTTGATAAAATCCGCGAAGTTGAACTAATTGATGGCATTAAAAAAGAGGTGGTAGTGGTAAACGATTGCTCTAAAGACAACACCCAAGAGGTAGTAGAAGATTACATTGCACGATATCCGGAAATTAATATGACCTTGTTTAACCAGCCGGTTAATCAAGGCAAAGGAGCCGCCATACACAAAGCAATAGAAATATGCACGGGCGATTTTTTAATTGTGCAAGATGCTGATTTGGAATACGACCCCAGAGAGTTTAACTTATTGCTTAAACCCGTTGTTGAAGGCTTTGCCGATGTAGTTTATGGCTCTCGATTTATGGGACACCACCCACACCGAATTCTTTTTTTCTGGCATTCTATCGGAAACAAATTCCTTACCTTCCTTTCCAACATGTTTACCAACCTAAACCTAACGGATATGGAAACCTGCTACAAACTAGTAAATTCTTCCGTTGCCAAAAATTTACGCCTAAAGGAGAAAAGATTTGGTTTTGAACCGGAATTAACAGCCAAACTATCCCGAATTTCGAAAATTCGTATTTACGAAGTAGGCATATCTTATTATGGGCGAACCTATGAAGAAGGCAAAAAAATAGGCTGGAAAGATGGTTTCAGAGCCATTTGGTGTATTATGAAGTATAACTTATGGGCGAAAAAATAAATAGCTTCTGGAAAAAAAGGTATTTGCTTATCATACTTCTAGGCTGTTCATTACTCTATAGCTCCAAGAAATACAATACCAGAAATAACAGTGAAAATTCTTGGCACTACATAGTTAGTATGGATGGGCGTGGTTATTATGCTTACCTTCCTGCAATATTTATATACAACGACCCAACCTACAGTTTCTATCCTGAAAAGAACCCCCTAAAAGAAAATCATATCAATTTCACTCATGAAATTGAAGGAGAGAAAAGAATTAATAAATTTTTCTGTGGAGAAGCGGTTTTATTATTCCCCTTTTTCACGGCAGCTCATTTATTTACTAAATTTTCGAAATACGATTCAGACGGCTATTCTAAACCCTACTATGTGTCTGTCGGTGTCGCAGCAGTATTTTATGTTTCTTTGGGTTTGTGGTTTCTACATCTGTTAATTTTAAGCTTAACCAAAAACAGGTTAGTTTCCATTATTACCCCTCTTATCATTTTATTTGGAAGTAATCTATACTATTACGCTATTTATGAGCCTTCAATGTCTCATGTGTATTCATTTTTTTTAGTCTCTATATTTCTATTTTACTTCAACAAAGTTAAGTACACGCTCAAAATTAATTCATTAATAATCGTTGGTTTAATTTTAGGTCTAATCACCATAGTAAGACCCGTTAATTTAGTTATTATAGCCATCGTTCCGTTTTTTTACAACAACAGGAAAGAACTGTTTGAATACGCCCTGAATAAAAAAACACTTGTCAGGTTAGCAGTATCCTTGATTTCTTTTGTTTTTGTAATACTTATACAGTTGTATATATACAAATGGCAAACCGAAGAATGGTTTTACTGGTCTTACAAGGAAGAAGGGTTTAATTTTTCCAACCCTCAAATATTTAATACCCTATTCAGTTACCAAAGAGGATTTTTTATCTATTGCCCCATCTGTTTTTTTGCATTATTTGGATTTGTAATTCTTTTCAAAAAATCCATACACCGTAGTTTTTGGCTTTTAGCAACTATTTTTTTGAGTATTTATGTTGTATCCTGTTGGCATGAATGGAGATATGGTTGGGCTTACGGACTAAGAGCCTATATCGAGTTTTTACCTTTGTATGCCATCTTAATTGCATTCATACTTAACATACAAAACAAATATGCTCTAATATTGCTTTGCTTTATCTCCATTTTATGTGTCTTATACACCCAAATACAAACTGCACAAATTGTTAAAGGAATCATTCCTTTGGCAGGTGCCTCCGAAGAGTTGTTTTGGGAAGTTTTTCTCAAAATGAAATGATGCCAAACTGCCCCATATGCGATTCTACTGCTGTTTCGGCAATATACAAAGACACCTTGCTTAAGTGTGGCACCTGCACTCATGTGTGGGCCAATATGGCTCTAAATGAAGAGGAATTGAGAACGATATATGCCAAAAATTACTTCAAAGGAGAAGAATATGCCGACTATCTTGCCGATAAAGAAATTATTCAGAAAAATTTTCGCAAACGGCTGAAGAGCATCCAAAGCCTCAATGCAAAGCCCGGCTTGAACAATGTATTAGAAATAGGCTGTGCTTACGGCTTTTTTGGCGAACTCATAATTAAAAACAATCCTCAAACCACCTATTTTGGCGTTGATATATCGCAAGACGCTGTCCTATACGCTAAGGAAAAGCTAGGCTTAAATGTGTCGGCAAAAAATTACCTGGATATTGGTTCACCCAAAAATCTATTCTCAGATGTCTTCATGTGGGACGTAATAGAACATCTGCCAAACCCGGAAGATTTTATCAAAAAAGTGAGTGAGGAAACACTCTCCGGGGGCAGGGTATACATAACAACAGGCGACATAGGAGCCTGGCTTCCTCAAAAACAAAAAGAAAAATGGAGAATGATTCATCCCCCCACGCATCTTCATTATTTCACGCAAAAATCAATTGGCAAGCTGCTTTCCGAACACAAATTTGAAATAGAACGAATAACTTACCCGCCCGTAAGCCGATCTATAAGAGTAATTTTTTATTCCCTGTTTATGCTAAACAAAAATCCGTGGAGAATAATAAAACTGATTTATAAACTAATCCCCAAAAAAGCTTCTGTTTCTGCCAATACGAAAGACATTATGTTTGTTGTTGCACGAAAAAAGCCCTGATGAAAAGTTGGTTGAATATAAAAACTCTTGTTATACTTTTTTTCGGAATAGGGTTCCTTATACTCAATCTGCGGTTAACAAAATTGCAGTACAACAAAAAAGGAATCGATAAAGTTATATGGGGCGATTCAAGAGGATACTATGAGTATCTGCCGCATCTGTTCATTTCCCAAAACATAACCCAGCAGGTTTACGCCCTTCCTTTACCTAACGGAAATACTTTAAACAAATACTCTTCGGGGGTGGCAACCCTTCAAGCGCCCTTTTTTGTTTCGTTATATGGCTACCTCAAAATCACAGGGCAAAACCCAACCGGCTACGAAGCCTCCTTTGGCTGGATGATTGCCGTATGCACCTCAATCTACGCCTTCATAGGATTTTGTTTTTTATTTTTCTATCTAAAAAACCGCTTCAACGTCCTAGCGGCCATAATTACCTGTTCTGCGCTATATCTTGGAACAAATATGCTTTATTATATAAAAGGAGAACCGGGAATGGCCCATGTCTATTCGTTCTTCTGTTTTTCCATTATGCTTTATTACCTAGATAAATTCTATACAGAAGGATTGCGAAAACAGCATTTTATAATTGTTGTAACGTTTTTCTCTCTTGCTGTTTTAATCAGGCAAACTAACATTTTTTCGGTGCTTCTAATTGCTTTTTACGATGTGTACAGTTTCAACTCGTTAAAGGAACGAACTTTTTTCTGGTGGAAAAACAGTAAACTGATTGTGCTTTCGCTACCCATTTTACTTATAATTCACATCCCTCAAATAGCGTATTGGTATAGCACTACGGGCGACTTTTTTGTGAATGGATATATCGTTTCTGGCGAAAAATTCAGCAATCTTGTCAATCCCAAACTATATGATGTCTTACTGAGTGTTCGTTCAGGTTGGCTACCCTACTCATGGGTAATGGTTTTATTTTTTATAGGCATAATAGTAGGCATCGTAAAAAAGCAAGCGCAAAGCGTGGCTGTTTTGGTTATGTTCTTATTAATTTGGTACATATGTGCCAGTTGGTGGACCTGGAATTTTGCCTGTTCTTATGGATACAGGGCGTTTATAGATTACTATGCTTTCTTCTCTATACCTTTGGCATTAATTGTATTTGAGGTTGTGCGCCTTAAATACGTTCTTATTAAAATTCCTTTTATTTTATTCCTCGCTTTAAGCACATACATATCTATAAGTTTAACACTAGATTACACCTGCGATTGGTGCGAAGAAAACTGGAAAACCAAAGATTACAAGAAATTAGTGAAAAGCTATTTTACAAATGAAAACGAAAAGTAACGGTTTATCGTTTAGTTTTGTAATCTTGTAGTAACATTAAATGAGTCAAAGAACCCACATATCTGTTGTAGTTCCGGTTTTTAACGAACAAGGGAATATAGATGTGCTAATTGAGCGAATTAATTCAAGCCTGATGAAGGTAGAATCAGAAAATTTTGAAATAATTTTGGTTGATGATGGCAGTACCGACGATACAGCTAACAGAATTAAAGCTGCTACGGTAAAACATAATCATATTAAAGCCATTCTATTATCAAGAAATTTTGGCCATCAGATTGCCCTTACTGCAGGAATTCAGCATGCTTCGGGAGAATTGGTTGTTACTCTTGACGGCGACCTACAACACCCGCCTGAGTTAATTCCTGCTTTAATTGAAAAAGCAAAAGAAGGTTTTGATATAGTAAATACCATTCGCTTGGAGACAGAAGGTGAAGGAGCAACAAAAAAAATAACTTCTAAAGGGTTCTACCGAATTATAAACCGCTTATCCGATGTAAAAATAGTGGAAGGTGCTGCCGACTTCAGACTAATGACAAGAAAAGCGGTAGATGCATTTCTACAGTTAAACGAAAAAGATAGGTTTACCAGAGGATTGGTAAGCTGGATGGGTTTCAATCAGGCCTTTATTCCCTACGAAGCCGCAAAACGAAATGCAGGAAAATCAAAATACACATTGAGTAAAATGATGCGTTTTGCCTTGGACGGAGTCACTTCATTTTCTTCCAAGCCACTGCGAATTTCGTTTTATCTTGGGTTAATTACTTCGCTATTTGCACTAATTTACGCTGCATATGCCATTACAAACCACTTTTTGGGCGAAACCATGCCCGGCTGGACGTCTATTTTGGTAGTAGTATTGTTTTTGGGTGGCATACAACTCATTTCTATTGGCATAATTGGCGAATATCTGGCACGAGTGTATAACGAAAGTAAAGCCCGTCCACTCTATTTTATAAAAGAAAAAATAGGCTCGTTTAAAGATAACTCATGAGAGATTTCTTAAAGTTAAGATTACCCCTTTTTCTTACCGTATTGATATCTCTTTCTTTGCTGGTTTTTTATTACCATGCCCCTCTCTCTAATTTAAACTCCACCTACTTTGCGTCAGGGGGTGACGGATTACAGTCCTATTATCAGGCAGTTTACCATACTACTCACGACACAACATACTGGCACAATACCGGGATGAATTATCCTCATGGCGAACATTTATACTTTACCAACGCACACCCGCTGGTGTCCAACCTGATAAAGTTGATAAAACCCGTTGTAGATTTAAGTAACTACACAGTAGGTATTCTAAACGGCATTATGCTTTTAAGTGTAGTGCTGTCTGCCTTATTCCTGTTTTTATTACTAAAAAATCTGCAAATTAATAAATGGCTGTGTGTGATTGCGGCCGTGGGAATCGCCTTTGCATCTCCCCAAATCATGCGGTTGGGGGGGCACTTTTCACTTACCTACCAATTCATTATTCCGGCCAGTTTATATTTATTACATAAATTCTGGCAAAACCCAACCATCAAAAACTCAACTTATGTCTTTGTATTAACTACCGTTGCGGCATTCGTTCAGTTTTATTTTTTGGCATTTATACTGCTTTTTGCGACAATTTTTTACCTGTTTTGGACAACCGCTGAGTACCGAAAAAATCGCTCCTGGAAAGCAGCAAGATTTCTATCCGGTCATTTCTTATTTCAATTCATACTGCCTTTTATTGTTGTTCAGTCTATAGCGTGGGTGACCGACTCAGCCACCGATCGAACAACGGAACCGTGGGGATTTTTTGTTTACGTGGCCACTCCTTCTTCTGTATTGTATCCTTTTGATTTGTGGTGCGATTTTGATTTTATAAAAAAGGCTGTAAACCCCAGCCGCGATTTTGAATGGGAAGGACTAGCTTATATAGGTGGTATTGGTCTTTTGTCTATTCTATTTACTATCTCTTTAATGGCTAAACGAGTCCAAGAGAAAAAATACCTGAGCATTTTACTTCCATTTGAAAACAGTTTTTTAAATGCCGCTCTTTATGCCGGGTGTATTGCTTTACTTATAGCAACTGCCGCTCCCTTTTACTGGTTCGATAAATTTCTTTACTATCAGGTTGGCTATGTTAAACAGCTAAGGGGGATTGGCCGCTTTGCATGGGTTACGTTTTATGCTGCAAACATATTGGGTATTTGCTTGCTAAATCAATTTATTTCTAGCAAAAACAAAACCTTATTATATACGGTGTTTGGTTTGGTTGGCTTAATTTATTTTCTGGATGGATATCATTTAAACAGAGGAACTTCCGGTATTATAAATAATCGGATTGCTGAGTTAGAAGAAAAAGAAAATCATGTGGACTTAAGATGGTTAGGCGAGATAAAATCTGATGATTATCAAGCAATAATTCCACTGCCCTACTTTCACATCGGATCAGAAAACATATGGATTCAAAACGACTCGGAAATTTCAAAATATGCTTTTATTGCCAGTATGATTAGCGGCAAATCATTAACTGCAGTTCTGCTAAGCCGAACCCCATTGTCCTATATGTACGAAAATATACGCATTATTCAGGAACCCTATTTGTACCCGGAATGGGTTAGTACGCTTAATGACAAACCTTACCTAGTCTTAATCGACAAACACTATAACCAATTCAGCCCGCAAGAAGAGTCGATAATATCGGCTGCCGAAACCATTTACGAATCAGACAATATTTTAGCCAAATTGTTGCCCGTAAGCTATTTCGAAGAAAGACTGGTAAAAAGAAAACTAGAAATTAAAGAATTAGAAAATCAGCCTTATTATACATTTACGGAGGGTAACTACACAGACAGCTTGAAAACTTTTGTGTTTTTGGAGAATGAAAACACGACTTACCTAAAAAACCATTCCACGATAAAGCCAACAACTATTTCTGTAAAGGGGTTTCCGAGAATTTACACAGGGAAGCTTCCTGCTGAGAAAGATTCCGTCAACTATAATTTTTCCTTTTGGGTAGAAAATTTCACAGAAGATATTATTCCCAGAACTACTTTAGAAATACTTTTGTTTGAGAATGACTCCTTAGTATACTCGGAGTATATTCATTTGAGATTAATGCTGATAACTACAGATGGTCGTGCGGGGCTAGTTGAACATAAAATCAGAGGGTATAAAAAAGGTCGCAATATTCAGTTAGCCATAATGAATGATGACGCCTCAAAAAAGACAATGCTCACCTGGAGCAGATTTTTAGCCCTCCCTGAAGGAGAAACGATTTGGCATAAAAATCAAGAAAACTGGATGGTAAACAATCGATTTTATGAGTTTAATCAAGCAGTTAAGCAACAATAGATTGTTGGTTTTTCCTTAAATCGACATGTCGTTGAATATCTTCTATACTGCCTTTAGGTACTGCGTCTATTAGTCTTCGAGTGTATTGTTCTCTTGGATTGTTGTATATCTCATCCGCATCTCCCATTTCTACTATCTTTCCCGCCTGCATAACAATCATCCTGTCACTCATAAACTTAACCACGCTCAAGTCGTGAGAGATGAAAATATAAGTTAATCCAAAATCTTTTTTGAGCTCATTAAGCAGATTTAAAACTTCCGCCTGATGAGAAACGTCTAACGCAGATACGCTTTCATCACATATAACTAACTTAGGTTTCAGAGCCAAAGCTCTGGCAATACAAATTCTTTGTCTTTGCCCCCCTGAAAACTCGTGTGGATAACGCTTTAAGTGATATTCCGCTAAGCCTACCCTTTTGAGTAATTCAATAGTCTGAGCTTTTCTCTCTTTTTCGTTGGCTCCGATGTTATGTACACGCATCGGCTCCAAAATAGCCTCTCCAACAGTAAGCGTGGGATTCAAGGATGAATAAGGATCCTGAAAGATAATTTGCATATCCTTCCTGAGTAGCCTTAAGTCAGGTTGAGAAAGCGGGGTTAAATTAACCCCATCAAAATAAATATTACCTGAGGCCGTATTAACCAAACGTATAATTGCCCGTCCTGTGGTTGTTTTTCCGCACCCCGACTCCCCCACCAACCCTAATGTCTCCCCGGGATAAAGATCAAAAGAGACTTCATCAACGGCATTTAGGTAGGTTGTAGGTTTTCCAAAGAAGTTTCGCGTTAAAGGAAAACTCACCGTAATATTATCCACTTTAAGTAGCGGTGTTTGGCTATACAATTGCTGATGATTTTCCATGCGCTCGGAATCTGAAATCACATTCAATTTTATTGCCTCATTAAGGGTCACATCTTTCTCAATCAACTCGCCGTGTTCGTTTTCTGTCACAAAATTTTCCAGTGTTGGTAAACTTCTCAGTCTTACATCGAGGGGAGGTCTAGACCCAAGTAATCCTTTGGTATAAGGATGCTGGGGATTCGTAAAAATATCCATCACTGCGCCTTGTTCAACTATTTTGCCCTTGCGCATTACGATTACTTTATCGGCCAATTCGGCAATTACACTTAAATCGTGAGTAATGAATATTATTCCAATTTTCTTTTTAAGTTGAAGTTCACTCATCAGGTCTAAAATTGATTTCTGAACCGTAACATCAAGTGCTGTAGTGGGCTCGTCGGCAATAAGAACAGAGGGGTCACAACTCATTGCCATGGCAATCATTACCCTTTGTTTTTGTCCGCCGGAAATCTGATGAGGATATGAATCGAAAATTGCTTCCGGCCTGGGTAATTTTGTCTGCTTGAAAAGTTCTATGGTATGCTCTTTTGCTCTACGTTCTTTTCTGGTTAGATAGGCTCCTTTTTTCAGCCTTTTTCTAATTGGATTAATAACCAAGAAAAGCTGTACTAAAACTTTTACTAATCTATCGGTTAGGTTTTGAAGGTTGGAAATATTCTCAAATTTTTTGTGAAGCAAAACTGCTTCCATTACCTGTTCTCCACAAGTGTATACGGGATTTAAAGAAGTCATTGGCTCTTGAAAAATCATAGCCATTTCGTTTCCTCTATACTTTCGCATTCCCTTTTCTGAAATTTGAATAAGGCTAACAGGCGAGACTCCTCCGTGATAAATAACGTCTCCCTGAGCAATTTTCCCGATGCCATTAGGTAATAATCCCATGGCTGAAAGTGAGGTTACCGATTTTCCTGAACCGGATTCACCAACAATACCTATAGTCTCTCCTTTGTGTAGCACAAAACTGATGTCGTCCACAGCGGTAACAATCTGATTCTCAATTTTAAATTGAGTTACCAAATTTTTAACTTCTAACAAAGGTTCTTTAAACATGGCTTACAAAGGGCGATGAAGTTAGTTCAATTCTCAGTTAAATCAAAAAAAGGAATCAAATCACAGAGGAAAATTGCTGCAAAAATCTAACGTCATTTTCAGAAAACAACCGCAAATCTTTGACATCATACTTAAGCATAGCTATTCGTTCGAGTCCCATTCCTATAGCAAATCCCGAATACACCTTACTGTCTATTCCGCAATTTTCTAGCACGTTGGGGTGAATCATGCCACACCCCAGTATTTCTAAAAACCCGGTATATTTACAAACGTTACACCCCTTGCCTACGCAGAGCATACAAGAAACATCTACCTCTGCGCTTGGCTCTGTAAAGGGGAAATACGAAGGCCTTAGTCTTATAGTCGTTTTCTCGCCAAACATCTCCTTGGCAAAGTATAATAAGGTTTGCTTTAAATCGGCAAACGATACATCCTTGTCGATATAAAGTGCTTCTAATTGATGGAAGAAGCAATGAGCGCGAGCCGAGATAGCTTCGTTTCTATATACCCTCCCCGGTGAGATACAACGAATAGGGGGCTTAC
This sequence comes from Flavobacteriales bacterium, assembly GCA_046295395.1. Taxonomy (GTDB): domain Bacteria; phylum Bacteroidota; class Bacteroidia; order Flavobacteriales_D; family JBKBNH01; genus JBKBNH01. The sequence goes on along the minus strand of JBKBNH010000007.1, from coordinate 20,203 downwards.
TGTTTTTCATTACTCTAACCTGAACAGAAGAAGTGTGTGTGCGAAGCAAGTATTCGCTTCCCTCCACAAAAAAAGTATCCTGCATATCGCGTGCGGGATGCTCAGGAGCAAAATTTAACGCAGTAAAATTGTGAAAATCATCTTCTATTTCAGGGCCCTCGGCAAGAGTATAGCCAATACGATTAAAAATTTCGATAATTTCTTTTCTAACAAGACTTATGGGGTGTCTGCTTCCTATTTCATTCGGCTCTGCCGGAAGTGTTAAATCAACTTTTCGCTTAATGCTTTCAGATTTTGACTCTGCCAGCTCTTTCAATTGATTTATTTTTTCCTGCGCTTGCTGTTTTAGCTCGTTTAAAGGTTTTCCATAAAGTCGTTTTTCCTCAGAAGCAACACTCTTAAAATCATCAAAAAGTGCTGTGAGGGTTCCTTTTTTTCCCAAAATTTTTATCCTGAAATTTTCAATCTCATCAGCCAAATTAGAATTAAATCCGGCTACTTCTTTTGCAATCTCTTCTATTCTCTCTTTCATTGTCCTATTTCTTTATAACCTTTACCTGCACAACAATATCTTTTCTTGGTCTTGAAAATTGGTCAACCTCTTCTGCTGCAATTTTGTCAATAACATCGAACCCTTCTACAACTTCGCCAAATACCGTATAAGCGCCATCTAGGTGTGGGGAGCCGCCTATGGTCGTATATACTTTTCGCTGCTCTTCAGAAAAATTGTACGGCTTGAAATCTTTTAGTGCAATAGGCGTTATTTTTTCGATAACCGCCTGAACACTGTCTTGCCTGCCTATGTTGTACAAATTCCTCAAATTCTCAAGCAAATCTGCATTTTCGGGCTTCATCAAGTAGGAGTTTATCACAGAGCTTTTGTTTTGCTCGTTTATTCTGCTTTCAATTCCGTTTAACTGCTCGCTAGTAAAAATATTTCCCTGTACAATGTAGAATTGAGAGCCGCTAGAATTTTTTTCGGGATTTATATCGTCTCCCATGCGGGCCGCTGCAAGCACTCCTTTCTTGTGAAACAATTGTGGTAAGATTTCAGCCGGCAACGTGTATCCGGGGCCGCCATTTCCAAGCATATCTGCAGGTTTTGCATTTTTGGACTCCGGATCGCCTCCCTGAATCATGAAGTTTTTAATCACCCTATGAAAAAGGGTTCCATTGTAAAAACCTTCATTGGCAAGTTTAATAAAGTTGTCTCTGTGTTTGGGGGTTTCATTGTACAATTTCAGCACTATTTTACCGTAATCGGTGGTTATTTCTACCCGGGTTTCTTTGGTGTTATCAGCCGATTCTAAATTATTTTCGCCGTTAGAAGGCAACCCACATGCCAGTAAAAACGTTATAAGAGCAAGAGGGAAAAGCCCTCGGAGTAATATGTTTGTTTTTTTCATGGTACAACTAATCGCATTAAGCCTCCAAAAATAGTGATTACTTGTAGTGAAAATCAATATTTGTTTGGGTTTTAGTTGAACATGTTAAAAAAACTGTATTTTTGTTACTCAACTGTGGTTAAGTTTTTTAAAAACCAACGAATATGAAACATCAATTTAACATCGGAAAACTTGCGGCTTTTGTAGCTGTGGCTTTGCTATTTACCCTTTCTTCTTGCTATAGAAAAAAGGACACCATTGCAGTTGTTACCGTTATGAGTGATGCTACTAATCAACCGGTTGGTGGCGCAGAAGTTAGGCTACATTATGCCGGCTCTGCAGATCCTGACAACAAAAGAATAGATGTGAAAGCCACGACAGATGCCAGCGGCAGGGCTACATTCAATTTCAATGATTTCTACAAATCCGGTCAGGCCGGTTTTGCTGTATTAGATATAGAGGTGGGTAACCAAGTGGTAGGCATCATCAAAATAGAGGAAGAAAAAACTACTGAGCAGACAGTAGAGATTTAACCCTATTAATAAAGCAAAATATCATTTAAAAAGCGACATTAGTCGCTTTTTTTGTGTAAAAACCTTGCTTCTGTATCGCCCGAATATGTCTGCATTTAGTTTTATTCCCTAATTTTGCAGCCCAATCATTACCCAATGAAAAGTTTGTGTTCGGTTTTTCTCATGCTTTTAGGTAGTCTGGCTTCGCAAGGTCAAACTACAGCCGAAGTATTAACCAAAATGTTTAAAGCTATTGATGAAACGAAGGAGTTTTCTTTTCAGCTTACCAATACCGAAAGACTAAAGAACAAAACCCTAACCGGAAATCAGTTTGTAATTATAAATAAAAACACCGAATCAGTTTATATCAGATTTATTCACCCAAACAAAGGGGGTCAAGTTACTTTTCAAAAAGGTAAAAACAACGACAAGATTACCTACAAAACTCCGGGAACTGGGGTTAGCGTGAGTTTAGACCCTTTGGGCGATTTAGTCAGAAAAAACAACCATCACACCATCTACGAAATTGGATATACTTATTTTCAGGAATTGGTAAAGCATTCCTACAAAACCAATCCAAAGTCATTTGGCCCTGTAGAAAAAATAAAACATAATGGAGAAGAGGTTTACAAAATAGTCGCTAAAAATCAGGATTATGCCATAATAGAATACACCGTTGCAGACGAAAAAACGGTTGTAGATATTGCTAAAAAACTCATGGTGGATGATTACAAACTACTGGAGTTAAATGCTGAAATAAAAAACTTTAACGACAAACTTAAGCCCGGACAAAAACTCAAGGTACCCACGCACTACGCCAAAGAAATGATTCTATACATTAGTCCAAATAATTTCTTACCTTGCTACATCGAAGTGCAAGATGAGAAAGGCCTGTACGAGAAATACGAATACAAAGATTTTAAGGTAAAAACTGCATAAATGGCAATTATTGGCAACCTGCTAAAACGGTTTGTAAAAGTTAGAAAAACCATTCAGGACCGCCTTCGCAAACCCTCACTGGAATGGCAGCAAAAGGAGTTGCGGGATATGTTAACCAAAGCACGATATACTGAATTTGGTAGAACCTACAATTTTTCTCAAATCCTAAAGGAACCCGATCTTTACAAGGCATTTAGTGAAAGGGTTCATATTTATGATTATAACAGTATTTTCGACAATTGGTGGCAAAAAACTGTGCGTGGTATCCCTGATGTAGCCTGGCCGGGTATTACTCCGTTTTTTGCACTCACATCAGGAACCAGTGGCTCTGCAAGCAAAAGAGTGCCAATTACTCCCGACATGATGAAAGCCATGAAAAAAGGTTCGGTAAGACAAATACTAAGTATAGCAGACCTGAATCTTCCCGAAGAAGTATACCAAAAAAGAGTGTTGCTCTTGGGTGGCTCGACCAAACTTATGCGAAATGCCTACGGACTTTATGAAGGTGATTTAAGCGGAATTTTAGCCAAAAAACAACCTAAGTGGTTTGCCCAATTCTCTAAGCCTGGGCCTACCATTGCCTCCATGACCGACTGGGATTCAAAAATTGATGAAATGGTAAAACGTGCGCCAGAGTGGGATATAGGGATAATGGTTGGCGTGCCTGCCTGGGGACAAATTCTATTAGAAAAAATAATTGCCTATCACAAACTTAAATCCATTCACGATATATGGCCCAACCTCAGTATTTATGTGCATAGTGGCGTAGCTTTCGGGCCTTATGTAGAGGCATTCAAAAAATTAATGGGTAAAGAAATCTACTACATAGAGAGTTACTTGGCCTCTGAGGGATTAATGGCTTTTCAAGTGCAACAAGAAAGAAAAACTATGCAGCTCTTTTTAGACAACGGAATCTTTTTTGAGTTTGTGCCTTTTAACGAAGATAACTTTACCGACGAAGGAAATATAAAACAAACCGCAAAAGCTATTTGTATAAACGATGTGGAAGAAGGAATAGATTATGCCTTGCTTATAACTACCTGTGCAGGAGCCTGGAGATATTTAATAGGCGACACGGTAAAATTCACCTCAAAAGAAAAGTTCGAAATAGTGATTACGGGGCGCGTAAAACACTTTTTAAGTATTTGTGGAGAACACCTCTCTGTAGACAATATGACACAAGCTATCACTTATGTTTCGTCAGAAATGGGTATTGACATCCGGGAATTTTGTGTGACCGGTATTCCATACAATGGAATGTACGCTCACAAATGGTACATTGGCTCTGATGTGGCTTTGGATAAAGATCGATTAATTATTCTGCTAGATAATAAGCTTTGTGAGATAAACGATGACTACAGAACCGAAAGAGGTCCGGCTATAAAAGAAGTAATGGTTGAAATATTACCCCTTCAAAAATTTTATGATTTTATTGCCTATCGAGGGAGAAAAACTGCCCAAAGCAAATTTCCCAGAGTAATAAAAGGAGACCTGCAAAGACAATGGGAAATGTTCTTGAATAAGTCGTGAAAAAAACACCTTTAAACATAATTATAACCGGGGGGCCTGGAACAGGTAAAACTTCTGTTGTTCGAGAATTAAAAAGAAGGGGGTATTTGTGTTTTGAAGAAAAAGCCAGAGAAGTAATAAAAGAAGAACTTCTTGCGGGAACAAATCATGTCCCTTGGCAAGATTTGGCGTCATTTTCCGAAAAGGTATTTCATAAAATTGTTTGCGATTTAAAACGATCCCGACTCAATGAACCCAACTTTTTCGACAGAGGAATTCCTGATATTTTGGCTTATTTAAAAAACGCCAATTTACCTATTGCTGATTTTTATTATGATGAAATTAAGAAAGGGCATTATCATCAGGAAGTTTTTATCACCCCGCCCTGGCCCGGGATTTATGCTACTGACAACGAAAGAAGAGAGTCTTTCGAAGGGTGTATTGCCCTTCATCATAGCTTGATTGACGTATACAGAGAGCTGGGATTTACTGTGGTTGAATTACCTTTAGTTTCTATTGATAAACGAATTGAAATTATTGAAGGCTACTTAAATAAAATTTCACAAAAGTTTTATGTGTGAGGTATTTTCAATTCTGGGTTGTGGCTGGTTGGGAAAAAGTGTAGCCACTTATTTTTACGACAGAAATTTTCAAATAAATGCTAGTGTTACTAAAGATAAAGCGAAATTGACTAATCTGCCGGTAAAACCTTATATACTATCGCTTCCGGAAGTGCCTTCAGAATCCGTTTCTTTTTTTGATTGTGATTATTTACTTATAGCATTCCCCCCGAAAGGAGAAAGCGGCTACGCTGCAAAAATGAATGGCCTTAAACTCCCTAGTAATGAAAAAATTAAAGGTGTTATTTTCATAAGTTCTACGGCAGTTTATAAAGATGGTCATCTTACACACTCCTTCGAGTCTTATAAATTGTCTGATTCTACTAGGGCAAAAAATATTATTTCTGCCGAAAATGAGTTGAAAAAATTATTTGGAAACAAGCTTACTATACTAAGGTGCGGCGGGCTCTATGGTGAAGGCAGACACCCGGGCAGATTTTTATCCGGCAAAGAGGTATCAAATGGTCGAGCTCCTGTAAATATGATAAGTGATGTGGATGTATGCCGGGTAATAGAAAGAATAATTGAATTAAGTCGATGGGGAGAAACCTACCCCCTTGTGCACACCGAACACCCTACTAAAGAAGTCTATTACAAACATTTCGCTAAAAAAGAAGGGCTGATGCGGCCTATTTTTACAGATATGGATCCGGGTAAAACAATAGATGCCTCATTTGCCTGGAAAGATTTAAATTTAGCCCCAAAAAAAGGTTTGATGTAAAAACAAAAAAGGGGAAAGCAAAATGCTTTCCCCTTTTTAATTACCCTAATTAAGAAAATTATCTGCTTATAACCACTTTAAAAGAAGTTGCAGCTCCATCATCAAATCTAACAGAGAATATGTAGTTTCCATTCTCTAGCTGATTCGTATTAACAGTTAGCAAACTATTGTTTGTAATATTTACTCGTTGAGTGCTCACCAATCTTCCTGTAATATCTAAAATATCAAGATTGATTAACCCTGTTTGAGCAGAGTTAAAAGGGATGTTCACAAACTCGTTCGTTGGGTTTGGATAAGGCGTTATTTTAGCCAATCTTTCATTTTCTACAACCCCAATTGGTGAGTTAATACTAACAGCATGTAGCCCTATGCCTGGAGCCATATCTGTTCCAAATCCAAGAGCAAAAAACTGCCCATCAGAGTTAACCGGACCGTAAGCTTGAAGGTATTCATCTACATTTAAATCGTAATCTGTTTGTGTATCAAATCCCAAGAAAACATTTGCATCAAATGAAGAAACACAAAGCAAGTAACGCTGATTATCTATAAGTTGCGGGAAATTGTTAAACTGCGCATAAACAGATACCCCCTGTAAATCAGAGTCGTAAATATAGTCCGTAGCAGCAACTAGCTGCAAATTCGATATACTAAAATTAGGGTCATTTAAATCAACAAAGTTGTCGTTCCATCTGTAGAATTCAATATCAACAAATTGTCCAACTAAATTGTTAGCCGCATTTGTATAAGCAGCAAAAGAAGTTCCTATTGCTTTTAATCTGGAAGCATTAGCATCTCTAAAAGCCATACACTGGCTATATGACTGAGCTCCATTTGGTCTTAATCCGGTATTGGACGAAGGTCTGCCGGTAACAGGGTCTACTTTAGCATAAGAAATAATCGTGTCGTTGATGAAAAATGAAGCCTCAACTACATTGTCTTGAGGGAACTCATCAACACCGGTAAACGCAACCGTGTATGTTACCGTGTGAAGCCCGTTGCCATAGCTAGCTGGCGAGTAGGCAGGAAGTGCAAGGTATACACTATCTCCCGAATTGATGGCTACTGGATTGGATGTTTGAGTATAAAGGGTATTTCCTCCCAAATCAATTTCTGCAGTAAGCGTAACACCTGTTTGGTTGTTGCTTCCGTAGTTAAATACCCAACCGCCGAGAAGAACTGAATACTCAGAACCATTTTGAGAAAGTAGAGCATGAGCAGCAGCAGTTTTTGGTTTTAACACGTCTTTATTATAAAATCCGATATCGTCACCATAAAAACCTGATTTGCTACCAAAGAAAATATTAACTGTTTCTCCGGCATCGTATTGAGTGCGTAATAATGCCCCATCAGAATTAGACAGCATAGCTATCGGAATAGTAACATTTGCCCCCTGAGCTCCTGCCCCCATAGGAATTGTTCCGGGGGCATTATTAATTATAATTACTCCTACTGCACCAGCATTTTGCGCATTTAAGGCTTTTACACCAAATTCACATGTGCCACGATAAATTACTGCTACCTTGCCAGTAACCCCCGGAGTAGTTACCGGGCCACAGCACAATGAGTCTGCAGCAGATCCATCACCCACAAAGATAATGTCTTCGTTGTTAATCGCATTTTGGGGTTGGTTCATATCAGGGATTCCCCATCCCGCTCCATCCCTGTCAAAGGGGTAGTTTCCTTCAATCGCCGCCGGCGAATTGACATAGAAAATAATCTGAGCACTAGAGGCAGAAGCCAAAAATGCTACAGCTACAGTTAGTAATAGTTTTCTCATAGTTTGTTTTATTAAAGTTTGGTCTAAAATACGAAAAAAAAATTAACTCAGATTTAATAGAAAAAGAAAAGTCCCGCCTTTGGCGGGACTTTAAACATTTTAAAAATTCGAAGTTAATTACTTAACAGCCATTTTCTTAGTTGTTTTGAAATCTCCGGCCTGTAGAGTATAGAAATACACCCCGCTTGAGAGCTGATTAGCATCAAGGGTGATAGTGTACTCGCCGGCAGATTTAAACCCTTCGTTGCGGGTAAGAATAACTTTTCCGGTGATGTCTACCACCTCAAAATTTACTTGAGACGCTTCGTTCAAGGTATAGTCTATACGAGTAGTTGCATCGAATGGATTAGGATAGTTTTGACTTAAAGTAGCAACAGCTGCTGTTACTTCTTCTACACTAATCACAGGGTCAAAATTCATCCTTACAACAGGAGTGCTTGGGTTTATTAGGTTAAATAAAGAATTAGAATTATCAAATCCAAGCACTGTACCTTGATCTGAAGATCCTGAAGTGGCAATTCTTACATCATCTGAACCATCCCCTGCCCCACCAAAGTGGCCTGCAACAATAAGGTATAGGTTGCCTGCTTGAACTGTTACCGGAGAAAGCAATGGTAGTGTGTGAATTTTACCTGCCTGAGAGGCCAAGGTTAGCGACATGTCTTGTGTTTCCTGTAGAAAATCAAAATCTTGTGTACTAGGATTGTAAACATAAATTTCGGCATAGATAGAAGGCGCATTCGCTACATTTTGACCCGTGCCAACTCCTACATCAATTGCTTTGAGAAGATCGTTAGAAAATACTTCTATTAAATTTCCTATTTTAAAAGGCTGACCTGTGCCACCAGATATGTTAGTTATAAAGCCTGTAAAGGTTGGAGAATTGTTGTTTGTTCCCGCTTGGTCTCTGGCATAAACATATTGCGACGTTCTTATTGTTCTAGTCCGCGTGTTGTCTATTGGTCTTTGGTCTACATTCACGCCTTCTACGGTATACGTAACAGTATAAGTAGTTCCTGGCGTAGTTCCTGGTGTCCATGTGGCAAAATCTATAGTGTCGGTAACACCGGGAGCAATAGTATAAGCAGATCCTGTTTGATTAAATGGTGTGCCACCGGCAATACTAATGTTTAGAAGAGCTCCGTTTGATAATGCTCCATTATTCTTGGTTGAAGCATAAAAAGTGGTTGGTGAAACTTGCGCTGGCGGTATAATAGAGTATTCTAATTCTTGAGGTCCTGCGTAATAGTACCCTTTAATCGCTGTAAAATCATAATCAAAGCCTTCTACAACTCTGATGTTATCAACGTACCAACCATAAGAAATATAGCTCATGTTTGGTCCATTCATTGCTCCATCCCAATATAATCTAATCATTACGTTTGCAGGATTTGCAGCTATCGCATTAGTAATATTAAATCTTCTTGTTTGTGGGCGTGCATATGCAGATCCTCCAGCTGCAGTTAATGGAGGAATATCAAAGTTGTCACCAATGGTAACCCAACTTGTCCCACCATTTGTACTAATCTGTATCGCTTGCTCTTCGATAAAGCGTGCTCCAAATTGCTCAAATTCAATATGAGGTGCAGGAACACCGGTTAAATCAGGCAACACTAGGTTGTAAGTCATGGTAAAAGGCCCTGGCTCTGGTGCCGGGTTATTATTGGTTGGATTCCCGTTTCTAAAGCGGGCAAAATTACCCTGAGTTCCCATGTTTCCTGCAAAAGGCCCGTACCAACTGTTGGTTGCCGTTCCAATAGACCAACCGTGCTCATTTGCATTGGGGGAGGCAGAAATTGTCCAGTCTGCGGTGTTAGTAAAATTATGTATCCAAATGGTGTCTCCCCCTGCTTTAAGATTTTGACCCATTTCGATTTTAACCGCTTCTGTAGTAAAAGCATGACTGGCCTCTTTAAGCGGCAGATGCGGGAAGTGTTGTGCTATTGCTGTTGTAGCTAACATAACACTACCTAGTAAGTAAATTTTTTTCATGAGTTGTTAAATTAATATTGGCGCTAAGGTATTCAATTATTTGCTCTTTAAACAAGTGTATGTTTAATTTTTAACAAGATTTTATTACCCTATTTAGTAAACGGAAGAAATAACTGTATAAACGGCTACTGAAAAAAACGCTTAAACAAAAAAAGCCCCGAATAATCGGGGCTTCTTCAAAATATTGTGGTTAGTTAAATTACTTAACCATCATTTTTTTAGTGATTTTCTGTCCGTTAGCAACTAAGGTGTAGAAATACATTCCGCTAGCGAAATCTTCTACGTTAACAACCAATTGGTAATCGCCTGGAGCTTGTGTCCCTTGATTAGCGGCAAACACAACTTTGCCAGTTAAATCAGTAATTTCAAACAAAATGTTTGAAGACTCTTTAACGCTGTAAGTAATTGTAGTATTATTGTCTGCAGGGTTAGGGAAGTTTTGTCCCAAAGTAGCCAGAGCTAATGACAACTCTTCTACCCCAATAGAAATATCCATATTCATTCTAACAACTGGAGTTGAGGTGGTATAGTACCAAGTTCCATCTGTGCCGTCAAGATAGAAAGAAGTTTGAGGAGCAGAAGTGCCATTTGTTCCAGTAACTAAGTCATTTGTTCCTGGCTGACCACCATAAGAACCAACTACAATCAGGTAGCTCTCACCTGCAACTGCATTAAATGGCATTAAGAACGGTAAAGTAACCGTTGCTCCCGCAGAAATATCGGCAGCAGTTACAAAGTAATCATTCGTGGTTCTTTCTTCATTAAATCCTGAAGGACTAATACTGTATAATTTTCCGTAAATAACCGGGCTGCCTTGAGATGCGGTTCCTATTTGAACATTAATGCCATAAATGGTTTGATTAGCAAAGATATCAAACTCATTTCCTACTTCATACGGATCTCCTGAATTAAAAGTTCCTCCTGTTGCATTGCCTCTATCTCTTGCGTAGATGAAGTTTGTTACTTGAAATGCGTCAGTTACAACATTATTTGAAGGATCATCATCAGTAAAGTCAGAAGCTACCGTAACTGTAACGTTATGTGAGCCAACTGCTGCAGCAGGAATGTAAGCCGGAGTAACGTTTAGTGTATCTACTTGCCCTTGTGCAGAGTTCACCATATTACTTGTTCCTGTGTATGTTCCTGAGTTAATGTCAACCGTAGCCATTGTGTTAGTTTGGGTAGTTACTCCAATATTTTCAACAACAGCAGAGAAAGTAATCGGAGCTATTTGAGCCACCGGAATTCGGAAATACGGTGTTCTAACACCAACTGCACCTAAAGATCCCCACTGAACTGAGTTAAGCCTAAGGTCATTATCAAATGTTTCCATAATTTCTACGTCATCAACAGCCCAAAACCAACCCCAAGAAGCTTGCATATTAAAACGAACAAGAACTTGATTTTGATTGCCTGCTACTGAAGAAATGTCTAATGAAACTAATTCTGGATTAGCTGTATTAATGTTTGTTGTAATGTGTTGGTTTACAATAAATTCAGTCCAGCTCACACCATTATTACCACTCACATACACACGGTACTCAGTAGACCAGTTTCTAGATACGTTTTGGAAACGCAAGGTTACATTTGGATAGCCTGTCAAATCGATTGGGGCTCCGTTCCAGGTTAAATTAGCATTAGTTGTCGAACCGTTGCCTGCAGCATCTGAATTTACAATTGCATAACCGTTTGCAGCTGTTGGTGTAGAAATCGGGTTTAATGCTGCATATGGCGCTGCATTAACGTTAGTTGTGATTGTCCAGCCGTGAGAAGGAGAGCTTGTGTTTGTGAAAGCCCAGTTAGATGGTGTTGAAAAATCATCACTCCAAATAACATTTCTCTGAGTAGAGGTTTGAATTTGTGTAGACTTAGGAGCTTCTCCTATTTCTGTCACCTTTCTGATTGGCTGCATATTGTTAACACTTTGAGCGATAACAGAACCTGCAACAACCATAGATAGCATACTTAAGTAAATTTTTTTCATGGTATTAATTTTAGTTTTAACTGTTTTGAGTTTCAAAGGTAAGGATTAATTATTTTTTACACAAAACAAAATCCCTATACCTCTTTTTTAGCAGGTGAGGGGATTCCAATAATAAAAACGGAAATGTTATACTGTAGTTTCCTCGTAACTGGAGAGCGGCAAGCAACTACACACCAAATTTCTATCTCCATAAGCGTTGTCTACTCTTCTTACGGGAACCCAAAACTTGTTGTTTATCAGGTAGGGCAAAGGATAAGCAGCTTCTTTTCTAGAATATTCTTTGTCCCAAGATGAGTCTATAATACACTCTGCATTATGAGGGGCATTCTTTAGTAGGTTGTTTTCTTTACTGAAAACCCCTTGTTCTATTTTTCTTATTTCTTCTCTTATGCTCAGCAAAGCTTCGCAGAACTTGTCTAATTCTTCCATAGACTCGCTTTCTGTAGGCTCTATCATAAGCGTGCCCGCAACAGGAAAAGATACGGTTGGCGCATGGTATCCGTAATCCATAAGGCGCTTAGCTATATCCTCCACTTCTATGTTGGCTGTGCGTTTAAATTCACGACAATCAACAATCATTTCGTGGGCTACGGTATTGTTTTTTCCTGAATAAAGAATACTAAATTGCCCCTCCAGTTTTTTCTTAATGTAATTGGCATTTAGGATTGCGATTTCTGTTGATTTTTTTAAGCCTTCCCCTCCAAGCATTTTTATGTATCCGTAGGAAATTAAAAGAATCAACGAGCTGCCCCAGGGAGCAGAAGATATGGCGGGTATTGCTTTTTTTCCGCCTGTTTTTACCAATGGATTTCCGGGAAGGAAATGAGCCAAATGAACGGCTACACCAATGGGGCCCATTCCGGGGCCTCCTCCTCCATGAGGAATTGCAAATGTTTTATGCAGGTTAAGGTGGCAAACGTCCGCTCCTATATTGCCGGGATTAGTTAACCCAACTTGAGCATTCATGTTTGCACCGTCCATATATACCTGGCCACCTCTGTCGTGAATAATGTCGGTAATTTCGATTATTCCTTCCTCAAAAACTCCATGAGTAGAAGGATAGGTAACCATAAGGCAAGACAGGTTGTCCTTGTGCAAATCGGCTTTTTGGCGCAAATCTGCTATATCAATATTTCCTTGTTCGTCGCATTTTGTCACCACCACCTTCATGCCCGCCATTACAGCGCTGGCAGGGTTTGTGCCATGAGCAGAAGAAGGAATCAAACAAATATCCCTATGTCCTTCCCCTCTGCTTTCATGATAGGCTCGTATTACCATCAGTCCAGCGTATTCTCCCTGAGCGCCTGAGTTGGGTTGAAGCGAAACTTTTGCAAATCCGGTTGCTTCACTTAGGTCTTTATCGAGTTCGTCAAAAATTTGCTGATAACCCATTGCCTGATTTATAGGAGCGAAAGGGTGAATATTGGCAAATTCTGGCCAAGTAATAGTCATTAACTCGCTGGCTGCATTTAGTTTCATGGTACAAGACCCTAATGGAATCATGCTATGACAAAGTGATAAATCTCTGTTTTCCAGTTTTTTTAAATAGCGCATCATTTCGCTTTCAGAATGGTATCGGTTAAATACTTCTGCTGAGCAAAATGCAGAACTTCTTGAAAAGCTTCCGGTAATAACCCCTGCTTCTGATAGTATTGATGACTCATTATAAGTCTTCGCCGACTTTGCTTTAGCTCCTGCAAAAACTTCGAGCAGTGAGTTCACATGAGTAATTCTGGTGCTTTCGTCAAAGCTTATAGATATACTTTCGCTTGAGTTATATCTTACGTTAATTTCTTTTTTTAACAGTTCGGCCTCAATGCCACTTTTTTCGTTGACATTTACCTTTATAGTAATGGTGTCGAAGTAAACTTTATTCTCAATAACATAGCCCAACGAAGTCAGTTCACGAGCAACGGAAGCTGTCGTTTTGTGTACATAGCCGGCGATTTGTTTTAGTCCTTGCGGCCCATGATAAACAGCATACATAGAAGCCATAACAGCCAGTAAAGCCTGTGCTGTACAAATATTTGATGTAGCTTTGTCTCTTCTTATGTGCTGCTCTCTGGTTTGCAAAGCCATTCTTAGTGCCGGATTTCCGTCTTTATCAACCGAAACGCCTATAATTCTTCCGGGAATGTTTCTCTTAAATTCATCTTTGGTAGCAAAAAACGCAGCGTGCGGCCCTCCGTAACCCATTGGCACACCAAATCTTTGAGAATTACCAAAAACAACATCTGCCCCCCACTCTCCGGGAGGGGTTAACAAAACAAGACTTAACAAGTCTGATGCAACAGCCACTTTTACGCCTATTTCATGAGCTTTACCGGTAAATGACTTATACTCCTCAACTTCTCCGTTCATGTTGGGATATTGAAGGCATGCGCCAAAAAATGAATTATCTAGCTGTGCGGTTTGATAATCTCCTACCACCAACTCTATACCTAATGGGTTGGAACGTGTTTTCAGAACATCAATAGTTTGAGGAAAACAAGTATTCGAAACAAAAAATTTGTTTGCTGTATTTTGTTCTTTCGTTCTCGAATTATAAAACATTATCATCGCCTCACCAGCAGCAGTTCCCTCATCAAGCAATGATGCATTAGCAATTTCCATCCCTGTTAAATCCATAACCATGGTTTGAAAATTCAGAAGCGCCTCTAATCTTCCTTGTGCAATTTCTGCCTGATAGGGCGTATACGCTGTATACCACCCCGGATTTTCAAGCACATTTCTTTGAATTACCGGAGGCACAATGGTCCCGTAGTAACCCAGCCCAATAAAACTTTGAAAAACTTTATTCTTAGATCCTATTTGTTTGATATGGTTCAAGTAGTCAAACTCGCTTATAGCAGGAGCAATGTTCAACTCTTTTTTTAATCTGATACTAGCCGGAATAGTCTTTTCAATCAGAGAATTAACAGAACTCTCACCAATGAATGCCAACATTTTTTGCTGGTCAGTTTCTCTTGGGCCTATATGGCGGCCTGCAAACACGTCTTGTGCCATAAATCTTGCTTTGTTGATGTTGTGAATGGTCAAATAAAGTGCAAATATATACAAGTGGTTTGAGGTTTTTGTTTGTGATCTAACAAATCATAACGGCTTATGGGGATACTGTGAAATAACCTTAAAACATCTCTTTCTTAAAAACCCATGTGATAAGCAAGTAAATCGTACATTTGGAAAAATTATTGCCCACTATTCACATGATTATTTTCCGTTCTATATTAGTGCTTTTAGTTGTTTTTGCTTGTTGTAAAAGGGTGTCGGGACAAGACAAGATTACGCTATTAAACGGGCAGGTGCTTGAGGTGAAAATAAAATCGGAAAATGATGGCGACATTGTCTATTTTTATGAAAAGCGGAAAAAGAAAAAAGAAGCAAAACTTGAATCCTATCGGATATTTTCTGTTGAAAAAAAGGGTGAGCAAGAAAAAATTATGTACGCACAGGACACCGCCATCGGAAATTATTTTTCTGTTGATGAAATGCGTATGTTCATATACGGCGAAAGGGATGCCCGCAACAACTACAAAGCGGGCTGGTTTTATGCCGGGAGTGTTGTTTTGGGTTATGCCGCAGTTGTGTTTGACGCCTACGATTCAGAACTTGGGTTTTTTAAATCCGAGCCCAGTATATTTCCTATAATTTTACCTTTGGTGTTTCCAATAGTATCAGCAAAAATCAATACAAAAATTCAATCCAAACACGTTTCGGAATCGGCATATTTATTGAACACAGAGTATATTGATGGTTTTAAAAAAGTGGCTCGCTTCAAGCGCATGAAAAACACCTTGCTTGGAACAGTAACCGGGGTAGGTTTAGGACTCACAACTTATTTCATTGCCCGATAAAAATCCCTTGAAAATTTTTCTTTCCATACTTTACAGCAATATATGGCTTGCCTTTGGCGCAGCAATTATCACTTTTTACAGCTCGACCTTAGCACACACCACTGCGGCCACAAAGCCCCTTATCTGGATGGTGTTTTTTGCAACGCTTTTTGGTTACAATTTTCAAAAAATTATAAAATACCGAAATATAACGGAAGGAAAATCCGAGTATCAAAACTGGATGATTAAGAATCGGATTCTGCTAATTGCAATCAGTTTGTTTTGTCTTCAGGCAATGTTAATTCTTGCCGCCAGAAATTATGTGTTATTTATAGCGTGGTGGAAAGAAGGATTAATCGCAATATCGATAGTGCTGCTTTATAGTTTCCCTCTGCTAAAAGGAAATGGACTGAGAGAATTGCCCGGCATAAAAATATTTCTTGTAGCCGGCGTATGGACTCTGATTACTGCCTGGTTGCCGGTTTCAATAGCTATTGAAATAGATTTTAATTTGAAGGCGTATGTGATTATCGATCGGTTTCTGTTCATTTTTTGCTTAGGCATACTCTTCGATAATAGGGATAAGCTTTTTGACAAAAGTTCCATGAAAACCATTCCGCAAATAATAGGTCATTCGGCAACAATACATTTGGTTGTTGTAGTGTTTGTTTTACTTGCTTTTTTTCCTCTGCTATTGGTCGATAGCTTGCTCGTTGGCTCATGTATTTTTTACCTTACAGCCTGCTTTGCGGCTCTTCAAAACAAATCTGTCGATACAGATTTGTTTTACCTATTGGTAATTGACGGTTTAATTTTGCTTCAAGGCATCGCCATGACAGCATTTTTTCGGATTAATTATTGAACCCCAAGCCCTCGTCGCGGAAATTGCCTTCCTGCTCATCATCATAGTAATATATGATAATCTGAACGGTATCTCTGAGAAAGTCTATTTTGCCTATTTCAAATCTTGCAATCTTTAATCCTGTACGTTGCTCTATATCTTGTATAAGCTCCTCTTGTCTTTGGGGCACAATTAACTCAATTCTTTCGTAGAGCAATATTTTTCGCGATTCATGCTTGAGTAGCCAAAGTCGCTCCATACCAAACGTAGCGAAAATGGTAGTGAAGTTCGTGAAAAGCAACTCTGTGTAGCTCATTTGCTTATTGCTCAAAGAATTAATTACCGTTAACCCGATTATGATAAATAAATAGGTCATCTCTTTAATGGGCATAGGGTCTGTGCGGTAGCGAATAATACCAAAGATGGCAAACAAGCCCAGTGCCATACCCAATCCTAAATCAAATTTCTTAAGGGTAAAACAAATGAAGAAAATGATGAGACTTATCATTATGTAGGTGAAAAGATAATCTTTTCGCTTAGCCACCGGATAGTAAATTAAACGCACGATTACCAAAAGAGAAATCAGGTGAATACTGAACCTTACAATAAGCTTAAGGAAATCGTTGTCGTAAAGTTTTGTCCCTAAAAACAATCCTTTTCCGGTTTCGGTATTTTTAATCGCGCTTACCTCCTTGTGAGTGTCTAAAGCATTTTTAACCGCTTTATACAAATCATCGGAACTATCGGCTAAAAATTCCATTAGCCCATTAGTATTCCACACAAAATCAAAACATTCCAGCAGACTCATTTGTTAATCGTTTAATATGTAAAAACTTTCCTTTAAACATGTTGTATTTCAGTTTTTTATTCAGCCCCGCACTACCCATACAATATTTACTAAATCCCATGTTGCGCACATGTTCTCTCTTCAGGGCAAGCACAAATGTAGAATTTCTGCTTGAAGCTTCTTGTTTAACTTCAGCCACAACCAAATTTTTTAATTCCTGATAGTTGTTTTCGAACGTAAAAGAAATATTTCTGTCAATCGTCAGCCGTTCCGAGGCAATTTTGCTAACCAGGGTTATTCTTTCGAAAGAATTCCAAAGTTTTGGTGTTAAAATATCGGGGGACTCAAAATACTGATTAATAAAATTGTGCTCCGCTTCTGACAGGCTCTCATTCATGTTGTCAATCACAATTCTCTGCTTATCCGTTCGCTCCTTAGATTTAATCTTAACCTCCAAAAAACTCAGATTAGAATCTACATACTGCCTCTTTCTCACTTTTATTCTAGTAGGTTTTTCGCGATGATGCTGAAGGTAGAATAAGTTATCAGGGGTATCGAAATATAAGGTTTTGTAGTTCGCCCTGCGTACATTGTTTATGTCTAACACCCGATAATTCTGCTGAATTTCTTCCAAGTACCTCAAAAAATCTTCGTCCGTAAGGAGGTATTTAGTGTCGGTGCGGTTGAGCAACAACACGTCTTCCATCTCCGTCAGCGAAATGGGTTCAAAAAGGTTTAATATGTCGTTTTCGGCATTCAAACACCGCTAATGTAAGGTGGAAAATGAGTTTTTCAAATAGAATAGTAAACTTTAAACCCAAATTGCTCAATAGAATTGAGCAATCGCATAAGTGCTTGTAATTTTGTCCCGAGCATTCGGAACAAAAACAATCACTAAAGCGAGATTAGCCCGGTACGCCTGCGGCTGTATGCATTAGAAATTTCTACTTCTTAATCCGGGTTAACCCTTTTTTACAAAAGCAAAATAACCGTTTAACCCAAAAACCTACCGATTCCTAAAAATGCAGATAAACGATTTGTTTTAATCGATTTTTTGTATATACTCCCCTCCCTAAATTAATTAAACTATATATGGTTATAGAGAAAATACTCGCCACATTCTCTTCGGAGAAGAAAACATCTTGTTTAATCCCCGAAGGGAGGTTATTGGATAGAAAAAAGAAGGGAATCTTTCCGTTTATAATTACCCTGTTTTGCAGCGTTATGCTGTACGGCGTTTCCGCACAACATAACTCATGCTCTTCTGCCTTACCCATTACACCAAAAACGAATATTGATATGGATACGGCGACTTTTCTTTCTGCCGCAGAAGTGTTCTGGTTTACTTTCCAAGGGATAGATGATGATTTGGCGTTTTATGTTGATACCTCAGGCTCTTCTCAACCAGCTAGTATCATTACCCTATATCTTTACAGTTCGCCCAGTGGCTGCGGGAGTCTCACCATAGAAGATTCCACCCAATACAACGGAGGGCTTCAAGTTTTTGAACTAAATAATTTAACCTCTTCTTCTCAATATTTTATAAAAGTGGTGCGCAGCAATCTAAGTCGGATTTTCCCCGAAGCAAATTTTCAATATCGCCTGAATATTGCCAGCGTAACGAGTTGTATCACCATCACCCGTTTATGTGACAACACCCAAGAAACCCAAGAATGTTGTTGTGTTACTACTACCGGAGCAGCGGGAATTACAAATCCATGCCCTGGTTCTTGCAATGCCACGCATATCAATGATGGAGGATGTATGTTTGACAACTATTGTTTAAATCAGGCGTATAGCTTTGGCAACTTCACCCTCTGTAATGTTGGAACCCCTGGCATGATAATATATACCATGCTTCTTCCCGATGGGAGCACCGTTAACATAACATCCGGAACGAGTTATAACTTCATAATGATTGGATTACATACCATTATAGACCCTGCTCAACCGTCAGAGTCTTTGTGGACATTTAATGTGGTGGAATGTGATAACCCCTGCCCACCTCAAAGCAGCATCAACTGCGATACTTACTGTTTGAATTTTACCTCGCCTATAAACAACTCCGGAATCCCCTCTCTGTCGAATGATTTCAACCTCTATCTTTTTACTCCCAATATAAATGGAACGCAAATAGACCAAATATTAGACATCAACTCCTTCGGAGTATATTGTTTTGAAAATCTCGCTGCGGGCAACTATGGTGTTATCTTGGTAGGAAATGCGGGGCTCGGTTTTTTCCGAAAACTTTACCATAACTCCGCCCTTTTTGCCTATTATTAGCGGGGATGAAGAAGTCTGTTGTCTTGACAATACATACACTTACTGTGTAAACAATCCTAATAACTTTACTTCTATAAATTGGTCTTTTAGTCAGACCGGAGCAACAATAGTATCTAGTGCGGGGGGATGTGTTGAGGTGCAATTCGTGTCTGGTGTTCCGGGGGTGGTTACCGCTAATGTAACAGATGTAAACGGATGCGAGTCCCAAACATCTTTCCAAGTAAATCAATGCTGTCAAAATGACCTTGTTTTAAATGCCGCTGATTTTGTTACTGATGTTTGTAATCCTACATATCTATCAACATTAACACAGCAACAAAACATATCTAATCTGACAATATTACTCAACAATGACTTCATAATTGATCAAAACGTAACCATAGATAATACGATATTTTATGTAAGAGGTGGATATAAAATTCAGGTTCAAAACGGAAGAACCGTTACAAGTATTAATAGTGTTTATAGAGAATACTACGATAACATGTGGCAAGGCATTGAGTTGGAGGCAGATTCTCGATGGAGTGGTCGTTTTGATACATACAGGCAAGCTATAGTTGCCGCCGATGTAAAAACCGGAGCCCAATACAACTTCAACACCTGTAAGTTTGAAAGCAACTACATTGGCATACAAGTGCAGCCACACACACTCCCCTCTACCACCGCACAAAAAAGCGTAATCAGCACCCAATTCTACACCGCCGACCCGCTGCTTCCTCCCTATGCCGGGCAAAACGGGTTTACGGGCATACAACTTAACAGCGTAAACGGCATACAAATAGGCTTAGCGTGGAATAGCAAAAACGAGTTTTACAACCTGCGCCACGGTATAAACACCCGCAACAGCAGTTTTACCGTTTACGGCAACCACTTCCACGATTTGGTAGAAGAGGCCACCGGAATCAATGCCTTTGGCAATAATTTACTTTTACCGGGAACAATTCCACAGGCCACCATTGGTCAGTTGAGCAACAACAACCTGCGCAACGAATTCGACAACATGAAAAAAGGCGTGGTAGC
>JBKBNH010000006.1:0-204312 GCA_046295395.1 Flavobacteriales bacterium | reverse complement strand
AGGTTATATTGTTCGTCATTTTTGGGGCATATAGGTTGTCGGACTACACTGGGCGAACTTCGTTTTAGCGGTTACCGAAAATTTGTAGTCTGCAATAAAAACATTAAGTAACCTTTGAAATTCTTTTTCAATATTTTCGGCAGGTTTGTCTTCAAGTTTGCCAAGAAAATTGAACAGGAAGTAATCTATTGTCCCGTCTGCGTTAAAGTAAATTCTATTAAAGCATCTTGTCGGCTTTTCCCATTTAAAATTGTTTTCTAAAAGGAATTTACCAAAGTCTTGCAATAGTTTGATATATGCTTGCTGCATTGCTTCTTGTTCAGTTTCAGTTTTGAAAACAGCTAATGAAGTGTCAGTATGCACCGCACTTATGTAAACACTGTCCAAATGCTTTATTGAAATTCCTTGTTTTTCTGCGTTCTGAAAAGTCAATCCACGCTGTTGTCCAAATGTTTGGAAAGAAATTGTCAGTAAAACTGTAATAATGAAATTTGCTCTAATCATAGTTCCATTTTTTTTATTGTGTTTATGTGTCTGTGTCGTCTTTTAAGCTGACCGCTAACGGTTTGCAGCTACAAGAAGTTGGCGATTTTTACCACAAATGTTCATACGAAGAACGAATGTTTGTTGAACTACAAAACTATCATACGAAGCACTGAACCGCCAATTTTTTGTAGGTGCTGTTAGTGGCTGCTTGTTTATTTTATCAGGTTTTTCATTACATAATCCAATGCTTCTTCCTGTTTGGTTTCAATGTTAGGCTTCACTCCATTTTGGTCTATTCTATATCCGTCTGATGCGTAATAGTCGGCTGTGGGAATGACCATTTTAAATCCTTTGTCTAATTCAAACAATTCTCCGTTCAGCATTGCTCCTGCTGTCTTTTCTCCGATAATGGTTGCTCTCTTTTGTTGTTTAAGACCATAAACAATCGGTTCGCAGGTGCTGGCTGTTTTGCTGTTCGTCAGAATATAAATGTTTCCCCTGTAAACTGTCGGTTTCGGTATTATTTTTAAACACAAAACATCTGTATTATGTATTCCTTCAATGATTAAATCAAAGTTTGCCTCTGTAAAATGAGGAAATGTCGGGTAGCTTTCAACTGTTGGAGGTTGTTTGTGTTGAATAAACCATTTTTGTGTAAGGAAAACGCCCCCGTAGAATGTGCTGTCCACAACACTTGTGGTAAAAGCCATTCCTGCCGCTACGCTTCCCCCCGAATTGTTACGCAAATCTACTATAAGGTTTTTGTAATCTTTGTGATTGATTATCTCGAAAATGCTGTCCATTTCTGAGGCTGTTCCACTAAAAGATGTGATTTTAATGTACACTGTCTGAGGTGATTTTTCCTCCAAAAAAACATACTTGTTGCTTTCATGCATTGAAGTATCTTTTTCCTGTTCCGGAATTTTCATAAGGGCAAAGTGTGATATTGGTAATTTCCCGGCATAATAGAAAAAAGCAAAGACCATTTCAAGGTCATCCTGCACTTTAGAAGACACTTTGCCCATATCTTTAACAAACGTTTTCCATTTCTTAGTTTGTAATAAATCTTTGTTGAAAATATTGTTTTCTGTTAACTGTACAGATGCTTTGAATAAATCAGGATAATTTTCCAAAGGCTGCTGAACTTGTTTTTTTGTTCCTGTAATAATTCCGCGTTGTTGGCCAATCCCGTTGGTTAATGTAACGCACAAGTCGTTGCCTTTTACATAACCTTTGAAATGATAGTTTCCCATTGCGGAAGTAAGAACACCTGATAATTTCAATGTGTCATTTTCAGTTTTATGCGTTCCGTTTACAACCCTCAGAAGGCTTCCATTTTTAAAACTCTTGGTAAAAGTTCTTCCAAGCATTGAAGTCCAACCGCCTAAAATATCTCTGTCTGCATTTTTTCTTGTATAAGCCTCAAAACTGTTGCCGTTTGTTTCAAAATGCATAAACGTGCGAGCAAGCCCTATGTCATTGTGTTGGAAGTCCAAATACCATTTGCCTTCTAATACCTCATTTTTTATTTGCTGCTGTGCATTACAGGAAGTTAAAAAAACGAATAATAGTGCGATTAATAAATAATTTTTCATTGTTTTATTTTTATCTGTATGTCTTTATAGTTCTGTCAAGTTGCCACTAACGGTTGGCAAATAGGCGCAGGCAGGGCTTTTACCTCTGAACTTCCTGCGAAGAACTGAACTTCAAATATACCACTTTCCTGTCCTACGAAACACGAACCCCCTGCTTGAGCTTATTTGCTGTTACCTACTGTTTTAATACTATTTGTGGTCTTTCATTCCAAAGCATTACTGATGTTCTATCACAACCACCAAATAGATTGGCTATGACATAAACCTCTTTATTGTTAGAATATAGTTTTAATAGCAATAAATTGTCATATGTTTCTATTGTATTAAAATGGACTTGACCGTTTACAATCTCACCAACTTGTTGATTGTCCTTAAGCACCCTAAAATTGAAAATATTATCTAATTTTTTTTGCCCTGATTCAGTTGTGTCTATAATTCTAAGAGCGTATTTTGATTGAATAACGTAGCCATAATAAGAGGAGTAAATTATCTTGTCCAAGATACTACCTTGGGAAAATATTGCTTCAAGTGAATCTCTATTAATCGCAAATATTTCATAACTGATATCAAGCTCTTTCTCTCCATTTGGTGTATAAATCTCTAATGAGAAAATTCCTTGACCGCACGCTTGCGCAATAACTTTTGAATTGTAAAAGAGTGTAGTTAATACAACTAAAAGAGGTAATATTTTCAATTTTTTCATAGTTTTTCTTTAAATAGTAGGTAACTTGTTTATATACACACTTTTTCTCCTAAAAGGTGCGCCAATCCACCCATATTTGGGTGTATTAGTGTACCTTTTTCTAAATTTGGGGTGCGCTTATCCCAATTCAAAATCATCAAATGGAGATTTAATTTGCTGAATATTTTTAGTGCTAACATAGGTATATATTTCTGTTGTTTTACTGCTATTATGTTCAAGTATTTCTTGTATATACCTTAAGTCTGTTCCACTCTCCAACAAATGCGTGGCATAACTATGCCTTAACCAATGCAGAGTAACGGGTTTGCAAATCTTAGCCAATTTAATGCTTTTTTTAATACTTCTTCAAACTTCTTTCGGAATATTTTGCCCCTTTTTCCTAGCCTTCAAATAGCCATATTTTAGGTTTAAACTCCTTGTAGTAAATTCTTAACAGTTCAATAAGTTTATCACTTATCAGAGTTATTCTATCTTTTTTACCTTTACTTTGTTTTATCAATAGTAGTTTTCTTTTGGAATCAACATTATTCAGTTTTAAATATAATAGCTCACTTCTTCTTAAACCACAAGCATAAATTAAACACAGCATGGTTTTGTGCTGTAAGTTATCAATTCTTGGTCAACGGCAAAGTAAAGCCCCAAACAATTTGTGTTATGATGTCCTAAAGGTTTTACTTCAATTGTTTTTGGCATACACAAATATATGCTTTTCAGGTAATAAGAACCAAAGCCCACCCTTAGTAGCAAAGGCTTCTAGAAACCTTCGTGTTCTCGGTACCTGAGTGGTGAAAAGTTTTCCGAAAAACCCCCTAACTTAGTAGCCCAATAACCAATCTACCCCATGAAAATATACCACAATCCCCGCTGCACCAAAAGCAGGCAAACACTAGAGCTGCTAAAAGAAAAAGGACAAAATCCCGAGGTGATAGAGTACCTTAAAAGCCCACCGTCACAAGCAGAACTAAAACAACTACTAGATGCGCTAAAGCTACCCGCCGAAGACATTATAAGAAAAGGCGAGACACTGTACAAGGAAAAATACAAAGGCAAAAACTACAGCAACGAAGCGTGGATAAAAATTATGGTCGAAAACCCCATTTTGATCGAGCGACCCATTGTAGTAAACGGAAAAAAGGCCGCTTTGGGACGACCTCCTGAAAATGTGTTAAATGTATTATGATTCGGCCCCAGAGGATTCTGCAGAAGCTTCATCCGAATCCGACTTTGGCTTCCCGCCGGTAAAACTCCAGAAAAGCCAAAGAGGGATAAACGAACCTAAAAAGATTAAAATCCAAAATGCCATTCCTGCTAAAGCAAGAAAAATTAATAAACCGATTGTAAACATAGCTTAAGTTTGTAAGTTTGAAACGGCACGAAAATAAGAAAAAAACAAATTATGGAGTACAGAATTGAAAAAGACACTATGGGCGAGGTTAAAGTCCCCGCCGACAAGTATTGGGGAGCACAAACCGAGCGCTCCAGAAATAATTTTAAAATTGGCCCGGCGGCATCCATGCCCATCGAAATTATTCGCGCATTTGCCCACCTGAAAAAAGCAGCCGCCCAAGCAAACTGCGATTTGGGTGTTCTATCAGCAGAGAAACGCGACTTAATAGCCGCTGCCTGTGATGAAATCTTAGCCAGAAAACTAGACGACCAATTTCCGCTGGTAATCTGGCAAACCGGATCGGGCACACAAAGCAACATGAATTGCAACGAAGTGATTGCTTACCGCGCGCATGTAATGAGCGGCGGATTGCTTACCGACGAGAAAAAAGTGTTGCATCCCAACGATGATGTAAACAAGTCACAATCGTCAAACGACACTTTTCCAACGGCTATGCATATTGCTGCCTACACCCAAGTCGTAGAAATTACCCTACCCGGAATGAAAAAATTGCGCGATACACTACACAAAAAAGCACAAGAGTTTAACCACGTCGTGAAAACAGGTCGCACCCACTTTATGGATGCAACACCATTAACTCTAGGGCAAGAATTTTCGGGTTATGTGCAGCAACTAGACAACAGTATGCGCGCCATCAACAACGCCTTGGAAATGATAAAAGAACTTGCTCTTGGCGGAACTGCCGTGGGCACCGGACTAAACACCCCCAACGGATACGATGTGTTAGTAGCTAAAAAAATTGCCGAAAGCACCGGATACCCTTTTGTTACCGCAAGAAACAAGTTTGAGGCTTTAGCCGCACACGATGCTATGGTAGAACTCTCTGGCGCCTTCAAGCGTGCTGCTGTAGCCCTGATGAAAATAGGAAACGACATCAGAATGCTAAGCTCAGGACCCCGTTGCGGAATCGGCGAAATTATAATCCCTGACAACGAGCCGGGCTCATCCATTATGCCGGGCAAGGTAAACCCTACTCAGCCCGAAGCGCTCACTATGGTTTGTGCCCAAGTTATTGGCAACGATGTTGCCGTATCAATTGCCGGATCTAATGGCCATTTTGAATTGAATGTATTCAAGCCTGTGATTGCTGCCAACGTGCTGCAATCAGCTCGACTTATAGGTGACGCCTGTGTTTCGTTTAACGATAAGTGCGCCGAAGGCATCGAGCCAAACTTACCCGAAATAAAAAAGCACCTCGAAAATTCGCTGATGCTAGTTACGGCGCTTAATCCGCACATTGGCTACGAAAACGCAGCCAAAATTGCCAAAACGGCACACAAAGAAAATAAAACACTTCGCGAAGCAGCCGTAGGGCTAGGATTGCTCAACGACGAGCAATTTACCGATTGGGTTCGCCCCGAAGATATGATTGGTAGCCTAAAGTAGGACTGCCTCCTTTTTTTGTGCCTTTAAGTCGTATCCCGTTCATGTGTGTGTATATTTACGGGCAGTTAGCAAGAAAGAAACCTGGTTTATGAACGATAATCAGCAAAAAGAACCTTCGGGCAAGAATGTGTTAAAAATCCTTTGGGAGTTTATCCACTCCAGAATTGATTTACACGGCGACAAAGAAGACGAGCAAAAAACAATAGAATCCATTAAAAAGGGAATTGTTTTTAAAGGAATCAATGTTTGGATTCTAGCGTTTGCTATCATTATCGCTTCGGTGGGTCTTAATGTAAACAGTACCGCTGTAATTATTGGAGCCATGCTAATTTCGCCGCTTATGGGGCCTATAATGGGTGCCGGACTGGCTATTGGCATAAACGATTTTAATTTGCTCAAACGCTCCGGGAAAAATCTAGCAATAGCCACGGCTATAGGATTAACCTCTTCAACAATATACTTTTTTATAACCCCTATAGGAGATGCTAGTTCTGAACTGTTGAACAGGACTTCTCCCACGCTATACGATGTACTTATTGCATTTTTTGGTGGTTTGGCGGGCATTGTTGCCGGCTCTAGTAAAGAAAAAGGCACGGTAATTCCCGGAGTAGCTATTGCCACCGCGCTTATGCCCCCACTTTGTACCGCAGGATACGGACTTGCCAGTGGGCAGATGTACTACTTCTTCGGAGCATTTTACCTGTATATCATCAATTGTGTATTTATTTGTCTGGCTACTTTTTTAATTGTGCGTTATTTGAACTACGAAAAAGTTCATCTGGAAGACTTGAAACTGGAAAAAAAAGCACGAAACTGGGTAACGTTTATTGCATTAGTTACTATAATTCCCAGTGTAATACTGGCCTGGGTAATGATAAGCAATACGGTGCTTGAGAAACGCGTCAACAACTTTGTGGTACAGTATTTTGAGCTGCCGGATGTAAATATCATCAAAAAAGAAATTAAGAGAGAACACGACACCACATTTATCGAAGTAAGCTTGTACGGCAAAATTCTGGAAGAAGAGTACATCAATCAGATAAGAATAAAGATGAAGGAGCAAAACTTCGGCTTGGTGAGATTACTTGTAAACCAAGGCGCAAATGCTACATCAAAACTTCAAAACGAAGACATTTCAAATATTCTAGACAAAGTTTACCAACAAAATAAAGAAGCTGTTCTGGATAAAGACAAAAGAATAGAATACTTGGAAAAACAGTTATATTCCTACAAACTGGGAGAGTTTCCGGTAGAGCAACTGAGCAAGGAGCTTAAAGTAAGTTATCCGAGCATAAAAAGCTTTAGCATAAAAGAGATGGTATTTGCTCATTATGATAACGACACCTTAAAAACAGACACCATCGCTGCAGCAATCATCAAAACAACACAAGATATTCCGGCAGTCCGA
Organism: Flavobacteriales bacterium; assembly: GCA_046295395.1. GTDB lineage: Bacteria > Bacteroidota > Bacteroidia > Flavobacteriales_D > JBKBNH01 > JBKBNH01. Next base: position 197,326 of record JBKBNH010000006.1, on the reverse strand, counting down.
AAAGCGGCAATAGGAAAGTTCTTGAAAGTGCGTTTGCAAAAAGATACAATTGCCGTTTACTATTTTTAGTAGCCGCTATAGACAGAAGAATTGCCTTTAAATTCTTTCCCATCTATGTTCTTAAGCACTTGAATGGCGTGTTCGATATCACTTTTTGACACGCCCAGATGTGTTACAAGCCTCATTTTGTCTACACCCATACTGATCGCTTTTATCTGATGTTTACTCAATTCGTCAAGCAGTGTGGAGGCATTTACCCCTTTGGTAGTAAAAATCACGATGTTGGTCTCCACGGGAAAAACCTCGTTCACGTAAGATTTATCTAACAATGCCTCCCTCAGTTGCTGCGCATGAAGGTGGTCTTCAGCCAGCCGATTTACCTGATTGTCTAAGGCATAAATTCCTGCCGCTGCCAAGTATCCGGCTTGACGCATTCCGCCACCAAACACTTTTCTAACGCGCCTTGCCTGTTTTATAAATACCTTATCACCAATCAATACCGATCCCACCGGGGCGCCAAGCCCTTTTGATAGGCATATAGAAATACTATCGAAAATTGCTCCGTATTGCTTCGGTGTTTCTCCTTTTGCAACAAGGGCGTTAAAAAGTCTAGCTCCATCTACATGAAAAGCCAAACCCTGCTCCCTACATATGGCAGAAATTTTAGTGAGTTCATCAAAACTATAGCAACGGCCTCCTCCACGATTAGTTGTATTCTCTACAGCTACTAGTCGTGTGCGGGGGAAATGCACGTCGTCAGGATTGATTTTTGACTTTATATCCTCAGCATAAATAAACGTATCTGGGTTGTCTATCAACTTTACCGATGCCGAAGAATTAAAAGATATTCCGCCACCTTCGTAGTAATATATATGTGCCTGTGCAGCACAGATAACTTCATCTCCCGGCTGTGTATGAACTTTTATAGCAATTTGATTGGCCATTGTACCACTTGGGCAAAATAAGGCCGCTTCCTTTTGAAAAAGGGAAGCAACTTTCTCTTCGAGTGCATTTACCGTGGAATCTTCACAAAACACATCGTCTCCCACTTCTGCCCGAAACATATAATCGAGCATTTCTGCCGTTGGTTTTGTAAAGGTATCACTGCGCAAATCAATCATTACTCAAATTTTTTTGCTTACTAATGTACTAAGCGCATTTCAAATTAAAAAATAAGCTTTTTGCCCCTTTATACCCCCACCTTTATATTTAGATTAATTTTCCCCTCTTTATGTAGTCTTAAACAGGGTTTTTTACTTTCTTTGCTTTATGATAGATTTAGTGCTGCTGCATGGGGCAATTGGTTCCGCAGAACAAACAAAAATTTTGCAGGAAATCCCGCAAAATAAATTTCGACTTCACCACATCGAACTTAGCGGGCACGGCAAAAAATCGTCTGTTGATGTCAACTTTTCGATGGATGCCTTTGTTGATGAAGTTGAAAAGTATTTCAACGATAACAAATTAACCGATGTAAACTTCTTCGGCTACAGTATGGGAGGATACGTCGGGCTACTTCATGCAGTAAAATATTCTGGGCGAATAGCACGCCTAATGACCTTAGGCACAAAATTTTACTGGACCCCTGAAGTAGCAGCAAAAGAAGTCTCGATGCTTGATTCGGAAAAAATAAAAGAAAAAGTACCCGCCTTTGCGGCACAACTCGAAGCACAACACGGCGCAAATTGGAGCGATGTATTGAGACGAACAACTGCCCTGATGAAAAATCTGGGAGAAAACAATCCGATAGATGCTCTTGATTTGGGTGCAGTTAAAATTCCCGTAAAACTGTTGCTGGCACAATACGACCATATGGTTACCCCTAAGGAAACTCTTGAAATATACAAAAGATTAAACAATGTCGGTTTTCAGCGGTTAGCAAACTCCAAGCATCCACTTGAACAAGTTGATATTGATGCTTTGGGTGAAGAAATTATTCAGTGGTTTGCTTATCAATAAATCTTGCTAAAAACGTAATTTTAGCTACATTGGAGCCGTGTTAAAAGAATTATATATACATCTTGAAGGGCTTGTAAAAGGTCGCCTTTGGCTCAAAGTTATCATCGGAATGGTGCTGGGGGTGTTGGTAGGCGTGCTTCTGGGGCAAGAAACCGGATACGTTACTCCAGAAGATTCATCGTTAATAACCAGCTGGCTTGCATTGCCCGGAAATTTATTTATTCGACTGGTTCAAATGATTATGATTCCCCTGATTGTAAGCTCTGTTATTCAGGGTATTGCAGGAGGAGAACACAAAGATGAGTTGATAAAAACAGGCCCAAAAGTAGCCGTGTATTTTATCTTAACCACCTCTGTAGCTATAGTTATTGGAGTGATTACAACACTAATACTTAAACCCGGAAATTATATAAATAGTAGCACTCTTCTTGCTCAGAGTGGAGAATCGACCGAATTGCAAGCCGAAGTGGCTACATTTAGCTTTAATGCTGTTCCCAATATGATTACCGATTTGCTTCCGGACAACCCGCTGGCATCTATGGTAACCGGAGAAATGCTCAGTATTGTGATATTTTCAATTATTGTTGGTATTGCGCTACTCAATGTGTCTGACAAAACCTCCCGCCCAGTGTTGGATTTGCTCACTTCCATTCAGGAAATTTGTATGACCATTACCAAATGGGCCATGAAATTGGCTCCGTATGCCGTATTTGGCTTAATTTGCCAGATTACCGCCATGGTAGGTATAAATACTATTGCCGGCTTGGGGATGTATATACTTGCTGTAATAATCGGGCTTTTCGGATTAATCGGATTTTACATCCTTATTCTCTTATTTGTTGCCAAAACTCCTATTGGTCATTTCTTTGCTTCTGCAAAAGAATTGCTGCTACTTGCTTTCTCTATGGCCAGTTCGGCTGCGGTAATGCCAATGAGTATAAAAACCGCTGAAGAAAAATTGAATGTAAAGCCTTCAGTTTCGAGATTTATTATACCCGTGGGAGCTACTGTCAACATGGATGGAACAGCTGCTTATCAGGCTATTTCTACCATTTTTCTTGCCCAAGTTTATGGGCTGGAGTTAGGGGTGTTAAGCATAGTGCTTTTGGTTATTACTGCCGTTGCCGCATCTATAGGAACTCCCTCCACTCCGGGGGCAGGTGTAATCGTGCTTGCTACAGTTTTAAGTTCTGTAGGAGTTCCGATAACGGGCATTGCATTAATCATAGGGGTTGACCGCTTACTGGGAATGCTGCGAACAGCTGTAAATGTAACAGGCGACCTCACCGCATGTATGGTTTTCAACTCACGACTGGATAATTCCTCTGCCAAAGTGGTTAGCGAAAAAACAGAAGTAACTACTTCTTAAGTAATTGCTTCACATAATCCGTATCTGCTGAGCCATAGAAATCATTCAAAAATCCGGCGGCCTCTTCTATTAATTTCTTCTCTTCACCTTTTTGATGCTCTTTGATTATCACGGCCAACTCTTTCATTATTTCAACTTTAGCAGGCATTATACAGATAAATTCACTCACTAGTAGTGATTTTTTCTCCTCAGCATTTCTGTACCAAAGCTTAAGGCTTATTTTATCTTGGCTGGTCACAGCCTTACCATCAATAGTAAACAGTTCTGCTTTAGAAATAATTAGCTCGTTACCATCATAGGGGAGCTTTTTATGAATTTCTTCTCCGTTGTATACGTACTGAACGTAAAAGAAATTGGTTTCGTTCATTGGAAAACTCGCTTCAGCAATCGTTTGCTTTCTTTCATCAACCACCAAAAAATCGCCTTTGAAATAATTCTGTAAATCAATAAGACTCAAAAGCGCTCCCGCCCGAGTTTTTACATTATTCATTGCCGGTAAAAGATTATTGGAAAGCCCGTTGTTTTGAGCCGAAAGTATAAAACGGCCCTTCAGGCTACTAATCACCGCTGCTCTACTCTCTTCGGTTTTAAACACTAATTTTTCGGATTCCGAAAACTGGTCTCCCGTTGTCATTGATTTACCTGTTTTTTGATAGATGATACTACCATCAACTTTAATAACCTTATACACGTTAGGCACAGGATCCTCCTTGAATGCCGTTATAAAAATGGTAGTAAAAAACAAAAACAGTATCGTTGGGTACTTCATAAGTAAGGGTTTTATACTACGAAAATACAACATTTATACCATATGCTCCTAAGTATAATTCCGTAGGGATGCCCATCAAATAATATAAAAACTATACCTTGCAAACCATTTCCATGTGAAACTGTTTTTATAGCATGAGTGAAAATTGCAAATTACCATATGGCAAATTATTTAATAGTCTTGCCAAGTCATATTTTGGAAATGTGGCCAAAAAGCTTGCCGTACTAGATATAGACCGCTGCTTTTATCCGCTGCATTTAATCATAGAAGCAAATGGAAAATTAACCCAGAACGAGTTGAGCGAGCTCATTGGAGCAGACAAAGCCAGCACAACACGACATGTCGATTATCTGGTGAAAATGAATTACGTGAAAAGGGAGCCTAATCCGCAAGACCGAAGAGAATTCATATTAAAAACAACACCCAAAGCTGATGAAGTAGCAACAATTGTGTGTAAAGCTTTTGACGAGATGAACGATGCAATAAATAAAACTCTGACGACCCACTCACCTGACGAGTTTTGTACTCTGTTGAAGGGGCTAAATAACAAACTAAAGCCCCATAGAACAACCGATTTATAAAGAATATCGCTATTTTAACAGCGTAAAAAAACAGCCTATGCCAACAACATACCGAATGGGACTAAGAAATAGAATATACCTCTCTATGATAGCCATTATTCTGTTTTCACTATTGGTTATAGGTATCACAACAATCATATTTTTTAAAAATCAAAACGAGCGGTATCACGAAGAAAGGCTTCACAGAAAACAAGAAACTGTTATCACTAGTATCTCTTACTTTCTAAAAGAAACTCCAGTAACTGCCGACATGGATGTTGTTATCAAAGACTTTCAGGAAAAAATGGTAGAGCTGGCTGATGTTAACAATATTGATATCAATATCTTTAACAACAAAGGCGACATCCTCATGTCATCACACCAAGACATGAACAATCCGGAATTTTTTAAAAAACGAATTCCCGAAAATATACTGCAAGAATTAAAAAATTCCACCGATGAATACATCGAACACAAGGAAGACAACGACAGCATAAAACTATCAACATATGCCTACATTCTCAATGAAGAGGGTGGCAAAGTGGCCATCATCAATCTTCCCTACCTGATAGAAAATGCCGTGATGCAAAAAGACCTAAAAAGCTTCCTATTAACTTTGGTAGAAATATACCTTGCTCTTTTGGTCGCTGCCGGAGTTTTGGCATACCTACTTTCCAAATACATTACTCAATCGCTAAGAGTAATTGCCGACAAGCTTAAAACTATTCAAATCAGTAGAGACAACGAAAGACTTGTTTGGAAAAGCAACGATGAAATAGGAGCACTAGTAGAAGACTACAACCGAATGCTTGATCAACTTGAAGAAAGTACCCGGCTATTAGCCCAATCTGAGAGAGAGCACGCTTGGCGAGAAATGGCAAAACAAGTGGCGCACGAAATTAAGAACCCCCTTACCCCGATGAAGCTCAGCGTGCAACACTTGCAACGCTCTATTCAGATTTCGGATAAAGAAGAACAAGAAAAAATTGACCGCTTTGCCGAAAGAATGATTGAACAAATAAACACCCTAACCAATATTGCCAACGAATTCTCAAACTTTGCCAAAATGCCCAAGGCAAATATGACTGAAACCGATTTGAAAAAAATAATCGAATCCTCTATCGAAGTATTTGTGAACGACTCTGCTGATATTGAATTTGAAACAAGTATAGACATTGCCCCAATATGGGGAGATAATGGACAATTAATTCGAGTCTTCAACAATCTTATTAAAAATGCTGTTCAAGCCTGCCCCACCGACAAAAAGCCGAGAATTATCTTAAAACTATACCGCGAAGGAACCAATTACTGCGTAGAAATTATTGATAACGGAAATGGAATTCCTGATGATATAAAGGCGAAAATATTTGAGCCAAATTTCACCACTAAATCAACCGGAATGGGTCTTGGCTTGGCCATGGTAAAAAACATAATCGCCCAACATAAAGGCGCTGTAAGTTTTGAAACCGAAACCTCCGTAGGCACCACTTTTTTTGTTACTATTCCCAAGTGGAATCAAACACCGCAAACGGAACTATAATTTTTTAAATAATTTTGACACTGCAAAAAACAAAACAAATGAGCTATAACAACCTAATCACCGAGAAAAAAAATAAAATCGGCTATATAACCATTAACAGACCCGATAAACTAAACGCTCTAAACAAAGCTACCATAAGCGAGCTGAGCAGTGCTTTTAAAAATTACGAAGCCGACACTGAAGTTAATGTAATAATCCTTACCGGTTCCGGTCAAAAAGCATTTGTTGCAGGGGCCGACATAAGTGAATTTGCCTCTTTTTCGGTTGAACAAGGTAAGAAATTAAGTGCCGAAGGGCACCGAATTCTGTTCGATTTGGTTGAGAATCTAAAAACCCCCGTTATAGCCGCAATCAACGGTTTTGCTTTGGGTGGCGGACTGGAACTTGCCATGTCGGCACACATAAGAGTAGCCTCTGTTAATGCCAAGATAGGCTTGCCCGAAGTAAGTCTTGGAGTGATTCCCGGATATGGTGGCACCCAAAGACTTGCTCAATTGATCGGTAAAGGAAGGGCAATGGAAATGATTATGACGGCAGAAATGATTTCCGCGTCAAAAGCGCTGGAGTTTGGGTTAGTTAATCATGTCGCTATACAAGAAGAGCTAATTGCCAAATGTGAAGAAATAGCCACTAAAATTATCAAAAACTCTCCTTCGGCAATAAGCAGTGCCATTGCTGCCGTAAATGCTCAATATAAAACAAGTGTTGACGGTTTTAAAACCGAAATTGACGAATTTGGCAAATGCTTTGGAACAGGTGATTTCAAAGAGGGCACCTCTGCTTTTTTAGAAAAAAGAACACCTGATTTTAAAGGCAATTAAACCCTCGTTGTTAAAATCTTACTTAGTAGGATTTATCTTCCGCACATAAGTTCACCTACTTTTGATTAGGTGAATTTTATCGACATTATACTAGCAGTGCCCATACTTTGGTTTGGCTACAAGGGATTTACAAAAGGATTTGTGGTGGAGGTTATTTCCATTTTTGCCTTTGGCTTGGCTATTTATGCCGGGGTGAATTTCACCGATTACCTATCCGAATTGATTGGTGGCGAAGAAACCAAGTACCTACCCGTTATTTCATTTTCAATTCTTTTTATAGGGGTATTAATTCTAACTTTTCTTATGGGCAAACTCATCGAAAAAGCCGTAAACGCTGCAAAACTTACCCTGATAAACAAAATTGCCGGCGCCGCATTCGGGGGATTAAAAATTGCTCTGGCGTTGAGCGTCTTATTAGCTATTATTCGTTCTTACGACCAAAAACTTGAGTTTATTTCACCCGAACTGAAAGAAGGCTCACTACTCTTCGAGCCTCTTACTGAACTTTCACTCTATGTGATTCCTTCGCTGGAAGAAAGTAAGCTTTTTGAAGCCCCAATGCCAAAAGTAGAGATAAAGCCGAAAGTAGAAGTATCCCTCGAGTAAGAACCATTTGTCCGGTTACTTGTTTGTTCATAGTGTAATATGAATGGGCTAATTTAATCGTTTCACAAAATTTTTCTCGATGAGCAACATCAGTATTTTCTGGCACAGAAGAGACCTTAGAATAAAAGATAATGCCGGGCTTTATAGGGCATTGAAGCAGGAGAAAAATGTTCAACCCATTTTTATTTTCGACAAAAACATACTGGATAATCTAGAGGATAAACATGATGCGCGGGTTAGTTTCATACATCACTACGTGCTTTTGCTCAAAGAGGCTTACCAAAAACACGGCTCCGATTTGTGGGTATTTTACGGAACCCCCTCAGAGGTATTTGAAAAGCTGACTAAAACAAACAACATAAATTCCGTTTACACCAATCGCGATTACGAGCCATATGCGCAGGAAAGAGACAAAACCTTGTTTGATTATTTCAGCGCCAAATCAATTATATTCAAAGACTACAAAGACCAAGTAATTTTCGAAAAAAATGAAATCGTAAAAGAGGATGGAAAACCTTACACCGTATACACACCATACTCCAAAAAATGGAAAGCCACGTTGAACGATTTCTATCTGAAACCCTATTCGGTTGAAAATTACCTTGCTTCTTTACATCAAATCAAGCCGAATAAAAGCATCTCTTTGGAAGAAATAGGATTTGAAAAAAGCCTGTTTTCATTCGCCGCAACAGAAGTAAAAGAATCCATACTAAAAAACTATCACCAAACCCGCAACACCCCTTCCATAGATGGAACCTCCAGACTGAGTGTTCATCTTAGGTTTGGAACCATAAGCATCCGTCAGCTTGTGACCAAAGCAAAAACCTTAAACGAAAAGTACCTGAATGAATTAATCTGGCGGGATTTCTATCAAGCGATATTGTTTCATTTTCCGCATACTGTAAACAAAGCCTTTAAACCGGCATACGACAGAATAGAATGGCGTAATGACGAAGAGCAGTTTAACCTTTGGTGCGAAGGAAAAACAGGCTACCCCATTGTAGATGCCGGAATGAGGGAATTAAATGCAACGGGATTTATGCACAACAGGGTTCGGATGATTGTAGCCAGTTTTTTAACTAAGCATTTATTTCTCGACTGGAGGTGGGGAGAAGCCTATTTTGCAGCAAAACTACTTGATTTTGAACTCGCCTCGAATGTAGGCGGATGGCAATGGGCTGCAGGATGTGGATGCGATGCGGCTCCTTATTTCAGAGTATTTAATCCGCAGCTGCAAACCGAAAAATTTGATCCCGAATTGAGCTATATCAAAAAATGGGTGCCCGAATTCGGTACAAAAAACTACCCAAAACCCATTGTAGAGCATAAATTTGCAAGAAATCGGATTCTAGATGCCTTTAAAGATGCCTTATCATGAAGTTTTTTTCTGTCCTTTTATTCTCAGCTTTCCTAAGCAGCTCAATTGCTCAAGACCAAACCTATGCAGAGCTGATGCACAAAGACCGTAAAACCCTGCAAAACGGCATGTACACCCTAAGCGGCTGGGCCACCACCAATATTACGGTTGGCCTTATTGGTTACTCGCTAAGCAGCGGCGAAAATCAACGGTTTCATGAAATGAATATGTATTGGAACTGTGCCAACCTCGGATTGGCGGTATCGTCGCTATTGCGAAACAAAAAAATGATGAAATACAAACCCCTGATGGGAGAAGAAGCCCTGCACTACCACTACAATACCGAAAAACTTTTTCTTTTTAACACAGGGCTCGACTTTGCTTACATATCAAGTGGGTTTCTGCTGAGAGAAATTGGCAAAAACCACCCTACCCGTAGCGATATATACAAAGGATACGGCACAAGCGTGATTACACAAGGTGCATTTCTTTTGCTTTTTGATGCCTACATGTACCATCGGCTAAGGAAGAATGTGAAAAGCAAGTAAAGCCGCTATATTTGCAATTCGCATGGAATCAAAAGGCATAGTCACAAAATCAACAGGAAGTTGGTATAACGTTACACTCGAAGACGGCAGAAAAATAGAATCCCGAATAAAGGGTAAGTTCCGGATGGACGGTATTCAAACAACTAACCCGGTGGCCGTTGGCGACCATGTGCTTATTAGATTTGCCGAGGATGATGCGATAATTGATAAAATTTTGCCTCGAAAAAACTACATCATCCGAAAATCGGTAAATCTTTCGCATAAGGCTCACATTATTGCAGCAAATATGGATCAGGCCTTGCTTATAGTTACTGTAAATTTTCCCCCCACATCCACAGGATTTATCGATAGGTTTTTGGTAACAGCCGAAGGGTATCACATCCCTGTACACCTAGTTTTTAACAAAGTAGATTTGTGCAACGATGCCGACATAGAGCGCATGGCCGAACTTATGGCGTTATACGAAAACATAGGGTATCCCTGCCATGCCATAAGCGCAACAAACAAAAACAAAGTGACTAAGCTTAAAGATATTATGAAAGGTAAAGTAACGCTCATTTCGGGACATAGCGGAGTGGGCAAATCTACTTTGGTCAACAGCCTTGATGAAAAACTGAATGTTAGAATCGGCGAAATTTCAGAATCTCACCGAAAAGGACAACACACCACCACTTTTGCCGAAATGCACGAACTCAGCTTTGGCGCACACATTATAGACACCCCTGGCATCAAAGGTTTTGGGGTTATTGACTTTGATAAAGATGAGCTTGGAAGGTATTTTCCGGAAATGAGGGAAAAACTGCCCCATTGCAAGTTTTACAATTGTAACCATGTAAATGAGCCGGGTTGTGCAGTGAAACAAGCTTTAGCAAAGGGTGAAATTGCTCCCAGTCGCTACGAAAGTTACCTGAATATACTCGAAGATTTTGACGAAGAAAAAACTTACCGATAAATGAGGGTTGTAATACAAAGAGTAGCGCAAGCATCGGTTTCTATAAACGGTGTCTTGCACAGCAAAATAGATAAAGGCTTGCTTATACTGCTGGGTATTGAGCAAAACGACACCTCAACAGACGCAGACAAACTTTTGGGTAAAATTGCCAAAATGCGAATTTTCAACGATACCGAGGGCAAGATGAATCTTTCTGCCGAAGATATAGGTGGCGAATATTTAGTTGTAAGCCAATTTACTCTTTGCGCAGACACCAAAAAAGGCAACAGACCTTCGTTTATTCGCTCGGCACGCCCCGAAACTGCCATACCGCTGTACGAATACTTTTTGAAAAAACTGCAAAACGACATAGGAGCTGTTGTAAAATCAGGAGTTTTTGGAGCAGATATGCAAGTTGAGCTTACCAACAGTGGTCCGGTTACCATCATAATGGACAGCAAAATAGAAATGTAAACAAGTTTAACCAACTCAGCTTACTGATAAAATAGAAAATTGTATTTCAAAATAGTGATGTAATTCGCCTCCATATCTTTAGTTATCAAGGCCTTTAGCAGCATGGTTTTTTCATCATAAAGCACCTCTCTGTGATAGATATGCTTGCCATTCCGGTAAATATCTTCTTCCAACAAATTACCAATTTTGTCGTACTTAAACACCCACCACTGGGACTTATTTGAAGCAGACAAGTCTCGCACATCCAATTTTTCCATAACATCACCACGCTCGTTGTATTTAAAAGTTACTCTTGATCGTTTATTGCTCACTATGAGATGTGTTTCTATTTCGGTAAGGAAGCCATTAGCATCTTTAGTGAAAATCTCTTCCTGATATGCCCTGCCGTAGTTGTTAAGCAATTTTCGCTTAAACTGGCCTTCCTTTGGCTCTTCATAATTGTAGTTGTTTACTGTTATGATGTATTGCTTATCCAGTGCAAAAGTGTCTTTGCGTTGCAGTTGGTTGGTTTCTCGGCTGTATGTCTCTTCTACAATCTGATTTTTCTCGTTGTATTTATACGAATAGGTATAGTAGCCATAGTTATCATTTTGGCGCTTGGAAACTAGTAAGTCGTTCTCGTAGTTATATTCCACCACACTGGTATCTATCTTGTTGCCTGCCGAAAAAAAGCTATACAGGTATTTTACCAACCTACCTTCTTTGTCGAAATGATACTGCACAACAAGACCACGGTCAATAATCGTTTCGAGTTCTTTTTTGGTTGACAAATTCCCTGAAATAACTCTAATCTTGTTGTTCTTGATAAAATCACGATTAAAAAAATTGTCCTCTTCAAATACGGTTCCCGTGTGGTTTGCTATCATTTGAGCTGAAAGCGAATAGGGCAAAAACAGAAGTAAGAGCATTAATCTTATCACGAGCGTAGTTGTTGTAAAGCGTCTTTAACAGAATAAACCGGCAAAAGGCATGCCCCATTTTGACAAACAAAAATAGTAGTTTTTGCGGGGTTTGTTCTTCCTGCCAGCAAGGGTAATAAATTTTCATCGTTTCCACCTGCAAAAATTACGTTCGGCAGATAGTGTTTTGCCAATTCTTTCCTATATGAATCTGCTTGTTCTCCGACGATAACTACGGTATAAAATGGGTATACATAATTCTGCAAAAGCTGAGCCCAGTTGGAGTATCCAGAGCCATATTCGGGAATAAAGCGAATCATATTATTGAGCATTATTTTACTTCGATTCAAGTAGTTTTCTTCGTGTAGTATTTGCCCCAACTTAAAGAGATTATGCGCCATTACTGAGTTAGATGCCGGTATAACATTGTCGGAATTTTCGTGTTTCCTAGCTATTATGTCTTTTTGATTGACCAATGTGTACCAGAAAAATCCTGTTGCCTCGTCTGAAAAATACTTGAAAACCAATTCCTGCAAATCTTTTGCTTTTTCAATCCATTGTGAATTGAAGGTTGCCTGATAGAGAGTAATGCAGGCATCTACCGCAAAGGCATAATCGTCTAAAAAAGCTTCAATTTTTGCTTCTCCTTTTTTCCAAGTGTGAAATAGTTTACCCTCTGCATGGGTCATTTCGGTAAAAATATGATTCATTGCCTTTTCGGCTGCTTCTATGTAAGCAGGGTTTTCAAATGCAACATAGGCTTCAGCCAAAGCCTTTATCATCATGGCACTCCAACTGCAAAGGGTTTTATCATCCATCCCGGGCCTTGTTCGGGCATTACGAGCTAATTTTAGTTTTTCAATTATCCGCAAGTAGGTTTCATCCCAAGGCACATCGTACCGCCTGATCAAAACATACTTATCTGTCTCGTCCCAATAAGCTCTTTTATCAAAAATAAAATACTTGCCTGCTGCCTTATAATCTTCGCCCAGCACTTCATATAGTTCGTTATCGAACCAGGTGTAGTATTTACCTTCTTCACCTTCACTGTCAGCATCCAACGCCGAGTAAAATGCTCCCTCTGCAGAAGTAAGCTCGTTCAGCACAAAACCAATAGTTTGCTCGGCAGCATGTTTATACCAAAGTTTTTTGTGTTTCTGCCAGGCACAGGTATATAGAGAAATCAGTTGAGCATTGTCATAAAGCATTTTTTCGAAATGCGGCACTTTCCAAAGCGTATCTACCGAATAACGGCAAAAACCACCCCCTAAGTGGTCATATATACCTCCAGAGTGCATTTTGTCGAGACTTATCCGGGTATATTGATGTATTTTTTCATCCGGTTCGTGGTAATCTTGCCTAATTAAAAACGCATAATTATTGGGCAGAGGAAATTTGGGAGCGTAATTTGGCCCGCCGTTATCGTAATCTAATCGCTGCGACCAATTTTCTATTGTTTGGTGAATGATGCCGGAGGTAAAATTCGGCTCATTTTCGTTGCGGCTTATGAGTTCGCTCTGCTGCACGCCTTGTGTAAGTTTGTCGGCGTATTCCCGTGCTTTTTCGGGTTCTTCGTGATACAACTCAACTAGTTTTTGCAAAAGCCAAATCCATTTTTGCTTGGGAAAATAAGTACCTCCGTAAAAGGGCTTGCCGTCGGGCAAAGTAAAACAATTGAGTGGCCATCCCCCGTTTTGATTCATTAGCTGAACAGCATTCATGTAAACCATATCCACATCAGGGCGCTCTTCACGGTCAACTTTTATATTCACAAAGTGTGTATTCATATACACAGCGACCTCTTCGTCTTCAAAGCACTCGTGTTCCATCACATGGCACCAGTGGCAGGCGCTGTATCCTATGCTCACCAATACAGGTTTATTTTCTTCACGCGCAACAAGAAAAGCCTCTTCGCCCCAAGGGTACCAGTTTACCGGGTTGTGCTGATGTTGTAACAAATAAGGGCTCGACTCCCTGCTTAAAAGGTTGGTGTGTTTTGTGCCCATTATGCGCCTAAAGAAGTGCTAAAAATTAAATCTTACTAATTCCTGAAACTGCTTAATTCTGTCATCAATCTCGGCTTCGGTAAGCTCTAATATTCGCTCTGTACCAAATTTTTCTACCGTAAATGATGCCATAGCTGAGCCAACAATAATAGCGCGCTTCATGTTTTCGAAAGATAAATCGCCGGTTTTGGCCAAATAACCGACAAAGCCTCCGGCAAATGTATCACCGGCACCGGTTGGGTCAAAAACATCTTCCAGCAGAAGAGCCGGGGCTAAAAACATTTCTTCACCCGAAAAGAGTAAGGCTCCATGTTCTCCTTTTTTAATAATGAGGTGTTTGGGGCCCATGGTAAGAATTTTTCGAGCTGCTTTTTTCAAAGAATACTCTCCCGATAATTGGCGAGCTTCTTCATCGTTTATGGTAAGTACGTCTATTTTCTCAAGCACTTTTTTCAAATCATCCAAAGCAATATCCATCCAAAAATTCATGGTGTCCAACACGATAAGTTTTGGGCGGTGGTTTAGTCTTTCTATTACTTTAAGCTGTGTAGCCGGGGTAAGATTTCCGAGCATAAGATACTGGCAATCCTGATAACTGTCCGGAATTTTGGGGTCAAATGTTTCCAAAACGTTCAACTGGGTATCTAGCGTATCGCGGGTGTTCATATCGAAATGATACTTTCCCGACCAGAAAAAGGTTTTTTCGCCTTGCTTCACTTCCAGTCCTTCCAGATTAATTCCTTTTTTTCCGAACGTCTGAATCATCTCTTGCGAAAAATCTTCGCCAATGACTGATACTATTTTGATGTTTTTAGTAAAATACGAAGCGGATAAACTTATATATGTGCAGGCTCCACCTACTATTTTATCTGTTTTGCCAAATGGGGTTTCTATAGCGTCGAATGCAACGGTTCCTACGGTAACTAAGCTCATGTTTTAATGTTTTGGGCAACAAAGATAGATTTATTTTTGTTCCTCATGGAGAGAGCTTTTCCCGCTTGGGAAAATAAAAAGCACGTACAATTTTAATCCTCTTTTCGGGTTCATATCACTGTGCTTTTTATGGTCTCCCTTTGTTGAAATTCTAAAAAAATGAATCCAGTGTTGTGAAAAAAGGAATAAATATTATATTTGCGCTCTCAAAATTCCTCCTTAGCTCAGTTGGTTAGAGCATCTGACTGTTAATCAGAGGGTCGCTGGTTCAAGTCCAGCAGGGGGAGCGAAAGCCGAAGATAATTCTTCGGCTTTTTTGTTTTTTTAATCTCTGTTTATGTGTAAAGCATCTACCCCTCTTTTGTACGACAAATTCTATGTGATGCACACCGACAACTCATACAGGAGACTTTCAACTTATTTAGTTTAGTACAGAAATCTTTAATTTCTAATACGCCCTTTCGTTTCTGCCCTCCATGTAATTGATAAAGGCGCGGTTTACAACTTTGTTGCCTCCAGGGGTAGGATAATCGCCGGTAAAATACCAATCGCCGGTATGGCCGGGGCAGGCTTTATGTAAATCTTCTACCGATTGGAAAATTATTTCTACTTCAGCTTGTATAGCAGGGGGGGTAAGTAATTGGGAAATTTTAGCAGACACCTCCTCGTCAGAAAAGGACGCGTATATTTCTTTCACATGGTTTCTAATTTGCTCTTTGGGTAAATTTGCCTGCTCCTTGCATTTGCGATAAACGTCTTGTATTACTTGTTCGCGCCCTGTTTCTTTAAGCAATTCTATAGCCGCCTGAAAGGCAACAAAATCGCCTAGCTTGGCCATGTCTATGCCGTAACAGTCCGGATAGCGAATTTGAGGCGCAGAAGAAACTATAATTATTTTTTTGGGGGTAAGCCTGTCCAAAATTCTTAAAATACTTTGTTTTAAGGTAGTTCCCCGCACAATGGAATCATCTATTACCACCAGCGTATCCTCCCCTCTTTTCACTGTGCCGTAAGTTACATCATACACATGCGACACCAGGTCGTCTCTGCTATCGTCTTGGGTGATGAAGGTTCTCAGTTTTACATCTTTTAACGCCACTTTTTCTACCCGAGCGCGCTTGTTCATGATGCGAGAGAGTTGCTCTGGGGTAATGGCAGCTCCTAGTGCTAGAATTTCTTTTGTTTTTTGTTCGTTTTGATAATCCTCAATACGCTTTATCATGCCATAGAAAGACGTTTCTGCTGTATTGGGAATAAACGAGAAAACGGTGTGGTCTATGTCGTAGTTTATAGCTTCAAGCACCTTTCCACAAACAAAATTTCCGAGATTTTTGCGCTCTTTGTATATGTCAATATCATTTCCTCTAGAGAAATAAATCCGCTCGAACGAGCATTTTTTGACTTCACGCTGCTCCAGAATTTCCTTTTCGGCGACCTCTCCAGTTTTTTTAATAATTAATGCCGAGCCGGGAGTAACTTCCTTTATGGCATCGAACCTAAGATTGAAGGCTGTTTGCAAAACCGGTCTTTCTGAGGCTACGGCCACCACTTCATCATCTTCGTGCCAGAATGCTGGTCTAATACCGCTAGGATCTCTAAAAACAAAGGCATCACCATGTCCAATAAGTCCAGCCATTGCGTATCCTCCGTCCCAATCCTGAGAACTGTTTTGCAATATGTGTTGAATATCCAAGTTTTTGGCTATCAAGGCGGTAATTTCAATATTATTATAACCTAATGCGTGGTATTTATCAAAAAGCTGCTGATTTTCTACATCCAAAAAATGTCCTATCTTTTCCATTACCGTAACGGTATCCGATTTTTCTTTGGGGTGCTGCCCAATAGAAACTAACAAGTTAAATAGTTCGTCAACATTGGTAAGATTAAAGTTACCAGCAACCACTAGGTTTCTGGTCATCCAGTTGTTTTGTCTTAGGAATGGGTGGCAGCTTTCTATGCTGTTTTTGCCAAAAGTACCATAACGCAAATGCCCTAAAAACAACTCTCCAGTAAAGGCTTCGTTTTGTTTGAGCCACTCTGCATCTTTGAGTTTTTCGGGCGAAATTGAGGCCAACTCTTTAAATCTTCCAAAAATGTAATCAAACACCTCCTGCGTTGGTTTAGATCCGGCTGAACGATGTCTAGAGATGTAGCGACTGCCGGGATTCATGTCGAATTTTATATTCACCACGCCAGCTCCATCCTGACCTCTGTTTACCTGTTTTTCCATAAGTAGGTATAACTTGTTGAGGCCATAAAAAGGCGTGTTGTACTTGTTTAGATAGAAGTCTAGTGGTTTTTTCAGGCGGACAAGGGCAATTCCGCATTCGTGCTTGATGGCGTCGCTCATGGTGCAAAATTAGTAATAGATTCACAACCTTGCGATATATTTTTCGTCTATGGTGTAGAAAAAAATAATTTACCTTTACTTGATTGAATTTCATTGACTAAAGCGGTGAAATAAAAAAAATTGAAATTTCGTTTAAACATATACCTACTCTTCATCTCTGCTTGTAGCGTTATTTCTATTAGTTACGCTCATACGAGCGAATATCTTTTTACCCAAAACAAAGGGCAGTGGGAGCGTCAAATAAAGTATAAAACACTACTGGCCGATGGGGTTATGTATTTTGAGGAAAATGCCATTACATATGACTTTATGGATAAATCCTACCTAAAAGTTGTGCACGCGAAAAAAAATATTGCTCCTCCTGATTTTGTTCGTCACCATGCTTTAAAAATGAGTTTTGTTGGTGCATCAACACCAATTATCACCCCCGAAAAACCATCGCCTTTTTATTACAATTACTTTATTGGAAATAATAAAACAAATTGGGCTTCGCGAGTTTATTCTTTTCAAAAAATAAGCTACAAGAATCTTTATCCAGGAATATCATTAGACTATTATACCCGAAACGGATTTATGAAGTATGATTTTATCGTAAGTCCGAATACGAACCCTGCGGTTATTCAACTAAAGTTTGATGGTGCAGATACCCTTCTCATAAAAGGAAATAATTTGGTGGCTCGCACTAGTATAGTTGATTTAATTGAACAAGAGCCTTATGCTTTTCAGTGGATAAACGGGCAAAAAAAACAAATAGAATGTGAGTTTAAAATTGATGGAAACATAGTAAGTTTTCAGTTGGGTAAATATGACAAGGGCCTCGAATTAATAATCGACCCCGTCTTGATTTTCTCTTCTTTTACAGGTTCTACCGCTGATAATTTTGGGTTTACCGCTACCTACGACGAAGATAAAAATGCCTACGTGGGAGGCATAATTTTCGGTAATGGCACCTACCCCACTTCTGTTGGAGCATATCAAACCTCCTTTGCTGGCATGGGGAACGACATTGGAATAAGCAAGTTTTCTCCTGACGGAACGGCCTTGTTGTACTCCACTTACATTGGTAGCGCCACCGGAAGAGAAGCTCCGCACAGCATAATAGTAAACAGCCTGAATGAGCTTTTTGTGCTTGGTACTACCGCCGGCACCGATTTTCCGACTACTCCCGGAGCATTTCAAACTACGTTTAACGGAGGCACCCCGTCAACACCACCAGCCTCGGGAATGGATTATCCAAATGGCTCAGACATGGTTGTGTTTAGATTAAGTGTAAACGGAGATGCGCTGCTGGCCTCTACCTATGTTGGGGGCTCGGGCAATGACGGGCTTAATAACGCTACAACACTTCTCTACAACTATGGTGATGCATTCAGGGGAGAAATTATTGTAGATGATGCTGATAACTGTATTGTGGCTTCATGTACTATTTCGTCAAATTTCCCGGTTACTGCGGGATCGTTTAACAGCACCTATAGTGGAGGCCAGGAAGGGGTAATATTTAAAATGCCCCCGGCTCTGAACGCTATGATTTGGAGTGGCTATTATGGCGGAAATGGAGATGATGCTGCCTATGGGATTCAACCCGATGCCGCTGGAAATTTATACGTCTGCGGGGGAACAAAAAGCCTCGCTAACAGCTTGCCTCAGCCTGTAATTGGTGCTTTTGGAGGGGTGTCTGATGGATTTATTACAAAAATAAATGCTGCAGGAACAGCCGTTCTAACAGGAAGACTAGTAAGCACCGCGGCTTACGACCAGGTATATTTTGTTCAACTCGACCAAAACGAAAATGTTTATGTATATGGACAGAGCACGGGAAATATTCCTATTTCGGCAGGGGTTTACAATAACCCAAACAGTGGGCAATTTATACAAAAATACAGTAATGATTTAAGCACACTTGAGTGGTCTACCACTATTGGAAGAGGGGCCGGAACAATAGACATTTCCCCAACGGCTTTCTTGGTGGATGTTTGCGACTTCGTCTATATTTCGGGCTGGGGTGGCACTACAAACCAAATTAATCCCTATCTAGCTACATCAAGTACTACGGTGGGTTTACCAATCACCCCTAATTCATTTCAAACAACGACTGACGGAAGTGATTTTTACATTATGGTGCTCGCCCCCGACGCTCAGGCGGTGATATACTCCACTTTTTTTGGTGGTGCTGTAAGTCGCGAGCATGTAGATGGAGGAACTAGCAGGTTCGATAAAAGCGGGATAATCTATCAGGCTGTATGTGCCGGATGCGGGGGAAATTCTGACTTCCCTACTTCGCCGGGAGCTTGGTCAAACACCAACAATAGCCCGAATTGTAATTTGGGAATATTTAAGTTTGGCTTAGATCAGATTGTGGCAGATTTCGATTTTAGTATCAACCTCAACAACTGCCAGTACCCTATGTCGGTAGAGTTTACCAACAGTAGCCAAGCTGCGACACTATACTTTTGGGACTTTGGCGATGGAACACCTATAATTACAGATGCTTCACCCACACACAATTATACACAACCCGGAACATACACAGTAACCCTTATTGCCTCAGATATTTATGGATGCTATGTAAACGATACACTTACGCTGGAGTTTACACTTCCAGGGCCACCGGAACTTACTGTAAGTGATGGTGATACCGTTTGCACCGGATTTGGGGTCCAGTTATTTGCTATTGGAACAAATGGGGCAACATACACATGGACACCGGCACACCTGCTAAATACTCCCGGCTCAGGGTCAACGGGAACTGTAGCGCTTACACAAGATACCTGGTTTTATGTTTCGATAACTGATACTAACGGATGCACCACTTCCGATTCTGTTTTTGTAGGAATTCACCCTGAAATAATCATAGATGCCGGGCCCAATATATATACGGATTTTTTTGGGCTTTATCAGGCTTCTGCCAGTATCCCTGCCAATACAAGCATTTTATGGACTCCAGGCATAGGGCTGAGCTGTACCGACTGCCCATCTCCTTACGTTTTCCCGGATAACACTACCACCTATGTACTTACTGTAATCGATGAAAATGGTTGTATATATCAAGATAGCATTGAGGTTTATGTTTCCAGCACCCTATATGTGCCCAACGCCTTCTCGCCCAATGGAGATGGGGCTAACGACCTGTTTTTTGCTCAGGGAAGAAATATTATGGAATTTGAAATGTTTATCTACAACCGCTGGGGAGAACAAATTTTTTATGCAAACGACATGGAAACCGCATGGGACGGCAGGGTAAAGGGAAGGTTCTCTCAGTTAGACGTTTACGTGTGGGTAATTAATTACAAAACATACAGCGATAAGGCCACCGTAAACACCATAAGGGGGCACGTTACGCTGGTGAGGTAGTTTAAACAAACCTAGGGTCTGTTTCCATAATATGGCCACATTTGTTGCAGGCTCTCAGTTCCTCTGAGCCATAAAATTCTCTGAAACGTGGAATAAAATCCTTCTCGATATTATCGAGTATAAAGTATGTTTCGTGCAGTTTATTGTTGCATTTTTCACAAAACCAAAGCAATCCGTCTTTCATTTCCCTGTCTTTGCGAATACACTCTATAACCAAACCGACAGACCCTTCGCTTCTAATAGGTGAATGGGGAACATTGGCGGGCAATAAAAACATTTCTCCCTCCCGTATTGGAACATCCACTGCTTTTCCGTCTTCCTGAATTTTTATTAGAATATCGCCTTCCAACTGATAAAAAAGTTCTTCGGTTTCGTTGTAATGATAGTCTTTTCTAGCATTTGGGCCTCCCACAATCATAACAATATAGTCTCCCGATTCGGTGTAAAGATTTTTATTGCCTACGGGGGGTTTAAGCAGATCGCGATTTTCGTCTATCCACTTTTTTAAGTTGAAGGGTTTTCGAATTGCCATAACAGTGTTTTTTCTACCGCCTAAAGGTATCGTTTTTTTTGAATTTGCTATTTCTGCCGGTAGGGCAGAAATAGAGAAAAAGTAGCCCCCCCCGATTTTGATTGGCTATATTTTAACCACCCTCCTAGTTTTTGTGCCGCTTCGGATGCTATATGCAATCCTAGTCCCGAGCCGGCCTGCTGGCCATGTTTAAAAAACTTTTTGAATACGGTATTTACCACCTCATTGGGGATTCCCATTCCGTTATCAGCCACAGAAATGCATATAGAGTTGACGTTTTGATCGAAGGTAACTTCAATCTCGGTGGTTTTTTCATCAGATTTAGTATGTTTTGATGCATTAGAAATAAGGGTGTACAGGACAACATTTACCAATGCTTTGTCTCCCGTATAAAAGGTAGAAGGCAGGTGGTTTATTATTGTGAGCTTAAAGTTATTCTCCCGAGACTTTAAGGCTAGTTTTATATTCTCTACAAGCTCAGCAATATCAAACTGTTGGTTTTCGGGAGACTTGTTTTCAAGTTTTGTCCACTCCATTAAATCATTTATCATCTGATTCATATAGAGCGCTTTTTGTTGAATATCATCAAGCGCTTCGGCAACAGATTCTGCATCGTTTTTTGCCACTCTTACGGCCGAAATCACTCCTACAACAGGTAATTTTATATTATGCGTAACCCTGTAAATAAAAGCATCCAGTTCTTTTTCTCGCATTGCCAAATCTAACTCCACTTTTCTGCGTTCTTCCACTTCTTTTTTCAAGTAGTACCCCAGCATGGATAAAACTATAGCCAAAACACATGCACTTATAAGCATTATCATGGTATAGTCCCAATAAGTTGATAATACAGTTGACTGCTCTCTAAGCATTTTTCTCAATTCGGCAACAGCCTGCTTACTCACTAAGTTGAGACGAACCAACTCATCTTTGAGTGGCCCTTGTAGATAACTAACATTTTTGGCGTTTTGCATCCAGAACACATTAACCTCATTGCAAAGTTTCGACAAAGAGCGAATTGTTGTTGAATGTTCTGAGATATTCTGAATATGCTCAGATTTGAGTATTTCTACCAATCCTTCATTACTCAAAAGCTCAAGTTGATAAAGGAGTTCGTTTTGATTAATTTCTCCTAACGATGAAGTAATTGAAAATGTTCGAGCCTCAATTTTACTAATTATACCAATAGTATAAACATGCCGCTCTACTTTCTCCCTTATGGTATTCACACTTATTAATAGGCACACACTTATCGAGATAAATAAAATAGCAACTAGGGCTATTAACTGAAACAATCTGAAGTGCTTAAATTGATTGCCAAACATAGTTAACCTCCACAATTACAAGTGTTTGAAAAATGAATTTTAACTCCGGGTAAAAGTGTGGTGATGTTCTTTTTTTCCTGAATATTGTAACCTATCACTCTTAGGTCAATCTCTTTTAAATTCTTTAGCTCGCCCAAAGATTCAGGAAATATAGTCATTTCAGAACCCCACAAATCGAGATATTCTAAGTTGGCCAAATTCTTAATGTCGTAGGGTAATGCTGTAATGGGGTTTTGATTCAGAATCAGCTTTCTAAGTGATGTGCACTGCGTTAAGCCATCGGGGAAAATACTTATCGAATTTTTACCTAAATCAATAATTTGAAGATTTTGCAGGAAGCGTATTTCAGCGGGCAACGTCTTTAGTTTGTTTTTTGAAAGTAGTAAAACATTCAGATTTTTTAGTTTGCCAATATCTGCAGACAGCTCCGTTATTTTTGCTTTCGATAGATTCAGAACATAAACTTGTTCAGGATTTTTTAGTGCTGCCTCTAAAGAAATATATACCTTACAGGTGTCCAATTGCTCTTTGGTAAGTATATTAACCTGCGCCAATCCGGTATTTATTAAAAGAAAGCCACAAAGAATTAGATATATTGATTTAAACTTCATTCAGAGTAAATTTACTCAAAGTTTTCAATTATTAATTGGATAGAAATCGATTTATCCTTTTCGAGTTGAGTTTTTAACTCCTGCGGAGAATCAAACTTTATATATTCTCTCACAAATGCCAATAATTCAATCGTTATGGTTTGGTTATAAATATCTTCGTTAAACTCAAAAATATTAACCTCAATCGTTGGATTATCAGAAGCGTTAAACTCAGGGAGTCGTCCTATGTAAAGCATCCCCCCCTTTTTTTCGCCCTTGGGTAAAACTACATTTACCGCATAAACGCCTTCTGCCGGAATGAGTTTTGTTTTGTCGGGAATCTGAATATTTGCTGTCGGAAAGCCAATTTCTCTCCCAATTTTCCTACCATGTGTAACAATCCCGCTTAATGTATAGTGGTATCCTAGGTAATTGTTGGAGGTAGAAACATCTCCCTCCAAAAGCGCCCGTCTGATTTTCGTTGAGCTTACAGCAACCTCGTCAATCTCCTGAGCCGGTATTTCTTCCACATCAAAATCATATAACGGAGCAAATTCACACAACTGATCCAAGCCCCCTTCTCTGTTTCTGCCAAATTGATGATCGTAGCCAATAACGAGTTTTTTCATTCCGATACCGTTTACCAAAACATCTCTTACGTATTCTGTAGCAGAAAGCCTAGAAAAAGCTTTACTAAATGGATGAATAATTAAATGGTCTAAGCCGAAACGTTGCAGCAGTTCAATTTTTTCACGCTGAGTAGAAAGTAGCCTCAGCGTCTCGTCATGAGGAAAGAGCACCATTCTAGGGTGTGGATAGAACGTGAGCAAAACACTTTCGCCGCCCGTTTCTCTGGCATGCCGTTTTATGCGCTCAATCAGCTTCTGATGCCCCTTGTGAACCCCATCAAACGTGCCGATGGTTAAAACAGGAGTTGCAACATTTTTAAACTGACTGATATCTGTATAAACTCTCAAAAAATAGTGCTTCGAAAAGAAGATTTTTAATTACAAAGCCGCCCCCTTTTCCGTACTGTGGCAAAATTATAAAAATAAATATCACCTCAACTTTTTTATTCAACATAAAAAATCATACTTTTGCACCCGAATTTTCGACACCTAAAAACATAATATAAATGTCTGTTCTTAAAGGAAAAATCGCTCAAATTATCGGCCCGGTTGTAGATATCAGCTTCGAATCTAACCAGTTACCAAACATCTTAGACGCTGTTGAAGTGGTAAAGTCTAACGGTGTTAAAATCACTATGGAAGTACAACAACACATTGGTGAAGACTCGGTAAGGGCTATTGCAATGGATTCTACCGATGGTCTTTACAGAGGAATGGAGGCAACCGCAAACGGCAAGCCCATTACCATGCCAACCGGCGATGGCATCAAAGGAAGAGTATTCAACGTAGTTGGGGAATCAATTGACGGGATTGGGGACTTAAGTAAAGAAGGTGGGCTTCCTATTCACAGAGATGCTCCAAGATTTGAAGATTTATCTACTTCATCAGAAATATTGTTTACCGGTATTAAAGTAATTGATTTGATTGAGCCTTACGCAAAAGGTGGTAAGATTGGTCTTTTTGGCGGTGCCGGAGTTGGTAAAACAGTACTTATTCAAGAGTTGATTAACAACATCGCAAAAGGTCACGGGGGCCTTTCTGTGTTTGCCGGTGTAGGCGAAAGAACTCGTGAAGGAAATGACCTTCTGCGCGAGATGCTTGAATCAGGAATTATAAAATACGGTGATGATTTCATGCACAGTATGGAGGAAGGTGGTTGGGACCTTTCTAAGGTTAACAAAGAAGTATTGAAAGAATCTAAAGCTACGTTTGTTTTCGGTCAAATGAATGAGCCTCCCGGGGCACGTTCACGAGTGGCTCTGTCGGGGCTTACTTTGGCTGAGTATTACCGTGATGGCGATGGTGAAGGACAGGGAAAAGATATCCTTTTCTTTATTGATAATATTTTCCGATTTACTCAGGCAGGTTCTGAGGTGTCGGCGCTTCTTGGCCGTATGCCTTCTGCTGTAGGCTACCAACCTACACTTGCTACTGAAATGGGGGCTATGCAGGAGCGTATTACTTCTACCAAAAACGGTTCTATCACTTCGGTTCAGGCGGTATATGTGCCTGCCGATGACTTAACTGACCCTGCTCCGGCAACTACATTTGCTCACCTTGATGCAACTACAGTGCTTAGTCGTAAAATTGCCGAGCTTGGTATTTATCCTGCGGTTGATCCGCTAGATTCTACATCCAGAATTCTTACTCCGACTATCGTAGGCGAAGAGCATTACGAATGCGCACAACGAGTAAAAGGAATATTACAGCGCTATAAAGAACTTCAGGATATCATTGCCATTCTTGGTATGGACGAACTTTCTGACGAAGATAAATTAGTTGTTCACCGCGCAAGAAGAGTACAACGATTCTTATCTCAGCCTTTCCATGTTGCAGAACAGTTTACCGGACTTAAAGGTGTATTCGTGTCTATAGAAGACACTATCAAAGGGTTTAACATGATTCTTAACGGAGACGTAGACGAATACCCTGAAGCGGCATTTAACTTGGTAGGCAATATCGAAGAAGCTATCGAGAAGGGGAAGAAAATGCTTGCTGAGACTAAATAAAATTAAAATATGAACTTAGAAATTATCACGCCAGATAAAAATCTATACTCAGGAGAGGTAACTTCGGTTATTGTTCCGGGGAGTAGTGGTAAATTAGGTATTTTAAAAGATCACGCGCCTATAATTACCACCTTGCAAAAAGGCGATATTTCAATCATTGAAAACGGAGGTAAAACTCAAGAGTTTACAGTGAACGGAGGAGTTCTTGAAATGCTTAACAACAAGATAATTATTCTGGCAGAATAATCATTCATTATAAAAAACTACGAAAAGGCGACACGTTTGAGTCGCCTTTTTTATTTCAAAATCCTTACCTTCAACCACATGAAACAATTTTTAGGTATTTTATTATTAGCCTATTTTGCTGTTGGGTGCATTGCTCACGGGCCAAGATACACCCGTTCTGAAAAAGTAATGACCCTAAATCTAGGGATGAACAAACAGCAAGTAGATAGTGTGCTTGGTCTAAAACCCTATTATATAAAAAGCATGGCCGCAGACAGCAGCCGAATATACATCTACAAATATCGGGTTACAGACAGAAGAACATTGCCTTTTTTACTTCGCGATACTAATGGCTTCGACTTTAGGGGGCGGTTTTTAAATCTAGAGGCGACTTATAATGCTCAAAACAAACTGATTTCTATAGAAAGTAAACAAACAAGCAGTGAAATAAAGGAACGAAAATTTGACATTAACTCTATTATAACCTTACTTACCGTAACTACCCCGGCACTGCTGGTGTATATAGGAATTACAAGGGGGCAGTAGAACACCCCCTTCTCAACCTCTTCTGTATAGTATAAGCATGTGGGCTAAATAGTCTTCTCAAACAAAACTATACAAACAAAAAAGTCAAACCCAAATCATTCTTTACCTTTGTGTCATGCTTACAAGAACACCTTCATCGCGTTCGCTTACTATTTTTTATATTTTGTTCGCATATGTTTTCCTACAATTCAGTTGGTGGGCCATTCACATTGTAGATTTAAGCAAACAAACTTTCCTGCAAGAAGAGCAACTAAACAGAAGACTGTTGATGATTGCCGGAGAGGCTATAGTTTTTGTTGTGTTACTAACGCTAGGGATACTCAAAATCAGAAGCACCTTTAAAAAAGAAGTGGAGCTATCACGCAGGCAAAAAAACTTCTTGCTTTCTGTAACACATGAATTAAAATCGCCTATTGCTTCTATAAAACTTAATCTGCAAACCATACAAAAACATCCTCAACTCGATTTGGATAAAAAAACCCGGCTCTTGCAAAAAGCAATTATGGAAGGGGAGCGGCTTAATCAAATGGTCGAAAATATGCTTATAGCTACACGCTTAGAAGAAAACATTCCTGCACTTTCTCCTCAAAACATTCAACTTTTACCCTTTGTAGAGGAGCTGCTAAAACAATTTGACCATGAGAAAAAACAACTTATTACCACAAAACTCTCCATCTCGTCAGACATAGTGCTACAAGCTGATGCTGAGGCACTAAGAACCATTCTGACAAACCTCTACGAGAATGCTCTGAAATACAGCCCTGGCAATACCCTCATTGAAATTGAATCTATTTCAAACGAAAGCTCTATTGCGATTATCATTAAAGATCAGGGGACAGGTATAGCGACTGAAAACAGAGAAAAAGTACTCGAAAAATTTTTCCGCGAAGGCAACGAAGAAACCCGTAAAACAAAGGGCACCGGACTGGGTCTATATATAGTTAGTAAATTAATGGTGCTACATGGGGGTAGCACAACAATAAAATCAAATTGCCCTGAAGGGACTATAGTTGAACTAATCTTTCCTGTAAAATGATGAATAAAAAAGTTGTCTTGGTGATATTAGATGGATGGGGGCATGGTGCACACGATAAAACAGATGGTGTTTTTCTAGCTAATACCCCTTTTGTAGATAGCCTGTATCAAAAGTACCCTAATGCCGAATTGGTCACCTACGGTGAGCAGGTTGGCTTACCCGAGGGGCAAATGGGAAATTCAGAGGTGGGGCACCTTAATATAGGCGCTGGTAGAATTGTATACCAAGACCTGCTTAAAATCGATATTGCCGTAAGAGATAATTCCATCGCACAAAATGTCGAGCTTCTGAATGCTATTCATTATGCCAAAGAAAACGGAAAAAAACTCCACTTTATCGGTTTAATTTCTAAAGGAGGAGTACATTCTTCTCAGGCTCATCTGTACAAGCTTTGCGATATTGCTAAAGAACAGGGGCTGAAAGAAGTTTTTATACACGCCTTTACTGATGGGAGAGACACCTCTCCGAATAGCGGTATAAAATACATGGAAGAATTGGAGAATCATTTGAAAAACAGTGTAGGCAAAGTTGCATCAGTAATAGGGCGTTACTATGCCATGGATCGGGATACTCGCTGGGAAAGAATAAAAACTGCCTACGACCTTTTGGTTGAAGGTAAAGGAACCCCCTGCAATTCATCGCTTGAGGCTATTCAAAACTCCTACAACGAAAACATCAGTGATGAGTTTATTAAACCTTGTGTGATTACAAACTCTACCGGAGAACCCATTGCCACGATTGATCAGGGAGATGCTGTAGTTTGTTTTAATTTCCGTACCGATCGATGCCGCGAAATAACCATAGCGCTTACACAAAAAAACATGCCTGAATACGGCATGAAAACCGTTCCGCTGTATTATGTAACCATGACTAATTACGATGCCTCATTTAAAGAGGTGAAAGTAATGTTTGACAAAGACAATTTAAAAATGACTTTGGGTGAAGTACTTTCAAAAGCCGGGAAAAAACAAATACGAATTGCCGAAACAGAAAAATATCCCCACGTTACTTATTTCTTCTCCGGAGGGAGAGAAACTCCCTTCGAGGGCGAAACCCGCATACTAATAAACTCACCCAAAGTACCCACATACGATTTACAACCCGAAATGAGTGCCCCGGAAGTAACCTCAGCTATTTGTGAAGAACTTAAAAAAGGCGAAGTAGATTTTGTGTGTATAAACTTTGCAAACCCCGATATGGTAGGGCATACAGGTATTCCCGAAGCAATAATAAAAGCCTGTGAAACAGTAGATACCTGTCTGAAAAAAGTAGTAGATGCCGGGCTAAAAAACAACTACGCTTTTATTGTGATAGCCGATCACGGAAATGCAGACATCATGATGAATGAACATGGAGAGCCACATACCGCGCACACAACCAACCCTGTGCCTCTTATTGTGATAAACGGCGGAGTAGAAAAAATTAATACCGGTATATTAGCAGATGTAGCTCCAACGATTTTACACCTCATGGGAATACATCAGCCAGAGGAAATGACCGGACATACCTTGTTGGGATAATATTTTATAAAAAAAACAGAAAGATGAGTGCCGTAAACGATTTTATCGAAAATAATAAAGAAAGATTTATTCAAGAATTAATTGAACTCCTTCGCATACCTTCTGTGAGTACCGACCCAGATTATACACCGGAAGTAGCGCGTTGCGCAGAAGAAGTTAAACTTCGCCTTATTGAGGCAGGGGTAGATTTTGCCGATGTCTGTAAAACAAAGGGACACCCCATTGTTTATGCTGAAAAAATAATAGACCCCACCAAGCCAACCGTTCTAATATACGGACATTATGACGTACAGCCCGCAGACCCTATTGAGTTGTGGGACTCGCCTCCTTTTGAGCCCGTGATAAAAGACGGTAAAATATATGCCCGTGGGGCAGCAGATGACAAAGGTCAATTCTATATGCACGTAAAAGCATTTGAAGCAATGGTAAAAACCAATTCTCTGCCATGCAACGTTAAGTTTATGA
Organism: Flavobacteriales bacterium; assembly: GCA_046295395.1. Taxonomy (GTDB): domain Bacteria; phylum Bacteroidota; class Bacteroidia; order Flavobacteriales_D; family JBKBNH01; genus JBKBNH01. The sequence goes on along the minus strand of JBKBNH010000006.1, from coordinate 167,979 downwards.
TTGAGGGTGAAGAAGAGGCTGGCTCAGATAATCTTGAAATTTTTGTAAAAGCTAATAAAACAAAATTAAAGGCAGATGTAATTCTCATTTCAGATACATCTATAATTGACAATGAAACACCTTCTATTACTGTGGGCCTTCGTGGATTGAGTTATCTGGAAGTAGAAATAACCGGTCCAAATCGTGATTTACACAGTGGAATTTATGGCGGGGCGGTAGCCAACCCTATTAACGTTTTGGCAAAAATGATAGCCTCGTTGCACGATGAAAACGGAAGAATTACCATTCCCAGATTCTACGATAAAGTAATTACCGTTTCCCATGAAGAAAGATCCGAAATGAATAAGGCTCCATTTGATTTGAAAGAATACAAGGAGTCTATTGGTATTGGCGATGTTCAAGGCGAAACAGGTTATACAACCATAGAAAGAGTCTCTATACGGCCTACACTTGATGTAAATGGAATATGGGGGGGCTATATTGGCAAAGGGGCTAAAACAGTACTCCCTTCCAAAGCTTTTGCAAAAATTTCTATGCGCTTGGTGCCTAACCAAAACTCAAATGAAATTACAGCTTTGTTTCAAGAGTATTTTGAGCAAATTGCTCCAGAATCAGTTGCGGTAAAAGTGTATCCGCACCACGGAGGCGAGCCAGTGGTAATTCCTACTAATTTCCCCGGATATAAGGCTGCTAGCCGTGCTATGGAAGATACTTTTGGCAAAAAGTCAATTCCCGAAAGAGGGGGGGGGAGTATCCCTATTGTGGCATTATTTGAAAAGGAGCTAGGATTAAAATCCATCTTAATGGGCTTTGGTTTGGCAAGTGATGCCATCCATTCTCCCAATGAGCATTTTGGGATATTCAACTACATGAAAGGTATTGAGACCATTCCTCTGTTTTTTAAATACTTTGCAGAAGAAGCATAAAACAAAAATGCCCGTTTTTAACGGGCATTTTTTATATCTAATAAAATTTGTTACCCTTTAAGCGCTTCAGCTCCACCCACAATCTCAAGGATTTCTGCGGTGATGGCTGCCTGACGGGCTTTATTATAGTGCAGTTTAAGTGCTTTAGAAAGCTCGTTGGCGTTGTCGGTTGCTTTGTGCATGGCGGTCATACGGGCACCATGTTCGGCAGCATGCGAATCGAGTACTGCTTTGTAGAGCTGTATTTTCAGCGACTTAGGAATAAGTTCGTTTACTATCTGCTCTTTGGAAGGCTCGAAAATATAATCAACTGTATTGGTTGAGGTTTCGGTAGATGTAGTAGGCGGTAGAACAGGCAAAAACTGCTCTTTCATTAACTCTTGAGTAGCGGCATTTTTGAATTTATTGTAAACCAAAATGATTTTATCCAAGTGCCTTTCTTTGTATTGGAGCATAAGATTTTCGGCTACCACAGCCACATTGTCAAAAGTAAGGTCGTCGTAGAGTTTCTCCAAATTCTTCGGGAGTTTGCTGCCTTTTATGTTGAAGTTGGTATTTTTAAAAGCCTCATTGGCCTTTTTTCCGATAGAAAGCACACTTACGTTGCTGTTTTTATGGTCTGCACAAAGTGTTCTGGAGGCTTTGATTACGTTGTTGTTGAATGCTCCACATAAACCCCTGTTGGAGGTGATGGCAACAATCAACACGTTTTGTGTTTCGCGCTCTTCGGCATACACGTTTTCGCTGGCATCCAAACTGGAACTAAGGTTAGAAAGTATTTCCTGCAGTTTGTTGGCGTAAGGACGCATTTGGGTAATTGCATCCTGCGCACGACGTAGCTTAGCGGCAGAAACCATCTTCATAGCAGAAGTAATCTGCTTAGTAGAGTTTACCGAGGTAATTCTGCTGCGTATTTCTTTTAGGTTTGCCATTGTTTAAATTCGGGTAAAATGGGAGAGGCACTTGCGGCCTCTCCGTATTACAATTATGCGTATTTATCAGAAATTTCTTTAGCGGCTTGTTCGAGCACACCGGTAATGGTATCGTCAAACTTACCGGCTTTTAACGCCTTCAGGGTATCGTTGTGCTTTGCTTTCAAGAAGCCTAAGTATTCTTCTTCAAAACGTTTTACTTTGTTCAAAGGCACTTGGGAAAGTAGTCCTTTGGTTCCGCAGTAGATAATAGCGATTTGCTCTTCTACTGTAAGGGGAGAGCCTTCGTTTTGCTTGAGGATTTCCACATTGCGTGCGCCCTTGTCCAGTACGGATTTGGTAGCGTTGTCGAGGTCGGAACCAAACTTGGCAAATGCTTCAAGCTCGCGGTACTGGGCTTGGTCTAGCTTAAGCGTACCGGCCACTTTTTTCATAGATTTGATTTGCGCGTTACCACCCACACGCGACACAGAAATACCTACGTTGATAGCTGGGCGAATACCTGCGTTAAATAGGTTGGTTTCCAAGAATATCTGTCCGTCGGTAATAGAAATCACGTTGGTAGGAATATAGGCAGAAACGTCGCCTGCTTGCGTTTCGATAATGGGAAGCGCCGTTAATGATCCGCCGCCTTTTACCAAGTGCTTGATGGATTCGGGCAGGTCGTTCATTTGTTGGGCAATACTGTCGGAAGCGTTGATTTTAGCCGCACGCTCCAGTAGTCTGCTGTGTAGGTAGAATACATCGCCGGGGTAAGCTTCGCGTCCGGGAGGTCTGCGAAGAAGAAGCGATACTTCGCGGTAGGCAACGGCTTGTTTAGACAAATCGTCGAACACGATAAGCGCCGGGCGACCTGAATCTCTAAAATATTCACCAATAGCAGCACCTGCAAATGGAGCGTAGAACTGCATCGGAGCAGGGTCAGAAGCATTGGCTGCTACTACAGTAGTATAGGCCATTGCTCCGGCATCGGTAAGTGTTTTAACGATACCTGCTACGGTAGAGCCTTTTTGCCCGATGGCTACATAAATACAGTACACAGGTTCTCCTGCTTCGTAAAATTCTTTTTGGTTGATGATGGTATCGATAGCAACCGTGGTTTTACCCGTTTGGCGGTCGCCGATAATAAGCTCACGCTGACCTCTACCGATAGGAATCATGGCGTCAACTGCTTTGATACCGGTTTGAAGTGGCTCATTTACCGGCTGACGGTAAATTACTCCCGGGGCTTTACGTTCAAGTGGCATTTCGAAAGTTTCTCCCTCTATAGGGCCTTTCCCATCAATAGGTTGTCCCAAAGTATCTACAACTCTTCCAACCATTCCTTCTCCAACCTTTATCGAAGCGATTTTACCGGTTCTTTTAACCGTATCACCTTCTTTAATTCCGGCAGATTTACCCAAAAGTACGGCACCTACGTTGTCTTCCTCGAGGTTCATCACGATGCCTTGCAGTCCGTTGTCGAACTCAATCAACTCACCGGCTTGTACACTCGATAGTCCGTAGATACGGGCGATACCATCACCCACTTGTAGTACAGAACCTACTTCTTCCAGTTCTGCTGCAGTTTTTAATCCTGCTAGTTGTTCGCGTAGTATTGCTGATACTTCTGCTGCTTTTACTTCAGCCATTTTCTCTAAATTTTAAAAAGTTATAATTCGGGGACGTATAGGTTCTTGCTGAATTCTTTCTTCAGCTCATTTAATTTTTTTCTAATGCTGGCATCTACTTGCTTGTCGCCAATTTGAACTACCAATCCACCAATGATTTCGGGATTTATCACTTCGTTGATTTCAACTTCTCCGGTGGTGGTTTTGTGAATGAGGGCAAGTATTTTTTCTCTCACTTCGGAATCCAACGGAACGGCAGAGGTAACACGTGCTTCGGTGATGTTCTTCGACACTTTGTACTGACGGATAAACTCCGAGGCAATTTCGCTCAACAGGTATTCTCTTCCTTTGCTTGTGATAATCTGGATAAATCCGGAGGAAAGAGTTCCTATTTTTCCGGCAAAAATACTGCTGAGTACGTTTTTCTTCTTGTCGGCGTTTACCACCGGACTGTTCAGAAACACCCTCAGGTCTTTGCTGTCTTGGCAAGCTTTTAATACCACTTCCATATCCTGAAAGGCCGCATCGAGTTCGTTACGTTCTTTAGCTAAGCCTATCAAAGACTTGGCATATCGGGTGGCTACTTTCGTTTCTTTCATCGCTTGGTATTAGTTCAGGTTGATTTCTTCTACCAGATTGTGAGCAAGTTCTTTTTGCTTACCGTCTTTAGAAAGTTCTGCTTTGATAATTTTCTCTGCAACTTCTATTGAGAGGGTAGCTACTTGGTTTTTCAATTCGGAAATGGCGGCCAACTTTTCGTTTTTGATGGCTTCGCGTGCTTGAGCTACCATTTTGTCGGCTTCTTTCTGAGCCAAGCCTTTGGCTTCTTCAATCATTTTGGCTTTGGCTTCGCGTGCTTCTCTCAAAATTTCGTCTCTTTCTTCACGTGCTTTTTTCATCAAATCTTCATTTTGAGACTTGAGTTGAGCCATTTCTACTTTGGTCTTTTCGGCCATTTCTAAGGCGCTGCTGATTTTTTCTTCACGCTCATTAACGGCATTCAAAATAGGCTTCCAAGCAAATTTTCTGAGTAAGAAAATTAATGCGATAAAAAGCACTGCTTGCCAAAAAAACAGGCCTACCGAGAATTCACTTATTAACTTTTCCATAATATATATTGTCGTTTATTTTTTACGGGCAAAAATTTCAATCAAGCCGTAGCCAACCGCTACGGCTTGATTGAAAAAGATTAAACTGCAAATAGAGCAGCGAAACCGATACCTTCAATAAGCGCTGCTGCGATAAGCATTGCTGTTTGAATTTTTCCGGTAGCTTCAGGTTGACGAGCAATAGCGTCCATTGCTGAACCGCCTATTCTACCTATACCGATACCGGCACCGATAACTACTAAACCTGCTCCTACGATTGCTGGAATTTCCATAATTTACTTGTATTTGTTGGTTAATAAATCCATAATTAGTGATGTTCGCTATGCTCTTCTACTGCCGAACCGAAGTAGAGGGCAGACAGCATAGTGAAAATGTAAGCCTGTAAGGCGGCTACTAGCAATTCCAGTATAGAAAGGGCAAATGCCAGAAAAAACGACATTGAGCTTCCTAACCAGTTGTTGAAAACGAACATCATTCCGATGATGCTCATCAGTACAACGTGCCCTGCCGTGATGTTTGCATACAAACGTATCATTAGCGAAAAAGGCTTGATAAAGGTACCTAAAAGTTCTATAGGGGCTAAAATTATTTTCATCGGAACAGGCACTCCCGGCATCCAAAAAATGTGTAGCCAATAGTCTTTGTTAGCCGTGAAGGTTGTTATCAGATATGTGAGTATCGCCAGGCAGAAGGTTACGGCGATATTGTTGGTTACGTTTACTCCCAGCGGGGTAAGACCGAATAAGTTCACAATCCACACGAAAAAGAAAACAGTGAGCAGGTAGCTCATATATCGTTTGTAGTGCTTTTTCCCGATGTTGGGAATAGCAATGTCATTCTGAATGTAGAGCACAATAGGCTCCAACAGGCGTCCGATGCCTTTTGGCAAACCGTTTCCCTTTTTATAGGATTTTGCCATCCCCCTGAACATCAAAAATATAATCAGCGAGATAAGCATAATCATAAACACATTTTTGGTAATCGAAAAATCGAGGGGCTTTTCGTTCAGAACATGGTGATTTTCGCCGTATTGGATAGTTCCTTCGGCATCGGTCTTATAAATCTTGTTGTGGTATAATTTGTAGTAGTTTCCTTTTGATTCAACCACTTCTTCTCCGTGGTGAAATTTGGAAGAAGAAAAAATATGGAGTCCACCATCTATAAGAATTACGGGCAGTGGGAAACTTACGTGTGTGCCGGTAGTTTTGTCTGTCCAAAGATGAAAATCATAAGCATCTAAAAGGTGGTGCTTAATGTCTTCCTTTATCTCTGCTTTAATATCTCGTTCTTCACCCTGATTTGTATGATTGTGTTCTCCTGCCGAGAGCCAAAAAGGCGACAAGGCAATGATGAAAAATAAGGCAACTAATGGTCTAAACATATCCCTCAATAAAGAATTAGGCTTGAAAAAATCGGCGCAAAGGTATCGATTTATTTCACATACAAAAAGAAAAACCACCAATTTATATTTCAAAATTTCCGCTAAGCAGGGAATGTACTAATAATCAGTTTTTAAGTAATTTGGATAGAAATATCACCTCTACAATCAGGCAAAGAGAGTACGGGACAAAAAAGGACAGAAATTCTATTTTCGAAATAGTGCCGTCGGCGCTGTAAAACGGATAAAACACGGCGAAAAACACCAGGAACTTCAATCCGCTACCACCCATAAACACAAAGCCCAGTATGCCGGGACTTGTTTTTTTGAGCCGGTCGATAATGAAAAATATGGCAAAGGCCATAACGGCATTGATAAGGTATGCCGCGACGATTTTGTTTTCATTAACAGGAAAATGAGAGAAGGCTGTTTGTATGAAAAATGCTACTAAAAGAAGCAGGATGAGCGAGGCATAAAAAAGGAATTGTAGGGGAGGTTTATTTTTCGCTTTCATTGATTTTGTTAACTTGTTTAAGTACCGCGTATAGCGCCACGACTACAGCAAAAATAGTAAGCCCCATCGTGAACCATTTCTTGTTGGAAGGGTATTTTTCGTCGAGCAAATTTCCAAAGTAGGCTCCCAAAAAAATGGTTATCCCCATTTGAGCGGCAATGCCGATAAGCACAAGGTATTTTTTGTTAGAGTCGCCCATATCTACGGGCAAAAGTACAGGAAAATACACTACTTGGGGTGTAATTTTTTTCAAAAACAAGCATTTCGACTTACCTTAGCGCCTTATGAAACAGGCTTTTTTTATTGTATTGTTGCCGCTTCTTTTTACAAGCTGCTCTACCCCCGAAGTGCCGTATGAGGCGCTTGAAATTTTATTGGAAAACAAAAATCCGCTAACGCATAGCTTGAATAATAAAAAGTATAGCGGATTGGCCGTGGAGTACCAAAACAGCGTTAAAGTAATTTATCACATAAACCACGGAAAGACTACCCTTGTTGAAGGATTTTATAAAAACGGCTCAAAAGAACGACTAATCAATTACAAGGACGGGGTATTGCATGGAGAGTATATCCTTTGGTATCCGAACGGGAGTATTTACCTCAAGCAGTATTACGAAAACGGGGAGTTGAACGGAAAAGCTACCATGTTCAATCCGTTGGGGGAAGTGGAGCGGGAAACGAATTACGAAAAAGGGAAACTCGTTGAATCAGAATAGTTACTTTTACAAAAAAAAATCAACCGTGGCTCAAGTAGGAATTATAATGGGAAGTAAGAGCGATTTGCCTGTAATGCAGCAAGCCGCCGAGGTTTTAAAAGAACTAAAAATCGATTTTGAACTTACTATCGTGTCAGCTCATCGTACCCCCATGCGTATGGTGGAGTATGCTCAGACAGCGCATCAGAGAGGTATTAAAGTAATCATTGCCGGAGCAGGAGGTGCCGCTCATTTGCCGGGGATGACGGCTTCACTCACTCCTTTGCCTGTTATCGGGGTTCCTGTAAAATCAAGTAATTCTATTGACGGATGGGATTCTATACTATCCATTCTGCAAATGCCCAACGGGGTGCCCGTGGCTACTGTGGCATTGAATGCTGCCAAAAACGCCGGGATTCTCGCTGCTCAAATTATCGGAGCTTCAGATATCGAAGTCCTAAACCGAATTGCCGAGTACAAAAAAACTTTAGAAAGCCAAGTGCTTGACATGGCTGCCGAGATTGAAAAGAAATAATCTACAACCCTTGGTTTGACTTAATATGTAAATCTCTCTGGGGATAGGGGATTGTAACATTGTGTTCTCTGAAAAGCTGGTCTATTCTAAAGCGAATATCACTTTGAACATTCGGAATTTCCCATTTTTTGTTTGCCCAGAAATAAAGTTCAAATTCTAATGCATTTTCACCAAAACCGGATAAAAATATCTGAACATGACTCCGCTTATCTACAGCAGGGTGCTCCAGTGCCGCACGGTGAAGCAATTCTTTAACCAATGAAGTATCGGAGCCAAAGGCAGCCCGCACATTTATTTTGAAGCGGGTAAGCGTGTCCGAATTTGACCAGTTGATAATATTTTCTTTGGTAAATCGGGAGTTTGGTACCGTAATTAATATGCCGTCTCGGGTTCTTACCAACGATGTTCGGATGTTGATTTTTTTTACACGAGCCACCATGTTATCCGTTTCGATAATGTCGCCGATTTTAATGGTGCCTTCAAAAAGTATAATAAACCCAGACATGATGTCTAAGAATATCGTTTGAAGACCCAATCCCAAACCAACAAACAAAGCAGAAGAAGAATAAATCAACCAAGTGATGTCAACTCCCAAGTTTTTTATCCCGATAACGGTGACGATAAAATAGATTAAAAACTTGGTAAGCAAGAGCAGGGTGTAGCGTTTTGTCTCGTCTTCGATTTTGCGCCGATTCATAGCCCGAACCATAAATATTTTAATGATGTTTATAATGGCTCGCGCAACGAAAAACAATACAATAATGAATACAATCTGCCCTATTGTTATTTTAAACGTGTTGGCTTTAAACAGCTCTGTTTGCATGATAATATCCAGACTTATTGCTGGATTTTTTACCGTGAGGCAGTAAAAAACCAAAAATGCCGTGGCTACCTGCAACAATTGCATAACTAAGCGATAAAGTGCAATTTCCTTACCATCGATTTTAAGACTTTGATCCTGAAGTATGGGGCGTAGGTTTTTTCTGATGTATTTGCGCGCAATCCTGTATCCAACCACTACTAAAAAGATGAGTATAAAGTGAATGGGCATAAAGTGAATCTCCCATATATCAAATAATTTGTAGTAAAGTATGTCCATCTCTTTATTTTGTAATTACAATATTCAGTTTTTGGCAAATGAGTTTAATCACTTCTTGTAAATACTTTTGCTTTTCTAAATTATCGACCAAGTCTTCTTCAGAAATAGTTTTAAGTTCTTCTTGCAACTGCTCCTTCATTTGGTTTACTACTTTTAATTTGTAAGTAAACACGGCTTCTTCTACTGCCCGCTTCAATTTCATTTCTTCTGTTTCCGGATAGATTTTATGCTTGTTTTGCCAATTATGACTAAGCAAGTAGGGGCTTGAAGTTAAATCTACAGCACAGTTGCTTATTTCTGTATCTTCGGTTTGGATAAAATGCTGCACAGTAGGAACTATTCCCCCTTCTATGGCTCGCTGATATTCATCAACAATTTTTTGATAAACTGGATTTGTCAATTTTATTTCGTCTACCACCAATTCGTTTATAATAAATTGGGCAACAGGCATGTCTACCCCTATCTCTTTCCCCTCATCATCTATAATCGATATGCTTATAGATTGAGTGCCATAATTCAGTAATTTGTGTAGAATATCGACCTCTTGATGATGGAGAACATCTTCTGCTAACTCGGCCTTCTTTTTATGAACAAGTGGGTTTTCTGAGATAATAACTTCTTCATAACCGGGAGCATCTTTGCGAATTTTATTACGCAACCTTTTGTTCAATTCGTTTATAAGGGCCTGCTCGGGAATATCAAACAAAGTGGTACAGTCTCTTATGTATATGGAACGTGAAATAGCATCGGGAATAAGGGCGATACTCTCTACTATTTCGCGAATAAGCTGCGATTTTTTAATTGGGTCGGAGCTTACTTCTGTAAGCATAAGTTCGGTTTTGAACCGAATAAAGTCTTTGGAATTGGAAGTGATAAAGTTTTCCAATTCCGTGGCACTTACTTTTTTGCTGAAAGAGTCAGGGTCTTCACCTTCGGGCAGCAGTACTGCTCTGATGTTCAAACCCTCTTTCAGCGCCATGTCCAACCCTCGCGTTGCTGCTTTTATACCCGCGCTGTCGCCATCATAAATTATAGTAAGATTAGGGGTGTAACGCCTGATTAATCGTATTTGATCTTCTGTAAGTGCCGTGCCTGAAGAGGCCACCACATTTTCTATCCCCGCCTGATGCATGGAGACTACATCGGTATAGCCCTCCACCAAGTAGCAAATATCTTTGGATACAATAGCCTTTTTAGCAAAGTACATCCCGTAGAGTATTTTACTCTTATTGTATATTTCTGATTCGGGAGAGTTTATGTATTTGGCGGTTTCTTTTTCTCCCCTCAGTACCCTGCCGCCAAAACCGGCAATCCTTCCTGTAATATTATGAATTGGAAATATTACTCTTCCGCGGTAAAAGTCATACAGCTTACCGCCTTCGGTCTGTTTAGTTAAGCCGGTCGTAATTAAAAACTCTTTTTTAAATGCGTTTTGCAGCGCATGTTGGGTAAATAAGTCCCATTCTTCGGGACAATAACCAAGATGAAATTTTTCGATGATGTCTTGCCTGAATCCTCTCTCTTTAAAATAGCTGAGACCTACCGATTTACCCTTATCTGATTGTAGGAGTTGATCTGAAAAATATTTTTGAGCAAAGCTGTTTACCACAAAAAGGCTTTCGCGCAAAGTTTGCTGTTCTTGGAAATTTTCAGGAACCTGATCTTCTTCTATCTCTATATTATACTTTGCAGCAAGCCATCGGAGTGCTTCGGGATAGCTCAGCTGCTCGTGCTCCATCAGAAAGGTAACCACGCTACCTCCTTTGCCTGAGGAAAAATCTTTGAAAATCTGCTTAGCGGGCGAAACCATAAAAGAGGGAGTTTTCTCGTTTACAAAAGGACTAAGCCCCTTGTAGTTGGAGCCTGCTTTTTTCAACACGACAAACTCACCAACAACCTCTTCGATTCGCGCTGTTTCGAAAATCTTATCTATGGTTTCTTTGGATATCACTGGGTAAAGGTAATAATTGAAGTAATATGCTTTGCTACGTGAATGAATATTCACATTAGATGCCCTCCGAAGAGTACATCAGTATCTTTTTGTAAATGAGCAAGGTTCAGCGTTGAAGCGGCGTGTGAACAAATAAATAGTTAATTAAATATGTCCGATATCAACCACGCCTTTTTTTTATTTTATTGCTAAATAAACATGAAATTTTCGGGCACCCGTATAATGTGACAGTTTTTGTCATAGGTTTGCAAAATAATTACCATAATCTACTAAAAATGAAAAAACTCTACTCTTTGCTATTGATGACCTTCTTGTGGTCATTTAGTAATGTGCAGGCTCAATGCACAAACAACTATTACGTGGTTGACAGTAATCCTTGGGGGCAAACGTTCAACCAAACTGCTATGACCAATGTTTTTGGCGCTCCTAACTGGACACAGGCCAATTTCTCTACTGCTGCAGCTACTATTTTCGCTCCTAATGTATGTTTTGTTATGCTTGAGGGGGGTGATGGAAATGCCAATGCGCTTAATACTTTCCTAACAAATAATTTGTCTGCCATAGAAACATGGGTAAACAATGGGGGGCGATTATTTATCAACTCTGCTCCCAACCAAGGAGGAAATATAAACTTGGGCTTTGGTGGCACTCAATTGATATACCCCGGGTTTTCAACTCCTGCGGTTGCAGTGAATGTAAACGACCCGATATTTCTTGGCCCCTATCTTCCTACAGCAACCTCGTACACCGGAAACTCATACAGTCATGCGGCCATTACAGGTACTGGATTAGGAATATTATTGACCGGTGATGCCGGCACTATACTAGCTAATAAATACTGGGGTAGCGGTGTCGTGTTTTTTGGGGGTATTACCTCTCCTAACTTCCACACACCCAATTCTGAGGCTACAAATTTGTGGTATAATATTTTTCATTATACAGCAAATATTTTGTTGTGTACGGCTCCTGATATCCCAACAGTTTCTGCCTCTACCAATAACTTCTGCCCGGGGAACAATACTCCAGTTACACTTACCATTACTGCCGGCAACCTAAACGATGCCACGCAATGGACATGGTATAGCGGATCATGTGGAGGAACTCCTGAAGGCACCGGAACAAGTATCAACGTAACAGTTAATGCTACTACAACTTACTATGTTAGAGGTGAGGTAGGTTGTACAGGAGTTTGTGCGGCTATTACATTAGGTGACACAACCAGCCCTACTATTACGGCTCCTGCTAATGTATCTGTTAGCTCTGACCCCGGTTCATGCGAAGCAACTAATGTTTCATTAGGTACTCCTGTAACTGTTGATAACTGTGTCGTTGCTACAGTTACTAATGACGCCCCAACAGCGTTCCCTGCAGGCACAACTACTATCACGTGGACTGTAACAGATAACTCCGGCAATACGGCAACTGCTACTCAAGATGTAACAGTTATCGATCCAATTCCTCCGGTAATTACCTGCCCATTCGTTAGCATTTCTATCAATGCATTACCCGGTCAATGTGGCGCTCCTTTTACTTACGCTACACCTACAGCAACAGACAATTGTTCAGCATCAGGAGTTCCTGATTTGGCTGATGTGTTAGCAAATTTCGATGCAAACAGTACCGATGTACTTAATACTATTCCAAATTCATATGTGTTTGCTATGGATGGATCAAATGGGGTTAACGGCAACCATATAAGTGATGGAGGTAATGATATGTACGATGGAGGCAACTACCTGAATACGAACTATCAGTCCAATATTAACTATTCTGATGGTGTTATTCTTACCTCTTCTGCATTTGGAACTACCGGACAGTACTTTACTCGTTACGTTGCAGGTGGCGCAACCTATAGCAACAACCCCGCAATGTTTATAATGGCTGCCGATTTAGACAATGTTTCTACGTTCTTCATCACAGGTAATAATGGTGCCGATGGTTCCGGTTCTGCCGACGGGGCTGTACTTTCTGTAACAGTTGGCGGAGTGGATTATGATGTGTTTGTCAAGCGTGTTTACAATGCTTTTGACCCTTCAATTAACCACGTGATGATTATTCCGGCTAATACAAGCGCGTCTCATAACTTTGCTACAAACACAGATGACGATTTTCATGAAGTAGTTGGTATCGGTGCAACTACACGAATTTATTACTTGCTTTATGCCGGTAACGGGGGGGCTTATATTGATAATAATCAAACTGAAGCTATTGTAATTGAGTTTTTAAGCTCTATTGGCAGCGGTTCTACGAATTTAACTGTTGTTCAAACCGATGCCACAGGCTTAACTTCAGGCGACATGTTCCCTGTTGGAATTACAACGTTAGAATATTCTGCTACAGATGCTTCCGGTAACACTTCTGCCTGTTCATTTACCATTGAAGTTATATCTGAAGTTTCTGTTACTGCCAACATTACAAGTGTTACTACTGTAAATGATGGTGCAATTAATATTACTGTAATCGGTGGTGCAGCTCCTTACTCTTTTGTATGGACGGGGCCTAGTGGCTATACCTCTTCTTCAGAAGATATTTCAGGATTAGCTCCGGGCACTTACGAAGTAACTGTAACTGATGGAAACGGCTGCGATGTGACTTACACGTTTGTAGTAAATTCTGTAGTAGGATTAACCGAACTGGCTGTTGGTGGATTTGAGTTGTACCCAAACCCAACTAATTCAATCATCAACATCGAAGTGGGTTCAAATGGTATTCTTGAAATGTACAATGCAAATGGCCAACTAATTTCTTCCGAAAGAATTGTTGCCAGCAAAGTTGTTAGAGAAGTAACCCATTTAGCCAACGGAGTATATACCATTCGCTTTGTTACTGAACAAGGCGTGGCGGTAAAACGATTGGTGGTGAATAAGTAAAAAAACAGGAGCATGAACTAAACCCCCTGAAACATTTGTTTCAGGGGGTTTTTATTTCAAAATGAGCCAAGATTTTCTCGGCTAGAAAGTAAGCCATTTTATATTCTCCTTCATGGGTTATTCCCGCCACATGAGGAGTCAAAATAATTTTATCTGATTGCCTGAGGTAATCCCATGTTTTTTGGTGCGTATCAAGTGTAAGCCCAAAAGAGCTGTTTTCGTATTCCAACACATCTAAACAGGCACCCCACACTAAATTACTTTGCATTGCCTCCACCAAATCATCTAACTTTAGGATGCCTCCTCTGGCTGTATTTATAATTACAATTGATTTTTTGAAGTTTTTGTAAAATGCCAAATTGACCATTCCCTCCGTTTCTGGAGTAAGAGGGGTGTGTACACTTACTATGTCTGCCTTCTCTTGAATTTGCTCAAGTGTAGCTTCTTTGACGTATTCGTCACCAAATCCACTTTTGTACTTGTCGTAAGCCAATACATGAACTCCAAATCCGGTGAGGCGCCGGGCAAAGGCTGCTCCCATATAGCCGTAGCCGATTATCCCCACCGTTTTTCTACCGAGCTCTGTTCCCCGATTGGATTTTCTATCCCAAATGCCCTGCCTTACCTGATTGTCGGCTTGCCTGAACTTGTTGAGCAAAGCCAGAAGCATTCCCAGTGTGTGTTCTCCCAAAGCATCACAATTTCCCTCGGGCGAGCGAAAGCAGAGAACATCTTTTTTTTCGCAATATGCGGTATCAATATTCTCCAAACCCGCTCCCGGGCGACCGATAAATTTCAGGTTGACTCCTTTGTCGATAAAAGCGGCGTCAATAGGAAAGCGGCTTCGCACAATAACCCCGTCAAAAAGCGGTAGTTTTTTTTCAATTATTGCCCTAGGCGAGGTGGTATCTGTTTCAACAATCCAACCGTGATTGACGAATTGTTTCTCCAACGTCTCGTCCAGTTTATCTATAACTAGTACACGCATAAGTTTTTAGAAATAGATTAACCAACCGATAAAGAAATACTGAAGTAAGCCAAAGATATCGTTCATTGTGGTAATAAACGGGCCGGTTGCAACGGCCGGGTCGATCTTTCTACTGTTTAAAAGCAATGGAATTAATGTTCCGAAAACACCAGCAAATGTTATTACCGATATAAGCGCAACACTTACAGTTAAAGCTAATTTAACAGGCTCTCCCATCATCATATTATAGAAGAATATGATAAGCGCACACGCCACTCCGTTAAGTGCGGCGACACCTAATTCTTTCATTAGCTTGTTGGATGTTGTTTGAGCATGTATAGTGTTATTTGCAATAGCTTGCACTACAATAGCTGCGGCTTGAACTCCAACATTTCCGGCTGTTGCTGCAACCAAAGGAATAAATGCTGCCATTTTGGGATAAAGCTGAATTTGTGTTTCGAAACCACCTATAATTTGCGAACCCAAAATACCTCCCGTCATTCCTATCAATAGCCAGGGGAGCCTTGCCCGGGAAAGAGTTATAACACTATCGCTGGATTCTACCGACTCGGATATACCACTGGCCATCTGGTAATCTTTTTCTGCCTCTTCTTTTATTACGTCAACCACATCATCAATGGTAATTCGGCCCAAAAGCACTCCTTCCTCATTTACCACCGGCACAGCCACATAATCATACTTTTCCATAAGGTTGGCCACATACTCTGTGGAGTCAGTTGTTTTTACCGAACGAACCGTAGGCGAATAAAGTTCTTTTATTAACTGCCTAGGCGAGGCATAAAGCAAACTCTTCAGTGAGAGCGTTCCCAGTAGAATATTTAAATCGTTAACCACATAAATGTTGTAAACGTGTTCAATCTCCTGTGCCTGTTTTCGCATTTCGCGTATGGATACCGCAACTGACCAGTTTTCGTTTACCTTGATAAACTCTTTGGCCATAATACTACCGGCGGTATCTTCTTCATAATTAAGAAGGTCGATAATATCACTTGCTTGTGCAGCGTCTTCTATATGTGAGAGAACCCTCTCTTTTCGCTCATCAGAAAGATACTGGATTACATCTGCCGCATCATCAGTATCCATGTAGTCTACTTGCTCGGCAATTTCTTCTTCAGTAAATAATTCTAAAAATCGCTCACGAAAATCTTCGTCCATTTCTACCAACACATCAGAAGCAAGCTCTTCCTCTAATTGGTTGTATATGTAACGAGCCTCTTGTGTGGGTGTGTTTTCTAAAATTTCTGCAATATCGGCAGGATGTAGCGGTTCTAGTTTTTCGAGCAAAAAGGAATCGTTACCTTCGGCAATAGCTTGCGAAAGTTCCTCTATAAACTTCTTTGTTAATTCGAACTGCATTCCGCTGGGGGTTCATTTGCTCTTTACGTTTTGATGTTTTGCGTCTGCGAAGGTAGTAAATTTTCGATAGAAGGGTTACTTGGGCTATTATTAGTAAATTACTTAATCGTTATTTCAGTATAAAGCAATAAAAATGTTGCAATTATTAATCTATTAAATACATTTGCAGCGTAGTATTTCAAATGAAGCACAATAAAACATATATCGCTCTAAATTATATTAACGCCATGTGGCGTTGTATGTGCTTCTATTATAGAGGTGTTTTTAGCTAAGCTAAACTCCCTCTCTTTTTTCCTTTCCTTTTCAGAATCATTAAATACCATTATTATGGTGCAGCTAGACGAGCACTTATTAGAGCGATTAAATACACTTATTGTAGAAGTAGACAAGCGTGGAGTTATAACCCATGCAGGGAGTTCCGTTAAAAAAATTCTGGGCTATGATTCCTTCGAAATCATTGGGACTACCTGGTGGTCTTTTTCGTTAAATGCGGAAAATTCTGTCGAGATATCTCCTATAGCAGAAATAAAATACCTGTTAGATTCCTTGAACTATAGCGATTCGAGTTTTGAACGAAAAATTAGAACCTCAACCGGCGATTTTAAATGGATTCAATGGAATATTTCCAAAAATGAAGTATGGTAGTATTGTTGGCCTAGGAAGAGATATAACCCGCAGAAAACAATCAGAAGAACAGGTGAGATTAGCAAATATTGCCTTGAAAAAAAGCATCAGGAAGTTTTAGACAGCATAGAATATGCCCGAAAGCTTCAGGAAAGTATGTTGCCTTCATTCAACGTTATGCACAAATACGTGGAAAGTGCTTTTGCTTTTTATAAACCTAAAGATATTGTTGCCGGCGATTTCTACTGGTTAACCGAATTGGCCAATAACAAAATTTTGTTTGCTGCTGCCGATTGCACCGGACATGGTGTGCCGGGAGCTATGTTTAGTGTGGTTTGTCAAAATGCGCTGAACGAAGCTGTAAAGGATAAAAAAATAACCCACCCCGCTGCCATACTAGATGCGGTAAATGGGATTGTAGAGGAGTCTTTTTCGTCATCAAACTATTTGGTGAGAGATGGTATGGAGCCCTCTGTTTGTTGAGTATAATTGATGGGAAAACTGCGTTGGTTGAGTACGCCGGCGCAAACAATCCTCTTTGGATTATAAGAAACGGAGGGGACGAGGTTGAGGAAATAAAGACCACCAAGCAACCCATTGGAAGCTATGAACAAACTTCGGGTTTTATTCAGCACGAAATTCAAGTTGAAAAAGGCGATAAGCTTTTTATCTTTATCGACGGTTATGCCGACCAATTTGGTGGTGATCGTAATAAAAAACTTAATCGTACCCGATTTAAGGAAATACTGCAGGTAGCTGCAAAACTAGAATCGGAAGGGTTACCTGAACTACGTTCATCAAAACTGGAAGCAAAAAGAAGAACAAACTGATGATATATTGGTTATTGGTGTAACTATTTGATAAAATGGAAATACAACAACTGCAAAATGAGGTAGACGATTGGATTAAAACACATGGTGTTCGTTATTTTAATGAGTTAACCAATATGGCCATGCTTACCGAAGAAGTGGGAGAGGTGGCCAGAATTATTGCACGCAGATACGGCGAACAAAGCGAAAAGGAAAGTGACAAAACAAAAGACCTTAGCGATGAGCTGGCCGATGTTTTATTTGTTTTGGTTTGCCTAGCAAATCAAACGGGGGTTGATTTAAGCGAAGCCATTGCAAAAAACATGGCTAAAAAAACCAATAGAGATACTTTGCGACACAAGAATAACGATAAGTTGAAATAAAAAAAGCACCGAAATTTCGATGCTTTTTTATACATTTTATTTTAATTATAGCTTTCTAGCTACCTCTACTTCTTCGTATGCTTCTACATGGTCCCCTACTTTAATGTCGTTGAATTTATCTATATTCAATCCACACTCATAGCCATGAGTAACTTCTTTAACATCGTCTTTAAATCGCTTTAAAGATCCCAGGTTTCCGGAGTAAACAACAATTCCATCCCGTATTATACGAACCTTGCTATTTCTTGTAATTTTTCCTTCTAATACATAACACCCGGCAACCGTTCCCACATTTGTAATTTTAAACGCTTCGCGTATTTCTGCTGTACCCGTAATTTTTTCCTGAATTTCTGGCGAAAGCATTCCTTCCATCGCGTCCTTAATTTCTTCAATTACCTTGTAAATTACCGAGTATAATCGAATGTCTATCTGCTCATTCTCTGCAAGTTTCCTTGCGGTAGCCGACGGCCTTACTTGGAAGCCAATTATAATCGCATCTGATGCTGAAGCAAGCAATACATCAGATTCTGTAATTTGTCCTACACCTTTATGAATGATATTAACTTGAATTTGCTCAGTAGAGAGTTTCAATAATGAGTCCGAAAGTGCTTCTATCGAGCCGTCTACATCTCCTTTCACAATGATATTTAGCTCTTTGAAGTCTCCAATGGCAAGTCGACGCCCGATTTCGTCCAATGTAATATGACGTTGGGTTCTAAGCCCTTGCTCACGTTGAAGTTGTGCGCGTTTTGTAGTAATTTGTTTTGCTTCACGCTCGTCTTCAATAACGTTGAACCGATCCCCTGCGCTCACTGATCCGTTCATTCCCAAAATTGAAACTGGCGCAGCAGGCCCCGCCTCCTGTAGGCGCTCACCCCGTTCGTCGGTCATCGCTTTTACTTTACCCCACTCTGCTCCGGCAATTAGTACATCCCCTATCTTAAGCGTCCCTTTTTCTACCAATAGTGTAGTAACAAAGCCTCTTCCTTTATCTAAGGTAGATTCTATAATTGTGCCGACAGCTCTTCTGTTTGGATTGGCTTTTAACTCCAATAATTCTGATTCTAACAGGACTTTCTCTAATAAATCCTGAATACCTATTCCGTTTTTTGCAGAAATTTCTTGACACTGAAACTTTCCTCCCCAATCTTCCACTAGAATATTCATAGCGGCAAGTTGTTCGCGAATTTTTTCGGGATTTGCTCCAGGTTTATCTATTTTGTTAATTGCAAAAATCATAGGAACACCGGCTGCCTGAGCGTGATTAATCGCCTCGGTAGTTTGAGGCATTATCTGATCGTCAGCCGCTATAATAATGATAGCAATATCCGTAACTTTTGCTCCTCGGGCACGCATTGCCGTAAACGCTTCGTGACCCGGGGTGTCTAAAAAAGTGATTTTTCTGTTTCCTTCCAATGTAACGCTATATGCACCAATATGTTGAGTAATGCCTCCTGCTTCTCCTGCCGTAACATTCGTTTTACGAATGTTGTCAAGTAAAGATGTTTTACCGTGGTCTACGTGACCCATTACTGTTACAATTGGCGGGCGAGGTATTAAATCTTCCTCTATGTCTTCTTCTTCGTGAATTGTTTCGGCAACTTCTGCTCCGACAAATTCTACTTTATATCCAAATTCTTCGGCAATCAAAACAAGTGTTTCTGCATCCAGTCGCTGGTTAATAGAAGCAAAAATCCCAATTGACATGCAAAGTCCGATGATTTCTGTTGGCGACTTACCCATCATAGCGGCAAGTTCTGAAACCGTAACAAATTCTGTTACTTTAAGGATAGCTTTGTCAAGCTCTTGCTGGAGCATCTCTTCTTCGCGCTTCTCAGCGAATGCCTCACGCTTTGCTTTCCTTAGTTTTGCTGCCTTGGATTTACTCCCGGTGCCGCTCAGTCTTGCAAGTGTTTCCTTAATTTCTTTTTGAATTTCCTCGCTAGACACTTCTTTTTTTACCGGGGCTCCTTTAGCTTTTTTAAATTCTTTAGTGGCTGTTTTTCCTGCGGCCTCAATATTTACTTTCTTAATTCGCTTCCTTTTCTTTCGATCAGCATCAGATTGTCTTTCAAAGCCGGGCTTTTTAGCTTTTTCCACAGGAAGTTCAATCTTTCCAACTACACTCGTTCCCGCAAGCTTTCCTGCGTTTACCCGAATGGTTTCTATCGCGATTTTTTCTTCCTTAACCTCTTCTTTTGCAGCTACAACTTTTTCTTCAACAACAGGGAGCTTTTCTTCAATCTTTGGGTTCTCTTCTGTTTTTGATTTTTCATGTTGTACAACGGGGGCTGTTTTTTTCTTCCCGGAGAGATTGTCTAAGTCGATTTTGTGGAGAATTCTTGGCCCGGCTGGTCTTTCCACTTCAACTCGGGCTACTTCTTGTTTCTCTTCCTTTTTTGCGGGCTCCTCTTTTACGATTGGAGTCGGTTCTTCTTGTTTTAAAGAAACGGCTATTCTTTCTTCTCGCTTATTTTTAGCTTCTTCTGCTTTTTCTTTTGTGGCTTTTTCGCCTTGAAATTCAGCCATGAGCAAATCATAGGCCTCTCCTTCAACTTTGGTGTTGGGGTTGGTTTCCACTTCTATGCCTTTTGTTGATAAAAAATCAACCAAGGTTGAAATACCTACGTTTAGCTCTCTGGCTATTTTGTTTAATCTTGCTCCTGCCATATTGTTATGTGCATTCTATAATTTATAGAAAAAGTACTCGAAAAAAGCTTTTAGTAAGCCTATTCAAACTCTGCTCTGAATATATTTAGTACTTCTCTAATGGTTTCTTCTTCTAAATCAGTGCGTTTAACAAGCTCGTCAAATCCGAGATCGATAACGCTCATAGCGGTATCACATCCTGCAGACTTCAACTCATCAATAACCCACTCTTCAATTTCGTCAGTAAATTCATCTAAATCTACATCTTCAATATCTTCTGCGCCTTCTCTGTATACATCTATTGTATATTCAGTAAGTTTTGAGGCCAGTTTAATATTATGCCCGCCCTTTCCTATGGCTAACGAAACCTGGTCTGGCTTAAGGTAAACGTTTGCTCGCTTATCTTCCGCAATCAACTCTATAGATGAAATTTTTGCCGGACTAAGTGATCTGCTTATGAGTAGTTGGATATTACTAGTCCAATTAATTACATCGATGTTTTCATTTCTTAACTCTCTAACAATTCCATGTATTCTTGACCCCTTCATGCCAACGCACGCGCCCACGGGGTCTACACGGTCATCGTATGATTCAACAGCCACTTTTGCTCTTTCTCCTGGCTCACGCACAATTTTTTTAATTGTAATTAATCCATCAAATATTTCAGGAACTTCTAGTTCGAATAATCTTTCTAGGAATTCCGGAGCGGTTCGCGAAAGGATGATAACCGGGGTGTTTCCTTTTAAATCTACTCGGGTAACAACGGCGCGGATGGTGTCACCTTTCTTAAAGTAATCGGATGGTATCTGTTCTGTTTTAGGTAGTACAAGTTCATTGTCTTCATCATCTAAAACAAGAATTTCTTTTTTCCAAACCTGATAAACCTCTCCGGTAATTATCTCTCCTACTCTTTCTTTATATTTTTTGTACACATTGTCCTTTTCTAGCTCAAGAACTCTTGAAGCCAAATTTTGTCGCAATGCTAAAATATTTCTTCTACCAAAATCATCAATCTTAATTTCTTCAGAAACCTCTTCACCCACTTCAAAGTCGGGTTCAATTTTAATGGCGGCGGAATATGCAATTTGAGTTGCTTCATCCTCTACCTTGCCATCGGGAACAATTTCTCGGTTCATCCAAATTTCAAGGTCGCCCTTATCTACGTTTACAATCACGTCAATATGCTCATCGGTTCCGTATTTTTTTCTCAGCATTGAGCGAAACACGTCCTCCAAAATACGCATCATCGTAACTCTGTCGATGTTTTTGAATTCCTTAAACTCTGCAAAGGATTCTATTAGATTTGCACTGTCCATTTTTGGTTTATTTGAATAGTATTACCTTTTTGGTTTCTTTTATTTGATTAAAACTTAATTCGTGTTCTGTAACAACAAGTTCTTTTTTCTTTTTACCCTCAACTCTCACTTTTTCTTCAGTTTTTAACACAATCGCTTCTTCTGTCACCCTCACCAGTTCTCCTTCTATCTTGCTGCCGTCCATAAGCAGCACTTTTACAGGTTTGCCTACATTCTTGTAATATTGAGTCATTATTTTAAAAGAATTTGTTAGTCCAGGGGAAGACACTTGTAATTCAAAGTCTTCAACCTCCCTGTCCAAGTTGTGCTCTATGTTTCTACTCACAGAAACGCAATCGCTAATAGAAACACCTCCTTCGAAAGAATCTATTTCTACCGAAATCTGATTAGTAGGACTCACCGATATTTCAACAATAAAAAGACCTTTATCCAGCTCTGCTAGTCGCTCTTCTGCTAAGGCTTTTATTCTGTCTGTACTAATCATTTCCGGTAACTTTTAGTAACGAAAGAGGGGACATTTAGTCCCCTCAGATTCGAAAATCAATTGCAAATATAGTAATTATTCCTTTGGTTGCAAGTTTCCTTTGGTGATTTAGAACTTTTTACAAGGCTGAAGTTTATGCTTAGAGTCTCGACTTTTTGCCGTAAACGTATTTTTTGTTGTATATCTCATCCTTAATTTTCACCCCGTCTTTATACACAAAATGCGCTGCTTTTTGGCCTTTGTTGTCATAAATAATTGTGTCTCCGTCCTTTTTGTTGTTTTTATAGTTTACCTCGGTGTATTTCTCCCCTCTCCTGCCATAAGTGGTTGTTTTTCCGTGAAGTTTGCCTTCTTTGTACGAATTTTCGTAGGCTATCATCACGCCACCCGGATAATAGTATGTCCACTTGCCATCCTGTCGCCCTTTTGAGTAATTGCCTTCGGCCGTTTTTTTGTAATCTTTTTTGCTGTAACTTATCCATTTACCGTGTTTATCACTTTGCTCGTATTCTCTTTTTACCCCATAGATTGCCTCATCCAGTGCTCCTGTTTTTTTCACTATTTTGTAGCTGCCTTCTTCGCTCAATTTACCGTTGTCAAAATAATATTTCCAGTAGCCTGTTTTCATGTCTCGGGTATAAGGTCCTTCGTAGTATGTTTTTCCATTGGGATACCAGCCTTTCCATTCGCCTGTCATTTGCCCCATTTCATAATATCCCAAGTCTTTTTCCTTGCCCGATTCATAGAACGACTCCCACTTGCCGTTTTCCTTGCCCTCAAGGTAACTCCCGTGATGAGATATGTTTCCATTTTCGAACCAAACCGTCCAATGCCCATTTCTTAAATCATCTTTAAACTCTCCTTTTCTCCAGATTTTTCCGTCTTTATAAAAATACTCCCACAGGCCTTGTTTTTTACCCGCTTCGAAATTACCTGTATAATAAACATTACCATTGGGGTAATAATATGTCCATTTGCCTTGCTGTAAGTCATCTTGAAAATTGCCTTCCATATCGGGTATATTCTCTTTGGTTTTCCATTGCCAAAAGCCTTGCTTTAGCCCCCAATTATAGTTGCCCTTTATGTTTATCACGTCGTTTTCGAAATACTGTATATACTCTCCATGAAGGGTGTCGTTGTGATAGTGTGCGATTTTCTGTATGCGGTCCTCAATCCTAAATTTATATTCCCATTTACCCGATTTTTTCCCATTTGAAAATGTTCCCGAAGTAAAAACATGTCCTGCGGGGGCCCACTCTTTATACTCTCCATCTACAAGCCCATTTGTGTATGTTGTTTCTATTTTTTTCTTACCCGTTGTATAGTATTCGATTAATTTTCCGTTTCCGTTTTTTATTAACTGTTCGCCTTTAATGTTCCAATACTCAATTGTTCTTTCTATAGGATTTCCATAAATATATTCCAAAACCATCATGGGTTTTTTGTTTTCAAAGAAGTATTCCCATCTACCTACTTTTTCTCCCAGTTTGTAATAGCCCTTCTCGGCAATATTGCCGTTAGAATAGTACGCAGTCATAATACTGTCAGCCAGCCCGTGCTTAAAGTACCCGTCTACTTTCATTTTTCCGTTTTCGTAATATTGGGTAACCCTGCCGTGTAACTGCCCTTTTTCGTAGTTAGACACCTCTTCTACCTTCCCACTTTTATACCAAAACACCCATCTTCCCTGTCGTTGCCCAATAGCTGAAAAGCCAGCTACATTCAAGTGCCCCTCGCTTCGTTTTTGTATGCTGTCTCGACTCCAGTAGGTAGTTTCTTTTTTAAGTTTCAGGAGACCTGTCTCGGAATCGCCCTGCAATTGGGCAAACGAAAAGAATGATTGAAATACAAGTATATAAAAAAAGATACGTTTCATGGATGTAAAGCTAAGAGCATTATACTTTTATAAAACCCCATGGGTTTCTTAATTACTCGCCAATAAGTGTTAATAAACTAAAAGTTACAAAAAAGCCCTACAATTTTTGTAGGGCTTTTTTGTAATATAAAAATGAGGGGAATTAACTAAACAACACACTACCGCTAGACACTGTAGTAGACACCGGGTTCACACACATAACAGGAATATTTGCCTCATTTGCAATTACATCTTGTTCATCAGAACCACCAAGACCCAAAAAATGGGTGCGATTTAGGTTCATAATAGTAATCAAATCGGCATCCACCTCTTGGGCATATTTAATAACTTCTTTTGTGAAACTTTTTCCTTTTTCAGCAATTTTTGTTGTGAAAGTAATGCCTTTTTCCCCTAAAAATTTCTTTGCAAAAGCAATGTTTCCGTTTAGCTTATGCACTAAAAACTCATCGGTTTCGTAAGGAGAAATTACGTGTATTTTTGAGTTGAAATATTTTGCCATATTAGAAACAATATCAAGCTTCTGTTTTGTCTCATGATTGAGATCCATCGGAACGACAATATCATCATATCCAGAGTCTTTAATACCCTTGTTTTGAACAACAACAAAAGGAACGGTTGAGTGAGTAATAACCTTTAATGCATGGCTACCGGATATTTTTTGCCATCCGGTAGCGCCATGAGTCCCCATGATTATCATTTTCGCACCAAGCTCACTGGCGGCATCTCCAATGTCGTCAAAAATATTTCCAATTCTCACAATTGATTTCACCGGAATGTTTGCGTCAGACTTGGTAACTAACCGCTCTTCTTCGGCAAGTCTTTTTTTAGCCGAATCAACATCCGTGCTTTTAGCTACCACGTGAAGAAGAATAACTTTACCACCAATTGTTTGAGCCAATTTAGTAGCATGCTCAAGAGCAACTTTGGCTACATTACTAAAATCTGTCGGAACAAGAATAATTTGAGCGCTCATAGGTTAGGTTTAAAATAATATTGTGCAAATGTAGTTCAGTTTGCCAAAATAAGAAACTTATCTAATTAATTATCCTTTTAAGCGACTAAAATCTGTAAACACTTCATGTTTATTGGCTTTGAAGAACATAAATTTATTTTTACACCCCCTGTAAATGCTTTTTTTATTAGATTTGAAGAGTGAAACTATCGCAAATAATATTGGTTTTGTTACTAGAATTTTTTTTTTCGTGTAAAAAAACAGAACCTCCGCTTGTTGAGGTAATAGAACAAGTAAATGATATTGATGGCAACGTATACAAGGTAAAAAAGATAGGGAGCCTCTATTGGACAACAGAAAACCTTAAAACAACGAGGTATGCAAACGGAGATGTTATCCCCAACCTGACTGATAGTACACTTTGGGCTGAGGCAACTGTTGGGGCACAGGTAAGCTATAATAATAGTTTAACCCAGCTCCAACTGTATGGCAGATTATATAACGCCCTTGCCGTTATCGACCCCAGAGGCTTGTGTCCACAAGGGTGGAGGATTCCCACAAACACTGATTGGGTGAGCCTAGAATTACATCTCGGTATGACAAATCTTCAGGCAGATAGCATGGAGTATAGGGGAACGAATGAAGGACATTTACTCAAAGCCCCAAATAAATGGCCCGGAGAGTACACGAGTGGCAACAAAATTGGCTTTGAGGCCCTGCCCTCAGGCGTTAGAAGCTACGAAAGTGTTTTTGATTACGCAGAAAGCATTGCCGTATTTTGGGCTAGCTCAGAAGCGTTTAAAAATCATTATTGGAGCCGAACCATAAGCAGCAACATAAGCCAAATTGGAAAGTTTTATATGGGCGAAACGGCCGGATTTTCCTGCAGGTGTGTTAAGGATGCTCAGCAATAAACGAAAAAGCGTCTTTTATTAAATCGGTCTCGAATCCTTTACCATTTAAAAAAGCAATTGTTTTGAGTTTCCTCTGCCATTCAGCACCTGTTACGGACGAAAACTTTTTTTTCACAAGCGCACATAGCGTAGAGAAATACTCATCACCATCAATCTCTGTAAGCCCCGATTTAATTAAATAATCGGGAATTCGTAATCCCTTTAAATTAGATTTAATTTTATTTTTCCCCCACTTTTTTATTCGAAATTTTCCACTGCAATAAGCCCGTGCAAACCGTTCTTCGTTTAAAAAATTACCGATGATTAGTTCAGCCATCAAACTCTCAACTTCATTTGTGTGCAACCCAAAGCTAAAAAGCTTCTCACGCACTTCGTACTGACACCGTTCTCGGTAAGCGCAATAACGCTGAATCTTTTCTCGAGCCTGATTTACCGTTAGTGAAATGTTTTTCATGGTTTAAAAATATATCAAAATTCGAAATAAACATATCCAGTTGCTTATGCAGAAATTATTTCTAGAATCTTATTACCTTAGACGCCTAGTAAAAACACCCTACATGTCTATTAAACCAGAAATAGAAGAACGCATAAAACTATTGGAAGAAAAATTCGCCTCAATGGGGCAGGATTTAGCCTCATATTTGGATGGATTACTCCATGCCGATTACCTCACTTATTGGGACTATATCCACTTGGATACATTGTTAAGCCTTCAAAACCCGAAAACCAGTTTTCCTGATGAAGAAATTTTCATCATGTATCACCAAATAACAGAATTATACTTCAAATTAAGCCTTCACGAACTAAAACAAATAGCAGAACAAAAGAACATAAATGGAGAGTTTTTTTTAGCCCGACTGAATCGTATAAACAGCTATTTTGGCTCACTTACCCGATCGTTCGAGATAATGGTACAGGGAATGGAAAAAGAACAATTTCTTAAGTTTAGGATGTCATTACTCCCCGCCAGTGGCTTTCAATCAGCACAATACAGAATGATTGAAATTTGTGCAACAGACTTTTTTAATCTGATTGACAAGGATGTAAGGGAGTCAGCAAAAGAAAAAATTCAGACGAAAGACTCCATTCATCAAATGTTTGAGCACATTTACTGGAAGAAAGGAGCAACAGAATTAGCCACGGGAAAGAAAACACTTACCTTAAAACAATTTGAGCAAAAATACTCCACACAGTTAAAAGAGCTGGCAGATTGGGCAGCAGATAAAAACTTGTGGAAACGTTATTTAGCGTTAGCTGATATAGACCGAACAAATCCGGAAATAATAGCCGCATTAAAAGAATTTGACCTAAATGTTAATGTTGTATGGCCGTTGATGCATTATAAATCAGCCGTACGATACTTACAAAAAGACCCCGAATACATCGCGGCAACAGGCGGAACAAATTGGCAGAAATACCTACCCCCCCGTTTTCAGCGTCGAATTTTTTATCCGGAGCTATGGTCAGAAGAAGAGTTAGCCAGTTGGGGTAAAACAATGCCAAACTAATAGAAAAATTAGCTGATGAGGATAATAGTAGTGGGGGTGTTCGGGTTTTTAATCACACTTTTTAGTTGTAATAATCCGGAACATGAAATGGGATTTTTGCCGGTTATCGAAGAAGTTGATACAATTGCTCCGGAAGTGGCTTATGGATTCATTTTAGACAGTTTTGTTGTTCACCGCAAGACGGTAGAGGCCAATCAGACCTTGAGCCATATTCTTGCACCTTATGGAATAAGCCAAGGGCTTATAAATACGGCCTATCATATTGCAAAAGACAGCGCAAAACTAAATTATGTTACCGAAGGCGCCAATTACCTCATGCTTTGTAAAAACGACTCTGCTCAAACACTTCAGTATTTTATCTACGACAAAAACGCATTCGAATTTATAGTGTTTGACTTTGTAGACTCTTTGCGCGTTATCAAAAATGAGAGGGGGCTAACCATTGACACCGTAGCTTTGTCGATTTCTATTGAGAAGGGTTCAAGCCTATCCAAAGAACTTCAGTCTAGAGCTCAAAACATAAACCTAACCAATGAACTCGTAGAACATATTGCAGGTGTTTATGCATACTCTATTGATTTCTTTAAACTTCAACCCAACGATGAGTGCCGGATTATTTTTGAATTAAAATCTATAGAAGGCAAGCCTTACTCTATGGGCAAAATTATTGCTATGGAGTTTGTTCATCGTGGAAAAGACTTTTACGCATTCCCTTACAAGGTAAACGAAAAGCTTGCGTATTATGACGAAAAGGGAAAAAGCATGAAACGCCTTTTTATTCAGGCACCGATTAAATATGTTAGAATAAGCTCCGGTTATACCCAACAAAGATTTCATCCGGTTCAGCAGCGGTGGAAGGCACATCTAGGAACCGATTATGCCGCCCCAACAGGCACACCTATATGGGCAACTGCAGATGGCGTAATTGAACAGGCGGGTTTTACTAAGTTTAATGGAAATTATGTTAAAATAAAACACAACAAAACCTATCAAACAGGCTATTTGCACATGAGTAAAATAGAAAACGGCATAAAATCCGGGTCATACGTTAAACAAGGCCAGATAATTGGTTATGTAGGCAGCACGGGACTGGCCACAGGCCCTCATGTCTGTTATAGGTTTTGGAAAAATGGCCAGCAAATAGATCACCGAAGAGAAACATTCGAAGCAACAGAGCCAATTGCAGAAAAAGAGCTTCCGGATTATTTGAAATACATGAAACCACTCAAGGCAAAATTAGATTCATTATCTTTAGAGGCAGAAGGAATTATTGCTCTTTAAATGAAAGTTTGTTGTATTTTTTTAGTTGTATTTTTTTCTGCTCATAGCCTTTCGGCCCAGAGGTGCCTAGATTTTGAGCCCTATACTCCCTTTGACGAGACTACACTGGAAGATGTCCCTTTACTTAGGGTAAATCTGGTGTTTCATATTATTCAACACTCAAAAAAAACGCCTAAAAACTTAACATATGGAGAGTTGGGATTTTTAGACAGCGTAATGTATTATTGTAATGTTTTTTTTAGGTATTTAGAACAGCCTACATTGAAACCCACAAAAGACATTCCTTTTTTTACAGACACAAGAATAAGGTTAAACGTAAAGGATATTAAATTTTATCAGGATTCAGTTGATTGGAAAAGATTTTATTACGGACCGCTTATAAATCGTCAGTGGCCTTGGCAGATTGACTCAATAAGTATAGAACAAAATGCTTTTTTCATAAAAACCAATCAGGCCAAAAAGCTAAAAGCTCTTGCAGACTCTATTCAAATTATTGAGGGAGGATTTAATAATGGAATGTATCATGTTTTAGATACAGAATGGGATACAGAAAACAAACAAACCAAGGTAATACTCAAAGAGTCTTTCAGGAATGACTTTCAGTTAGGCAAGTTCACCTATTTTCAGAAGTACGATAAAAATTGCTATCCCGATTTGTGGCAAAAATATACCGACTCAGACTCTTCAGCAATTCATATTTTTTTAACGGGGTCAGACGTTTATAATGGCGCATTTGGTTGTGGGCCGTCACCCTATTACCTTAACTTCACCAATATGAGCCCCCCCGGGACCTACCCTACAGCACAGCTTCTTGCCCACGAAATTGGACATTGCCTAGGACTTTTCCACACCGACAGACCACAATTTGATGATTTGCCAAAAACAGATCGCTTTTGTAGTTGTAGCTGTAATGAAGAAGGCGTTTCCAATAATATTATGGGATATAATTTATGCAGAAGATATCTTTCGCCCAAACAGGTTGGCCATATTCACAGGGCTTACAATACAGAGCCTGCCAAAATCAAATGCCGCACAGAATGCCTTTATGACGCATCTGCAACCACATACGTTTCAGGTCGAAAAACATGGGAAAGGGGCTACGTTATGCCTGGAGATTTGGTTTTAAAAAGGGGTGCAACCCTTGCCGTTAATTGTTTACTATCAATGCCTGAGGGAAGCACAATATATCTTGAAAAAAAATCTAAGTTGATTGTTAACGGAACAATTATGAATGCCTGTGGGGGAAATTGGAATGGTGTAAAAACACTAAATAAACATGGTAAAGTAAAGCAAAAACCCGTAAAACCTCATCAACATGGTTTGTTGGTTGTAAATCCTTCCGGTAAAATTGAAAACGTGCGCTAATTCCCTACTTTTGCTCTGTGGCAGAAAACAAAAAGAAAGATATAAGGCAGTTAAGCAAAAACGAGCTTATTGGAGAGATGACACTACTTGGCGAAAAACCATTTAGAGCTCGACAAGTGTATGAGTGGTTATGGAAAAAATCGGCACACAGTTTTGCCGAAATGACAAACCTTTCTAAAGAGCTAAGAAACAAGCTGGAAGAAAACTTCGAGATTTTTGCTATTACAGTGGCAGATCAACAAATCAGCTCAGACAGAACGATTAAATCAGCGTTTAAATTAGCCGACGGAAACATAGTAGAAGGGGTATTAATTCCTACAACTTCGCGCATGACCGCCTGTATATCCTCTCAGGTTGGCTGTAGTTTAACCTGTAGCTTTTGCGCTACAGGTAAATTAAAGCGAATGCGAAATCTAAGCGCAGATGAAATTTTTGATCAGGTAGTTCATATCAAAAAACAGGCAGAACAAAACTATAATATACCCCTGTCTAATATTGTTTATATGGGCATGGGAGAGCCTTTGCTCAACTACAACAATACATTAGTGTCTATCGAAAAAATCACATCGGAAGAAGGGTTGGGTATGTCGCCCCGCAGAATTACCGTTAGTACAGCAGGTATAGCCAAGATGATTACCAAGCTAGGCGATGATGAGGTTAAATTTAACCTAGCCCTATCTCTTCATGCGGCTAACGACGAAAAGCGCTCTAAAATAATGCCTATAAATGAATCCAATTCACTTGATTCATTAGCAGAAGCACTAAATTATTTTTATCAAAAAACGGGGACACGGGTGACTTTCGAATATATTATTTTCAAAGATTTTAATGATACACTTCAAGATGCTCAGGAGTTGATTAATTTTTGCCGAAAGGTGCCGTCAAAAGTTAATATTATAGAATACAACCCCATTGATGGTGAAGAATTTCGACAAGCAGCCCCGGAAAAAGTAGATGCTTTTGCCGCCTACTTAGAGCAAAAGGGAGTAGTTGTAAATATTCGCCGAAGCAGAGGAAAAGACATAGATGCCGCCTGTGGGCAATTGGCCAATAAAAATGAAGCCCATAAAAAAGGGGCTTAAGCCCCTTTTTTATTATCAAACAGCAATGCTTACTGGATTTTTCTTCTAAACACAAAACGAGTAATAAAAATACCATTTCCATCGTCTTTTCCGGCATCGCTTTCCACCCCTGATGTAACAAAAGCAAGCTCCCAGCCTTCTTTCGACAAAAGATTTAGTTTAGCGGTAATAACAGCATCATTTGAGGCGATATTCTGAAAATTGATACCAACCATGCTGTAAAAGTTTACCAGCTTTGTTTCGCTTAGCTCATCAATTTTTACATCCTTTCTTTTTACCTGGCCTTGTTTGGAGTCTTTACCCGAAGATCTTTCTGTTGTTAATGCTTCTACATCAACATCTCCGTTGTTTTCGATAATTCTCGAACGACCGGCCCCACCCGGAACAATTGATTCTACGGTGGTTACAATTTTGTATTCGTATTGAGCAAATACATCTGCGGAGAACATAGTGGCAACAGCCACTAAACTTAGAACTACTTTTTTCATTTGATTGGTTTTTAAAAATTTCAATCACAATTAACAAATCATATGCCACAACACACAAATTATAACAAAAATTTAACACCACAACAAAAAAATAAAACCCACAAAATCAGACACATACAAAAAATATTCAAAAAACATTTGGAAATACAAAAAATAGCACCATAAATTTGTAGCCACAATCAATTACCTCCTGCGAGGTATTTGTTTGTTTATTAAGATGAGGCGAGAGATCAGGCTCTAAAACCCTCAGGCAACCTTCAAAAAAATTTTGAAAAGGTGCCAATTCCTGGCTGGTAAACACCAGAAAAATAAACTAAACAAAAATGAAAACAGTTTCTATTTTTCAGAATCAAACCGCAAGTCGTGTCAACGATGAGGAGAGTCTTTTATTTAAAAACAATTGCTGTTTTTGTATGTGCTGTATGCGCTAACAATTCGGCGAGCTCCCCCTTTGTTTTTTTAAACTAAAAAATGGTGCTGCCGGAATACGGGTTTCCGATTCAGGTATTTGCGCACGCAGGCAATTTATTCAGTTTTCGGAAAACAACAGCATTAAACTAGAACAAAATAATTAAACATGCTTTTTAATGGTTAGTACCTTTCATTTCAAACAGCAATTTGGGTTAGAATCGGGAAGAACTCTTCCCGGTTTTACCCTTGCTTATCAAACTTTTGGCACTCTTAACGAAGACAAGCCAAACGTAATTTGGGTTTGTCACGCCCTTACCGCAAATTCAGACGCTTCAGACTGGTGGGGGTCTTTGATTGGCGATGATAAGATTTTCAAACCTTCGGAGCATTTTATAGTTTGTGCAAACGTGTTGGGATCGGCGTATGGAAGTACAGGGCCGTTAAGTGTAAACCCCGACACCGGACTACAGTTTTTTCATGACTTTCCTGAATTAACCATAAGAGATATCGTCAATAGTTTAATTGAACTCAGAAAGCTTTTGAATATAAACGAAATCCAACTATTAATTGGCGGTTCATTAGGCGGTCAACAAGCATTAGAGTGGGCTATAAAAGAGCCGACACTAATTAAAAATTTAGCTTTGGCGGCCACCAATGCAATTCACTCACCTTGGGGAATTGCTTTTAATGAATCTCAAAGATTGGCCATTAAGGCAGACAGAACCTGGTATAATTATACTGAAGACGCAGGGCATAAAGGGCTTAAGGCCGCAAGAGCCATAGCGCTGTTGAGTTATAGAAACTATAACACCTATCAAGTTACCCAAGCCCCCGAAAAAGAAGGCGAAAAACCGGCTATTTCCTATCAAAATCATCAAGGCGAAAAACTGGTAGCAAGATTTAATGCGTTTAGTTACTGGGTGTTGTCAAAAGCAATGGATAGTCACGACGTGGGAAGAAGAAGAGGCGGGCTAGACAATGCGTTGTCTTTAATTTTGGCAAACACAGTAGTTATTTCTATCAGCAGTGATATTCTTTTTCCGCCTTCAGAATCGCTTTTTATTTCAAGCCGGGTTAAAAATGCCGTTTACCAAGAAATAGACTCACTTTATGGACACGATGGATTTTTGATAGAGGGAGAAAAAATAAGCCAAGTATTAACCAAATACATTAGTTTTTTAAACCAAACAACAAAAGAGTATGAGCAAGTCATTTAATATAGGTCTTTTTGGTTTTGGCTGCGTTGGGCAAGGATTGTATCACGTGCTTGCCAATAGCAAAGGATTTAGATCTGAAATAACAAAAATTGTAGTTAAAAACAGAAACAAAAAACGGACTCTTCCCGAACATTTTTTTTCGTTTGATAAAAACGATATTTTATTAAATCCGGAAATAGATTTAGTTGTAGAATTGATTGATGATGCCAATGAAGCGTTTGAGATTGTAAGCGCAGCACTTTCGGGTGGAAAAAATGTAGTGACCGCAAATAAAAAGATGATAGCCGAGCACTTTGAAGAGCTCATAGAGCTACAAAAAAAATACGGCACCGCCTTGTTGTACGAGGCTAGCGCCTGTGGAGGCATCCCAATAATTCGAACATTGGAAGAATACTATGACAACGAGTCTTTAAAGTCTGTTAGGGGTATTTTCAATGGTTCTTCAAACTACATTTTAACCAAAATTTTTGAAGAAAACTTAGACTATTCGGTAGCGTTGAAACAAGCTCAGGATTTAGGTTTTGCCGAAAGCAACCCCCGCCTCGATGTGGGAGGTTTTGATGCCAAATATAAACTCATTATTCTGGCAGCACACAGCTATGGTCTGGTTTCGCTTCCCGAACAAGTATTAAATTTTGGAATAGAAAACCTTTCACAGACTGACATTCAGGTGGCTAGAAAAAGTAATTTCAAAATAAAACTTATTGCTCAGGCAGCAATCAGCGAAAAAAACAACGTTTCACTCTCTGTTCTGCCACATTTTATAAAGCACGAAAATCCGCTAAGTGCTATAAACAACGAATATAATGCTGTAGTGGTTGAAGCGGCTTTTTCAGACACACAACTTTTTATAGGAAAAGGCGCAGGAAGTCACCCTACCGGATCGGCTGTACTCAGCGATATTTCGGCTAACAGCTACAACTATCAATACGAATACAAAAAGAAAAGACAACAAGCAAAATACAATTTGGACAATGAAAAAGAACTGGTTGTTTACATAAGAACTGCTTTTGCCGAAAACAGGCTGCCCTTGCCTTTTTCGTCTATAGGCTTTCAAAACAGCGAAATTGTTGTGGGGAAAATAAAAATAGCGGAACTTATTCTAGCAAAGAAATGGCTGGAAACCCATGGTGCTTTCGTTGCTGAAGTAGGCGAGGTGCTTCCCGAAATAGTAGCCTATTTAAATCAACAAGAACTAGAAGTGGTTGCCGTTTAACCCTTTTCGCTCGAGTAATTTTACTAACGCAAAAGCACGGAATACTTCCGTGCTTTTGCGTTGAATTTATGCAGACAACGAAAAACCAACTAACTTTACCCCGTGTCGGCAACGTTTAAAAAACACGAAAGGCTATGCAGCCAAAAAACCATCGAAAAACTTTTTACCGAGGGGAACCCCATGTTTGTTCACCCGTTTAAGGTGCTTTATTTGCATGTAAAAGAGCAACCTTTTGACTTGCAGGTTGCTATTGCTGTTCCCAAGAAAAAAACAAAACGGGCCGTCAAACGCAACTACATTAAACGTATTTTTAGAGAGAATTGGCGACAGGAAAAACACCGCCTAATTGAAACATTAAAAGAGCACAACAGTAAAATGGCCGTGTTTATAGTGTACACCGGAACCTATGAAAAGGCAAGTTTTAACGAATTCAGAGATAAAATAATCTTAATTTTAACCCGTTTACAACAAGAAGTCAACACCCATTCAGAATCGAAAAAAAATGAAGAATAGCACCCATAAACCAGCAGGAAAGATCATTAAAACTTTTGTTTTAGCTGGAGTAGCCTTTGCCTTTTTTGCATACGTTAAACCATCTGCCAAAACAGACAATCTTTTTGAGATCACGAAGAACGCAAGAGTTTTCAATTCTGTGTATAAGGAGATAGGGCTTAATTATGTAGACGAAACCAAGCCTGGCGAACTAATGAAAACGGGAATAGACGCCATGCTTCGCTCTTTAGACCCTTACACCAATTTTATTCCCGAATCCGACATAGAAGACTACACGTTTATGACAACCGGAGAATATGGCGGTATAGGAGCCCTGATAAAACCCAAAGACGGATATGTGGCAATATCAGAACCTTATGAAGGATTTCCGGCACAAATGGCAGGCCTGATGGCAGGAGATATAATTTTAAAAGTTGACGGAAAATCGGTGAAAGGAAAGACGACTTCCGAAATGAGTGAAATACTAAAAGGCCAATCCGGAACAAAACTTACTATAGAAGTAAAAAGAGAGGGAGAGAAAAACACCATCGTCAGGGAATTGACTCGTCAACAGGTAAAAATACCCGATGTGCCTTTTTACGGGATGATTGACGATAAAACAGGGTTTATCAAACTTACTTCATTTACTCAAACCGCATCAACCAACGTAAAAGAGGCTTATCAAAAGCTCAAGGAAGAACAAGCAATGGAAAATCTTGTTCTCGATTTGAGAGGAAATGGCGGCGGACTTTTACATGAATCGGTAAATATTGTAAACTTCTTTACCGCAAAGGGGCAAACGGTTGTAAGCACAAAAGGAAGAACAGAAACAAACAATAAAGAGTACAAAGGAATGTTTAATCCTTTGGATATCGACATTCCTTTAGTAGTGCTGGTAGATGGGGGCTCTGCCTCTGCTTCCGAAATAGTTTCCGGTGCGCTCCAGGATTTAGATAGAGGAATTGTTATTGGTCAAAACACCTTTGGAAAAGGGCTTGTTCAACAAACTAGAGACCTAGAGTTTAACAACAAACTTAAAATTACGGTAGCAAAATATTACACACCAAGCGGCAGATGTATTCAAAAACTCGACTATTCTCATAGGGATGAGCGAGGACAAGTTAAGGAGTTTGCCGACTCAACACTAAAAAAGTTTAAGACAAAAAATGGCAGAGAGGTGGTAGAGGGTAGAGGAGTAGACCCGGACATAAAAATTGATGATTATGATTACAGCAAACTTTCAGAAGCCTTGGTGATTAATGATATCATTTTTGATTTTGCTACACAGTATAGGCTTAAAACACCAAGCATACCTCCTGTCAGACAATTCTCTTTAAGTGAAAAGGAATATGAAGATTTTATGGCATTTGCCTTAACCAAGGAGTTTAGCTACAAAACCGATTCTGAAATTATGCTTGAAAAACTTGCCGAAACAGCACGCGATGAACGCTATTATGAAGTTGCAGAAAAAGAGTTTGAAAAATTAAAGAAAAGCCTTCACCCCGAAAAAAAGGACGATTTGATAAGATTTAAAATGGAAATTATTGAATTGCTTGAAAACGAAATAATTTCCCGATACTATTATCAAAATGGAAGAATAGAGCTTTCTTTGGGAAACGACCCATTCATCCTCGAGGCAAAAAAAGTGCTTAACGACAAGGAATCATACAATGGAATTCTTTCGGGCAAAATAAACCCCACGAAATAAGCGTTTACTGCCGAGCATGGGTTTGTTTCCTTCTTCCGGGGTCAAGTGGATAACATTATTTTTCACGGCTTTAATAGCCGTAGGCATGCCCTTGTCAGTGTTTTTACAGAGTGTGGGCTCTATCGGGCTCATTTCTGTGGTAATAATAACAGGCTCTTTTAATCGAATAATAACCGAAATTAAAACCAACAAGCTTCTTTGGCCACCCTTAGCTATTTACGCTATACATGTTGTAGGCCTTATATGGACGGGTAATTATGATTATGCCATGCACGACTTGAGGGTAAAACTACCCATGCTGTCGTTACCCATTGCCTTTGCCGCAATAAAAATAAACAGGGCTCATTTGCACGTGATTCTGGCGCTTTTCTCGCTATCCACTATAGCCAGCACATTTATTGCCTTTGGAGTACACCACGAATGGCTACACACCAAAAAAGAAATATCAGACATAAGGCATATTTCAATCTTTGTGTCTCACGTCAGGCTGAGTTTATTCATTGTTTTTTCGATTGTTATTACCGGATACCTGAGTTTTTACTATAGAAAAACGATTTTTATAGCCGTTCCGGTGATAGTGTGGCTGTTTTATTTTCTTTTTCTTATTGAGTCGGCAACAGGGTTTGTGGTGCTGGTGGGAGTTTTGTTTATATTGGTTATGGTTTATTTGAGACTAATTCCCGGCGCATTAGCAAAGGTTGGAGCACTGGCACTGGTTTTTGTTCTGCCTTTGGCGGGCGTGTTTTATACGGCTAAATGCGTTAAGTCATATTACACCATAGCATCGCCCGATTGGTATAACAACCTAGCAACACATACCGCAAAAGGAAACGAATATGAGCACCAAACACAAAACAAGCAGTTGGAAAGCGGTTATTTTGTTTGGTATTATATAAATTATGGAGAAGCTTCTGAGGCCTGGGCCGAAAAAAGCAACATTCCAATTCACGGATTAGACAAAAAAGGACAGCCGCTGTTTGGAACCCTATTTAGATATGCTACTTCAAAAGGTTTGCACAAAGATTATCAAGGTATATCATCGCTTACAGATGAAGATGTAAAAAACATTGAAGAAGGAAAAACATCGGCTCATAGCAGAGTGGGAATTCGCAAAAGAATAGACGAGATTATTTTTGAGTTCGATATGTACCTTAATGGCGGGAATCCCAGCGGTAATTCTGTTACTCAACGATTCGAGTTCTGGAAAAACGCCTTTTTGGTTATAGGTGAAAACTTGTGGACCGGAGTGGGAACAGGAGACACACGCTCTGAGATGAAAGCCATGTATTTAAAATCGGGCAGTATTTTGAAAGAGGACTATCAACTTGGCGCACACAATCAGTTTATTACATTTCTTTTGGGCTTTGGGGTTATAGGCCTGCCGATTATCCTGGCTTTTTTGCTACTACCCTTCTTCTCTCCCGATTTAAAATCTTGTCTGCCTTACCTGTCTTTTTTAATTATTGTGTTGTTTTCTTTTCTATCTGAAGATACTCTTGAAACTCAGGCAGGAGTTACATTTTTCGCATTTTTTAGTGCGTTTTTTGGCGTGTCTTCATGCAAGGCATAACCCTTTTTCAAAAATGGTATTAACTTTAGCCCATGCGCATTGTTTTTATAAATACCAATAAAATATGGGGAGGTGGCGAGAAATGGCATTGGCAAATGGCATTAAACTTGTCACAAAACAAAGAGTTTAACGTGTCTGTAATTGCTTCCGAAAACAGTTCTTTACACAGCAAAATCAAAGAAAACAGTTTGCCCGTTACCACTATAAAAATTGGCAACCTTTCATTTTTAAACCCCTTAAAACTCCTAAAATTATACCGGTATTTTAGAAACAACAAGACAAATGCGGTGATTTTTGGATTACCTAAAGACTTAAAATTGGGAGGCCTTGCTGCAAAATGGGCAGGAGTAGATAAAATAATATACGCCAGAGCATTGGCTGCGCCAGTTAAAAACACTTTTTTGAACAAATTCTTATTTCTTTCTGTTACAACACATGTTGTTTGTAATTCTAAAGAAACACTAAATCAGTTTATTAAGTTCAATAAAAATTTAGTGCCGAAAAAAAAACAACACGTTATCTACTATGGGCTTCATGACCCCTATATTAAGAGACTGGAAAAACGCGAGAACAAAAAACTTGTTATCGGTAATGCCGGTAGGCTCACACCTCAAAAGGCGCAGTACCTGTTTATTCCTATTGCTCAAGAACTAAAGAAGAAGGGTGTAGACTTCGAAATTCTAATTGCCGGCGATGGCGAGCTCGCACAGGAAATTACTGACCAAATAAGGCAGGCTAATCTGACGAGTGAAATAAAACTTTTGGGTTTTGTGGCTGATGTGCCCAGATTTATGATGCAGATAGATGTTTTTTGCCTCACCTCTCTTTGGGAGGGGTTTGGTTATGTAATAGCAGAGGCTCATCTAGCAGAAAAACCTGTTGTAGCATTTCGTGTTTCTAGCAATCCGGAGGTGGTTGAACACGAAAAAGACGGGTTTTTGGTTCCTGCACAAAACGTATATGAAATGGCTGAAAAAATAAGTTGGTTGGCAAATAACCCAAAAATCGCAAAAGAAATGGGCGCAAAAGGCAGGCAAAAAGTGTTAGAGACATTTTCAGTAGAAAATGAAGTAAAAAACTGGGAAGAACTTCTTTTAAAATAACAACAATGAGTCAGGTATTTAAACAAGCGCAGCAAGCCTTTGAAACATACAGAAACACACCAATCTATCAGCGTAGCGAGATTTTGCGGAAAATTTCAGAAACCATCCTTTTGCAAAAAGAACAACTTATAGACCTTGTTATAGAAGAAAGCAAAAAGCCACGTATTTATGCTCTTTCTGAAATTGACCGCACAGCACATACATTTTTAATTGCCTCTGAAGAAGCAAAACGATTACCGGCAGAATATTTTAGTTTGGATTGGGCCGCTTCTACCCAAAACACAGAGGCACTCGTCAGGCATTTTCCGGTAGGTGTAATTTTGGGATTTACCCCGTTCAATTTCCCTTTCAACCTTGTTGCTCACAAAGTGGCACCGGCTATTTCCGCCGGGTGTAGTATTGTTGTAAAACCATCGCCCCGCGCGGTAAAGTGCGCCGAAAAACTCCAAGAAATTGCCCTTCAATGTGGTTTACCAAAGCATGTTTTTCAGGTAATTGATGTGCCAAACACAGAAGCCTCAAAATTGCTTCAGGAGCCTGATGTAAAAATGCTTTCGTTTACGGGGTCACCTACAGTAGGTTGGATGCTAAAAAGGGAATCGGGCAAGAAAAAGGTTGCCCTAGAATTGGGTGGAAACGCAGCAGCAATTGTAACACCAACAGCCAATTACAAGGAGGCGTTAAAAAAGTGTTTAATCGGCGGATTTGCCTACAGTGGGCAAGTTTGTATTCACACCCAAAGAATATTCGTACACGAATCCATCTACGAT
This sequence comes from Flavobacteriales bacterium, assembly GCA_046295395.1. Classification (GTDB taxonomy): domain Bacteria; phylum Bacteroidota; class Bacteroidia; order Flavobacteriales_D; family JBKBNH01; genus JBKBNH01. The sequence goes on along the minus strand of JBKBNH010000006.1, from coordinate 127,798 downwards.
AAATTTCTAAAGGATTATGCATCCGGGGCTTCTGAGTTCAAATACGGCAACCCCCAAGACTATACAACAGAAATTTCTGATTTGATAGACGAATACGCTGCCACACGAGTAGAAGAGTGGATAATCGAAGCTGTAAAACAAGGCGCTAAGCTTATAACCGGAGGAAAAAGGAGTGGTTGTTTTGTGGAGCCAACTGTGCTTACCAACACTTCTGCCGATATGAAGGTTTCGTGCGAAGAAGTTTTTGGCCCAGTGGTTATTGTAGAGCCCTATTCTTTTATAGAAGAAGCTATAGAACGTGTAAATAAATCGCCTTATGGACTGCAGGCAGGAATTTTTACAGACAGCCAGTCTGAAATAAACAAGGCATACAATCTTTTAGATGTTGGAGGACTTATTGTTAACGATTCGCCTACGTTTCGCGCAGACCATATGCCCTATGGCGGCGTAAAAGATTCAGGTTTAGGCAGGGAAGGCGTTAAATACGCCATACTCGAAATGATGGAACCTAAAGTGCTTGTAAAGCCTAAGGATTAGGGGCTTGGTGGAAGATGAGTTTTTAACTTGTTAGACTTTACACCAATATTGAAACCCAAGCCAAACGAAAGTCTTAATTCATTCATATCGTTAAAGCTGTCAGGGGCATTTCTTATTCCATTCAGGTAGCGCAGATTCGCAAAAAGATGAAAGTAATTTGAAGCGTAGTAATTGAAACCTGCATGTAATGAAACTAAAGGATCTATGACTTTTCGATTAGGGGTGTAAAGATGAATAATTAAATTTCCTGCTTCAGATTGGGTTTCCGATAAAATCACTCCGGTTTGAACGCCCATGTAGGGGTCAAATTTTTTGTTTTCGGTAAAGTGGTAAGAAATACCGGCCATAGAGCCATGGTAATTGGTCAAAGAGAAAAATTCGCTGCTTTTTGAGCCCATCATCACATAAGTATCTCCCCGAAGAGATATTTTTTCTTCAATGTGATACTCCAGTTCTCCTTTCAGATAAGCATTGCTGATATCGTAGCTCAATAGCCTACCTACAGCAAAGGTTGCCGTCGCGCGAAGCATCCCGTCTTTTTTAAAATCATCCTGACCAAATACTGTCAAGGGAAACAGAACCAGAAATACAAGCGACCTTACCATAAATCAGCCAGTTTAAAATTCATACCGAGAGTTAAAAAAACATGCCCCTCAAAACCATGATTATGCCCACCGTCTTTAAAATGAAGTATATTTTTTCCGTTTTCTTCGTGAGTGTGCGTGTGGATGTCTTTCCCCAGATGCAGCATGTACTGTCCCGATAGGGATATATTGGTTCTTTCACTTAGATTGAATGTTGTACCCAAACCCAATTGTACGGCAGAACTCCATCGTTTTTTGCTTTCAAAAGGGATAAAACCATCGTTGTATATCATAACCTTGGTGTAGTCGAAACAGTGCCCGGCCAACAAATAGGGCACAACCGTTTTTTCAGGACTCAGTAGATAAAACATCACCGACCAGCCGATATGGCCATCATTTCTTTTGCCAAGGCCACTCAAGTCGTTTGTAATAAAATCGGCAAACCACTCTGTATTCACTCTTTCCAGCAAGCGTAAGCGAAACTGCCCACCGGTTCCGAAGCCAAAAGTGTTGTCGGTGCCAAACAGACTCAACGTGCTTCTAACCCCCAATTCCAGTCTTCCGTTATTCGCATGTGCTTCTGATTTTTGCGCAAGAGCACCTAATAATGGCAAGGCAACACAGAGCATTAAAAGAAAGATTCTCATATAGATGATTTTGGGTTTGTTTAGGTAAAGAAACGAAAATTGTTTCTTTTCTGTGCTCAACGCAATTCTTTTTGGGTTTAACAGCCGAATATTAATGGTATATAATTCTAAAGTTACTATATTCGAGCATGACAAATCGAATTAAAGCGTTGGTGATTGATGATGAGTTTCCGGCAAGGGAAAACCTGAAACTCTTGCTTGCAGAGTACTGTGCAGATATTGAGTGTATAGGCGAAGCAGGCAACATAACCGAAGCCCGTGAAAAAATACTCTCGTTAAAACCCGAATTGGTGTTTCTGGATATCCGAATGCCTTCAGGCATAGAGGGGTTTGATTTGCTGGACAGTCTTCCGGATAAAAATTTTACGGTGGTTTTTGTAACGGCATTTAAGGAGTTTGCCATTAAAGCATTTAAAGCTAATGCCATACATTATATTCTAAAACCTGTAGATATAGACGAACTGAGAGCAGCTTGCAAAAAAGTAGTGGAATCGCTGAGAAAAGGAGCCGCACCTGCATCGGCATACTTCGAGACGCTGGAGCACGCCAAAACGGACATAGAAAATAAAGCCATCACTCGCATTTCTATAAGCCATGTGAAGGGAATAAAAATCGTGAAAACGGCCGATATTGTTTATCTGGAAGCCGATGGCAATTGCACTCGGCTTCATTTTACCGACGGAAGTTCGTATTTCGATACCCGCACACTCAAGATTTATGAAGAAATGCTGGATGAAAAAAATTTTTATCGCATACATAAGTCGTACCTTATTAATTTAGATTATTTAAAGGAATACATTAGCGAAGACGGGCATTTCGTTAGGTTAAACAACGAGGTAAAACTGCCCGTAGGCAGGGCGCGAGCAGCTGATTTTACGGCAACCATCAAAAAGCTAAATTGAGTTTTTATGCATCAAGCTGAATTTGTGAGCGGTATAATTTTCGGGTTAAAATACTTTGAGTAAATTCGCCCGACTAAAAATAAACTTCATGGCATCAACTCAAGACATTAGCTTAGGAACCGTAATCCGCTACAATGGCGAACTTTGTCAAATTATCGAATGGCAGCACAGAACCCCTGGTAATCTTCGGGCGTTTTATCAGGCTAAAATGAGAAACCTCAAAAACGGAAAGCTAGTAGAAAACCGTTTTCGTTCAGGAGAAGGGGTAGAAGTGGTGCGCGTAGAGTATAAAGAACTTCAGTATATCTACCCAGAGGGCGATTTTGTCGTGTGTATGGATCAGGAGACCTATGAGCAGGTTCATATTCCGGCTATACTATTTGGCGGAGGGCTACGTTTTATGAAAGAGGAAATGATAGTGAAAGTGGCTTTTGAAGGAGACCAACCTATAGTAGCAGAACCCCCAACATTTGTAGAATTAGAAATAACCTACACCGAGCCGGGTCTTAAGGGCGATACAGCAACAAATACACTAAAGCCGGCCACTTTGGAAACCGGCGCAGAAATTAAAGTGCCCCTGTTTTGCAACATAGGCGAAAAAATTAAAATTGATACCCGCACAGGCGAATACAGCGAACGGGTAAAGTAAGACTTAAGTTCCACATATTGTGGGACTTTTTGTTTTGGCATAGAGATTGTTTATGAGCATCAAAAATTAATACCATGAAAAAATTCTTACTCACATTTACTCTTCTTGGAGGCTTATTATTTCAAGCCCAAGCTATCTCTAAGCTTAGCATCAAATTATGGAATAACCATCCCATGATTGTTATCCTGGATGGGAAAGCACACAACTGCACCAACATGTTTGTTTCTCCCTCAATCACACAAGGAAGACATGCCGTTACTATTCTTTCGCAAACGGTAAACCTAAATGCCGGACAAGTGCAAACCAATATTCATTACGATGGGTATTTGGATTTGCCCGATAATTCCGACATTATGCTTCAGCTGGGCAACGACAATCAAATTACCGTATTGCAGGTAAATGATTTATTCCCACCGGCTCCCGTGCCAACACCCGCTCCTATACCAACTCCACAGCCAACACCCGCCCCGACCCCAACACCTGCGCCAGCCCCATCCAACAGTGGAGCTGCCATGGATGCAGGTTCTTTCTCAAACTTTATGAGTGCAGTTAAGACAGAGTCTTTCGACAACGACAAACTTACATTGGTTAAAACTTACCTTAATAATTCCTGGCTAACTTCAGATCAGGTGGCGCAGATGATGGATGCTTTTTCTTTTGAGAAAAACAAACTGGAAGCCGCCAAGTTTGCTTGGCATCGTGTGACCGACCCCAATAGCTATTTTATAGTGAATAAGAAGTTTAGCTTTAGCAGCAGTGGTAGAGATTTAAATAAATACATTCAGCAAAACCCTCGCTAATTAAGGTTTACAATACCAAAGCCCCGAATTTTTCGGGACTTTTTATTTGCGATGCCGGTCTTTAAATTCACGGATGAATTTTGAGGCATATACAAAGTCGTTTATTTCTTTATTGTTAGTTAGAATGATAGTGTCTTTATCTCCTTCCCACCAATTTTGTCCTTCGAAAATAAACATGATTTTTTCGCCTATTTCAAATACGGAATTCATGTCGTGTGAGATAATAACCGTAGTCATTTGATACTCTACTGTGATTTCGTGAATCAAGTTATCAATGAGAATAGCAGTACGGGGGTCAAGACCAGAGTTGGGTTCATCGCAAAATAAGTATTTGGGATTAAGTGCAATTGCTCGAGCTATACCTACCCGTTTTTGCATGCCACCACTTATCTCGCTAGGGTATAGCTTGTTTTTGCCCTCCAATGCAACTCGCTCTAAGCAAAAATTCGCTCTATCACGAATTTCACTTTTACTCATTTTAGTAAACATTGTAAGAGGGAAGGAAATGTTTTCCTCTACGGTTAGTGAGTCGAAAAGTGCACCTCCCTGAAAAAGCATTCCGATTTCTTTTCGGAGCTCTTTCTTTTCATTTCTCGACATTTTTGTAAAATTTCTACCGTCATAAAGAATTTCTCCAGTATCAATTTCATGAAGTCCGACAATACATTTAGCAAGTACAGATTTTCCCGACCCGCTCTGACCAATTATCATATTGGTTTTGCCGCGATCAAAAACGGTACTTACATTCTTAAGTACGTGGTTGTCAGCAAAGGCTTTATTTATCAGTTTAATTTCTATCACCCTAGCAATAATTGAGTTATCAGATAGTTGGTTAACAATATGATGATACTGCTGTATACCACTGCTTTTGTGCTACTTTTCCCTACTTCCAGCGCTCCGCCTTTGGTGTAATAACCATGGTAAGCCGAAACAGAAGTTATTACAAAGGCAAATACTACCGTTTTGGTTAACGCATATTGAATGCTGTATGGATCGAAAAAGTAGGTAATACCATAAATATAGGTGTCGGTAGTAAACTCTCCGGTAGCAACACCAATAAGCCAACCACCGATTATTCCCAGAGCCATACTATATATCACCAATATAGGAAAGATGAACATTGCCCCTATTATTTTTGGCAGGATTAAAAACTCACGAGAGTTAATACCCATTATCTCTAATGCATCGATTTGTTCTGTAACTCTCATAGTACCTAGCTCAGAAGCAATGTTTGAGCCCACTTTTCCCGCTAAAATAAGCGCAAGAATCGTGGGGGAAAACTCCAAAATTACCGTTTGGCGAGCCGTAAAGCCAATAGTGTATTTAGGTATCCAAGGACTGTCTATGTTGTAAGCAGTTTGGAGCGTGATAACCGCCCCCATAAAAAGAGAAATAATAAATACAATTCCCATCGAGCTAATCCCCAGACGCATCACTTCGTCCATAAATCGCCTCCAAAAAACCGAGAGTTTTTCAGGACGACCAAACGTGGCAACCAACATCATCCAATACCTTCCTAAGTGATAAATAAAACCCATCAGCTATTTTTGCGTACACAGTTTCAAGTCGCTAAAATACCAATTTATTGACATGTATCTTCATGTAGCTTATTTTAGTAACTTTGATTGATGTAAAAAACTAGCGAATATGTTACGTAAATTTTTTCAAATTGCCGCTTTTTCGATTGCTGTGGTGGCACTAGCTTCTTGCGGAGGAGGAAAGAAAACGCGAAAAAACAAATGCAATACTTGTCCCTCTTGGAAATCTGAGTTGGTTATTCTAAAAGATGCTAAGCGTGTCTGATGCTTCTAAAGTAGAAAGGGCGTCGGAAGTTTTGAGAAAGTATGTGCCTGCAGAGTCTGTAACCGGACTTATTGAATTGCTATATGTTCCTCAGTTAAAGTTTAAGATTACCCGTCCCCGCAAAACTAAATTCGGAGACTACACCTACGATACCAAGACCGGAAATCATCGGATTACGGTTAATTCAAATCTCAACCCTTACGCTTTTTTGGTCACAGCATTGCATGAAATAGCTCATTATAGGGTTCGGGTCGAATATGGCGGTAACAACAAGCCACATGGCAAAGAATGGCAAATGATTTTCAGGGATTTGTTGAAGGAATTCATGCTCAAAGTTCCCTTGCCGGAAGATATACACATGGCTTTGCTCGATTATTTAAGGAAGCCATCAGCCTCTTCTTGCTCCGATCCGGATTTGTATAGGGCTCTTTTAAATTATAACCAAGTAAAAGGAGTGCTACTGGAAGAAATTCCCGAAGGCTCTACTTTTGTCGCAGGAAACAAGGTATTCACAAAAGGAAGAAAACGGGTAAAACGATTTATTTGCTTGGAGCATAAAACAAATAGGGCTTATCTGGTACACGGCCTCTCAGAGGTAGAGGTGATTTCTATGTCTCTTCTTTAATAAGTATTTCGCTTAATTTATTTAAAGCCCTTTCAATACTTTTGATATCTTCAAAAATCAAGCGCAGCTTGTTGTTTTTCTCGCTCATTTTCACTCCGCGAGGCGAGGCCTGAATGTAGCTCAACACTCGTGTAAAGCTTTCCGATTGGTAGTAAGGCGAGTTTTCGTTTTGTATAAACGTACCTATCATTGAGCCATTCTTGATGATGAGTTTGTCCAATCCGATTTCTTTGGCCAGTTTGCGTAACCGAACGGCATTCATCAATTCTTGTGTTTCTTCGGGAACGGGACCAAAACGGTCTTTTAGTCTGACTTCAAATTCTTTCAGTTCCTCTTCGTTTTCTATGTCGTCCAATTCGCGGTAAAGCGAAAGTCTTTCGGCTATTTGATTGACATATTCATCTGGAATTATAAGTTGAAGGTCTGTTTCAATTTGGCATTCTTTCACAAAATTGCCTTTTTTCTCCTCGTCGGCAAAAAGCTCTTTGAATTCGTTTTCGCGCAATTCCTGAATAGCCTCGTCCAGTATTTTTTGGTACATATCAAATCCTATATCGCTAATAAACCCGCTCTGCTCACCCCCAAGCATATTGCCCGCTCCGCGTATGTCCAAGTCGCGCATAGCAATGTTAAACCCGCTGCCCAATTCGCTGAACTGCTCTATGGCGTGAAGCCGCTTTCGGGCTTCGGTAGTAAGCATATGTAAAGGAGGCACAATGAGGATACAAAAGGCTTTTTTATTGGAACGCCCCACCCGGCCACGTAACTGGTGTAAATCGCTCAGCCCAAAATTGTTTGCGTTATTGATAATAATGGTGTTGGCATTGGGCACATCAATACCAGATTCAATAATTGAAGTGGCCAACAGCACGTCGTACATTCCCTCCATAAAATCGAGCATAATAGCTTCCAGTTTATCGCCTTCCATTTGTCCGTGGCCTATGGCTATACGCACATCGGGGCAGAGGCGTTGAAGCATTCCGGCAACCTCTTGAATATTTTGAATGCGGTTGTTTACAAAAAATACTTGCCCGCCCCGCTGTACCTCATACATAATGGCATTGCGAATAATTTCCTCATTGAAGGTGCATACTTCGGTTTGTACCGGATAGCGATTGGGCGGCGGCGTGTTGATAATAGACAAATCTCTCGCTCCCATCAGCGAAAATTGCAAGGTACGCGGAATAGGGGTGGCAGTAAGGGTAAGCGTATCAATGTTTTCTTTAATGGTCTTGAGCTTGTCTTTTACGGCTACGCCAAATTTCTGCTCCTCGTCAATAATCATCAGCCCGAGGTCTTTGAATTTCACATCCTTACCTACCAAGCGGTGTGTGCCAATAATAATATCTATTTCTCCGCTTTCGAGCTTTTTGAGGGCGTCTTTTATTTTTTTGGGGGACTTAAAGCGATTCACGTAATCTACCTTCACGGGGAAATCTTTGAGCCTGTCTGAAAAGGTTTTGAAATGCTGAAAAGTGAGAATCGTAGTGGGAGTCAACACGGCAACTTGTTTGCCATCGGTGGCAGCTTTAAATGCAGCACGGATGGCAATTTCGGTTTTTCCAAAGCCCACATCTCCGCAAACGAGCCTGTCCATTGGCACTTTGCTTTCCATATCCTTTTTCACATCTATGGTTGACTTGAGTTGATCGGGGGTGTCTTCGTATATGAAAGAAGCTTCCAACTCGGTTTGGAAATAGGTGTCGGGAGAAAACGCAAAGCCTTTGCTTGCTTTGCGTTTGGCGTAAAGTTGAATGAGGTCATAGGCAATTTCTTTAACCTTCGACTTGGTTTTTGCTTTTGCCGTCGCCCAAGCCGGAGAACCGAGTTTGTTCATCTTGGGTTCAGTGCCTTCTTTGCCTGTATACCTAGAGATTTTGTGCAGCGAGTGAATACTTACATAGAGCAAATCGTTGCCCTGATATATGAGTCGAATGGCTTCTTGTGTTTTGCCGTTTACTTCTATTTTTTCCAGTCCGGAAAACTGTCCCACTCCGTGGTCGATGTGTACCACATAGTCACCTTTTTGCAGGTTTTGGATTTCTTTTATGGTAATCGCCTGCTGCGATTTGGCATAGCTTTCTTTGAGCTTAAAACGATGATAACGCTCAAAAATTTGATGGTCGGTGTAGCACACCCACTTGTTATCGTGGTCTATAAATCCTTCCTTAATGCCCAGAATAATGGGGGTGAATTTTACTTCTTGGTCGGTATCCCGGAAAATGGCATCTAACCGCTCGATTTGCTTGGGATTTTCTGCTAGGATAAAATTTTTGTATCCTCTACCGAAGTTGTCCTTGAGGTTTTGCCCCAGTATCTCGAAGTTTTTATTGAATGCGGGTTGTGGACTTTGGCTTACTTTTAGCGAAAAAGTGGGCGTTGTCAAAGGTTCGCCACCTACTTCTACCCTTTTAAATTGCTGCAAAAGCGCAGTAAATTCTTCTGGGGTAGAGTACAGTTCTTCGGGAGCGAGGTGGCGGATCTCTGACTGAAGTTTTTCATAAGCATATTGGGCTTTTTCAAGGCCTTCCGTAATTTTTTTTACGGCATAGTCGGTGTCTTTTATCCAAACTGTGCAGTTGCCCGGGATAAACTCCAAAAAGTGTTCGCGGTCTTCTTTCAGCAATTTTTTCTGAATATTAGGAACCACTGAGATTTGCTTCAGCGTTTTAATCGAAAGCTGTGTGGTGGGGTCAAAAGCTCTTATAGATTCTGCTTCGTCGCCAAAAAACTCTATACGAAAAGGCGTGTCGGAAGAAAATGAAAAAATATCGATGATGCCCCCGCGCACGGCAAACTGACCGGGTTCATACACATAATCAACCTTAAGGAATTCGTATTCCAAGAACAAATCATTCAAAAATTCGAGGGTATAGGTTTTTCCAACCTGAATTTCGAACGTATGACTTTGAAGCTGCTTCTTGGTGACTACCTTTTCTATGATGGCCTCCGGATAGGTAACCACCACTATGTTTTTTCTGTGTTTGTGGATGATGCTCAATGTTTCTGCCCGTTGCATCACATTGGCATTGTCTATATCTTCAATCTGATAGGGCCTTTTGTAGGAAGCCGGATAGTAAAGCAGCGTGTTTCCTCTTTCGTTGGGGTGTAGATTTTCCAGTCCGTTGAAGAAATAAGCCGCTTCTTCTTTGTCGGGGAGGATGAAAAGATAGTTACCCGGTTTGTTGGAAAAAAGCGCCGATGCCAAAAGGTTGTCGCCCGAGCCAGAATAACCACTGAGGTGAATGTGAGCGGGAGAAGTTTCCAGTGCTTTTTCTACTTCTTTTACCGCAAAGCTTTCTCTATAAAGTTGTTGAAATTCAGCGAGGGTCATTGGGTGGGGGTCTCTGGTTTTTGTATCATTTTATAAACCGTTTAACGGGTTTGGGTTATGCGTTGCGCTTCCCTATAGTCCACGAATTAATTCGTGGGCTATTTTTTGTGCGGAATATATGTTGAATGGTTTCAACCATTTTCAACGAGTTATAAATTCGTTTTCATAAACTCCATCGCCTTTGCCACCATATTTTTGGAGCCTACAAAAAACGGCACACGCTGGTGAAGCTCGGTGGGTTGAATTTCCATAATGCGGGTGCTCCCGTTGGTGGCGAGACCTCCGGCTTGTTCGGCTATAAAGGCGAGCGGGTTGCACTCGTAGAGCAAGCGAAGTTTGCCGTTGGGGGCTTTGGTGGTTCCCGGGTAGATGTATATGCCGCCCTTGAGTAGGTTGCGGTGAAAATCGGCCACCAGCGAACCAATGTAGCGTGCTGAGTAAGGGCGTTTGGTTGATTTATCTTCTTCGCGGCACCAGTTGATGTAGGCTTTTACGCCTTCTTTCATCGTGTTGAAGTTGCCCTCGTTTACCGAGTACATTTTTCCGTCTTTGGGCATTTTTATGTTGGGGTGCGATAAGCAAAACGTGCCAATGGACGGGTCGAGAGTGAATCCGTTTACCCCGTGTCCGGTTGTGTATACCATCATAGTGGACGAGCCGTAAATAACATATCCCGCTGCTACCTGAGCCGTGCCGGGTTGTAGAAAATCTTCTACTGTAATGGGTTTTTCGGGGTCTAATCGTCTAAAGATGCTAAAAATAGTGCCTATAGAAACATTTACATCAATGTTGCCGGAGCCGTCCAATGGGTCAAATAACACTAGGTATTTTCCCTTGCGGGAAAGGTCGTTGTCAAACACTACAAAATCGTCGTTTTCTTCCGAGGCTATGGCACATACTTCACCTCTTGCTCTAAGGGCGTATATCATTTGATTATCGGCATATACATCGAGTTTTTGCTGCGCTTCGCCCTGAATGTTTTCAGAACCTGCCTCGCCCAAAATTTCGTTTACCAGCCCGGCTTTGTTCACCTCGCGGTTAATGATTTTACTTGCCAAACGAATGGAGCTTAGCAAGCGGGAGAGTTCTCCGCTGGCAAAAGGAAAATCGGTTTGATTTTCTACTATAAATTCTCCGAGGGTTTTTACTTTGTTCATAATCTGTGTGCATGCGAATTGAAAGGCAAATATCGGTTATTCACTTTAGAAATAAAGTGGAAAAAAGAGATTTTACTAAAAACTGAATCCGAGGGGGGCTTCTTTGTGACAATCGATAATAGGCGAAAGCCCCAGAGCAGGAGGTTCAAAATCGCCACGATTTAGGCGAATGCTCTTATCGGCATATACTTTTTTCATGTACACCCCCCAAATGGGCAGGGCCATTTTACCACCATATCCCATTCCGCTTTGCTCGGAGAATCGCACAGACATATCTTCTCCGCCCACCCATACTCCTGTAACCAAATCAGGAGTAAGCCCCATAAACCAGGCATCTGAGCCGTTTTGGGTGGTTCCGGTTTTACAAGCTACGGGCGCACTAAAATAATTCCTGAGCTTGCCTGCAGTTCCTCCCGGTTTGCCATCGGCGGGGCGACGAACTCCTGTAGCCCCTTTCATCATTTTTACAATTTCGTAGGCGGTTTCGCCATCGAGCACTTCTTTTACTTGCATATTGGCATCGTATATTACTTTCCCGTTGCGGTCTTCTATGCGCAATACGGCTACAGGATTGTTGTATATTCCCATGTTGACCAACATGGCTTGTGCGCTGGTCATTTCGAGCAGGGTTAAATCGCAAACTCCCAATCCGAGCGATGGTACAGACTCTAGCCTGCCTTTTTCCAGCCCCATATCTTCGAACAGCTTCACCACTCCGGTATTGGTGCCGCCTTGCATATTGATAATTTTTGCCGTAATGTTATTCATGGATTGAGCCAAAGCATAAAAAATAGGGGTTTCCACCCCATCGTAGTCTTTTTCACCCCCGGGACACCAAACTTTTACTTGGCTTCCGTACTTTATATCTATACATTCCCGATTGTTGGGAAAAGAAGAACAAGGTGTTACCACATCGTCTCTAATGGCTGTGGCATAAACAAATGGCTTCATGGTAGAGCCAACCTGTCTGCGCCCTTGTGCCACCATATCGTATTTAAAATACTTGTGGCTTGGGCCTCCCACCCAGGCTTTTATAAATCCGGTATTCGGGTCTACAGATACCAAGCCTGCTCGCAGAATGGCTTTGTGGTATTTTATAGAGTCCCAAGGGGACATTTCCACTTCTTTTTCTAGCCCCGGTGTTTTCCAGTCGAATACCTTCATGGTTACGGGGGTTTTAAAATTGGCTTCAATTTCTTTTTCGGAAAGGCCTTCTTCCTTCAGTTTGTGGTAGCGTTCGCTTTGCTTCATGCCGCGCTTTATAGCGCTTTCGGCAGTAGCTTTATCCACGTTGGAGGCAAAAGGCTTGTGGGTATTCTTGCTGATGTCTTTTTCGAAAGCGGGCTGAAGTTCGTTTTTCAGGTAGTTTTCGAGGGCTTCTTCAGCGTAGACCTGCATGCGCGAGTCGAGGGTAGTGTATATGCGCAGACCGTCGTTGTAAACGTTGTAACTCTTTCCGTCGGGTTTTCGAATGACCGGATTGCTCAAAATGGTTTTTACCTCGTTGCGGATAAAATCTCTAAAGTAGGGTGCAAGTCCGGTGTATTGCAGTTCGGGTTTATAATCCAGCTCCAGAGGCAACATCTTTAGCGAGTCGTATTGCTGCTGCGAGAGAAAGTTGTTTTTTTGCATTTGTTTCAGCACCACCATTCGCCGTTGGTGAGCGTTTTCGGGATTCGATTTGGGGTTGTATATGCTGGGGCTTTTGAACATGCCTACTAGCGTGGCGGCCTGCTCTAAGGTAATTTTGTCAGGAGTAGTGTTGAAATAAACCTTGCAGGCAGAGTGAATCCCCACGGCGGTGTGCAGGTAGTCAAACTGGTTGAAATACATCGCTATAATTTCGTTTTTAGTGTAGCTCCGCTCTATGCGGGCAGCGATAATCCACTCGGCAAATTTTTGCTTTATCCGACCCCACTTGCTTCCCGGCCTTTCGTGAAACATCATTTTGGCTAACTGCTGGCTGATGGTGGAGGCTCCGCCCCGGTTGCTGCCGACCAATATGCCGCCAACGGCTCTACCCAGTGCGTTTACATCTACCCCGGCGTGGGAGTAGAAACGCTCGTCTTCGGTAGCCACCAGTGCATTTACCAGATTAGGAGACAAGTCGTGAAACTTTATTTTAGTACGGTTTGCCGCCTGATAAAACTTGCCGATTACTTTGCCGTCTTCCGAAAACAGAATAGTGGCTTCGTCGCTGCGCGGATTTTCCAGTTGCTCCAGTGTGGGCAAATCTGATTCCGACAAGGCAAGCAGCATAATGGACACAGCCAGGATAGGAAAAAGAAGCACAAACCAGACTCCTAAAACAGCCCATTTTTTCAACTTATAAGGCACTCCATTTTTGTTTGGTCTTGCTGATTTTTTTGTGGATTTTTTTTTGCTCATACTTTCTATGCCTAAATCGAAATTACTCATCTTTTCGCAGACACGGCAAATTTAGCTTCATTTATCTTGTTTAGAGAACGGTGGTTGTGGGCTTCGGCATAGTATCTAAATAATTGGGGATATAAAAAACCAAGTAACTAAATGACTAGTTTCCATCTTCTGATTGTTTTACTCGCACAATTTTTAATCCTACATCGGTTATCTCCTCAAGCGGGTCACTATACATGGCGTGTTGTATGTGAAAGTGATACGTGCCTTTGAAAGGGAATCGCACATTTTTCTTTATGCCTATGGTATTATCTACCAGATTTCCACTGCCCTGCCCCAGCCATTGAGTATTGTCTTGTAAGAGGCACCAAACGGTATCTTTATAACTTAGTCCGCTGGGAAATTCGGTAGTTACAAAAAAATAGATGTTTTTCCACTCGTATCCGGTAGTGTGCCTAAACTGAATGTAGAAGTTGTTGGGTGTAAGTGTGTCATCCACTTCAACCGGAAAAGAAATGGTGTCGTATATGCCCCATTCAAAATTGCTGATGGGTTGATTTTGTTCAAACAACACATCTTCTCTTAGGCAAGAAGCAAACAAAATCATGGTAAACAACAAAAAAATATACCGATTACTTTTTTTCATTACTGTTGTTGCGATTTCGGGTGTCGTTGCGGCGGTTATTGTCTTTGCGCTTATTGCGGTTTCGGTTGTTGTTTTGTCCGCCTTTGTTTTTAAATTTATTGTCAAAACGCTTTAAATCATCTTGTCCAACTACGTTTTCGTATTTGGGTTCTTCTATTACGGGGGCAATTTCTGTAAAACGTTTCAGGTCTTCGGGGGTTACTCCTGCTTTGTTTTTTTCTATAATATCTTTAGCATTTTCAACCGTAAGTGCAATTATTTGCGAGGGCATGTTTTCTCTGAAAAGTTGGTAATACATCAGTCTTTTAAACACGTCGATTTTGATGTTTACGGCGTAGCCGTTTCGCAATTGCAGCTTGGTATTAGTGTCGGGGAAATCTTTCAAGGTATCTACATACACGTCCAGTTCGTAATTCAGGCAGCATTTTAATTTGCCACATTGCCCTGCCAGTTTTTGGGGGTTTAGCGAAAGTTGCTGGTATCGGGCAGCTCCCGTGTTTACCGAGCGAAAATCGGTAAGCCAGGTAGAGCAACAGAGCTCTCTACCACAAGAGCCTATCCCGCCCAGTCTGCCGGCCTCTTGCCGCACACCAATCTGCCTCATTTCAATGCGAACTTTGAAGGAGTCGGCCATTTTTTTAATCAGTTCTCTGAAGTCTACCCGGTCGTCGGCGGTGTAATAAAACGTGGCTTTGGTTTTATCACCTTGGTATTCCACATCGCTTATTTTCATCTGTAACCTGAGTTCTAATGCAATTGTGCGGGCTTTGTGCATGGTGTTGTATTCCAAATTACGGGCCTCTTGCCATTTATCAAGATCGTCTTCTGTGGCTTTGCGGTATACTTTTTTCAGCTCGCGGTTGGTGGGGCTCACTCCTTTTTTGTTCATCTGTATTCGCACCAGTTCGCCCGTAAGTGTAACCACCCCCACATCATGGCCAGGACTTACATCTACTACCACTACATCGCCTACGTGGTACGCATGACGACTTTCTGTACGGTAAAACCCTTTACGGCCATTCTTAAATCGTACTTCAATACAATCGAAAGGTGCTTGGCCGGCACCCAACTCCATATTGGCGAGCCAGTCGAACACGCCCATTTTGTTGCACCCTCCGCTTTCGCAGGTTCCGTTGCTCTTGCACCCGCGTGGTGTTCCGGTTTTATTATTGCTACAGGTATCGCATCCCATGGTGTAAATCTATAATCAGGTTGCAAAGCAGATTTATGCCTTGTCGTAAAAAATCATTTGTCGCAAAGTTAACGTTTGCAAGTTTAAGATTTAAATGTGATGAAAAAGATATATCGATTTGTACGTTCAAAAAATCCTTTTTCCTCGTGTTTTTGCCTATTTCGAATAATAAATATTTCGTGACATAATAATTATTTTTGAGAGAACTGTGTAAGCAGATAAGGATATGCTTGGATAAACAAAATTTTAACATATACCCTTAACTTATTAACAGCCTTTGTTTTTAATCGGTTTAATAGCAAAACTCTTACTAAACTTGCAACTTGGTTTGATATGAAGCAAAAACAGGTGCTTTGCGCACAAAAAAGATACATGAGCAAAAAAAAAATCAGAACAGCCTTGGTTTCCGTTTTTCACAAAGAGGGATTGGATGTTTTAGCAAAAAAACTTCATTTACATGGAGTTAAGTTCTTCTCTACGGGAGGCACACAAACATTTTTAGAGAGCCTTTCCATAGAGGTGACTCCGGTTGAAGAACTTACATCTTACCCGTCCATACTAGGTGGAAGGGTGAAAACACTACACCCTAAAGTGTTTGGTGGGATTCTTAGCCGCCGTGAGCTACAGGATGATGTGGCACAACTCGAAGCCTACGACATTCCCGAAATTGACTTGGTAATTGTTGATTTGTATCCGTTTGAGACAACCGTAGCCTCGGGGGCATCTGAGCAGGATATTATTGAGAAGATAGACATTGGCGGGATATCACTTATTCGGGCTGCAGCCAAAAATTACAAAGACGTGGTTATTCTCTCTGGCAGAGAAGACTATGCCCTGCTTGCCGGTATGCTTGATAAAAATAATGGAGCGACAACACTTGAAGACAGAAAACTATTAGCCACAAGGGCATTCAATATTTCTTCGCACTACGATAGTGTTATTTTCAATTGGTTCAACCGAAACGACTCGGTACCGGCGTTTAAACTAAGCCTGCAGCAGGCATATTTGCTTCGCTATGGAGAGAACCCTCACCAAAAAGGTACTTTCTATGGTGATATAAATGATTTGTTTGAAAAACATCACGGAAAAGAACTCTCGTACAACAACTTGCTTGATGTAGATGCTGCCGTAAACTTGATGGCTGAATTTAAGAATGAGGCGCCCACTTTTGCTATTCTTAAACACAACAACTGCTGTGGAATAGCTACCCGCAACACCATGACGGAGGCATATAAAGACGCGCTTGCCGGCGACCCGGTTTCGGCTTTTGGAGGAATACTTATAGCCAATAGGAAAATTGATATAGCCACAGCCAATCAAATTCACGAGTTATTTTATGAGGTGCTTATAGCTGCCGATTACGATGCTGATGCATTGGAATTACTCAAGCAGAAAAAAAACAGGGTGTTACTTACACTAAAACACTGGAGCCTGCCCGACGTACAAGTTAGGTCTGCCCTGAATGGTATTCTATTCCAAGACAAAGACAATGTAACCGATAAGCAGGAACACTTTGTGCCGGTTACCGAGGCGAAACCAACCGCACAAGAAATTACAGACCTTGAGTTTGCAAACAAGATTGTGAAACACACTAAGTCTAACACCATAGTTTTAGCTAAAAATAAACAACTGTTGGCAAATGGAACAGGGCAAACTTCGCGAGTAGATGCACTTAATCAGGCTGTTCACAAAGCAAATTTGTTTCAGTTAGACTTGAATGGTGCGGTGATGGCATCTGATGCATTTTTCCCCTTTCCAGACTGTGTAGAAATTGCCCATAAAGCAGGAATTACAGCCGTTATTCAGCCCGGCGGGTCGATAAATGATAAACTATCTATCGAATATTGTAACCTTAATGGCTTGGCAATGGTTACAACAGGCAACAGACATTTTAAACATTAACGTAATACAACATAAACAATGGGATTATTTGATTTTTTTACCCAGGAAATAGCCATCGATTTAGGCACAGCAAACACCCTTATTATTCACAACGACAAAGTAGTGGTAGATGAGCCATCGATTGTAGCGATAGACCGCACCACCAACAAAGTAATCGGTATTGGAAGGAAAGCACAACAGATGCACGGAAAAACCCACGAAAACATCAAAACCATACGGCCTCTGAAAGATGGTGTAATTGCTGATTTTCAGGCAGCTGAACACATGATTAGGGGAATGATAAAAATGATAAAACCAGGAGCCCGGTTTTTTAATCCTTCTCTTCGAATGGTAGTTTGTATTCCCAGTGGAATTACCGAAGTAGAAAAACGGGCTGTGCGCGATTCTGCTGAACATGCCGGAGCTAAAGAAGTTTACATGATTCACGAACCTATGGCCGCAGCAATTGGTATAGGAATAGATGTGGAAGAGCCAATGGGCAATATGATTATTGATATAGGAGGAGGAACATCAGAAATTGCGGTTATTGCTTTGGGAGGAATAGTGTGCGATAAATCCATTCGGGTAGCAGGCGACGAATTCACTAGCGATATAGAAGAATATATGCGCCGACAACACAATATACTCGTGGGCGAACGAACTGCAGAACAAATTAAAATTGAGGTAGGTGCTGCAATTGATGAACTGGACAACCCACCCGAAGATTTTGCTGTGCGTGGTAGAGACCTCATGACGGGTATTCCTAAAGAAATACATGTTTCCTATCAGGAAATTGCCCATGCGTTGGACAAATCGATTTCGAAAATTGAAGAAGCTATATTAAGTGCGCTGGAAATGACACCACCTGAGCTTTCGGCAGATATTTATAAAACAGGTATTTACCTGGCGGGAGGCGGCTCTATGCTCAGAGGATTGGATAAGCGAATATCTATGAAAACCAAACTTCCTGTTCATATTGCCGAAGACCCGCTAAGAGCTGTGGCTCGCGGAACGGGTATCGCGCTTAAAAATATTGATAAATTTCAGTTCCTTATCAGGGATTAACAAGAAAGAAAAGTGAAGGATGCGTAATATAATTGCCTTTGTACAAAAGAACAGCAATTTTTTCTTGTTCTTACTTTTACAAGGTTTTTGTTTTGCCCTTATTTTCTCCGAAAACCGCTACCAAAGAGCAGTGTTTGTAAACTCTTCAAACGCCCTGATTGCCAATATACTTGAACTGAGGAGCGGCCTCACTGCCTATATCAATTTGCGTCAGCAAAATATCGATTTAAGTGAAGAAAATGCGCAGCTGAAAGAAATGATGAAAGGCTACACCCTTCACGAAGAAAAAGGATTCCTCAAAAAAAACGACTCTGTGCTTAAACAGCAGTTCACTTTTATTCCCGCTGAAATAATAAACAGTACCTGGCGTAACAGAGCTAATTTTCTTACGTTGAACAGGGGTAAATCCAGCGGAATAGAAGAGGGGATGGGAATTGTAGGGCCAAACGGAATTATCGGCTATATCCGAGATGTTTCGGAAAATTTTTCTACGGCTTACCCTGTAATTCATGAACGAACAGAAATAGGAGTGATTCATGAACCTACCGGAACTTTCGGGCTGTTAAAATGGACTACTGAAAACAATCACACAGAAGCCACTGTTACCGCTATTGCGGGCTATGTAAAGATAAACATAGGAGACGTAATATTAACTCGTGGCGATGATGCATTATTTCCCAAAGGAGAGCGTGTGGGCGAAGTTACCGCGGTTTATACCGAGCCTGGCATTAATTACCACACGATTACTATTCGCCTATTTACCGATTTTCAGAAATGTAGACATTGTTATATCATTAAGAACATCTACAAACTGGAACAGCTGGATATAGAGAAAAAAGCGAGAGAACAATGAATGTAGTATTGAGTAATAGCTTGCGGTTTTTGTTCCTATTAATGGTACAGGTACTACTTTTGAATCAGATTGACTTTGGAGCTGTGTCCCCCTATTTAACCGCTTATTTGTATCTGCTTTTCATACTTCTTCTTCCTGTAAATATGAATTTGCCCACGGTAATGGGGATTTCACTTTTCACAGGTTTGTGTGTCGATTTTTTCTACAATACATACGGAATGCATGCTTCGGCTACTTTGTTTGCCGGTTATATAAGGTATTATGTGCTTAAAGCAATGGCACCCCGCGAGGGCTACGATATACAAAGCCCGAACGTGTACTTTACAATGGGTTTGCAGTGGAAAATCACCTATTTTAGTATTGTTACCATGGCTCATCACCTTTGGTTTTTCACCATAGAGGTGTTTCGGTTTTCAGGAATTTTAGACACTTTTTTTAGAGCAATTACCAGCACATTGTTCACCCTAGCATTAATGCTCATAACGGTATATTTGTTTTATAAGCCCACAGAACGAAGATGAATCCTCAACTAGAAGGCAGAAAGTTTGTTATACTCCTTATCTTCATTGTTACGGTTATCATATTTATTATGAGATTGCTGTACATCCAAGTGATAGATGATAAATGGGCAATTCGTGCACAGGATATTTCTGAAGAAAAAAAAATAGTGTATCCAGCCAGAGGATTAATTTTTGACCGAAATGGGGAACTTCTTGTTTCTACCAGCCCCGTGTACGATATAATGATTACGCCAAAAAAACTTGGAGAAATTGACACACTTGAACTGTGTAAAGTTTTGGGTATAGCAAAAGAAGACTTTGACCGACGTATAGAAATAGCCAGAAACTGGCCTAATGTTCCCTACAAAGCATCGGTTTTTATGAAAGAAATTTCGCTGGCAGATTATGCCAAAATAGGCCCCAAGTTAATAAAATACAACGGCATTGAGGGCGTAAAAAAAACATTGAGGGGTTATCCAACAGGGATAGCCTCACACGTGATGGGGTATATACGAGAAATCAGTCGCGAAGAGCTAGATGCCGACACCAGTAACTACTATCGCCCTGGAGACTATGTAGGCAAAAGCGGATTGGAGAAAGAATACGAAAAAGAGCTAAGAGGCAAACGCGGATTGAGTTATTTTCTCAGAGATGTTACCGGTATAGAAAAGTCAAATATCCGCTACGAGGAGGCAACAGCAGGGAATAACATATACATAACCATAGATGCAGCCTTACAGGCATATGGCGAAAAACTGATGGCCAACAAAATGGGGAGTATTGTGGCTATAGAACCCTCAACCGGAGAAATACTTTGCATGGTAAGTGCCCCTACTATCGACCCTAACCGATTGGTGGGGAGAGATTTTGGTAAATACTGGGGTGAATTGGCTTCAAACGATAGTTTGAAACCACTAATTAACCGGGCTATTTACCCAAATTATCGCCCGGGGTCGATTTTTAAACTGGTACAATCGCTGGTAGCTATGCAAGAGGGTGTAATTACTGCAAATACCGGATTTGCTTGTAATAAATCATACGTAGGTTGCCACAACCACCCCCCGGCACAAAATGTGGCTCAGGCTATTCAGCATTCGTGTAATCCTTACTATTACAGCGTTTATTCCCGAATGATACAACAGGGAAAAGCCCGCAGTATATTTGTCGATAGTAGAATTGGGCTATCTCGCTGGAGAAATCATCTAGAAAGTTTTGGGTTGGGCACGGCTCTTAAAACAGACATTCCTGGTGTGGGGCGAGGATTTATTCCGGATACTAGTTTCTACGACAAGTGGTATGGTAAAAACAGGTGGGCTTTTACCACTATATATTCCAACAGTATTGGAGAAGGAGAGATTGGTGTTGTGCCGCTTCAAATGGCTAATTTTGCCGCTGTAATTGCAAATAAGGGCTACTATTACACGCCACATTTGGTTAAGAAAATCGGCAAAGACGGATTAAAAAGAGAAGAATATTTAATGAAAAACTACACTACTGTAGATCCAAAGCACTTTGAGCCTGTAATAGAAGGGATGGCACTGGTGGTAACACAAGGTACGGGTCGTAGGGCTCAGGTTGAGGGTATTACCGTATGTGGAAAAACTGGAACAGTTCAAAACAACAAATACAACGACCATTCGGTATTTATAGCTTTTGCCCCTAGAGAAGACCCCAAAATTGCAGTTGCCGTTTACGTAGAGTATGGTACATGGGGAGGTACTTGGGCAGCCCCCATCGCAAGCCTTATAATAGAAAAGTACCTCAGGGGAGAAATTACCGGAAAAAACTTGGAGAAAGAAAAACGGGCATTGGAAACAACAATCCTTACAAAAAATGCAAAATTCTAGGCAAATATCAGTTTGGGGTAAGATTGATATTCCTTTATTGGTTAGCTACTTCATATTGGTTGCATGGGGTTATTTAACCATTTATTCGGCATCTTTTAAGGAAGATTTCCCCGACTTCTATGACATAAACAAAGAATACGGTCGGCAACTTATATTTATTGGGATTTCGCTTTTTATCGGAACGGTTATATTGCTGATGGAAGGCTCCTTTTTCTCATTTTCAGCCTATATAATTTACGGAATAGTTTTTCTGTTGCTGATAGGAGTTCTTTTTACGAAACCAATTAACGGGGCAAGATCCTGGTTTCAGCTAGGAGGTTTTTCACTTCAACCTTCCGAGTTTGCTAAACTTGCCACTTCGTTGGCGTTGGCAAAGTACTTGAGTTCTAGTGTAAAACTTGAAGATTTTAAAACTAAACTCACCTCAACTCTGCTGATGCTTATTCCGGTTATTGTTATCATGATGCAGCCTGACGTGGGAACAGTGCTTGTTTTTTTCTCATTTATTTTAGTATTGTATCGCGAAGGACTTTCAGGCAACATCCTGTTGTTTATCCTTTTTTCGGGAATACTAGCAGTACTCACCATTTTCCTCAGAGAATCTTCTTCTGCCTTCGAAATTTTTGGACTCGAACTCAATGGCCAAACCGTTCTCGCCGTCATAGTCACCCTTTTAGCCCTAATGGTTATGTTTATTATTAAATATGTCATATTGCTACGATATCGTAAACGAGCCTATTTTTATTTGGCTTTAGCTTGGATTGGTAGTGTAGGATTAGTTTATAGCACCGACTGGATTTTTGATAACGTACTAAAAGAGCATCACCGAAGCAGGATAAAGATAAATCTTGGGCTTTTGGAGGATAGAAGGGGAGACGGTTATAACGTTTTTCAGGCAATGTCTGCGGTTGGCTCAGGGGGAGTGGCCGGGAAGGGATACATGGAGGGGACGCTTTCTAATGAGCGCTATCGCCATGTTCCGGAACAAAGCACCGACTTTATATTTTGTTCGCTTTCCGAAGAGTGGGGCTTTTTGGGCAGCACATTAATGTTTTTGGCATACTTATTCTTTTTAATCCGCATTATCCTTATCGCCGAAAGGCAGCGTTCTCACTTTACAAGAATTTTTGCCTACTGTACGGCGTCGATCTTTTTTATGCATTTTTTCGTAAATGTGGGTATGGTAATAGGGCTCGCCCCAGTAATAGGAATTCCTTTGCCTTTCTTTAGTTACGGGGGGTCGTCAATCATTGCCTTTTCTATATTTGTTTTTATATTGCTTAGATTAGATGCTGAACGAAAGGACGTGCTGAGGTAAATGAAAAGTAAGACTTGTTTATAAACATCCATTGTTAACATATAAATTTTGCCTTCACAAAATGTTTAACTTACTTTAAGTTTACAAAAGATTCGATTATTGATGACAAGACTACTCACTTCAACGTTACTGATTCTAAATTGTAGTTTGTTAACGGCTCAAAATCAAGACCTATCAGCCCACAGGGATTGCAACAATCCACTTGAGGTGATTCAGTGTTTTGTACCCGACATGAAGGTGCCGGATGGCTATGGCAACAGACTCGAAATAAGTGGTTACAGCATAAAATCACCATACTTTTTCACCAGAGAGCACAATACCTTGTGGATAAAACTGGTTTTTGTTCAGGATGCAGAATTTGAATTTGAATTAGTGCCTGTAGATCCAAATGAAGATTTTGATTTCATAATTTTTAAAAACGAAGAAGACATTTGCACCAAAATTACTCGTAAGCAAGCCACTCCGGTGAGAAGTAATTTAACCCGAGTTAACCCCGAGAAAGGTAGCAAAACCGGATTAAAAGCCGGATATACTAACGAGTTTGCTGCTGCCGGACCCGGAAATGCTTACAGCGCGCCGCTTAGTGTAAAGGCAGGTGAAGAATATTTGATGGTAATAGATTGTCCTTACGGAAGCAAAAGCGGGTTTAAATTCGAAATGGACACAACCCTTTTTGTGGAGCCTGTTCCGGTTGAAGTTGTAAGAGATCCCGAGCCGACTAAGAACCCTTATCCATCAGTATATATTCAGTTTGTAGAGAAGGGACAGCCTTTAAAAATAACCACTAAAGATTTTGCAGTAAAGGGGATGACTCCGGAAGAGGTGTTGAAATTTGATGAAAAAACCGGGTCTTACCAAATCGAAAATGTACAAAAGTTCAGAACCTATGCAATTTACATCAACAAACAGGGCTATGAACTGTACAACGAAATATACTCTCAGCGAAAAGAAACGGACACTACACTTGTTGTAGAGCTAAAGAAATTAGAGGTTGGAACCAAGCTTAAGTTTGAAAACATAAACTTTGTTATGGACAGGGCGCAAATTATGCCTAACTCCGAAGATGAACTCAAAAAAATCACCGAGTTTCTGAAAAACAATCCTAATATACATGTAGAAATTATGGGGCATGTAAATGGTCCTGGCACACCAAATAAAAAAGCCCACAAAAAGCTTTCCAACGACAGAGCCAAAGCTGTATACGACCACCTGAAGAAAAATGGGATAGAGACAAATAGAATTACTTATGCCGGATATGGAAATACCAAAATGATTTACCCCAGCCCCACCAACGAAGCACAAAGCAAAGCAAACAGAAGGGTGGAGCTAAGGGTGACAAAACTCTGATGACGGTAATTTTACAGTTGGAAACCGCAACAAGAACTTGCTCTGTTGCCCTTTCGCTGAATGGCGAAACACTGGCGCTTAAAGAATCTACAGACGCAGAATACACCCATTCCGAAAAGTTGTTTAGTTACATTCAGACGATAATGCTTGAGAACAAAAAGACCATGTGTGAGCTTTCGGCTGTAGCCGTTTCATCCGGACCGGGGTCATATACCGGGCTTCGCATAGGTGTTTCAGCAGCAAAAGGAATTTGCACTGGATTATCAATACCTCTGATAGGCATAGAAACCAGTTACTTGCTGGCAGTTGCAGCAAAAAAACAATTTCCGCATGCCGATTATTTTATCCCGATGATTGATGCCCGCAGAATGGAAGTTTATTCAGCTCTGTATTCTGGCCAATTGGAATTAATAGAAAAAGTAAAGCCTAAAGTGCTGGACGAAAATTTTTATAGTCAGATTGATGTAAATAGCAAGATTATTTTTTGCGGCGATGGGGTAGAGAAATATAAATCTGTTTCAATATTCAAAAACGCAGTTTATTTAACAGATGCCGTGCCATCATCTGCCAACATGAGTTCCGAGGCATTCCGAAAATTACAGCAAAATCTTACAGAAGATGTTGCTTATTTTGAGCCAAATTACTTGAAGGAGTTTGTTACGCAGGCGAAATTTCAGTAGTTAATTCAATAAACTCTTGGGGGGATAATTGTTCAGGTCTTTTTTGTGAAAAAGGCTCAGGTATTGAGTCTGTAATTGATTTAAGTGAATTTCTGAGTGTCTTACGGCGTTGATTAAAAGCAGTTTTTACAACCAATTTAAATCGATTTTCGTCACAAGATAGTTTTTCGGTTTTGTTTCTGATTAGCCTGATAACTCCCGATTTTACTTTAGGAGGGGGAGTAAAACAGCCCTCATCTACGGAGAACAAATACTCGATATCGTAAAAAGCCTGGAGCAAAACACTCAATATGCCATAATCTTTGTTTCCGGGACCCGACGCTACACGTTGAGCTACTTCTTTCTGAAACATTCCCACAACCTCCGGCACTATTGCGCGCTGCTCGTAAACTCTAAATAAAATCTGACTGGAAATATTGTAGGGAAAATTCCCGATTATACCCACAGGGCCTTTAAATATTTTGGATAGTTCTAGTTTTAAAAAGTCTTTGTCTAAAACGATTAATTCGGGATAGTGGATGTGTAAGTATTCAATCGATTCCCGATCTATTTCTACTACGGCAAGCCCAACTTCTTTTTTGGGGATAAGAAAGGCGGTAAGCGCTCCTGTGCCCGGACCAATTTCTACTAGTTGGGTGTAAGATTTGCCTGCAAACATGAGACTGTTGGCTATTCTCTCGCAAACATGCTTGTCGTGCAGAAAGTGCTGCCCTAAGTGTTTTTTTGGTTTAACGTACATAGTTTATTTGTGCTGATGCACTATTTCGAGTATTGTTCTGAAGGCAGCAAATTTTCCCTGAAATTTATCGATGTGCTCTTGTTGTAGTGGTTGGGCAAAGTAATCTCGGTACTTTTCGTATCTGTTCATGTCCTCGCACAAGTACTGAACAGCAAAAGTTACGCCTTCATCATCGGAGTGTATGCGGTATATTTTACTTTCTATAAAACAGCCGGTATTCATTACATCGGGAATGTGTTTGGTTTTCATCCACTCCAGCCATTCTTGATGAATGTTTTCGTCCAAATTAATGGTAACGTTATATAAAATCATGTTTTATCTATCATTTTTCTGGGGCTTTCTGTTTCATCGCCGCGCAATTCTCTAAAGCGTTTTCGGCTTTCAGCCGAAAACAAACTTCCGGGGAAATCAATCATTAATTGTTTGTAAGTTTCGGCGGCCTTTTCTTTGTCGTCTAGATAGTAATGATACAGTTCGCCCAGTTTAAACAAGGCTTTGTCTGCAAGTATATCGTCTTTAAAGTCTTTGATTATTTTGGCTAAAAATTCTTCGGCTTTTTTGTATTCCCCCTGTTTTTGAGCAATCTGATATTTTCTGTATAGTGTCTCATCGGTTATTGGATGTCCAGGATTTCCGGATAAAATGCTGTCTAAAATAATGTTTGCTTCATTCAGTTTGTTTTGAAAAATAAGCAAGTCTGCCATGGAAAAGTAGCTGAGTAAGGTGGTGTTACTGTCGATTCCCAAGTTGTCTGTAATGAGTATAGAAAGTTCCAGTGCATCGTTCGAAATTAACTTAGAGGTTGATGTTTTTAATGAGTTTAACCGCGATTGAGCCAACCCAAAGTCACCCGAGTAATACATAACCTTGGCATTTCTGAACTTAGCTTCAAACCCGATAATATCGTGTTTATTGGCTTTTTCTACTTGCGAATACAGGAGCGATGCCTCCCAAATATCGCCTGAAACCATAAAGGCATCAGCCAGCTCCATTTTTATTTCTGAGGTTTGAGTATTATTGATGGAAGGCACGGCGAGTGCCCGCTCTAGAATTTCTATTCCTTGCTTGGGTTTGTGAAAATAGTATGTATATAGCCTTGCCTGATCAATCATTACCGATACAGACATTTCGTTTTCACCCAAATCCGTAAGCAGATTAGTGTATTCTTGATTGAGTGTTTTTAGCTCCTCATCAGTATACCTGTTTTCTGTAATTCTCATGCGCAGGGCATCCACGTATTTAATGCGTGCGGTGAAATAAAGTGGATTTTTTGCCCCTTGATTTACCACGTGCTTATAAGCATCAATAGCAATGCTGTATTTTCGGTTAATCATACAAAAATCGCCAAGCTCCATTACTTTGTATCCGGGGGAAGAGGTTCTTTTGTCGAATGCCTTTGCCTGAACAAGAGCTGATTCGTAATCGCCCCGTTGTTCAAAAAACCAAATAAGCAATTCGCTAAAATGTTCTTTATCCGGGTTTTTTTGCACACGTTTAACCAATTCCACACGCAGAATTTCATTTTTTTCGTCATCTATGGTAAAATCAAATTTTCTGGACATTAAGCTTTGCACAGAGAACAAGAAACTTTTGTTTGCATCAATCAAATCTAGGTAGGTGTTTACCATGTTTGAGGTTTCGCCAAGCTGAGCGTACACTTCGGCAATACTGCCTTTAAATTGCCACGGAGAAACCGCGAGAACTTTTTCTGCTTTTTGATAGGCTTGAAGGGCGTATTGCGGAAGCTCTTCCATTCTAAAGGTTGTAGCCAAATTTTCAATATCGCCTATTCGGTTAGAGGAAGAAATGTTTTTGACGGCCTTGTCGTAAAATTCTTTTGCTTTCGCTTCATCATTTTGTGCGGCGTGTAGTTTACCCACCATCACATAGATGCTAAGCTCACCAGGCATCAGACGCATTTGTTTTTTAGCTAGTTTCTCAGCGTCTTTGTATCGCTCCAGCTTTAGGAGTGAATTGAAGTAGTTGTTAAAATAAAATTTTGTGGGCGACTGGGTATGGAGCTTTTCGAAGTACATCGCCGCTTTTTCAAAATCACCACTATTGTAATACTCGATAGCAAGCTGATGGTCAATTCCCGACTGCGCTTTCACCGTATGAAAGGAGATGGCAAAAGCAAGTGTAATCAGGTATGTTAGTTGACGCATCAAAGTTTTTCTAAATACGTTTTTACTTTTGGTGTTAGTGTGTCGTGCGTGGCTAATATACTCTCGTATAGAGATATAGTTTCAGTTATTTGTGTCAAAAGCAGGTTTACGGCATTTTTTTCATCGTTAAAATACTTTTCAGCCAGTTTTTCATCGAGTTTTTTCCCTTCTATTTTTCCTGCGCTCAAAACTGCGCGCAGGTCATTCAGTTGTTTTAAGGTGTATTCCGATTCGCGTTTTAAATTGGAGTAGGTCATTGGAAATCGTGCCGTGCCTTTTTTCAGTCCCTTGTACTGCTGAATAGTATTGGACATTTCTTGGTCGATGCTATCGAAAGTGTAGCTTTCCAGTTTACTGCGCAAAAGAACGATGTTTTTTGCATATTCAACGCCTATTTCTTTCACTTTGGCAGAGTCTAATGCCCTTAGTTTTTGATTTTTTACCGTTACCTTCTCAATCCAGTTGTCCACCTCTTGTACCTTGTTTTTATAAGGAGATGTGCAGGCAAAAAAGATGACTGAAAGAGCCGTAAGCAAAATAAAAATTTTAGTGCGTATCATAAGATGAATTTATAGAATTATTCCTGCAAAAATCGAGCCTTGTTCTAGTTTATAATATCAAAACCGGTGTAAGGAACCAACACTTTAGGAATCCTTACTCCCTGAGGGGTTTGGTTGTTTTCCAACAAAGTGGCTACAATACGGGGCAAGGCAAGCGCACTGCCGTTAAGCGTGTGTGCCAGTCTGGATTTGCCATCTGCATCTTTAAAACGGAGTTTTAGGCGATTTGCCTGAAATGTTTCAAAATTGGAAGTGGAGCTTACTTCGAGCCAGCGTTGCTGTGCTGCAGACCAGGTTTCAAAATCGTAGGTGTGTGCCGATGCAAAGCCCATATCGCCCCCACAAAGCCGCAAAATGCGGTAGGGCAATTCCAGTTTATCCAACAGTCCGGCTACGTGTGCTGCCATTTCTTCCAGCACGTCATACGATTTGTCGGGATGGGCTATCTGCACAATCTCTACTTTGTCGAACTGGTGTAGGCGGTTTAGCCCGCGCACATCTTTGCCGTAAGAGCCCGCCTCCCTTCTAAAACAAGGCGTGTAGCCGGTCATTTTTACCGGAAAATCTTTTTCGTTCAAAATCACATCGCGGTAAAGATTGGTAAGTGGCACCTCCGCCGTAGGAATAAGGTACAAATCGTCTTGCGCATCGTGGTACATTTGCCCCTCTTTGTCGGGCAATTGCCCGGTGCCAAACCCACTATCGGCATTTACTACGTGTGGCACTTGGTATTCGGTGTAGCCTGCTTTTTCGGCCTCGTCCAGAAAAAACTGAATTAACGCCCGTTGCAGTTTCGCTCCTTTGTTTATGTACACCGGAAATCCTGCTCCGGTTATTTTCACCCCGAGTTCAAAATTTATCAGGTTGTATTTGGCGGCAATTTCCCAATGCGGAAGCGCTCCTTCCAGTAAGTTGGGCTTAATGCCCGTTTCCTTTACTATTTCGTTGTCGTCGGCACTTTTGCCCGTAGGTACTTTGGCGTGAGGCGCATTAGGAAGCTGGCAAAGCATCTCGTGTATTTTTTCTTCTACACCCGCCAATTCGTCTTTGAGTTGCTGCGATAGTTCTTTTACTTCTACGGTGCGTACTTTTTGTTTTTCGGCTTCTGTGCGTTGCCCGGATTTCATCAGGTCGCCTATGCTTTTGGATATTTGATTTAGTTCCGACAGCGCTTCGTCCATTTTTCCTTTCAGGCTTCTGCGTGTTACATCCAGGCTAATAATTTTTTCGACGATTGGAGTAGCGTCTAAATTTCTTTTTGCCAGTCGGGCAATGGCTTCGTCTTTTTTCTCTCTCAGGTAATTTATCTCCAGCATAGGGCGTATACTATTTGCCCACGAAGGTAAGATTTATAACGTAAATTTAAGTTTGTACAGCCTGTGGAGATTAATTTTTTTACATTTACTCTTCTTCAACAGGTTTTGCTGTAAAATGGACGAAATAAAGAAAAAAATACTGGCTCAAATTGCTAAAACGGAAGAGCTCATTGCCGAATACAAGGAAATGACCAAGCCCGTAGCGCCAGACGTAGCTATTGGCAGGATATCACGAATGGATGCTATTAACAACCAAAGCGTAACCGAAGCCGCGCTGCGACAGGCTGAAGATAAGCTGAAAAAATTGCATTACGTGCTTTCTAAAGTGGGCAGCGAAGATTTTGGTATTTGTCTCAAATGTAAAATCCAAATTCCCGTAGAACGAATTTTAATTCGCCCCGAAAGTGTTTATTGTGTGCGGTGCGCACAGTAGGTTGATGCTTAAGCCAGTTCGTCGGCCGCTACTTTGTAGCTAGGGTCTTCCATCACGTTTACTTCGATAATGCTGTCGGCCTTGTTCAGTAATTTTTTACAATCGGGGCTTAAGTGTTTTAACCTCACCCGCTTTCCTATTTTATCGTATCGTTCAGTTATTTTGTTCAGCGCTTCAATAGCTGACATATCTACTACGCGGCTTTCGGCAAAATCTATGATTATTTCATCGGGGTCGTTGAGCACATCGAACTTATCGTTAAACACTCCTACCGAACCAAAAAACAAAGGCCCATATATCTCATAATGCTTCACTCCGTTTTCATCTGTGCGTTTGCGGGCACGAATACGCTTGGCATTGTCCCAAGCGAAAACCAAGGCTGCTATTATTACACCTATTATTACGGCAAGTGCCAAATTGTGTAAAATAACAGTTACCAACATTACCAATACCATTACAATAATGTCTGATTTTGGCATTTTTGTAAAAGTCTTTAAACTGGCCCACTCAAAGGTTCCTACCGCCACCATAATCATAAGACCTGTTAAAGCAGCCATAGGTAGTTTTTCTACTAGTCCGGCGCCAAACATTATAAATACTAGTAGTGTAACCGAAGCAACTATGCCCGACAATCTTGCCCTTGCGCCGGATGAAATGTTAATTAAACTTTGGCCCAACATAGCACACCCCCCCATTCCGAAAAAGAATCCCGACAGTATATTTGCCGAACCTTGGGCTACACACTCTTTATTACTTCTGCCGCGTGTTTCGGTTATTTCGTCAATTATATTCAGTGTAAGTAAGCTTTCTATTAAACCTACTCCTGCCATAATTGCTGCGTATGGAAAAATAAGTACCAGTGTTTCCATATTAAAGGAGACCATAGGGATGTGAAAAGGAGGGAATCCGCCTTCTATAGAGGCAATATCTCCCACGGTTTTCGTTTCAATATTTAAAAAAACAACCACTCCAAAAATTAGAAGGATGGCAGCT
The DNA here is from genome assembly GCA_046295395.1 of Flavobacteriales bacterium. GTDB lineage: Bacteria > Bacteroidota > Bacteroidia > Flavobacteriales_D > JBKBNH01 > JBKBNH01. The sequence continues at coordinate 96,849 of JBKBNH010000006.1, read as the reverse complement.
AACGATGCCGGAAACGCTTTGGTAATTTTAGGAAGCCCCCATATTATAATCATAGTCGCAAACACTAATGAAAGCATAATTAATAGGCTTTGCCCCGTCAGCCAGTTACCTGCATCATCTTTAAATTGATCTAATTGCGACATAAAAATGATGATGGCAAGTCCGTTTACAAATCCGAAGATTACAGGGTGAGGAACTAAACGAATAAACTTTCCTAGTTTCAAGAATCCCACAATCACCTGTAAGATTCCTGCCAATATAACTGTGGCAAACACATATTCTGCTCCGTGAGAAAGGGCAAGAGCTACAATTATTACAGCAATAGCTCCGGTTGCCCCTGATATCATTCCCGGCCTGCCGCCCAGTATGGATGTTACTAACCCCATTACAAAAGCGGCATAAAGCCCGATTAGGGGCGAAAGCCCTGCAATTAGTGCAAAAGCCACGGCTTCGGGCACTAAAGCAATAGCTACGGTAAATCCTGATAACACTTCTGTTTTATAGTCAATTTTTTGCTTAAGGTCGAATAGATTGAGAAGGTGTTTGGTCATTTTAAAGTTGATTCATAGCCGCTAAAATCCCATTTATGGTTTTAGCTTGGTTGTAAGTAAAAAGGTTGGGGGGAGCGCACAAGGGAAGCTTCCGGAGGAATAGTTGTCTATGGGGGAGAGATTTGAGGCATAAATTTTTAAGGCTGCGAAACTAGAAAGAAGAATTGATTGAACAAGTTTCTTGGGGAGGATTTCGTCAAACACAAAAAAAGCCCCGATATTATCGGGGCTTTAGGGTATTAAAGTAGTATTTACTTATGCAATAGGTTCTACAGAAACAATAGACTTGCTGCCTTTTGTTTTTCTGAATTTCACCAATCCGTTAGTTAAGGCAAACAGGGTATGGTCTTTACCAATACCTACGTTTGCACCGGGGTGGTGTTTAGTACCGCGTTGACGAACTATAATGTTTCCGGCAATAGCGGCTTGTCCGCCATATATCTTAACGCCAAGGCGTTTTGATTCTGATTCGCGACCGTTGTCTGAGCTACCGACACCTTTCTTGTGAGCCATTTCTTTTTGGTTTTATCCGTTAAACAATTAGTCTTCGATTAAGAGATTTTCTCTATTTCGACTTGCGTCAAATACTGACGGTGACCATTTTTTACTTTGTAACCTTTTCTTCTTTTCTTTTTAAAGACGATTACTTTGTCGCCTTTCAGGTGCTGCAAAACTTTTGCGGTTACTTTAGCACCATCTATAGCCGGGGCGCCAACCTGAACTTTGCCATCGTTTTCGATAAGAAGAACGTTGTCAAACGTTACTTTCTTGCCGGCTTCTTCAGCCAAACGATGAACAAAAATCTTTTGGTCTTTTTGCACTTTAAACTGCTGCCCTGCTATTTCTACAATTGCGTACATGTGCGTGAATTTTTATTTGTTCATCCCAAAATTGGGAGGACAAATATAGGTAAATTGTTAATAATTCAAACAGTAAGGCAGGAAATTCTGCAGAGAAATTGTTAAGTTGTGCATGGGTTAATGAAGTCGTGCATGGTCGTGCCAAAATTTTTCGCAAAATTTCAGGAATTCCGGATAGCGATAGAAGTCTTCGGTGGGCTCATAATCGCCACCACTTTCGCCTTTTTTAGAAATCCCTCTGAGGGCAAATTTTCTGCCGTCTTCCATAAACATGAGCTTCATTACCATTGACCCCTCTCTTCGTTGACAGTCAATGATATACATGGTCGTGACTTCGCCATATCCGTCTTTATCGATGTCGGTTAGACTCACGGCATTCTCTATATGAGCCACATTCATGTTGTGCCGACAGTTTTTTTCAAAGTCGATTACACCGAGACGTAGAAAATAGTCACCTGTTTTTCTTAAATAGTAGTGGTAAATATATACATAGCCCGAGTTAAGCGTTTCGCCATTGGGAGATTTTGTAGTAGCGTATTCCTGAGAGCGCACCAAGTAGTTTAGCCCCAAAGAATCTTTCCAGGTATAAGAATCTAGATACTCCCCTTGAAATTCGCAGTCTCTGGGCAATTCTGCTCGCGTAAGTTTTTTTAACGTAAGTTGGCTGACGGCAGAGCCGCAACTCAATGCTGTCAGAAGTGTCAGAAGTATAAATTGTCTCATGTTTGGGGTGTATACAAATAGCGTGCACAAAAATTTAAGGGGTATGAAGATAGTAGTTTTGCAGTAATTTTCCGTAATTTTCCCATTAAAAATATATCCATGAGCAGAAAAAGCGCCTTACGACTATTATTCATATTTACTCCACTACTTTTGGCCTGTGGGTGGGATTGGGATACGCTTAAAATGGAGAGAAAAGCTTTTCCTTCTGTTCATGAGGCCATTGTGGGAAAGTTTTTGCGTCATTCGCCCGAGCTTTATCAGTGGCGGGTTAGAGACAGAGCGGCTTTGATTGAAAAACATCCAGACAGCCTTCATTTTTATAATGATTTGGCTATGGCTTATGATAAGACAGGGAGAAGCCGTCAAGCTGTAGAGGTGATGCTTCTGAAAGAAAAGCGCTCACCCGGATTATACGAAACATACTCCAATCTAGGGCTTTTTTATATGCATTTGGGCGATCTGGATTCAGGGTGTTACTACGTGCGCAAGGCGCTTAAAATTAATTCGAATGCCCATTTTGGCCGCGAAAAATATCAACTGCATTTGGGGGAGTACATAATTTCTAAAACTCGTGATGGGCAACTTCAATTGCCAATGGGCACAGCAAAAAATGATTTTTTTGATTTTCTTAACCGTAAGGTTTTTGAGCAAGCAGTTGAAAATAGTTCAACGCTCGATGATGAACTTTCGAAGGCAATTAAGGGCGTTGCCGGTATGATGCATTTTGCCAACTACCGCTCGCCGGTGTTGCTCGAAGTGTTGGGAGATTTACTATTGAAAACAGATAAGCACGGCGGGGCAGGACATTTGGCATCGAGGGCTTATTTGAAAGCAGCTTTTGAAAGCAGTGATGAGGTCATAAAGGCCGCTTACACCAAAAAAGCCTCGCTTGCTAGAGAAAGAGTCAGAGAAATGGACCACTCCGGTATGCTACATTATGGAGAGAACGTTAGCAACAACCCATTATACACCATGGAGAACCTTACTTACGCATTAAAACTAGAAGTGCAGTCAGCCGGACAATGGTTCGATTCTATCAGGCATAACGAGATAAACTGGATAAAATCGGGGTTAAATCCGGACTCCATGTTCGCCTTAACCTATTATGATAAAATGCCCGTGCAGGCCAGGTATTACGATAATTATTATACTAATGCAAAGTTTGATGCTAAAATGATAGACGAATCGTGGTGGCTCACTCAGCAGTTTTCTGATTCAGGGTTTATAAGGGGAATTCATGCACATGCAATTATTCCTGATTCGGTGCAACGCTGGCTGGATTCAATTTATGGCTTCGAATTAGATTATTTGTCGGAAGATTTTAATCACCGGCAGGAGGCTAGTCAGGATTTCGAGCCTGCTCGGGCGTATTTTCCAAACTATGTATGGGGATTGATTATTTTGGTGGGAATATCTGCCATTACTGTGGTAATATATTTTGCCCGAAGAAAAAACGAGCATTAAAGTTCAGCCATAGCAACCATAAGAGATTCCATCATCGACTTTATTTCGCTGGCACTGCAAGCGTGGTTGTTGGAAATCATAGTAAAGGCAAGATTTCTTCCTGACTTGGTTGTGCAGTAACCGGAGTAGGATTTAACTCTTGATATAGTGCCACTTTTAGCGGATATTTTACCTTGAGCAGTGGTTCCTTTAGCTACATTAGTAAGCGTTCCTGACTTTCCTGCAACGGGTAGCGATTTAAAGAAAGTATCGTATACAGGAGACTTCTTCATATAAGCAAGCATTAATGTAAGCTGTCTTGCGGTAATAGCATCGGCTCTTGATAGCCCGCTGCCATCGTTCATATAAAAGCCACTCATGTCAATATCCTTACTTCGCCAAAAAGACTCGATGGCTTTAGTTCCACTGTACACGCTACCGTCGCCAAATTTTGCAACACCACAAGAGCGCATTAAGTGTTCGGCAAACAGGTTGTTGCTCACTAGATTGGTCCAGTAAACAATACTACTTAATGGTTGAGAGTAGGTTTTGTGGATGTCTTTTCTGTTTTTGTAATTTACCGTGAGCCCATTTTCTTTTATAATTCTAGTAGTGGTGGGTGTGCCAACAAGGGTTATATTACTATCGGTCAAAATAGTGGCCAACTGAAAAGCAACCAAAAACGGAGGGTCTGGTTGTGTCCCTTTTACTTCGAAACCGGATTTGTTTTTGGGAATATTTCCTGAAGCATAACGCACGTTGGTGTATGGTGCGCCAGTGATATAGGAGTCATCGCTGAAGGTTTCATATGCTCTCACGTAGTTATGAACTTTAAGTCCGGGAACGAAGGGAACAATGCTGTCGAGTTTTGTCGTGTCGCCTGGTTTTGATCCCGATGTAAAGTAAAATGACAATTGATTATCGTAAACAGTTAATCCGCTTGGGCCGGCGCCGTAGTAATTCCCTATATCTCCCCAAATCCATGTCGGAGCAATCATTTCGTTGCTATACACATCGGCATCGGCTATAATGTTACCCTCAATTCGTTTAATTCCGGCTTTTTGTATTGCAGCTACCCATTCCGGGAGAAAAATTTTATTCTGAGCACCAAAGAATCTGCTGCCAAGTGTGGGGTCTCCCCCCCCTTTTATGTATAAATTTCCTTTAAGTGTGCCCGATTTCTCGTCAATTTCACCATCGTATTGAATTCGGGTGCTAAATTTATAGTTAGCACCTAAAATCTCCAAAGCTGCTCCGGTTGTAACCAATTTCATAGTAGAAGCCGGAACTAAACTTATATCGGCTTGATTTTCAAACAGGAATATGGATGAATCGAGATCGTAGAGCGTGAAGCCAAAAAGAGCGTTTTTCATATGGCTGTTTTTCAGCACTTTGTCTAAAGCTGTTTGCACTGTTTTTTGACCAAACGAGGAAAGGCAGGTCGTTAAAAAAACTAAAACTAAAAGGTTATTCGGAAATCTTTTGAACATAGACTGAATTGTATTGCTAAATTAGCGCAATTTGCTAATTATGTGTGGTATTGCAGGAATATATTATTTCAAAAAGAGTGCCGTAACGGAAAATCAGATTCGACACAGCCTGAACGCACTTGGTAAAAGAGGGCCGGATAACAACGGATTTTTTCACAATGAATGCGTATTACTCGGGCATACCAGACTTTCTATTATAGATGTTTCCAGTAAAGCAAATCAACCATTTACGGATAGTTCGGGTAATTACACGCTGATTTTTAACGGAGAAATTTTTAATTACAAGGAATTAAAAGCAGAGTTACAGCCTAAATATACGTTCAGAACTGATTCAGATACCGAAGTGCTTCTGCATTGGTTAATGGAATATGGAGAGGAGGGAATATCAAAACTCAATGGTTTTTTTGTTTTTGCGTTTTATAGCCATGCTGAGAAATCGGTGCTTTTGGCACGAGATCAATTTGGCATAAAGCCCTTGGTTTACTGTAATACAGAGAGCCAATTTATTTTTTCGAGTGAAATAAAAGGATTATTACCTTTCTTGAACGAGAAGAGGATTGATAAAGCAGCGCTTCAACTATATTTTGAATTGAGCTATCTGCCCGCACCTTACACAATACTACAGGGTGTTTCCAAGCTAGAACCGGGGCATTATATCAAAGTAGTAGAAAACAGTTTTAAAAAAGCATCTTATTACGTGTTGTCCAAAGTATCTGGTGAGGATGTTTTGACTGGAAATGCGGAGGAAATAATTCGAAAAAAACTTGAATTAAGCGTTTCGAGAAGACTAGTGGCCGATGTTCCTGTTGCCACTTTTTTGAGTGGAGGCATTGATAGCGCTTTGGTTACTGCTTTGGCAGTAAAACACCACCCGAATATTTCTAGTTTTTCTATAGGGTTTAAAGAAAATACTTTTTTCGACGAGTCGTCTTTTGCAGAGCAAACGGCTAAACATTTAGGTACAAATCACCATACTTTCCGGCTGTCTTCAGCAGATTTGTTTAAACACTTTCATGAGGCACTTGACTACCTAGACGAGCCTTTTGCAGACTCTTCGGCTCTCAATTTGTATGTTCTGTGTAAAGAAGTTTCGGGAAAAGTAAAAGTAGCTCTTTCTGGCGATGGTGCCGATGAGTTGTTTGGAGGTTATAACAAGCACCAGGCTCATGCTAGAGCCATAGAAAAAACAATTTCCAACAAAATAATCAAGTCGGTTCTGCCATTTATAAACCAAAACTCAGGAAGCCGAAACAGTAAATATTCAAATAGGTTACGTCAGGCGGCAAAATATGCTTCGGGGCTTAAACTCACTACTGATGAAAGGTACAGAAGATGGGCATCATGGGGCAGGCCGGAGAAGGTTAAAAGCCTTATTGTCGAGAGTTTTTCGACAGATGTTGATTTGATTTGGAAAAACCTGTACAGAACACCTCATGGTAATGAATTGGACGATTTGTTATATAATGATATGCGCATAGTGTTGGAAGGAGATATGCTCAGAAAAGTAGACAGCATGAGCATGGCGAATTCCCTAGAAGTGCGCCCGCCTTTCCTTGATGTAGAATTAGTGAATTATGTGATGACCTTGCCCGCAAATATGCGCTATCATAAGCGCAATAATAAAGCGCTGCTAAAAACGGCATTTAAGAACCTTCTGCCCGAAGAAGTTTTTAACCGCCCAAAAAAGGGGTTTGAAGTTCCTTTGGCAAGTTTTCTGCAAAGTGACTTCAAAAGCCAAGTAGATATACTCTTAGCTAAAGAAAGAATAGAGTCTCAGGGCTTATTTTATTATTCTACAGTTCAAAAAATTAAGGACGAGGCTTTTCGAACTCAAAATGCTGAAGACATTTATCTACTGTGGGCGATGATTTGTTTTCAGTGGTGGGTGCAAGAATATTTGAATTAGATATTAGTGGTTTTAAACAATTTTTCAGCAAAATTCTATTTGCTTAGTTAGCTTTGCAGCCTCATGGCAAAAGTGTTACGCATCATAAATAGGTTTAACTTGGGGGGGCCTACCTATAATGTGGTCTACCTTTCAAAATATATGGAACCGAAGTATGAAACGCTGCTGGTGGGCGGAATGAAAGACACAGAAGAAGAAAGTTCTGAATATATACTCGATTCGATGAACCTTAAGCCGGTTATTATTCCTGAGATGAAGCGTGAAATTAATTTTCTGGCAGACAGGAGAGCGTTGAAGAAAATACAGAACCTCATTAGAGAATACAAACCCGATATAGTTTGCACGCACGCCTCAAAAGCAGGGGCATTGGGTAGAATAGCGGCATACAACGAAAAAGTACCGGTAATCGTCCACACTTTCCACGGGCATGTTTTTCACTCCTATTTTGGAAAAGCAAAAACAGAAATTTACAAACAGGCGGAGCGATATTTGGCTAAAAAAACGGATATTATAGTTGCCATTTCCAATCGCCAAAAATACGAGTTAACGGAAGTTTATAAGATTTGCTCTCCTGAAAAAGTGAAAGTGATTCCATTGGGGTTTGATTTAGAAAAATTTAGGATTAATCGTACTGAAAAACGAGCTAAATTTCGCAATCAGTATCGTATTGAAGAGGATGTAATAGCTATTTCTATTGTGGGCAGATTAGCTCCAATTAAGAATCATTACTTTTTTATTCAGGCCATCAAATATTTAAAATTGAATTCGAAGTCAAAATTTAAGGCTTTTATAGTAGGAGACGGAGAGGAACGTGGTAAGTTGATGCAGTACTGTTTTGAACAGGGGGTTGGTTTTGGGACAGAAGCTGCTGATGAGGCAGATTTAATCTTCACTTCGTGGATTAAAGAAATAGATGAAGTTTATGCGGGCTGTGATATAGCAGCGCTAACCTCTCTAAACGAAGGAACACCGGTAAGCCTGATAGAGGCACAGGCATCCGGTATTCCGGTTATTTCTACCGATGTGGGTGGAGTCAGAGACATCTTAGACTATCATGAAACACTGTTTAAATCAGACGATTTGCATGGGTTTTCGCAAATGCTTAACCGTATGGTAAATGATTCTAACCTTAGGAAAACACTATCCGAAAAAGGGGGGCATGTTTTTTCCAAATTTCATTACACTAGACTTGTTTCCGAGATGGATAAAATATATCAGGAGGTGTTAAATCGAAAAAAAACCTTGCATAATTAATAAAATGATTAACTTTGTGTTTCAAAGTACTTTTAAAAATGAATAAAATTACTCGTTTAGCCCCACTGATTGGGATAGTTTTTATAGCTCTTTTCGGGCTAAATTCTTGTTATATCAATTCGGATTTAATGTTGAAAACACATCGTGAATATGTATTTAATGAGCCGGATAGTGTTCAAAAAGATCAATATTTATTACAAGCTAATGACTTAATTCAGTTTCGTTTGTTTGCCAATAATGGATATAAAATCATTGAGCTTACATCAGGCGCAGAGGCAGAAACCGGCGCAGGCGGAGTGCGAGGTGGAATGATGGTGCTTCAGGAAAACACGATAAATTATTTTATTCAGCCTAATGGATATGTCAGGGTTCCGCTTTTGGATACGGTAAACATTACCGGGCTCAATATTAGACAAGCTGAGGATTCTTTAGCCTCTATGTATGCCAGATATTACATAGATCCTTTTGTTCAAATTAAGGTTGTAAACAGAAGAATTATTGTGTTTCCAGGAAATGGGGGAGATGCTAGAGTAATACCGTTAACAAACAACAACATGACATTGGTTGAAGGCCTTGCACAAGCAGGGGGTGTTGCAAATCGTGGCAGGGCTGCCAAAATAAAGTTAATTAGACAGGAAGAAGGCAAACAAAAAGTGTTTTTAATTGACCTATCTACCATTGAGGGGTTAAAATATACCGGATTAATCTTACAGGCGAATGATATTATATACGTAGAACCTCGCCCTGAACTTGCCAGAGAAGTGCTGAGAGATGTGGCCCCTATTGTGTCACTTGTTAGCAGTGCATTATTTATCTATTACACAGTTGCTCAGTTTAATAAGTAGACTTTGGCGAAAGAAAAATTAGATAGAAATCCCAATTCTGAAGCAGTACTTGACGCAGAATTGCTCAAGTTGATAATCAGAAACTCTAAATTTTGGTTTGTAGGAATATTTACCTTATGCATAACTTTAGCTTGGGTGTATATACGTTATTCTACACCGGTATATCAATCATCTGCCACCATTCAGTTGAATAAAATTGACAATGCGCAACAAGTGCTTCAAATGTACAATCCCATTAACACGAATTCGGGGATAAATGCTGAGGTAGAGCTTTTGAGATCTAATCTTGTTTTTAAATCGGCACTAACCAAATTGCCGTTGCAAGTAAGCTATTTTGTGAAAGGAAATTTATTGGATAATGAACGCTATACAACATCTCCTTTTTTAGTTGAGAATTTTGTTCTTAAAGACTCTTCAATTATTGGGGTGCCTATTTTTTTGGAAGTAGCCTCTGCAGCAGAATACTCACTGGAGTACACACACAAAAATCAAAGATATACTGCAAAAAGTTATAATAATAAAGTTTTTGAGGGGAAGCATTTTGTGCTTACAGCCCAAACGAAAAGCAGCGAAAATATAAATGAAATATACAAACAAGATAAGTTATATTTCAGGTTCAATCATGAACCCACTATGCAGGAGAGCCTAAAAGGCAATCTCGAAATAGGTTTACTAAATATTGAGGCCAAAACAATCAGAGTTTCATTTAAACATCCCAATCCAGTTTTGGCAAGGGATGTTGTTTCTGCTGTGATAGAAGCCTACAACGAATTTGATAAAAAAAAACAGAGCATAAGCACAGAAAACATAGTATCCTTTATTCAGAAACAAAAAGACTCTTTAGCAGCACAATTAAACAGGTCAAAAGAAGAAATAGCTGCATTTAGAACACAAAACAACCTCCTTATTAGCGAACAAGGAGGCATGATAATAAATTCCAGAATAGAAAATCTAAACAACGAGCTACTCAAAATACAGTTGGAGGAAAACTTGTTGAAGCAGATAAACGAAAGATTAAACAAAAAGAAAGACAAGATTGATGTTGCAGAGTTGCTTCCATTACTTATTGGCGGAAAATCAGAGACAAAGCTTTATTCCATAATAATGGATTTAAAAAGTCTTCAGGAACTTAGAGAAAAAACAGGCTTGGCGCTTACTAAAGAAAATATAGGCACTCAGGAATTGGACGACAGGATATCATTTCAGATTAATTTACTAAAAGATGCATTGAAGGTGAGCTTGGAGAGTTCTACCAGTCAGAAAAATGAATTGATGAATCAGTTGTCGGCCAGCGAACAACGAATATTTTCACTCCCAGAAAAACAATTGGAGTTTGAAGAACTTCAGCGAGTTTATCTGATAAACGAAAAGTATTATACCATTCTTTTGGAGAAAGAAGCAGAATACGCCCTATCAAAAGCCGGTATTGTGAGTAATACCGAAATACTTGAATCGGCCGAAATATCAGGAGCTCCTATATCGCCCAATAAAAAGATAATCTTTGGATTAACCATTTTTATAGCAATAAGTATCTGCGTAGCACTTGTGCTAATCCGCTACGCGGCACATGATGTTATCACTTCATTATACGATGTGCAAAAAGCATCTGCTACCACGATTAATATTTTGGGGGTTGTTCCTACATATAAACAATCAATGCCAAACTCTCAGGTAGTAATTCATGAAAACCCCAAATCTATGATTTCAGAATCATTCAGAACGATTCGTTCTAATCTGGAATTTATAAACAACACGGAAGATGCGAAGGTAATTGCAATTACATCTACTATCTCAGGTGAGGGAAAAACGTTTGTGGCACTAAATCTGGCCGGAATAATTGCTTTTAGTGGTAAGCGAGTAGTGCTTTTAGATCTTGATATGCGTAAACCGAAAATTCACAAAGGATTTGGTGTAGACAACGAAAGGGGGATGAGCACCCTTCTTATAGGGAAAGATGAAGTGAAAAATTGTGTTAGAAAAAGTAAGGTAAAAAATCTTGATTTTATAACCGCAGGACCTGTTCCTCCAAATTCCTCGGAACTTATTATAAATGGACGATTTAAGGAAACGATTAAGGAGCTAAAAACCATATACGATATTATTGTAGTAGACAACCCTCCGGTAGGCTTGGTAACAGATGGTGTGCCGGTAATTACTAATGCAGATTTCCCCATATATGTTCTTAGGAACAACTATTCTAAAAAGAACTTTGTTCAAAATATTGACCGCCTAATCTTGGAAAATAAGATTTCACGCCTTAGTATTGTGCTGAATGGTATAGAAAAGAACAAAACAGGCTACGGTTATGGTTACGGCTACGGGTATTACGGTGGCTACTACGAAGAAAAACCTTCTACCCTAGGCTGGCTTAGAATATTTAAAAAAAATGCAGATTGAAAAAGTTGATATTGATGGATTGTTAATTATTCATCCTACTATTTTTGCTGATGAAAGAGGATATTTTTACGAGTCATTTAATCTGGGAAAATTTTTAACTCTAACAGGATTTCAATCTCTTGAGTTTGTTCAAGACAATGTAAGTTCTTCTAAAAAAGGAGTAGTGCGTGGTTTGCATTTTCAAGATCCGCCTTATGAACAAGGAAAGCTTGTAAACGTTATGCAAGGAAAGGTTATAGATGTAGCCGTAGATATAAGAAAAGGATCACCAACCTACGGCAAGCATTACAGTCTGGAGCTTACAGCAGAAAACAAGTTGTTGTTTTGGATTCCTCCAGGATTTGCACACGGTTTTGTTGCATTAGAAGACAACACTTTATTTTGTTATAAGTGCACCAATTATTATAACAAGGCTTCTGAAAGAGCTATAATCTGGAACGATATAGATTTATCCATCGATTGGAGGGAAGCTAATCCAATATTATCTGCTAAAGACAATGAGGCACCTGTGTTTTGTGATTTTGAAAGTAAATTCAGGTATTAATGAGCGAATCGACTTATTTATATGCAGTAGGAGCAGGCGTATTTATAAGTCTGGTGATTTTCGCCATTCTTATTTACACTATTCTGCTTAAATTTTCTACTACACTAGGCATAAGAGATAAGGACTTTAATCTAGTCAGGTGGAGCTCTGTCTCTAAGCCTTCTTTAGGAGGAATAGGATTTTATATTATTTTTCTGCTTTCAATGGCACTCTATGCAGTATTTTTCGAGTCAGACCACATTTTCAAAGACAAGGCGCTATTGGGTATAATTTTCGCCTCATCGCTAGCTTTTCTGATGGGGCTTGCCGATGATGCTTATAATACAAGGCCCTTTCTGAAGTTTGGGGTCCAGTTGCTTTGTGGGATAATACTGATTAGCACAGGAACATGTATAGATATTTCAGGCGTGTATTGGGTTAATTATTTTTTCACGATAGTGTGGGTTATAGGTATTATGAACTCAATTAATATGCTTGACAACATGGATGGAATAACTTCTATAGTGTCTTTAAGTATCTTTTTTGGAATGTTGTTACTTGTAATATCAGCAGGATGGTATTCTAATTTGTTTTTTATACTTATAATAGGTTTGATGGCAGGGTTGTGTGGATTTTTGTATTACAACTGGCATCCATCAAGAATGTTTATGGGTGATACCGGCAGCCAATTTCTCGGCTTTATTTTGGCGGCATTTGCAATTATATTCTTCTGGAATGGCAAAGCCTCACACTTTGAAGAAGGCTGGAGAAATATGTCGGTTGTTTTATTGGCTTTTATAATGCCCATAACCGACACCACTTTTGTAGTTATACAAAGAATAAAGAGAGGCCATTCCCCCTTTGTAGGGGGAAAAGACCACACCACCCACCATCTATCCTATGCGGGAATTTCTGATAGTCAGATTGGATTTATATTTATGGCTATGTCGTTAATTTCTGTTTTGGCGATTCTCTTTCTGCATATGGCACCGGAATACTTGACACCATTATTTGCTATTGGAACAGTTATCTATTTTATCTTTGTGCTTACTCTATTTTTCATCCTTGCTCAATACAATAAAAAAAATGGCAAAGAAACCTAGTATTCTATTATCAGGTTTTTTGGTAATAACTTTATTATCAGGATGTAAAGAGCAGTCTGCAAAAAATCATCATCCGCTAAACGAGGTAGTCTATAAGGATACCTGCTTCTACTTGGCCAAGGCTCCTAAATTGCCCGAAAAAATAGAGTTTGCAAGCGAAACAGCACCTATTGAACAGGTGCAATTCGCTGAAAGACTGGATAAAGAACTTTTGGTAAATAGTTTTTGGCATAACAACACAATACTTGGGTTGAAAAGAGCCCAACGCTTTTTCCCATTGATAGAGAGCATTTTACTTGAAGAAGAGGTGCCTGACGATTTTAAGTTTCTGGCGCTAATCGAAAGTAATTTGGATTTAGTTGTTTCGCCTGCCGGAGCAGCAGGATATTGGCAGTTTTTAGAGTCAACAGCCAAACAGTATAATTTACAAGTAAACCCTGAAGTTGATGAAAGATATCATATCGAAAAATCTACGCGTGCAGCATGTACATATCTTAAAGATATGTACAGTAAATTCAGAAGCTGGACGCTCGCAGCAGCCTCCTACAATATGGGGTCTGCAGCCCTTGAAAGAGAAATGGAACGACAAGGCGTAGAAAATTATTACGATTTGCATTTAAATAACGAAACATCACGCTACATTTTCAGAATTCTGGCACTAAAATGTATTTATCAAAATCCAGAAGATTATGGAATTTTTATTCAAAATAGCTTAACATATAACGAGTACATAACTACGCCATTAGTTGTAGATTCAACCATTAGTAATATGTATGATTTTGCAAAAAAACAGGGCACAACCTATCAATTAATTAAACTTTTAAATCCGTGGATTAGAAGCAATAAGCTTAGTATTGAGAAAAATAAAAAGTACACCATTTTGATTCCAGAAGAAGAAGGAAACATTAAACCCTATATTCCTGTTAATTGAAATAGTATGAGTAAAGAGGAAGTAATAAGCGAACAGGAATTCATTGAGGTGTATGGTGCGAGAGCACACAATCTTAAAAATTTAAGTGTATCTATTCCGAGAAATAAGTTGGTTGTTATTACAGGTTTGTCGGGGAGCGGTAAATCCTCATTGGCATTCGACACTATTTTCGCAGAAGGGCAACGACGATACATAGAAACCTTTTCTTCATACGCAAGGCAGTTTCTTGGAGGAATGGAAAGACCTGACGTAGATAAAATCACAGGACTCAGCCCGGTAATATCTATAGAGCAAAAAACGGTAAATCGAAATCCACGCTCTACGGTTGGCACAATCACAGAGGTATATGACTTTCTACGCTTGTTTTATGCGAGGGCATCAGACGCCTATTCCTACGCAACAGGAAAGAAAATGGTTAAGTATTCAGAATCGCAGATACTGGAGTTGATTTTGAAAGACTATTTAGATAAGAAAGTAATTTTTTTGGCTCCGGTTGTAAAAGCCAGAAAAGGACACTACCGCGAATTATTTGAGCAAATACGCAAACAGGGCTATAGTAAAGTTAGAGTTGATGGCGAAGTAAAGGATTTGGTCTATGGTATGCAGATAGATCGGTACAAAATTCATGATATTGAGGTTGTTGTTGACAGATTGACTGTTTCTGAAGAGCATGAAAAAAGAATGGTTACCTCTCTCAGAACCGCATTAAAAGTAGGCAAAGGAGTTATGATGGTTATGGATTACGAAACGAGCCAATACAGAAACTTTAGCAGATTTTTAATGTGCCCCGATTCAGGCATATCATACTCAGAGCCTGAACCAAATCTTTTTTCATTCAATTCGCCTTACGGGGCTTGCCATAAATGTAATGGCTTAGGGAAGATATCTCAGACAGATTTAGATAAAGTAATTCCCGACAGTAAGTTAAGTATAAAAAAAGGTGGCATAGCTCCTTTGGGAAAATTTAAACCAAACTTACTTTTCAGACAAGTAGAAGCTATTTTAAAAAAATACAATTATACCTTAGATACACCCCTAAAAGAGATAGATGAAACCACAGTAAACCGTTTGCTTTTTGGTAGCGATGATTACATAAAATACGCAACCGATTCAGGATTAATCGAAACATTTACCGGCTTTGAAGGTATTGTAGCATTTGTAAGCAGGCACTTTGAAGAAACCGAGTCAAGAGCCATTCATAAATGGGCAGAAGCCTTTATGAATGAAGTAGAGTGCACTGATTGTGAAGGCTCTAGGCTCAAGAAGGAAGCACTTTTTTTTAAAATAGACGAGAAAAATATTTTTGAGTTGGCCTCTATGGACATTCAGGAATTGAAGAATTGGTTTCAGGAATTAGAGTCGAGGCTTAATGAAAAACAACGGATAATTGCAAATGACATTTTAAAAGAAATCAGAGCTAGGCTTGCGTTTTTACTCGATGTGGGGTTAGATTATTTAACCCTAGACCGATCCGCAAAAACCTTGAGCGGAGGAGAGGCTCAACGAATAAGACTAGCTACACAAATAGGATCTCAGTTAACAGGAGTTCTTTATATTTTGGACGAGCCTAGTATTGGTTTGCATCAGCGAGATAATTCCCGATTAATAGACTCACTGAAGAAGCTTCGTGACGCAGGCAACTCTGTTTTAGTTGTGGAACACGACAAAGAGATGATAGAAAGCTCTGATTACTTAATTGATATTGGCCCCGGAGCAGGGGTAAATGGAGGCGAGATTGTTACAGCGGGCATACCGGCTCGCCTTGCAAAAAGCGACTCAGTTACAGCAAAGTATTTAACCGGAAAAATGTCTATCGCCATTCCTAAAACACGTCGTAAAGGGAATGGAAATACGCTAACTTTGAAAGGTGCAACAGGAAACAATTTAAAGAATATCACCGTTGATTTTCCTTTAGAAACCTTTATTTGTGTGACTGGAGTATCGGGAAGTGGCAAAAGCACATTAATAAATGAGACCCTTTTCCCCATTTTACACAAAGAACTAAACAGAGCTCAAAAAGAGCCGATGAAATTTAAATCGATTCAAGGGCTCGAGTTTTTAGATAAGGTTATTCAAATAGACCAAAGCCCTATAGGAAGAACACCGCGTTCTAATCCGGCAACTTACACCGGAGTGTTCTCAGATATCAGAGACCTGTTTACCTTGGTTCCTGAGTCTAAAATAAGAGGATATCAGGCAGGGCGATTTTCTTTTAACGTTAAAGGGGGAAGATGCGAGACCTGCAAAGGAGCGGGCTTAAAAGTGATTGAAATGAATTTTTTACCCGATGTTAGCGTCCCTTGTGAAACTTGTAATGGCAAGCGCTACAATCGTGAGACCCTTGAAATAAGGTATAAAGGAAAGAGCATCAGCGATGTGCTGGATATGACTATAGATGATGCTGTTCAATTTTTTGAGAACATACCATCCATATACGAAAAACTAATAACACTGCACTCTGTCGGCTTAGCATATGTTACACTAGGGCAGCAATCTACAACTCTTTCCGGGGGTGAGGCTCAGCGTGTTAAGCTAGCAACAGAGCTTTCTAAAAAAGAAACTGGCAGAACGTTTTACATTCTGGATGAACCAACTACCGGTTTGCATTTTGAAGATATTCGTTTACTTTTGGAGGTGCTTAATCGATTGGTAAACAACGGAAATACAGTATTGGTTATAGAACACAATTTAGATATAATAAAAGTAGCAGACTATATTGTAGACATTGGGCCGGAAGGAGGCTCAAAAGGAGGCGAATTGATTTGCGCCGGCACTCCCGAACAGGTCGCAATCAATAAGCACAGTTACACCGGAAAATACCTTAAGGAAGAATTAAAAAAAGCAGAATAATGGAGCACGAAGAAAGAATAAGAAAAGCATTCGAACACAAAGACTGGAATCAGATAAAGACCAATGATAGTTGGGCAATTTTTAAAATAATGTCCGAGTTTGTTGAAGGATATGAGAAACTTGCAAGAATTGGCCCTTGCGTTTCTATTTTTGGTTCTGCACGTACGCAAGAGAGTAATAAATACTATAAACTAGCCGAAGAAATTGCTTTTTTGTTAACTCAAAGCGGGTATGGAATTATAACGGGTGGAGGCCCCGGAATCATGGAGGCAGGCAATAGGGGAGCAAACAGAGGAGGAGGCACTTCGGTGGGACTAAATATAGATTTACCTTTCGAACAAACTTCAAATCCTTATATTGACAATGATAAGCTTATCAACTTTGACTATTTCTTTGTGCGCAAAGTTATGT
This sequence comes from Flavobacteriales bacterium, assembly GCA_046295395.1. Taxonomy (GTDB): domain Bacteria; phylum Bacteroidota; class Bacteroidia; order Flavobacteriales_D; family JBKBNH01; genus JBKBNH01. Next base: position 79,562 of record JBKBNH010000006.1, on the reverse strand, counting down.
TTGTTAAGTATGCACAGGGATTTATAGTGCTTCCCGGCGGATTTGGAACATTAGATGAACTTTTTGAAGCCTTAACCTTAATTCAAACCCAAAAAATCGGAAAATTCCCTATAATTCTTGTTGGAAAATCATTTTGGGATGGGCTGCTAGATTGGATTAAAAAATCGTTGCTGGAAGAGGAATCTAATATTAGTGTAGAAGATTTGAATTTGTTCAAGCTAGTAGATACGGCAGAAGAAGCCGTAATAGAAATTAATAAATTTTACGGTAAATACCTACATAAACCAAACTTCTAAAATTGAAAAAGAGCATTTCGATATGCTTGCTTGCGGTAGTTTTTGCAAATCTCTTTGCACAAGAGAAGGATTCCGTAGTGTATTACACAAAGTATCAGGATAAGTTTGTTGTTGGACTGCAACAGGCAAGTCAAAAGTTCACATTTGTTTTTACTCAAAAAAACATCGAGGACACCACCAACAGCAGCTTGATAGATTATAATGCGGAAGCCAATATAACCACAGGACTTACTTTAGCTTGGGAAAAAATAGCATTTACACTAAACCTAAGAACCACACCACCCGAGTTTAGTAAAAAAAAAGGACAAACAGAATACCGTAATTTAAGATTAGCTATCGGGGGCAACAAGTGGCTTGCAGAAACTAGTTACAGAAGATTTAAAGGTTTTTACGAACTTCAATCTTCACGTCTTCAGGCAGATAGTTTGTACAACCCAGACGAACCCTATTTTTTAAATCCCTCAATGGAAAACCGGGATATAAAAGGCAAATTCTTTTACTTTACCAATCATCAAAAATTCTCTTATAAAGCCGCTTACAATGGTGTCCACCGGCAATTAAAAACCGCCTTTTCTCCCGTTATAACAGCAAATGTACATTATCAGATGCTAGCTACAGACAGTACTTTTATTACCCCTTTGGCACAGCTCTATTGGCCGGTTGAGAAAGATATATATAAGATTAACTTCACAAGTGCATCAGTGGGGGGGGGCTTGGCAGGCACAATGGTTATTTTAAAAAAAATATACATAAACGCCTTACTCACCATAAATATGGAAAATCAATTTAGAACATACTACGAACATGGTTTAAACCCATACAAACTCACCTACATTTCCTTTTCAGGAGATTTTAGAGGTTCTATCGGATATAATTCCGATAGATTCTATGTTATGGCCTATGCTATGAATGATAGCTACAGCATAAGAAGATATAGAAATTTAATTACTTCCAGTTTTATAACCGGAGGCCTTACTTTTGGTTATAGATTTCAGGTAAAGGAACGACCGATACTTGAGAAAATTAAATCGAGTAAAATTTTCAATTTAATTTAAAGCCTGTTTTCAACAGACTCTATTCCTGCAAAATCAATCTGTTAAAAAATATTTGTTAATAAACTAACAAATGCTAAATTTGTTAGTTGCGGAAATTAAAACCCACTGTTATGAAAAAACATTTTACCGGATTAGCGCTGCTTGTGCTGCCCTTATTTGCAAGCGCCCAATACGGGATGCACGATCATCAAAAACCAATCTTACAATTTGGAGTTGGCGCGGGTGTTTTGAGTTATATGGGAGATTTATCTGCCAATCAAAACAACACACTTTTCTCCACCATCAGAGTTGGGTATTCGGCTTCTTTGGAAAGGAGATTCGCAGATATATTTGCCCTATCAGTAGATGGGCTATATGGAAAAGTGGCTTTTTCCGAAAGAGCAATAGGTAATTCTCTTAGGCGAAATTTTGAAACTCAAATGATGAGGTTTGGAATTAACGCTATTTATCATTTCGATAACGGCTATATTATCAAGCCGTCATCTCCCTTTACTCCCTACATAGCAGTAGGGGTGGGTTATACCATGTTTGCTCCCCATTCTGACCTAAAAGATAAAAACGGAGTGGCTTATAATTACTGGTCAGACGGCTCCATTATGGATTTGCCCGAAGACGATCCTGATGCATCCAATGCAAACAGACTTACCAGAGATTATACCTATGAAACGGAGCTAAACACACCTGAGTCCGGAGCCCTTACCTTTCCACTCACCTTTGGTCTAAATTTCAAGGTGAGTGATAATATTCACTTTAGATTTTCCGGAACTTACAACATAGTTCAATCAGACTATCTCGATGGGTTTTCCGACGATTCTAAAAACGACAGATTTTTATATACTGCATTCTCTATCAAGTATACAATTAGGTCTAAAGACCCTATAGAGAAAGAATTAAAAGAAGCAATAAACTTTGCCGCCATGAACAAGGCAGATGAAGATGGCGATGGCGTTCCTGATATTAAAGACGATTGCCCCAAAACCCCTAAGGGGGTTTCGGTCGATTCCAAAGGCTGCCCCCTAGATAGTGATGGCGATGGCGTTCCGGATTATCTTGATAAAGAGCCAAAGACACCTAAAGGTGCCTTGGTTGATTCTGATGGCGTAGAACTTACCGAAGAAAGATTACTTGCCTTACGTCAAAGACAAGACAGTATTGCTGTGGAGCGTACTCAAATCATCGCAGACGACCCATCACTTTCGGCATTAAAGAAAGTCGAAAAAGATATAGAGGCCTCTAGAAAAGCAGGAAATGTTTCAACCGCTATGCCAGCAAAATTTAGACCTGTGGATACCAATGGAAATGGAATCATTTCTGCCACAGAGCTTTCTGCAGCCATCGATACATTTTTTGAAGGAGGTCTTGGCTTAACCGCCTCAGAATTGAACGAATTGATTGATTATTTCTTTGAACAGTAACCAATACCAACATTTTTATGTTCAAAGTAAAAGTTTATTCAAAAATCAAATAGTAACAGAGTTGTTATTTTAGCTAACCAAAAAAGTTGTGATGAAATTAAAAACAGTCTTGCTCTTTTCATTATTGCTGATAGTCTTCCCTTTATTTTCAAATAATGACGTAAAGGTTACTAGCACCGTTGTCACAAAATTAAAACCCGGCGAAGAGAAAGAGATTGCAGTTACAGTATTGAAGCCTGGTATTTCAGGTCCTGCACGCCTGAAGATAATTTCATCAAATTCTTCTGTTGAGGTGGAATCAGTTTCAAATCAGGGTGCTAATTTTAAAGGAAAAGACAATACATATACTTTCGTTTGGATTTCTGTTCCGGAGACCGACAAAATGGAGGTGAAGTATAAGCTTAAAATAGGAGCCAGCGCAACCGGATTAGTGTCAATTACTACACAATTTTCATATACAATTGGCGATGAGCGCTATTCAGCAGCAGACTTTAACAAAGTTATTCAGATAGAAAAACAAGAGCAACCCCTTGCTACAAATAACTCTACTACAATCAAGGAAGGGCCTAATGAAACGCCAAAAATTGCTGTTGAAAAACCCGTGCCTAATGTAAAAATCACTCGTGCAATTCAGAAAGAAGGGTCGGACTTTATGATAAGTCTTACTATAGATAAGGGCTCAGAAAAAGGCTTCGGGAGACTAAAAGAAGACGTTCCTGCGGGTTTCAACGCTGTTCAGGTGAATAATCAGGGAGCTGTTTTTAAATTCTCTGATGAATCGGTAAAATTTCTTTGGTCTCAATTACCAGAAAGCAAGCAGTTTGAACTGAAGTATAAGCTAATGCCTGTGAGCGCGACCGATGGGCAGAAAAATATTGGAGGTGTTTTTTCTGCAGAGTTTCTAATACGAGGAAATGATAATAACGATGTTGTTATTTCCCCCTCGTCGTTTAATTACGAAGCTCCAAAGCTTGTTCAAAGAGGGCCTGATCCAAAACCGGAGGAAAAAACAGAATCTGTTAAAACAGAAAATATTGCTTCGTCAAAATCAGGGGGGTACAGCAAAAAGGGGAATGAAGATGAACCAGCTATGATTACCAGTACAGTGCCAAAAGCTTCTGCCTCTTCGGGGATTTCTTACAGGGTGCAAATAGCTGCCGGGAAAAATAATGTAGAAAGCAGCTACCTAAAGAAAAAATACAGAATTACCGAAACAGTGCAAAGGGAAGAACATGCCGGATGGTATAAATATACCGTTGGTGAATACAAGAACCTGACCGAAGCAACTAAATCTGTAAGAAACTTAAGAAATTCAATTGATGGAGCTTTTATAGTTGCCTACAATAATGGTAAAAGAATCACATTCCAAGAAGCTCAAATGATGCAGCAGAAATAAATTATTGTAGTTGAAAAACAGGTTTAAAATAGGGGTGTTTTTTTTATTAGGTATTTTATCTAACACGCACTTAAATGCCCAAAAAGACACAACCTCTAGCGATCATAAAACAGATGGTGGATTTATTTTCAGGCCTAAAGTTGGGCTTGGAGTAGGCTCATTTACATTTATCGGAGATGTGGCCAATAATTATAAAGGAGGGCATCTAACGGTCTCGAGGCTAGCCTATGATATTAGATTAACGAATCCCCTTTCGGATAATTTTGATTTGAATTTTTATGCCTTATTTGGCACACTTAGTGCAAATGAACGAACCCCTTCCCGCAATTTGAATTTCCAATCATATATCACCACCGGAGGGGCTACTGTGGGCTATAATTTTGGACACTTCCTGCCTGAGAAAAGAAAAGTTGAACCCTACTTGACCATTGGAATAGAGTCAGTTGAGTTTCTTTCAAAAACAGACTTATACGATAGATTTGGTAATAAATATCATTACTGGTCAGACGGCTCAATCAGAAACTTAGCTGAAGATGCTCCTAATGCAGATGAGGCTATTTTTTTACAACGAGACTATATTTATGAGACAGATTTGAGAGAACTTAATTTAGACGGCAAGGGTAAGTATAGCGAAATTACCTGGGCCATTCCGGTTGGGTTATATGCCAACTTTAAACTGGGTGAGCGGGTGAATTTTAGAATTGGTTCCTCGATGCACTTTACCTTTACCGACCATATTGATGGTGTACATGGCGACGGAGAGGGCATAAGAGCTGGAACAAAGGGAAATGATAAGTTTCTCTTCACTTCGTTTTATGTAGATTATGATTTCTATTGGAAGAAGGGAGACAAGAAGCCGAAGGAATTTGACTTAAAATCACTTGAATTTGACGACCTTCTTGCTCAAGACACTATAGATAGTGATGGTGATGGAATTGTTGACCACCTCGATAAGTGTGCAAAAACACCCTTGGGGGTTGAAGTAGACCAGTTTGGATGCCCCTTAGATTCTGATGGTGATGGAGTTCCGGATTATATGGACGATGAGTTAGACACCCCGAGAGGTAACTTGGTAAATGAGCGAGGCGTATCGCTTACCGAAGAGGATTTCTTGCAAGCCTACCTTGTGTATATAGATAGCACAGGAAAGTTTCAGGATATGGTCGTGGTTAGAAATACCTACCAAAGCCAAGGTGTAACCAGATACGGCTCAGGAGGTATGAACAAAGATTTTCAGGACAATAAAAAATATACGGTTATTATTGGTTCAGAGGAAAAATCGGTTGATTATGATGAACTTCATAAACTGTTGGCAGAAAAAGATTTTAAAACTATTGAAAGTGGAGACACGATATACTATGTAATAGGGGCATACGACAACCTGGAAGACGCCGTTAGAGAAAAAGGTCGTTTGGAAGAAAGTGGTTTTGATGTTAAAGGAGTAGCCCAAACCACTCCAGATAAGGAGAAAAACGAAATAAAAATAAAAACAATCCCTAACAGCTCCTTGCCCGAGATTGCCAAAGTAGAATCTTCAGAAGCAGTCAACTTATACCGAGTTCAGATAGGAGCCTTCAAATCAAAAGTAGCTCCATCCACTTTTGCCAACGTTCCTGATTTGTTAGTCGTATCAGGTGAAGATGGAATTACCAGATATTACTCCGGCTCATTTAAATCAAAATCAGCGGCTACTAATAGACAACTAGACATGGTCTCACAGGGCTATCAAGGGTCGTTTATTGTTGCTTACAAAGAAGGAAAGCGACTAACACTTAAGGAAGCAGGTTTTGAAGTAGAGGCAAATGCGGTTGATACAAAGGTTGAAACACCAACCCCTATGTCGGATAATATCGATAAATCCAAGATAAAATTCAGAGTTCAGGTGGGAGCATACAAAAATGAGATACCTACAGAGGTACTAGATGTATATCTTCAGGTGGGCAATATTCTGCCTAAGAGAGACTTGAATAGTGGGTTGGTTAAATACTACACAAAAGCGTTCTCTACATACGAAGAGGCGGATGGGTTTAAAGAAGAAGTAATTCGTGAAGGGTTGTATGATGCTTTTGTGGTAGGTGAATTTGACAATAATATTATCTCAACGAGTGAAGCATTCAAACTATTAAATCAATAAAAATGAAATCAATAAAGCACACACCTTTTCTCGTATTGTTAGTTCTGTTTGCTGCTTGTTCCAATGAAACGGAAAAAGAAACCCAAGAAGAGACTGGCCCGAATTTTTGCGCTTGTATGAATCCAACAGCAGAAATAGTTGAAAAATGTGCCACATTATACCCCGTTCCGCAAACTGAGGAAGAAAAAAGAAACTATGCTCAGCAGGAAGCCGATTGTATAGAAAACTCTAGTATAGAGCAGTTTTCACAGCAAGAAGAAAAGACTCAGGAAACAGAAGAAATAATTGTAGAAGAAGAGTTGGAGCCCGTTAGTCCCGAATGCGAAAAGTTTGTTTCAGAATACGGGGCGGCAATAAAAAGCTTTACGGCTTTGTCCAAAAAAGCCCAAGCTAATCCGGATGACATTAATCTTAAGATTCAATACATGAATTCTAGCGAAGAAATTGGCTCCTGGGCATCAAAACCAATGATGTTTGAGTGCTCTCAAAATAAAGCATTTAAAAAGAAAATAGAAGAGTTAAATACTACCAGAGACAAATTGTTGAGTAACTAATTTTTCACTTTAGCATCTATTAACATATCTCAGGCACAATTTTAGTGTAACTTGGCGTTACCACGTTTATGTATACACAGTACCTGTTAATTGTAAACCATTTTATCATAAGCGTGTACAAAGTGGTGGTTTTAAGTTTTAATTATAATATGAAGATGAAAAGTATTATTTCCCTAATTGCATTTTTGCCATTTTTTGCCATTTCCCCTTATTTTATTTCTGCGCAACAACCAGCCTCAAAAACAACGTTGAAATTTGACCGTGTACTCGATTATGTTGACAGGTTGTACGTAGATTCTGTGCAGACCGATAAGTTAGTTGAGGAAGCCATTCGTGCTATGCTAGAAAAGCTGGACCCTCATTCGTACTATGTAACCAAGGAGGAATTTGAAGAAATGAACGCTCCTCTGAAAGGAAACTTCGATGGAGTGGGTGTCCGCTTTCAAATAATGCAGGATACCATTTTTGTGGTTCAAACAATTCCTGGAGGACCCTCAGAAAAAGTTGGAATAAGAGCCGGAGATAAATTTATAGAAATAGATAATAAACCAGTTGCCGGAGTTGGAATTAAGAATTCGGGCGTTCGGGATATGCTATTGGGAACCAAGGGAACCAAAGTAACTGTAAAAGTGTTTAGAAAAGGCGTGCCCGACTTACTCACCTTTATAGTAACACGAGATAAAATTCCTATTAATAGTTTGGATGCAGCTTATATGGTAACCCCAACTGTGGGATACATAAAACTAAACAACTTCTCGGCAACGTCTGTTACGGAGTTCCGTGCTGCAATGAAAGACCTGAAAGTCAAAGGCATGAAAGACCTTGTAATAGACTTACAGGGAAATGGTGGGGGATATCTCAATACGGCAATTGAATTGTGCGACGAGTTGCTCGATTCGGATAAGCTAATTGTATATACAGAAGGACGCTCCTACCCTAAAGAAGAATACAAATCTAGATTTACAGGGAGCTTTGAAAAAGGCAGACTTATTGTTTTGGTTGACGAAAGTTCAGCTTCAGCAAGTGAAATTCTTTCTGGTGCTGTTCAGGATTGGGATAGAGGACTGATCGTAGGCAGAAGATCTTTTGGTAAGGGGTTAGTTCAAAAACAACTCACCTTGCCAGACGGCAGTGCGATGAGATTAACAACGCAACGATATTACACCCCGGCAGGAAGATGTATACAAAAACCCTATAATGAGGGCAAAGAGGCTTACCAAAAAGAGAAATACAGCAGGTATGAATCCGGCGAGGCTTTTTACATTGATAGCATTAAAATTCCAGACTCATTAAAGTACCAGACGTTGATAAAAAAACGTACAGTTTTTGGTGGAGGAGGTATCATTCCGGATGTTTTTGTTCCTCTAGATACAACAGGAACCTCCGAATATTGGAGCAGACTGCTTAGAAAAGGAATAATCAATCAGTTTTCACTTAATTATGTTGATCAGAACCGTGAAGAATTAGTTGCTAAGTTTCCTAACTTTCAGGAGTTCAAGAAAAATTTTGACATCGAAACTGTTATTAAAGAAATGATTGTTTACGGAGATAAAGAAGGAGTGGAATACAACGAAGAGGCGTATCAAAAATCCAAACAAGCAATAGACCTTAGGCTAAAAGCTAGTATTGCTCAAAACATCTGGGATTTCGCATCTTTCTATGAAATAATAAATGATTTAAACGACTCGCTTCAAAAAGCAATAGAAACACTTAATGATGGAACTTATGATAAAATGAAGCTGGCATCAAACAAGTAATACTTATTGTTGTTAATTTTACGGTCTAAATATAGAATATTATGGAAAAAATCAAAGTAGGTTTATTAGCCGTTATCGCAATCACATTGTCAGTAAACACCTATATTTTAGCAACTAAAGAGGCGAGCAAGGTAATACAAGACCCGATAGCTAATTTATCAAACATTTCTTCAGCAACACCTGTGCCTCAAGGAGTAAATAACCCAACTTCCGGAGCCCAGGCTCAGGTGTTAGATGCTAACAACCTCAATATGCTTAATAACCCTGCCGAGGCAGCGGTTAATGTAGATCCAAACAGGCCTACAACTTCTATACGCTTCGAGAAAGAGGTGCATGACTTTGGAAAGATTAAGCAGAATTCTGAAAATACATTTATCTACAAGTTTAAAAACACGGGTACAAATCCATTGGTGATTGAGTCGGCTACCGGAAGCTGCGGCTGTACGGTGCCTAACTATCCGAAGGAGCCTATTATGCCTGGAAAAACAGGTGATATAGAGGTGGTATATCGTCCCGGAACCCAAGAGGCAGCCCAAGAGAAAACAGTTACGGTAGTTGCTAATACTAATCCTAAAAGCACTATTATAAAACTGAAAGCTTTTGTTGAGAAAGAATAGCGAAATAAAGAAAATTATGAATTACCCCGCCACCATTAGTATTATGGTAGCGGGTTTTTTTGTTCATTCAAAAGCCCAATGTTACTTAGATAAGATACCGTTTAAACCGGGAGAAGAGCTGAACTACGTGGTTTATTATAACATGAAGAACTTGTGGGTTCCAGCAGGTAAAGCTACATTTTCCGTTTCCGATACAACCTATGAAGGCAAGAAGAGTTATCATTTTATAGGAAAAGGAGTTACATTCAAGGAATATGATTGGTTTTTTCCGGTGAGAGATAGATATGAAAGTATTTGCAATACAACTACTCTAATGCCTTATCGATTTATTCGTAATGTGCACGAGGGTAACACAAAGATTTTCCATGATTATAAGTTTGACGAAGTAAAGGGAAAATATTATGCCGCTACGGATATTAAAAATCCGGAAAAACGCGAAACCTATTTGTATCCTAAGTGCGGGGTAGACGTTATGACCGCCATATACTATGCCAGAAGTATTGATTTTAATAAATACAAGGTAAACGACACCATACCACTAACACTAGTTTTAGATCAAAAAACCTATAATGTTTACATCCGATATACCGGAAAAGCGAAAGCCAACGACCTGAAGAAGAACAAATACAATTGCATAAAATTTAAGCCATTGCTTATAGAGGGAACTATTTTTAAAGATGGAGAGGATATGGAAGTTTTTGTAACTGATGATGAAAATAAAATTCCTGTTTTTATTGAAGCAAAAATATTAGTAGGATCGATAAAAGTTTATCTGGAAACAACAAAGGGGTTGAAACACGAACAAAAAGCCCTTATTACAAAGAAATAGAGGCTTTATTAACCTTTTAACTAATATTCCTTAACATTACTTTTTTCTTTCATTAATAGTTGATTGCCAACTTTGCGCCATGTCGGGAGCTAAACTGGTTATTGTAGACGATGAGGAAGATATACTTTTCTTACTGAAGTATAACCTTATCAATTTTGGTTTTCAGGTTTCGCAATTTACATCATCGTTAGAGGCTTTATCTTACATAAAAAACAACCCAACAGATTTAATCCTTAGCGATTGGATGATGCCGGAACCCAACGGAATAGAGTTTTGCAGAATAGTGCGATCATCGCCTTTTGCATCCCACATACCATTTGTTATGCTTACCTGCAAGAGCACTTCTAGAGATGAAGACATGGCGCTAAAAGCCGGAGTAGACGAGTTTTTGACTAAACCCATCCGAATGAATGAACTGGCAGAAAAACTGAATAAAGTGCTGTCAATATAAATTCTCTAACACTGCATTAAAAGTGAAAAACGTCAGCTTTTTTTATATCAAATCACGCAAATAAAAATAAGCAATATGATATCTATAGCTATTGCCAGATAAACTCAGATACAAGTTTCTTTGTTAACTCTATAGTTTCCCTATTGCTAACCAAGCCATTAACCCGGCGCCGATTTTAAGAGCTTCTTCATCTATGTCAAATGTAGAGGTGTGAAGCCCGCTGGTGATGCCTTTGTTTTCGTTTCTAGTTCCTAAACGATAAAAGCACGCAGGAATTAACTGGCTGTAATAGGAAAAGTCTTCGGCAGTCATTCTTAGCTCCAAATCAATTACATTTTCTTCGCCTAAATACTCTTTGGCTGCACTTTTTGCTAATGCAGTTATATACTCATCATTTTTTAAGAATGGGTAGCCAATGTCGATTTTTACTTCGCAATTAACCCCATGTGTTTCTGCAATTTTATGAGCAACTTCTTTTATCTCATTATGGATTTCTCGCCTCCGATTCTCATTAAATGTTCTTAAAGTTCCTTCCAGTTGAACTTCTGCAGGAATGATATTAGTGACTCCAGCGGCTATAAATTTCCCGATAGCCAAAACAGCAGGGGTATTCTGGTTATTAGTCTGGCTAACTATTTCTTTTAGAGCAACTACCAGTTGAGAGGCTGCTAAAACAGTATCTTTCGTAATGCCAGGCAAAGCGGCATGCCCTCCATTACCTTTTACATTAAAATAAAGTTCATCGCAAGAGGCCATATACATACCGGCTTTAAAGCCCACTTTGCCAACCTCCAAATCCGGAAACACATGCTGACCGTATATTTTCTGGGGTAATTTTTCGCCCAAAGCATTTTCTTCGAGCATTAACTTGGCTCCCCCGGGGAGTTTTTCCTCTCCCGGTTGAAAAATAAATTTTATACTTCCTTCTATTTCGGATTCAAAGTTTTTTAAAATTTTAATCGCACCAAGTAAACACGTAGTGTGTACATCGTGACCACAGGCGTGCATTATTCCGTGATTTTTGGAGCAATATGAATTATTGTTTTGTTCAATAATTGGCAAGGCATCTATGTCTGCTCTTAGTGCGATTACTGGATCTCCGTTACCAATCTCTGCCACTATGCCTGTTTTTACCCAATTATCGGTATACTTTACTTTCCAACTGTTTAGCAGAGACTTAATATATTCGGACGTGTCAAATTCTTTAAATGACAACTCGGGATGCGCATGTAAATATCTTCTGATTTCAACCAGTTCAGGATAAAATTGGGCAGCTAATTTTTTTATTTTTTCAATATTCATTTTTCAGAGAAATAACCCCAGCCCGAAATAATCATTTTGAATGAGGCATAAAGCATTATTATGCCGAAGATAAATTTTATAAGAAGAGGCGACATTTTTAAAGATAATTTTGAACCGAAGTAACCTCCTACAACAAATGTAATACACAAAACAACAGCATAGGTAATGTTCATTTTGCCCTGCTGGTAATAGTTCATTGCCGCCAAAATCCCTATTGGGGGCAACATCATGGCAAGGCTTGTTCCTTGGGCCTCGTGCTGCCCTATGCCTAAAAAATAAATTAAAGCGGGCACTATAATGATGCCACCGCCTATGCCTACAAAACCACTCATCACCCCAGCGATGAATCCTATTACACAAAGAATAATGATTTGATTGATATCCATTTTTAGAAATCAAAAGTAAGAGAAAAATACCTCACCGGTTTTAGTCTAACTCCATCATCCACGCCCCAGGCTAAATCAAATCTTGCGAAATAGCCAAATATTCTGCTTCTGAGACCAAAGCCATAGCCATAAATTATGGGTTCTCTTTGGTTTTGCAATGTTATAAGAAGCGGCTTATCCCAAATAATGGTAGTGTTAAACGAGTTTTCTTGTGAGTAAGGGTCTAGTCCGGTCCATGCTGTACCCACATCACCAAAGCCAATCACCTGAAAATTGTTCAGAAAAGCTGATTTTATTGGCTGGGCAGAAAAATATCGAAAAAGCGGAACCCTAAGTTCTGAGTTGATAACGGCAAAATTACTTCCATTTCTTGCATTTTGAATAAATCCTCTAAGCGGGGTAGCTATAGTAAGAAATTGATAATTTTGGTTTGGATCTATTTGGATGGAAGGGTCAAATCGTGCAAACATCCAATTATCTACTCCGCCCATAAAGTACAGCAACTTCTGAGTTCCGAATGAGGCGCTTGTTGCAAACCTGTTTGCCCATATTATATTTCTGTGGATTTTAAGATAGTGCCTAAAATCTGCTCCGGCAACAAAGAAATCAGTGTTTAGTCTGTTCAGTTCGTGATAACCTTCTATCCATAATTTAAAACGCAGACCATTAAAAAGATTTAGTCCAACGGGCAGTGTGTTGTCGTACACATATTCCAATTTTACACCACCAAGTCCACGATTATCGGAAGGTTTTCTTAAAGAGTTGTTGTCAGCAGAAAGGGTATGAATTCTGTCGCCTCTCAGCGTGGAGGTAATTCTTAGGCTTGTGATTTCGCTAAATGGGTAGCTCAAGCGGTAGTTTAGCGTGTATGACTGTATTCGTTTGAAGTTGTTCCCTTCCGGAAAAAAGAAGCTTTGTCTCATTCCGGTATATCTTTTATCCCATCTGTTTTTCAGATTTTCAAAAGAAATCATGTACTCTGATGTGTTGAAGTTAATCGGCAGACGCATTGCGCCTACAATTCTGTAGTCTTCAAATAAATCACTTAACCCAATTTTAAACATTGAATTAAATCCCGGGTTTTGGTAAAGTCCTTCGGGAGAAAATCGTTGGTACATTTGTGATAAGTACTGATTGTCTAGTTGAGAAATTACATAGTCACTTGTAAAGTTTATGTTGTAAACTTCTTGTCTGGGCAGTTCAAATTCGGGTAGCTCAACTTTGTTTTTCCCTTTTCCAATAGCGGCCAACGTGGCATTTGATTTAGAGGGGCTTAAGGTGATTTTTTCTTTTTCGAATGTAGGTTTTTCGTCTTCAAACTGATAATTCTCTGTATCAATCTTGTTTTCTTTTCTTATATTAGGTTGATTTTCAGAAGGCTTGTCTTTTGGTGTGGCGGCATCTTTGGTTTTTCGGGCAACCATTGCTGTAATATATCTCCTGTAGTCTGTTTTTGGCAGCTCGTCAGAAGTTAGCAATTTGTCCATTCCGGAAGATGTGGTGTAGAAGTAGTATTTGCCATTTTGCCTTAGCAAAAGAGCCATTTTACCGGTTCGGGGGGAAACGTCCATTTCTAAAATATTCACCGGCATATTACTTAGGGGGGATGTTACAGTGAAATAGCGGTAATGAATGGAGGTGTCTATATAAGCCATGGTAGAGTCTCTGTAAGCGAGATACCTGTTGTAAATACCACTCTCGTCCGATAGGTAGGTGTACTTCCCTCCGGGATAAACCTGTGGCTGAACTTCGTTTATGTAAGGGGTGTTTGTAATCCTTTCGAGCATTCTGGATTTTGAGTTCAGGTCTAAAATGTAAACGTCGTAATACCGGTCATATCCTGCTGATGGTATTTTTTCGAGCGGAAGAATAGAATCGTTATTTCTGTTTGATGAGAATATAATTTTCTCGTTACTGATAAATTTCGGATTTATATCATCGAAATAGTCATCGGTAATTCTACTATGGCTATTTCCCACAATCTTATACAAGAAAAGGTCTGTTCTACCACCTTCATAACCGGAAAAAACCATGTTTTTGCCATCGGGAGAATAAGCCATGTCATACACTTTTTCCATCCGCATTAGTGTTCTTACAGACCGCTGACCGCTTTCTATATTATAAATAGTCATCAACAGCTTTCCTTTTTTTTCCTCCACATAGGCAAAAGCCTCTCCGGCAGGATGCCAAGCTATTACTGGCGAACTTCTGTCGGGTTTTCGATGCATTTTATGGTCGGCCTGCGTTATTTTTTTTGATTTCTTCTTTTCCGTGTCGTAAAGAAAAAGCTTGTATTTTCCTAATTCGTTAGATACGTATGTCAGGTATCTGCCATTCGGACTGGTTTCAAATCCATAGTAATCCCGGTTTTTCCTCGATTTAATAGGTGTTTTTTCAAGTTGAGCGGGCATGCTTATAGAAGAGAGTACACTGTATCTTCGGCTGTAAAACGAATTGAAATCGCGAGTCAATGCAGCAAGATTGGTGTTTAGTATGTAGTTGAATCCGCTTTCCAGATTGCGGCTCACTTTTGTCATATAAATCATGTTAGGAATGGTATTGGCACCATATACCTCTGCAATAAAATTCCACATGGCGTGTCCAACTATTTCGGCTTCCTCTCCTTCAATTCGGTTAAAATTTTTGTATTTGTTATTCAAAATTCCATCTCGAACCCTGTCATCTAGCTTAGTGTCCCATTCTCTGGAAAGGTAGGAAATAAGACCTTTTTGATACCAGTCGGGGAGGCTGTGCAGATTTTGATTTCGCAGTAGTTCTCTCCAGTTGCTCCCCAGCAGGATATGATAAATACAAATTTCTGCCAACCCCGCTTTTATTTGTTGATCTAGCTGGGCATGATTGCCTTCGTAGTAAACAAACAGTTTGTTTCCCACTAGTTTTGTTACTCCACCAATGTTGTTGTCAGCTCCGGTTACTAGTCCGATATTCGTTTGTTTGAATTTTGCGTGAGTATTAAATACTACGATTTCCAGTTTTTCATCAAGATGTACATCCAGATAATTTTCTAATACAGCTAAACTTTTGTTGGCAGACCTTGCCGAGTAAATGGCTAAATTTTTACCGCCTGTAACGAAGTGTACTTTAAAACGCTCAAAATTGTATGTTTGCCAAAATTGAGAATTGTATTGTACTCGGTTTTTACCAAACTCATGATGCATGCCTGTGTAAAACTGCGCCTTTCCTGAGTAGAAGGCTCCCAGCAAGACAAAAAGCAGCAAGGTTTGTTTAAAGTTTGGCTTCATAGAGAAATTTACAAGGACGTAAATATAACTAAAAACTAAAGGTTGTAGTACATTTGCGCTCAAATTTAAACTACCGTTATGGTCAATTTGTTTAGCTTCACCTTCAACCCATTTCAGGAAAACACTTACATAATTGTGTCGGGGAATAAATGTGCTATAGTTGACCCCGGTTGTTATACTAGGGAAGAACAACTTGAGTTAAAATCGTTCATACAAGAAAAAAACTTAGAAGCAGTTTTGCTGCTTAACACGCATTGTCATATCGATCATGTGTTAGGTAATGCCTTTGTTTGTAGAGAGTATGGCATTATACCATTGCTACATGTCGATGACCTTAAACAACTAAAAAGTGTTTCGTCTTATGCACATTTGTATGGGTTCGATGGTTATGAAATTTCTCCGGAGCCCCAGCAGTTTATAAAACATGGTGATAAAATAAATATAGGCGAATTAGAGCTTGAGGTTAGGCATGTTCCTGGCCATGCTCCCGGTCATATTGTGTTTATATCGCATACCGAAAAGTGGATTATTAATGGGGATAGTCTTTTTAATGGAAGTATAGGAAGGACAGATTTGCCCGGAGGTAATCATGATCAATTGCTCCGGAGTATAAAGTCAGAATTATATTCGCTCCCTGACGATTACACAGTGTATTGCGGGCATGGGCCTGAAACCACAATTGGTTGGGAGAAAGAGAACAATCCTTTTGTGAGAGGGTAGGTTAATTTATTATAATTTACTACATTAGCATCTAATCTACTAAGATGCTATGAGGTTTTTATATTCGTTTTCATTGCTCTTAATCATTTTGAGTTCTTGTTCCTCAAAGGAAACGAGTCCCATTGTGGAGGACGAGTTTATTCAAATAGGAGAACAGGTCTGGATGAAGAAAAACCTAGATATTTCCAACTTCAGAAATGGAGACCCAATTTTAATGGCCTATACCAACGAGGAGTGGGAAAACGCAGGTAAGGAAGGTATTCCCGCATGGTGTTATTATGAAAACATGCCTGAGAATGGAAAAAAATTTGGCAAACTATACAACTGGCATGCAGTAAATGATGTACGAGGGCTTGCTCCAGAAGGTTGGCGAATTCCCTCTAACGAAGATTTTAATAGCTTATCTGAGTTTTTGGGAGGTGAAGAAAAAGCAGGAACCTTCTTAAAATCTACTTATGGTTGGAGTGAGAACGGAAATGGGTCTGATAATTACGGATTTAACGGGCAGCCCGGAGGAAGTAGAAACTACAATGGCTTTTTTTATGACATTGGAAATGGCTCCTATTGGTGGGCATCTAACGAGGGCAACAACAAGTTCGCCTGGCTAAGGTATTTGTATCATGGGAAGAGCAGTATTACCGGAGGCATGGCAAACAAAGAGGATGGAATGTATGTCAGATGTATAAAATAAAAAGAGCCTGAATATTTCCAGGCTCTTCGGTACTTTTCAGGTGGTGCCTCCAGGAATCGAACCAGGGACACAAGGATTTTCAGTCCTTTGCTCTACCAACTGAGCTAAGGCACCAGTTGCTTTTTAAATAAGCGAGCGCAAATTTATAACATATTTTTAAAAATCAAGTTATCCACTCTAACTTTATCAAAAAAAACTACATTCGTAGTCAACTATATTGGTTAAAACTGCTTTTTTGTATAACTCTTACTACTTACTTTGAATCTTATTATTGATATAGGAAATACACATTACAAAGCGGCGTTTTTTGAGAGTAAAGATTTGACTTCTGTAAAGTCGTTCAGTAAAAATCAAAAACAACAGTTGATAGACTTTACACAGGAAAACGAAATACACCATTTTATCATAAGTTCAGTTGGCGAAAATGCCTCTGAAATAACAAGACTCATACAAGCAGATGCTATGGAATTAACCCATAATACGCCAATTCCTATACGTAATAATTATCAAACTCCCGAAACTTTAGGTAAGGATCGGCTTGCAAATGCCGTTGGAGCTCATTTGTTATATCCGAAGTCGAATTCGTTAATTATAGACATGGGGACTTGCGTGAAATATGATTTTATTAATTCTGATGGTGAGTATAAAGGTGGGGCAATATCTCCGGGATTTAAAATGAGGTATAAGGCATTAAACCACTTTACCGAGAGATTACCTCTTTTAAAAGACACAACTACCAACAATTTTCTTGGAAACAACACCTACGATTCAATTTCTTCGGGGGTTTACATGGGCTTGTTGAACGAAATACTTGGCTATATAAATCTTTTTAAACAAGATTATCCTGCTGTTAACGTTATCTTAACCGGTGGAGAAGCAGTATTTTTTGAGAAAGCACTAAAAAATAGCATCTTTGCACACCCTTTTTTAACCTTAATAGGACTAAATGCCATACTGGAACACAATAAAAAACTACATTAAGACCACTTTGTTAGTAGCGGTTTTTCCCGCTCCTATTTTGGCACAAACTACAGGAACCTCGCCTTATTCAAGGTATGCTTTGGGTGATTTTAGCAGCAATTCTGCTGTGTTTTTTCAGGGGATGGCAGGTATATCCACACCTTTTTCATTCAACTCACAAATCAACTATTTAAATCCTGCCGGCAATTCGTCTTTCAGGACACATACGGCAATTTTTGACGCAAGTCTAGATGGTAAAATGGTGGAAATGGAATCATCTGAAGGTATGACACGAGAGTCTTCTTTGGGGTTGAGTGGATTGGCTCTTGGTCTGCCCGTGGCTCAAAACTGGGGCATAGTTTTAGGTCTCAGGCCATATACTAATGTTGGATACGATGTGTTTTCAGAGCAGCAGGTAGATGGCGCCGGAAGAACCAGATTTATATATGAAGGAAGCGGAGGGTTGAACAATCTGTTCCTTTCAACGGGTTATGGACTTATTCAAAAGGGGGATTCATTAAGACTGTCAGTAGGCGCTCAGGCGTCTTTCTTATTCGGAGCGATAAATTACCAGCGTAGTGTAGAGTTCTCTAACACAAACTATAGTAATCTAAGAGTTAAAAACAGCCTTTTTGTTAATGATGTGATATATAGAGCAGGGACACAGTTCGAAGCGGCATACAGGAAAAATACGGTGCAAGTAGATGACAAGGGCAATTCAAAGACTGTCAGAAAAGAGTTTTTTAGATATGGTTTTGGTGCTTCGTATGATTTGGGCGGAAATGTAAGAGCAAGAAGGGATGAATTCGCCTACACCTACACAAAGTTTGGATTCAGAGATATTATCAACGATACCATCGCTGCGCTCTTTGATGAAAAGGGAACTATTCAAATGCCCTGGAAATTAACACTGGGAGGTTTTGTTTCCTTTAACAAAGACTTTACTCTTTCAGCCCAGTACGATTTGGAAAACTGGGAGGGGTATCAGGAAAACTTCTCGACAAGCGGAATAAAAGCAAATGATTTAACGTCACTAAGTGCTATAAGATTAGGATTTATGTATAGGTCTTTCAAAAAACTTGATGCGGCTCAACGCGGAAATAAAGTAAGTAGCCTCTCGGCAACTACATATATGATTGGAGTTAACAGAACCAATTTACCACTAAATTTTAACGGAACCCCCCTTATTAGTGATGCCGTATCATTTGGATTGTCAATTCCTTTAACCCCATCCAGAACATTTTCATCTATCAACTTCGGCATGGAACTTGGTAGGAGAGGCCGTGTGTCGGACTCCCCCATTAGCGAAAGGTTTGCAACAGTTAGACTAGGAATAGTAATAACACCCGACATTAAGTACGAAAGGTGGTTTTTTAAATACAAATATGACTAATAAAGAAAAGATATGAAGAAGGTAGTTTTAGGTGTAATCGCATTAGTAGCAGTTCAGCCGGCGCTTGCTCAGCAAGACGACATCAATTGGGAAAATTTTTCTCCGGAGTGCAAAAGAAGTTATGTGTTATACAACGATTATTTACGCCAAAAGGAATATGATGAATCCCTGAAATACTGGAAAGAGGTTGTTGCTGAATGCCCAAAAGTAAAAGAGTCGTTATATTCAAATGGTGCATTTTTATACGGCGACGTGATTGGAAGAACTACCGATGAAAAACGCAAAGAGACCCTTATAGATTCCCTAGTCTGGGTTTACGAACGAGGCATGGAGCTATTTGGTGAAACACCCGAAATGCTGTCCAAGTATGGTAACGACTTGATGCGTTACAGACCTAAGATACATTACGAAAAGGCACACAACTCCTTAAAAAAGGCAATTACAGCCAACCAAGAAAAATCTTCGCCGGGAGATGTTCAATACTATTTCCTTTCTACTGATATTATGGTAAAGGCCAAGAAAAAACAAGCAGAGTTTTTGATAGATGAATACTTAATGTTAAGCGATGTAAATGATGTTAATATTAAAAATGACAATTTGGCTCAATACTATAAAGGAGCTCAGGATTTTTTAGATAGAGTGGCTGCGCCGTATTTAGATTGTGGCAAATTAGAAGAAATTGCAAAGTCTCAGTACGAAAAAAACAAAGAAGACGATGCGACTAACAATAAGTTGTTAAACTTGTTAGGCTCAAAAGGCTGTACAGAGGGGGTTTATGTGGCAATTGCTGAAAATATGCATAAAAAATCACCCACCCATGCCACAGCATACAACCTTGGGGTAATGTATGCCAACAAGAAAAAATACAATGAAGCATTTAAATATTTCGATGAGGCGCTGAGTTTGTGCGGAGATTGTCCGGAATTGAGCAAATATTTGGATATGGCTGCCCAAACATCTTCTGCAAGTGGAAGACATTCAACAGCTGTTAATTACGCAAAAAGAATGATAAATTCAGGAATCAACAGAGGCGAAGCCTACTTAATTATAGCCAAGGCAATTGCAGCCTCTGCTAACGATTGTGGAGAAAATGACACGCAACGCAGACTAACCTACTCTCTTGCGATGGACTATTGCGACAAGGCAAAATCTGCCGATGGTTCAGTTTCTAGTAAAGCCAACGCTCTCTACAATGCATACAAAAGTAATTTACCATCGAAAGGAGACGCCTTTACCTTTGGCTACAAAGAAGGTGAGAGCTATAAAGTTGGTTGTTGGATAAACGAAACAACCACAGTAAGAACTAGAGATTAAGTAATATGTCTTACACCAAGACGTTTAATAAAGCTAAAGTGATTCCGGCAATTGTTATTGCCGGAATTCTTTTTTATTCATGTAGCAACGAGTTGGAGCAAATTCAGGCTGTTACAGTAGATAAAAAAGCCCCTTCAGAAACTACAGAGGGGGTGGACATGCTGTATACTGATAATGGCAGGAGCACGCTCAGAATGCAATCGCCCAGAGTAGATAAGTTTGATGATGAATCAAACCCCCGACTGGAATGGCCATTGGGGCTTGAGGTTACATTTTTTGATTCTCTTCAGCAGATAGAATCAGTGCTAAAAGCAAATTATGGAATCCTGTATGAATCTAAAGGATACATGATGGTAAAAAACGATGTCGTCTTTAGTAACAATAAGAATGAACGACTTAATACAGAGCAACTGCACCTGTATTTTGAGCGAGACAGTGTTTATACAGATAAGTTTTTTACGATTACATCAGAAACCGGAAAAATTGCAGCTAACGAATTAATTTCAAACCTTACCTTTACGAAATATAAGTTTAATAAAGTAGAAAACTCAGAGGTATACATAGATGACCAAGAAGAAGAATAACCAATCCCAAACAACCTTTCAGACGGTAAATAAAATATCCGAAATGGTTTGGCTTTCAATAAGCATCGTAACATTTATATTTACGGTAGTTATTTTTATTCGCGATGGTGCAGAAACAGCCTCTGCCTATTTAATCATTGTGCTTATTGCTTTTTCTTACTACTTACTCAGAAGGTGGTTAAGAAGAAGAGTTGAAAGAAATATGAACCTGAAAAACAACGACCCAAAATAGGGTTATTCATTATTCAGCATATGGATAGTTGTCTTCTTATTATTGTTTCCATTTTATTTTCTGCATTTTTTTCAGGCATTGAAATAGCCTTTGTTACTGCAAACAGACTAAAGCTAGAGATTGATAGTAAACAGGGTTCTGTTAATGCGCGAATCATTTCCTTTTTCCTTCAACGACCATCGTTTTTTATTACAGCAATGTTGGTTGGAAATAATGTAGCTCTTGTCATTTATGGCGTTTACATGGGGGGCACGCTAGTTCAGACCCTGTCTTCTTTTGTAGTCATGGGCGACGCTTTAATGTTAGTTAGCCAAACAGTTATTTCTACAATAATAATAGTCTTTACAGCTGAATTTACACCTAAAATTCTTTTCATAATAAACCCTAATTCTACGCTTTATCTTTTTGCATTTCCTTTGGTAGTATTAACTCTTGTTTTATTTATACCGACTATAGTTATTATCGGAATATCAAAGCTATTAATCAAGGTGTTTTTCTCATCCTCCGCACAGCTGGAGGCCTATAATTTTGGCAAGTTGGATTTAGATTTGTTTTTGCGAGAATCGGCTCAAAACAGTAAGAATCCTGAAGAACTAGACCACGAAGTTCAGATATTTCAAAAAGCCTTGAATTTTCATGCTGTTAAGGCAAGAGATTGCATGATTCCTCGCACAGAAATCGAAGCTGTTGATATTGAAGACACTATTGATAATCTGAAAGATAAGTTTATAAGCACGGGGCTATCCAAAATAATGATTTACCGAGAGGATATTGATAATATTATTGGCTATGCCCATTCTTATGAGCTTTTTAAGAACCCGGAAAACATTAGATCTATTCTGCTTCCTGTAAATGTATTGCCTGAAACAATGCCTGCCAGTGAAGTTTTAAAACAACTTATCGGCCAAAAAAGAAGTATTGCAGTTGTAGTTGATGAGTTTGGCGGAACAGCCGGAATTATAACCATAGAGGATGTTATGGAGCAAATTTTTGGTGAAATTGATGATGAATATGACACAGAGGACGAGATAGAAGAAAAAATTTCAGAACACGAATACTTGCTTAGTGCAAGATTGGAAATTAATTACTTGAACGACAAGTATAAACTCAATCTTCCAGTTGCAGAAAGTTACGAAACTCTTGCTGGACTAATAATGGATAGAAGCGGAGATATCCCTTCTGAAAACGAACAAGTTCAAATAAACAAGTTTTTGTTTACTATTGAAAAAGCTACAGGAACCAAAATCGAGTTGGTAAAGGTTGAATTATTACCAAACAACTAAAGTTTTTAATTATCAATCATCGCCTTTGCTAGGGTAGTATTTGTCGAAGAAAATACAGACATAAAAATCTTTTTTTTAAAGTCGATTTACAGTTGTATATTCGCACCCCTAATAAATTAATTGAAAATGGCTGTTATAGGCAAAATTCGTGAAAAATCATGGCTGCTTTTGGTGGCAGTTGGAGTTTCAGTATTTCTTTTTATTCTTAGTGATTTCCTTACAAATTACTCAGGACCAACAGGTCAAGATAATATTATCGGTGAAATCAACGCGCAACCTATTGATGGATTTAAATGGAGATATGAGCAGAGAGTATCCAATGCAATCCGCAATCAACAGCAACAGAAATTAAACAGTGGTCAGAATCCTGAGCTTTCTGAATCAGAAGTTGAAATGATTCGTGGGCAGGTATTTATGGGAATGGTGTTCGATACACTTCTAATCCAACAGATGGATAAAGTGGGCATCTATGTTTGTAAAGATGAGTTGAACGATTTGGTACAAGGAGAAAATATAAATCCAGACATAAAGAGAATGTTCAGTAGTCAGGATGGACAGTTTTATATAGATACACTTCGAAAATACTTGCCCATTGCTCTTCAGGACACGAATTGGAGAACAGGTGTAGAGCTGCCCGTTAAGCACCAACGAAGGTTGGATAAATACAACGGGTACATAATGAAGGGGCTTTATGTTAATAAATACGAAGCACAGCGCGATTATTTAGAGAAAAATGAAAAAGTATCGTTTAATTTTTTGTTTAAAAGATATTCCGAAATAGAAGACTCTACAGTAGTTATTACTGAAGAAGATTTGAGAAAATACTACAACAAACATAAAGGGTCTAAAAAGCTAGAGCAGGAGGAATCCCGTTCATTCAAGTATTTCGAAATATACGTTGTGCCTTCCCCTGATGATAGAAAAAACCTCATGACTAAAATGGAGCGTTTGGCAGCAGAATTTAAAAAGACTAGCAACGATTCGTTGTTCGTTGTGAGCTATGCAGAAAGAGAATCATATAACTCTGAATTCAGAGATCCGAATATGTTCCCCTCAGAAATGGATGAACTCGTTCAATTAGCCCAGCCCGGAGACGTTTTGGGGCCATACCCATTGGGTGATATTTTCTACGTTGCCAAAGTGCAAGACGTGAAAATGGAGAAAGAAGCCAGAGTAAGACACATACTACTTACCACAAGTGGAGTTGATGAGGAAGATGTGAAAATTAAGAAAAGAACAGACAGTATACTGAATGTCATTAAAACGAAGAAAAATTTCGACGAGATGGTTTCTGAGTTTTCTCAGGACTATGCGTCAGTTCCAAATGGGGGTGTTTACGAATGGTTCCCCAAAGGCAGAATGGTCACTGAATTTGAAGATTTTAGTTTTGACAAGCCGGCAGGGTCCGTTGGAATTGTAAAAACGACCTATGGCTATCATATCGTTGAGGTTTTAGGTCAACGAGAGGGCAAGCGTATTAAAGCTGCTCTTGTAGACAACAGACTTAGACCCGGAAAAGAAACGATGGACGACTACTATGCTCAGGCCATAGAGATATTCGACTCTATAATCACCACTGGTGGTGATTTGGCCACAATAGCCGAAGGCTTGGGTTTAAGAGTTAAGGAGGAGGCAAAATTACCACTTAAATCACCCCAGTTCAGATCGGGCCTGCCCTCTAATTTTAATCTAACAAGATGGGCATTTAATGCTAAGATTGGAGATGTGTCAGAGCCTGAGTTTATTGGCGAAAGAGTTATAGTAGCCCAATTAACAGAAAAAACAGAAGAGGGAGATCCTACTTTCGCACAAGCCAAAGAAATCATTCGTCCTGAAGTTATAAAAGAGAAAAAAGCACAAATGATGATTGCTGAATTTCAGGTGGCAGGAAGCATTACTGATCTTGCGAGCAAAGCTAATTTAATGGTTCAAACTGCTTCTGATGTTTCAGTTAGTAATCCTAATATTCAGGGAGCCGGATTTAATGAACATAAAGTTGTAGCCAGAGCCTTTGCGCTTAAAGAAGGGCAGCTTTCAAGCCCAATTGAAGGAAGAGACGGTGTTTATGTAGTGCAGTTGGTAAGCAAGTTTGCGGCAGCCCCTTTAGAGGACTATTCAGCAAATAAAAATGAGATGCAAGAGGTTTTAAGAAATAGGGTTTCATTTGGTGCTGGTCAGGCGCTTTATGATATGAATAATGTTAAAGATTTAAGAAAACGTAGAGAATTTATTCAACAACGATAAGAATGCTTGGTTTCAAGCGAGATAAATAAAAATGGGTAGTAATATTACTACCCATTTTTATTTCCTCTTGATTCAACAATTTTATTCTGGGTTTTCAATAGGCTTCTTTTCGGGCAGAACGGGGAGTTCAATTTGATCTTTAATAACCAAAGCCCCTGGATATTGATTTGCTATTTCACTTAAAAAGCTTTCCGCAGACAATCTATCATAAAACCGACCTACTCTCAATCTGAAATTAGGTTGTTTATAATCTATTTTTGTTGGAACTTCGGGGTGTCTTTTTAAAAATTCTGCTTGAAGTCTGTTTACATCAGCACTCTTCTGAAAAATTGCAATTTGCACAGTGAATCCCTCAATTTTCACTTCTGATTCTTTCACATTTTTTATAGACGAAATCAGCGTGTCTAACTGAGGGCTTTTATGTATAAGTAAAACACCCTGTTTGGAAGTATCTGTTTTAACGTCAGTATTTCTTTCTTCATTAGGCTTATACAGACGCCACTTGTTTTCATTGTCCTGAGCAGTACAATTAATGGAAGTCGTTACAATGCTTAGCAATAGTATGATTCTCATAGGAAGTAGTTTTTAACCGTTTACAAAAACTAGTTTTTGCAAAAGTATATTATATTAAGTTGAATTTTCGCTTACAGGTAGAATTTACCATAAAACCGTGCCAATATCAGCTATTTTGGTTTCGAATTTTATTATTTATTCGGAGTATATAATTAATGGAAAAATTATTAATCCACTTAAACTATGCACGTTGTTACAACCAACTTATTTAGAATGATTTTAAATTAACGCATCTAATGACAATTTTATGACAAAATGAAATCCTAGAATAATTCTTATGTTATTTTTGCCACGAGAAGAAAAGCCAATTTTTAACGGCAAGCGAAATACAAAATAGCATGACAAACGGAATTTTAAAGCGTTTTAGCACACCCTTCGCAGTCTTAGTTTTTACGTTGAGTACACTCTCTTTTAATGAGATGTTTGCTCAGGGTGATTCAGCAAAAGGAGAAAGTTTATACAATGCAAACTGTGCATCTTGTCACCATCCCGAAAAGAAATCTACCGGCCCTGCGTTAAAAGGTGCCCGTCAGAGATGGATTGATAAATCTTCTGAGGAAAACTTCTACAAGTGGATTCAGAACAATGCTAGGTTAAGAGCGAGCGGTGATGCTTACGCTAATGCAATTTTTAATGAGTGGGGCGGCAGTATTATGAATACATTCGAAACACTCTCGAATGCAGATATAGATGATATCATGGCGTACGTAGAGACTTGGACGCCCCCTGTTGCTACTGATGACGCCGGTGGCAATGGTGTAGTTGTGGTAGAAGAAGATAACAACACTTGGATTTGGATTTTTGTTTTAATTACATTTTTTGTTGTTATTGCGCTGTCTATGGGTTCAGTTAAACGCCAATTGGCTACGGCTGTTCACGAAGCCGAGACAGGTGAAAAAACAGTTGACGAAAGAACCTATTTAGAAGTAGTTAAGGATTGGGCTTGGAATAATAAAAAGTGGGCGACTCTAATAGTTGCTATATTCTTACTAGGTGGGTTAAATGATTTGTGGAGCAGAGCGCTACTAGTTGGTGTCTTTGAAGATTATGAGCCCTCACAGCCAATTGCGTTCTCTCACAAAATTCACGCAGGACAGTTAGAGATTGATTGTCAGTACTGTCACAATAGTGCTTCTAAATCTAAGCACGCAGGTATTCCATCGGTTAATGTATGTATGAACTGTCATACGAGTGTTCAAGAAGGCAAAAGGCTGGGTAGCAAGGATGAAATTGCAAAAATTCACGCTGCAGCCGGTTTTGATGCTGACGCAATGAAATATATAAAGACTCCTAATCCTATCGTTTGGAATAAGGCACACAATCTTCCTGACCATGTTTATTTTAATCATTCTCAACACGTTGTAGTTGGACAAATCGACTGTATACAGTGCCATGGTGATGTTAAAACTTATGAGCTGGGTAAGGTTACGAATGTGAATGATATCAATAAACTTGATGGAACGATAAAGTTAGATAGGCCACTTTTAACAATGGGATGGTGTATTCAATGCCACGATAAAACAGAAGTTAAAATGGCAGGAAGCGAATATTACGACGAAATTCACCGCCGTTTAAAAGAGCGTCCGCAGTTACTTAAAAAGTACTTAGAGGATGACAAAATAAGCGTGAAAGAGCTAGGTGGATGGGAATGTGGTAAGTGTCACTATTAATAATAGCAGTTTAAGAAAATGGCAAATAATAAGACATACTGGAAGGGACTAGACGAAAAATTCGAAACCCCTGAATTCCTAGAAAGACGAGATAACGAATTTCCGGCAGAAGTTGCTGTTGAAGAATTTTTAGGAAATTCTGCTATTGATGATTTTAAAACAGGCAGAAGAGATTTTCTTAAATTCATGGGATTCAGCATAGCCGCAGCAACATTGGCTGCTTGCGAGTCTCCGGTTATCAAATCAATTCCCTATGTAAACAAACCCGAAGACGTAACCCCAGGTGTTGCTAATTGGTATGCTACAACTTATTATGATGGGATAGATTACGGAAGTATCTTGGTTAAGGCTCGCGAAGGGCGACCAATCCATATTAAAGGCAATAAATATCATGGAATAAATAAGTCTGCATTAACTTCAAGAATGGGAGCTTCTGTTCTTTCCTTATACAATAGTGAAAGACTTCAGCATCCCATTGCTAATGGTGAGAAATCTACTTGGGAAGAGGTTGACGCACAAATCAAAAAACAACTTACTGATATTATTAGCAAGGGCGGAGAAGTTAGAATTGTTACAAACACAATTATTTCGCCATCGACACAATCTGCGCTTAACGATTTTATAGCTTCTATTGGCGGTAATGCAAGTAGACCGATGACCGCTGTGGTTAATTCTGCGACGAATGGAAACGATGCCGGGGCTTTAGCTGCAGTTGTTGCTTCTGCTTCCGATTCTAAAGTTAAGCACGTAGTATGCGATGCGGTTTCATATAGTGGAATAAGAAAAGCAAATAAGGAAAGTTTTGGTAAGGCAGTAATTCCTGACTATAACTTCTCAAAGGCAAAGACAATTGTAAGTGTTGGAGCTGATTTCTTGTCAGGGTGGTTGTTATCTGCACAAAACACATCTCAGTACGTTCAAACAAGAGTTCCCGAAAACAAGTGGATGTCAAGGCATTATCAATTTGAATCTGTAATGACCTTAACCGGTTCAAATGCAGATGTCAGAAGCATGATTAAGCCTTCTGAAGAGGGAGCAGTTGTGGCCTCTTTGTATCAAGAGATTACAGGTAAAAGCTTAGGCATATCAATCGACAATGAGTCACTGAACGCTAAAATAAAAATATGTGCGGCAGATTTAAAAGCTGATAAAGGCGAAAGTTTGGTTGTTGCCGGAGCAAATGACCCAGCTATTCAGGTTCTTGTAAATGCAATAAATGAAGCCCTCGGTAATTACGGCAAAACCATAGATTTATCAAATTCATTAAGTATTGGTTCATCAAACGATGAAGAGATTCAAAAATTAGCTGGTGAAATTAAAGCGGGTAAAATAAACGCACTTATCATGTACGGCGTAAACCCTGTTTATACGATGCCTGATGGATTAGAACTGAGAGAGGCTATTTCTAAAATTGACCTGTCAGTTTCTTTCTCACTTTTTGCTGATGAAACTGCCTCTGTGTGTAAATTCATATGCCCTGATAATCATTACCTCGAGTCGTGGAATGATTATTCGCCTAAGAAGAATCATTATGCTATTGCTCAGCCGATAATTAGGCCACTTTATGATACACGTTCAGCTCAGGAAACTTTATTAGTTTGGGCAGGAAAGGCAAAAAGAGATGGGAAAGATAGTACGGTATATCATGATTATATCAAATCTAATTGGGAGAAATATGGATTCCCCATTCAGAAGAAATACGACATCTTCACAGACTATTGGAATTGGACTGTTCACAACGGAAGTATTGATATAGAAACACCCATTGAAGAGGTTTCAGCCTTCTCCGGCAACTTATCTGCCGCCAGCACGGTAGTGAAGAAATACTATGAAGAAGGCTCAAGCTCTGAATGGCAGCTTTCCCTCTATATGAATGCTCTTGGAGATGGTCAGCAAGGGGCTAACCCGTGGTTACAAGAACTGCCGGATCCAATTACAAAAGTAACATGGGATAATTATGCTACTATGTCTCCTACTGATGCAAGCAAATTAGGATTTTCTACCTACATAGGAGAGCAATCCCCCGCCAGCGTTATAAAACTTACTGTTGGAGAAATATCACTTGAACTACCTGTATATCCTCTTCCCGGTCAAAAACCCGGAACCATTGGATTAGCCCTTGGGTATGGAAGGGGTGAAAATGAAGAAAAAATTGGAAAAGCAGCTTATCAAACAGGACAGTACGGAGATTATCTAATTGAAAATGATAAGAAAGTAGCCATAGGTAAAAATGCTTTTAGACTTGCATCCTACAGAAATGGCGCGATTGCATACAATAACTTCAATGTTTCAATTGAAAGTACTGGATTAACCTATCCTTTAGCCTGTACTCAAACCCATCATACAATAATGGGACGTACATCAATTGTTAAGGAAACAAGTTTTGATTTCTTTAAAACCCATTCAAAAGAAGATTATAACCCTGCCCATACTTTAGCTGCCCATGAAGGAGGCAGAACCGTTAATAAACCAGTTTCAGAGTTTGATTTGTGGGATAAACATCCGGTTGAAACGGTAGGTCACAGATGGGGGATGACAATTGATTTAAGTACTTGTCTTGGCTGTAGTGCTTGTGTTATAGCCTGCCACTCGGAGAACAATGTGCCCGTAGTAGGTAAAGATGAAGTAAGAAGAAGCCGAGATATGCATTGGCTTCGTTTAGACAGGTATTTCTCTTCAATCGAAGATGAAAACAGAGCTAATTGGAAAAAGAATCCGCAAGAAGGCGACTTTAGCTACGCAAACCTTGAAGTGCCTGAGGAAAACCCTCAAGTAGTTCACATGCCCATGCTGTGTCAGCACTGTAATCACGCTCCCTGTGAGACTGTTTGCCCAGTTGCTGCTACAACCCACAGCAATGAAGGACTAAATCAGATGACCTATAATCGTTGTATTGGTACACGCTATTGTGCGAATAACTGCCCTTACAAGGTTCGTCGTTTCAATTGGTTTAATTACAAAGGATATAAGAAATTTAATGCATCTAATCCGGCACAGGATGAAATGGGTAGAATGGTTCTTAACCCTGACGTTACAGTACGTTCGAGAGGGGTTATGGAAAAGTGTAGCCTTTGTGTTCAAAGAATTCAGGACGGAAAGTTGCAAGCTAAAAAAACAGGTAAAATTGTGGAAGATGGTTTCATTCAGACTGCGTGTGCAGATGCTTGCCCAACCCATGCAATTACTTTCGGAGACCTTAATGATAATATTTCAAGAGAAGGTGTTGGATCTGTGGTGTACGAAAGTTCGCTAAGTCCACGTTCATACCAAGCCCTTGAGGAAGTTGGTGTTAAACCGAACATATACTACAAGGTTAAGGTTCGTAATACACCTAAAGAAGAAGGTATTTAATTTAATTGATAACGGAATAAACTTAATTCGATGCATAGAGAAGCTGAGATAAGACAACCACTCATTTTAGGAGATAAATCGTATCACGATATTACAGAAGATGTATGTCGTCCTATTGAAAATGAGGCTCCTAGAAATTGGTATATCCTAATTACCATTGCTGGAATTATTGGTCTTTGGGGAATAGGCTGTATCCTTTACCTTCTTGGAACCGGGATTGGAACATGGGGATTAAATAAAACAGTTGGTTGGGCTTGGGATATTACCAACTTCGTATGGTGGGTTGGTATTGGTCACGCGGGAACCCTTATTTCTGCTGTACTTTTGCTTTTCCGCCAAAAGTGGAGAATGGCCATTAACCGCTCAGCAGAAGCAATGACTATCTTCGCAGTAATGATGGCGGCGCTGTTTCCTGGCATTCACATGGGACGTATTTGGGTGTCTTATTGGGTACTTCCTTTGCCAAATCAATTTGGTTCACTTTGGGTAAACTTTAATTCACCTCTACTTTGGGACGTATTTGCCATATCGACTTATTTCTCGGTTTCTTTAGTGTTTTGGTACATTGGTTTGATTCCTGACTTTGCCACAATACGAGACAGAATCAAGGATCCAATCAAGAAAAAAGTTTACGGAATACTAAGCTTTGGCTGGTCTGGAACGGCTAAAAACTGGAATCGATTTGAATTGGTTTCATTAGTACTAGCCGGATTAGCAACTCCACTCGTGTTCTCGGTTCACTCGATAGTTTCTATGGACTTTGCTACTTCAGTTATCCCTGGATGGCATACCACGATATTTCCTCCTTATTTCGTTTCAGGAGCGGTTTTTTCAGGGTTTGCTATGGTACTTACGCTACTTCTAATTATGCGTAAGGCAATGCATTTGGAGAACTATATACACACCAAGCATATTGAGTATATGAACATTGTAATTATTGTTACGGGCTCTATCGTAGGTGTTGCTTACCTTTCCGAGTTGTTTGTTTCGTGGTATTCAGGAGTTGAGTATGAAGCCTACGCATTTCTAAATCGTGCTACAGGCCCTTATTGGTGGTCTTATTGGGCTATGATGACTTGCAACGTTATCAGCCCTCAGCTTTTTTGGTTCAAGAAAATTAGAACAAATCTTACCGCCACATTTATACTTTCTATAGTAGTCAATATAGGTATGTGGTTTGAGCGTTTTGTTATTATTGTTACATCTCTTCACAGAGATTATGTCCCATCAAGCTGGACGTATTTCCACCCTACTTGGGTTGATATAGGAGTTTTTATAGGAACGATTGGAATTTTCTTCACATTGTTCTTGCTTTTTGCACGCTTTTTCCCTGTGTTAGCTCTTAACGAATTGAAAACAATATTGAAATCTTCTGGCGAAAACTATAAAAAGAAACACGCTACAGAAGCACATCATTAATAACTGAAAAGAAATTTAGCTTTAAGATTATGGCTGAGAAGATAATACACGCAATGTACGATGATGATGATACCCTTATGAATGGAGCAAAAGCTCTTGTTGCGAAAGGTGTTCACATTAATGATGTTTACTCTCCGTTTCCGATACACGGATTAGACCCTGTAATTGGCGTACAACACACGAGATTAGGCATCTGTGCATTTCTTTACGGGATTACAGGGACAATGTTGGCAATTTTAGGAATCAATTATTTTATGATTCAAGACTGGCCGATGAATATTGGTGGCAAACCAAGTTTTTCAATGTTGGAAAACCTGCCTGCTTTTATTCCAGTAACGTTTGAGTTTACGGTCTTATGCGCGGCTCATGGCATGGCTATTACCTACTTGTTAAGAAACAAAACATTACCAGGTATGCCAGCAACAAATCCAGATCCACGTACAACGGATGATAAGTTTGTGATGGAAGTAAGATTGAGTGACAACCCACAGTTTTCTTCAGAACAACTTCAGGAGATGTTGCGCGAAACGGGAATAATTGAGATTAATGAGAAAGTTATCAAATAATTTAAGGATGATAAATTCAAAAAAATATATCGTACTTTCTATTGCCGGAGCAGGATTTTTGTCAATGGTTTCATGCGTTAAGCATCCCGACAGCCCCGGTTATGAATATACTCCCGACATGTATCGTTCGGAGGCAATAGAAGCTTATGTAGACTATGGTATTGTCGCTGATAAGCACAACCCAGACCTGCAACTAAAACAATCTGCTAGAGTTCCTGCTGTTGGAACTATTCCATTTTATACATGTGAAAAAAAGGCAGATCTTGAAATGCCTTATTTATACCCGAATACCAACGACGGTTATGAAATGGCCGGGGAGAAACTTAGAAATCCACTTAAATTTTCTAAAGAAGCTTTGGCGGAAGGTAAGGAATTGTATCAGAGGTTTTGTGATCATTGCCATGGTGAAACTGGAAAGGGAGATGGGCTGGTAGTTATTCAAGGTCAACACGCAGCTCCGGGTGCGTATGATGGAGCATTGAAAGATTTGTCAGTAGGAAAAATGTTTCATACGCTAACTTATGGTAAGGGTATGATGGGATCCCACTCTTCTCAAATGAGCAAGGAAGAACGTTGGAAAGTAATATTCTATGTTCAGGCTTTACAAAATGGAGGGACACATCCCGAAGTTAATAAAGAGACAGTAGAGGTTAAACAAGAAGTTGAAATAGAAAAAGAAGGTTAATTAACGCAGAAGCTTAATTCTTAAAAGATGAATTACGAATTTTCACCAAAGACCAAACGATTCACATTAATCCTAATGATATTGGGATTCTTGGGAATGTTGATAGGTTTTTTCACAGAGAAAGACTACTTACATGCAGTTGTTTTGAATGAGGAAACCGGAGAACTACATATTTCTTATCATGAAGACTTAAGTAATGATAAGAAAGAAGAAATTAAGCAAAGACTTATTACTCATTCTTTAGAAAAACACCATGTAGTTTTGACCATGGAGGAAGTGATACATGACCACCACCACGATGATAGTCATGCGGAAGAACATTATGGTCACGCTCATCACCATGCAGGAGTTGAGTGGCACGCTGTAGCTGTATTGGCTGAAGGATATATAAATTCACACGATCACTCAGCTGTAGAAGCTGTAGCTCATTGTATTCATTCAGGAGAAGTCGCTTTAGCCGACTCTCATCATAAAAGATTTTGGTCTAACCTAACGGTTAACAGTTTGTTCTTCTTTGGAATTTCTTTAGGAGCTTTGTTTTTCTTAGCACTACAGTATGCTACCGAGGCTGCTTGGGCTACTGTACTTAAAAGAGTTTTCGAAGGAGTTATGTCGTTTTTACCTATAGGGTCGGTTCTTATTCTTTTGGTTTTAGTGGCGGGAGCATTAGGCTTGCATCATGTTTATCATTGGATGGATTCTAGTCTTTATGATCCTGCTGACCCACATTACGATTCGATTATAGCCGGTAAAAGAGGTTATTTGAATCCGATTTTCTTTTTCGCCAGAACTATTGTTTATTTGGCAACTTTCTATATTTTCTATCAAGGATTTATTAAGAGAAGTCGACTTGAAGATCAGCAGGCTGATTTAAGCACACACTTTACTAACTATAAAAAAGCAGCTCTTTTCTTGGTTTTCTTTGCTGTTTTTTCAACTACAATGTCATGGGATTGGATAATGTCAATTGATACGCATTGGTTTAGTACGTTATTTGGCTGGTATGTGTTCTCTGGTATATGGGTAAGTGCTATGGTAATGATTACTTTGGTTACTCTACACTTAAAGAGAAAGGGATTGCTTGACCAAGTAAATGAAAGCCATATACACGATTTAGGTAAGTGGGTATTTGCTATAAGCTTTTTATGGAGCTATTTATGGTTCTCTCAGTTTATGTTAATATGGTATTCAAATATACCAGAAGAGGTTACTTACTATGTGATTAGAATTAAAGAGTACAAACTTTTGTTTTTCGGCACGTTTATGATAAACTTCATTCTACCCATGGTTCTGTTGATGTCACGAGAGGCGAAGAGAAGTTATGGAATCTTAACCGTTATCGGGTCTATAATTTTTGTTGGACATTGGCTTGATGTATATCTAATGGTAATGCCGGGAACAGTATTCGAGCATTGGAAAATTGGAGCGCTTGAAGTTGGCATGTTCCTTTTGTTTTTAGGAGGATTTTTGTTCACAATACTTTCTGCACTTTCGAAGGCTCCACTGGTAGTGAGAAATCATCCGTATATAGAAGAAAGTGTTCATCATCACATTTAATAATTTAGGAAAAAGTAATAGAAATGAATAAGTTATTGTTGCTCATCGTAATTGTACTCGGAATTCTGGCTATAGCTCAGGTAGTAAGGGTATACGAGCTTACAGCTCGACTGAGAAGTAAAAGAGAAGAGGAAGTTTCCAGAAGAGACAATAAACTCAATGCAACGTTGATGCTGATTTTTATGCTTGCGCTTTATGCAAGTTTTATTTATCTGATGTTTAAATATGGTGATGGAGGACTAGGGACATCTGCTTCAGAGCACGGAGTTGCTATTGACACTTTGCTTGATTTCAACTTTCTGATGATTATAATTGTTTTCTTCATTACTAATACATTGCTGTTTTGGTTTTCATTCAAATATTACTATAGCCCAGATAGAAAAGCTTTTTACTATCCACACAACAATAAACTTGAGTTAATTTGGACGATAATTCCTGCGGCTTTTCTAGCGGTTATTATTATTTATGGATTACGAACATGGAATGAAATTACTTCTGACGACAAGGGAGATGAGATAATTATTGAGTTGTATGCAAAGCAGTTTGATTGGACGATAAGGTACTCTGGAGATGACAATACACTTGGTTTTGCTGATTATAAAATGATTTATGGTAAGAATGAATTGGGATTAATTACTACTCAAACTCTCAATGAAAAAATCGTTGATCTTGATGAGCAAATTTCTGTTTTAGAGGCCGATATTGAGCAAAATGGAATCTATACACCGAATAAAAAACTTTCCAAGAAAATTAAGCAACTAGAGGTTTTAAGACGTCAAAAAGAAAGGATACTTACAGGGATAATGAATGGAAGAGATGCCGAAAAACAAGATTTGGCGGCTTTTGATGATATGATAACCAAAGGAGAGTTACACTTGGTAGTTGGTCAGCCCTATTCATTCCGTTTCCGTTCTCAGGATATTATACATAGTGCATATTTCCCTCATTTTAGGGCTCAAATGAACTGCGTTCCTGGAATGGTAACCAAGTTTAAGTTTACTCCCACTATTACAACAGATAGCATGAGGGCGATTAAAGGAGATGAGTCGTTTGATTATATTCTCTTGTGTAACAAAATATGTGGATCGGCACATTACAACATGAAGATTAAAGTAATTGTAGAAACTCAGGAAGAGTTTAATGCATGGAAAACTAGTTTGAAAACATTTAATCAGATGATTTCACCTATTGAAGAGACCCAAGAAGGTCTGATTGAGAGCGATAAAGCTCAAGAGGAGGAAGAATCAACAGAAGGCACAGAACAATAAATTAGTTATTAGAATAGATTTTAAAACAAGTTGTTAAAGAAAAAAAGATAATTTATGGCAGGAGGTCACGAACACAACGAACATCACGCTCATCACCATCATCATGAGAGTTTTATAAGCAAATACATCTTCAGCATGGATCATAA
Organism: Flavobacteriales bacterium; assembly: GCA_046295395.1. Taxonomy (GTDB): domain Bacteria; phylum Bacteroidota; class Bacteroidia; order Flavobacteriales_D; family JBKBNH01; genus JBKBNH01. The sequence goes on along the minus strand of JBKBNH010000006.1, from coordinate 43,451 downwards.
GATGATTGCTAAGCAATTTCTTTTGACTGCTATTTTTATGGGGGTGATTGCTTTATTGCTGTCTGTTTTATTTAGACTTCAATTGGGTTGGCCGGGCGAATCTTTCGAAACGCTTAGTTTCTTTTTAGGAGAAAGTGGAGCCCCCGAAGGAATATTAGACAGAAACATGTACTTAGCATTAGTGACTATCCACGGAACTATCATGGTGTTTTTTGTATTAACAGGAGGTCTTTCGGGAACATTCTCGAACCTACTAATCCCACTTCAGATTGGAGCACGCGATATGGCATCGGGGTTTTTAAACATGCTGTCTTATTGGTTCTTCTTTTTGGCTAGCGTCATAATGACCTACTCTTTGTTTATAGAGTCTGGGCCTGCTTCTGCCGGCTGGACTATCTACCCTCCTTTAAGCGCGATAGAAGAGGCTATTCCCGGCTCTGGACTGGGGATGGACTTGTGGCTAATCTCAATGGCTATTTTTGTCGCATCTTCTTTGCTAGGAAGCCTGAACTATATTGTTACCATATTAAACCTTAGAACAAAAGGAATGAAAATGACAAGAATGCCACTTACAATTTGGGCGTTTTTTGTTACAGCAATTTTGGGAGTTCTTTCTTTCCCTGTGCTTTTTTCGGCCGTTCTTTTGCTTATAATGGATAAATCTTTCGGTACAAGCTTCTACCTTTCTGATATTACTATTGGGGGTCAGGCTTTGGATGCAACAGGAGGAAGCCCCATATTATTTCAGCACTTATTCTGGTTCTTAGGTCACCCTGAAGTATACATTGTATTGCTTCCGGCATTAGGATTAACATCAGAAATTATTTCCACGAATGCCCGGAAGCCTATCTTTGGTTATAGAGCTATGATTGGTTCTATTTTAGCTATAGGTTTCCTTTCATTTATCGTGTGGGGGCACCATATGTTTGTGACCGGCATGAGCCCATTCTTGGGGGGGGTATTCGTGTTTACGACACTGTTAATAGCCATTCCTTCGGCGGTTAAGGCGTTTAACTACATTACTACTCTTTGGAAAGGAAATATAGTTTATACACCTGCTATGCTGTTTTCTATTGGCTTGGTCTCTACATTTATTACAGGAGGTCTTACAGGTATTATCTTAGCCGACTCAGCACTAGACATAAACATTCACGATACGTACTTTGTGGTAGCGCACTTCCACATTGTAATGGGGATGAGTGCTATCTTCGGTATGTTTGCCGGAGTTTATCACTGGTTCCCTAAGATGTACGGAAAAGTAATGAATAAGAAAATGGGTTATGCTCATTTTTGGTTAACTATTATATCTGGATATGGAGTGTTTTTTCCAATGCACTTTGTCGGTTTAGCAGGGGCTCCTCGTAGATATTACGATTATACCAACTTCCCTTTCTTGGATCATGTTATTGATTTAAATGTTGTGATTAGCGTTTTTGCTATTATTGGGGCGTTAGGTCAAATTATTTTCTTTTTTAATTTCTTTTACAGCATATACAGAGGTCAGCGCACCCCCCTTAATCCATGGAAGAGTAACACCCTTGAGTGGACTACTCCGGTTGAACACATACATGGAAACTGGCCCGGTGAGTTACCTACCGTGCATAGATGGCCTTATGATTATAGTAAACCAGGTAAATCTGAAGATTTTGTACCTCAGAATGTGCCATTAGAAGATGGAGAAGAAGAACATTAATAGTACGAGTTATAGAATACAAAAACGTCCGCCTTCAAGCGGGCGTTTTTTGTATTGTTTAGTAATTTTTTTTCTGCTTCCAATTTTAGGTAGAGCGCAACTGACAGACTCCATCAGATACGCTTTTCAAAATAAACCTAAGCCGGTTTTAAAGTTAGATACCCGAAATTCATTTGTAACTAATTTTCCTGCACAAGTTAGAGGGATTAAAGCGGGTTTACGGTACGGTAAGACTGTTAGATTAGGACTGGGTTACTGCTGGTTGGACTACAAAAAAGAAACCGCATACACTACCTTAAATATTGATACAACATGGACAGGAGTGAAACTATATCAACACTATGGTGTTGCCTATTTCGAGTATATATTTTATAAGAGAAAAAACTGGACGGCAATTATACCTGTTCAATTAGGGATAGGAGCATCGGGATATAAAAATGAAGACAAGAAAAATAAAGCCTATTATGGCAGAGGAATCATGATGGTTTATGAGCCAGCTATGATAGCAGACTATACTTTTTTAAAATACTTTTCTGTGGGGGCAGGAGTAGGTTATCGCCTTATGTTGATACCAAACAGGCAAATACCCGAAAAATTTACTGCTCCTGTATATTTTTTAAGATTCAATTTTGATGTTGGGCTATTGGCAGAAGAAATCTTTAATATGCGTTAAACTTGTTACCTTTATCCTGATTTATGAATGATGATACTTTTAATATTCACGAAGAGCATTTTGACGATGGTTCGGAAAAGGATCTTGAAAAGGTATTAAGACCCAAAGAATTTGATGATTTTGCAGGTCAACCGGGAGTCATTGATAATTTAAAAGTTTTTGTAAAAGCGGCTGTTAAGCGTGGAGAACCATTAGATCATGTTCTATTACATGGCCCCCCCGGATTAGGAAAAACCACATTAGCCAATATTATAGCTAACGAAATGGGGGTAGGCTTTAAAGTAACCTCCGGTCCGGTGCTCGATAAGCCGGGTGATTTGGCGGGGTTACTTACCAACCTTGAACAAGGAGACGTGCTTTTTATTGATGAAATTCACCGCCTTAGCCCCGTGGTTGAAGAATATCTTTATTCAGCAATGGAGGACTATAAAATTGATATTTTAATCGATACAGGGCCCAACGCTCGCACAGTACAGATAGCTTTAAATCCTTTCACCCTTATTGGGGCAACAACACGCTCAGGGCTACTTACTGCGCCATTAAGAGCACGGTTTGGGATAAACTGTCGGCTTGAATATTACGAAGCTAAAATCCTTACGGACATTGTAGAGCGTTCTTCTGATATTTTAAATATTCCGATAGAGTATGAAGCAGCTTTTGAGATCGCTCGTAGAAGTCGTGGTACACCACGTATTGCTAATGCCTTACTAAGAAGGGTAAGGGATTTTGCGCAGATTAAAGGAGACGGCACTATCACACCGACCATTACCGACTATTCTCTCAGCGCCTTAAATGTGGATAAGAATGGCTTGGATGAGATGGATAACCGAATTCTTAATGCTATTATCGATAAATTTAAAGGGGGGCCTGTTGGACTTACCACCATAGCTACCGCTGTAGGTGAACAGGCCGGAACTATTGAAGAGGTGTATGAACCCTTCCTCATTCAGGAGGGATATTTGATTCGAACCACCAGAGGGAGAAAGGCGACAGAACTTGCATACAAACATCTGGGAAAAAATATTCCCTTCTCTCAAAGTGGATTATTCTGATGCTGCTTAAGCAACACAAATATTCAGCTATTATTAAATCGTCGGCTCGTGAAGAGGGTTTTTCTTTTTGCGGAATAAGTAAAGCAGAATTTCTTCAGGAAGAGGCTCCCAGATTAGAAAACTGGCTGAAGAAAAATATGCACGGAGAAATGGATTATATGCAAAACCATTTTGACAAGCGATTAGACCCAAGAATTTTGGTCGACGGAGCAAAATCAGTGATATCGCTTTTGTATAATTACCACACCACCGAAACTCAATCCGACCCCGAAGCACCTAAGATCTCAAAATATGCCTACGGAGAAGATTATCATTTTGTAGTGAAAAATAGGTTAAAATCTTTAGTATCTAAACTAAAGGAAGAAATTGGTAATTTTCAGTGCAGAGTATTCGTAGATTCTGCACCCGTTATGGACAAAGTATGGGCAAAAAAAGCCGGATTGGGTTGGATTGGAAAACACACCAATTTGGTTAATAAACAACAGGGCTCATACTTTTTTATAGCAGAAATCATTTGCGATTTAGAGTTGGAGTACGACTTCCCAATTGCTGATTATTGTGGCACTTGTACTAAATGTATTGATGCTTGCCCCACTGAGGCGATTGTAGAGCCCTATGTAGTTGATGGCAGTAAGTGCATTTCCTATTTCACCATTGAGCTAAAATCGAGCATTATCCCCTCAGAAATGAATGGGAAATTTGAGAATTGGGCATTTGGTTGCGATATCTGTCAGGATGTTTGTCCTTGGAATAGGTTTTCAATTCCCCATCAGGAAAAAAGGTTTGAACCCCATGAAAAAATGCTCAACATGAATAAAAACGATTGGGAGGAAATTACAGAGGAGCTTTTTAAAGAAATATTTAAAAAAAGCTCCGTAAAAAGGACGAACTACCAAGGGTTGACACGAAATATTAAATTTTTAAAAGGCTAGTTAAACACAAAGGTTATTTTGCTTTTTATTATCTTAGCGAGAAGATGAAAACCAGAGATTTCCAGGTGCTTACTTTAATTCTACTTTCAGTTGCATTTGTCTCATGCAATAAAAACTACTATCAGGTGGTGCATATTGGGTCTAATGCCCAAGCTAAGTCTAATTTCGAGGAACTTATTTCAGACAAGGATAGCGTAAGAGTTTTTTATAGTTTTAATGATTATGGTTTGCCGCTTTATATTAAGATTTTTAATAACCATAGGGACACAATTCATGTTCATTGGGAAGCCTCCTATGTAGATTTTAATGGGACTACTTATTCTTATTATAGTCCAGCTTCGAGAATTAGAAATTTTGAAAAGCAATATAGCAACGACAAGGTATATTCGTCAAGAGAGGAGTTAAGAGAAGGGTATGAGGGGGTTCAAGACTATATCAGAAAAAATGCACAACTGATAAACGGCGATAAAATAACAAAAGTTGCTCCCGGGGGATTTGTTGATTATTACAGTATCAGAATGCTAGGCGATACGATTTCGGAAAGTGGGTACAAATCATTGTATTGGCATGGAGGTAACACTACATATTATTACCCCCAGTATGCTGATCCCAAAAGAAATAAATTGTTTTTTGCAAGCAGGATTAGCGTTTTAAAGCAAAATAACGACAGTATATCAATTGAAACAGATTTTTGGATAGATAGAATTACCTCTTCTACTACCAAGCGCAAAACAAGTATATATAACCCGCATTATGAGCATTGGCAAAAAGAAATTGAGTATAAAAACTCCCCAGCTAATTTAACCTATTTACATTCCTATTGGGATGAGGGAGAAATTCTGGGATACACGGCAGTAACCATCTTTATTTCAGCATTGGCATCCTCTTGGGGGTATGTTTTCAGAAAATTGAGGTACAAATAATCATTTCACATATTTCGGATACGCATTTCTGCCAGAATCAAAAGTAAATAGTATAGTAATGCTTTGACTGAACCTGTTTTGAAAAAGAAAATCAGTAAATGCAACCCCTTTTTCATTCAGGTTGTCAGGAGTAACATCTATTTTATTGAGCCGGGTAAAGTATTCCGGATGTAAATTCCAGTTGAAATCTAATGTTCGATCATCCCAGAGTAGCTTTAATTTGGTTTCTTCTTTAGTAATTGGCTTATGCCAAGTAGAATTAAATTGCAACAGAATGTTTTTGTTAATTCTCATATTGAGATTTATAAAAGGCTGTATTGTAAAATATCCCGATTGAGCAACGAGTTTATATTTTCCTCTTCTGTCGAAATGGGTAAGCCCATGCCAATCGTCGAAGTAATTAAAAACAGGTTCCAGTTTATTTGTTTTCTGTTGATGTAAAATGATTTTTTGGAAATAGTACCTGAAACGCCCTCCGGCTTCTAGCCACAGAAATTTATCCTCCTTTTTATTACTCCACAAATCAAAATTATAACCAAATGCATTGTAAATAGAGGATTCTCTTAACCTGCTGTTCCTGTAAAAAGAATGCCCAAACAAATAAATAGATATATTTTTAATCCTAACGGGGAAGTAATTGATGTCAAATCCATAAAGTGTGTTAATTCCCTCACTGTTGCTAACAGTTCCGCTAAAAGCATAATAATTACCCCTGTCGACAAGATTATAGCTTAATTCATGGAATGAAGGCGACACATTAATAAGTCCAAAACCAATCCCTACTAAGCCGTCAAAAGTGTAGTGTTTTCTCGATTGTTTTTGTGCGTAAGGATGTATATGAATCACACAAAGCAAAGCAGTAAGTGCAGTTGAAAAATGCAGTAAGTGCAGTTGAAAAATATATCTGTGTATAAGAGACAAACGGTAAGGTAATAAGAACCCTTAAAAATATGAAAATCATCGAAAAATTGAGTTAAAAAAACACAACCTGTTTCTTTGAGAAAAATCATCAAAAAGCGAACGGTTAAATAAGGAGAATAAAACCCTTTAGCGTATGTTTTATTATTTATTAAGACCGAACAAACGTACTGAACGATTCACGAATAACATCGCCATAAATGTCACCAAACTGAGATAAACACCAAGCTTTAAATAAAAACACTTCCTCCTTTTTTAACCATTTTAATGATTTTCTCAATTCTTTAGAAAATAATTGACGATCAAAACTTACTTTTTGTAAGATTTCCTTGCTTAGTTCCAACATAGCACACCAAATATTAAATGATACCTCGCTTAAACTTGCACTTAACTAGTAAGTGAATATTAAAACGGAAATTCATACAGGTTTGTTACATCAACTTATTAACTTTAAGAAGTGAGAAACATGTGCAAAAGTTTATCTTAACAAATGTCCAAAAAGTTGTTTAAAATATTCTTTTACAGAAAGTTGTTGATTTTTACAGAGTGCTATTGTAGTAAGAAAACAACAATTTATAAAGCATTTGTACGAGACACTTTAACAGAGATTAACAGCCTTTTTAGTAACTGACTTTTTTCTCTATTACCTGAATGATTTCTTTGGTATTGTTATCAAATACAAAAGTAACAACATAGAGATGTTGCTTTTTCCAACTGGCTTTTACCTTGTCCAAAGAAGATATAAATCTGAACTTGTCTCCGACATTAAATGTACTTCCCGGAATTTCGTCTCCCCAGATATTCCCTGTTCCGGAAGTATTCCCTTCATTAATTCCAATATGACCAAACATATCTCGCTTAACATGTCGGTGCAGATAATTAGGATTGTTACTGTTGTTTGGCATTTTTTGCCAATCTACAATAGAATCTTCAACCAAATAGCTTGCCACCCTATAATTTCCGTTCATGGAATTTAAGAACTCTACCTCTACTTTCAGACAAATTGTTCTGTCAGAAAGCATTTCGGCCTTAGATTGAATGCTTACATCTGCCGGTTGGCTATACCCTGTATTATTGCTTATAAAAGAAGCCCAATTCCAATAAAGAACGTTGTAATTTCCTGCAGTCTGTATTCGATTAATCATTCCGGCAGGAAGGCCACTTCCCGGAACAAAATAATTGAATATTTGAATAGCTTCCTCTGTTCTCCAGTCAGTGCTGTAAGATCCGTCGGGATTATTTTGAACGCTATTAAAAGCACCTACATCGGCATGAAGGGCAACAACAATAATTTCTGCAACAGAGGCAGAGTCAGACATATTTGTAGCTATAGCTGCCGCTGTGGGGCAATTGTTGCAGTTATGTCCTGTGAAGTCTTCAATCAAAACGTTTTTCTTTGTGTTTGTGGTAGGTGAAAAATTGAAAATAGTGTCACAATTTTCATTTACTTGAGCAACCGGAACCAATGGATCTTTAATGTAGTTGCAAGAGGTGAAAAACACCATTATAGCTAAGAAGATGTTAATAGTTGTTTTCATAAACCAGTTGAATTAAAAGCTACTTGTTAAACTAAACGTTAGACCATTGGATGCGGGCACTGTTCTACAAATACCGCCAACACAAAATAATCCGGCGCGCTGTTTCCCATATCCAATACTAAATCTGTTGGCATTTTTTATATAGCCAACAGTGCCATACAGATAATGAACTCTTTCAGCAGCATTTTTATTGCCATAGTTCCACTGATCCATAAATGCCACAAACCAGTGAGGAGATTTGGTATATTCAATTACTATGGTACCCCAATCTCCAAGGTGCTGATTAGTATTAAGGTTTTGGAGTTCCATACGGAGATTGTTTTTGTTATCAATCTTATACGAAACGTCAGCAATATAGATTTGTGAAAAAATACTTCCTTTGGTTGCTTTACCTTGATTGTCGTAAGCTCCTTGATTAATATCGTTATCGTAGGCAAGATTCAGGTACATGAAGACAAAGGACCATTTTTTGTTTATTTTTTTCTTTAGCTCTACATGAATGTCTTGATAATAAAGTTGATCTCCGGGAATCATAAAACTTGCTGAATATCCTTGTAATTGTGGGTCAGCATCTGTAATAGTGGTTGAATCCATAGAAAATGCTGCAGAAGCATTAACAGTAATTAGAGTGCCATGTTTTCCTCCGAGGGGAGTTCCTTTTTTGAAATTGTAAGAAACCTCCCCCTGATATGCAACCTCGCCTGTGGGTTGAGTAGCATAGGGGTACAAGGTTGCGGCAAGATTGTATGTGTGTGGCTTGGTTAAAGCGGGTAAAAAATTAATATTCAGGTCTGTAAGTATAGCATTCCTGTCTGCTCTAAAGCTCATATTATCCACATATTTGGCATCTAAACTAATGGAAAGTCCTTTTTGGGCATAGTTTGTATTTACCAATAATGCTTGTCCGGGTTTGTATATGTATTTATTGTCAGCAGAGGGGTCGTTGATTTTATAGGCATATTCACCATTTAGACTAAAATTTCCGTACATAATATTGGTTCTACCACTCCAAGTTCCAACATTTTCGGGTAAATTGTAAGCGGGATTATCATCTTGTTGATATTTACTTACAAAACTTCCGCCCATAGAAATGATTACTTTGGAATCAGTTAGCTTTTTTATCATTTCATTCAATTGAATTTCGCCGTCAATCCCCCTTACTATTCCATCGCTATTTACAGTTCCATTGTTAAATGTGTAGCGCATCTTACCGTAAACAGCCTTCAGATAAATACCATCCATAAGTTTGTAGGCCACCCTGATACCATCCATCGCATTATCTATTCCTAGTTGTCTTTCCTCGTATGCTCTGAAAACTAATCCATTTCCAAATTGATCGTAAAAGTTTCCAACAGTTATATCTAGACCGTCAAGCGTATAACCAGCGTAGCGGTAACCTATTCCCGTTCCGGAAAATCTATCGGGATAGCCTAGCTGGGCATTTAGGTATGACTCAAAACGAGTGCCTGCCCTGAAATTTCCTTTCACGTAATTTATATTGGCGAATGAATTCATCGCTGCTTTAGCTGGAGGAACTTGTGCGCCAATGATAGAATCAGGATTGTATTCTTGAAAAATCATCTGAACATTCCCACTAACATGACCCTCGTTTTGATTTTGCGAATTGGCTAAAAAAGAATTTGCACCTATTAAGGTGCAAATTAGAAAGAGTTTAATTTTAAAATTCATTCTCCAAAATGGATTTTATGGTTTTTCGGCTTACTTTTTTATAAGTTTTTTAACCTCCTCATACAAGTGGTCTTCGTCTCCCGGGGCATAGTTGTTATGCTCCCACACGATGTTTCCGTTTCCATCAATTAAGAAGGTGTGTGGAACATTGTTTACGTTCATGGCCCTTTTAAAATCTGAGTTTACATCGGTAAGTATTTCATATTCCCAACTTACAGAATTGATATAAGGTTTAACGCGGCTCATACTTCTAGTATCATCAATTGATATGGCATACAGTTTTACACCGGTTTCTTCTTGCCATTCTTCATATACTTCTGAAATAGCATTTAGCTCTTTCTTGCATGGAGCGCACCATGTTGCCCAAAAGCTTATAATAATCGGTTTACCATCGTTTTTAATTTCAGAGGTGTTAAATGATTTTCCGTCAACAGTTTTAATTTCTATTGCCGGAATTTTTTTGCCTTTTTGATCTTGCGTAAACGCATTCGTTGAAACTAACAACACAAAGAGAGATAATACAATTGTTTTCATAGTGATTTTTTAGGTAGCTAGGTCAAATAGCTTGCCAACAAAATGTTTTCTGTGAACAAATATAGAATTATGCTTGTAATCCCGCTATTATAATTCTATTCTTTTGTTTGGATTCCTGAATCGACTTAGATTAAGAATACAAGAAATACAATAATAATTTCTACTAAATCAATTAAGCACACTTGTTTTGTAATTTCCAATGACCTAAATTCGCCTTAAACTAATTCATTTAAAATCATGAAAAAACAATTACTAATCGTATCAAGTCTGCTCTTTGGCTTATCATCTTTAGCTCAGCAGACCCCCGTTTCACAATCTGTTCAGAAGAGAATAGTTGTATTAGAAGAGCTTACAGGGATAAATTGCCAGTATTGTCCGGATGGGCACAGAATAGCTAATTTAATAAGCGCAAATAACCCTGGGAAAGTGGTTTTGGTGAACATTCATGCAGGAAGCTTTGCGCCAACCTCTGGTCAGTATAATTTTACAACCACCGCCGGAAATGCCTTGAACACATTTTTTAATCCAACCGGGTACCCCGCAGGAGCAGTAAACAGATGGGATCAAGATGCTGATAATAGAATTGCAACAGGTAGAGGAAACTGGACAAGCATGTCCAATACTTTATTGGGGCAAGATTCAGAAGTAAACGTTGCTATGAATGCCACGATTGATGTTAACACTAGAGTACTTACTGTTAATGTTGAAATGTTTTATACTTCACCCTTTGCTTCTGGAACAAATCATTATTTAAATGTTGGTATTGCTCAAAACAATATAGAGTCGCCCCACACAGGGTCAGGGTATAATCCTGACCAAATTCTTCCCAACGGAAACTACAACAACATGCACATGTTTCGTATGTTTGTGAATGGTGATGACAATCCATTTCCTGCCCCGAAAATTGCTTGGGGTGATGCGATTGATGCTTCTCAAACAGGAGTAATTACAAAAACTTACACAGTTACGCTACCAAATTCAGTAGGGCCACTTCCTTTGGAATTTGGTGAGTTGGAGCTTTTTGCTTTTGTTCATCACGGAAGAAACACTGCTTCTACTAGTAGGGTTCTTTCAGGAGCTAAAATCAGCCCAACATATATTAACGCTCCGGTAGCAACAGGTAATTTGATTAAAATTATTGATGATTTTAATGTCCAGTGCAACACTACCGGGACGATTACTCCAAATATTCAGGTTAAGAATACGGGGGACCAAATAAACTCTATTTCTTTCTCTTACAGTGTTAATGGGGGAACACCTTCTACTTACACATACAATGGTGCTATAGGAACTTTTGCTAGTGCAAATATTACATTACCGGCTATTACTTTTCCAGTAGCAGCCTCCAATAACAGTTTGTCAGTAATTATTACGAGTGTTAATGGCGGAGCTGGGAATATAGGAACGGCGAATCTTACAAAAAGCATAGCTGCTGCTGGTAGGCCTACTAATCCGAATATAACCCTTCACGTTTACACAGACAATTATCCAGGGGAAACGACATGGCAACTTAGAAATGCGGCAAATCAAAACGTAGCTACTGGAGGCCCATACCAAGGAAATGGGAATAATGCAGGGGGGGCCGATGCATTACAGAAAAAATCACATGCGATTACTTTGCCTGGAACTGGCTGCTTCAACTTAAGGATAGCTGACTCCTATGGGGATGGATTATCAATTGGCACTAACCCTTTCGGTGGTGTAGGTTTTTCTATAGATGACAATGGTGGGAACGAAATCTACAATATGCAAAGAGCTTCTTGGGATTTTGGCACGCAAGTGGTCGTTACCGGAGTTCTTGTTGGACCTAATGGAGTTGATATAGATGAGCAAAGTATAGTTTCTGCATTTAACATTTATCCAAACCCAACTAATGGCCAAACAAACATATACTTTAGCACATCATCTTCTACGCAGATTAATGTTATGATAACTAATAGTCTTGGTGAAATTGTTAGAAATCAAGACTTGGGAGTTATTTCAAATTCAAGAAATATTGTGCTTGACACAGAAGAGTTTGCCTCTGGAGTTTACTACATTTCTCTAATTGCAAATGGAGAAGTAAATACCAAAGTGCTTTCAGTTATTAAATAGAATTAGTTTTAACTACATAGTGAAAAAGGGGGCTTAGCCCCCTTTTTTAATTTTGTTATGTTGTAATCCTAATTTATACTTGAACGGAAGAGTTTTGTTTTATTTTTACCTAAAATTGATTACATTTAGGCATTCAAAAAAAGTGCTATGAATAAAAATTTACTATTAACTTTTGTTGCCGCCACTTTAGGGGCGGTTACTTACGCTCAATCATTGAGCTTTGAAGCAGATGACGGAACAGTTTTAAATTCTCAGGAAAGAATTATTAACGGGAGCAATGCTCCGGGGTACATCTCTCAAGCTATAATGATTAGAAATGTGTCAGCAGGAACTATTGATGCTAGAGTTAAAAGATATGAATTGAATGTCCAGCCACTAACTCAAAACTACTTTTGTTGGGGGCTGTGTTTTGCAGAGATGGACGCAGGTGACTACCCTGTTTTTCCGGTAATCGGAGGGGCGGACAACTTTCCATTAGGGCCAAATGAAGCAGGACAATTGGATGTTTATCATCGACCGGAAGGACTTATGGGCTCAAGTACATATAGGTATGTTGTTTTTGATCAAATGAATCCGAACGACTCGTCTTGGTTTGATGTTACTTTTACCATTTGGGGAGTTAGTGTTGCCGAAAACCAATCGCCTGAATTCTCTTTTTACCCCAACCCTGCGGACGATAATTTATTCATACAACTAAAAAATCTCACTTCAGAAATGAATATTGAGATAATAGATTTGCTGGGTAAAACTGTAAGAAGCCAGATTGTTTTGGCTAGCCAGCAAGTTTCAGTAAATGTTTCCGACTTAAATTCCGGAGTGTACTTTGTCAGGTTGTCAGATAAGAAAAAAGTATATAGCACCAAGAAAATAGTAGTTAGGCATTAAGCAGTAAGTTTTTAAGTTTTTGAGCGATAATAGGCATGCCTATTGTCGCTTTTTCTTTTATATGGAAAATATTTTCCAGACCGAATGCGGGCAATGAATTTGGATCTACTATATATTTGGGGTTATTTGTTGGGGCAGCAAACACCAATCCAGCGGCAGGATAAACATTTAATGATGTTCCGACCACAATAAGGAAATCAGACTGACTAATTATTTTTTCGGCAACATGAATATTTGGCACTTCTTCTCCAAACCAAACAACATCGGGTCTAAGTTGGTATCCATTTGGACATAAATCACCAAACTTAATCTCATTGGATGTGATTATATATTTTTCTGCACTTCCATTAGTGCTTCTGCTTTTAGTTATTTCACCGTGAAGATGAAGAACATTTTTAGACCCTGCTCTCTCGTGTAAATCATCAATATTTTGTGTTATCACCTGTACATCAAAGTCTTTTTCTAACTCAGCAATTACATAATGAGCATCATTAGGTTGGGTGTTAATAATCTGATAACGTCTTTTGTTGTAAAATTCGAGAACAAGTCTTGGATTTTTATTCCATGCTTCAGGCGTGGCAACATCCATAATATTATATTCTTCCCAAAGCCCGCCGCTATCGCGAAAAGTTTTGAGCCCGCTTTCTGCGCTTACACCTGCACCCGAAAATACAATAAGTTTCTTCAATTCTCAGTTAGTTTCCCCACTAAGGTATCAAAAGTTTTAGAAATAACTCATTTTGGGTAGGCTCTTAACTATAATAGATTAAATTTGATGCCCCTAAAAAAAGAAGATATGGCAAATTTTAAAAAGCAAGAGGCGCTTGATTATCACTCAAGTGGAAGAAAGGGCAAAATAGAAGTTGTTCCCACAAAGCCATACAGTTCCCAAAGAGATTTGTCACTGGCTTACTCTCCCGGTGTTGCAGAACCCTGTCTAGAGATTGCTAAAAATAAAGATGACGTATATAAGTACACAGCAAAAGGAAATCTTGTAGCCGTAATTTCTAACGGTACAGCCGTGCTCGGACTAGGAAATATAGGCCCCGAGGCATCTAAGCCGGTGATGGAAGGCAAGGGATTGCTATTTAAAATCTTTGCTGATATAGATGTTTTTGATATAGAAATAAACGAAACGGAGACCGAAAAATTCATACAAACAGTTAAAGCAATTGCCCCAACTTTTGGGGGCATCAATCTTGAAGATATTAAAGCTCCTGAGGCTTTTGAAATAGAAAGAAGACTTAAAGAAGAACTTGATATTCCGGTGATGCATGATGATCAACACGGCACAGCAATCATTTCTGGAGCAGCTTTAATTAATGCACTTGAAATTGCAAAGAAGAAGATAAATAAAGTAAAAATAGTAATCAGTGGGGCTGGTGCGGCAGCAATTTCTTGCGTTAGACTATATGTTTCTTTGGGTGTGCAACGAAAAAACATCATCATGTTTGATAGCAAAGGACTACTTAGTAATAAACGATCCGATTTGGATGAGTCTAAATTGGAATTTGCCAATGATTTAAATCCGGATTTAACACTAGAGCAGGCATTAAAAGGTGCAGATGTGTTTCTAGGACTTTCCAAAGGAAATTTGGTAACCAAGTCAATGATAAAATCTATGGCTAAAGAGGCTATTGTTTTTGCCTTAGCCAATCCCGACCCTGAAATTTCGTATAATGATGCTATATCTGTAAGGAAAGACATAATTATGGCAACGGGTCGTTCGGATCACCCTAATCAAGTGAACAATGTTATAGGGTTTCCCTATATTTTCAGAGGGGCGTTGGACGTAAGAGCAACCTCAATAAATGAAGAAATGAAGTTAGCGGCTGTAAAAGCCATAGCTAATTTAGCAAAAGAGACTGTTCCCGAAGAAGTAAATGAGGCTTATGGTGAAAAAACTATTTCCTTTGGAAGGAACCTCATTATCCCTAAACCATTAGACCCAAGGCTTATTACCTATGTGGCTCCGGCAGTAGCAAAAGCAGCTATGGATTCCGGAGTAGCTAAAGAGCCTATTAAAGACTGGGCAAAATACCTAGATATTCTTAATAAGCGAATGGGTAATGACAATAAACTACTCAAAAACATGGCTGAAAAAGCCAAAAAGATGCCCAAGCGAGTTGTTTTTGCTGAGGCAGACCATTATAAAATCCTCAAGGCGGTAAAAATTGTGAAAGATGAGGGAACCACAATACCAATATTGTTGGGAGACAAGGATAGGATAAACGCTATGATGCAGGAATTTGAACTGGATTTGGAAGGTGTAGAAATAATTGACCCGAGAGCGGAAGAACAAGCTAAAAAGCGCAACGAATTTGCTCAAATACTTTTCAAAAAACGACAGAGAAGAGGAATGACTTTGTTTGACGCAAAAAAGTCTATGAGAGAAAGAAATTATTTTGGAGCAGCAATGGTAGAAACCGGAATGGCAGATGCAATGATTTCGGGGTTAACGCGCAATTATGCAACCACCGTCAAACCAGCACTTCAGGTAATTGGTGTAGATGAAGGAGTGAATAAGATTGCAGGCATGTATATACTTATTACGAACAAAGGGCCAATGTTTTTCGCAGATACTGCAGTAAATGTTAACCCAACAGCACAAGAGTTGGTAGACATTACTGAGTTGGTAGCAAAAATCGTTAATCGTTTTAAAATAAAACCAAGGATAGCTCTTCTGAGTTATTCAAATTTTGGGTCTGTAGATGGTGAAGACCCCAATAAAATGAGGGAGGCAGTAAGAATGCTTCATGAACAACATCCGAATTTGGTTGTAGATGGAGATATTCAGGCTAATGTAGCATTGAATCCTGATTTAATAACGGAATTATTTCCTTTCTCAGAATTAGCAGGAAAAATGCCCAACACATTTATTTTTCCAAATCTGTCAGCCGGAAATATTTCCTATAAACTCTTACAAGAAATGACTGAAGCCGATGTTGTTGGACCAGTTTTGCTTGGGATGAAGAAGCCGGTACACATTCTTCAGATGGGGAGCTCTGTCAGAGAAATTGTAAATATGATTACCCTTGCTGTAAATGATGCTCAAACCAGAAAACCATGATTAGTTACTTAAACGGGAAGATTGCCGAACTAAATCCGGCATATGCAATAATTGATTGCTCAGGAATCGGTTATTACACGCATATTTCGTTAAACACATACACCAAACTTAACGGAAAAACAGAATATAAATTACTCACTCATTTGGTTATCAGAGAAGATGCGCACCTACTTTATGGTTTTGCAGAAGAGGCTGAAAGAACTATGTTTTTACAATTGATATCTGTTTCAGGAGTTGGCCCAAATACTGCTCGGATGATACTTTCTTCTCAAACTCCAGGAGATATTGCCGCTGCGATTGACTCAGAAAATGTAGATTTACTCAAAAGCATAAAAGGAATAGGGCTTAAAACGGCCCAACGAATCATAGTTGATTTAGCCGGAAAAGTAGCCAAAGGAGGAGTGTCAATAGAATTTTCTTCAGGAGTTAACAATACGAAGCGTTCAGAAGCGTTATCTGCACTTGTTGTGTTAGGGTTTGATAAAAAACTGGCCGAAAAAACAGTGGAGAGAGTTCTGACTGCCAACCCGGAAGCCAGTTTAGAGGAGTTGGTAAAACAAACTTTAAAAAGTTTATAATCAAGTAATTAAAGGGCATTTTTGAACAATTCTGTTAAATATTTTGTTCAGTTAAGTTGGGTATTATCCATTTTTTCTCTTGCTTGGTTTAGCAAGGCAGGTAACAATAGTATTCAATCAGAAACAGGAAACTTCACTTATTATGCCCCCAACCACTATGTTCAACCAATCGATTCACCGGATGTAAATCTTCCTTATCCGCTTAATAATAACAATGGATTGTTTAACTTCAACGATCCGCTGAATCTCAATAATAACGTAATTTACGACCCGGAGTCAGGAACCTATATTTTTAATCAATCATTGGGTGAGGGAGAAAATCAAATCCCTATAGGCACGCCTTTTTATATGACTCCTGAAGAGTATTATCAGTACGATATTGATAAGGCTTTGAAAGAGTATTGGGCAAAAAAAATCGAAAATGAATCTCCCTCGAGTAGTGCCTTAATCCCTGATTTATCAGTAGGTAATCAGCGTTTCAGAGATATTTTCGGAAACGACAAGATTGAAATTAGACCTCAAGGTTCTGCAGAGTTAAGTTTTGGAATTAACTCATCGCGAACTGATAATCCCATTATACCTGAGCGACAGCGACGAATCACCACGTTTGATTTTGACCAAAGAATTCAACTTAATGTTTTAGGCTCTATCGGGGATAAACTGAAACTTCAGATGGCTTATAATACCCAGGCTACGTTTGATTTTGAGAATATTACAAAATTGAATTATGAGGGCTATGATGACGATATATTACAAGGACTTGAAGTAGGGAATGTGAGTATGCCCCTTTCCGGGTCACTCATTACGGGAAGTCAGAGTTTATTTGGGGTGAAAAGTAAATTAAAGTTTGGACGACTTACAGTTACTTCTGTACTCTCACAACAAAAAGGGCAGACCAAGGAAATAGAAATTTCCGGAGGAGCTCAGATTACAGAGTTTGAGTTGTACGCCGATGCCTACGAAGAGAACAAGCACTTTTTTATAAACCATTACTTTCAGCAGAATTATGATCGGGCAAATAGGACATTACCAGTAGTGTCCGCCCCAATTCAGATTACCCGTATAGAAGTTTGGGTAACTAACCGAATAAACGATGTAGATGACACCCGAAATATCATAGCATTTTCTGACTTAGGCGAAACTAATGTGTTCGAATCTCCTGCTCTAGCTTCTACCGTAGTAACTATAAACGGGCTACCTAACAATACCGTAAATGCACTTTATGATTATGTGAAAGCGCAACCTGGTGTTAGAAGTTTTAATGCTGCCAATAGTGTTTTGAGCAATACGCCATACGGCCCAATGACTCAGGCAATACACTTCGAGAAACTGAGAAATGCGAGATTATTATCCCCATCTGAATATACCTTCAACCCCCAACTTGGGTTTGTTTCTTTGAATCAATCGTTGAATAATGACGAAATATTGGCCGTATCATATCAATATACATATAATGGACAGACCTATCAGGTAGGTGAATTCTCAACGGACGGAATAGCAGGAACAGACGCATTGTACATGAAAATGCTAAAGTCAACCATCAGAGACCCCAGATCCACTCTTTGGGATTTGATGATGAAAAACGTATATTCTATCGGAGCTTATCAGATTGACCAAAATAATTTCAGATTAGATGTATGGTACAACAACCCCAATACGAGTATTGATATCAATTATATACCCAGACCTGGTGTTGACTCCAGACCTCTTGTTCAATTGATTGGTTGTGACAGATTAAACCAGCAAATGGCAGCCATTCCCGATGGAGTTTTCGACTTTGTACCGGTTCAGCCACAAGGTATGCAACAGGGAGGCGGCATGCAGGGCGGCGGCGGCATACAAGGTGGACAAGGTGGTGGGATGGGTCAGGCGATGGCTAGTGGCACTATAAATCCGATAAACGGAAGAATATATTTTACTACGGTTGAGCCTTTTGGTAAAACACTGGATGAAGAACTTCAGGCAGCAGGAATAGATCAACTTACCAGAAATGCAGTTGTATTCAAGGCACTTTACGATAGTACTAAAATTGCGGCTCAGCAGATGCCGGAACTTAACCGCTATAAGATTAAAGGGGTTTATCAGTCCCGGGTTAGTTCAGAAATTTACTTAAATGCACTTAACATCCCTCAGGGCTCGGTGAGGGTTACAGCAGGTGGACGTCAACTAGTTGAAGGATCTGACTATACCGTAGACTATAACCTCGGAAGGGTTAGAATACTTAATGAAGGTGTCTTAAGCTCTGGGCAGCCTGTGAAAATATCATTGGAGAGCAACACATTATTCAGCATACAAACCAAGACATTCATTGGAACACACTTTGATTATCGAATTAATAAAGATTTCAATGTAGGGGCAACCATGGTGCGTTTAACAGAACGACCATTAACTCAAAAGATAAATATGGGTGATGAACCCATAAAAAATACGATGATTGGTTTCAATGGTAATTACCGGACCGAGTCGGGGTTCCTTACCAAAATGGTAGATAAAATACCAGGAATTAACACCAAAGAAAAATCAACAATTACCATAAGTGGAGAATATGCCCGAATTATTCCCGGACATAATAGAGCCATAGGCAAAGAGGGTAACGCCTATATTGACGATTTTGAAGGAAGCCAAAGTATTATTGACATCAGAAACTTTAACTCGTGGGTTATCTCCGGTGTCCCCCAAAATCAGCCTCAACTTTTTCCTGAGGGGGGCGATGCATTTTTCAACGACTTAAGAAGCGGAATGAATCGGGCTAAAATTTCATGGTATGTGATTGACCCATTGTTTTTTAGAGATAACAATCTTACCCCAGGCCACATAAAAGGCCACCCCATGCAGCAAGATAACAGAATGCGCGAAGTGTTGGTGAGAGAGGTTTTCCCGAATAAACAAATTGCTACCGGGGAATTGAGTAATATACCCGTGTTAGATGTTGCTTTTTATCCGAATGAAAGAGGACCATACAATTTCGATAATGGCTCTTTTGCGGCAGGGTTAGATAACGACGGAACATTACTCAATCCGAACTCAAGGTGGGGGGGGATAATGCGCCCGTTAACAACGAATGATTTTGAAGCCGCAAATATTGAGTTTATCCAATTTTGGGTAATGGATCCGTTTGCCCCCACTGTATCAAACAATTTAGGTGAACCTTCGTCCAACGTGGATGCTACAAACACCACAGGGGGAGATTTGTATTTCAATTTAGGGAATATTTCGGAAGATGTTTTGCGTGACGGGGTGATGCAATTTGAAAATGGTTTGCCTGTAGATGGAGTATTTAATCCGCAAACCATGACCACAACAGTATGGGGTCATGTACCAACCACACAAGTAATTGTAAACGCTTTTGATAACAACCCAGCATCCCGAGAGTTTCAGGATGTAGGATTGGATGGATTGAAGAATAATCAGGAAGCGACCTTCTTTGCCAACTACGTGGCATGGGTAAATAGCTCATCGCTTAGCCCGGCAGCAAAGCAAGCTATATTAGCCGATGTTTCGGCAGATGATTTCCATTATTTCAGAGGAGATGATTATGATGCCCAACAGTTGGACATTTTGCAGCGCTACAAGAAATTTAACGGACTAGAAGGAAACTCACCTACTTCGGAGCAGTCTGCTCAGCAAAACAACGATGGGTATCCCACTGCTGCTACAACTCTCCCAAACGTGGAAGACATCAACAATGATAATACACTAAGCGAATCCGAAGGATATTTCCAATACAAGGTAAGCATGCGCCCACAAGATATGGTGGTAGGTAAAAACTTTATTACGGACAGAGTACTGGGAATAGATCAGCGATCAGGCAGACAGGTATATTGGTATCAGTTTAAAATCCCCATTCAGGAGACATACGAAAAAATAGGCCCAATAAGTGATTTTCGTTCCATTCGATTTATACGCATGTTCATGAAAGATTTTCAGGAGCCCGTAGTACTTCGATTTGCTCGTTTAGAATTGTTGAGAGGCGAATGGAGAAAATACAGAGAGTCACTCTTGGCCGATGGCGAATACCTACAACCTGAAGAAGGTAATACCACATTTAATATTGCTGCCGTGAATATAGAAGACAACGGTGAAAGAGAACCCATAAAATATGTGGTTCCTCCCGGAATACAAAGAGAGTTAAACTTTCAATCGGCAAACTTAGCGCAGTTAAATGAGCAATCCTTGGTGCTTGATGTGTGTGGCTTAAGAGATGGAGACGCTAGAGCTGCTTTCAGAAACGCAGTTTTTGATGTTCGTTCCTACAAAAAATTAAGAATGTTTGTGCATGGTGAGTATAAAGACATTAACAATAAAGTTTTAGATGACGAAGTGACGGTTTTTATAAGATTAGGCACAGATTTTAAAGACAATTATTACGAATACGAGATGCCTGTAAAGATTACCGAGTGGTATACTACAGACGAACAACTTATTTGGCCGGAAGCTAATAACATGGTTATAGATTTTGAGCAACTAAGACTGGTAAAACGAGAAAGAAATGTCGCTTTATCCAGTGGAATCGCTCAAATAAATGTGAGGTATTCCAAACCAGACCCTGACAATCCTACCCGAATGATTACTGTAGTGGGAAATCCTAACATGCAAAACATAAAAACGATAATGATTGGGGTAAGAAACCCGAAAAAAGATGACCCTAAAAATATTTGGCAGCCAGATGATGGACAAGATAAATGTATCGAGATTTGGGTAAATGAATTAAGGCTGACAGATTTCGAACAAAGCGGAGGCTGGGCAGCTATTGGAAATGTAAATGCTAATTTAGCGGATTTTGCAAATGTTTCTGTTTCGGGAAATATTTCAACACCTTTCTTTGGTAGTGTAGATAAGCGTGTAAGCGAACGTCAGAGAGAAAGAATAATGGGATTTGATGCTTCTACTACCATTCAACTTGGAAAGTTTTTCGGCGATAATTCAGGGGTAAGCTTGCCACTCTTCCTGGGCTACTCAGAGATATTGATAGACCCTCAGTTTGACCCACTTAACCCCGATATATTATTCGAGGACATAGTCTCTGATTTAACCCCTGAAGAACGAAGAGAAAGAATACAAATAAGTAGAGATTATGCTAGAAGAAGAAGCTTAAACTTTACCAACGTTCGATGGGATAGGCAAACCGAAAAGGAAAAACGAGTTTTAGACCCGTCAAATTTTGCTCTTTCTTATTCTTATAGTGAATTGTTTAGAAGAGATATAAACACCCAGTATAATTTTGGTAAAAACTACCGCGCAGGACTAGATTACCAGTTTGCCCCTAAATCAGAGCCTTGGAAACCTTTTGGGAAGTCCAAATTTCTTAAAAAGTCAAAGTGGTTTAAACCTATAGAGGATTTTAACTTATACCTCAAACCCAAGCAAATTGGTTTCAGAACCAATCTCGACAGGACATATAATGAGTATGAAATCAGAAGCAACCTGGGGGCTATAACCATACCTCAATACACCAAAACCTTTTTCTGGGATAGGATGTACGACTTTAAGTACGACATTACAAGAAGCTTGAAAGTTGATTACAACGCTAACAACCGATCATTCATAGACGAACCCTCTAATGTAAAACTGATGAACGGGGTGTATGGCTACGAAGAGGATTCGATTAGAAATCAAGTTAGACAGAGTCTAATGCAGTTCGGCAGTAATTTAAGATTCACGCAGCAGTTTAATGTTAACTACACTCTGCCTTTTGCCAAATTCCCCCTTACGGATTGGATAAGTGCCACAGTAAGGTATTCCGCCACATCTGAGTGGCAAAGAGCTCCATTGGCATTGGATGATATTGGAAACACTATTCAGAACAGTCGCATGGTTAATATGAATGGGCAGTTTAATATGATAAGCCTTTATAATAAAGTACCCTACTTAAAGAAAATTAACCAAAAATACAGCGGTGTACCCGCAAGACAGCAGGCGGCGAAAAGAACTGCCCCTACACAAAACAAACCGGATAATAAAGATCCTAAAAAAGAGGAAGAGAAGAAGAATGGACACAACCCCCTACATATAGCATTAAGAACCATCATGGGACTAAGAAATATTACTGTTAATTATAGCATCAACAACGGTATACTTCTTCCGGGCTTTGCGCCTACAAACTATATTGCCGGATTAGACAATAATTTCAGCGGGCCAGGGATTCCTTTTGTGCTTGGAGGTTATCAAAGGTTCGATTTCTTTGGTAACGAAACAGGTTTTGACTACGCAGACTTTGCTTTAGCCAATGGCTGGATGGTAGGCGACTCCAGTTATAAAATAACAACCCAATACCTGAATACTAGCGCAGATAATCTGGCAATGAAAGCCACCATAGAGCCCATACCAGGATTAAGACTTGATTTAACTGCTGAACGGGTAAGAAATACAAATATGGCTGAGAATTTCCGATGGAACCCCGACTCGCTGAGGCATGAACATCAATCACCGATGACTATGGGGAGCTTTAGCGCCTCAACAATAGCTTGGAGAACTGCTTTTGCAAAAGATGATAAGCTTACCTATGGTAACCCCATTTTTGATAATCTGCGAGACTCGCGTTTGGAAGTTTCTGCAATACTTGCCTCTGAAAATCCAAATTCTTTGGGGCTTGATAGTGCCGGATACAACGTCGGATTTGGCGCATCTTCACAAGATGTGGTGGTTGGAGCTTTTCTTTCGGCCTACACAGGAAGAAATCCAACAGCAAAAAATATAAACCCACTAAGTGTAATTCCTTTACCCAACTGGCGCCTTACCTTTGATGGGCTGAGTAAGGTGAAAAAGCTTCAAAAATACATTAGAACTTTAACTGTAAATCATGCTTACAGAGCAAATTATACGATAGGAAATTATACAACGAACCTTCTTGCGCAGCGCGATGCCGATGGCTTCCTGTTTGGAACAGATGCCGTGGGTAATTTTATACCTGAGCGGCAATTACTTACGGTAACTATTTTAGAGCAATTCTCGCCACTTATTAATTTTGATGCAACCCTTCAAAACAGCATCATTGCTAAAATTGAATTGAAAAAAGACAGAAATATTTCGTTAGCCTTATCCAATAATCAGATTACAGAAATTAAAGGAAATGAAATTGTTATAGGGAGTGGTTACCGGTTTAAAGAAGTGAAATTTCCATTCAAAATTGGAGACAAACAACCACAAAGTGATTTAAACCTGAGAACGGATTTATCCATTCGAGACAATAAAATAATAACCAGAAAGATTGTAGAAAATCAAAATCAAATCACCTCCGGACAGCGTATGATTTCTATAAAAGTAACGGCAGATTACCAGCTCGGAAAAGCCCTTAGTTTAAGGTTTTTTTACGACCAAGTAGTTAATAATCCGTATGTAAGCACTTCGTTTAGAACTTCCAATATAAACTCTGGTATTGCCGTTCGTTTTACTCTTACCCAATAATAATTTTCTCAAATTCCTTCCAGGAATTTTATTCCTTTCGAGTTTCTATTACTTAAATATTTACTTTAGCAAAAAAATAGAAAAATGAATATCCCATCAGAACTTAAGTACACAAAAGATCACGAATGGATTAGAGTAGAAGGAGAAACTGCAACAGTTGGAGTTACCGATTTTGCTCAAAGTGAATTAGGTGATATAGTTTACGTAGAAATTGAAACAAAAGGACAGCAATTAGCACAAGAAGAAGTTTTTGGAACAGTTGAAGCTGTAAAAACAGTTTCCGATTTGTTTATGCCTGTTAGTGGAGAGATTACAGAAGTAAACTCTGCATTGGAAAGCGCCCCTGAAGCTGTAAATACAGACCCATATGGTAATGGCTGGATGATACAAATCAAATTATCTAATCTTTCAGAAATAGATGGGTTGCTTTCTGCAGACCAGTACAAGGAATTGGTTGGATAATGTTTTTGCGGCACAATATTTCGGCAATTTTTTGGTCGCTTTTTATTTTGGTGCTTTGCGCAATTCCCGGCAGTGAAATTCCTGATGTTAGTTTTTGGAGCCTTCTTACTGCCGACAAGATGGGGCACATAACCATGTTCGTCTTACTTACGCTCTTTTGTATAGTTGGGTTTAGAAAGCAAAACTCGTTTAAGTTGTTAAGAATTCATGCCAAACGATCTGCTTTGGTTTATGCTATCTCATATGGCACAGTCCTTGAAATACTCCAAGAATATCTATTTTTTGAGAGAACTGGCGATATATACGATGGCGTGGCTAATATAGTGGGGTGCTTTTTAGGGGTCCTTTTATTTAGAATTATTTATGGAAAAGATTTGTACTATCGAGTTGCGGGATAGCTTAAAGGTTTTTCGATTAAAAAAGGCTTAACCTGCCAGATTACTTAATTAACGGTATACATCCGATTTAAAAAAGTTGTAAATTAGCACAATTAATAAGCCTATAAATTATGGAAGCTAAAAAGAGTAAAGAAGCCAATATAGACGGATATCGAGCCGGTCTTGTTCTTACAGGACTAGTTGTGGTTACTGCTTTTACTTTGGTTTCGTTTGAATACAAATCGCCAATCCCAAAGGCAGCCCAACTCAACTCTATGTTTCAAAACTTGGAGGATGAGGAAATAGTAGATTTAAACATTAATACACCTCCACCCCCGCCTCCACCCCCCCCCCCGCCTTCAATTGTTCAGGAAATAGAGGTTACTAAAGAAGAGGTTAAGGTTGATGATAATATCCAGATTATAGATTCTGATCAAACTGATATTGTTATCATTGAAGTTCCAAAGACAGAAGCCCCTGTGGTGGATGAAATTTTTGACGTAGTAGAAGACGATCCTTCTTTCCCTGGAGGAATAGAGGAGCTATACAGATACTTGGGAAGGGAAATACAATATCCGGCCATGGCTAGGGATAATGGGATTCAAGGAAAGGTATTCGTACAATTCGTTGTTTCTAAAGATGGCTCGATTCGCGATGTTGTGGTTCTTAAGAAGGTTCACCCAGCTCTTGATAAAGAAGCGGTAAGAGTGGTAGAAAGAATGCCTAAGTGGGCTCCGGGTAAACAGCGCGGCAAGCCCGTTTCTTGCCGTTACACGTTGCCTATAAACTTTAAGATTCAATAAATAGGTAAAAAAGTGTATACAAAAAGAAGGTGTGCTCAACGTTGAGCACACCTTCTTTTTGTATTGTGTTTTTTGATTCTGTTTTTATAAGTGCGCCTCAGGAAGAGATAAACTCAGTCCGGCTTTAAGCATAACTTTAGCTTTGTCTTTATAAAAATCACTCATTCTGTTTGATTTAACTGTGTAATAAATCCCATTTATTTCTTTAACAACAAAGAAGTGATAAAAAGCTCCTCCTGACTCAGCTCCGGCCTCATTAGCACCAAGTTTTCGGGAGTAAAACAAATGTTCAGGAGTTTCTTCTTCGTACGAGTATACGAAGAAACCTTCGTCATTTCTTTTCTTTTCCATCTCGGTAGTTTGTTTTTCGGTACCCCAATCATCTATCACAATGTGAAAGTTTTTATCCATTAAGATAGTCCATGTTGCCTCGCCCATATTATGAATAACTTGAGGGTCTATTACATTGTCTTCACCATCTACAACTTGAGGCACCATAATACTCAGGTTAAGGTCGTATTTTTCTAGACTAAAAGGCCTAAGACCTTCGTATTCATCCTTTGTCTCTTCCTGAGTTTCATCAACAGCAGGGATGTCCGTATTTTCATTTCCACATCCAATTAGCATGGCGGCGGCAAAAAGTGTTAAGTAGTACTTTTTCATGTTTCTGGTTTATAAGATACTGTATTTTTATTTCTTATTGAGCAAATATAATGTATCTAAATCGTAATTCATAGAAATGGAGGGGGAGCCCATTTTGGAAAGTGCTTTTTCTCAAATCGTGTAATGTTGATTTCGGGAGGCAGTGGCTCATCTTCAAAAACAAAATGGTAGAAATTACGAGCTAACAGCGGAGCCATCATTACTCCCTTGCTGCCTAAGCCATTAAAAAGATATACGTTATTATAATTAGGATGAACACCAATTAAGGGTTTCCTGTCTGGTATCGTTGGCCTTATTCCTGCGTATTGATGGGATATATCATATTGGGCTGAATATATATCTCCAACTTTTTGGACTAATTCTTCGCGTGCTTCATAAGTTGTGTTGTAATCTAAGCTTTTCCAATCGTACGTTGCTCCGGCAATGTACTTATTGTTTTTGAGCGCCAATAAAAAACAGCCCTTATTTATTATTCCTGATGGGTGCAGTTTAGAGGAGTTAATATGCAAAATCTCGCCCTTTGTCAGATTTGCTGGCAAATAATTGAAAAATGGATTTGAAACAAATTTATGCCCTTCGCAAAAAATTATTTTTTTGAATTTAATTTCATCATTATAGTTACCGCACTTCTTATTTTTTGAAAATAAATTTAGCCTGCAAAAATCAAATTCGGTTTTAGTATATGCGTTTTGCTTTATTAAATAGCTCTTGTATGCAGAAAGATATATGGGTAAATCTACCCGGTATGCTTTTGCTTTTGCACTTCCAAATGGGGCATTTACTCCCGGTAAGTTTGTCAATTCGTCTGTAAAGTATTTTTTGTAAGAATTGTTTTCAGAAGCAGCAAACCAGTTGTTTTGTTCTTCCATATCTTTAAAAATTCGATAGAAGTCTTCTTCAAAATGAAATGCTACACCGAGCAGTTTTTCGGATTTTTGATAAAATGAAACTGCGTTTTCTATAAACTCATTGGAGTGCCAAGCAAATCCAAAATTTTTAAAAACAAAAGGGTGGTAAATTCCTGCCGCAATAGTTGAGCAGCTTGTTTTGTAATCATTGTCCAAGACGTGAACCTTCAGCCCTTTATCTTCTAAAACCTGACTTAGCACGGTGCCGGCTATCCCTTGACCAACTATAAGTATATCGGTTTCTTTCAATTTATCTTGATGTCTTGAAAAAATGCGAATATTCCGAAGAAAATAAGAATAATTCCAACAACTATACTTGTAAGTGATAAAATGTGTGGAGTCATGTACCTTTTCAACTTACTTGCAAAATAGATTTTCAACATGTCTATACTGAACATGGTGCCAAGCACCACAAAGAAATAAATGACAGTAGTCGTGCCTTCTATTTTGTGTTTTTCAATAGCATAAGAACATGCCCCCAACCAAAATATCATAACGGAAGGATTTATTGCATTTAACGCCATCCCTTTGCTTATAAGAACTAGAGCGTTTTCTTTCTTCACTTGCCCGTCTTGCAAAGGAGTTAGTGCTGCATTGGATTGAAGTGACTTTTTCTTTACGATTGATGCAGTACCAATAGCAATAAAAATACTCCCGGTAATATATTTTATATAAGTGTATTCTTGAAGTAGTTCATTTATTTTTGCAGCAGAGAAATAGGCAATACACAAATAAACAATATCGGTAATTACCACTCCGACATCTACAAACATAGCATCTCGCAGCCCCTTGCTTATGCTTTTTTCAATCAGGTAAAAAAACACAGGACCTATTAAAAGGCTGAGTATTAAACCCAAAAGTATTCCGTTTATAATAATGTGTATCAAGAGTGTTTTTTCTGGCGGTTAAATTAATTAAATTAATAAATTACCAAGAATAAATCAAATCTAAAAGCATTTAATTCTGAATTTAAGGCAAAAATCCCTGAACAAAACGTTGTGTGAAAATGCTACAGAAACAAGGCTCGATTTTTGTATCTTTTAAGAGATTTGTAACGTAATAATTTGCCACAATGAGTGTCCTGCGAAAAAATTTCACTTTTCTTATTCTAACTTTTCTGTTTTTTCCGAAAAGCAGTAATAGTCAAGAGCATGATATTGTGGATGTGTGGCTCAGCAAAGACTCGGTTACCCATTTACTTATTAGCGATAACAGAATATACAACGAAGGGTGGCATATGTTGGCTCAACCCAATTTCTGGAAACAGGTAATGAGGCTATCTCCGGATTCGTGCATAGTTAATATAGCCCATAATAGGACAGTTCTTGGATTTGAAGATTTTTTGATGTGGCAAAAAAAGACTGAAGCCCAAAAGCAAGTATATAAGGACAGCGTTCGTAAAGCGCACAACCTGACCGATAGCACTCGTATTTTTATTACTTCAGGTAAAAATCATTTTTACAGTTTCGATAAGGTAATTCCGAGTATTGGCAAAGCAGTGGAAGTTTTTAATAATATGGGTGCTGATCCTTGGTATGCTCAGGCTATTTTACTTATCGAAAGCCCTAATAAGTTGCAGTATTCCAACGTGGGAGCCTACGGCCCCTTTCAGCTGATGAAAGAAGTGGCAAAGACCTATGGATTAAAAGTGAACAAAGAGATAGACGAGCGGGAGGACTTTGATAAATCTGCTACCGCTGCGGCAAAGCTTATTGAGCGCGTATGTGTGCCTGAGGCTAAGCGAATATTGAACAAACACAATATAACTTATAATCGCTACGACCTTTGGTTTAGATTAATAGTGTTACACATATACCACGCCGGCAGCGGAAATGTAGAAGGTGTAATAAACGTAATAAAACCAACCGAAGGTGGAATGGAGCTGATAAGGCAAATGTGGGTAAACGAGTATGGAGGATTTAAGAATGCCTCGCAAAATTACAGCCAGGTGGCATTAGCTTCAATACTATCTCTTTATGAAATAATAACAGAGAGATGCGAAGCCATGCATTATTGTCCCGCCCCATAAAGAATCATTTTCATGAAGTTGACTATAGCCGCTATTCAGACCAATTTACACTGGGAAGACCCGGAAGCAAATCGGGAACATTTTGCTAATCTTTTAGCAGAGGCCAACCCCGCCAATTTGTACGTGTTGCCCGAAATGTTTACCACGGGATTTACTATGAATGCAATAACTATGGCAGAATCATATGAAAACAGCTCAACCATAGAGTGGATGAAGCGGCAAGCTGCAAAAAAACGAGCTGCAATAGCAGGCAGTTTAATTATTAAAGACAAAGGGAAATTTTATAACCGCTTCGCTTTTGTGCTCCCCGATGGATTAGTTACTTTTTATGACAAGCGTCACTTGTTTAGAATGGCAAATGAAAACGATAGTTATGCTCCGGGAAAGGCTAGATGTGTTGTAAACTGGAAAGGATTTAGGATACTTTTGCAGGTGTGTTACGACTTGCGGTTTCCGGTTTGGAGCAGAAATGTTGTCGATGAACAAAACAGGTTTTTGTACGACGCTGTTTTATATGTTGCTAACTGGCCCTCTCCAAGAATTAGTGCATGGGATACACTCTTGAAAGCAAGGGCAATAGAAAACATAAGCTACGTGGTGGGAGTAAATCGGATTGGTCAGGATGCAAAAGGCAATTCTTATACTGGTCATACAGCCTGTATAGATTTTATGGGCAATCTGGAGAGTAAAGCGAAGGAAAATCAACAAACCGTTATATACACTACCTGGGACAAGATCGAACTGATGAAGTTTAGAGAAAAATTCCCCTCATGGATGGATGCCGATGAGTTTTCGGTTAAAGTATAAGTTTACCATTCAGGTTGTTTTTATTGATATTTTCACAATTCATGATTTTTTGTTGATTTCTTAATTTGAACAAACCGTTTGGGCTACATACCTTTGGCAGCAAACACAATATCCCGCATTATGAAATTTTTTATCGATACCGCAAACCTTGAACAAATTAAAGAAGCTGCCGAACTGGGCGTTTTAGACGGGGTCACTACTAATCCGTCGTTAATGGCCAAAGAGGGTATCAGCGGCGATAAGAACGTATTAAAACATTATCAAAAAATTTGCGAGATTGTTGATGGCGACGTAAGCGCTGAGGTTATTTCAACTGACTATAAGGGAATAATCAAAGAAGGAATGGCCTTGGCCAAACTTCATAAAAATATCGTGGTAAAAGTCCCCATGATAAAAGACGGAGTTAAAGCATTGAAATACTTTTCTGATAAAGGAATAAAAACGAATTGTACACTGGTTTTTTCTTCAGGACAGGCTCTTTTGGCAGCTAAAGCCGGAGCTACTTATGTATCACCTTTTATTGGTAGATTGGATGATGTTTCTACCGATGGAGTAGCGCTTATATCTTCCATCAGACAGATTTACGACAACTATCTGTACGACACTCAAATTCTGGCGGCATCGGTGCGTCATCCTATGCACATTATTCAGTGTGCCGAAATTGGGGCAGATGTAATGACAGGCCCCCTTAGCGCCATTATGGCTCTGCTTAATCATCCACTAACAGATATAGGTTTAGAAAAATTTCTGGCAGACCACAAGAAAGTTAATGCTAAGTAATTTCCTTTTTAATCCCAAAGGGTCTAGGCTCTAGCTAAGAGCGCAATGTTTTAGGCTACAAAGTCACAAGAGCACTAAGTTCTACCTTCGGGGGCTTAAAAAAAGGGGGGCTGCTGGTTTAGAGTTTTCTATACTTGAAATCTCCTATTCGAAAGGCTCTTAATTTCATATCCCTTATTGTTTATAATTAACTGTAACCATTTTTGGGCAGTTGCTGTAAAAGAATTCTCTTTTAAAATCAGTTTTATATGATAAGGATGGTAGTAATTTTACTCCTGTTGGGGGCAGAGGTTAGTAGTGCTTTTTCACAATTCATGAAAAACCCTGATAAAGTAATTACACTCAATTTCGAGTATAAAAGCAAAGAATTTTCACAAGCCATAAAAAACCAAATTGATTCGATATACTTCCGAATGCCGGTAGAAAAAATATTCGAGTTTCAGGCAGTATCCAAAAAAGAGTTAAAAGAGTTACCGCAGGACTTTTTAACCCGTTTAACCCAAACAAGAACAGATAGCATTGGGGCTTATCTAGCTCTTAAGCGACACAAGCAGGAATACATGGTCGTGAAGCGAAATCCTTTTGACAAAGACTGTGAACCGGCTAAAGCGGGGTCTAACAAATCGTACAGACAGGCCGCAGAAGTTAAAGGAACCTACTCTTTATTAGTTCAAAAATGGGCAGCCTTTAGACCTTACATACCCACTTCAGACAGCACAAATATTAACGCATACTGCAATGACCCGATTATAATAGACAACACCCGAGACAACACCATTACAGGAAAAATGGGCGTAAGGGTGTTTATCCCAGCAAATGCATTTCATTCGCTAGCTGATAGAATAATGGGCTGTAGGCAGGTAGATATTGCTCTTTGCGAATACATTACCATGGAAAGTATTGTTTCGGCCGGGCTTACGACAACCAGTGGAGACAAAATTTTACAAACCGGTGGAATGATTTACCTTATGGCTTACTGCAAAGGAGCTCAACTTACACTAAAACCGGGAGTTCAAATTAAGATATTTTTCCCACAAGACGAATTGGAACAACGATCCAAAGGAATGCAAACGTTCATTGGCCAGCGAAGGCACGCGTTTGTTGACTGGAAACCCGAGTCAGAAGCTAAAAAACCGTTCACACAGCTTAACCGGGCAACTACAGTAATAAATTCCAATAACGAAGAAGAAGAGCTTTTCGATGAGATGGAAGAATACGAAGGCGGCGAAGGAGATATCATGCTCACTTCGGGAAGTTTAGGATGGATAAATTGCGACCGGTTTTATGAAATTAAAAATAAAACAGAACTTTTGGCTCAATCTAATAAGGCAGATAAAGCCAGTTATCGACTTATATTTTTAGACATGAAATCCGTATTGCCCGGATACGAATATAGCGCTGACAGGATAGTGTCTTTTGGTGACATTCCCTCGGGAGAACGTGTAATGGTAGTGGCTTATAGTATGACTAAAGAGGGGCAGTATTACTTAGGGGTGTCTAAGGAGTTTAGACTGGGACAGGTGAAGCAAATCGATTTACAAATGCTTTCGTTTTCTAAAAACGAATTTCAAAATCAAATAAAAAAGTTGTTCTAGGGGTTCTGTAAAAATCTAATCTTGTTAGGTAAATCATAATCGCTATTTTTGATAAAAATAGAAACAGTATGGATTATCGAATCAGGAGCTTTGAAGAATATCGGCAAGAATATAACAAAAGCGTAAAAAATCCTGAAGAATTTTGGAATAACGTAGCACAGAATTTCCATTGGTTTAAGAAATGGGAAAAAACGTTGTACTGGAATTTTGAAGCACCCCACATAAAATGGTTTGAAGGGGCAGAAACCAACCTCTGTTATAATTGCATTGACAGGCATTTGGATTCAAGAGGCGACAAAACAGCTATTATTTGGGAGCCGAATTCTCCTGGTGATGAAGAAATAAAACTTACTTACAAAGAACTCCATCAAAAAGTGGGAGAATTTGCCAATGTATTAAAACAAAAAGGGGTTCGAAAAGGAGATCGGGTTTGTATATATATGCCTATGGTGGTTGAGTTGGCAGTATCGGTGCTGGCTTGTGCAAGAATAGGAGCCATTCATTCAGTAGTTTTTGCCGGTTTTTCTGCTCAGGCACTGGCTGACAGAATTAAAGATGCAGAGGCAAAAATCATTCTAACTTCCGATGGATTGAAACGAGGAAACAAACAAATCTCTGTAAAAGAAATAGTTGATCAGGCAGTTGATTTAGGGTGTAATTTGGTTGAAAAAATATTGGTTATTAAACATACCGGCGAAGAAGTACATATGCAGCTGGGCAGAGATTTTTGGTATGAAGAAGAGAGAAAGCGGGTTTCATCCGATTGTCCTGCCGAGCCAATGGATGCAGAGGACATCTTGTTCATACTCTATACTTCGGGGTCTACAGGGAAGCCTAAGGGAGTTGTGCATACTACCGGAGGGTATATGGTTTATGCCGGATATTCGTTTGCTAATGTATTTCAATACGATGAGCAAGATGTGTTTTGGTGCACGGCAGATATTGGTTGGGTAACAGGGCACTCTTATTTGGTCTATGGTCCGCTTCTTAATGGTGCCACCACAGTTATGTTTGAGGGAGTGCCAACTTATCCCAACGCTGGACGATTCTGGGGAATAATAGATAAGTATCGGGTAAATCAATTTTATACAGCACCTACAGCTATCCGCTCGTTAATGGGAGCGGGCACAGACGTGTTAAAGCCCTACAAACTGGATTCTTTAAAAGTGATTGGGTCTGTGGGCGAACCCATTAACGAAGAAGCGTGGCACTGGTATCACGACAATATAGGAAAAGGCAAATGCCCTGTGGTAGATACGTGGTGGCAAACAGAAACAGGGGGGATTATGATTTCAGGATTAGGCTCTCTTTCTCCGCAAAAGCCCAGTCATGCAGGATATCCCTTGCCGGGAATACAACCCGTTTTGCTCGATAACGAAGGAACAGAGATTACCGAGAATGAAAAGGAGGGCTATCTCGCAGTCAGGTTTCCGTGGCCATCAATTTTACGTACCACATACGGAGATCATGAGCGGTGCAGAGCAACTTATTTTAGCCATTACAAAGGATATTATTTTACAGGAGACGGAGCCAAACGTAATTCCAACGGAATGTATAGAATTATTGGTAGGGTAGATGATGTCATTAATGTGTCGGGGCATCGGTTTGGTACGGCAGAAATAGAAAGCGCCATTAATGAACACAAAAATGTAATAGAATCAGCAGTGGTTGGTTATCCTCACGATATAAAAGGGCAAGGAATTTATGCTTTTGTGATTTGTGAGAAACAGCCTACCAAAGAAAGTATGGAGGCATTGCGTGACGAAATTATAGAAACTGTTTCTTCAGGAATTGGCAAGATAGCAAAGCCCGATAAGATACAGTTTGTTACAGGGCTTCCTAAAACCCGGTCCGGTAAAATAATGAGAAGAATATTGAGGAAAGTAGCAGAAGGAGACACAACCTCTTTAGGCGATACGTCCACGTTACTCGACCCCGGTGTAGTCAATGAAATTATAAATGGGGCTTATTAAGTATGTCTAAAATAGCACAGAGTAAGTTTTATATTGGGATGATAGCCATCGTTTTGGCTATGATTTTACCACAATTGATGTATTTTTTTGGTGAAATTTTTGCCATCATTTTATTGATAGCCGGTCTAATATCAGTGGTGATTTCTGAGGTAAAATGGTGGTTGAAATTAATCGTAGTGGCTACAACCTTTACGCTGCTTTATTTTTATGGTGAAATCGTTTACTATTTACTGTATTCGAATTAGCACACTATAAAGCTCTATTCAGTCAGATTGATTAGTTTTACAAAAACAACTTAAGGCAAGTGATACAAACCGATTCCATAACAAAGTCTTACGACCAGCTTCAGGTACTAAAAGGAGTATCCTTAACTATAAATACCGGCGAGATTGTCGCCATTGTTGGCCCATCTGGTGCCGGAAAATCAACTTTACTTCATATTCTGGGGACATTGGACTTGCCTGACTCTGGAAGAGTATTATTCAATGGTGAAGAGGTTTCTAAAAAAGGCAAAAATGATCTTGCAAAATTTCGTAATAAGCATATCGGTTTTGTTTTTCAGTTTCACCATCTGCTGCCTGAGTTTACTGCATTGGAGAATGTTTGCTTACCTGCTATGGTCGCCGGCATGTCTAAAATGGAGATGGAAAAAAAAGCCAAAGAATTACTTGAATTATTGAGATTGGCAGAGAGGATTCACCACAAACCTAATGAACTTTCGGGTGGCGAGCAGCAAAGAGTGGCAGTAGCCAGAGCGTTAATTAATAACCCAAAAGCGGTTTTTGCAGATGAGCCATCGGGAAATTTAGATGCAGAAAATGCAAAGGCACTTCACAATTTATTTTTTGAATTAAGAGAAAAAATGGGACAATCTTTTGTTATAGTAACTCATAACGAAGAATTGGCCAACATGGCTGATAGAAAATTAGTAATGAAAGATGGAGTTATAGTTGGTTAAGACACTGCAAGGCGTTAAATAATCTAAAACAAACCAAAGTGTAGCCCTATTTTAACGAAATTCGGTTTCAGTAAATAACAATTCTAAGAACATGAAAAAAATAATTTCACTTTTTGCTGTCCTGTGTCCTTTGTTGCTTTGTGCTCAGAGTTTGCTTTGGAAGGTAAGCGGTAACGGCCTCAAAAAACCATCTTATCTGTACGGAACTATGCATGTCCAGGATAACCGTGTTTTTAATTTCACGCTTGAATTTGAGAAAGCATTTAAATCTGCTAAGACACTTTGCTTAGAGCTGGATATAGAAAATATAAACCAAATGGAGATGATGCAACAATTAATTATGCCCGACGGGTATGCAATTTCAACTCTAATAAGCGAAGAAGACTATAAGTTGGTAGAAAAATATTTCAAAGACAGTTTAGGGCAATCGCTTAAACTTTACGACAAAATGACCCCTATGTTTGTGGCCTCAATGATTTCGTTAAAAGACATGAAGAAAGACCAGCCCGAAGCTTTAGACGCACATTTGGCCAAAAGAGCCAAAGCAGAAAAAAAGACCGTAATCGGGCTAGAAACACTAACTGAGCAAGTAAGTGCATTCAAGGCAATACCATATAAAATACAAGCAGAAAATCTGGTCAAAGCCATTAAAGAGATAGGTAATACGGACGAAGAAGACAAAACTACAAAGATTATGGATTTTTATGTTCACGGACAGTTGGACAGTTTGTACAATATGGTTACCAAAAACGAGGATTATGATGAAGAAACGGCAGCGTTATTTCATCAGGTATTTTTGGTGAACAGAAACAAAAAAATGGCAGAAAGAAGTATTCCCCATATGAAAAAAAGCTCCGTTTTTATTGCCGTTGGAGCAGCACATTTGGGCGGAGAAGATGGCGTTATAGCTATGCTAAGAGAACAAGGGTATATAGTGGAGCCTGTTCTATCAAGTAAATAATCGGGGATAGATACTAAAGAAGTTTTTTTGTCGTTAATTAGGTAATTAAAATTTAATTCTGCCTATGCAAAAAAATGCTACCCCAACAACATCATTAGAAAAAACTGATTCGGGCAAAAATCCCAATTCAGAAACACTTAGTTTTCTTTTGAATTACTCCAAATCGCTGGAGATAAAAAAATCTAAAAAGGGATATATCGAATATCTGAAAAATTAACCCTTGAACATCCGCCCAACCAGGCAGATGTTCTTGTTTTGGCAGCTTACGCATCCTCAATGCGGTAAAAAGCCTTACCTTTACATAAAGATAAAAAACTGCAAGCTTGTTCTATCGCCTCTTGTTTTTAAACAAGGGGAGGAAAGTCCGGGCAACATAGAGCACCACGCCGAATGAAAGTTCGGGGGATTTTCGGCAACGAAAGTTCACAGATAGTGATACAGAAACAAACCGTCCGCCTTTGGCGGATAAGGGTGAAAAGGTGGGGTAAGAGCCCACCGATAATGTAAGTGATTGCATTAGGCGGTAAAACCTTGTGGGTTGAAAAGCCATGTAAACCGGGGATGTGTCGTTTCGTACGACACGAGAGGGCTGCTCGCCCAATCCCGGAGGGTAGGCCGATTAGATAAATGATAGAAATACAGCCTCGGCAGTATACAGAACCCGGCTTATAGACTTGCAGTTTTTTTCTAACTATTAGTTTATTCTAGCCATTTTATGGGACATTTTTTGCCACCTTTGTTTTATGACAATTAATAAGGCTTATCTGAAAACAACTTACCCCCTTATGGAGCATTTTTATACGCTTCAGGGCGAGGGTTTTCATTCCGGAAAAGCAGCTTATTTTCTTAGACTTGGGGGGTGTGATGTTGGTTGCATATGGTGTGATGTTAAAGAAAGCTGGGATGCATCTACGCATCCTCAGGTTTCGGTTCAACAAATGATAAAATGGGTTGAGGATTCTAAGACTCCGATGGTAGTAATAACCGGAGGAGAGCCAGCCATGTATGATTTAGCCGATTTAACCCAGGCACTACAAGATGTTCAGGTTTATGTTGCTATCGAAACTTCGGGAGCCTACCCCATAACAGGAGAACTAGATTGGATTTGTCTTTCACCCAAGAAGTTTAAGACACCACAGCCTCATGTTTTCCCCATAGCAGACGAATTAAAAGTGATTGTTTACAACAAACACGATTTAATTTGGGCAAAAGAATTGGAAAGACAAGTAAGTTCGGAATGCAAATTGTATTTACAGCCTGAGTGGGACAAATCAGATAAAGTGCTGCCGGAAATAATAGAATTTGTTAAACAGAATCCTCAATGGAGCGTATCGCTACAAACGCACAAATATTTAAATATACCCTAATATTATGATGAAGCATTTTTTTCTCCTGGTTCTTTTATCTTTTACTTTTTTAAGTTGCAATGCGCAATACAATTACGGAACCCCACCAAAAGAGAAAAGAACATATACATCCAAAAATAAAAAAGCAATAAAAGACTTTGAAAAAGGCGAAGCAAGTTATAGGTATATAAATCCCACTAATGGTTCACGAAACTTTGAAAGTGCAGAGTTTTACCTTTTAAAAGCCTACTATAGAGACACTAATTTTGTGGAGGCGGTTCAGTTGCTCGACGAAATGTATTCGGTTTGGGGCGATTTCGAGAAAGCAATTGAATACAAACAAAAATATATACGAATGTACAACAGGCATTCACCTAACGAGTATTTCTATTTGGCAAGCATGCAAATTGCTATTGGAAGATACTCAGACTGTCTGAAGAGTAGCGACCGTTTTCTACAAACCAGCAACAAAAATACCAATGAGTTTTTTATTGAAGAAACGAAGAAGTATATCAGAAACTGCCATTTTGCATTAGACGCCATGAAAAAACCGGTTCCATTTAATCCGGTAAATCTCGGGCCGGGAGTTAATACAGACAGACCTGAGTATTTCCCGTCATTAACAGCGGATGACCAAACCTTGCTTTTTACTCGATTAGTGAAAGATCCCAATGCTGTTATGGCAGGAATTCAAGAAGATTTATTCAGTAGTAAGTGGGAGGAAGGCCACTGGAGTAAAGGATTAGGGATAAGTAAAAACATAAACTCTAAGTACAACGAGGGGGCGCCTACTTTTTCGGCAGATGGTAAATATATTATTTTTGTTGGTTGCGAAACAGGCGTAAAAGGAGATTACGACTACGGTGTAGGTAGAAACGGTTACGGCAGTTGTGATTTGTTTGTGAGTGAAAAAATTGGAAACGAGTGGACAGAACCGATAAACCTAGGGCCGCCAATTAACACCCATAATTGGGAGTCTCAACCTTGTTTTAGCAGCGATGGTAAAACACTGTACTTTATAAGGGGAATTATAAAACCACGATCAAAAAGAGACCCCCAGGATCAGGATATATATTATTCTGAGATTTTGGATAATGGCCAATGGTCTGTTCCAAAAAAACTTAGCGATAAAATTAACACAAAAGGAAGGGAAGAGAGTGTTTTTATTCATCCCGACGGACAAACACTGTATTTTTCATCAGATGGGCACACTGGCATGGGTGGGTTAGATATTTTTATGAGTAGACTTGATGAACAAGGAGAATGGGGGACTCCTGTAAATCTAGGGTATCCCATTAATACATTCAACGATGAAAATTCTTTGGTGGTATCTTCTTCAGGCGATCTGGCACTTTTTGCTTCAGATAGAGAAGGAGGCTATGGAAGTCTTGATTTATATGAATTTAAGTTGCCTAAACATCTACAACCCATTAAAGCAACCTTTGTGAAAGGACGGGTTTATGATGAAGAAACCGGAGAGCCGCTGGCAGCTTGGTTTAAACTGTATGATTTAAATACCAGCAAACTGGTGAAACAAGCAGTAGCAAATTCAGGTAATGGGGAGTTCTTGGTAGCAATGCCGGTGAATAAAGATTTTGCATTGAATGCCGAATATCCGGGATATCTATTCTTCTCGAAGAATTATTCTATCGAAAAAATTGGCGATGGAGAATCCTATGTGATTGAAGTCCCCATGAAAAAAATTCAGGTTGGCAAACGATGGGTATTGGAAAATGTATTTTTTGATGTAGATAGATATGACCTGAAACCTGAATCTATTCTTGAATTAGACAAGCTATATGCATTCTTGGTAGAGAATCCAAAACTAAAGATTGAATTAGGAGGTCATACAGATAGTGATGGTGACGATAATCATAACTTAAAGCTGTCTGACAACAGAGCTAAAGCGGTAGCAGATTATGTAATTGCCAAAGGAATAGACAAAAAGAGAGTATCCTATAAAGGCTATGGAGAGGCAGTCCCTGTAGCTCCTAATGATTCCAAGCAAAATAAAGCAAAAAACCGTAGAACAGAGGTGCTTATTATTGGGGAAATGGATTAGTGGTATCAGAGGTAAATTCCATTAGCCACAACAAAATATCCTGTTGCTAGACCTATAAAAATACCTAACCAAATTTCTTTAGGTTTGTGAGCATTCAGTTGAAGTCTGCTCCAGGCTACCAGTCCCCCCAAAATTAATAAAGACGAATTGGTAATTATTGACTCAGTTTTTGTAGCCATTGGCAGAATCTGAGAACAAGCAATTAGTGCTCCTGTAACATTAAAAAAAGCTATTGCATGAACACTTACTTTGATGAAAAAATTAAGCACAAACCCTGTCGCTACTGCCACAATTCCAGCCAAAAGAAATGAGAAAAAACTAGGGGGCATATAACTCTTAAACTGATTCAAAAGGTAATATGCCATCCCATAGTAAAGCAAAAACACAATATAAGGCAAAAGACGCTCTTCTTGTTTGCGAATATGGAGCGAGGAAATTGCTTTGCTTCTGTACAGTAAAAGCAAACTTATTCCTGGAAACACAATCGTGAAGGGAATAATGACAATAAGGTAAATGGTGTTTTTAAGCTCAGGATGAAGCATCATGGTGTGCGTACTTTGTAGCTGGAAGTACAAAACCACCCCAAATAGAGGCATTAAAAGTGGTTGGAATAAATAGGTTAAAGCCTTTGCAAAGATTGTCATCAAAGCTCTTTTCTTAGGCGTGCAACAGGTATGTTAAGTTGCTCTCTGTATTTGGCTACGGTACGGCGGGCGATATTGTACCCTTTTGTTTTAAGTAAATCAGCAAGTTGTTCGTCGGTTACCGGTTTTCGTTTGTCTTCAGCCTCAATAGTATCTTGCAGGATTTTTTTTACCTCCCGAGTAGAAACTTCTTCGCCGCTATCGGTAGTTAATGATTCAGAAAAAAAGCTCTTTAATAAAAATGTTCCAAAGGGAGTTTGTACATGTTTACTGTTTGCTACACGAGATATAGTAGAAATATCCATCTGAACGATATCAGCAATATCTTTCAGAATCATAGGTTTTAATTTAGTCTCATCACCTGTAAGGAAATATTCTTTTTGGTAGTTCATAATAGCATCCATGGTAATGAGCAGTGTTTGTTGTCTTTGCCGAATGGCGTCGATAAACCATTTTGCAGAGTCCATTTTTTGTTTTACAAAAAGTATTGCTTCCTTGTCTTGCTGTGTTTTTTTACTGTCGGAGTAATGTTTTAACATTTCAGCATAGTCTTTACTTACTTTTAATTGTGGCGCATTTCGAGAGTTTAGACTGAGTTCAAGTTTGCCGTCTTCCTCTACAATTATAAAATCAGGAATAATGTGCTGAGCTGCTTTGGTGTTTTCTTTTGCTGCACTACCTGGCTTAGGGTTAAGCTTTATAATTTCATCGATGGCATCTTTAAGATCATCTTCAGAAATGTCGAGTTTTTTGGTTATTTTGTGATAGTGCTTTTTGGTAAACTCGTCAAAATGGTATTGCAAAATGATTTCTGCAGTTTTTGTGTTTACCGATTTGTTTTTTCTTCTAATTTGGAGCAGCAGGCATTCTTGAAGGGTTCTTGCGCCAACACCAGCAGGGTCTGAATCTTGAATAATTTCGAGTACCTCTTGTAATTCTTCTTCGGTAGTAGACACATTTTGAGAAAAAGCCAAATCGTCAACAATATTTATGAGTTCTCTTCGCAAATAACCGCTTTCATCCAGATTCCCTATTAGGTATTGAGCAAGCTGACGTTGTTTTTCATCTTTTATTCTAAGCCCCATTTGCTGCATCAACGTTTCCTGAAATGAAGTCCCCCCGCTCAAAGGCATAGAACGTTCCTCGTCGTCAGAACTTTTGTTATTCACACTGGTTTTGTAATCAGGGGTATCTTGATCGAAATACTCACTTAAATCAAAATCATCATCGTTTCTGGTTTCGCCCTCTGCTTCACCTTCTTGCTCGTACAAATCCATTTCATCATACGAATCATCTTCTTCAGCGCCTTCCTCCAATGCGGGATTTTCTTCGATTTCTTCTTTGATCCGTTGCTCTAATTCAACGGTAGGTACTTGCAGCAATTTCATTAACTGAATTTGCTGAGGGGACAATTTCTGTAGTAGTTTTTGTTCTAATCGTTGTTTGAGCATGCTTTAAAAGTACAATAAAAACTGAAAATAATTTGATTTAAAATTCGCAATTTTTTGGTGTTCTTGGGAATGGTATAACATCTCGTATGTTTGTCATGCCGGTTACAAACATCATAAGTCTTTCAAAACCAAGGCCAAATCCCGCATGGGGGACAGTGCCAAAACGGCGAGTGTCTAGATACCACCAAATGCTTTCCTGCGGAATATTGTGGTGCGCACATTTTTCGAGTAAAACATCGTAACGTTCTTCGCGTTGTGAGCCTCCAATGATTTCACCAATACCGGGGAATAGCACATCCATTGCGGCCACTGTTTTTTTGTCTTCATTTAGGCGCATATAAAATGCTTTTATTTCTGCGGGATAATCTCTAATTATGACGGGTTTTCCAAAGTGTTTTTCTACCAAGTATCGCTCGTGTTCACTTTGCATGTCTAACCCCCATTCGACCGGATAACTGAATTTTTTCTTTTTGTTAGGAGTTGAGTTTTTCAATATTTCAATTGCTTCGCTGTAGGTAATGCGTTCGAAAGAACCATTTAAAACGAAGTTCAGGCGTTCTAATAATCCCATGTCCGGGCGTTCGTTTTGCGGTTTATTTTTGTTCTCTTCGGCTTCTCTCTGGTTCAGAAAGGCCAAGTCTTCTGCACAGTATTCCAAGGCGTACTTCACTAGGTATTTTAAAAACTCTTCTGCAAGGTTCATGTTGTCGGTAATGTCGGCAAAGGCAACTTCGGGCTCAATCATCCAAAATTCGGCTAAGTGGCGTGCTGTATTAGAATTTTCGGCTCTAAAAGTAGGGCCGAATGTGTAGACTTTGCCTAAAGCTAGAGCTCCCAGCTCAGCTTCTAATTGACCTGAAACCGTAAGACTTGTTTCTTTGCCGAAAAAATCTTCTTTGTAGTCGATTTTACCTTCTTCGGTTTTTGGTGGATTTTCAAGGTTTAATGCTGTTACTCTGAACATTTCTCCGGCTCCTTCGGCATCAGTGCCTGTAATTATAGGCGAATGCAGGTTGTAGAATCCTCTGTCGTTATAAAACTTATGTATAGCATAACTCATGTGGTGACGCGTTCTGAAAACGGCTCCAAAGGTGTTAGTTCTGAAACGCAGGTGAGCCTGTTCCCTTAGATATTCCAAACTATGGCGCTTAGGCTGCATGACGGTTTTAGTTACTTCATCGGGGTTGGCATCACCTAAAATGGTAATATCATCGGCTAGAATTTCTATTCGTTGTCCTTGTCCCTGAGACTCTACAATCTGACCGCTAATTTGTACGGCGGATCCGGTAGTGATTCTTTTGAGCAGGTTTTCGTCAAATTTTTCGAAATCAACCACAACCTGAATGTTTCTCAGGCAAGACCCATCGTTTATTGCTATAAACCGGTTGCTTCGAAAGCTTCTTACCCATCCCATAACGGTTGCAGAACCACTTGTTTTATCTGATTTTAACAGCTCAACTATTATATTTCTTTTCATAGATTAGTTTATATGCCTTATGTAGGCACAAAAAAACAACTTTTTGCCTACATAATGTAAATTATACAAAGGTTAATTTCTAAAGAGGTTTAACAAAACATTAATGTCCGATAAAAAAGCTCATTAGTTAATCTCAGTTTTTAATCACCTAATATACAATGTGTTAATTTTG